>NZ_JAUQSZ010000004.1 GCF_030580995.1 Sphingomonas immobilis
GATAGGCCTTGCTCACGCCGCCGTCTCCGGTGCGAACAGCGGTACCCAAAGATCCTGCGATTGTTCGAAACGTACCGTCACCTTCATGCCGATGAACACGCTTTCGGGATCGCAATCGACGATATTGGTGGCGAGCCGTACGTCGTCCTGCTCCTCCAGCGACACCAGCGCGAGCACATACGGCACCGGCAGATCGGGCATCCATTGCTTGTGGTTGACCGTGCAACTCGTGACGACGCCGCGCCCGGAAACCGCGTGCGGCGCGGTGTCGCGGCTTTCGCACTGCGGGCAGAAGCCGGTCGGCGGATGAATCAGATAGTGGCAGGCGTTGCAGCGCTCGATCAGCAGCTTGCCCTCGCCACCGCCTTTCCAGAAGGCTTCGGTATCGCGGTCGGTTGCCGGCAAGGGGCGGGGCACGGTCATAAGGTGTCCTTCACTTCGGCGAGGAGGATTTCGGCGACCGCCTGCGGCCGCGTCTGGAGCAGCTGGTGGCCGGCATCGACGCGCGTGATCGAGGCCGCATTCAAGCGCGCGGCAAAGCGTTCCTGCCAGGGCGGCGTCAGAATGGTGTCGCGCAGGGCGATCACGTAGCGTGCCGGGATATCCCGCACCGCCGCGCAACCCCATTGCGTATCGGTGACGGCGCAGGCCGCGGGCCAGTCGTCGCCGCCGAGGCGACCGAGGAATGCGTCGCGTTCCGCGTCGTCCATGTCGTTGCAGAACATCTCCGCGAAGAGCTGATCGGGCGAGTGAGTCGCAGGGTCGAGCGGCCAGCCGATCTCCGCGTCGTTCGTCCCCTGCAGGCCGGTGCCGAGCATCGCCGCAAGCGTCTGCCCCTCTTCGGGAACCGAGCACGTGAGATAGACGAGCTTCGCGACCTGATCGCGCCGCGCGGCGGCAAGGCGCGGCAACACGGTGCCCGCTTGCGAGTGCCCGACCAAAATCAGCCGGCGTCCGCTGGCGGCGAGATCGTCCGCCAGTTCCTCGACCACGTCGCCAAGCGCGAGCGACGCCACATCCCGGCCGCGCTTCGTCCCACAGCCGGGGACGTCGAGTGTCAGGGTTTCGGGTGCGTCCGGCCCGGCCTGCAGGGCGATCGCGGCGCGCACCTCGTCCCAGATCCAGCTGCCTTGTTTTCCACCGTGCAGGAACGCGATCGCGACAGGTGGCCTCATCCTCATCCGCTCCATCAACGCTTGCACTTTGTGCTGTATTACCTAGTGAACCAGCCCGGATACCCGGTCAATGGCGGCTACAGGAGAACCGAAATGAGCGACGGCGAGCAGAGCGGTCCGCTGGTGCTGGTGGAAAACGAGGGTGGCGTGCGGATCATCACGCTCAACCGGCCCGACCGGCTCAACGCGCTCGAATTCGGGATCATGACCGCGCTGGTCGATGTCGTCGCCGATGCGGCGCGCGATTCGTCGGTCGGCTGCGTCGTCGTGACCGGGGCGGGGCGCGGCTTCTGCGCGGGCGGCGACCTTAAGGACGGTGGTGGCCGGCCGGGACCGGTCGATCCCGGCAAGGGCGGGCGGGTCGAACAGGGTTTCACGCGGCTGCGCGGCTTCATGGAGACGTCGCGCCTGCTGCATGAAATGCCCAAGCCCGTCATCGCGATGGTCAACGGGCCGGTCGCGGGTGCCGGCATCGGCATCGCCGGCGCGTGCGACCTGCGCTTCGCGGGCGAATCCGCCACCTTCCTCAGCGCGTTCGACCGGATCGGCGCGGGCGGCGATTTCGGATCGAGCTGGTTCTGGACCAAGATCCTCGGCACCGGCGTGGCGCGCGAACTGTTCTTCCTGAGCGAGAAGCTCGACGCGCAGACCGCCTTCGCCAAGGGCATCTACACCAAGCTGTTCGCCGATGCCGATCTGCGCACCGAGACGCTGAAGGCCGCGCACAAGCTCGCCGACGGGCCGCGCATGGGCTATCGCTACATGAAGGCCAACCTCAACTTCGCCGAGGACGGCAATTTCGAGGCGGCGCTCGATCACGAGGCGCTCAACATGGGGCTGTCGACGACGGCGACCGCGCAGATCTACAAGGCGCTGAAGGAAGCCAAGGACGCGGCCGGCTAAGCCGCCTTCACCCGCCCGGCCCAGTTTGCGAAACTCTCGATCCGTTCCCAGAACAGCACGCGCGTTCCGGCAAAATTGTGCATGTGGCTCATGCGCGGGCAGACGAAGATGTCGATCGAGCTCGACGAACGGTAGGCGCGGGGCTCGCCCATCACGTCCGCCGTGGTGTCGCGCTCGCCCATGCCGACAAGAACGGGCACGGTGACGGCGGCGGCTTCCGGCGCGACGGTGCCCGGCGTCAGCGAGCTCTGAGCGACCGCGCCCGGCGTGGTCAACGACCCCCAGGGCTGACATTCGACGCCGACCTGCTTTTCCGGGGCGTGGATGTTGAAGAAGCGGGCGAGGTCGATCAGCGCGGCCGCGTTCATCGCGTCATCGTAATCGTCGGTATAGTGGAAGCCCCACAGCATCGGATGCTCGGCGCTGCCCGATGCGGTGGCGGCGGGCAGCCCCGCGACATAGGCCTGCACCGCCGCCCGGTTGACGATCACCGGCGGCGTGTCGCGCAGCAGCGTGTCGCGCGGCAGCCAGGGGGCGACGATCGGCCGGGTGCCGGGCCGCACCGGCGGATGCGTGTGGATCGCCGAATAGCCGAGCACGCCGATCCCGTCGTAGCAATGATAGCGGCCCTGCTGGATGATCGTCATGCAGCCGCCCATCGACTGGCCGATACCGATCTTCAGCGGATCGGCGATGGCGGGAAAGCCGGGCGCGAGCGTGCCCTCGGCAAGCCGGCGCAGGATCTCCGCCTCGGCCGCCATGCTGCCCGCGGCGGTGGCGGTATAGTCGAGCTTGGCAGCGGCATGGATGCTCGACTCGCCGACACCGAGATGATCGACCGAGACGAAGATCCACCCGCGCTGCGCATGCCAGTCCGCCTGCGCGCCGCGGGCCGGCCCCGGCAGATCGACGGTGAAATAGCCGCGCGAATACCCGCCGCCGGGCTTGGCGAAGCAGACGACCGGCGGCGTCGCCAGATCCGCCGGATCGGGGAGCGTAACCGTGATGGCGACGTGCGCCGGCTCGCCGATACCGGCCGCGTCGGTTACGTCGATCTGGAGGTCGATCGCCTGCATCTGCACTCTCCCAAAGCTGCTCGCATCGGTTACCGCGAGTCGTGTCCACAACTGTAGACATAAGCACTTCAGGGGGCTTCGTCCACGACAAGTTGGAGTTGCGCCGCCAGCCAGCGGTTGGTCGCGCCGGGCTCGCCGTCCGCATCGCCGGGCAGCGGCAGCACGCGACTGTAGAGGAACCAGCCGCTGCACAGCATCGAGATGCGCGCCGCCCGCGCGGCCCCGTCGCCGCCGCCCAGCCACGCTGCGATCGGTGCGATGACGTGACGTTCCAGCAGCCGCAGCGCCGTGGCGCGCGAAACCGGATCGGCGGTCGCGAAGATCAGCATCTGGATCGGCTGGATCGTGGTGTCGTTTTCTTGGGTGAAGAAGGCGACGGCGCGCGCGCCGAAATTTTCGCGCGAGCTGTCGAGCAGCGGGGTGACATCGAGCGCGCGCGACAGCGCTTCCTCGAACAGCCGCTGCTTCGGGCCGAAATAGCGGCGGATCAGCGTCGTGTCGCAGCCCGCCGCCGTCGCGATCGCGCGCAGGCCGACATCGCCGTACCCGCGTGACGAGAACGCCTGCTGCGCGGCCAGCAGGATGCGCGCGCGCGTGGCATCGGCGGGGGACGCCGCGCGCGCTTCCACGGGTTTCGGACCGCCTTGCATCAGCGCAGATACGCCGCCGGGGACGGAAAGGGCAATCTCAGCGCGGCGATATGAACAGCGTCTGGTGCCCGCGTGCATACACGCCGTCGCGATCCGAGAAGGTGCTGCTGATGATGCCGAGGCCGTTGCCCGCGGTGTCGGTCAGCGCGTCGATCAGCAGCCAGTCGCCGCGCGGCATCCGGCTGAAGTGAATCGCGATGTCGAGGTTGGGGAAGGTATAGTCGCGGACCGGCAGCACGCTGCCGATCGCGCTGCCCATGTCGCCCAGCATCGCCGCGCGCACCAGCGGCGAGAGCGGCGTACCGGCGACCAGCGGGATCGCGACCCGGCTCCACATTGCGCCGGGCCCCGACTCCCGCAAATCGCCGTACACGATGCGGCGCTGAGTCGCGCCGCGCAGCGCCGGACGGTTGGTCTGGGCGGCATCGGTGAAGGATTCGGGTGGCGGGTATGCAAGGGGCGATTCGACTGCGGGCGTCTCGATCGCGCGAACCAGGAGCGCCGTGCCGCGCGCCGAGACACGCCCGCCAGCCGACAATTCCGCCTCTACCAGGCGGATGCGGGCTCCGTCGCGGCGCGTCGTCACGGTAAGAAAGCTCTCGGCGCGGGGCGCGGTGCCGAGGATGTCGATCGTCAGCCGCGCGACCGACATGCCGCCGCTGACGCCGTCGATCGCGTGGGCCAGGATGCCGCCGATCGCGACGCCGCTGAGATGCGCGCCGTCCCACGGGCTCGCCGCCGCACCCGTCGGCAGGAATCCGGTTGCGGTGGGCTCGAAAAAGGCCTGTGCAGCGGTCGCGTCTTCGGTCAATCAAACTCTCCGAAAAGGAAGGCGTCGCAACCGCGATAACAGGCATTAGAGCTGTTTGACTAGGTTGACCAAGATGTGCATGGCTTAATCGAAGCGCTGCACCGCACGCGATGGAGACGAAGATGGACCTTAGCTATGGCGCGGAGGCAGAGAGCTTTCGAACCGACGTGCGCGATTTCCTGCGCGGCAACTGGCAACCGGGCGCTTTGCGCGGGTCGGAGCTGAAGGCGTATATCAACGCCTTTCGGCTGACCGCGACCGAAGCGGGCTATCTCTATCGCAACATCCCGAAGGAATTCGGCGGTTCGGAACAGCCCGCCGACGTCGTGCGTGCGCAGGTGATCCGTGAGGAATTCGGCCGCGCGCGCGCGCCGATGGAAATCACCGGCAACGGCATGAACATGCTCGTGCCGACGCTGCTCGAAAAGGGTACGCCCGAGCAGAAGGATCTGTTCATCCGCAAGACCATGTCGGGCGAATATCAATGGGGGCAGGGCTATTCGGAGCCCGGCACCGGTTCCGACCTCGCCTCGGTACGCACCAAGGGCGAGCTGGTCGGCGACGAATGGGTCATCAACGGCCAGAAGATCTGGACCAGCCAGGGCGACCGCGCCACGCATATGTTCGCGCTGATCCGCACCGAGCCGCAGGCGAGCAAGCACGCCGGCATCTCCTACATGCTGATCGACCTCGATCAGCCCGGCGTCACGCGCCGCCCGATCCGGCAGATGACGGGCGAGTCGGGTTTCTACGAATTCTTCTTCGACAACGCCAAGACGCCCGCCTCCTGGCTGATCGGCGAGCGCGGCGACGGCTGGAACGTGTCGCGCACGACGCTGAAGCACGAACGCGCGGCGATCGGCTCCGCGACCGGCCTCGGCGCACAGTTCGACAAGCTGGTCGAGCTGGCGGGCGAGGTGACGCGGAACGGCCAGCCCGCGATCAAGGACCCGGAAATCCGCCAGGCGCTGACCCGTATCGAGGGTTATGTGATGGCGCACCGCTACTCCAGCTACCGGCTGTTCAGCCTGGCGGCGGCGGGCGAGGAGGCGGGCATCATCCAGTCGATGATGAAGCTGCTGCTGACCGAGACCGGGCATGAGATGGCGCTGGCCGCACAGGAGCTGATCGGCGACGATGCGCTGGTCGAGCCCGCTTCGGCCGGCACGCGCGGGCGCGGGCCGGAGAAGTGGCTCGATCAGATCATGGGCTCGCTCGGCAATTCGATCGCGGGCGGCACCACCAACATTCAGCGCAACATCATCGCCGAGCGGGGCCTCGGCCTGCCGCGCGATCTGGCGATGGAGACCGACAAGTGAAGTTCCATCCCAGCGAAGAGCAGGTCGCGATCCAGGACGCGGTGCGCGGTACGCTCGCCGATGTCTGGCCCAAGGAGCGCGTCGAGAAATTCGTCGATGGCGAGGCCGATTTCGATCCCGAGAGCTGGCAGGCGCTGATGGCGCTCGGGCTGGGCGGGCTGTTGCTGCCCGAGGATCAGGGTGGCGCGGGCCTCGGGCTGCTCGATGCCGCGATGGTCGTGGAGGTTGCCGGGCAGGCCGCCGCCGCCGGGCCGCTCGGCGCGCAGATGCTGGCGGCCGCGATCGTCGCCCGTTCGACCAACGATGCCGCCAAGGCGCATCTCGACGCGCTGGCGAGCGGTGAAGCGGTCGCGACCTTCGCGTTCGGCGGCGACTGGTTGCCCGAGAGCTGGGACGCGACGCCCGAGGCGGGCAGCGTCCGCTTCGTGCAGTCGGCGGGTGCGGCGCAACTCTTCATCCTCGGCACCAAGGGCGGCGGTCTCGCGCTGGTCGAGGCGGGCGAGGGCGTTTCGATCGAGCCGGTGAAGTCGAGCGACCGCACGCGGCGGCTGTCGACCGTCACTTTCGGGGGCGCAAAGGCGCACGAACTGTTCGCGCCCGGCGATCCCTTCGTCGCGAGGATCTTCGACGCGGCGCTCGTGCTGGTCGCCGCCGACGCGCTGGGCGGCGCGCAATATTGCGTCGATCTGTCGGTCGCCTACGCCAAGGAGCGCGAGCAGTTCGGCCAGCCGATCGGCCGCTTCCAGGCGCTCAAGCACCAGCTCGCGCAGATGGCGCTCGAGGTCGAGCCGGCGCGCGCTTTGGTCTGGTACGCCGGCTATGCGCATGACGCCGATCTGCCCGATGCGGCGCGCGCTGCGGCGATCGCGAAGGCGCATCTCGCCGATCGCTTCGTCTCGGTCGGCCGTGCCGCCGTCGCGGCCCATGGCGGCATCGGCTATACCTGGGAATATGGGCTCAACACCTGGTTCCGCCGCGCGCTGTTCGATCGCGCCTATCTCGGCAGCCCGGCGGTTCACCGCGCACGCGCTGCCGATCTGGCCGGCTGGTGATTGAAGTAGAGCCCGCCGCACGCGGTCTTTCGCTCGCCGGTGCGCCGCTGCCGCGCTTCGAGCGCGCGCCGAGCAACCCGATGGGCGTGTCTCCGCTGCGGCGGCCGGGGTCGGTGCGGCGCACGTCGTCGATCGACGCGACTTGGCCCGAGGGGCGCGACGGCGTCGGCGTGTTCGCCGCCGATGCGCGCGACATCCTGACCCCGGCGGACGGCGGCGCGCCGGTCGTGCTGGCGCAGGACCATGCCGACGTGCTCGCCGATCACCGCGTGATCCGCTCGGTCGCCAGTATGCCGCCGCGCGACGGGCTCGACAGATTGTCCGGCGCTCGCGCCGGCGGCTATCTACGCGCGGCGATCGACGAGGCGCTGCCCGGCGAGCGCACCAACGGCACGCCACTGTACCTGCTGCTCGACGATCTCGCCGGTGCCACGCTGGTCGCGGGTTGGGCCTGGTCGCGCTGGACCGAGGACTGGCTGTCGGCGCGCACGCCCGAGGAGGTCGCCGCGCACATGGCCAATATGGAGGGCATCTGCATCGGCTTCCGTCCCGGCTCCGCCGCGCTCGGACTCGAGGGCAGCCCGCGACCCGAACAGAATGCGACGCGCGTGCCGCCGCTCGTGAACCCGGCCGACCCGGACGGCTGGCATCCGCTGATCGACCGTGGCGGCGTCAACTTCCGCCGTGCCCGGCGCATCGACGTGTGGCGCCAGGACGGGCTGGTCCACATCGATTCGGCCTTTCAGGACAGCGCCAGCGCGCCCGATGGTGGCGACCGTATCGCCGTCCACGAATACCGCCTGCTCGCGACCGCCGATGCCGATGCGACGACGCTGCTATCGGCGCAGGCGATCCCGGGCACTCTGCCCTATGCGGAATGTCCCGCCGCGCCGACCAACCTTGCCGCCATGGTCGGCACGCCGCTCGCCGAATTGCGCTACGCGGTGCTGGTGACGCTCCGCAAGACCGCCGGTTGCACGCACCTCAACGACGCGATGCGGGCGCTCGCCGAGGTGCCGATGCTGGCGGCCAGCCTGGCGTAACGCGCGGCAGCCGGGAGGACATATGGCAAGTATCGGTCAACAACTCGACGCGGTGATGGCGATCGATCCCGCCGCGCCGACCTTCATCGGGCCTGACGAGCGCTGGCGGACGTGGGGCGACTTCGCCGCCGCGATCGCCGCCACCCGCGCGATCCTCGACGACGTCGCGCCTGAGCCGGGCGCGCGCGTCGGCATCCTGCTGCGCAACCGCGCTGCACAGGTGACGGCGATGCTGAGCGTGATCGGCTCCGGCCGGTGCATGGTGGTGCTCAACCCCGCACTGCCCGCGGCGCGCCTGCTCGAGGATGTCGGCACGCTGGAGCTCGCCGCGATCATCGGCGAGGGCGGCGATCTCGATCTTGCGGGGTTTCGCGACCGCGCCGGGGGCGCAGGCACCGCCTTGATCGAGCTGACCGGCGATCTCGCGGCACCGCGGCTCGCCACGCCCGGCGCGCGCGGCCGCGCGCGCGTCGCGCAGGAGGGTGTCGCGCTCGAAATGCTGACGAGCGGCACGACGGGCCCGCCCAAGCGCATCCCGCTCACGCGCATCGCCTTCGAAATGGCGCTGAGCGGGGCGACCGTCTACGAACGCGGCCGCGCGCCCGGCGATGCGCCGAAGCTGCGCGATACCGTTGCGGTGCTGACCAATCCGATCGCGCATATCGGCGGCCTGTTCGCGATCCTCTCGACCCTGCTCGCCGGCCGGCGCGTCTGCATGCTCGAACGCTTCTCGGTCGAGGCATGGCGCAAGGCGATCGTCCAGTATCGGCCCAAGGTCGCCTCCGTCGTGCCCGCGGCTTTGCGCATGGTGCTCGACGCCGATATCCCACCAGAGGATCTGGCGAGCCTGACGGCGCTGCGGTGCGGCACCGCGCCGCTCGATCCGCAGATCGCGCGCGAATTCCTGCAGCGCTACGACCTGCCGGTGCTGCAGAATTACGGTGCGACCGAATTCGTCGGCGGCGTGGCGGGCTGGACGCTGCCCGATTTCCGCGCGCATTTCGAACAAAAGTCGGACTCCTCCGGCCGCCTCCACGCCGATGTCGGCGCGCGCATCGTCGATCCCGACAGTGGGGACGTGCTGCCGGATGGTGCCGAGGGATTGCTCGAACTCAAGACCGCGATGATCGGCGGCGTCGATCGCTGGCACCGCACGACCGATCGCGCGGTGATCGACGCGGATCGCTTCCTGTTCATCCGCGGCCGCGCCGACAATGCGATCATCCGTGGCGGCTTCAAGGTCCATCCCGACGACGTCGTCAAGGCGCTGGAGGCGCATCCGGCGGTACGTGAGGCGTCGGTGGTGGGGCTGCCCGATCCGCGTCTGGGTCAGGTGCCTGCCGCCGCCATCATCCCGCGCAACGGCACCGTCGTCAGCGCCGAGGAATTGCAGGCGTTCGTGCGCGACACGCTTTCGGCATATCAGATCCCGGTGCGCTTCCTGTTCGTCGATACGCTGCCGCGCACGCCGTCGATGAAGCCCGCCTTGCCGGAGGTGGCAAAACTGTTCGCGCACGAAGCGACACCCGCCTGAACGGGCGCCGCCGCCGGGATCAGCGCATCGTCAACACGATCCGCCCGGCGGTTTCGCCGCTGCGCGCCTCGACCATCGCCGCCACGAAATCGTCGAGCGGATAAGTCTTGGCGACCGGGGGGTGGAGATGCCCCGCCTCGTACAGCGCGAACAGCGCGGTGACGTTGGCGGCGGCCAGCTCGGGCTCATATTCGCCGAACTGGCGGACATCGACGCCGATCAGCGACGCGCCCTTCAGCAAGGCGAGGTTGACGGGCAGCTTGGCGATCGACCCGCCCGCGAACCCGATGACGAGCAGGCGGCCGTTCCACGCCAGCGATCGGAAGGCGGGCTCGGTCGCGCTGCCGCCGACGGGATCGATCACGACATCGACGGGCTTGCCATGGTTCGCCGCCTTCACATCGTCGCGCCAGCTTTCGGAACGCGAATCGACCGTCGCATCGGCACCCGCCTGCATCGCCAGCGCGCGCTTGGCATCGGTCGAGGCCGAACCGATCACGACCGCGCCGAGCGCCTTGGCGACCTCGATCGCGGCATAGCCGACCGCGCCGCCCGCGCCGAGCACCAGCACCGTCTCACCGGCCTTGAGCGTGCCGCGCTGGACGAGCGCGTGATAGGCGGTCGCGTAGCTCACGCGGAACACCGCCGCTTCCTCGAAGCGCATCCCGTCCGGGATCGGCGCGGCGAGCTTGGCGGGGATCACCGTATCTTCGGCGATGGCGGCGCCGAACGCGCTGCCGAGCACGCGCTCGCCGATGCGCGCCGGATCGACGCCTTCGCCGACGGCGGTGATGACCCCGGCGAATTCGCTGCCGGGGATGAAGGGCAGGGGCGGCTTGAGCTGATATTCGCCCGCCGCCACCAGCACGTCGACGAAGCTGATGCCGGCGGCGTGGATGCGGATCGCGATCTTGCCGGGGCCGGGCGCTTCGACGGCGCGGTCCTCAAGCATGAAGGTGGAGGGATCGCCGAAGGCGTGGATGATAACCGCGCGGCTCATTTGCCGGTCCACTTCGGTTCGCGCTTCTCCGCGAAGGCGAGTGGGCCCTCCTTCACATCCTGGCTGTCGCGCCATGCGACATAGGCGGGATAGCTCGATTGATGCGTCAGGGCGGCCTCCAGGCTCGGTTCGTCGAGCCCGCGATAGACGACCTCCTTCGATGCGCGCAACGCAGGCGGCGCGGCGCGCAGGATCTCCGCGACCCAGCGCGCGACGGCGGCGTCGAGCTCGCCAGCGGCCACCACTTCGTTGACGAAGCCGAGCCGCAGCCCCTCCGCCGCGCTGACGCGGCGTGCGGTCAGGATCATGCCCATCGCCCGCTTCGGCCCGATCTCGCGTGCCAGCCGGTGCAGCCCGCCGCCGAAGGCGATCGCGCCGACCAGCGGCTCGGGAAGACCGAAACTCGCGCTTTCCACCGCGATGATGAGATCGCAGGCCAGCGCCACCTCGAATCCGCCGCCGAGCGCAAGGCCGTTGACCGCGGCGATCATCGGCTTGGGGCAGTCGAATCGCTCGATCAGGCCGGCATAGCCGTTGCGGGGATAGACGGGATGCTCGCCGCGCACCGCGACCGCCTTCAGGTCGGATCCTGCGCAGAACGCCTTCTCGCCGGCACCTGTGACGACGCAGACGAACTGATCGTCATCGGCGGCGAAATCGTCGAACGCCACCTGCAGCTCGTTGTGCATTCCGCCGTTGATGGCGTTCATCACCTCCGGCCGGTTGAGCGTGACCGTGGTCACGTGGTCGGCCTTCGCGACCGTAATATAGTCCATATGGGTGTCCTCGACGGTCAGGCCGGCGTCCGGCCGCGCACATGCAGCGGTGCAAACAGGGTATCGGGCGATTGATAGTCGATCCGCACCGAACGGTGCGCGATCCGCCAGCCTTCGGCGGTACGCACCAGCCGGTCGGCATAATGGCCGTGATGATCGAGGCCCTGATTCGTCACGACCTGAAAATAGCTGCGCGCGGTCGCGGTGTCGCCGTCGAGTTCGATCAGCGATGTGGTGAGGTGATGGCGCGACAGCTCCAGCGCCGGGTTGCGCGTGCCCTTGCCCGAGAGCCGCGCGGCGATGGCGGCACGCCCGCTGGTCGCCTGGCCCGAAAATTCGATCGTGCCGTCCTCGGTGAACGCACCGGCGAGCGCGTCGATGCGGCCGCGGTCGCCGTTGATGTTGTACACCGCCATCAGGTGGCGGATCGCCTCGCGATCCACTGTCTCGCTCATCGCGTCAGGCTCCTCAGCAGTGCTGCGCGCCAGTCGCCGGGGTCGCGCGCGGCATGAAATTCCGTCTCGAGCCGCTCGACCAGTTCGGCGACGCTCGGCACGTCGTCGATCAGGCCGGTCGAATGGCCGCCGCTCCAGATGTTCTTCCACGCCCGGATGCCCGGTGGCAGATCGGGACGGTGCAGCCCCTTGGGCGGCGGCAGATTGTCGGGATCGAGTCCGTTCTCGATCATCGAAGGGCGCAGGAAACTGGCCGGCATACCGGCGATGGCGTCGGTGAACAGCACGTCCTCGCTCTTGGCATCGACCAGCATCTGCTTGTGCGGATCGAACGTGCCCGATTCGCGCGTCGCGATGAAGCGCGTGCCCATCACCACGATGTCCGCACCGAGCGCGAGGGCGGCGGCGATACCGTTGCCGTCGGCGATGCCGCCCGCCAGCATGATCGTGCCGTCGAAGATACGGCGTACCTGCGGCAGGAAGGCGAAGGGATTGAGCGTGCCGGCATGGCCGCCCGCGCCGCCCGACACCAGCATCAGCCCGTCGACACCCGCCGCGATCGCCTTTTCGGCGAAGCGCATCGTCGTCACGTCGTGGAAGACGGTGCCGCCCCATTCGTGCGCCGCCTCGACCTCCGCCCTGGGATCGCCGAGGTTGGTGAGGATCAGCGGCACCCGCGCTTTCTTGCAGATTTCAAGGCGTTCCGCGCGCACCTGCTGGTCGATCGCGGTCGAGGCGAGCAGGTTGACGCAGAACGGTGCGAAGCGTTCGCCGCGCCCCAGGCTTTCCGCTTCCGCCTCGCGAATCGCGGCGAGCCAGGATTCGAGACTGTCGGGCGCACGCGGGTTGCCGCTCGGGAACGCGCCGATTATGCCCGCCCGGCAGGAGGCGATGACGAGCTCGAGACTCGAACAAATCAACATGGGCGCCTGCATCACCGGCAGGCGCAATTGGGACCAATCGATACTCACCCGTCCTCCCCGGTTGCCGAGCGCCGCCAAAGTGGCTAGCGAAGCGCCGGTCATAGGTAACTAGGTGCAACAGGCCCGTCGAGGGCATTTCGAAAGCGAGCGGGAACGGGCATGGCGATCAAGACGCGGATCACGGAACTTCTGGGCATCGAACATCCGATCGTGCAGGGCGGGATGCAGGGCGTCGGCACTGCCGACATGGCCTCGGCCGTCTCGAACGCGGGCGGCCTCGGCATCATCACCGGCCTCACCCAGCCGACGCCCGAGGCGTTGCGCGAAGAGATCGAGCGTTGCCGCTCGCTGACGTCGAAGCCGTTCGGCGTGAACATGACGGTTTTTCCGACCATCAACTCGCCGGACTACAAGGCGTACGCCCAGGCGATCATCGATAGCGGCGTGAAGGTGCTGGAAACCGCCGGTACGCAGGCGGTGCGCGAGATCTGGGACCAGGTGAAGCCGCACGGCATCGTCGTCCTCCACAAATGCACCGCCGTGCGCCACGCGCTGTCGGCGGAGAAGGCGGGCTGCGACGTCATCTCGATCGACGGCTTCGAATGTGCGGGCCATCCGGGCGAGGACGACATCCCCGGCCTGATCCTGATCCCGGCGGCGGCCGACAAGGTGAAGATCCCGCTGCTCGCCTCGGGCGGCTTCGGCGACGGGCGCGGCCTGGCGGCGGCGCTGGCGCTGGGCGCGGAAGGCATCAACATGGGTACGCGCTTCTGCGCGACGGTGGAGGCGCCGATCCATCCCAACGTCAAGCAGGCCTATATCGACAATGACGAGCGCGGCACCTTCCTGATCTTCCGCAGCTTCAAGAACACCGCGCGCGTCGGCAAGAATGCCGTCTCGGAAGAAGTGGTGCGCCGCCTCGCCGTGCCGGGCGCGAAATTCTCCGACGTGCAGGAACTCGTCGCGGGCACCGCCGGCCGCGAGCTGCTCAAGACCGGCGACCTGTCGAAGGGCGTATTCTGGGCCAGCATGGTGCAGGGCCTGATCCACGACATCCCGACCTGCCAGGTGCTGATCGACCGTATCGTCGCCGACGCCGAAGCGATCATTCGCGGGCGGCTGGCAAACTTTCTCGCCTGATCCTACCTAACGGTTACCTCATTACAGACCAGGAGCATTGCCGTGGCTGAAGCCTATATCGTCGCCGCCGTTCGTACCGCCGGGGGCCGTCGCAACGGCCGTCTGGCCGGCTGGCACCCTGCCGATCTCGGCGGCAAGGTGCTCGACTCGGTCGTCGCCCGCGCCGGCATCGCGCCCGACGCGATCGAGGACGTGATCATGGGCTGCGTCACGCAGGCCGGCGAGCAGGCGACGCAGGTCGGCCGCAACGCCGTGCTCGCCTCCTCGCTGCCGGTCAGCGTTCCGGCGGTGACGATCGACCGCCAGTGCGGATCGTCGCAGCAGGCGATCCAGTTCGCCGCTCAGGCGGTCATGTCGGGCACGCAGGACATCATCATCGCTGCCGGCGTCGAGAGCATGACGCGCGTGCCGATGGGCTCCGCGACGCTGCGCGACACCGGGGTCGATGCCAATTCGCAGGCGATCAAGGATCGTTTCGGCATCACCGGCTTCAGCCAGTTCGGCGGCGCGGAAATGATCGCCAAGAAATGGGGCTTCAGCCGCGAGGATCTCGACGCCTTCGGTCTCGAAAGCCACCTGCGCGCGCAGGCCGCGACCAAGGCCGGCGCGTTCGACAACGAGATCCTGCCGATCGAGATCACGCTGCCCGACGGCACCACCGAGCTGCACGTCGTCGACGAGGGCATCCGCTGGGATGCTTCGGAAGAGGGCATGGCCAAGGTCAAGCTGCTGGTCGAAGGCGGCGTCATCACCGCCGCCACGTCCAGCCAGATCACCGACGGCGCCAGCGCGGTGATGGTCGTGTCCGAGCGTGCGCTGAAGGAGCACAATCTCACGCCGCTCGCCCGCATCGTCAACATGACGGTGACCGCGGGCGATCCCGTCGTCATGCTCGAGGAGCCGCTGTTCGCGACCGACAAGGCGCTGAAGCGCGCCGGCATGAAAATCAGTGACATCGATCTTTATGAGGTCAACGAAGCATTCGCACCAGTACCGATGGCGTGGCTCAAGCATATCGGTGCGGACCACGCCCGCCTCAACGTCAACGGCGGCGCGATCGCGCTCGGCCACCCGCTCGGCGCATCGGGCACCAAGCTGATGGCGACGCTGGTCTACGGCCTCAAGGCGCGCGGCAAGAAATACGGCCTGCAGACGATGTGCGAGGGCGGCGGCGTCGCCAACGTCACGATCATCGAATCGCTGTGACAAGAACGACTTCAGGGAGAAGCTGAGACATGGAAATTAACAACACCACCGCCGCCGTCGTCACCGGCGGCGCTTCGGGCCTCGGCGAAGCCAGCGCGCGCGCGCTGGCGGGCGCGGGCATCAAGGTCACGATCTTCGACCTCAACGAGGAGAAGGGCGAGGCGATCGCCAAGGAAATCGGCGGCGTGTTCGCCAAGGTCAACATCTTGAGCGAAGAGGAAGTCGTCGCCGGCTTCGAAAAGGCGCGTGCGGCGCACGGGCAGGAGCGTATCCTCGTCCACTGCGCGCAGGTTTCGCGCAGCGGCAAGACGATCGGCAAGAACCGCGAGACCGGCGAGTTCAAGCGCTTCTCGACCGCCGACTACGAGTTCTCGATCCTCGGCATCCTCGTCGCCAGCTATCGCCTCGCCTCGCTGTCGGCGATGGGCATGACGACGCTGGAGCCGCTGGAAGACGGCGAGCGCGGCGTCATCACGCTGACCGCATCGGCCGCGGCGCAGGATGCGCAGGTCGGCCAGGTCGCCTATGGCTCGGCCAAGGCGGGCGTCAACGGCCTCGCGCTGCCGATGGCGCGCGACCTGATGGACCTCGGTATCCGCGTCAACTCGATCATGCCCGGCATCTTCGCGACGCCGCCGATGCTCGGCGTGCCGCCCAAGGTGCTCGAAGTGCTGTCGGCGTCGGTGCCGTTCCCGAAGCGTCTCGGCAAGCCGAGCGAATTCGGCAGCCTGGTGCTGGAGCTGGTCCGCAACAGCTATTTCAACGGCCAGAACCTGCGGCTCGACGGCGCCATCCGGATGCCCCCGCGCTGACCGTGCGGGACATCGTCGCGGCGGACCGTGCGCCTTCGGGCTACGCGCCGCTGCTGTTCGCCGACGATGGCTTTATCGGCCGCAACGGGCCGGTCTATGTCGACCGGTCCGGGGCGGAGCCGGTGTTCGGCTTCCGCGTCGGAGAGCGGCACTGCAATCCGATGGGCATCTGCCACGGCGGGTGGACCGCGACGGCGATGGACATGGTGTTGCCGCTGACCGCGCGCTTCACCGTGCCCGATCTCGCCGATCATTTCCTGCTGACCGTCAACATGACGGTCGATTATCTCGGCGCCGCGAAGCTCGGTGACTGGGTGGAGGGGCGCGGCCGCATCCTGAAGCGCACCGGACGGATGGTGTTCGCCGACGGCGTGCTGTCGGTGAACGGCGAGCCGACCGCACGCGGCAACGGTGTGTTCCGCATCGGTCCAGTCGCGCCGCTGATTAACGAGCTCGCCGACGGCTGAGCGGCCGGCTCACGTGCCCGGCACGAACACATAGGACCGGTAGCTTTCGTCGAGCACGTCGGCATGGCCGAGCACGCGGCCGGTGACGCGCGCGGGATCGGCCAGCGCCAGCCGGATCGCGGCTTCCGCGAACTCTGCTTCGGGTGCGAAGTCCTGAAACTCTCGCGCATAATATGCGACGCCGGGTGTGTGGAACGCGCGCGACGGCGAAAGCGCGTTGATCGCGATGGCGCGGTCGCCGACCTCATAGGCGGCCGACAGCGTGAGATGTTCGAGCGCCGCCTTCGATCCGCCATAACCGGCCAGCGAGCCGAAGCGGCGTTCGGGGTAAGGCCCTTCGCCGGGCATCCGCGACGCGCCCGAGGTGACGTTGATGATGCTGCCGTATCCCGCAGCCTCCATGTCGGGCACGACCATCTGCATCAGATCGTAGGCGGCGAACACCATCTCGAAATGACGGCGATAGGCGCGCAGCGGGGTGTTCATAAAACTTGGCCATTCGGCCTTAGCGGCGGGTGTGGCGACGGGCTTCGACGCGGCTGCCCTGGCCGGCGCATCGGCGCGGGGCGGGCCGCCGGGCGCGGTGAAGGCTGCGTTGTTGACGAGGATGGTGATGGGCCCGAGCGCGGCGCGTGCTTCGTCAATCAGCCGCATGCGGTCGGCGGCCTCCATCAGGTCGGCGCGGATCGCGACCGCGCGGCCCCCGGCGGCCTCGATCGCGGCGACCGTCTCGCCGATCGTGCCGGGCAGCCGATCGTCCCATACCTGCTCGGTGCGCGCGACGACGGCGACCCTCGCTCCCTCCGCCGCCATGCCGAGCGCGATCGCGCGGCCGAGGCCCCGGCTTGCGCCCGTAACGATCGCCGTTCGGTTGACCAATCTGCCCATCACCCACTCCTCGGTTCATCTGCGCCGTGCAGGCGCCCGCGATAGCGTCAGTCGAGCCGGAGGGGCACGCCGGGATCGGCTTTTTCCATCGCCGCGCGGTATGCGGGGCGCGCGCCGACGCGCTGCAGATACGCGCGGACGTTGGGAAACGTCGTCAGATCTTTCGGCAGGAAGGCGCGCATCGTTGTCAGCGGAAACACCATCATGACGTCGGCTGCGGTGAAGGCATCGCCTGCGAACCAGGCTGCCGCGCCCAGCCGCGTCTCGACCATCTCCCACGCCCGCGTCGAGCGCGCGGTCAGCGCCGCTACCGCCTTTGGGTCGGGCGCGACGCGCGACACGATCATGTCGACCATGATTGCGGGCATGAACGAGCCGTTGGCGAAATGATACCAGAACAAGAAGTCGGCATAGCCCGGCGCGGCGGGTTCGAGCTTCAACCTCCCGCCGCCGTACACGGCGATGATATAGTCGAAGATCGCGCCCGTCTCTCCGAGCACAAGATCGCCGTCGGAGATGACCGGCGCGGTGCCGAACGGGTGCAGCGCGCGGTAGGCGGCCGGGGCCATCCGGCTCTGCGGATCGCGGTCATAACGGACGAGATCGTAGGCGATCCCCAGCTCCTCGCAGAGCCACACGACACGATCGGATTGCGAGATGCCGAGATGATGGAGCGTGAGCATGAGATCCCTTTCAGACCGCCGCGACCGGTTTGCCCTTCGGCAGCGCGAACGCGAGCGCCGTCGCCACCAGGCTGATCGCGACGATCACGCCCATCGTCAGCATGAACGCGCCGACCGTCGGATACCGCGCGCCGCCCTCGGGTGCTACGACTGTGCTGGTCGCCAGTAGCAGCGTCACGATCTGCGCGCCGATGCCGAGCGATGCCTGGCGCACCACCGTCATCATCCCCGCCGCTTCGCTGGTACGGTCGTGCGGGACGGCATCGACCAGGATCGTCGGGCCGACCGCGAACAGCATCGTCGCCCCGAACGAGATCACGATCAGGATCAGCCCGATGATCAGGATCGAATCGTGGAACGCCATCGCCAGCAGCCAGCCCGCGCTGGTCAGCAGGCCGCCCGCTACCATCACCATCCGCCCGCCGCCGCGCTGCGTCAGCCAGCCCGACAGCGGCCCCGCGAACAGCGAGCTGATGTTCGACGGCAGCTTGACGAGCCCGGCCAGCGTCGCGCTGACGCCGAGGCCGACCATCGTCCATTTCGGCGCCTGCAGCATCACGGAGAAAACGAGCGTGATCTGCAACGTGCTCATCGAGACGAGCGCGGTCGCGAGGTTGGCGACCAGAACCTGCCGGTTGCGGAACAGGCGCACGTCGAACATCGGATCGACCGCCTTCAGGCTCTGGCGAATCCACACGGCGAACAGCGCCGCGCCGCCGATCAATGTCGCGATCGTGCGCGGATCGCCGATGCCCCATTTCGGTCCGCTGCTGATCGCGAGCAGCAGCGCGAGCGTAGCGGGCACGAACAGCAGCCCGCCCAGCCAATCGAGCGGCGCGGTACGCGGTTGAAGCGGCGACGGCGGCAGGCACAGTCGGATCAGCACGAAGGCGAGCGCCGCGAAGCTCGCGCTGGCGACGAACAGTGCGTGCCAGGAATAGAGATCGACGAGCATCCCGCCGATCACCAGCCCGGCCGCGGTGCCGGCCGACGCGCCCGAGATCATCAGGCCGATCGCCATCGGCACGCGTTCCTTGGAGACGTTCTCGCGCACGAGCCCGACGCACAGCGGCAGGATCGCGCCCGCAAGGCCCTCCAGCACGCGCCCCGCGATCAGCACGGCGAAACTTGTCGATACGGCGTTGATGATCGATCCCGTGACGCTGAGCGCCAGCAGGATGAGCAGCACGCGCCGCCGCCCGAACAGATCGCCGAGCCGCCCCGCCACCGCCGCCGCGCCCGCGCCGACAAGCAGGTAGGTCGTTACCAGCCAGCCGACGAGCACCGGATCCTTGAAGGTCGCGATCAGCGCTTTCAGCCCCGCGTAGAGCATCGCCGTGCCGAAGGCCTGGGTCATTTCCGCGACCCACAGAGCGATGATCATCGCGGCGAGGCTGCGTGTTCGCATCAATCCCGCGCCACAAGCATCGCACCAGCGAGCGGCCCGCCGCCCATGCCGACCGCGGCGACCTTCGCGCCCGGCACCTGCCGGTCGCCGCCTTCGCCCCAAAGCTGGAGGCAGGCTTCGTGCAGATGGCCGAAGCCGTGCAGGCGCCCCGCCGACAATTGCCCGCCGCCTGTGTTGGTGGGCAGGCTGCCGCCGATCGCGCTGTGGCCGGCAGCGATGAAATCCTTGGCCTCGCCATGTTTGCAGAAGCCGAAAGCCTCCATCCACATCGGCACGAAGATGCTGAACCCGTCATAGGTCTGCAGCACGTCGACGTCCTTGGGCTTCAGGTCGGTGCGTTTCCACATATCGGCGGCGGCGTCGTGCGAGGCCATTTTGGTGAGATCTGGCTGCTGGTCCCAGGTTTCCTTCTCGTTCATGGCTGCGCCCATCGCCTCGATCCGCAGCGGCGTCTTGCGGCAATCACGCGCGGCGTCGGCGGCGGAGACGATGATGACGCACGCACCGTCGATCGGGACATCGCAGTCGAACAGGCCGAGCGGCGAGGTGATCATGCGCGCGGCGTGATACTCCTCGATCGTCATCGGCTTGCCGTGCATCAGCGCGCGCGGGTTGCCCTGCGCGTTGGCGCGCTGGTTGACCGCGATCGTGCCGAGGTGATCGCGCGTCATGCCGAATTCATGGAAATAGCGCGTTGCCGCCCAGCCAGCCCAGGTTGCCGCCGACATGGCGTAGACCGGCATCAGCCAGCTTGGCCATCCGCCGACGCGCGTGCCGCCACCCGTAGGCAGGCTGGCGCGCCGCTCGGGCGTCTGCGACGAACTTTCGGTCAGTGCGCGAAAGGCGATGACATGCCGCGCCTGCCCGGTTGCGACCGCCATTGCCGCCGTCATGATGCCGGCCGCTTGAGCCGGCCCCTCTGGCGCCGCGCAATGCCAGCGCGTCTTGAGCCCAAGCGCGTTGCGCAGGTCGCCGATGCCGAGCGGCGACATGCCGGGTGATCCGCTCACCCGGCCCGGATAGGTGGTGATGCCGTCGATGTCGTCGCGCGTCAGCCCGGCATCGGCAAGCGCCTCGAGCGTCGCGTCGAGCAGCAGGTCCATCGGCGGCCGGTGCAGATTCCGTCCGAGTTTCGACATGCCGATGCCGGTAATCGTTGCGCCTGTCATCCCGTTCCTCGTTCTCGTTTTGCGAAACTGTAGCCATGTCAGTTCGCGAACGATAGTGCAGACTAACCAGGTTAGCGATGAGGACGGACAAAAAAAGGGCGGTCCTCGCGGACCGCCCTTGATGGGAAACGTGTTCGAACGGCCTTACTTGCCGCCGAACTTGAACGTTGCCGTCACACCATAGGTGGCCGGATCGTTGCGCTGCGCCGAGACCACGTTGAGCGGGCTGCCGAACAGCAGTCCGGTGTTGTTGTAGCGCCGGTCGAGGATGTTGCGGCCGAACACTGCGAGTTCGAGCTGGTCGTCCATCACCGTCACGCCGAGGCGACCGTTGAGCTCGCCGCCCGCGGTGCGGGTCAGCGCCTTGGCGATCGCCGCCGTCGTCGCGGCGTCGGTGCCCGGCGTCGCGATGGTGCGATAGTTGTACAGCGCGGTCTTGTCCTGCCAGGCGTAGTCGAGATGCGCGCGGACCTTGCCGAAGCCGGTCGTGGTCTCATAGTCGCCGGCAACGCTGAAGGTCCACTTCGGCACCTGCTGGAAGACCTCGTCGCGCTTGTCGCCCGATGCGTCGCTGTAGCTCAGATACTTCGCGTCGCTGAGCGCGACCGTGCCGCCGATCGTAAAGCCGGTGAACAGGCGGGCGGTCAGTTCCGCCTCGCCGCCGTAGAAGCGCGCCTTGCCGGCATTGCCGACGATCGTGGCGGTCTGCGTAACGCCGTTCACCGCCGTCGTTACCAGCGCGGTGCGCTGGATGTTGCTGACTTCGTTGTAGAAGGCGGCAAGGTTGAAACGCACGCGGCGGTTGAAGAATTCGGACTTGATGCCGACTTCTTCTTCCTGCGCGATTTCAGGCTGGAACGGCACGAAGGCGGCGCCGGCGGTGCCCGATGCGCGCAGGTTCTGGCCGCCCGAGCGGAAGCCCTTGCTGGTCTTGGCATAGACCAGGACTTCCGGCGAGATCTGGTAGTTCAGACCGGCCGTGTACGAGACGCCGTCGAAACCGGCATGTTTCTCGATCCGGCAGGTCGTGGGATCGGATCCGACGATCAGGCAGCTCAGCGTCGCGCCCGTGCTGGCGTTGACGTTGCGGTTGAACGAAATCAGGTTCTTGTCTTCGACCGAATAGCGGACGCCACCGACGAAGGAGAGCTGCTCGGTCAGGTGGAACGTGCCCTGGAAGTACATGCCCATGCTGCGGTTGGTGACGTCACCGAAATAGATCGTCTGCGGAAGCGTGCCACCGCTCGACACGGTCGACAGCACTGGCAGCGCGATCGAGGTCGACTGATCCACGCCGGTCTCCTGGAAGGCGTAGAGGCCGCTGGAGAAGTCGACGAAATCGTTGAACGCCTTGCCGTTGAACTGCAGCTCGCCCGAATAGGATTCCAGGTTCTGCCGCCCCAGCGTGCGGACGATGTTGACCGGCGATCCTTCAAGATCGATGTTCGCGAAGGCGTTGATCTTGCGATAGCCGCCGATGAACTTGACCGACCCGAAGAAGGTGTCGAGGTTCGCCGTCACCGTGTAGGTGTTGGTATTGGCGTAGCTGCGCGGATCCTCGTTGAGGGCGGCGCGGTCGGTGCCGGCGATCGAATTGATGTACGGCGTGAAAATGCCGTTGCCGATGCCGATCAACTGACCCTGCCCGGCGGGTGTCGCCAGGAGCGCGGCGTTGGCGGGATTGGCTTCCAGCGCGGCTTCGATGTTCGCGACCGAGGTCGGCGCGACATATTGCAACTGATAGGGGCGCGTCAGCGCGTCGCTGTGGAAAATCTCGCCGGAAAACAGCAGCGAGAAGTTGTCGGTAGGATTGATGAGCAGCTTGACGCGGCCGGTCCAGCTATCGCGCGCGCCGAGCTTGGCGCCGTTGGTGGTGTCGGTGAAGAAGCCGTCGCGCTGGTTGATGGTGAAAGCGCCACGGATCGCGATCTTGTCGTCGATCAGCGGCACATTGAGGATGGCGGTGCCGCCACGTTCGTTGAAGCGGCCGTAGGTGCCCGAGATCGAGCCCGAAATGCCGTTGTAGTTCGGATTGTTGGTTTCCAGCAGCAGCGCGCCGCCGGTCGTGTTGCGGCCGAACAGCGTGCCCTGCGGGCCGCGCAGCACCTGCGCGTTCGATACGTCGAGCAGATCGGCGTTGATGCCGTATGCGCGCGCCCAATAGAAACCGTCGACATAAGTGCCGACCGAGGGATCGAGTGTGGCGAGAACGTCGGTCTGCACCTGTCCGCGGATCGTCAGCGACGACGCGGTGCCGGTCGAAGAAGCCGGTGCCAAAGTCAGGCCCGGCGTGAGGCGCGCGATGTCCGGGATGCGGACGGCGGCCTGCTGTGCCAGCGCGTCGCCGGTCTGCACGGTGACGGCGACGGGAACGTTCTGCTGATTCTCGGCGACGCGGCGCGCTGTGACGACGATGTCGGTGAGGCCGCCATTGTCCTGTGGGGCGGGTGCCGCTTCAGCGGGCGCCGGCGCGGTCTGCGCAAAAGCGGGAGTTGCGAGCGAGGCGCCGAGTGCGGCCACCGATACCAACGTCAACCGGGTTTTGGCGGAACGAAATCCCATTGTCTTCTCCTATGTATCGCGCCCTGACGGCACGCTTGTCGGGGCGCTCCATAGCCTTAGCGAACACGAACAGTCGAGAGTTGAGGGAACGTCAATTTCGAAATCTGACGAGCTGTGTTTTTTATAACACAAGCAAGCTAACTATGTTGCGTCGCACAAAGGCGTTTTGCAGCCCACAGAAGCGAAGAGGGCCCCGATTGCACGTCCGAGTTGTATAGCCTAGTGAACTACCGAACCATCAGTGCCGGTGAGGACGCAGGATGAATTTTGATCTTTCCGACGAACAGAAAATGCTTGCCGAACAGGCGCGCGGGTTGCTGGGCGAACGCTCCACGCCGGACCGGCTGCGCACGCTCATCGATTCGGGCGCCGAGTGGGACGAGCCTTTGTGGCGTGAGATTGCCGGCATGGGGTTTCTCGGCGCAAGCATCGCCGAGGAACATGGCGGTCTTGGGATGACCGAGCTCGATCTCGGCGTGATCAGCGAAGAGATGGGCCGTGCCAACGTCGCGTTGCCGTTCTTCTCGTCGATCGTGCTGGCTGCGGACGCGATACAGCTTGCCGGCAGCGATGCCCAGAAGGCGGCGTGGTTGCCCCGGCTGGCCAGCGGAGAGACCGTCGCAACCTTTGCCTATGCCGAAGGGTCGGGCGGCTGGACCGGCGCTGCGCTGCGGGCGACTTTCGAGGGCGGCAAGATCACCGGCCTGAAGACGCCGGTCGCTGACGGCGGAATCGCGAGCGTCGCGGTCGTGCTGGTCAACAGCGGCGGCAAGCCTGCGCTTGCTCTGGTCGAACTCGATCAGGCGGGCGTGACGCGCACCAAGCTCGACAGCTTCGATCAGCTCCGTGCGCATTACGCCATCCGCTTCGACGGCGCGTCGGCCGAACTGCTCGACGGTGCGGCGGCTGGCCAGGCGTTGGAGCGGCTGTTCGACCGGGCTGCCGTACAGGCGGCGTTCGAGGCCGTCGGAGGCGCCGAAGCGTGCCTGACGATGGCGCGCGACTACGCGCTGGAGCGACAGATTTTCGGCCGTGCGCTGGCCGGTTATCAGGCGATCAAGCACAAGCTCGCGGACATCCTGGTCGGGGTCGAGCTGGCGCGCTCGAACGCATATTACGGCGCTTGGGCGGCCGAAAACGCCGCCGACGAACTGCCGCTCGCGGCATCGGCTGCGCGGCTTTCCGCGATCGGCGCGTTCGAGAATGCGGCGCGCGAGAACATTCAGGTCCACGGCGGCATCGGCTACACGTTCGAGGCCAATTGCCATTTTTTCTATCGGCGCGAACGCACGCTCGCGATCAGCCTCGGCGGGCGCGAGGCCTGGGCGAACCGGCTGATCGCCAACATCCCCGGTACGCAGGCGGAGGCAGCATAATGGACTTTAATGACACTCCAGAAGAAGCCACGTTCCGCGCCGAAGCGCGTTCCTGGCTGGCGGCGAACGCGCCCGATTTCATCATCAAGGCCGGCGAAACGCTGTCCGATGCCGAAGAGGTCGCACGCGGCCGGGCGTGGCAGGCGCGGCTCGCCGAGGGCGGCTATGCTGGGATCCTGCTGCCGAAATCGCTCGGCGGGCGCGGCGGCACCATCATGGAGGCGACGGTCTTCGGCGAGGAGGAGGGTGAATATCACCTTCCCAAGGGCCCTTATATCGGCATCGGCCTCGGCATGGCGCTCCCCGTCATCCACAAGCACGGCACGCCCGAGCAGATCGAGAAATTCGCAGCCGGCACGCTCAAGGGCGAAATCACCTGGTGCCAGTTGTTCTCGGAGCCGGCCGCAGGTTCCGATCTCGCCGGTATCCGCACCAAGGCGGTGAAGGACGGCGATGAATGGGTCGTCAACGGCCAGAAGGTGTGGTCGAGCTGGGCGCATCATGCCGATTGGGGCATCCTGATCGTGCGCACCGACCCCACCGTGCCGAAGCACAAGGGCCTGTCGTTCTTCGTGGTCGACATGAAGACACCGGGGATCGACGTGCGCCCGATTCGCCAGATTTCCGGTCTGAGCGATTTCAACGAAACCTTCTTCACCGACGCGCGCATCCCCGACGCCAATCGAATCGGCGCGGTCGGCGAGGGCTGGGCCTGCGCGATGACCGTGTTGATGGGGGAGCGTCTCAATCAGGGCGGCGAGGGCAAACATGGCGGCATCGGCGCGCTGATCGCTTACGCTGCCGACACGCCGCGTGACGGCGGCACGGCGCTCGACAGCAGCGCCGTGCGCGTTTCCCTTGCCGCCGCTTATGCCGAAGAGCGGGCCGAGCGGTATTTCCAGGCGCGGCTGCGCACGATGGTCTCGCGCGGCGAGAATCCGGGTGCGCTCGCCTCGGTCGTCAAGCTCGCCTATACGAATCGCTATCAGAAGACGTCCGGCCTCGCGATGGAACTGCGCGGGCTGGCGGGCCTCGCCCCGCCAGAAGGCGACACCGAGACGCAGCGCATCCAGTACGATTATATCTGGTCGACCGCGCTACGCGTGGCCGGGGGCGCGGACGAGGTGCTGCGCAACCAGATTTCGGAGCGTATCCTGGGAATGCCGGGCGAAATCCGCACCGACAAGAACGTGCCCTTCGATCAGCTCTGAGCAGGCTCGGCGCGGGGCACGGCCCCGTTCCGCGCTTGCGCTTGCGGGTCATAGTCGATAACCTAGTTATATAAGAGACTGGGGAAGTGTTCGATGTCCGTGTTTTCTGATCTGCTGAACGGCGTGCTCGCAATCGATCGCGACGCGGACGTGATCGATTATCAGGGTAAATGGTACAGTTGGGGCCAGCTCGCCGACACGATCGCCGCGATCCGCGCGCAGCTCGCGACACTGGGGCTGGGCGAAGGCACGCGCGTCGGCGTGATGGTGCGCAATCGCCCGTCCGCCTTCGCGGCGGTGCTGACATCGGTTGCCGCCGATACGTGCATGGTCTCGATCAATCCGCTTTATCCCGACGAGCGGCTGATCAAGGATATCGAGGGGCTGAAGCTGCCGGTGGTAATCGCCGGTCAGGACGATCTCGAGCGTCCCGGCGTGCTCGATGCGCTGAAGGCGGCGGGCTCTGCAGTGATCCAGCTCCCCGGCATCCTCGAGGGAGCGACTCTGCGCGCAGGCTTCGAGACGATCGGCGCGGATACGGTGCGCGAACAGCCCGGCGTCATCATCGAAATGCTGACCAGCGGCACCACCGGCGCGCCCAAGCGCATCCCGTTGAAGCGCGACGCTTTCGAAAAGAGCTTCGCCGGCGCGCTTGTCTACGAGAAGGACCGCAACGAGGGTGACGCGGCCAAGCTGCGCCCCGGCACGACCATCCTGTCCAATCCGATGACGCATATCGGCGGGCTGTGGGGCGCGCTGACCTGCATCGCGGGCGGCCGCAAGGCGTGCCTGCTCGAGAAATTCTCGGTCGAGAGCTGGCGCGACGCGATCGTCCGGCACAAGCCCAAGGTTGCGGGCGCAGTGCCCGCAGGCCTGCGCATGATCCTGGATGCGAACATCCCGAAGGAGGATCTGTCGAGCCTGGTCGCGCTGCGCACCGGGGCGGCGCCGCTCGATCCCTCGGTTACGGCCGAGTTCATGGAGCGCTACAATCTGCCCGTTCTCCAGAATTACGGCGCGACCGAATTTTCCGGTGCGGTCGCGGGATGGGGCCTCAAGGACTTCCACACCTTCTGGAAGGACAAGCTTGGCAGCGTGGGGCGGTTCCAGCCCGGCGTGACCGGGCGTGTGGTCAATGCCGAAACCGGCGAGGAATTGCCGGCTGGCGAGGAAGGCGTGCTCGAGATGAAGGCGGCGCAGTTCGCCAACCGCGGCGAGTGGCTGCGCACCACCGATCGTGCGATCATCGATGCCGATGGCTTCCTCTTCATCAAGGGCCGCGCCGATCTCGCGATCATCCGCGGCGGCTTCAAGGTCCACCCGGACGATCTCAACAAGACCTATGAGAACCACCCCGCGGTGCGCGAGGCGGTGACGGTCGGCATCGAGGACCGCCGCCTTGGCGCGGTGCCGAAGATGGTGATCATCCTCAAGAACGGCGCGACCGCGCCGACCGAGGCCGAGCTGACCGCGTACGGCCGCGAACATCTGATGCCGTATCAGGTGCCGGTCCAGTTCCTGATCGTTGACGACGTGCCGCGCACGCCTTCGATGAAGCCGGCGCTTCCCGCGGTGCGCGAACTGTTCGAAACTGCTGCCGCCGACGCGGCCTGAACCCCTTCCTGCGACAGAAAGACACGATCATGGCGACCAAGTCCGAAGACATTCTCAAGAGCGACGAGTGGCAGAAGGCCGTCGATTACGCGATCACCGACGAGGATATCGAGCGCCAGAAGAAGCTGGTCGGTTTCTACGAGCCCGCCAAGACGCGCGAATACATCCAGACCGCGACGACCGACAACATCCGCAACTTTAGCCACGGCAATGGGGACGACAATCCGCTGTTCTGCGAGCCGGACTATGCCAAATCGACGCGCTGGGGCAGCACGATCGCGCCGGGCATGATGGCGGGCATCATCAATTCGCCGATGCTCGGCGATCCCGTGCCCGACGAAATCAAGGCGCTCAAGAAGTCGCTGTTCCGCGGTGTCCACGTCTTCGTGTCGGGCTCGAGCTGGGACTGGTATCGGCCGATCTATCCGGGCGACACGCTCTACAGCTACAACGGTGAGGAAAGCTGCGAGGTCAAACAGTCCGAATTCTCGGGCCGTTCGGTCATCAACGTGCGCCGCGACGTCAAGATCAACCAGCGCGGCGAGGTCGTCGCGGTCTATCGCATCCTGCGCGTGCTGACCGAGCGCAAGACGGCGGCGAAGAAGGGCAAGTATTCGGCGCTCGAGCCGGCGACCTACACCGACGAGCAGATGGCCGATATCGACGAGGTCTACGCGCAGGAGAAGGTGCAGGGCCCGGTGCCGCGCGATTTCGCGAGCGTGCATGTCGGCGATTCGCTCGGCAAGATGGCCAAGGGCCCGCTCACCGTCACCGACGTCATCTGCTTCCACGCCGGCGGCTATGGCTTTGTGCCCTATGCGCCGACCGTCGGCCGTCTCGCGCACAAGAACCGCAAGCGCATCGCGCCGTTCTACGTGAAGAACGAATACGGCATCCCCGACGTCGCGCAGCGGCTGCACTGGGATCCGAAATGGGCGCAGGCTATCGGCAATCCCATGGCGTATGACTACGGCGTCATGCGCGAGAATTACCTGTTCCACTATCTCAGCGACTGGGCGGGCGACGACGGCATCGTGCTGAAGGTCCATGACGAGATCCGCAAGTTCAACTATATGGGCGACACGCAGTTCGTCACCGGCGAAGTGACCGCCAAGCGCGAGGAAGGCGGCCAGAACCTGGTCGACGTCGCGGTGCGCTTCACCAACCAGCGCGGCGACGAGACGGTCCGTGCGACCGCGACGATCGCCCTTCCGTCCAAGGGCAAGCTGCCGCTCTATCCCGACGTGCCGCGCGAGCTGCAGGAACAGGCGACCCAGATGATGGCGCGCCACTGGGAATTGCTGGCCGCTTCCAAGCGCAAGTAACCCCCGAACCGCACGCGGGCGCGCCTTTGACGAGGCGCGCCCGTTGTGCTTTCGGCGAGAGACGATTGACCGGAGAATATCATGCTCGACATGTCCACCCGCACCGCCTTCAACGAGGAACATGCGATGTTCCGCGATACCGTGCGGCATGTCTTCGAGCGCGAGCTGGTCCCCAATCTCGACAAGTTCGAGCATGACGGCATCGTCACGCGCGAATTCTGGAAGGCGTGCGGCGAGGCGGGCATGCTCAGCCCCAATGTCGATGAGAAATACGGCGGCCTCGGCCTCGATTTCGGCTACAACGCCGTCGTCGCGGAAGAGCTGGCCTATGCCGGATCGTCGGCGGGCATCACGCTCCAGAACGACATCACCGCCGAATATATCGAGACCTACGGCTCCGAGGAGCAGAAGCAGAAATATCTGCCCGGCATGGTCTCCGGCGACGTGATCGCCGCGATCGCGATGACCGAGCCGGGTGCGGGATCCGACCTGCAGGGGGTGCGTACGACCGCGCGCAAGGACGGCAACCACTACGTCATCAACGGCAACAAGACCTATATCACCAACGGCCAGCTCGCCGATGTCGTGATCCTGGTCGCAAAGACCGATCCGACGCTCGGCGCGAAGGGCACCTCGCTGATCCTGGTCGATAGCGATACGCCCGGCTTCGCGCGCGGGCGCAACCTCGACAAGATCGGCCAGCACAGCGCCGACACGTCCGAGCTGTTCTTCGAGGACGTGCGCGTGCCGATCACCAACTGCATGGGGCAGGAGGGGCAGGGCTTCATCTATCTGATGAGCCAGCTGCCGCAGGAACGGCTGTCGATCGCGGTGTCGTGCCAGGCGGCGGCGCAGCGTGCGTTCGACGAGGCGGTCGCCTTTACCAAGGACCGCAAGGCGTTCGGCAAGACGGTGTTCGAATTCCAGAACACCAAGTTCACCCTCGCCGATCTCAAGAGCCAGCTCCAGGTCGGCTGGGCGCATCTCGACTGGGCGATCGCGCGCCATATGCGCGGCGAGCTGACCACGGCGGAGGCTTCGGCGGCGAAGCAGTGGCATTCGGACATGCAGGGCCGCGTGATCGACGCAGCGCTGCAGCTTCATGGCGGCGCGGGCTATATGAACGAATATATGGTCGCGCGGCTGTGGCGCGACGCGCGCGTGACGCGCATCTTCGGCGGCACCAACGAGATCATGAAGGAAGTGGTCAGCCGTTCGATCTGAACGGCGTCCGCATTACTCGTTGTTGAGCCAGTCGAGCGCTTCTTCGGGCGTGAGGAAGGCGCGTTCCTGATCGCTCTTGACCGAACGCTTGACCTGAAGGAGGGACAGCGCCGAGCCGACCGCCACCGCCATGCGATCGTCCGGCCCCTGGATGATCGACGGGAGATCGGCGAATTCCGCGATCACGTTGGCGGGCTGCACGCGCCCGTCGGTGCTGTCGACATACATGCGGACCCGCCCGAACCGCTCGCGCGCCTGGCTCGCCATATGCAGCAGTTCGTACCGATAGCGGCGCACGTCCTCGACCGTCAGATAGCCGGTCGTCTCGAGCTTCAGGATCTTGGCGACAGGGTCCAGCGTCAATTCCAGCACGATCTTCCCTCGCTCCTAGTGTCCGTGCGTTCTGCCGACGCCTGTTCGGTATTTAACGTAGATCACGCCTTGCACGCAATCTTGTTGCGCGGCGTGGCGAGCAATGCGTCAAGCGCCGCCGCGAGCGCGACCGGCTGTTCGATCATGATGTGATGGTGCGTACAGGGGATTTCGACCGGTATGCCGCAATCCACCGCGATTTCCGCCGCCATGGCGCGGCGTTCGGGGGTCATGATCTCGCTTTCCGCGCCGTAGATGACGTCGGTCGGCACGGTGATGCCGAACAGATCGGCGCGATAGGCGTGCGCCTCGGCATTCAGCGAGGTGGCGGCGTCCTCGTCGAATTTCCACGTCCAGCCCTCGGCTGTCTCGCGAACCGAATGATGGGCGATGTATTTCAGCACCAGCGGATTGGGCCAGGCGCCGGGCGGGATCAGGCGGAAGCGCTCCATCGCTTCCTCGCGTGTCGCATAGAGGCGCTTGGGCGGCACAGGGATCTGATGGCCGACATCGGCGGCAGTCGGCAGCGCGGTGTCGATGATGACGAGCCGCCGCACGCGATCGGGCGACGCGATCGACGCCATGATGCCCGACATCGCCCCGAAGCTGTGGGCGACCAGCGTAACCGGATCGAACCCGCAATCCGCCGCCACCGCCAGCACCTCTCGTGCCATCTGGGCGCGGGCGTAGGCGGGGCGGCGATCGCTGTCGCCCATCCCCGACAGGCTGATGGCGGCGACGCGGTGCGTGCGTGCGAGCGACGGCGCGATATGATCCCACCAGCGCGCATGCGCGCGAAAACCGTGGATCAGCAGCAGGCCGGGCAGATCGTGCGCGTCCAGATTCCAGCCGCGATAGGTTATGCGCGCGCCCTCGACCGCGACGGCGTGTTCCGTCGCAGGCACCGCCCATTGCGCACGCAGCCACGCCGCAGTCGCTTCATCTCCGGTCATGCAAGGGCCTCTTCGCTTTCAATTGAGATGACGCCGGGAAGCGGCAAGGGAATCGCCAGCAGCAGCGACGCGAACAACCCGGCGGCGGACAGCAGGATCGCGGTCTGCGTGCCGATCCGCTCGGCGACATTGCCCCACAGGAAACTGCCGACCGCCAGCCCGCCGAAGGCGTGCATGTGGTAGAGCGCCAGGCAGCGACCGATGACAGCATGCGGCGCGGCCATCTGCACCGTGACGTTGATGGTCGACAGGACCGTGACCCACGCCGACCCGGCAAGCGCCGCTGCCACCACCGTCCAGCCGAGCGTGGGCGACAGCGCCGCGCCCGCCGACCCGGCGGCATAGAGCAACGTCCCGCCGGCGAACACGCGTTCGGTGCCGAAGCGCCGCCGCGCGCGCGTCGCCCCGGTCGCGCCGGCAATCGACCCCAGTCCGAACGCGCCGAGGATGATCCCGAAGTCCGCCTGCGTACCGTGCAGCAGATCGTGTGCGACGAGCGGCATCAGCGCCCACAGCCCCGCCCCCGTTACGCCGAAAACGGCACCGCGCAGCAACGCGCAGCGTACCGGCGGTGTCGCGTAGGCGGCGGCTATGCCGCTGCGGATCGCCGCCACCAGCGGTTCGCGCTGGGGCGGATGATCGAAGCGCGGCTTCCACCGTAGCAGAACGACGATCAGCCCGAGATAGGAACAAGCGTTGAGCGTGAAGTTGGCGGTCGCGCCGAACAGCGCCATCAGCGCGCCGCCGACCGCCGGGCCGACCGAACGCGCGACATTGAAGTTGATACTGTTGAGCGCGACCGCCGCCGGCAGATCTTCGATCGGCACCTGCGCGCGGATCGACGCCTGCCACGACGGGCCATGCAGCGCCGTCCCGCAGCCGACGACGAGCGTGCAGACCAGCAGCACTGCCGGCGTGATCGCGTGCAGCCAGGTCAGCACCGCCAGCGCGGCGGACGCGGCGAGCATCACGAACTGCGCGACCAACATCACGCGCCTGCGGTCGTAGCTGTCGGCGACGGCGCCCGCGAACAGCGCGAGCAGCATGATCGGCAGGGTGGCGGAGGACTGGACGAGCGCCACCATGCGCGGCGAACCGGTGAGCGAGGTCATCATCCACGCCGCACCCGTCGATTGGATCATCGCCCCGAAATTGGAGATCAGGGTCGCCAGCCAGATCGCCCGGAAGACGGGCTGGCGAAACGGTGCGAACGCGTCTCCCTGCCGCATCTGTCTGGCCCTTCTTTCCGGCAATCTGCTAGGCAACTACGTTATACTTCTCCATAGGCGGCCATGTGCTTCTGTCAAATTGCCCGCATGTGTGCGCGGGCCTGGAAACCGAGGGAAAGACGATGACCTACGAGAAGATCCTGTACGAGATCACCGACGATGTTGCGGTCATCAAACTCAACGACCCTACGACGCTGAACGCCATGACGACACGGATGGGCGAGGAACTGCTCGACGCCCTTTGGCGCGGCGAGCGCGAGGCACGGGCGATCATGCTGGGATCGGTCGGGCGCGGCTTCTGTTCGGGCGCGAACCTTGCGGAAGGCGGCATCGACCTCAACGACAAGGGCCGCGACATGGGCGGCCGTCTCGATGGGATATTCAACCCGGTCGTCTACCAGATGCGCGCGTCGAAGGCGCCGGTGGTGACGGCGGTGCGCGGCGCGGCGGCGGGTGTTGGGTGCGGAATCGCCCTTGCCGGAGACATGATCGTGGCGGGGACGAGCGGGGCGTTCCTCATGGCGTTCCGCAACGTCGGCCTCGCGTCGGACGGCGGCGCTTCCTACTTCCTCACGCGCGCGATCGGCCGAGTGCGGGCGATGGAGATGATGCTGCTGGGCAAGAAGCTGCCGGCGGAGAGTGCGCTTGAATGGGGACTCATCAATCGCGTTGTCACGGACGAGGAGGTCGATGGGGCGGCGTTCGAGCTGGCGAAGCAGTTGTCGCAGGGGCCGAGCTCGCTCGGCATCATCAAGCAGGTGGCGTGGTCGGTACTCGACGCGAGTTTCGAGACCGCGCTGTCGAACGAGCGCGTTGCGCAGCGCGACGCGGGCCGCACGGAGGATTTCAACGAGGGCGTCGCCGCGTTCCGCGAGAAGCGCCCGGCCGTGTTCAAGGGCAAGTGACCGCGGGGATGGGCGAGCCTTCGAACATCGTCGTTCGCGTCGATCATCTGCCGCCGCCGGGCCCGATTGGGCAGGATGTCTACGCCTATCCCGCCGAGGCGCTGGTGCCGCTCCAGCCCGGGGAGATCCGTGTCGAGACGCTGTTCGCCGCGGTCGATGCCGGTGCGCGCGCGATGATCGATCCGCACGCCGCCTATCCGATGAAGCTGCGGCCCGGCAACCGCGTGCCGACCTCCGCGATCGTCGGGCGCGTGGTCGAGAGTCGCAACCCCGCGTTCCGGGACGGCGACCATGTTCGCGCCTTCCTGACGGTGCGGCAGCGCTTTCTCGTGCTCGATCCGGCCACACCGCATCACGACGTGAAGCGGGTCGATCCGGCGGACGGGCCGCTGCACCTGCATCTCGGCGCGCTCGGCATGACCGGCTTCACCGCATGGCTGGGGATCACCGAGATCGGCCGTCCGCATGGCGGCGAGACGGTGCTGGTGTCGGCGGCGGCGGGGGCAGTCGGATCGGTCGCCGGGCAGCTCGCCAAGGCGGCGGGTGCGCGCGTCGTCGGGATCGCCGGCGGCACCGAAAAATGCCGCGCGGTGGTCGAGCGGTTCGGTTTCGCCGCGTGCGTGGATTACAAATCGCCGGATTTCGTCGCGGCGCTGGCGGAGGCGTGCCCCGACGGCGTCGATGTGTATTTCGAGAATGTCGGTGGAGCGGTGCAGCGCGCCGCCTTTGGCTTGATGAACGTCTTCGGCCGGGTCGTGCTGTGCGGGCAGGTGTCGGGGTATAGCGGCGACGGAGCGGAGGGCGGCGGCCCGGACCTGATGATCGCGATCGGCAAGCGGCTGACGCTGCGCGGCTATCTTTCGAGTGATCATCTCGCCGAGTTTCCGCGCTTCGAGGCGGAGATGCTGCAGCGGGTGCGGGACGGTTCGGTGGTGCCGAGCGCGACGATCACCGGCGGGCTCACCAACCTTCACGAGGCGGTCAATTCGCTGACCGGCGGCCGCAACATCGGCCAGCAAATCCACCAGATGGCGGACTGAACTTAGCGCAGCCGCGCGGTTGCGGTCAGGTGATCGTATCCGGCGGCCGAGCGCACGCGCAACGCCACCGCGTCGCCCTCGCGCCGGCCGAGCAACGTCAGCGGCGCGTCGATGAAGGCGGGGGCGACCGCGCGGAAATCGAAGCTGGCGAGCGCGTCCCGGCCGAGTTCGCGGTCGGCGAGATCGAGCAGCAGGCTGGCCATCAGCGGCCCGTGGACGACAAGGCCGGGATAGCCCTCCACGTCGCGCGCGTAGGGCAGGTCGTAATGGATGCGGTGGCTGTTGAAGGTGAGCGCGGAGTAACGGAACAGCAGCGGGGCGCCCGGCACGATCTCGCGCTGCCAGTCCCATGCTTCCTCGGGCGCGGGCGGCGGCGCTGGCGGTGGCGGGGCCCCCGGTGCGGCCGCGGCGCGGTAGACGATCGTCTGTTTCTCCGACACCGCGAGCGCGCCGTCAGCGCGCGTTTCATGCCCGACCGTCACGAACAGCAGGGTGCCCGACGCGCCGGTCTTTTCGGTGCGGTCGAGCACGGTCGAGACGCGCTCGATCGCGGCGCCGACCGGCAGGGGGCCGTGGAACGACACCGCGCTCGACGCCCACATCCGGCGCGGCAGCGGGCTCTCGGGCAGGAAGCCGCCGCCGCCCGCGGGATGGCCGTCCGCGCCGAGGCCGGTGGTCGCGGCTTCCGGGGTGCAGAGGCACCAATGGATACCCTGCGGCGCGTGGGCGGCAGTCTCGCGATCGAACGTGGCGGCGTAGCGCGCGGCGAGCGCGGGGGTGAGCAGATCGGTCCGCGTGTCGGTCGTCATCAATTCCTCGTCGCGATCAGCCCTCGTGCGATCACCTGCGCCTGGATTTCCGCAGCACCTTCGAAGATGTTGAGGATGCGGGCGTCGCACAGCACGCGGCTGATCTCCGATTCGAGCGCATAGCCGTTGCCGCCGTGGATCTGCAGCGCGTTATCCGCATTGCTCCATGCGACGCGCGCCGCGAGCAGCTTGGCCATGCCCGCCTCGACGTCGCAACGGCGGCCCTTGTCCTTTTCGCGCGCGGCGAAATAGGCAAGCTCGCGCGCCGCGATCGTCTCCACCACCATCATCGCCAGCTTGTCGTGGACGCGCGGGAAATCGGCGAGCGGGCGGCCGAACTGGCGGCGCTCGACGGCATAGGCGAGGCCGAGCTCGAACGCGCGCCAGGCGACACCGACCGCGCGCGCCGCCGTCTGGATGCGCGCGCCCTCGAAGGTCTTCATCAACTGGCGGAAGCCCTGGCCTTCCTCGCCGCCGAGCAGGGCGTCGGCCGGGGCCGCGAAGCCGTCGAACACCAGCTCGTATTCGCGCATCCCGCGGTAGCCGAGCACGCCGATCTCGCCGCCCGACATGCCGGGCGCGGGGAAGGGATCGTCCTCCGTGCCGCGCGGTTTCGGCGCGAGGAACATGCTGAGCCCCGCGTTGCCGGGCCCGCCGGTGCGCGCGAGCAGGGTCATCAGGTCGCTGCGCGCGGCATGGGTGATCCACGTCTTGGCGCCGCTGATCGCCCAGCCCTCCGCGCCCGCCACCGCGCGGGTGGCGAGATTGGCGAGATCGGAGCCGTTGGCGGGTTCGGTAAAGACGGCGGTGGGCAGCACCGCGCCGCTGGCGATGCCGGGCAGCCACTGCGCCTTCTGCTCGGGCGTCCCCGCCAGCCCGATCAGCTCACCCGCGATTTCCGAGCGGGTGCCGAGCGAGCCCGCGCCGATCCAGCCGCGCGACAGTTCCTCGGTGATGATGCACATTTCGAGCTTGCCGAGCCCGAGGCCGCCGAAATCGGGCGCGATGCACACGCCGAACGTGCCGAGCGCGGCGAGTTCGGCGATCAGCGCATCGGGGATGAGCGCATCGGCGAGGTGCCAGCCGTGCGCGAACGGCGTGATGCGATCGGCGGTGAAGCGGCGGTACTGGTCGCGGATGGCGTCGATCGTCTCGTCGCCGAGCGATTCGGCGAGGCCGCCGCCGCCGCGCACGTGCGCGACGAGGGCGGCGCGCGCCTGCGGGTCCGCGCCCGCATCGACGAGCGCGGCGACCGCCGGATCGGCGGCGAGCGCGGCGGCGTCGGCGGCGATACCGAGCTGCGCGGGGCGGACGATCTCGTTGGCGCTGATCGGCAGGCCGCCGAGCAGTTGCGCGGCATATTCGCCGAAGCCGATCGCCAGCACGTGCGCCTCGGCATCGCCATAGTCGCCGCGCACCGCCGCCGCTTCGGCCCAGGCGAGCAGGCCGTCGAGCGCGGCGACCGTCGTCGCGATCCAGGCGAGGCCGTGCGCGGCGCGCTGTTCCGCATCGAGCCGCGCGGGATCGAGCGTGCCGCCGGGGGCGACGCGCGCGCGCACCGCCTCGCGTGCGGCGTCGGCGAAGCGGTGCAGCGCGGGGATCGCGGCGCGGGCGAGATCGAGCGTCGCGCTCATGCCTGTGTCACCAGCCCGGCGTCGTGGAGCTTGCCGATCTCGCCCGAACCGAGGCCGAGAACGTCCGCCAGCACCTCGTCGCTATGCTCGCCGAGGAAGGGCGCGCGCACCGGTGGGCGGCGCGGTTCCTGCGGGATCGTCGCCATCGCGCCTGGCACCGGATAGGAAAGCCCGCTGGTCTGTTCGATCGTGCTGAAAACCGGATTGGCGGCGACGAGCGCGGGATCGTCGACCGCCTCGCGCATCGTCTGATACGTGCCCCAGCAACAGCCGAGCCGGTCGAAGGTCGCGCCGAGTTCGGCCGATTGCCGCTGCGCCACCGCCGCCTCGACCAGCGGGAAGAGCGCGTCGCGGTGTTCGAAGCGCACGCCCTCGTCCTTCGCGAAGGAGACGCCGCGCGCGGCCTCGATCGCCGCCACCGGATCGGCCAGCGAGAGCGCCGCGACGAGGCCGGTCCATTGGCGCGGGGTGATCGCCATCACCATCAGCCGCACGCCGTCCGCGGTCAGGAAATCGCGGCCGAACGCGCCGTAGACGGTGTTGCCGTAGCGCGCGCGATTGTCGCCCGTCGTCAGCATCTCGGCGAGCTGGCCGAGGTTGGCGATGGTGGCGATGCCGACGTCGGCGAGGGGGATGCGCACCTCCTGCCCGCGCCCCGTCGCCTGCCGGTGCTGGAGCGCGGCGAGCAGCGCGAAGGCGGCATAGGCGCCGGTCAGCAGATCCCAGGCGGGGAGGACGTGGTTGACGGGTTCGTCGCCGAGGCTTTCCGGCCCGGTGATCTGCGGGATGCCGAGCGCGGCGTTGACGGTATAGTCGAGCGCCGGGCCGCCGTTCGCCTGCCCCATGATGCGCGCGGTGATGAGGTCGGCGCGGCGCGCGGCCAGCGTGTCATGCGCGAGGAACCCCTCGACCGGGAAGTTGGTGAGGAACAGCCCCGCCTTCGCGCCCGGTGCCGTCGCGAGCGCCGCCAGCAGTTCGCGCCCCTCGGGCCGCCCCAGATCGAGCGCGACCGATTTCTTGCCCTTGTTGAGCCCCTCCCAATAGAGGCTCGCGCCGGTATCGGCCTTGGGCCAGCGGCGGAAATCGGGGCCGCCGCCGAGCTGATCGACGCGGATCACCTCCGCGCCCATCTGCGCGAGATAGAGGCCGGCGCTGGGCGAGGCGACGAACGACGACGCCTCCACGACGCGCATTCCGCCGAGCAGATCGTACATTAGCCGTTGGCCTGGAAGTCGCGGATCATCTGCTTGGCGATGACGAGCTGCTGGATCTGCGTCGTACCTTCGTAGATGCGGTAGATGCGCGCGTCGCGGAACAGCCGCTCGGCCTCATATTCGGCGAGATAGCCTGCGCCGCCGTGGATCTGCACGACGCGGTCGACGACGCGGCCGCACATCTCGGTCGAGAACATCTTGAAGGCCGAACATTCGAGGCTGGCGCGGCCGCGCTCGGCGCGCCTGCAGGCGTCGAGCATCATGCATTCCGCCGCATAGATTTCCGCGCGGCTGTCGGCGAGCATCGCCTGGATGAGCTGGAACTGCGCGATCGGCTCGCCGAAGGCCTTGCGCTCCATCGCGTAGCGCAGCCCCGTCTCCAGCGCGCGTTCGGCGAGTCCGAGCGCCGCCGCGCCGACCGAGAGACGCCCCGAATCGAGCGCCTGCATCGCCGCGAGAAAGCCCTTGCCCTCCTCGCCGCCGAGCAGGGCGTCGCCGGGCACGCGCACATCCTCGAGGATGACGTCGGCGATCAGCGCGCCCGACTGGCCCATCTTCTTGTCCGGGCTGCCGATCGAGACGCCGGGCGCGGTCATGTCGATCAGGAAGGCGCCGATATGCGCGTTCTTCGGCAGCGGTTCCGCATTGGTGCGCGCCATGATGAGGCCGATCTTCGCGAGCGGCGCGTTGGTGATGTAGCGCTTGGTGCCGTTGAGGACATAGCCGTTGCCGTCGCGCGTCGCCCGCGTCTTGAGCCCGGCGGCGTCGGAGCCGCTGTCGGGCTCGGTAAGGCCGAAGCAGGCGATTTCGCCGTTTGCCGAGCGCGCCATCCATTCCGCCTGCTGTTCGGCCGTGCCGCCCTTTTTCAGTGCGGTGGTGAACATGCCGGTGTTGATCGACATCACCGCGCGGAAGGCGGGCGCCGGCTTGCCGAGTTCGCGGATGGTGCGGATATACTGGCTGATGCCGAGCCCCGCGCCGCCATGTTCGGCCGGCGTCGTCAGCGCGAACAGGCCCATGTCACGCATTTCGGCGAGGATTTCGTCGGGCACGCGGTTGTCGGCGATGACCTGCGGCTCGGCCGGGATCAGCCGTTCGCGGACGTAGCGGCGGAGCTGATCGAGGAACGCCTCGAACGTCTCCTCGTCCATCGCATCGGCGGGGGTGTCAGGCATCGGCCATGCCGACGATGGCGATGGCGGAGACGTTCTGGCTCGGCATGCCGCCGAGATTGTGGCTGAGCGCGAGGCTCGGCGGGGTCTGGCGCTGGCGCGGGCCGGCGCGGCCGAGCAGCTGGAGATAATTCTCGTAGATCATGCGCAGCCCCGACGCGCCGATCGGATGGCCGAAGCATTTGAGGCCGCCGTCGATCTGGCAGGGGATGGTGCCGTCGGCATCGAAGAAGCCGTCGAGCACGTCGCGCCAGCCGTCGCCTTCCTTGGAGATGTAGAGATCCTCCATCGTGACGAGTTCGGTGACGGAGAAACAGTCGTGGACCTCCATCAGGCTGATCTGCTCGCGCGGGTTGGTGACGCCGGCTTCCTCATAGGCCTTGGCGGCGGCGACGCGGGTGGTGTGGAAGAAGCTGCCGTTCCAGCCGCCGCCCTGCTGGATCTCCCAGCCGTTCGACGCCGCGATCTGCAGCGCCTTGACCGTCACGAGATCCGTCTTGCCGAGCGCGCGGGCGATTTCGGGCGTGGTGACGATCGCGCAGGCCGCGCCGTCCGACACGCCGCAGCAATCGAACAGGCCGAGCGGCTCGGCGATCATCGGCGCGTTCAGCACCGTATCCATGTCGACCGCCTTCTGGAGATGCGCCTTGGGGTTCTTCGCGCCGTTGGCGTGGCTCTTGACCGAGACATGCGCCATCGCGCGCTTGAGATCGTCCTTCGACACGCCGTGGACGCTGCGATAGGCCGAGGCGAGCTGCGCGAAATTGCCGGGGGCGGAGCCGGTGATGCCGGTCATGTCGTGCATCGTGCCGCGCGTGCGGACGGGCAGGCCGCCGTAGCCGGTGTCCTTCAGCTTCTCGACGCCGAGCGCGAGCGCGATGTCGGCCGCGCCCGAGGCGACGGCATAGACCGCGCCGCGAAAGCTCTCGGTCCCGCTCGCGCAGTAATTCTCGACCTTGGTGACGCCGATATTCTTGAGGCGCAGCGCAGTGGACAGCGGGATGCCCGAGGGGCCGATGTTGACCGCGTCGAACGCCACGCCGAGCCAGGCCGCGTCGATCTGCGAAGTGTCGATGCCGGCGTCGGCGATCGCCTCCTCATAGGCCTCGACCATCAGGCTGTCGGCGTCCTTGTCCCAGCGTTCGCCGAACTTCGCGCACCCCATGCCGAGGATCGCGACCTTGTCCTTGATGCCCTTGGCCATCGTCTTGTCTCCTGCTCGAAACCCCGGTCAGGCGACCGGGACCGCCTTCCAGAAATATTTGGTGAAGTCGCGCATCTCGTCGACCGCCTTGATGCGGAACATCATCATCATGTCGCGCCCGACCTCGACGTCGCTTGCGTCGACATCGGCAAATTCCACCATCATGCGCCCGCCGCCGTCGAAGTCGATCATGCCGTAATAGCTCGGCGGATTGGGCGAATAGGTGAGGCTGTCGGCGGTGTAGGTGACGATCTTCGCGCGGACGTCGGCGAGCGGATAATCCTCCTGCGTGCCCACCGCATGATCATTGGGGTTCACGCCGATGTCGCTCTTGGGGAATTGCACCGTGCCGGTCTTGGTGCAGCGCCCGCCGACCAGACCGAGCACCGCCTTGCGATTGCGCCACAAGGTGGTGCCGGGCTGTTTCTGATCCGCCTCTGCGCGCTGGCCGCGCTCGAGCTCGACCAGGCCGCGGTGAAAGAGGAAGCGCATGTAATTGTCGGTCTTGGCACCGCGCGCGATCGAGCCCTTCACGCCGCGCCGCGCAGGCAACGATGCGATCGCGGGGGTGGTTTCGAACAGCAGCACGTCGACGCCCTGGCCGAAGCCGACAAGCAGGATCTTCTCGCCCGGCGCGGCCGCCTCCAGCGTGGCGGCGAGCAGCAGCGTGGCGTGCGCGACGCCCGCCTCGCCGACGGTGGCGCCGAGCGACTCGACCACCGCCTCGGGCTTCACGCCCGCGCGCTTGGCGAGACCTTCCGGCACGCCGCGCAGGGTGAGCGGAACGACGAAGCGATCGATCTCGGCGCCTGTCACGCCGAGTTTCGCCAGCGCGCCCTTGATCGCGGCGCCGATCAGGCCGGTATAGCCCTCGTCACGGATCCAGCGGCTTTCCCAGGTGTAATCGAAATCGGCGCCGGTGGCGCGGACGTGATCGACGAAATCGATCGTGGTCGAATGGCTGCCGAGATATCTGGCGATCACGTCGCCCTTGCCGACCAGCACGCCGGCCGCGGCATCCCCGTAGTTGAGTTCGCCTTCGGACGCGGGCCGCGCCTTGCGCATCTCACTGGCGACGGCGAGGTGGGGACGGGCCGCGCCTGCCGCCGCATCGAGCGCCTGGATGAGCTGCGAGGTGGCGGCACGCTGGCTGCCCGTCACGTCGATCGCCGCCGTACCGTCGTCGAGCGTCAGCGCCTCCTTGACGACGCCCGCGTTGAGCCGGTCGGCAAAGGGCAGGGTGGTCGAGGCGAGCGACACCGTGCCGACGCCTGCGCGGTCGACGCCGACGAGCGTGTCGCGTGCGGCCTCGACCGCCATCGTGATCGTATCCTCATCCCAGTTCGCCGCCGCGCGCTCGCCCTTGGCGAGGCCCTTGAGGCCGCCCGCGAACCAGGCGTTGGCGGCATAGACCGCCTGCCGCTGCAACCGGCCTTTCGGGATGTAGGCGCCGAAGCTGAGGATGCCGATGTCCGCGGTCATTGGAACTCCGTATAGCCGTTGTTGAGGACGACGAGATCGCGCTCGACGACTTTCGCGCGGAAGGCGGCCGTGCCGTCGCCCTCGCGCCAGATTTCGGTCTGGATCGTTTCCCCGGGGAAAACCGGCGAGGAGAAACGCGCGTCGATCCGCTTGATCCGCTCCGGCGCATTGTCGCCAAGCGCGGCGAGCAAGGAGCGGCCGGCGATGCCGAAGGTACACAGGCCGTGCAGGATGGGGCGCGGGAAGCCCGCCGCCTGCGCCACCGCCGGATCGGCGTGCAACGGGTTCATGTCGCCCGACAGGCGGTAGATCAGCGCCTGGTTTTCGGCCGTCGTCAGCGTGTGGACGATATCGGGCGCGCGATCGGGAATCGCGTGTGGCGCGGGCTGGCCGTCGGACGAGCCGCCATAGCCGCCGTCGCCGCGCAGGAAGGTCGCGTTGCGCACCGTGGCGACGTGCGTGCCGTCCTCGTGATGGATCTCGCGCGTCTGGTAGACGACCGCGCCCTTGGCCGCGCCCTTGTCGAAGATCGGGCCGAAGGTGCTCGATCCGATCAGCTCGCCCGAAGTGGGGAGGGGCGCGTGGCAGGTGACGCTGGTTTCGCCGTGGAGGATCTTCTTCCAGTCGACGCCGAGCTTCGGGTCGCGCCAGATGAAGCCGGGATAGGCCATGATGACGGCCATGCCGGGCAACGCCTTCAGCCCGTCCTCATAGACGAAGGGCAGTTCGGTCGCGCCGACGCCGAGCGCGTAGAGGATCACCTTGTTGGGGGTGATGCGCTGCCGCGTCTCGATCGGCGGGTGCGAGAGGAAGATGTCGGGATCGAGCGGCATCAGACGGGATCGTAGGGCCAGATTTCCGCCGAGCGCGCGAGCGGCGTCATCGCGCTTTCCATCGCGGGGAGCAGATCGTCGACGATCGTCTCGGGCGTCCAGCCTTCGCTGCGGTGGAGCGACTTGACGGGCCGCGGCTTGGAAAAGACGAAGATCTCGTTCTTGCGCACGCCGAAGGTCTGGCCCGTCACCTTGCCGGCGGCATCGGTGAGGAGAGCGGCGACCATCGGCGCGATCTTGTCCGCCGACATCGACTTCATGCGTTCGACGCGCTCCTGCTCAGCGGGCGTCGTCGCCGGGATCGTCGCGATCAGGCGGCTCCAGGCGAAGGGGGCGATGCAGTTGGAGGTGACGCCGAAACGCTCCATGTCGAGCGCGAGGCTGTTCGACAGGCCCCAGATGCCCATCTTCGCCGCGGAATAATTGGCCTGGCCGAAATTGCCGATCAGCCCCGACGTCGAGGTGAAGTGGACGAAGCGGCCGAAGCCCTGATCCTTGAAATAGGGTGCCGCCGCCTTCGACGTGTTGAAGCAGCCGTTGAGGTGAACGTCGATCACCTGGCTCCAGTCGAGCGCGCTCATGCGGTGGAAGATACGGTCGCGCAGGATGCCGGCATTGTTGACGAGGCCGTGGATGCCGCCGAAATTCTTGACCGCATCCTCGACGATCGAGACGGCGCCTTCGGGATCGGCGACGCTGGCGCCGTTGACGATCGCCTTGCCGCCCTCGCCACGGATGATCGAGACGACTTCCTCGGCGGGCCCCGCATCGGTGCCTTCGCCCTCTGCCGTAGCGCCGAGATCGTTGACCACCACCGCCGCGCCCTGCCGCGCGCACAGCAGCGCGATCTCGCGCCCGATGCCGCGGCCCGCGCCGGTCACCGCAATGACCTTGCCTTCGAGTGTCGCCGAACCCGTCATGCCATCCTCTCGATTCTCTCGATGTTGAAGAGGCCGTAGCGCACCTCGCTAACCTGTTCAACTATGAGAATGGACATTCACGATCGTGAATGGCAGAGAGGGTGACATGAACGTCGCAACCTCCCTTCCCGCGCTCAGCCGCCCGCCGGTCGGATCGGTGGTGCAGGCGGTCGCGGTGCTGCGCTTCCTCGGATCGCGGCAGGACGGCGCGGGGGTGACGGCGATCGCGCGGGCGCTCGGCATCGGGCCGAGCTCGTGCTTCAACGTGCTGCGGACGTTGGTGGCGGAGGACATGGTCGCCTTCGATCCCGTCACCAAGAGCTATACGCTCGGGCTCGGTACGATCGACCTCGCCCGGCGCGCGCTGCGCCGCGACGCGGTGGTGCAGGCGGCGGAGGGGCCGATGGCGGCGCTCGCCGATGCGCATGATGCCGCGATCGGGCTGTGGCGGCTCGCGCCGCGCGACCGGCTGGTGCTGGCGGCGCTGGCGGAGAGCGAGGCGGCGACGCGCATCCACATGGTCGTCGGCCAGCGCCAGCCCGCCGCCGCCGGTGCCACGGGGCGCGCGATGCTGGCGACGCGGCGGCTCGACGATGGGGCGATCGCCGCCGCCTTCGCCGATCTGCGCTGGCAGAACGCGCCGTCGCTGGCGGACTATCGTGCGGAGATCCGGGCGACCGAGGCGCGCGGTTTCGCGGTCGATGTCGATCAGATCAACCGCGGCATCGCCACCGTCGCCGCCGCAATCCCCGACGAAAGCGGCGTCGCGCGGTTCGTGCTGTCCGCCTCGATGTTCGCGGGCCGCGATGCGGCGGCACTCGATCTCATCGGCGCGCGCGTGCATGAGACGGCGCAGGCACTGGGCCGCGCGATCAGCCGCGCGGCATGACGAACGAAAGAAGGAGAGGGCCATGAGCGACGGCGCGATGCTGATCGAGGCGGCGCAGCGGCTGTTCGCCGACCGGATCGACGATGCGGCGATGCGCCGCGCGCGCGGCGGCGAATGGATCGGCGAGGCGTGGGACGCGATTGCCGAGATGGGCCTGCCGCTCGCGTTGGTGAGCGAGGAGGCCGGCGGCTTCGGCGTCGAGACGGTGGACGCGCTTGCGCTGGTGCGGCTGGCGGGCGCGCACGCGCTGCCGCTGCCGCTGGCCGAAACGATGCTGGCGAACGGCGCGCTGGGCGCGGCCGGGCTGCCGCTGGCGGAGGGGCCCGCCGCGCTGATCGACGGGGCGGGACTGACGATTGCGGGGGAGGGCGCGGGCTGGCGGATCACCGGCACTGCGGCGCGTGTACCCTGGGCGCGCGACCTTTCGACACTGGTCGTGGCCGATGGTGCGCACACGTTTCGCATCGGCGCCGGCTGCACCGTGGCGGAGCGATCCACCAATCTGGCCGCGATGCCGCGCGACGACCTCGCGATCGACGCTTATTGCGAGGCGAGCGGCCCGGCGACGGGTGTGTCGCCCTTGCTCGCAGGGGCCGCGCTGCGCAGCCTGCAGATCGCGGGCGCACTGGAGACCGTCCTCGCGCTGACGATCGAGCATGTGTCCGACCGCGTGCAGTTCGGGCGGTCGCTCTCCAAATTCCAGGCGGTGCAGCACGAGCTGGCGAAGCTCGGCGGAGATGTCGCGGTGGCGGGAGCGGCGGCCGACATGGCGGCGGAGGCGCTGGCGGGCGACCCGGCGGAGGCGACGCTGGCGATCGCCGCCGCGACGATCCGCGCGCGCGAGGCGGCCGGCAGCGCCGTCGCGATCGCGCAGCAGCTTCACGGCGCGATCGGCTTCACCGTCGAGCACCGGCTGCACTGGTACACCACGGCGCTGTGGAGCTGGCGCGACGAGGAGGGCGGAACGCGCTACTGGAGCGACCTGCTCGGCCGCGCCGCGCTCGCCGCCGGTGGCGCCGGGTTCTGGCAGTTCGTGACGGAGGCGGCATGATGGACGCGATTCGGTTCTCCAGCCCGCCGCGCCACGAGGCCGCCGAGGCGCTGCGCCACGAAGTTCGCGCGTTCCTCGCCGAAACGATACCGGCGCGCACGCCGCTGGCACGTTCCGACAGCTGGAACGGCTACGACCGCGATTTCAGCCGCAAGATGGGCGCGCGCGGCTGGCTCGGCATGACCTGGCCGAAGCAATACGGCGGGCACGAGCGCAGCGCGTTCGAACGCTATGTCGTGGTCGAGGAAACGCTGGCGGCGGGTGCGCCCGTCCTGTCGCACTGGATCGCCGACCGGCAGAGCGGGCCGACGCTGCTGCGCTTCGGCACCGAGGAGCAGAAGGGGCGCGTGCTGCCCGGCATCGCGGCGGGCGAGACGTGTTTCTGCATCGGTATGAGCGAGCCCGACTCGGGTTCCGATCTCGCCGCCACGCGCACCCGCGCGGTGCGCAGCGCCGACGGCTGGCGCATCACCGGCACCAAGATCTGGACGTCGAACGCGCACAATGCCGATTACATGATCCTGTTCTGCCGGTCGGGCGACAGCACCCCCGCCGACCGCCAGGCCGGGACGAGCCAGTTCCTGATCGACATGAAGAATACGCCGGGGCTCACCGTGCGGCCGATCATCGATCTCGCCGGGCAGCATCATTTCAACGAATGTCATTTCGAGGATGCGCTGGTGCCGGCCGGCGCGCTGATCGGCACCGAGGGGCAGGGCTGGCAGCAGGTGATGAGCGAGCTCGCCTTCGAGCGCAGCGGGCCGGAGCGGTTCCTGTCCTCGATCCAGCTGATCGTCGAGCTGATCGCGGCGTTGCAGGGCAGCGACAGCGACCTCGCGCGGGCCGCGATCGGGCGGCTGACGGCGCATCTCATCGTGCTGCGGCGGCTGTCGCGCAGCGTGGCGGCGATGCTGGAGGCGGGCGAGAATCCCGCGCTTCACGCCGCCATCGTCAAGGATCAGGGCGCGCTGTTCGAACAGGCGATCCCCGATATCGCGCGGTCGCTGATCGATGCCGAGCCCGACCGCGCCGCGACGTCGAACTACAATGCGGTGCTGGCCAATATCGTGCTCAACGCGCCGTCCTGGTCGCTGCGCGGGGGCACGCGCGAGATCCTGCGCGGCATCATCGCGCGCGGGCTGGGGCTGCGCTGATGGGGCGGGTCGCGGGCAAGAAGGCGCTGGTGACGGGCGCGGCGCAGGGCATCGGCGCGTGCGTCGCGCTGCACCTCGCGCGTGAGGGCGCGCAGGTGCTGCTGACCGATCGCAACGATGCGGGCGTGGCGGCGCAGGCGGCGGCGATCAACGCCGAGGTGGGCGCGGGCGTCGCCTTCGCGATGCGCCACGACGTGACCAGCGAGGCGGACTGGATCGCGGCGATCGATCACGCGCGCGCGGCGATGGGCGGGCTGTCGGTGCTGGTCAACAATGCCGGCATCGCGCTGATGGGATCGGTGGAGGATTTCACGCTGGAGGAATGGCACCGCGGCATGGCGGTCAACACCGACAGCGTTTTCCTGGGTGCGAAGCACGCGCTGCCGCTGCTGCGCGAGAGCCAGCCGGCGTCGATCGTCACCATCTCGTCGATCGCCGGGCTGATCGCGGGGCATAATTTCGCCAATTACAATGCGTCGAAGGCGGCAGTGTGGCTGCTCAGCAAGTCGATCGCGCTACACTGCGCGCGGCAGGGCTGGGACATTCGCGCCAACACGATCCACCCGACCTTCATCCGCACGCCGATCCTCAACGATATCGTCGGCGACCGCGACGAGGCGACGGTGTTCGCGAAGATGGCGAAGCAGGTGCCGCTCGGGCGGCTGGGCGATCCCGACGACGTGGCGCACGCCGTGACCTATCTGGCGTCCGACGAGAGCCGCTTCATGACGGGTTCCGAACTCAAGCTCGACGGCGGCATTTCGGCGATGTGAGACGCCTCAGGCGGCGGGGTCTCTGAAGCGGATCGGCAGGCGCACCGTCGGCACCGGCGCGGCGCCTTCGCGCGCGATCGCGGACACCATGCCGCGCGCGATCACCTGCGGATCGGCGAAGGCCTGCGCCACGGTGTTGATCGGCCCGGCGGGCACGCCGACCGCCTCGAGCGCGGCGAGCAGCGCGTCGCGTTCCCAGCTTGCGGTGGCGGCGGTGATGACGGCCGCCAGATCGTCGCGCGCGGCGATGCGCCCGGCGTTGCTGGCGAAGCGCGCGTCCTCGGCCAGGCCCACGACGCGGCGGAAGCGGGCGAATTGCTCGTCGTTGCCGACCGCGAGGATGAAGGGCCCGTCGCGCGTCGGGAACACCTGATAGGGCGCGACATTGGGGTGGACGTTGCCGAGCCGCCGCGGGCTGATGCCCGAGACGAGATAGTTCATCCCCTGATTGGCGAGCGTCGCCACCATCACGTCGAGCAATGCCATGTCGACCTGCTTGCCGAGGCCGGTCCGCTCCCGCTCGGCGAGCGCGGCCTGGATGCCGATCACCGCATACAGCCCGGTCATCACATCGGCATAGGCGACGCCGATCTTCTGCGGCTCCCCGGCCGGATCGCCGGTGAGGTCCATGATCCCGCTCATGCCCTGGATGATGAAATCGTAGCCGGCGCGCGCCGCATAGGGGCCGTCCTGCCCGAAGCCGGTGATCGAGCAATAGACGAGGCGCGGATTGCGGCGCGACAGGCTGGCATAGTCGAGCCCGAAGCGCGCGAGCCCGCCGACCTTGAAATTCTCGATCACGACATCGGCTTCGGCGACCAGCGCGAGCACCGCTTCGCGGCCTTCGGGCGTCGCGAAATCGGCGGTGAGGAAGCGTTTGCCGCGGTTGGTCGCATGGAAATAGGCGGCGTCGTGGCTGCCGTCGGCATTGTCGACCCAGGGCGGGCCCCAGGTGCGCGTATCGTCGCCCGCCGGCCCCTCGACCTTGACGACGTCGGCGCCGAGATCGGCGAGCGTCTGCCCGGCCCAGGGGCCGGCCAGCACGCGCGCCAACTCGACCACCTTCAATCCGGCAAGCGGCGCCTCGCTCAGCGGACGAACCCCGCCAGCCGTTCGGCGATGATCGCGTTCGCCTCGGCCATGATGCGGTCGATCAGCACCTGGCAGGTCGGGATGTCATGGATCAGGCCGAGGATCATGCCCGCCGTCCAGATGCCGTGATCGGGATCGCCGTTGTCGAGCCCCTCCTTGCCGCGCGCGCCCTTCACGAGATGCGCGATCTCCTCGAACGGCTTGCCCGCCGCCTCGTTGGCGACGACCTGCGCGGTGATCGCGTTCTTGGCGACGCGCGCAGTGTTCTTGTAAGTGCGGAAGATCAGCTCGGTCGATCGCTCGTCGGCATCGACCATCGCCTGCTTGATCGATGGGTGGATCGGCGCCTCGACCGTCGCGCAGAAGCGCGTGCCCATGTTGATGCCATCGGCCCCCAGCGCGAGCGCCGCGACCAGCCCGCGCCCGTCGCCGAAGCCGCCCGAGGCGAGCATCGGGATCTTCACCTTGTCGGCCGCCGCCGGGATCAGGATCAGGCCGGGGATGTCGTCCTCGCCCGGATGGCCCGCGCATTCGAAACCGTCGATCGAGATCGCATCGACGCCCATCCGCTCCGCCGACAGCGCATGGCGCACGGCGGTGCATTTGTGCAGCACCGTGATGCCGTGCGCCTTGAAGTGATCGACATGCTCCTGCGGCTTGTAGCCCGCCGTCTCGACGATCTTCACGCCCTCGTCGATGATCGCCTGGCGATATTCGGGGTAGGGCGGCGGGGTGATCGACGGCAGGATCGTGAGGTTCACGCCGAACGGCTTGTCCGTCAGCGTGCGGCATTTCGCGATCTCGGCGCGCAGCAGATCGGGCGTCGGCTGCGTCAGCGCGGTGATGATGCCGAGCCCGCCCGCGTTGGAGACGGCCGCCGCCATCTCCGCAGTGCCGACCCACATCATGCCGCCCTGCACGATGGGATGCTCGATGCCGAGCATTTCGGTGATTCTGGTCTTCATGTCGGTCCCCGTTCGAAAGCGTCAGCGGTGAAAGCGAATGGCGTCGGTCACGGCGGCGCGGGTGGTGCGCGCGGCGTTGGCGGGATGCGCCGGATCTTCGGTGCCGAAGGCGAGCCCGAACAGCAGCCGCATGTCGCCTGGCACGCCGAGCCGTTCGCGCACGATCGGCGCATACCAGCTAAGCGCCCCCTGCGCGCACGAGGCATAGCCGGCAGCGGTGAGCGCGAGCATCAGCGACTGGGCGTACATGCCGCAATCGGCCGCCTCGCGCATGCCGCACCAGTCGGGCAGGAAGATGAAGGCGGCGTGCGGCGCGTCGAAGAAAGCGAAGTTGCGCAGGAAGCTCGCCTCGCGCGCCACCTTGTCGTCGCGCGCCACGCCGGTGACGGAAAAGAGCGCGATCGCCGCGTCGATGCGGCGCGTGCGATATTCGCCGGGGTAATTGGCGGTCAGCGCGAAATCGGGATCCTCGGGTGCGCCGGTCGCGGCATGATCGTGCAGCGCGGTGCGCATGCCCTCCGCAGCATCGCCCGATACGACGTGGACGACCCAGGGCTGGACGTTGCAGTTCGACGGTGCCTGCTGGGCGGCCGCGAAGATGCGGTGCAGCGCTTCCTCAGGGATGGGATCGGGCAGAAAGCCGCGCACCGAACGGCGTTCGTGCAGCACCGCATCGAGCGTTTCGAATCTGTCGGGGACCGCCTGCATCACATTCTCCGCCTTGTTCGCGCTTCGCTTTGTTCGAGCCCGATGATCCATGCAAGCGCCTTGGAAGAATCTTCCCTTGCGTAGATAACGGCATTATCTATGTAGGATCGACGATGCAAGAGGCAGGCGGCAGCGACTCGCCGACCGAGGAGAGAACAGCGATGCAGTTCGACTTTTCCGACGACCAGAAGGAGCTGCGCGACGGCGTGCGCCGCCTGCTCGACCAGCGTTGCCCGATATCGGTCGTGCGCGCGGTGGCGGACGGCGAAGCCGGGCACAGCGCCGAGCTGTGGCGCGAGATCGGCGAGAGCGGCTTCCTCGCCGCCGCCGTGCCGGAGCAATATGGCGGTGTCGGTGCGGGCTATCTCGAACTGTGTCTCGTCGCGCAGGAACTCGGCCGCTCGCTCGCGCCGCTGCCGACCGTGTCCTCGGTCTATCAGGCGAGCGAGGCGCTGCTGATCGCAGGCAGCGACGCGCAGAAGGCCGCGTGGCTGCCGCGCCTGGCATCGGGGGCGGCGATCGGCACGGTCGCACTGGCCGAACGGCCGGGCGAGACGACACCCGGCGCGATCGCCGCGACGGTGCGCGGCGGCAAGCTGAGCGGGGTGAAGATCCCGGTCGCCGACGGCATCGCCGCCGATCTCGCGATCGTGCTGGCGAAGGACGAGGCAGGCGGCCAGTCGCTGTTCCTCGCCGATCTCGGCGCGGCGGGCGTCACGCGCGAGGGCGTCAAGACGATCGACCCGACGCGCAAGCACGCGCGGTTGAGCTTCGCCGATACGCCGGTCGAGCCGCTCGGCGCGGCCGGACAGGGCTGGGCGCTGCTCGACCGCGTGCGCGACCGCGCCGCCGTCCTCACCGCGTTCGAACAGATCGGCGGGGCGGAGGCCGCCTTGTTCATGGCGCGTGACTATGCGCTGCAACGCTTCGCCTTCGGGCGGCAGATCGGGTCGTTCCAGGCGATCAAGCACATGCTCGCCGATATGTACGTCGCGCTCGAGCTGGCGCGGTCGAATTGCTATTACGGCGCGTGGGCGCTGTCGGTGGACAGCGACACGCTGCCCGCAGCCGCCGCGTCCGCGCGGGTGGCGGCGACGCAGGCGTACCAACTCTGCTCCGCCAACACCATCCAGGTGCATGGCGGCATGGGCTTTACCTGGGAATTCGACTGCCATTTGCATTACCGGCGTTCGAATTATCTCGCGCTCGCGCTCGGCGGCGCGTCGCTTTGGGAAAGCCGGCTGATTGCCGCAATCCGGCCGCGGGCGGCCTGAGGGAGATGCGACCATGAATTTCGACGATACCCCGCAGGAAGCCGATTTCCGCGCCCGCGCCGCCGCCTGGATCGCCAACAACGCGCCGTTCGAGCTCGGGCCCGAGCTCGACGTCTCGGGCTTCGGCCACCTCCATCTCCACAGCGTCGACCGGATCGCGGCGGCGAAGGCGTGGCAGAAGAAGAAGTTCGATGCCGGCTGGGCGGCCTTGCGCTGGCCCAGGGAATACGGCGGCGCGGGGGCGAGCCCGATCGAACAGGTGATCTGGAGCGAGGAGGAGGGCGTGTTCGGCAAGCTCTCCGGTCCGTTCAACATCGGCTTCGGCATGTGCGGCCCGACGGTGATGGCCTGGGCGAGCGAGGAACAGAAACGCCACCTGCTGCCGCGCCTCGCCGCCGGCGAGGACATCTGGTGCCAGTTGTTCTCCGAACCCGTCGCGGGCTCGGACCTTGCCGGCATCCGCACGAAAGCGGTGCAGGACGGCGACCCCGGCTCGGAGGCCGGGGCAGGCGACTGGATCATCAACGGCCAGAAGATCTGGACGAGCGGCGCGCGCGATGCCGACTGGGGCCTGCTCATCACCCGCACCGACCCCACCGTGCTCAAGCATCGCGGGCTGACGATGTTCTTCCTCGACATGAAATCGCCCGGCGTCGAGATCCGCCCGATCTGGCAGATGAACGAGGAATCGGTCTTCAACGAGGTCTATTTCACCGACGTCCGCATCCCCGATGCGCAGCGGCTCGGCGAGGTGGGGCAGGGGTGGACCGTCGCGCTGACCACGCTGATGAACGAGCGCATGTCGATCGGCGGATCGATGCCGACCGGCTTTCCGCAACTGCTCGATCTCTGCACGCAGATCGAAACCGAAAACGGCCCCGCGATCGACGATCCGCGCGTGCGCTCGCAACTCGCCAGGTTCGCGGTGCGGGCGAGCGGGCTGCAATATTCGGCCTTCCGCTCGATCTCGGCGCTGTCGCGCGGGGAACAGCCGGGGCCGGAGAATTCGATCGGCAAGCTCGTCGCCGGGGCGATGATGCAGGATATCGCCCGCTTCGCGCTCGATCTCGAAGGCGAGGCGGGGCTGCTGCAGGACAAGGAGCTGGCGCCCGATCGCGCGCGCTTCCAGGAGATGCTGCTGCGCTCGCCCGCGACGCGGATCGAGGGCGGCTCCGACGAGGTGTTGCGCAACATCATCGCCGAGCGCGTGCTTGGCCTGCCCGCCGACATCCGTGCCGACAAGGACGTGCCGTTCGACCAGATCCCCACCGCCGCGAGCGCCAAGCGCTAACGAAGCTCCTCCCCGAGAAAGTCAGTCCATGCCCATTCCCAAACTCTTCGAAGGCCGTCTCTCGATCCCGGCGATCGCGTCGCCCCTGTTCATCATCTCGCAGCCCGAACTCGTCATCGCCGAGTGCAAGGCGGGCGTCGTCGGCTCGTTCCCGTCGCTCAACGCGCGGCCCTCGGGCACGTTCGAGGAGTGGCTCAAGCGGCTGCGGCGCGAATTGACCGATCAGGACGCGCCGTTCGCGGTCAACCTGATCGTCCACAAGACCAATCCGCGCCTCGAGGAAGATCTCGCGCTGTGCGTGAAATATCAGGTGCCGATGGTCATCACCTCGCTCGGCGCGCAAACCGCGCTCAACGAGGCGATCCACAGCTATGGCGGGCTGGTGTTCCACGACGTGATCGACAACGCCTTCGCGCACAAGGCGATCGAGAAGGGCGCAGACGGCCTCGTCGCGGTGGCGGCGGGCGCGGGCGGCCACGCCGGCACGCTCTCGCCCTTCGCGCTGGTGCAGGAAATCCGCAGCTGGTTCGACGGGCCGCTCGCCTTGTCGGGTTCGATCACCTCCGGCGATGCGATCGCGGCGGCGCGCGCGCTGGGGGCGGACTTCGCCTATATCGGTTCGGCCTTCATCGCCACGGAGGAGGCCAATGCGGAGCCCGCCTACAAGCAGATGATCGTCGACAGCGGTGCCGACGACATCGTCTATTCGAATCTCTTCACTGGCGTACACGGCAACTATCTGAAGCCGAGCATCGTCGCCGCCGGGCTCGACCCCGCGAACCTCGAAATCTCCGATCCGTCGAAGATGGATTTCGCCGCGATCAGCGAGGGCAAGAAGGCGTGGCGCGACATCTGGGGGTGCGGCCAGGGCATCGGCACGATCGACAAGGTGGTGCCCGCCGCCGAACTGATCGCGCGGCTGGCGCGCGAATATCGCGCGGCGCTGGCGCGGCTGGCGGCCTGAGCTACCGGCGCGGCAGCATCGTCGGGCCGCCCTTCTCGATCGCGCGGACATAGGCGGGGCGGGCGGTCAGCCGGTCGTTATAGGCGATCAGGACCGGCCGCTCGCCGAGCAGGCCGAGCGCGATCGCGGTCTCGATGACGTACTGGATCTGCACGTCCGCGCCGGTCAGCGCGTTACCGACGAGGAAGTCGCGCCGTTCCAGCGCCGTCTCCAGCGACGACATCGCCAGATCGATGCTCTCGTCGGCATAGGCGCGGGCGTGTTTGGGCAGGCCGTCGCGCCCGCCCAGCATCCGCATGATGATGCCGAGCATCGCCGAGCTTTCGCCGAAATGCAGCCATTCGAGGTAGGCCGGCCAGTCCGCATCGCCCGCCGCCGGGCCGAACCGGCCCTTGCCGTAAGTGGCTACCAGATATTCGATGATCGCCCCCGATTCGGCGATGACACGTTCTCCGTCCTCGATCGTCGGTCCCTTGCCGAGCGGATGGACCTTCCGCATCTCGTGCGGCGCACGCATCTTCGCGTCGCGGTGCCATGTCACCATCTCGTACGGCTCGCCCATCTCCTCCAGCAGCCAGAGGATGCGCGTCGAGCGCGAATAGGTGAGGTGGTGGACGGTGATCATCGTTGCTCTCCTGCCGGGTTTCGGATCGGACGGCGCGCGGTGGGGCCAAGCGCGCTGCGGATGATCCGGCGCACCATGTCGCGGCGGATCGTTTCGAACGGCGGCGCGTCGGGGCCGAGCTTGCCCGCCATCTGCAGCGACACGACGCCGTGCAGCCCCGCCCAGAAGACGTGGGCGAGCAGCACCGGATCCGCATCGACCGCGCCCTGCGCGACCATCTGTTCGACATAGCCGATCATGTTGCTGCGGCCGCGCGCATTGGCGGCATCGAGTTCGGGATATTGACCACGTCCGGGCTGTGCGAATTCGAAGATCAGCCGGTAAGCCTCGGGATGCGCGAAGGCGAAATCGACATAGGCGTTGCCGACCTCGCGCGAGCGCGACCAGATGTCGCCCGGCCGTGCCATCGCCGCCTCAAGTTGGTCCGACAGGCGATCGTAGGCGGCGGTGCGCGCGGCGGCGAGGATCGCGTCCTTGTTGTCGAAATAGCGGTAGAGCGCCGTCGCGCTCCAGCCGAGTTCGCGCGCGATGCCGTGCATCGACAGCCGTTCGAGCCCGAGTTCGACCGCCTGCCGCTCCGCCACGGCGACGATCCGGGCGCGGCCTTCGGCGATCTGGGCATCGGTGAGCAGGACGGGCATTGCACGACGATAGATAACGGCGTTATCTGACGGAAGCACTAATCGAACGAGAGGGTGGCAGCGTGCCGGAATACCGCAATTTCCTGGTCGAACGGCGCGATTCGGTGGAGATCGTCACGCTCAACCGGCCCGACGTGCTGAACGCCGTATCCCCGGAGTTCGCGACCGAGCTGGTCGACTATTTCACCCGGCTGCACGACCGGCTCGACGTGCGCGTCGTCGTGTTGCGCGCGGCGGGGCGCGGCTTTTGCGCGGGCCTCGACATCAAGGCGTGGCCGCTGCCCGAGGGCGAGAAGATGGTCGTCCACATGGGCCGCACGCAGAAGATGATGGGCGATATCATGCGCCGGATGCGCACCTGCCCGCAGCCGATCATCGCGCTGGGCCACGGGGCTGCCTGCGGGGCCGGCTTTTCGATGATGCTGGCGGCCGACGTGCGCTTCGGCGCGCCGAGCCTCAGGATGAACGCGGCCTATATCAAGATCGGGCTGGGCGGCTGCGACATCGGATCGAGCTATTTCCTGCCGCGCCTCGTCGGGGTGTCGATCGCCTCCGAGCTGATCCTGACCGGCCGCTTCATCCATGCCGACCGCGCCTTGCGCGTCGGGCTGCTGAGCGACGTGGTCGCGGAGGAGGCACTGCTCGACACCGGCCTGTCGCTCGCCGCCGAGATGGTGGCGAACGCGCCGCTGGGCTTGCGGATGTCGAAGGAGGCGCTCAATTTCAACGTCGATGCGCAGAGCCTCGATGCGGCGATGGCGCTGGAGGATCGCCAGCAGATCCTGTTGACCGCGACGCAGGATCATGTCGAGGCGATGCAGGCCTTCGTCGAGAAGCGCCCGCCCGTCTACCAGGGCCGATAGGAGCGACCATATGTCCGACCGCGTTACCATCGCCCTTGCGAACGGCGTCGCCGACGTGCGCTTCAATCGCGCCGACAAGCTCAACGCGCTCGACCAGGCGCAGTTCGAGGGGATTGTCGCCGCGATCGATACGCTCGGCACGATGAAGGGCGTGCGCTGCGTCGTTCTGTCCGGCGAGGGCAGGGGCTTTTGCGCGGGCGTCGATCTCGACGGCCTCGCGAGCAACCCCGCCTTGCGCGATCTGATGCCGCGCACGCACGGCGAGGCGAACCTGTTCCAGCAGATCGCTTGGGGCTGGCGCACGTTGCCGGTGCCGGTGATCGCCGCCGTCCACGGCTTCGCCTTCGGCGCGGGGTTCCAGATGATGCTCGGCGCCGATATCCGCATCGCCGCGCCCGATGCCCAGCTTTCGATGATGGAGGCACGCTGGGGCCTCGCGCCCGACGTCGCCGGCATTGCGCTGATGCGCGGGCTGGTGCGCGACGATATCGCGCGCGAGATCACCTACACCGCGCGCAAGATGAGCGGCACGGAGGCGCAGGCGCTCGGCATCGTCACGCATGTCGATGCCGACCCGCGCGCGCGCGCGATGAAACTCGCCGCCGAGATCGCCGCCAACAGCCCGCAGGCGATCCGCGCCGGCAAGCGCCTGCTCAACATGACGGCGGAGGCGAGCGCGGCGGACATCCTGCTCGCCGAATCGGAAGAACAGCAGATCCTGCTCGATTCGGCCGGCCATCACGAGACGGTCGCCGCCGCGCGCGAGAAGCGTGCGCCGGTGTTCGAGGACTGAGCGACAACGCTAACCAGGATCACCATGTGCCCGGTTGCGCTCCACGCGCGACCACGGCAAAGACCCCTCCAAACCCCACATCCCAAACCCCCATCCCAAACCATCGGACCCGGAGCGACACCATGAGCGAAGCAGGCACGTACACCGTCGAGGACGGCATCGGCATTATCACGATCGACAGCCCGCCGGTGAACGCGCTCGGCTACAACACGCGCGTCGCGCTGGACGAGGGCTTCCGCAAGTTCACCGCCGACGACAGCGTGAAGGCGATCGTGCTGATCTGCGCGGGCCGTACCTTCTTCGCGGGTGCCGACATCTCCGAATTCGGCAAGCCGCCGCGCGGCCCCGGCCTGCACGACGTGTTCGACATCATCGAGAACGGTTCGAAGCCGGTGGTCGCGGCGATCCACGGCACCGCGCTCGGCGGCGGTTACGAACTGGCGCTGATCTGCAACTACCGGATCGCGGTGCCCTCGGCCAAGGTCGGCCTGCCCGAGGTCAATCTCGGCCTGCTGCCGGGTGCTGGCGGCACGCAGCGCCTGCCGCGCATCGTCGGCATCGACAAGGCGCTCGACATCATGACGACCGGCGCGCCGGTGCCTGCCAAGAAGGCGCTGGAGCTCGGCATGATCGATGCGCTCGCCGAAGAGGGCAAGCTGAAGGAGGACGCGGTCGCCTTCGCCCGCACGATCGTCGATCAGCCGCCGGTGCGCGTGCGCGACCGCCAGGACAAGGTCGCGCCGTCGCGCGGCAAGCCCGAGATCTACGCCGACTTCCTGAAGAAGAACGCGCGCGCCTTCCGCGGTTTCAAGGCGCCGTTCAATATCGTCAAGGCGATCGAGGCTGCGGCCGAGATCGAGGATTTCGACAAGGGGATGGAACGCGAGCGCGAGCTGTTCCAGGAACTCGTGACCAGCACCGAATCCGCCGCGCAGCGTTACTATTTCTTCGCCGAGCGTGAGACGTCGAAGGTGCCGGACGTGCCCTCCTCGACGCCGACGATCCCGGTCAAGACGGTCGGCGTGATCGGCGCCGGCACGATGGGTGGCGGCATCACCATGAACTTCCTCAACATCGGCGTCCCCGTGACGTTGGTCGAGATGAAGCAGGAAGCGCTCGATCGCGGCGTCGCCGTCATCCGCAAGAATTACGAGAACACCGCTGCCAAGGGCCGGATGACGGCCGAGCAGGTCGAGCAGCGCATGGCGCTCATCACGCCCGCGCTCTCCATCGACGCGCTGGCCGAGGTCGATCTGGTGATCGAGGCGGTGTTCGAGGAGATGAGCGTCAAGAAGGATATCTTCGGCAAGCTCGACGCGGTCTGCAAGCAGGGCGCGATCCTGGCGTCGAACACCTCGTTCCTCGATCTCGACGAGATCGCCGCCGCGACCAAGCGGCCCGACTGGGTGGTCGGCCTGCACTTCTTCTCGCCCGCCAACGTCATGCGCCTGCTCGAAGTGGTGCGCGGCGAAAAGACCTCGAACGAGGTGATCGCGACGGCGATGAAGCTCGCCAAGCAGATCGGTAAGGTGCCGGTGCTGAGCCGCGTGTGCAACGGCTTCATCGCCAACCGCATCATGTCGCAGCGCGGCCGCCAGGCCGATGCGCTGATCCTCGAGGGCCCGACCCCGCAGGAAGTCGACAAGGCGATCTACGACTACGGCTTCGCGATGGGGCCGTTCCAGATGATCGATCTCGTCGGCCTCGACGTGATCGGCCGCGACGAGACCGAGCGCACCGTGCGCGGCGATCTCGTCAAGCAGGACCGGCTCGGCCAGAAGAAGAACGGCGGCTATTACGATTACGACGAGAAGCGCACCGCCACGCCCTCGCCGGTCGCGGCGGAGCTGATCGCCGATTTCGCCAAGTTCAAGGGCATCGCTTCGACCGGCTCGATCCCGGCCGAGGACGTCGTCGCGCGGCTGCTTTATCCGGTCGTCAACGAAGGCGCGAAGGTGCTGGAGGAGAATATCGCGATCCGCGCGTCGGACGTCGATGTCGCCGCGATCCTCGGCTACAACTGGCCGGTCTACACCGGCGGGCCGATGTTCTGGGCGGACACCGTGGGCCTCGCCAAGGTTGTCGCTGGCCTTGAGAAGATGGGGATCGAGCCGTCGAAGCTGCTCAAGACGCTGGCCGCCGAGGGCAAGACCTTCACGCAGGGCTGATCCGCGCCCATATCCGTTGCGTTTCGGTGTTCAGCGCGGCTGAACACCGAAACCGCGAAAGGACAACGGATATGGCGGTGCCTCTCAAGATCGATTTCGTCTCGGACGTGGTGTGCCCGTGGTGCGTGATCGGGCTGCGTGGGCTGGAGATCGCGCTGGAGGAGGTCGGCGATCTCGTCGCGGCGGACATCGCCTTCCATCCGTTCGAACTCAACCCCGACATGCCGCCCGAGGGCGAGAACACCGCCGAGCATATCGCGCGGAAATACGGCGCGAACCCGGAACAGTCCGCGCGCAACCGCGACGCGCTGCGCGAGCGCGCGACGGCGGTCGGCTTCACGATGAACCGTGGTGGAGACGGGCGCATCTACAACAGTTTCGATGCGCACCGGCTGCTGCACTGGGCGGGGCTCGAAGGGCGTCAGGCCGCGCTGAAACACGCGCTTTTCACCGCCTATTTCACGGACGGCAGGAACATCGCCGATCACGACGTGCTGGTCGCGGCGGCGGAGGCGGCCGGTCTCGATGCGGAGGCGGCACGCGGCGTGCTGACGCGCGGCGATTATGCCGAGGACGTTCGCGGCGAGGAGCGCACCTGGCGGCAGGAGGGCATCACCGCCGTGCCGACGATCGTCATCAACGATCGCTACGTCATCAGCGGCGGGCACGAACCGGCGGCGTTCGAACGCGCGCTACGCAGCATCGCGAGCGATCTCGCGCCCGCGTAACGCGCGCCGCGATCAGGCGATAGCGATCGTCTTGTAGCGCAGGAACTCGTCGATCCCGGCGCGGCCGCCTTCCTTGCCGTAGCCCGATACGCCGAGGCCGCCGAACGGCGTGTGCGGATTGATCTGCACCGCGCCGTTGACGTAGACGCCGCCCGCCTTCAGCCGCTCGGCGAGCCGGTGGACGCGCTTGACGTCGTTCGACTGGATATAGGCGGCCAGCCCGTATTGCGTCGCGTTGGCGAGGCGCACCGCCTCATCCTCGTCGGCGAATTTCTGGACGATCAGCACGGGGCCGAAAACCTCGATCTGCGCGATCTCGCTGTCGGGGTCGACATCGGTGATGATCGTCGGCTCGATGAAATTCTTGCCCGCGAGCGCGCCGCCGCAGCGCTGGCCGCCCATGACGATCTTGCCGGAGCCTTCCGAGCGCACGCGGTCGAGCATGCCCATGATGCGGTCCGCGGCGGCGGCGTTGATCACCGGGCCAACCGCGACGCCCTCCTCGAACGGGTCGCCGACTTTGTACGCCGACGCGATCGCCTTCAGCTTCTCGACCACCTCGTCGTGAATCGACTCATGGACGATCAGCCGCGTCGGCAACGCGCAGCCCTGGCCCGCCATGATGCCGATCGACCATTGGACGGCGCGGGCGCAGGCGGCATCGACGTCGCAATCGGGGAAGAGCAGGCTCGCCGATTTGCCGCCCAGTTCGAGCACGGCGGGCTTCATCTGCTCCGCGCAGGCGACGAGGATACGTCGCGCCGCAATCGGCCCGCCGGTGAAGCTGATCATCTCGACCTTGGGATGCGCGACGAGAGCCTCGCCGGCCGAGACGTCGCCGGGCATGATCGACAGCACGCCGTCGGGCACGCCGGCCTGGCGCGCCAATGTCATGAAATAGTCGGAGGCGAAGGGCGTCAGCTCGGCGGGTTTGACGACGATGCAGTTGCCTGCGGCAAGCGCGGGCGCGACCTTCATGCCGATCGAGATGATCGGCCCGTTCCAGGTGATGATGATGCCGACGACGCCGTAGGGCTCAGGCGTGGTATAGGCGAACTCCCCGCGCGTATCGAAGGTCGAGAGCAATTCGCCGCCGAGCTTGTCGGGCCAGCCTGCATAATAAGCGAACCATTCGGCGGCGAGCATCGCCATGCCGGTGCCCGCAGGCAGCGTCGTGCCGCCGTCGATCGCGGCGAGGCGCGCGAATTCGCCGGCGTTCTCGCGGATCAGCACGGCAAGTTTGTTCAGGATCTCGCGGCGTACCTCGGGACGGGTGCGACGCCATTCCCCGGCGACGGCCGCGGCCTTTTCGACGGCGCGGTCGATCTCGGCCTTGCCGGCGAGCGGGATCGTCGCCTGCACTTCGCCCGAGACGGGATTATAGTGGTCGTAGGTGCCGCCGCTGCCGCTATCGAGGTCTTCGTTGCCGATGCGGATCAGGGCTGAAGGGGCTGCATAGTCCATGCGATACTCTCCAATTGGCTCTTGGAACGGCCGGTCGCGACAGGGAATGATGGCAAGCGGCAAGCAAGTCAACCGCCATTTACAATATCATATCGCCGCTGCGATCGCCGTCGCGCGCTTGCGCAGCAGCCACGCCGTCACGAACGCGGCAAGCCCGCCGAACAGCAATCCGCTATGGATGAACAGCAGTGAATAGCGCACCGCTTCCTGCCCGAATGCTGGCTTCAGCGCATCGTTGACGGCGCCGACGGCGAGCGGACCCAGGCCGATTCCCATCAGCGTCATGCAGAAGCCGACCACAGCGATCACCATCGCGCGCATCCGGGGCGGGGCGAGGCCGATCGCCACCGCATAGACGGGTGGCAGCCAGCCGGTCATCAGCAGATGGCCGATGAACAGGCCGGCGAGCGAATGGCTCGTGCTTGGGGCGAGTGCGAACCACGCGCCGAACGGGATCGAGACCAGAGCGAAACAGCCCGAGACGATCATGTAGGTCGACAGGTTGCCCTTCGCGACGGTGTCCGAAAGCCGCCCGGCAAAGATGTTGCCGACGAACAGGCCCGAAGCGATGACCAACCCCATCCACTTGCCGACTTCGAGCGTGTTCATGCCGTGTACGCGCATGAAGAAGGCGGGCGTCCAGGCTAGCAGCGAATAGCCGGTGAAGGCGTTGCAGATCGCCACGACGAGCAGCAGCAGCATTGCCGGCGTCCCGAAGATGAAGCGCGCCACCTCCGCGGCCGACGGCGTATCGCCGACGGCCTGCGGCGTGCCGTCCGCCATACCGCGCGGCGGTTCGGTGACGGTGAGGATGACGACGATCGCCAGCAGCAGCCCCGGCAGGCCGACGACGATGAACGCCGTGCGCCAGTCGAAGGCGTGGTTGAGCCACCCGCCGAAGAACAGCCCGAATGCGATGCCGATCGATTGCGCCGCCAGCAGGATGCCGATCACCGTGCCGCGCTGCGAGACCGGATAGAGATCGGCGATGATCGATTGCGAGGCGGGATAGGCACCCGCCTCGCCACCCGCCACGCCCATGCGCGCGATGATCAACTGTACATAGGAGGTGACGATGCCGCAGGCGGCCGTCGCGACGCTCCACACCGCCAGGCAGATCGCGATCAGCGTGCGGCGGTTGCCGCGGTCGGCAATGCGCGCGAGCGGAAAGCCGGCGGTGACGTAGAAAGCCGCGAAGGCGACGCCCGACAGCAGGCCCATCGCCGTATCGGTGACTTTCAGGTCTTCCTTGATCGGCTCGAGCAGGATCGCCAGAATCTGACGGTCGATGAAATTGAAGATCCCGACAAGGCAGAGGATGAAGAGGACGTAGTGGCGTCGCCGCGGTGTCCAAAAGGCGTGCGCGCGCGACGTATCGCTCTCGTTGCTCTCCACAATTCTCTCCCGGTCGTTGTTGCCGCCAAGCAACCACGCCGCGTCACGATGGGCAAGGCCAAGTTGAGCGCACGGCCATATTCGAACGCTCTGAGCGGTACGCATCCGGCAATAGAGACGCTGCTGCGCGGGGCCGATGCGGTATCCGCGAGGGCGAGCCGGTGCTCGTGCAGTCGCGGCAGTTCGGTGCCCTGTGGCTGTCTCTCGGCACGAAGACTCTTTCACACGGTTCGGCGCCAGTGCTTTCGGTAGCTGAATTGATCGACGGAAATCTTGAGCGTCGTTGCCGCCGGCTGCCACGTTGCTCTAACAAGATCGCTTCCCGCTTTGGCGTGGCACAGATCCAGGTCGAGGCACTGCTCGTGCGCATCGATACGGACATCGAAGTGAAAGGCGAATAATGGCAGGCAGGCATTTCGACGAATGGCGGGTTGGCGACCGGCTCGAGCATGAGATCCGTCGCACCGTCACCGAAACCGACAATCTGCTCTTCTCGGTGATGACGCACAATCCGCAGCCGCTGCACCTCGATATCGAGGCGGCGAAGGCGAGCGAGTTCGGCCAGATCCTCGTCAACGGCACCTTCACCTTCGCGCTGATGATCGGACTTACGATCAGCGACACGACGCTTGGCACGCTGATCGCGAACCTGGGTTACGACAAGCTGGTGATGCCGAAGCCCGTGTTTCTCGGCGACACAATGCGCGCGACCAGCGAGGTAAGCGATCTGCGCGCAAGCAACTCCCGACCGGGTGCAGGCGTCGTCACCTTCGCGCACACCCTGCTCAACCAGCGCGACGAGATCGTGTGCAGGTGTCTGCGCATGGCGATGGTCAAGAAGCGGCCGGAGGCGTGACATGACCGATGCCGCTCTGTTCCAACGCCGCCACTCTGTCGAAAAGGACGGCGCGCAGTCCGTTCTCTGGCGGTCTGTCCTACGAGGCGCGTAGGCCGCTGCCGTTTGCGGAGCGTATCACTGCGTTGCGCAAGCCTGAGGTAGGCGACCGAGGCGATCGCCGCCTGAACGGGCGCGACGAGTCCAACGCGCGGCGCGTCAGAACTCGACTTCGAGCTCCTCCATCTCGTCGGGCTCTTTCTCCGCCGCGGCGATCCATTCCTGCACCGGCGCCCAGGCCATGATCGTGTCGCGGTACGCGGCGGCGGCGGTCGGCAGCGCGACATTGTACGTCACGAATCGCGTCGCGACCGGCGCGTACATCGCATCGGCGACGGTCGGTTTCGTCCCGAACAGGAAAGGCCCGCCGTAGCGCGCGAGGCAATCCTGCCAGATCTCTACGATACGTTCGATATCGGGGCGCGCGCCGGAGAAGATCTTGAAGCTCTCGTGGCGGACGCGCAGGTTCATCGGCAGGGCGGAACGGAGGTTGTAGAAGCCCGAATGCACCTCGCCCGCGATTGCGCGGCAATGCGCGCGCTGGACGAGATCGACGGGGTACATGCCGGCTTCGGGATATTTCTCATTGAGATAGCCCGCGATCGCCAGCGTATCCCAGACGCTGACGGCATCGTCGGTGAGGCGCGGTACACGCACCGAGGGTGATAGCAGCAGCAGCTCCGCGCGCGTACTCGCGTCCACGGGCACCATCTCTTCAGCGAAATCGATGCCGGCCAGGCGGCACAACAGCCATCCGCGCAGCGACCAGGACGAATAGTTCTTGCTGGAAAGCGTCAAAATCGCGGTCATGCATCCCTCCGCGGGAACCATGCGCGCAAACATTCTATGGTGCAATGCGGCATTGCGTGTTTAAGAGATATCGATTGGTTCGAAGAGGGGCGTGGGGTTGGCGAATCTGTACGGCGCATATCAGGCATGGTCTGACATGATGGCGCCCGCGCGGTACGGCGCGCAGGTGATGCTGGACAACCGCTGGGCCTGGGAGGCGGGGCCGCTCGGCAGCCGTTTCGCGGCGCTGGCGCACGTGCTCGCCGAGACCAAGCTGACTCACAAGGAGCCCCCGTTCGGCATCGCCCAGGTCCAGTCGGGCAACCGGTTGCTCGACGTGCGCGAGGAGGTCGTCTTCTCGCTGCCGTTCGGCAACCTGCTGCACTTTGCCAAGGACGATAGCGAACCCAAGCCCAAGGTGCTGGTGGTGGTGCCGCTGTCGGGGCATTTCGCCACGCTGCTGCGCAACACCGTGGAGACGCTGCTGCGCGACCACGACGTCTACATCACCGACTGGGTCAACGCGCGCGACGTGCCGGTGTCGGCGGGCAGTTTCGGCTTCGATGACTATGTCGCCTATGTTATCCGCTTCCTGGAGGAGATGGGACCGGGCGCGAACATCGTCGCCGTGTGCCAGCCGTGCGTCCATGCGCTCGCCGCGGTGGCGGTGATGGCGGCGGACGATCATCCGTGCCAGCCGCGCTCGATGACGCTGATGGGCGGGCCCGTCGACACCCGCATCTCGCCGACCGTCGTCAACGATCTGGCGATGACCAAGCCGATCGAGTGGTTCCGCGACAACCTCATCTCCACCGTGCCGCTGCGCTACAAGGGGCGCGGACGGAAAGTGTATCCCGGCTTCATGCAGCTCACCGCCTTCATGTCGATGAACATGGGCCGCCACATGGCGCAGCACATCGCGCTGTATCAGAGCTATGCCGACGGCGAGGACGACAAGGCGCAGGGCATCCGCGACTTCTACGACGAATATTTCGCGGTGCTCGACCTGACGGCCGAATTCTATCTGGAGACGGTCGACCGTGTGTTCCAGCGCACTTTGCTGGCCAAGGGCGAGCTGACGTACAAGGGCGCGCCGGTGCAGCCGGACAAGATCCGCAAGACCGCGCTGCTGACCGTCGAGGGCGAGCGCGACGACATCTGCGCGGTCGGCCAGACGGCGGCGGCGCACGATCTCTGCTCGTCGCTGCGCCCGCATCTGAAGCGCCATCATCTGCAGCCGGGCGTCGGCCACTACGGCGTGTTCAGCGGCAGCAAATGGGAACGCCAGATCTATCCGCAGATCCGCAGCCTGATCCTCGCGGTCCAGTAGCCAAGACTTAACATAAGAAATATTATCGGACTTGACGGTCGCTGCGGTCGGTGGCGTCAAGTCGCGGTGATCGGCAGCACTTCAGAGCGGCCCGCATCCGGCGCGTCCTCTTTCCAGCGTACAGAACCGAACGGCCGCTCGAGCATCCGCCGCACGCGCAGCGGGCCTTCGCCGCGGTGGTAGCTTTCTGCGACCTGCTGAATTTCGATTTCACCCGCGGTGTGGCGGCTGCGCAGGCGGAGGTAGTCGAGCCAGGTCGGGCAATGGAAGCGTTCGGTCCACAAGGTCGGATCGGCGATGTCGCGCGCGATCGACCAGTCGTAGGCGCCGTTGCGGTGGCGCGTGAGCTGCACCTTCTGCATCACGCCGTAGAAAGCGCGCGCTTCCTCCATCGACACGCAATATTCGACCTCGACCACGATCGGCCCGCTGCGCGCGGTGAGCGCCAGCGCGCTTTCGGGCGCGCCGAGATCGATCGCCTCCTTGTCGTCGTCGACCTCCGCCGGCATCCGCAGCCAGCGCGCGAGCAAAGGCGTCAGCGCCATCATCGCCGCCGAGGCGAGCAGCGCGGTCGAGACGCCGTACCCTTGCGCGACATGGCCCCACAGCCAGCTGCCGATCGCGATGCCGCCGGCGATCGCCGCCTGGAACGCCGCCAGCGTCCGCCCCGCCACCCAGCGCGGCGCGGAAAGCTGAATGCCGATGTTGAAGATCGTGACGCTGACCATCCAGGCGGCGCCCGCCGCGACCAGCACCAGCGCGGTGAGCGCGAGCCACGGGCTCAGCGCCTCGGTGGTGATCGCGATCGCCATCACCACCGCGCACAGGCTTACCGCCTGCTCGCTGCTCAACCGGTTGCGGACGGTGTTGATGTTGAGCGCGCCGGCGACCGCGCCGATCCCGAAGGCGCCGAGGATGAGGCCGTAGGTTTCGGCGCTGCCGCCCAGCAGATCGCGCGCAACGAGCGGCATCAGCGCCGACACCGACCCCCCCGCCACGCCCGTCGCCGCCGTCCGCCACAGGACGACGCGGATCGAGGGCGAATGGATGACGTAGCGGAAGCCGGAGGTGATCGCGCGATCGAGCCGTTCGGGCGGCAGCCGCGCGGGCACGGCGACGCGCCGCCACAGGATCAGCACGATGAGCAGCGGGACGTAGAGCACGGCGTTGGCGCAGAAGGCCGCCACCGCGCCCGCCGCCGCGACGATGATGCCGCCGATCGCGGGGCCGAAGCTGCGCGCGATATTGTAGCTGATCGAATTGAGCGCGACCGCCTGCGGCAGCGTGTGCGGCGGCACCTGTTCACTGACCGACGACTGCCAGGCGGGGCCGAACAGCGCCATGCCGGTGCCGATCAGGAAGCAGAAGCCGAGCAGCGACCAGGGCGACGCGAGGTTCGCCGCCGTCACCAGCGTCAGCGCGGTCGCGCCCGCGAGCGAGACCGAGAGCGCGAAGATGCCGACCTTGCGGCGATCGTACATATCGGCGATCGCGCCGGCCGGGATCGATACCAGCATGATCGGCAGCATCAGCGCGGTCTGCACCAGCGCGACCATCGACACGTCGGTGGTAAGCTGCGTCATCGACCAGGCCGCGCCGACCGCCTGGATCATCAGGCCGAGGTTGGAGAGCAGGCTCGCGCTCCAGATGCGGCGGAACAGCGGCGTGCGCAACGGCTCGCCGATGCCGCCGGGGCGCGGTGCGGGCGCGGCCTGTGTACCCTGGTCCGGTTGGGCCATGTTGGTCCTTTCGATCCTCTTCACGGCCTCAATGACGCATTATCGCCGCGGATTCGACAGCCCATCGCAAAGAAAATCTACCAGCCCGGCCGCAATCTGCTCCACCGTCTGCGGCCCGTCCTGCCGGTGCCAGTGCGAGGGCCAGTTGAGCGCGCCCGCGATCGCGAACGCCGCCAGCCGCGTATCGGCGGCCCGCGCCGACCCGTCGGCCACCGCCGCATCGATCATCGCGCGCAGCGCGGCGTCGATCTCCGACTTCAACGCGCGGAAGCGCGCGCGCATCGGCACGGAGAGCGTATCGTCGCCGATCCGCACCACGCCGCGCCCGAAATCGTCCATCATGATCGCGGCATAGCGCAGCAGGAAGGCACGCAGCCGGTCGAGCCCGGTGCCCGGCTGCGCCGCCGCATCCGCGGCGGCGGCGTGAAGCTGCTCCACGCCGATCCGCACGCATTCGAACGCGACCTGATCCTTGTTGCCGAGATAATGATATATGACGGGCTTGGTCACGCCGAGGCTCGCCGCGACCTCCTCGAGCGAGGTTGCGTGAAAGCCGCGTTCGTTGAACAGATGCACCGCCGCGCGCAGCAGCGCGATGCGCTTTTCCGACCGTTCGGCCTCGCGATCCGTGTCCGATTTGAAAGGGGAAGCCCGGCTGTTGGGAGAGGCGGCTGGCATGGTGCAACCTTGACACGGATGGCCGCCGGGTGGCAACTACCCGCCGGTATAATATATTCCGAGGCGTAGATTCATGGTGCTTTCCGACGTCCAATCCGCCATCCGGGATGCGGTTCGCGACTTTGCGCAGGAGCAGATCCGGCCCAACAGCGCGGCCTATGAACAGGCCGGCGGCTATCCGCCCGCGCTGTTCACCGAACTCGCCGGACTGGGACTGATGGGCATGACCGCGCCCGAGGCGGTGGGCGGTGCCGAGGCGGACTATGTATCCTATGCGCTCGCGCTGATCGAGGTGGCGGCGGCCGACGGTGCCCTGTCGACGATCGTGTCGATCCAGAACAGCATCATGGTGTCGGGCATCCTGCGCTATGGCAGCGAGGCGCAGAAGGCGCGTTTCCTGCCCGAATTGACGAGCGGGCGGATGATCGGTGCCTTCGCGCTGACCGAGAGCGACGCGGGATCGGACGCATCGGCGATCCGCACCCGCGCGACGCGCGTCGAGGGCGGGTGGAAGCTCAACGGATCCAAGCAGTTCATCACATCGGGCAAGATCGCCGGCGTGACGATGGTGATCGCCGTCACCGATCCGGCGGCCGGCAAGAAGGGCATTTCCGCCTTCCTGGTCCCCACAAACCTGCCGGGCTATTCGGTCGACAAGGTCGAGCACAAGCTGGGCCAGAACGCCTCCGACACGTGCGCGCTGCGGTTCGAGGACGTGTTCCTCGACGAGTCGCTGCTGTTCGGGCCCGAGGGCGACGGCTACCGCATCGCGCTGTCGAATCTCGAAGCGGGACGGATCGGCATCGCCGCGCAGTGCGTCGGCATGGCACAGGCCGCGCTGGAGATCGCCGTCGCCTATGCCAAGGACCGCGTGTCGATGGGCAAGGCGATTATGGAGCATCAGGCGGTGGGCTTCCGCCTTGCCGATCTCGCCGCGAAGCTGGAGGCGGCGCGACAGCTCGTCCTGCACGCGGCCGCCACCAAGGACGCGGCCCTTCCCGCGCTGACCGCCGCATCAATGGCCAAGCTGGTCGCATCCGAAACCGCCGAGGCGGTGTGTTCGGGGGCCCTTCAAACTTTGGGTGGCTATGGCTATCTGGAGGAATATTGCGTTGCAAAAATCTATCGTGACGTGCGCGTCTGCCAGATTTACGAGGGCACGTCGGACATCCAGCGGATGGTCATCGCCCGCTCTCTATAAGGTATCGATATCATGAGTGAAGATCCTATCATCATTTCGAGCTACGCGCGCACGCCGATGGGCGGCTTCCAGGGCGCGCTGTCGGGCGTCACTGCGGTCGAGCTGGGCATCACGGCAGTGAAGGCCGCGGTCGAGCGGTCGAAGGTCGATCCCGCCGAGATCGACCGCATCTACATGGGCTGCGTGCTGCCCGGTGCGCTCGGCCAGGCCCCTGCCCGCCAGGCCGCGCTCGGTGCCGGCCTCCCCAATTCGGTCGAGGCGACCACCGTCAACAAGATGTGCGGATCGGGCATGCAGGCCGCGATCATGGGCGCGGAGGCGCTTGCCGCCGGCACCGCCGACGTCATCATCGCGGGCGGCATGGAGAGCATGACCAACGCCCCCTTCATGATGGCCAAGCACCGCGCCGGCGCGCGCATCGGCCATGACGTGATCTACGATTCGATGATGTATGACGGCCTTGAGGACGCCTATGAAAAGGGCAAGCCGATGGGTGCCTTCGCCGAGGAGACGGCGCGCGAATATCAGTTCACCCGCGAGGTGATGGACGCCTATTCGATCGAGAGCCTGAAGCGCGCCAACGCCGCGATCGACAGCGGCGCGTTCGACGGCGAGGTGGTGCCCGTCACCGTCAAGGGCCGCGGCGGCGAGACCATCGTCAGCAAGGACGAACAGCCCGGCAACGCCAAGCCCGACAAGATCCCGTCGCTGAAGGCGGCCTTCGCCAAGGACGGCGCGATCACGGCGGCGACCTCGGCCTCGATCTCGGACGGTGCGGCCGCGCTGGTGCTGACGCGCACGAGCATCGCCGACAAGCTCGGGCTCAACAAGGAAGCCGTCATCGTCGCCACCGCCGCGCACGCGCATGAGCCCGCGCGCTTCACGACCGCGCCGGTCAAGGCCATCCAGAAGGTGCTGGAAAAGGCCGGCTGGAGTGTCGCCGACGTCGATCTGTTCGAGGTCAACGAGGCGTTCGCGACCGTATCGATGATCGCGATGCACGAGCTGGCGATCCCGCACGAGAAGCTCAACGTCAATGGCGGGGCGACCGCGCTCGGCCATCCGATCGGCGCGAGCGGCGCGCGCATCATCGCGACGCTGATCGCGGCGCTCAAGACCCGCGGCCTGAAGAAGGGCGTCGCGGCGCTGTGCATCGGCGGCGGCGAAGCGACCGCCGTCGCGCTCGAACTGATCTGATCGATCCCCGCCTGTCGCGACCGGCGCGGCAGGCGGGTCTCAGCCCGGCTCGTTCGTGGCGACGAGGCCGCCGTCGATCAGCAGATCGGTGCCGGTGATGAACGACGCCTTGTTCGACAGCAGGAACTCCAGGCCGTCGGCGATCTCCGTCAGCTCGCCCTGACGTTCCAGCGGGATGCGCTGCAACAGCGCGCCCTTGGCGGGGCTGCGATCGAACTCGCGGTCGCCCATCGGCGTGCGGATCAGCCCCGGCGACAGCGAATTGATCCGCAGGCCGCGTGCGCCCCAGGCGGCGGCGTTGCGGCGGCAGAAGCGCAGCAGCGTCGCCTTCGAGAAGCGATAGGCATCGGAGGACGTGAGATCGGGCAGCGCGGCGGTGATCGACGCGCGGAAATCCGGGTCGAGCGGGGCATCGAGGATCGGCTGCACGGCATCGGGCACGCGCGTGCCGTGGCCCGCGATCGAGGACACGAACACCGCCGCGCCGCCGGGCGGCATATGCGCCAGTGCTGCTTCCGCGACCAGCGCGGGCGCGACGAGATTGACCGTCAGGATCGTCGGCGCGTCGGCCATGCTCGGCGACAGGCCGAGGACGTGCGCGATCGCCGTGACCGGCCCGAGCCGCGCGGCGTGCGCGAACAGCGCCGCGACCGCCGCCGCATCGGTCGCGTCGCAGCCTGCGCCCGCGACGCTATAGCCCTCCGCCGCCAGCGCCGCGGCGGCCTGCTCCGCCCTGGCACCGTCGAGATCGGCGATGACGACGGCATGATGCTGGGCGAGGCGGCGCACGCAGGCCATGCCCATCCCGCCGCAGCCGCCGATCACGATCGCCACCGGCAGGCCGGGCCGCGACCGCGCGCGTGCCGCGAGGATATCGTCGCTCATTTCCTCTCCCCTGCCTCAGGCGGCGGCCGTCGTCCCCAGATCGCGCACCAGCGCCAGCACGCGCTCCGCCAGTTCGGGGCGGCAGATCAGCAGATCGGGCAGATAGGGGTTGGGCGCGTTGTAGACGAGCGGCGCACCGTCGATGCGCGAGACGTGCAGCCCCGCCGCCGCGGCGACGGCGGCGGGCGCGCAATTGTCCCATTCGTACTGGCCGCCCGAATGGAGATAGATCTCGGCATCGCCGCGCACGACCGCCATCGCCTTGGCGCCGGCCGAGCCCATCGGCACCAGCTCCGCGCCGAGCGCCTCTGCGACCGCGACCGCCTCGGCGGCGGGGCGCGTGCGGCTGACGAGCATCCTGAGCGTCGCGGGCAGCGGCGGGAGCGGTTGCGGCGCATCGGAGGAGAGCGTCACCGGCACCGCGGGCAGCGCCACCGCGCCCAGCACCGGCGCGCCGTCGATCGCGAGGCCGACATGCACCGCCCAATCCGCGCGCCGCTCGCCATATTCGCGCGTGCCGTCGAGCGGATCGACCACCCAGACGCGGGCATGCGCGCAGCGCGCGGTGTCGTTGGCCTCCTCCTCGGACAGGATCTGGTCGGCGGGGCGGTGGGTGCGCAGCGCCTCCATGATGAAGGCATTGGCGGTGCGATCGCCCGCCTTGCCGAGCGCCTTGCCCTCGAACAGGTCCGACTCCTGCAGCGCGAGGAGCAAAATGCCCGCCGTTTCGGCGATGTGGCGGGCGAGTTCGCTATCGGTCATGTCAGCCATCAGGGGATCAGCCTTGCGATGATGTGATCCGCCGCCTCTTCGGGCGTCATCGTCGCGGTGTCGATGCGGATTTCGGGGTCTTCCGGCGCTTCATAGGGCGAATCGATGCCGGTGAAGTTCTTGAGCTTCCCCTCGCGCGCCTTCTTGTAGAGCCCCTTCACGTCGCGTGCCTCGGCATCGGCGAGCGTCGTGTCGATATGCACCTCGACGAACTCGCCCGCCGGCAGCATCTCGCGCACCATCTGCCGTTCGGAGCGGAACGGCGAGATGAACGCGGTGATGACGATCAGCCCGGCGTCGGCCATCAGCTTCGCCACCTCGCCCACGCGGCGGATGTTCTCGACGCGGTCGGCATCGGTGAAGCCGAGATCCTTGTTGAGCCCGTGGCGGACGTTGTCGCCGTCGAGCAGGAAGGTGTGGCGGTTCATCCGCGCCAGCTTCTTCTCGACGAGGTTGGCGATGGTCGATTTGCCCGCGCCCGACAGGCCGGTGAACCACAGCACCGCAGGCCGCTGGTTCTTCATCGCCGCATGGGCATCGCGGCCGATGTCGGTCGCCTGCCAGTGGACGTTCTGCGCGCGCCGCAGCGAGAAGTGGATCGTGCCCGCCGCCACGGTGGCGTTGGTGATCTTGTCGATCAGGATGAAGCCGCCGAGGCTGCGGTTGGCGGCATAGGATTCGAACACGATACCGCGGTCGGTCGCGAGGTTGCACACGCCGATCGCGTTGAGATCGAGCGTCTTGGCGGCGAGATGTTCGAGCGTGTTGACGTTGACCTGATATTTGGGCGGCTGGACGGTGGCCGATACGGTCTGCGTGCCGAGCTTCAGCCAATAGGCGCGGCCGGGCAGCATCGCCTCGTCCGCCATCCACACGATCGTCGCCTCGAACTGGTCGGCGACTTCGGGCGGATCGGCGGCGACCGCGATCACGTCGCCGCGGGAGCAATCCACCTCGTCGGCGAAGCAGAGCGTTACCGACTGGCCCGCGACCGCGCGGTCGAGATCGCCGTCCTGCGTGACGATGCGGGTGATGCTCGACGTCTTGCCGCTGGGCAGCACGCGGATGGCGTCACCAGGCGCGACGGTGCCGCTCGCGATCAGGCCGGAGAAGCCCCGAAAATCGAGGTTGGGCCGGTTGACCCACTGCACCGGCAGGCGGAACGGCCGGGCCTGCGCGGCGTCGGCATCGATCTCGACGCTTTCGAGATAGGCCATCAGCGTCGGGCCGTCGTACCACGGCGTATGCACGCTCTTCGTGGTGATGTTGTCGCCCGCGAAGCCCGAGATCGGCATCGGCGTGAAGGTCTCGATCCCGATCGACGTCGCGAACGCACGATACTCCGCGACGATCGCGTCATAGGTCGCCTGGTCGTAGCCGACGAGATCCATCTTGTTGACCGCCAGCACGATGCGCCCGACGCCGACCAGATGCGCGAGATAGGAATGGCGCCGCGTCTGCGTCAGCACGCCCTTGCGCGCATCGATAAGGATCACGGCGAGATCGGCGGTCGAGGCGCCCGTCACCATGTTGCGGGTATATTGTTCGTGGCCGGGCGTATCGGCGACGATGAACTTGCGCTTCTCGGTCGAGAAGAAGCGATAGGCGACGTCGATGGTGATGCCCTGCTCGCGTTCGGCGGCGAGGCCGTCGACCAGCAGCGCGAAATCGATGTTCTGCCCCTGCGTGCCGACGCGCTTGCTGTCCGCCTCGAGCGCGGCGAGCTGATCCTCGAAGATCATCTTGCTGTCGTAGAGCAGCCGCCCGATCAGCGTGGACTTGCCGTCGTCGACCGAGCCGCAGGTGATGAAGCGTAGCAGCGACTTGTGCTGATGCTGGACGAGATAGGCGTCGATATCCTCGGCGATGAGCGCATCGACCTGATAGGCGCTTTCCGCGCTCGCGATGTCCGTCGCCATCAGAAATACCCCTCCTGCTTCTTCTTCTCCATGCCCGCGCCGCCTGCATCCTTGTCGATCGCGCGGCCCTGGCGTTCGGAGGTGGTGGTGAGCAGCGTTTCCTGGATCACCTCGGGCAGCGTCGTTGCCTCGCTCTCGACCGCGCCGGTGAGCGGATAGCAGCCGAGCGTGCGGAAGCGGATCGAGCGCTCGACCGGCACTTCGCCGGGCTCGAGCGGGAAGCGATCGTCATCGACCATCAGCAGCATCCCGTCGCGCACCACGGTCGGGCGCTTGGCCGCGAAATAGAGCGGCACGATCGGCACGTCGTTGAGGTGGATATATTGCCAGATGTCGAGCTCGGTCCAGTTCGAGATCGGGAACACGCGGATGCTCTCGCCCCTGGCCTTCTTCGCATTGTAGAGGTTCCACAGCTCGGGCCGCTGGTTCTTCGGATCCCAGCGGTGATTGGCCGAGCGGAAGGAGAAGATGCGCTCCTTCGCGCGGCTCTTTTCCTCGTCGCGGCGCGCGCCGCCGAACGCCGCGTCGAAACCGTAGAGGTCGAGCGCCTGCTTCAGCCCCTCCGTCTTCCACATATCGGTATGCAGCGCGCCGTGATCGAACGGATTGATCCCGCGCTCCTTCGCCTCCGGGTTCTGGTAGACGAGCAGTTCCATCCCGCTTTCGGCGGCCATGCGGTCGCGCAGCGCGTACATCTCCTTGAACTTCCAGGTCGTATCGACGTGGAGCAACGGAAACGGCGGCGGCGAGGGATAGAAGGCTTTGCGCGCAAGATGCAGCATGACGGCCGAATCCTTGCCGACCGAATAGAGCATCACCGGCTTCTCGGTCTCGGCGACCACCTCGCGCAGGATGTGGATCGATTCGGCCTCGAGCCGTTCGAGATGCGTCAAAGTCCGGGCGGCGGTCGCCATTCTGGCTCCTCTTCTGATCCTGCAACGTCTTTTTTGCCTGCTAGCTTGACGCGGCACGCCAAGAACCTCCCATATGGGAGGGCGATCAGGAGGGCGCGTATCATGGCGATCACACGGCAGGACGAAACCGACCTTCTTACTGCCCTGCACGACGGCGTGCTGGAGGATGCACCCTGGGCGACCTTCCTGCGGCGGCTGCGCGGGCGGCTGCGTGCGGACGACGCGCGCCTGCGCATCGCGCGGCCGGCCGCACCGGACCTTGTCGCGCTGGAATTCTTCGCACCGGCGGGTCACGGCACCCCCGCGCCGGTGCCGGCGATCGCGCCCTTCCCTGCCGCGCTGGCCCGGCTCCGCCCCAACCGTGTCTACGGCGAGGAAGAGATACCGGCGGATACCGCCGCGTACCGGCGCATCCTGCGCGTCGTGGACGATGCCGGGGCGAGCGCGTGGCTCGACGTCACGCGGGCGCAAGGGGCGTTCAGCGCGGCCGATTCGGCGATGCTCAGCCAGCTTGGCGCGCACCTCGCGATCGCGCTGCGCACCTTCGTCGCGCTCACGCGGGCGCGCGCCGGCGAGGCGGCGGCGGCGCGCGGGCTCGAACGGCTCGGCACCGGCTGGGTGATGCTCGACCGGCGCGGCCATGTGCTGGGCTGGAGCGCGCAGGCCGAGCGGCTGCTTCATGCCGTTAATCCGGGCTGGCGTGGCCATGACGGCGCGATGCGGCTCGGCCGGGCGATGGACGCGGCGATCGCGCGCGGCGGGCATCACGCCATCCGCCTGCGCGCCGATCCGCCGGTCGATGCGATGCTCGCCCCGGTCGCGGACGCGGCGGGCGCGGTCATCACCGGCGCTGCGGTGCTGATACAGGTGCGCGGTGCCCCCGAAAGCGGGCCCGCGAAGCCGCTTGCCGACCTGTTGGGGGTGCCGCTGTTCGAGGCACGCCTCGCCGCGCGGCTGGCGGCGGGCGACAGTATCGCCGAGGGTGCCGAGGCGCTGGGCCTGACGATCGAGACCGCGCGCAACTATTCGAAGCGGCTCTATGCCCGCACCGGCACGCGCGGGCAGGCCGATCTCGTCCGCGCAGTGCTGGAAAGCGGCGCTCCGCTCGCGTGAAAAGCCGGTTTGCGCCACCCGGAACCCCGCGCTAACAGCGGCGCGACACATCAAGCGGCGAGGAATCTTCATGGACATCAACGGCATTGCAGCGATCGTCACCGGCGGCGCATCGGGTCTGGGCGGCGCGACCGCCGAACGTCTCGCCGCGCTGGGCGCGAAGGTCGCGATCTTCGATCTCAACGAAGCCGCGGGCCAGGAACATGCCGCCAAGATCGGCGGCGCGTTCTTCAAGGTGAACGTCACCGACGAGGACAGCGTCAACGCCGGCATCGCCGCTGCCGAGGCGGCGCACGGCGTCGCGCGCGTCCTGGTGAATTGCGCGGGCGTGGGATCGGCGATGAAGACCGTCGGCAAGGAAAACGTGCCGCACGCGCTGGGCGAATTCCGCAAGGTGATCGAGATCAACCTGATCGGCACCTTCAACGTGATCGCCAAGTTCGCGGCGCGCGCGATGACGCTGGACGCGGTCGGCGAGGAGCGCGGCGTCATCATCAACACCGCCTCGGTCGCCGCTTATGACGGGCAGGTCGGCCAGGCCGCCTATTCGGCGTCGAAGGGCGGCATCGTCGGCCTGACGCTGCCGGTCGCGCGCGATCTCGCGCAGAGCCGCATCCGCGTGATGACGATCGCGCCGGGCCTGTTCCTGACGCCGCTGCTGATGGGCCTGCCCGAGCCCGCGCGGATCTCGCTCGGCCAGCAGGTGCCGCATCCGAGCCGCCTCGGCGATCCCAAGGAATATGCCCAGCTTGCCGAGGCGATCGTCGCCAACCCGATGCTCAACGGCGAAGTGATCCGCCTCGACGGCGCGATCCGCATGGCGCCGCGCTGAACGATCGAGGCTGGCGGTACGGCCGTGCCGCCAGCTTCAAATCGGCCGGGTAGACGCTTTCGCTCGACATACGTCAGTCCGTATTTCCCGGTGATCCCGCCGCCCGCCGTTGAACCGCACAGCCCTGCCCCACAGACGGGAGCGGACGGCACGCGGGACTGAGCCCGCCGCCGCATGAGGATGTGGCGATGGAGCTTGGGCTTCTCTACGAATTCGATGTGCCGCGCCCCTGGGCCGGCGACCATCCCTGGGGGCAGCGCACCGCCGAGCGGCAGGTCTACCGGGACTGTATCGACCAGATCGTCCATGCCGACAAACTGGGGTTCGAGGCGGTGTGGTGCGTCGAGCATCATTTCCGCGAGAACCGGTCGCACATGCCCTGCAACGAGGCGGTGCTGGGCGCGCTGTCGCAGATCACCGAAAACATCAAGCTCGGCTTCGGCGTGACGCTGTCGCCGCACGAGTTCATCCACCCCGCGCGATTGGCGGAGAAGGTCGCGACGGTCGATCTGCTGTCGCGCGGCCGGGTGCAATGGGGCATCGGCCGCTCGACGCCGATGGAGCAGACCGCCTTCCACGTCGACCGCGCGCGCAGCAAGGAAAAGCAGCGCGCCGCCGCCCGCACCGTCGTCGGCATGTGGGAGCAGGAATATTACGAGGAACATTCGGAATTCCTCGATTTCCCCAGCCGGATGGTGACGCCCAAGCCGTACCAATATCCGCATCCGCCGGTGTGGATGGCGGCCAATGCCATCGACGGCGCGAAGATCGCCGGGCGCGACGGGCTCGGCCTGCTGTGCTTCAGCATCATGCAGCCGCTGCACGAGCTCGGCCCGATGATCCAGGCGTACCGCGACGCGCAGAAGGAGGTCGATCCGCTGACCGGCGTCATCACCAACAAGGTCGGCACCTACACGCTCGTCCACTGCGCCGAATCGCGCACCGTGTTCGAACAGAACCGGCTGTGGGATTCGATGTGGTGGTGGTACAAGAACATCGCCGAGTTCATGCTTGCGTGGGAGTTCAAGCACCTCCCGCCCGAGGAGCAGGACAAGGTCTTTCCGCTCGTCAGCGCGCGTGCGCGCGGCGAGTTCGACATCACCCAGTTCGACCGTGAGGACATGGTGATCGTCGGCACGCCCGACGAATGTCTGGAGAAATTCCTGAAATACGAGGAAGCGGGCGTCGACCAGGTGCTCTGCTATCTCAACTTCGGCTATCTGCCGCACGATTCCGTGCTGAAGTGCATCGAGCTGCTCGGCACCTATGTGATCCCCGAGCTGAAGAAGCGCGGTGCCAATCGCACCGCCGGCAGCATCTCGCTCGCGATCGAGAAATCGCGGACGCAGGCACCGCGCACCTGGTGAGCGCCAACGAGATCACGTGGGGAGACGGAGCGATGAAGGATTTCCTCGGGCTTGAGGGCAAGGTGGCGATGGTCGTGGGCGGCGGCCTCGGCATGGGCGAATCGACCTCGGTCACGCTGGCCGAGGCCGGGTGCGACGTCGCCGTGGTCGATATCGACCGCGCGCGGGCCGAGGGCGTCGCCGCCAGAGTGCGCGAAACCGGGCGTCGCGCCGTTGCTGTCGTCGCCGACGCGATGGACGCCGGGACGGCTGCAGGATCGGTGGCGGAGGTCGTGCGCGCGCTCGGGCGGATCGACGTGATGGCGACGATCGTCGGCCAGGCGGAATGGAGCACGGTGCTCGACGTGACCGAGGAGACCTGGGATCTCGATCACCGCCGCAACCTGCGCTATTTCTTCTTCTACGCGCAGGCCGCCGCGCGCGCGATGGTGAAGGCGGGGAACGGCGGCGCGATCGCCGCCGTCGCATCGGTCAGCGGGCTGCAATCGGCACCCAATCACGCCGCCTACGGCGCGGCCAAGGCGGGCCTCGTCAATCTCGTCCGCACGATGGGGGTCGAGCTGGCGCCGCACGGCATCCGCGTCAACGCCGTCGCGCCCGGCACGATCAGCACGCCGCGCATCAACGAGGGGCCCCATCGCGCCGCGTTCGAAGAGAAGATCCGCAACAGCCTGATCCCGTTCCGCCGGCTCGGCACGACGCAGGAGATCGCCAACGGCCTGCTCTTCCTGCTCTCCGATCTCGCCGGCTATGTGACGGGCCAGACGCTGGCGGTGGACGGCGGCTTCACCGCGCAGTTCCTGCTCGGCGCGCCGCGCGAGGCCTGAACGATGGATGCGGACCTGATCGCGCGCTTCGCGCTCGATGGCCGCCGCGCGGTGGTGATCGGCGCGGGGCGGGGCATCGGCCGCGAGATCGCGATCGTGCTGGCGAAGGCGGGCGCGGCGCTGGTCGTCGCCGATATCGACACGGCCGAGCTGGCCGTCACCGTCGATGCCATCCACGCGGCCGGCGCGCAGGTCGAGGCGGTGCCGCTCGACGTGCGCGACCGCGAAGCCGTGCTGGCGCTGGGCGCGCGCGCCGATGCGGGCGGCGGCATCGACGTATGGGTGAACGTCGCCGGGGTCATTTCCGCCGCCAACGTCGCCGACATGGCACCCGAGGAATACGACCGGATCGTCGCCGTCAACATGACCGGCGTCTATTGGGGCTGCGCCGCGGCGGCGCGGATCATGACGCCGCGCGGGCGGGGATCGATCGTCAACATCTCCTCCACCGGCGCGGATGTGCCCAGCGCCGGGCTGTCGGTCTATGCGATGACCAAGGCGGCGGTGAACATGCTGACGCGGTCGCTGGCGCACGAGGTCGGCCCGCACGGCGTGCGCGTCAACGCCGTCGCGCCCGGCTTCGTCGATACGCCGATGGTGACGTACCGCTTCCGCGACGCGACCGGCGCGATCGACGAACGGCAGAAGCAGGCGATCTTCGCCGCGCGCGCCGATGCGACCGTGCTCAAGCGCGTCGGCACGGTCGAGGACATCGCCTCTGCCGTGCTCTACCTCGCCGCCGATGCCAGCGCGTTCGTGACGGGCCAGATCCTGCGCCCCAACGGCGGCTTGGCGATGCCCTGAGCCGTCAGGCCGCGCTGACGCCGCCGTTGACGCTGATCACCTGCCCGGTCAGGTGCCGCGCCGCATCGGAGCAGAGCCACGCCGCCACCCGCCCGATCTCGGCGGCATCGGGCAGGCCCAGCCCGGCGCGCGCCTCCGCCGTCGCGACGCGGCCGGCGAGCGGCCCGGCGCGGGCGGCCTCGAACACCGGCGTCCCCGTGACATAGGAGGTCGCCACGCAATTCACGCGGATGCCCTCGCGCGCGACCTCGAGCGCGAGAGTGCGAACGAACATCATGATCGCCGCCGCCGCCGACCCCACCATCGTCTGGTTGGGGGCCGCGACCTTCCCCGAATCCGCCGCCATCGCGACGATCGCCCCGCGCTGCCGGGAAAGATGCGGCAGGACCGCGTGGCACAAGGTGTAGAGCGTCGCGAGCCGGGCGTGGAGGAACGCGCCGAACATCGCCGGATCGGTCTGGGCGAAACGTCCCGACAGGCCCGGCACCGCGCCGTTGCTGGCATCGACCACCCAGTCGATCGCGCCGTGCATCGCGGCCAGCTCGGCCGCCAGCGCGGCGACGGCGGCATGATCGCCGATATCGAGCTGGCGGTAATCGCCGGGCACCGTCTGCGCGCTGCGCCCCGCGACGACGACGTGCGCGCCCTGATCGCGCAGGGCGGAGACGATATGCCGCCCGATCCCGCCCCTGCCGCCGACCACCAGCGCGACCGGGCGGTCCGCCGTCACCGCCCGCTCAGCTCGCGAAGTTGAGGCATTGCAGCTCCTGATAGACGCGCAGGCCCTCGACGCCGCGCTCGCGCCCCAGCCCGCTCGATCCATGCCCGCCCGACGAGGCGTAGCCGCTCATCGCGCCGCCGATATTGACGTTGACCGTGCCCGAGCGGATGCGCTTGGCGACGGCGAGCGCCGCGCGCGCATCGGCACCGTAGACATAGCCCGACAGGCCGAAGATGCTGTCGTTGGCGATCTCCACGGCATGGTCGATGTCGCGGTAGCCGATCACCGCGACGATCGGCCCGAAGATCTCGTCGCGCGCGGCAGGGTTCGATGCATCGGGCACGTCGAGGATGGTCGGCTCGAAATAATGGCCCGGCGTGTCGATCGCCTTGCCGCCGGCGACGACGGTCGCGCCCGCCGCCACCGCGAGTTCGACATAGCGTTCGCAGCGCGCGCGCTGGGCCGCGTTGATGACCGGGCCCATCCGCGTCGCGGGATCGAGCGGATCGCCGGGGACGAGGCCCTCGATCGCCTTCGCCATCGCCGCCATGACGGCCGCCTTCTCGCTTTCGGGGACGAGCACGCGCGTGCCGAGCACGCAGCCCTGCCCGGCATGGGCGAGGCACACGCCCGCCGCCGCGCCGGCCGCCGCGGCGAGCCGGTCGGCCATGAAGATCTGCGCCGATTTGCCGCCGAGTTCGAGCTGCAGGCGCTTCATCGTCGCAGCACCCTGCGCCATCACCTTCTTGCCGACATCGGTCGATCCGGTGAAGCTGACCATGTCGACGCGCGGATCCGTCGTCAGCGCGAGCGCGCCGTCGGCCCCGGCCTCCGCGACGATGTTCAGCACGCCGTCGGGAAAGCCCGCCTCCTGCGCCGCCGCGACCATCGCCAGCGCCGACAGCGGCGTCAGCGGGCTCGGCCGCAGGATGACGCAATTGCCGGTGGCGAGCGCGGGAACCAGCTTCCAGATATTGAGGAAGAACGGGAAGTTATAGGCCGAGATCGCCACGACGACGCCATGCGGAACATAGCGCCGCATGCTCTGGAACACCGTGCCCGCCGCATTGATGCGCTCCTCGAGCGGCAGCGGATTGCTCTCGCTTTCGGGCAGGGTGAGATAGAGATCGAGCTGGTCCTCGACCGTCGCGAGGGGCCCGCGCACCTGCACCGGCAGCACGACCGAGGAAATCGGGCAGCCGCCTTCGGCGATCACGACCTTCTCCAGCTCATCCGCGCGGGAGCGGAGCGCGGCGACGAAGCGGCGCACGATCGCGACACGCTCGACCGGCTTGAGCGCCGCCCATTCGCCCGTGTCGGCGGCGGCGCGCGCTGTGGCGATCGCCGCCTCGATCTGGCCATCGGACGCGCCGGCGAATTGGGTGAACACCGCGCCGTCGCCGGGATGCTCAACCGCGATCGGGGCTCCCTCGCCCGCCACCGCGCGGCCGCCGATCAGCATTTTGTGCGGCCATCCGGCGGCGGGCATCAGCGCAGCCGCGGCGCTTCCGGTGGTGTCGGTACGGTCGATTTCGGTCACGGCCATCGTGGCTGGCTCCCTTGATGCGGTGGTCGCGCGCTCAAACCCGCACCAGCCGCTTGCCGGTGACGCCGTGCGCGAAAAGCTGTTCGAAAGCGGCGGGGGTCTGCTCGATCCCCTCGGTCACATGGATCGTCGCCAGCGCGGGCCGCGCCGCCACCAGCGCCTTCATCTCGGCGAGGAAGGCCGGGCGCAGATGCTGGTGCGCGAGATTGACGAAGGCGCGGACCGACAGCGATTTGCCCATGATCAACTCCAGGAACCCCGGCAATTGGTCGTCGGATGCGGCACCCTCGCCGCCATATTGCGCCATCAGCCCGCAGATCACGACAATGCCGTTGCGGTTGAGATGCGGTACTGCCTGCATCATCATCGGGCCGCCGACATTGTCGAAATAGACGTCCGCGCCGCCCGGCAGCGCCGCCGCAAGCGCGGCCTCGAAGCCTGCGGCGCTGCGATCGACCACCGCGTGATAGCCGATCTCGTCGATCAGCCACGCGCGCTTCGCGGCCCCGCTGGCGATGCCGACGACGCGCGCGCCCCGCGCCGCTGCCAGCGCCCCGGCGGCGGACCCGACCGCCCCCGCCGCGCCGCTCACCAGCATTGTCTGCCCCGCGCGCACACTCCCGGCGACGTCGAGCCCGACATAGGCGGAAAAGCCCGGCAGGCCGAACACGCCCAGCGCCCGTTCGACCGGCCCGTCGGCGGGATCGATGCGCGACAGCCCCGCGCCGGCCGAGACCGCATACTCCTGCCACCCCAGCCGCCCTTCGACGATATCGCCCGCCGCGAAATCCGCATTGCGCGATTCGATCACCTCCCCCACCGCAGCGCCGGGAATCGTCGTGCCCGGTGCCATCACCGGAATTGCCCCCATCGGCTCCGCGGCGATGAACAGCCGGATCATCGGATCGAGCGACAGCCAGAGGTTGCGGATCAGCATTTCGCCGTCGCCGATCGCCGGTACGGCACCGGCCGCCACCGCCAGATCGGCGGCGACGACCGCGCCGCGCGGGTGGCGCGCCAGCACCACCCGCCTATTGACGGCACCGCTCATCCGATCGCGTCCGTCACGGCGATCATTTCAGAAGCTGCCTTTCAGTTCGACGCCGAAGGTCCGCGGATCCTCCGTCCGAACGAAGGAGCCCCCGGCCGCCGTCGTGCCATAGGTGTTGTATTGCCGGTCGGTCAGGTTCCGGCCGAACACCGCGAGCGAGACTTCCTTGCCGACGATATTGGCAGCGGTCAGTTGCAGCCTGGCGTTCAGCAACCCGTAGGGGGCCTGGACGGCGCGGGGATCGTTGAACACGTCGAACTGCATCCGCGACTTGTACGAGAAATCGACCCGGCCGAGCAGAGAAAGATCGTTGCCGATCCTGGCGTCATAGCTCGCACTGACCGAATAGGTGGTGGCGGGCGTGTCGGGGAATTTGTTGCCAGACAAGTCCGCACCCGTCGCGGGGTTCCTGAACTGCGTGTATTTCGCATCGAGCAGACCCAGCGTCCCGCTCAGCATCAGTCCCGGCAGCGGCCGCAGGTTCGCCTCCAGCTCGATGCCGCGAACCTGCGATTTCGCGGCGTTGAACACGCTGGCATAGGGCGTGTTCGTGCTCGGCTCGATCAACAACACGGATCGCTGCACGTTGTCGACCTTCATCTGGAAAACCGCGAGGCTCGCGTGGAAACGGCGATCGAGCGATTCCACCTTCACGCCTGCCTCCAGGCTGTTGACCACCTCCGGCTGGAACGGGACGATCGTCGTCGGCGTATCGTCGAGACCGCCGGCGCGCTGGCCGCGATCGAACTTCACATAGGCGTTGATCTGATCGGTGAAGCGGTAGCGCGCGCCGACCGAATAGGACCAATAGCCGAAATTGGCAGACCCGATCTGGTTGCAAAGCGCGATCGGCGTGCCGGCGGGCAGTGCGGCAAGCCCGCACGCACCGTTGACGCCGGTCTGAATACGGAGATCGCGATTGTCGCTGGTGTATCGCCCGCCGAGCGTCAGGAACAGCTTGTTCCAGTGGTTCGTCTCGATCTGCAGATAGCCTGCGGTCGAGCGGTTGCGGGCGAAGTTGCGCAACGTGCGGCCGGTGCCGAACAGCGTTGCGGCCGGTATCGGCAACAGCGAATTGTCCGATCCGTCCTCATCGAAATAGAAGCCGCCGGCAGTGAAATCGACACCCTCGAGCCAGCTTGCGGCGTTGGTGAGGATCTTGCCGGTGGCCTGAAGCTCGAACGTCCACTGGCTCTGGTCCGCGAACTGCCGCACGTCGACCGATGGTGCCGGGCCGGTATCGACGTCGGATTGCTGGTCGGTGGTCAGGGTGCGGCGGCCGACGATCAGCTTGAAGGTGAGGTCCGGGTTGGCCTCGAACTCGCTGCGGAAGGTATAGCCCTGGATGTTCGCCTTCGACAGCGGCGTCAGCAGGCCCGACCGGAGCTCGTAGAAGCCGAGCCCGGGAAACGGCGTGAGCGGGACTTCCAGGATGCCGGTCTCGTGGATGTTGGTATAGTCGTAGGTCAGGTCCATCGTGATCGTGTCGGTCGGCGTGTAGCGGATCGCCGCCCGCCCGCTCTCGCGCTGGCGATTGCCGTAGCTGTTGATGCCGGTGACGATGCTCCTGCCGACGCCGTCGCGACGCAGGAAATCGAAGGAGCCGCGCACCGCGAGCTTGCCCTCGACGATCGGCACGTTGAGGATCGCCTGCAGATCCACATAATTGAACGAGCCGTAGGCCGCCTGCACCGAGCCGCCGAAGTCGCTGAGATTGGGGCGGATCGGCGTCAGCAGGATTGCGCCGCCGGTGTTGTTGCGCCCGAACAACGTGCCCTGCGGCCCGCGCAGCACCTGCACGCTGGCCATGTCCTGGATCGAGGCGAGCAGATTGCCGGCCGAGCGGCCGAGATAGACTTCGTCGAAATAGATGCCGACGGCGGGATCGTTGGTGATCGCCTGGCCGGTGTTTTCCTGCCCGCGCATACTGACCGTCGCGACGCTGCCGCCGCGCGTCGCCTGACCGATCTGCAGGTTCGGCGCGGTCGCGGCGAGATCGGCCACGCCCTGCGTGGAGCGCTGCGACAGTTCTGCCGTCGACAGCACGGTGACGGCGACCGGAACCTCGAGCAGCGATTCCTCGCGGCGGCGCGCGGTGACGACGATGTCGTCGTTCTGCTCCACGGGCCGCGCCTGCGTGTTGGCGGGCTCGCTGGCCTGCTGGGCCATCGCGGGGGTGCTGGCCAGCGCGATTGCGCTTATGCCGCACAGCCACTCAATTCGCGCATATTTCATCGGAAAGCTTCCTCATCCCTGGCTTCCGCTCTCGTTCGCATCACGCGGATGCTTGGGCGGACGCTGGAATAAAGAAGCGACGACAAGTTATGTCCAATATTGAATACGCCCGTAACGATATGAAACTGATATGGCGCATCGGCCGCGACCGGCGCGGCGGCGTGACGCTGGCAATATCAGAAGCCGCACTTTTAATATTATACCGAACGGAATCGGTCGCTATCGATGCGGCACGGACATCGCGCCCGCAACGATCATCACAACGGAGAGAGAGATGCTGCTGCAGCACAAATCGGTCGTCATCACCGGGGCCGGATCGGGCGTGGGGCGGGCGGCGGCGGTCCTGTTCGCGCAGCACGGCGCGCGCGTGGTGTGCGCCGATATCAACCTCGACTGGGCGACCGAGACCGCGCGGCTGGCGGGGGCGGATGCCGTGCCGGTGCTGTGCAACGTAACCCAGCGCGCTGAGGTGGAGGCCGCGATCGACCTCGCCTGCGATCGCTTCGGCAGGCTCGATGTCCTCTATAACAATGCCGGCGTCGCGACCGCCAGCGACGGGCGGCCGCACCGGCTCATCGATCAGGACGATGCCGATTTCGACCGGCTGATGTCGATCAACCTGCGCGGCATGGTCTATGGCTGCCAGGCGGCGGTGCGCCGGTTCGACGCGCAAGGCGGCGGCGGCGTGATCGTCAACACCGCATCGGTCGCCGGGCTGATCGGCTGGGGCGGCGTGATGTACGGCGCGAGCAAGGGCGGGGTCGTGCAGCTCACCCGCGCGTTGGCGATCGAGGTCGCGAAACAGGGTATCCGCGTCAACGCCGTCTGCCCCGCCGGCATGATGACCAATTTCGGGCGCACCGAAGGCGCGGGCTTTGCCGAGCGTGCCGCCGAGGAAGTGGCGCGCTATGCCGAGATGCATCCGCTCGGCCGCCCGATCGCGGCGGAGGATTGCGCCAATGCCGCGCTGTTCCTGGCATCGGATCTGTCGTCCAACATCACCGGCGTCATGCTGCCCGTCGACGGCGGCCTCACCGCCAAGTAAGTCCGGCCAGCAAGAGGAGTCCGCATGACCTCGCCGTCGCCCGCGCCGCTGTACCTCGCCGAGATCCTCGATCCCGCCTGGCTGCGGCCGCGGCTCTATCCCGACCAGCCGTCGCTGCGCATCACCGGCGCGCGCGAGATCTGGCGCGAGGAGAACACGGCCACCAAGGTGCGCGTGGAGCTCGATCTCGAGAACGCCGCTCCGGGCACCGGCCGCACGATCTGCATCAAGGGCATGATCGACGAATCGGGCATGAAATGGGTGTCGAGCGGCACCTCGGCGACGGAATCGCATTTCTATGCGCAGATGGCGCCGGGGCTCGCCGCCGCCGGCATCAACGTGCCCGACTGCCTCTACACCGCGATCGATCCCGAAAACGGCCACGGCCTGCTTATCATGAAGGACATGGTGGTCGAGGGCGCGACCTTCCTGACCGCACTGACCCCCTATTCGCCCGATCAGGCCCGCGACAGCCTCGCCCAGCTCGCGCGGCTGCATGTCGAAACCGGCGCGGGCAAGCCGTTGCACGACATGGCGTTCAAGGGCATCACGCTCGACCGCCTCGCTGCGGAGTCGCTGATCCCGCTCGACATGCTGCAAGGGCTGCTCGACGATCCGCGCGGCGCGCCGCTGGCGGCTGAGGTCAAGAACGCGGGCCGCCTGCACCGTTCGCTCGGTGCCCTGCGCGATTGCTTCGCGGGGGAGCCGACCTGCATCGTCCACGGCGACGCGCACGCCGGCAACCTCTATCGCAAGGACGGCGCGGCGGGGATCATCGACTGGCAGGTCGTCCAGCACGGGCACTGGGCGCAGGACGTCGCCTATCACATCGTCGCCGCGTTGAGCGTCGAGGATCGCCGTGCCCACGGCGACGCGCTGCTCGATGTCTATCTTGCCGAGCGGGCGCGACTGGGCGATCCCGTGGCCGATCACGACACCGCCCGCGCGCATTTCCGCGCGGCGGTGGTCTATGGCTATTACATGTGGGGCGTCACCCGCCGCGTGCGGCCCGATATCATCCGCGAGTTCGTCAAGCGGCTGGGCCTCGCCGTCACCGAATATCGCAGTTTCGAGCTGCTCGGCGTCTAGGCAGCCGGGATCGACATCCCCAGCAGGTCGGCCATCCGGCGATTGTTGGGCGTGTCGATGCCGTGGCGGCCAACCGCAATCTGTGCGCCCAGCGCCATCATCCGCCGCGTCAGGCACGCCATCTTGAATGCCGCGAAAGCCTCGTACCAGGCTATGTCGGCGGTCTGCTTGCCGCAGACCTCGGACCACAGGCTGCGCGTTTCGTCATGCGTGCCCATTCCGTCGAGCGGCGGCAGGCCGCGGCCGATCGTCTGCATCCGCTCGGTATGCAACCACCAGCCGAGATCGTGCAGCGCCCCGCCGAGCGAGGTCTGTTCCCAGTCCATCACCGCAACGACGCCGAAATCCGCGTCGATCATCACATTGCCCAGCCGGGAATCGCCCCAGACGATGCCCGGCTCGATCCCCTGCGGCCGCGTCTTGTCGAGTGCGCCGGAGGCTTCGCGCAGGAACGGCGTCGCATGGTCCTCCGGCAGCCACGCCAGATAGCGCTGCCAGCGGTCCCATTCGTGATCGAAGCCATGTGGGCCATCCGCCGGATCGAGAAACGGCGCGGCGGATACGGGTATCGTCTGGATCGCCGCGAGCTGACGCACCGAATTTTCCCACAAGGTCCGTCGCTGCGCCGGCGTCGCATCGGCCACCCAACCGGTCTCGGCATAAGGCGGCAGGCTCACCGCGACGCGGCCCTGCAGCCGTTCCATCACGAAGAACGGCGCGCCCAGCAGCTCCGGCGACGGCTCGAACCACAAGGGATGCGCCACTTTCACGCGGCCGTCCTCATGCATCACGCGCATCAGGCGATATTGCTCGTCGAACATATCGTCCTGGTAGACGAGGTGGCGGGTCGGCTTGATGCGCACCACCAGCCCCTGCTGCCGCGCCGTGCCGTCCTGCCGCCAGGCGGCATCGAACAGGATCGTCTCGTGCGACATGCCCGCGCCGAGCGGATAGGACAGGTTGGAGACGGTGACGTCGCGCGCGCCCGGCAGCCGCGCCGTCAGCCAGCCGGCCATGTCGTTGGCGAGATCCTCGAGGTTGCGGGTGTTGGGTGCGACGATGCCGGGGGCCGCGGCTGCGGGGCTGTTCATGGCGGTCAGCCTTCCTCGGCTTCGAACTGCGGGGTGATGATCAGCGCGAGCGTCTTCGAGCTGTCGAGCGCTGGGCTGCGCGGCATCTCGTCGGTGCCCATCCGGCGGCCCGTTTCGGCGAGGACGAGCTGCGGGCTCTCCGCCTCGATGTCGTAGCAGGCGAGGAAATTCCAGTCGGGCAGCCCCGCCGGCCCGCCGAGCTTCATGACCGATCCGCGCCGCGCGGAAACGATGCCGGGCACGCGCAGCAGATCGGGGATGTGCTGCTCGTCATACCAGCGCGCCAGCTCCGCCACCGCATCGTCGGCGGCGCAGGTCAGCACGACCATCTGGAACTTCGCCATGGGCTTCCTCTCCTTGTTGTGGCGAGCATATATCAACGCTATGGATAATGAAGAGGGCCGTTACGATATTAATTAGATATCGAACCGCCGTGCAAAAGTCTTGCGGGAGTGCGGGTATGGCGGCGTCGATGGAGCAGGTGTGGTTTCGCGGCGCGCAGGGCAACCGCCTCGCGGCGTCCGCGATCGGCGACGGCGATGCGCCGATCGTGCTGCTGCTGCCCGCCGTCGGGCAGAGCCGCCACGTCTGGTCGGGCGCGGCCATCGCGCTCGCCGCCGCCGGCCGCCGCGCGATCTGCGTCGATCTGCGCGGGCATTGCGACAGCGAGCCCGCGCCGGGCGGCGATTACGACCTGAGCGGCTATGCCGCCGATCTCGCCGCCGTGCTCGCCCAACTCCCCTCGCGCGCGACCGTCGTCGGTGTGGGGCCCAGCGGCCTCGCCGCGCTCGTCGCGGCGGGCGAAGGCGGGGCGGACCTGATGTCGGCGCTGGTGCTGGTCGGCGTCACCGCCTGGGTCGATCCCGAGACCGCCGCGCGCATCCGCGTCGCGCTCGAACGCCGCGCGGAGGCCTTTGCGGACGAAACCGCGGTGCTCGATGCGATCGCGCGCGTCCACCCGTTCGAACCTGCGCCGTCCGCCACGCGCCAGTTGATCGGCGCATACGAACGCGGCGAGGATGCGCTGTGGCGCTGGCGCGGCGATGCGCGCACCTTCGCCGGTTTCGACCTGGCGGCACAATCGGCGCGGATCGAGGCGGCGGCGGCAAAGCTCAGACTGCCGGCGCTGCTGATCCGAGGGACGCTCAACGAATCGGTCTCGCGCGCGGCGACGGACAGATTGCAGGCAATGATCGCGGGCGCAGAAGCCGTCGAGATCGACGGCGGTGGCCATTACGTCGTCACCGATCACGAAGACGCGTTCAACGCGCGGCTGCTCGAATTTCTCGAACGCCGCCTGCCCCTACAGGCGCGCAGCTACCAGAGTGGCGCCGATCCGCGCCTGCTGCGCGACGCGATGGGGTGTTTCGGCACCGGCGTCACGGTGGTGACGACGCTCGATGCGGAGGGCGCGCCGATCGGCTTCACCGCGAACAGCTTCACCTCGGTCTCGCTCGACCCGCCGCTGGTGCTGTTCTGCATCGCGCGCAAATCGGCGAATCTGCAGAGCTTCGTCGATGCGCGCAGCTTCGCGATCAACATCCTGCACATCGGCCAGCAGCCGACCTCGGACCGCTTCGCCCGCCCCGGCGACGCCCGGTTCGAGGGCATCGAATGGCAGGTGCGCGAAGGTGGCGGCGCGCCGATCCTGACCGGATCGCGCGCGTCGTTCGATTGCACGACGCACGCCATCCACGACGGCGGCGATCATCTGATCGTGGTGGGCCGCGTCGAGCGCGCCGATTTCGAGCCGCACCGCGACCCGCTGCTGTACCTGCAGGGCAAGTACCGCCGCGTTCACTTCGCCTGAACGCGCCCTGGCGGCCGGTCTAGCCGAACACCACCGGCAGTGCCGAGGGCCCGCGCGCGAACAGATCGCCGATCAGCCGCCCCTTGGGCTTGTCGGGATCCCAGCGCACGTTGGGCAGGCGATCGAACACCGCATCCATCGCCACCACCATCTCCTGGCGCGAGACGTGCTGGCCGAGGCACGAGTGCGGCCCGCCGCCGAAGGCGAGCGAGCGCTGGACCGGCCGCGTGATGTCGAACGCATCGGGATTGTCCCAGCGGCGCGGATCGCGATTGGCCGAGCCGAGGCACAGATGCAGCATCGCACCCTTGGGCAGCGCGACCCCCTCCAGTTCGGCATCCTCCTCCACCAGGCGCGGGAAGATCAGGTCGGTCGGGTGCCAGCGCGCCGATTCCAGGATCACCTCCGGCGCCAGCGCGCGGTTCTCGCGGAAAAGCTGCATCTGGTCGGGATTTTCGAGCAGCGCGAACAGCGTGATGCCGAGCTGCCGCCACGTCGTGCCGCCGCCCGCCAGCACGATCAGCGTGCAATTGCCGATGATCTCGTCGTCGGTGAAGCCGCGCACGCTGCCGTCCGGCTCCTTCACCTCGGCGGTGACGAGCTTGGTGATGATGTCGTTCTGCGGCCGGCTGCGCCGTTCGGTGATGAGCCGCCCGAGCATCCCGCGCACCGTCTCCATCGCCGCCGCGCGCTGTTCGACCGGAATGCCGTGGCGGTTGAGCTGCGTCAGCGCGATGCGAAAGGGAATGATGTCGTCGGGGTCGAAGCCGAAACCGGCCGATACGACATGCACCGGCATCCGCGCGCACAGTTCGAGGAACAGGTCGGCGCTGGACTTCTTCTCGATCTTGGCGATCAGCGTCTCGACCGTCTCGACGATCACCTTCTCGTTCCACCAGCTCTGCGCTTCGGCCGGGCTGAAGAACGGCTGGATCGGCCCGCGGATCATGCGGTGGTCGGCACCCGATTTGTTGAGGATCGATTCGCCCAGCCCGGCGACCGTACCGAGATGATAATAGGCCTTCGACGAAAAGGTCTTGTTGTCGATCAGTCCTTTGCTGACGGCCGCGAAGGTGAAGGCGCTGTAGGTCGGGAAGCCTTCGAGGTGATTGGTGAAATGATAGCCTTCATATCCCATCAGGTCGCCGAGCGCGCCCTTGTGGACGGGCGCTTCCTCACGCAAGCGGTTGAGGGCCGGGAACGGATCCTCGATCAGGATCGATCCCGAATCGATCGTGTCCGCTTCCACGTTGAAAAGCTCGCTGACGCGCGGATCCTCGCGTTCGAGCACATCCTTATACTGGTTCATCGCGGCTCCCGCTTTCAATCGAGGATCTGGATTGCGCTCTCGGGGCAGGCTTCGGCCCCCTCCCGCGCCTTGTCTTCGAGGCCGGCGGCGATGGTGAACGGCCCGTCGGCGCCGACCAGGCCGTTGAACCCGTCCTTCAGCCAATAGACTTCGGGCGCGGCCTCCACGCACGTCTGCGCGCCGCAGCACAGATCGGGGGAAACGCAGACTCGCATATTCAGCCATCCTCTCATCGCAGGTGCCGCCGCGGCGTTCACGCCCGTGAAGGGCCCGGCCGTCTTCTCGCACGCAAACGCCTTTTGGCTATGGGCGGGGAAACGATGCAAGTATATTTTGTGGCGTCTTTGATATGCTGGGGATATCACACCAATGGTCAGCGCCGGTCGGCGGCAGCACGATATGAAGGCGGGAACGGGCGCTTATGATGGATTTGCGGCACATGCGGCATCTGGTGGCCGTGGCGGAGGAAATGCATTTCGGGCGCGCCGCGCAGCGGCTCAACATGGCGCAGCCGCCGCTCAGCCAGTCGATCAAGCGGCTGGAGGATTATCTCGGCGTGCAACTGCTCGAACGGTCGCGCAGCGGCCTGTCGGTCACGCCCGCCGGGCAGGTGTTCGTCGAGGAGGCGCGGCGGACGCTGATGCAGGCCGACCTTACCCGCGCGGTCACGCTGCGCGCCGCGCAGAGCAACGCGACACAGGTCCATGTCAGCTTCATCGGCCCGGCGATGTTCCGGCTGCTGCCGCCGGTCGTGTTGCGCCATCACCAGATGCGCAAGGAAATCGAGATCCGGCTGTCGCAGGAAAGCTCGCCCAAGCAGATGGTGGGCATCATGCAGGGCCGCTACGACGTCGCCTTCATTCATCCGAGCACCGATCTGATCGAAGGCGGCGATGCGATGATGGTCGAGCGTTGCCGCTTCGTCGCGGCGATCCCGGAGGATTGGCCGCTCGCGCGTCAGGAAAGCGTATCGCTGCGCGAGGTCGGCGAGCAGCCGCTGATCATGGCACCGCAGCGCGAGGCGCCGGGGCGGGTGTCCGAACAGCTCACCGCCTTCCGCGATATCGGCGTCAGCCCGCGCGTGGTGCAGGAATCGATGCAGACGCACTCCACGCTCAGCCTCGTCGCTGCCCGGCTCGGCTGCGCGCTGGCGATGGAGACGGCCGCCGAGACGGGCGTACGCGGCGTGGCGTTCCGGCCGATCCACGATCTGCCAGGCAATTTGCGTTGGGAAACGGCGATGGTGTGGCACCCGCAGCATATCTCGTCGGCGGCGAAGCTCTTCATTTCCGACATCAAGGCGTATGTCGCCGAACACCCGGAGCTGATTGCGCGCGATTGAGAGGGCGTGCCGCTGAAACCGCGCGGCTCGGCTGTCATATCAATTTCATATTAAAACTTTGCGCTGTAGTACCTTAGTCATTGCATCATAACCCAAGAGAAAACGGGGAGAGATGCGATGCTGCAACAGGCGATCGATGCCGGGAGCACCCGGCCGGGCACGGCGCGCCCCTATGCGCGCTGGTATCCCGCCTATGTCCTCATCCTCCTCGCGCTCGCCAACACGTTCAACTATCTCGATCGCAACATCATCTCGATCCTGGCGGAGGCGATCAAAGCGGACCTGAAAGTGTCCGACGCGCAGATCGGCTTCCTCAACGGCACGATCTTCGCCGCGCTTTACGCGATCTTCGGGATGCCGATGGGCCGGCTGGCGGATCGCAGCAACCAGCCGCGGCTGATGGGCATCGGGCTCAGCCTGTGGTCGGCGATGACGGCCTTCTCGGGCTTCGCCTCCAGCTTCGCGATGCTTTCGCTGGCGCGCGTCGGGGTCAGCGTGGGAGAGGCCACGGCCAATCCGTGCAGCCACGCGATCATCGCCGGCTATTTCCAACCGGTGCAGCGCGCTCGCGCCTATGCGGTGTATCTCGCCGGCATCTTCCTGGGCATGGGGTGTGCGCTCGCGATCGGCGGCGTCGTCCTCCACAATTGGGCGGCGTTCAGCGCACAGTTCAGCTTTCTCCAGGGCACACCCGCCTGGAAGGCGACCTTCTGGATCTGTGGGATTCCCGGCCTGATCCTCGCGCTGCTGATCTTCCGCGTGCCCGATCCGCGCGCCGCGCAGACCGCCGCCGTCACCGTCAGCAAGGGCAGCCCGTGGATCGGCTTCCTGGCCGATGTCGCGGCGGTGCTGCCGCCGACCAGCTTCTTCGCGGCGGCGCGGCGCGGGCGCGGCGTGCTGGTCTGGAATCTGATCGCCGGGGCGGGCCTCGCCGCGCTGGCGGCGACGCTCAGCATGCTGACCGGCGACTGGCAGCAATGGACCGCGCTTGGCTTCGCGACCTATGCCGTGTTCGCCTTCGCGCAGATGATCCGCTGGCAGGACAAGCCGCTGTTCGCGCTCACGTTCGGCACGCGCTCGTTCCGCTATCTGGTCATCGGCATGTCGGCGATCGCATGCATCCACAATGCGCTGCTGTTCTGGGCGGTCCCCTATCTGCTGCGCACCTTCAAGATTTCGGCGGCGTCGGGCGGTGTCACGATGGGGATCATCCTCGCGCTGGCGGGCGGGCTCGGCATCGCCGCCGGCGGCTATGCGGCCGACGTCATCCGCAGGCGCGATCTGCGCGCGTCGATCTGGATCACGCTGACGTGCATGGCGGCCGCCATGCCGGCGGCGGTGGTGATGTTCACTACCGGCGATGTCGATACCTTCTACGTAGCGTTCACGATCTTCGCCTTCTTCCACAACGCCTGGGCCGCATCGTCGGCGGCGGTGATCCAGGAACTGGTGCTGCCGCGGATGCGCGCGACCGGCGCGGGGTCGTTCTCGATGCTCATCATCGTGTCGAACTTCGCGCTCGGGCCGTATCTGGTCGGCAAGGTCTCGACCGTGACGGGTTCGCTCGCCTTCGGGTCGCTGGCGATGTACGCGCTCGCGCCGGTCGGCATCTACTGCCTGCTGCGCGCGGTCCGCACCGTGCCCGCCGACATCGCCGACCGCGAGGCGCGGGCGCACGCTCGTGGCGAGGCGCAGCTCGCGACCTCACTCTGACCTAGCCGACGCTCCGCCGCAGCAAGGCGATCAATCGCTCCCAGTGGCGATCGTCCCCGGCCCGGTCGTAGACGGCGGCATGCGCCCGGTCGGTCTCGCCGTCGCGCGAGGGAAAGACGAAGCCGTGGTCGCAGCCGCGATAGATCTCGACCTCGCCGTCGAGGCCGCGACCGGCGATATAGCGGGCGAGCGCGTCGACCATTGTCAGCGGTGCCCAGCGGTCGAGCTCCGCGCAGCCGAAATAATAATCGGCTTCGGCCACCATGCTCAGATGCGGGCTGTCGGCGCTATCGTTGAGCAGATCGACGCCGTGGAACGATGCCGCGGCGACGATCCGGCCCGGATAGACCGCCGGCAACTGCATCGCGTACTTGCCCGTCATGCAATAGCCGACAACGCCCGCGCGGCCCGTCCACGCGGCCGGATCGCCATCGGCCAGCGCCAGCGCGGCGGCGCAATCGGCGAGCACGGTGTCGCGCGTCACCGCGTGCAGCAGCACGCTCATGTCGTCCATCGTCGCCTCGGGCGGGAGCTCCAGCACACCGCTGCGGTGGAAGAGATTGGGCAGGATGACGTAGTAGCCGCTCGTCGCCAGCCGCCGCGCCATGGTGCGCAGCTCCTCGCGGATGCCGGCGGCGTCCATCAGGAACAGCACGACCGGGTGCGGGCCGTCGCGATCGGGCCGGACGACGAAGGTGGTCATCGCCCCGTCACCGCCGGGCGAAAGCTCGTGCGTCTGTTCGTACATCGTCTCTGCCCTCTCCGGCCGTTTTTCGTCGCGAACCTGGATAGCCGCGATCAATGTGCCTTCATAATATCAAGATGCAGGGTTTTGATATTGGACTTGTTCGATACCGCACACCTATCCCTCAAAAATCGGGCGCGTGATCCGAGCTGACCGGGAGGTATGAAATCGTGAGTGGGCCACTAGCCGGCGTCCGCGTGATCGAGGTGGCGATGTGGGCGTTCGTGCCTTCGGCCGGTGCGATCCTGTCCGACATGGGTGCCGATGTCATCAAGCTGGAGCCGCCCGCCGGCGACCCGATTCGCGCTCTGGTCACGGGTGCCGACGTGCCGGGATCGTCGGACGGCTTCGTCCTCTCCTGGGAGAATTACAATCGCGGCAAGCGCAGCGTCACGCTCGATCTCAACGTCGACGGCGCGCTGGACGTGCTCGACAGGATGCTGGAGAGTGCGGACGTGTTCCTCACCAGCCTGCTGCCGCCCGCGCGGCGGCGGCTGGGGATCGATGTCGAGCAGATCCGCACGCGCCATCCGAAGCTGATCTACGCCGTCGGCAGCGGCAGCGGCGCGCACGGGCCGCAGGCGGAAAAAGGCGGCTACGATGCGATCACCTTCTGGGCGCGCGGCGGCATCGCCGATGCCGTGACGCCGCCCGAACAGCCCTATCCGCTGCCGATGCCGTCAGGAGCGTTCGGGGATTGCACCAGCGGCGCGGCACTGGCGGGTGGCATCTGCGCCGCGCTCTACAAGCGGCAGGCGACCGGCGCGGCAAGCGTGGTCGACGTGTCGCTGCTCGGCACCAGCCTGTGGTCGATGCAGCGCACCATCACCGAGGCGACGATCAAGCGCCAGAAGCGCCTGCCGCGCCACGGCCGCACGGCGATGCCCAATCCGCTCGTCAACACCTATCGCACTGCCGACGATCGCTTTCTGGCGCTCTGCATGTTGCAGGGACAGCGCTACTGGCCGGGCTTCTGCGAGGCGGTGGGCCGCGCGGACCTCGCCACCGACGCGCGCTACGCCACCGCCGAGGCGCGCGCGGCGAACCTGACCGAATGCGTGGCCGAGATCGACGCGATCTTCGCGACGCGGAGCCTCGCGGACTGGCGGGTCGCGCTCGCGACGCAGGGCGGCCAGTGGGACGTCGTCCAGCAACCCGGCGAGCTGGTCGACGACGAGCAGGTCGTCGCCAATGCGCTGATGCAGGATGTCGATTACGGCGACGGCCGCTCACTGAAGATGGTGAGCGCGCCGATGCAATTCGATCGCAAGGCCTTGCCCGCCCGCGCCGCGCCCGAGAAAGGCGCCGGCAATGACGAGGTGCTCGCCGAGCTCGGCTATGACGAGGATGCTATCATCGACCTGAAGGTCGCCGGGATCGTCTATTGATGGCGGAGGGCGTCGCATCCGAACCGCGCATCCTGCCGGGGCTGAGCGCGCTCAACCGCCCCTATTGGACCGGCGGCGCGGAAGGGCGGCTGATGATCGCGCGCTGCGGCGCTTGCGGCTTCTACCTCCACCCGCCGATGCCCGCCTGCCGCCGGTGCGGCAGCGACGACGTCGGCCCGCAGGCCGTATCGGGGCGCGGCCGTATCGCCAGCTTCACGATCAACCACCAGGCGTGGATGCCGGGCATGCGCGTGCCGTTCGTCTTCGTCGCCGTGGAGCTCGAGGAACAGGCCGGGCTTCACGTCTTCAGCAATGTCGAAGGGTGCGCGCCGGAAGCGGTGGCGGCGGGGATGGCGGTCGAGGTGTTCTTCCGCGCGGCGGAGGACGTACATCTCCCCTTCTTCCGCCCGGTCGCGCCATGATCCTGCCCGAACGCAAGGTCTGCATCTCCGGCGCGGGCCAGTCGGAGGTCGCGCGGCCCTCCAGCCGCGATGCGCTGGCGCTGACGGTCGATGCGTGCCGCGGCGCGATCGCGGCGGCGGGGCTCACCCCCGGCGATATCGACGGCCTCGCGACGTATCCCGGCCTCATCGCCAACGGCGACGGCATGTCGCCGGTCGGCGCGACCGAGACGATGATCGCGCTCGGCCTCTCGCCGACTTGGGTCGGTGCCTCGACCGAGGGGCATGCGCATATGGGCGCGATCTTCAACGCAATCCAGGCGATCGCCTCGGGCCTGTGCCGCCATGTCCTCGTCTTTCGCACCGTCGCCCAGGCGACCGCGCGCGCACAGGTCCACCACGCCGGCATCATCGGCGGCGCACAGGCCACGACGGCGCGCAGCTGGGGCGGGATGGCGTGGCAGATGCCCTATGGCGCGGTATCGGCAGCACCCCTGTTCGCGCTCTACGCCCAGGCCTATTTCGCCAGATACGGCGCGACCTCGCGCCAGCTCGGCGCGATCGCCGTCAACAGCCGGCGGATGGCGGCGCTCAACCCCAATGCCATCTACCGCGATCCGATCACCATCGAGGACTATCTCGCCGCGCGGATGATCTCCGATCCGCTGCGTATCTACGATTGCGACACGCATATCGACGGATCGACCGCGATCCTGCTGTCGCATGTCGACTGCGCCGCCGACCTGCCCCGTCCGCCGATCCTGATCGAGGCGATGGGCATGGCGATCGGCGGCTTCGGCGCGGGCCTGCACGAGGGCGACTTCACCCGCCTCCCCGCCGACCGCGCGGGCGAGATGCTGTGGTCGCGCACCGAACTCACCCCCGCCGACCTCGACTTCGCGCAGATCTACGACGGTTTCTCGATCCTCACTCTGCTATGGCTGGAAGCGCTGGCGATCTGCGGCCGCGGCGAGGCGGCCGCCTTCGTCGAGGGTGGCGCGCGCATCGCGCTCGACGGCGTGCTGCCGCTCAACACCGGCGGCGGCCAGCTCTCGGCCGGGCGCTTCCACGGCTACGGCCATTTGTTCGAGGCGTGCGCGCAGCTTTGGGGCGAGGCCGGCGCGCGTCAGCTTGCCGATCCGCAGGTCGGCGTCGTCAGCAACGGCGGCTTTGGCTACGGCGCGCTGCTGTTGCGGCGATGACGGTTTGTCATATCGACAACATATCAAAACCGCGATTTTTTATATTGGATTGGATATCGGAAAGCGGGGAATGTCGGTTCTCCAAGGAGAGATAACATGGCGACCCAAGTGAACGATTCGCCGATCGTCGATGCCGACGCGCACGTGAACCCCTTCCCCGATTTCTGGTCGGATTATCTGCCCGCGCACCTGCGCGATCTCGCCCCGCGGATCGAACATGGCGACGAGAGCGAGGATTGCGATTATGTCGTGTTCGAAGGGCGCCGCAAGAAGCTCAACCTGATCGGCGCGCAGGCCGGCCGCAAGGGCAAGGATTTCAAGATCAACGGCCGCGCCTCCGACGCCCGCTCCGGCGGGTGGGAGCCCGCCGCCCGGCTCGAGGACATGAACACCGACGGCATCGACGCGGCGTTGCTGTTCGGCGGCGGCCCGCTCGGCACCGGCAACAACGAACTGTTCCAGGCGAGCTTCGACGCCTACAACACATGGCTTGCCGATTTCTGCGATTATGCGCCCGGCCGCCTCGGCGGCGTCGGCTATGTGCCGATGCAGGATGTCGGCGAATCGATCCGCATGATGCGCGATTTCGCGCGGCGCGGGCTGAAGGCGGTCAACATCCCCGCATTCCCGATGTCGGCGACCAGCCTCGCCAGCGCGGGCGCGGGCGCTGCCCAGACGCTGGCGCTGACCGGCGACACGAGCGGCGCGCGCACCTATGCCGATCCCGAGTTCGATCCCTTCTGGCAGGCCGCGATCGAGCTTGGCCTGCCGGTGACGATACACCTCGGCGGGCGCTCGGTGCGCTTCCTGGAGCCGCAGCACTTCCTGCCCGATCTGCTGATGTCGAAATTCGCGATGGCGGAGCCGATCGCGGTGCTGATTTTCGGCGGCGTGTTCCAGCGCTTCCCCGATCTCAGGTTCGTGTCGGTCGAAAGCGGCGTGGGCTGGTTCGCCTTTGCGGCGGATTACATGGACAAGACCTGGGAAAAGCAACGCTTCTGGACCAAGAGCGTGCTCGAACAGCCGCCGAGCCACTTCATGGAGCAGAACGTGTTCGGCTCGTTCATCCACGATGCGCCCGGCGTCGCGATGCGGCATCTGCCGGGGGCGAAGAACATCATGTGGTCCTCCGACTATCCCCATTCGGAGACGACCTTCCCCGATTCGCACAAGGTCATCGATCAGCTTTTCGCCGGCGTGCCGGATGACGAGCGCAAGGTCATCACCGGGCTGCGCGCCAAGCAGTTGTTCAACTTCTAAGGGGGACGGGCGCTGCGCCGTTCGCGGCGGCGGCGCCCGTTATGTCTCAGCCGAAATTGAGCGGCAGGCCGGTGCCGATGCCGCGCGCCCGCACCAGCCGCCCGGTCTGCGAGAGCGTGATATACGCCGTCGCCATGTCGTCGCCCCCGAAGGCGATGTTGGTGACATAGGGATCGGGCAGGCGGTGGTCGCCGGTGATGACGCCGCCGTGCACCGTCACGATCCCGCCGGGCATCAGCGCGCCGACATGCACCGCCCCGTCCGCGCCGACCGCGAGGCTGTCGACCATGCGGCCCTCGCCGAGCGCGACGACGAGCGTGGGCTCGGCGCTGGCGAGTATACCCGGCGCGCTCACGTCGAAGCGCAGCAGCCGCCCCGAAAAGGTATCGGCGACGTAGAGCGTCGCCTCGTCCGGGCTGAGGCCGATGCCGTTGAAGCTCTGCGGACCGCGCACCAGGCAGCGGATCTGCCCGCCACCCGGCTGCGCGTAGAAAATCCCGGAAGGTGTACGTTCGCCCGACAGCTTCTTGCCGTGATCGGTGAACCAGAAGCCGCCATGCCGGTCGAACACGATGTCGTTGGGGGAATAAAGCGGCACGCCCTCGCACGCATCGTAGAGGATCGTGGCAGTGCCGCTCGCGAGATCGACCCGCTCGATGCGGCCGCCGCTATAGTCGGGCGCGAGATCGCCGGCGGGAACGACCTCGCCGCCCAACTTCCGCGCCGCCATGCCACCGTTGTTGCAGACATAGATGGCTCCGTCGGGCCCGGTCGCCGCGCCGTTGGGCCCGCCGCCGAGCCGCACCGGCCGCGAGACGGCACCGTCCGCCGTGATGCGCGCAAGCGTGCCGCCGAAGATCTCGACCACCAGGATCGATCCATCGCCGAGCACGACCGGCCCCTCGGGAAAGTCGAGGCCGTTCGCCACCGTTTCGAACTCCAGCTCCACCGCCACGGCCATCCCCGTCCTCCCGTTTGCGGACGATCCTAAGGCGCGCGGGCGGGATGGCTATTATCAAACAGCGCCGTGCTGAGAGGCTGGGGATATCGCCGGTGGCGCTGGCTTGAACGGCGGCACGAACATGATAGCATCGCCGCCGGGACGCGATCGCCAGCATCGCGCCCGTTCCAGGAGCGGGATCTTGAATCAGCCCAAGAACTACTCGAAATCCGCCAATCGCGCGCTCGACGTGCTGGACTACTTCGCGCGTTGCGGGCGTCCGGCGCGCGGGGCGGAAATCGCCGACGCGCTCGGCATCGCGCGGTCGAGCGCGGACCAGCTCCTCAAGTCGATGGTGCTGAGCGGATATCTCGTGCGGCCGGGCGAGGGGCAGGCATATTTCCCCTCGCTGCGCATGGCGCGGTTCGGTCACTGGATCGCGGGCTGCTATCCCGACATCGAACGCTATCGCGCGATTGTCGAGGACGTCCATGAACAGACCGGCTGCGTCGTCACGCTGACGATGCGCAACGATTGCTTCATGCAGATGATGACAGCCGCGCGCGGGTCGGACGACGATCCGCTGCTTGACGTGGGCGCGAAGGTGCCGGTGCTCGGCTCGGCGATCGGCAGTGCCGCGCTCACCACGCAGTCGCGCAAGGCGATCGCGCGGCTGGTCGAGCGCGCACGGTTGCGCCACGCAGTGTTGGGCGAGGTCGATTGGGATCAGCCGATCGACGAGGAAATCCGTTTGTTCCGCATGAAGGGCTATTCGTGGCGGCCAAGCAAGCGCGTCCGCGGCGCGGGCACGTCGCAGCGCCCCGTCGAATATTGGTCGATCGCGATGACACTGCCGCACGTCGCCGGGACGCCCGAGATCGTGCTGGGGCTGGCCGGGCCGACCCCGCGCGTGCGCCCGCACGAATGGGATCTCGTCAATCTGATGCGCCGCTCGATCCGGCTGAACATGGCGCACTGAGCGCCCCCACGAAGCCGTCGATCAGATCGAGCGCGCGCTGCGCCGGCGCATCGGTCGCCAGCACCGGCCAGATATGCGGCACGTCCGGCTCGATCACTGCCGTCGTGCGGACGCTCGCCAGCGCGAGACGGCGCAGCAGATCGAGCGATTCGTCGCACAGCACTTCGCTCGACGAAACCGCCAGCAGCGTCGGCGGCAGTGCCGTCAGATCGGCGAACAGCGGCGAGGCACGCGGATCGGCCGCATCCCAGCCCTGCAGATAGGCCTCCGCCGCCGCCGACGCCGACGCGCGCGAAAACAGCGCGTCGCTCGCCGCACAGCGATCGAAGCTGTCGCCCGAAAGCGTCAGGTCGATCCACGGCGACAGCAACACGAGCCCGAGCAGCGGCACCGGCGGGGCGAGCGCTGCCGCGAGCGCGAGCGCGAGGCCCCCGCCCGCCGAATCGCCCGACAGCACGACCGGTCCGTGATCCGCCACCGCCGCTCCGACGACCGCCGCCGCATCGTGGAGCGCGCCGGGAAACGGCGCTTCGGGCGCGAGCGCATAGTCGGGCACGATCACGCGCGCGTGCGTCACCACCGCCAGCCGCTCGGCGAACGGCCGCCACGCGGCGGCGCTGCCCATCCGGTATCCGCCGCCGTGCAGATGCACGATCGTGCGCGCCGCATCCCGCGCCCCGGCGACGGCGCAGGCGACCCCGCCGAGCATCACGTCGGGCGCACCTCCCGAAGACCCGCGCCTGGCAAGCAGATCGGCGTCGGCGGGCCTGCCCGCGCGGCGCGGCGGCAGGGGCTTGCGCAGACGCAGCGCGGCGGGATCGGGCGGGGACATAGCACCTAGGATCGCCACCGCGCCGTCCCGGTCAAGCCTGCCGGTCCACGCTCGCCGATCATCCGTCATAGCGTATTTCGTGTGGCGCGCGGGGGTTCGCTCGATATCGCCGGCGCGATCCCCTATCTTTCCGCCATAACGACAGGAGAGCGATGCCGTGACCGAGCCCGCGCCGAGACGCTGGACCCGGCGGCCCGAGGGATCGAACTGGGGCGATTTCGGCGAGGACGACCAGATCGGCCGGATGAACCTCATCACTCCCGCGCGCCGCCTGGCGGGCGTCGCGGAGGTGCGCGAGGGGCTGTGCTTCGCGCTCAGCCTGCCGCTCGATTATCCCGGCTGGGACGATCCCATCCTCGGCCGCGCCCCGCCGGTGCTCTCGACGCGCAGGCTCGCCGACGCCGCGCTGTTCAACTTCCCCTTCGGCCGCGTCATCCCCGGCTCGCGCGACCTGTGCTGCGACGACGCCGTCACGCTCTCCACGCAATATTCGACGCAATGGGATTCGCTCGCGCACTGGGGCCGGCTGTTCGATGCCGACGGCAACGGCGTGGACGAGCCGGTCTATTACAACGGCTTCCGCGCCGGGAGCGATCTTCCCGATGCGGACGCGAACGGCGGCTCCCACGCGCGGCGCCTCGGCATCGAGCATCTCGCGGTGGCGGGCGCGCAGGGGCGCGGTGTGCTGGTCGATCTCACCGGCGTCGCGCCCGATGCGCGCGCGGTCGGCCATGACGCGCTGATGGCGTTGATCGCAGAACAACGGGTCGAGGTGCGAACGGGCGATTTCCTGCTGCTGTGGACCGGCCTCGACGAGCAACTCCTCGCTATGAACCGCCAGCCCGATCGCAAGCGACTCGCGCAAACAGCGATCGAGCTCGACGGCAGCGATCCCGCGCTGCTGCGCTGGATCGACGAGAGCGGCATCGCGGCGATCTGTTCGGACAATACCGCGGTGGAGACTGTCGTGTTCGGCGAGGATTGCTGCGCGGACGGCAAATCCTTCCTGCCGCTGCACGAGCTTTGCCTGTTCAAGCTCGGCATCCACCTCGGCGAGCTGTGGCACCTTGCCGAACTCGCCCGCTGGTTGCGCGCGCACCGGCGCAGCGCCTTTCTGCTGACCGCGCCGCCGCTGTGCCTGCCCGGCAGCGTCGGCTCGCCGGTGACACCGGTCGCGACCGTCTAGCTGCAATCGCATCGGCCCGGTTGCATCTCCCCAGCGAGCTTGTCAGGCAATGCTGGATAGACAGAGGGAGGAAAGCCGATGATCCGCGAGCGCTTGCTGGGAGCCTGGAAGCTGGTGACATTCGAGGCATGGACCGCCGACGGCCGCCAATATTCGCCGATGGGGCGCGCGGGCCAGGGTTATATCGTCTACTCGCCTGACGGGCATGTCAGCGTCAGCCTGTCACGCGGTGACCGGCAGGCGGATGATGCCGGCCGCCCGATACACCGGCTGGACGATGCCGGTGCCGCCGCCCTTGCCCGCAGCTACACCGCCTACGCCGGCCCGTTCGAGGTCGACGAGGAACGGGCCGTGGCACGCCATCATTTCGAGCTGAGCCTCGATCCGACCATGATCGGCACGCTTCAGGAACGTCACGTCCGCTTCCCCGCGGACGATCTGCTCGAGCTCAGCGTCAAGCCGGGTGCGTCGGGACTCGACACGTCCACGGTACTCTGGCGGCGCGCGTGACGGGGCAGCCCGTCGATCCCGATCGGCCCCTACTCCCAAAAGCCGGGGCGTCGCGCGACCAGCTCCTGCTGTTCGGCGTGATGATGGCGATCGCCATCGGTAATACCGGGCTGCAATCTGTCCTGCCCGGCATCGGGCGGAGCCTGAAGCTGCCCGATCCGATGATCGCGCTCGCCTTTTCGCTGTCCGCCGTGCTGTGGTCGGTGGCGGCACCGGCCTGGGCGAAGCGGATCGACCGGCTTGGTGCCAAGCAGATGGTGTTGATTGGGCTCGGCGGGTTCGTCTGCTCGCTGCTCTGCTGCGGCCTCGCGCTGGCGGCGGGGATCGTCGGCATGGTTTCCGCCGGGATCGCCTTCGCCGGGTTCGTCGCCGGGCGCGGGCTGTACGGCCTGTTCGGCGCGGCCGCGCCACCGGCGGCGCAGGCGCTGGTGGTGGCGAACACCCCCCGCGCGCAGCGGACCAACGCGCTCAGTCTGCTCGCCTCCGCGTTCGGGCTCGGCACGATCGTCGGCCCGGCGCTCGCGCCCTTCTTCATCCTGCCGTGGATCGGCTTGGCCGGTCCCGCCTTCGTCTTCGCGCTCGTCGGCGTCGGCATGTTCGCGACGGTGGCGCTGCTGCTCCCCGCCGGCCGGGCCGGGGTTCACCTCAGCGGCGTCGCCGTCGCCGATCCCGCCATCGGTGCCGAGCCGAGCGACCCCAGCCTGGCGGAGATCGACGCGACCGGCGACGGCCGCGTCGGCCTGATGGACCCGCGCGTGCTGCCCTGGATGATCTTCGGCCTCGTCTCCGGCCATGCGCAGGCCATCGCCGGGCAGACGATGGCGTTCCTCATCATCGACCGCACGCACCTCTCTCCGGCGCTCGCGCAGCCGCTGATCGGCCTCGTGCTGATGGGCGGCGCGGTGGCCGCGCTGCTCGCGCAATGGGGCGTCATCCCGCGCCTCAACCTCGCGCCGCGCGCGCTGGTGCTGTGGGGCACCGGGCTGGCGGCGGCGGGCTGCGCGGGGGTCGCGGCGGCCGGCGATCTCCACGCGATCGGCGTCGCGTTCGCGATCGCCTCGCTCGGCTTCGGCCTGTTGCGGCCGGGCTTCACCGCAGGCGCGTCGCTGGCAGTCGGTGCGGAGGAGCAGGCGGCCGTCGCCGGGCAGGTGACCGCCAACAACGGATTCGCCTTCGTGTTCGGCCCGTCGGCCGGCATCCTGCTCTACGGCCTGTGGAGTCCGCTGCCCTATCTGGTCTGCGCAGGCGCGCTGGTCGTGACGCTGGCCTTCGGGCTGCGCGCGCTGCGGCCCGGAAGCCCGGCGCTCGCGCGCTGAGCGCCGGTCACGCGCCGTCCATATAGGCGGCGAAAGCGTCCTTCCAGTCGGGGTGCCAGCGTGACAGGGCCGGGCGATTCTCGACGATGTCGCCCGCCGCCCAGAGGATGCGGCGTTCGTCCTGCGCGCGCGTCGTCTCATTGTCCTGGCATAGGATGTAGAATTCGCCGCTGCCGATCCCGGCGATCATCCGGTCGACCACCTGCTCCGCGCTCCACGCGCCCGGCGGCTGCTCGGCCACGCGCCGGCGGGTCATGCCGGTGAAGGTGAAGCCGGGGATCAGCAGATGTGCGCTGACCGCCCCGCCCGCCTGCCGCAGCGTATGCGCCAGCCCCTCGGTCAGCGCCTTCACGCCCGATTTGCTGACGTTGTAGGCGGTGTCGCCCGGCGGCTGGGTGATGCCCTGCTTGGAGCCGGTGTTGATGACGATGCCGGGCGCGCCGCTCTCCACCATCGCCGGCACGAACGCCTGCACGCCGTGGATCGGCCCCATCAGGTTGACGCCGAGTACACGCTCCCACCCTTCGGAATTGGTCAGCGCGTCGCCGCCGCCGCCGACACCGGCGTTGTTCATCAGCACCGCGACCGGGCCGAGCGTGGCCGCGACCTGCTCCGCGAGCGCGGCCACGGCGGCGCGGTCCGACACGTCGGTCTCGACCGCGAGCACATCGCCCAGCGTCGCTTTGGCTTCGTCGAGCCCCACGCGATCGGCGATGCAGACCTTCATGCCGAGGCTGGCGAAGCGCGCGGCGGCGGCGAGGCCAATGCCGCTCGCGCCGCCGGTGACGACGGCGACCTTGCCGGGGGCGAGAGCGGGATGCGTCATGTCATTCTCCTTCACGAAAGCGGCGCGCCCGTATACCGCGTTTGCGGACGGTTGCGCACGCACCACAGTCTCGGGACCGAAGGAGATACGCCCTTGGCGCTGAAGGACACGCCCGCCCGGTTACTGATCGAAACCTATCCGCTGCGCTTCACGACGCGCATCCTCTATGCCGACATGGATGCGTTCCGGCATCTCAACAACGGTGCCACCGGGCGCTACCTCGAGGAGGGGCGTGCCGATCTCAACATGCGCGTGTTTGGGCGCGAATGCATGATCGATCCGCCCGGCGGGCTGCAGATCCTCTTTGCCAACGTCACGATCGACTATATCCGCCAGGCGCATTATCCGGGTGAGGTGGAGGTGCTGACCGGCATCGCGAAGGTCGGGGGCAGCTCCTACGTGCTGGCGCAGGCGGCGCGCCAGCACGGCGAATGTTTCGCGCTGGCGGAAGCGGTGATGGTCAAGGCGATCGACGGCGCGTCGTCACGGCTGAGCGACGCCGAACGCGCGGCGATGGCACCGCTGATGCTGACCGCCTGAGGCCTAGCGCCCGGCCCAGACCGGCGCGCGCTTTTCCAGGAAGGCGCGTGGCCCTTCGCGCGCATCCTCCGTGGCGCTGGTCGTCTTGCTCGCCGCGTCACCGAGCGCGCGCAGCTCCGCCTCGCTGCGGTCGCTGACCAGCCGCGCGACCTTCAGCGTCTCGCGCACCGATACCGGCGCGGCGCTGGCGATCGCCCCGGCCAGGTCGCGCGCCGCGCCCAGCACGCCGGCGCTCGGCACGAGGCGATTGACCAGCCCCAGCGCATAGGCGCGCTCGGCGGAGATGGGATCGCCCGTCGCCAGCATTTCCAGCGCGACGTTGCGCGGGATCGCGCGCGGCAGGCGGAACGTCCCGCCGCCGCCTGCGAACAGCCCGCGCTTCGTCTCGGGCAGGCCGAAGCGCGCATCGTCGGCGGCGACGATCATGTCGCAGGCCAGCGCCAGCTCGAACCCGCCGGCCAGGCACGCGCCGCGTACCGCCGCGATCCACGGCTTGTCGCGCTTCGCATCGTTGAAGCCGGCGAACCCGTCGCCGTCGGGCGCGATCAGCGCCCCGCGCCCGGCCGCAATCTCGGCCAGATCGGCCCCGGCGCAGAAGGTCGATTCGAGCGAGGAGGTGATGATTGCGACGCGGATGGCGTCGTCGGCCTCCACCTGCTTGACGATCCACTGCACCCCGCGCGCCAGCTCGGCATTGACCGCGTTGCGCTTCTCTGGCCGGTTGAGCGTGACGATGGCGACATGATCGTCGACGATCTCGAACAGCACTTCCTTGCCGACGGCGGCCGGCGTCTCCGTGGTCATATCGCTCTCCCGTTTATCGTTGCAGCCAGTTGTCCCGGATCCGCTCCTGCACGTCCATGTCGAGCCCGAGCACGGCCTGCGCATAGCCCGCGATACCGCCCTGCTCCGCGTCGATCGCCGCGAGCATGGCGGCGACATAGTCGGCCTGGGCAGCGTACATCATCGCCGTCGCCGGGTCGCTGCCGTCGATCAGATGCTGCCGCTCCTTGCGCAGATCGCCGTGCGCGTTGGGGAAGGAGCGGACGTCGCCCGTCAGCATGTAGTCGGCGATCAGCGCCTCGCGCTCGACCCCCAGCATCAGCAGCGTCACGCCCGCGATCATGCCGGTACGGTCCTTGCCGACCGCGCAGTGGACCAGCGCGCCGCCGCGCGGCGTCTCCGCCAGCGCGGTGAACCAGGCGCGCAGCAGATCGACGTAATGCGCGGCGAACGGCATCCCGCGATAGACCCGCAGCATCCGCGCGAACGCCTCGTCGGCGGAGACCTTCGCGCCGGTCGGCAGGTGCGGCGCGCGGCCGCCGGGCAGATCGGCACATTCGAGCACGACGAGACCGGACGGGAGGTGGCGGCGCGAGGGCCGGGTCTCACGCTCGCGCGGATAGCGCATGTCGACGACGAGGCGGATGTCGCGCGCCCGCAACCCGCCGAGGTCGGCGTCGCTCGCCCCCGCCAGATCGCCCGAGCGGAACAGCCGCCCGCTCGCCACCCGCCCGCCGAAGCGTGAGGGCTGGCCGCCGAAATCGCGGAAATTGTCGATTCCTTCGAACCCCGAGGCGGCCGGTTCCACGCTCAATCGGCCGTGTAGACCGGCTCGCGCTTCTCCAGAAACGCCTTCATGCCCTCGGCGAAATTGGGGCTCTTGCTGGTCATAAGCTGGTTGCGGTTCTCGATCGCCATCGCCGCCTCCAGGCTGGTCGCATCGACCGCCATGTTGAGCCCTTCCTTGGTCATGCGCAGCCCCATCGGCGAGGCGTGGAGCATGTCGTCGATATACGATTGCGCCGCCGCCTCGAGCTGGTCGTCGGGCACCACTTCGGACACCAGGCCCGTCGCCAGCGCCCGCTGCGCGCGGATGAAGCGCCCGGTCAGCATCAGTTCCGAGGCCACCGACACGCCGACGAGGCGCGGCAGGAAATAGCTGACGCCCATGTCGCACGACGACAGGCCGATGCGGATGAAGGCGGCGTTCATCTTCACCGATTCGCCCGCGATCCGCACGTCCGCCGCCAGCGCGAAGGCGAAGCCGCCGCCGCACGCGGGGCCCTGCACCAGCGCGATGATCGGCTGCGGGCAGCGCCGCATCTTGATGTAGACATCGGCGAGATAGCCCTGGAATCCGAAGCCGCCGCCGAAGGGCACTTCGGATTCGTCGCGTTCGTCGCGCTGCTTGATGTCGAGCCCGGCGCTGAACGCGCGCCCCGCCCCGCGCATCACCACCAGCCGCACGCTGCCGTCGTTGTATAGCTTGCCGAAATAGTCGTTGAGCTCGCCGACCATCTCGATCGAGATCGCGTTGAGCGCCTCGGGCCGGTTGAGCGTCAGCCAGTCGACCTGACCGCGCTTTTCGACGGTGATCGTTTCATAGGTCATGCCCGAATCCTTGCATCAGATGTCCACGATGATCTTGCCGAAATGCGCGCCGCTTTCCTGGTGGCGGAATGCACCCGCCAGGTCGGCGAGCGCGAAGCTGCGGTCGAGCACCGGCCGGATCCCCGTTGCCTCCACCGCGGCGATGAAATCGAGCTGGTGGCGGCGGCTGCCGACGGTGATGCCCTGCACCAGCAGTTCCTTCTGCATCAGCATCGATGTGGTGACGGGCGATTTGTAGCCCGACAGCACGCCGATCATCGCGATATGCCCGCCCGATCGCGCCGCGATCATCGACTGGTCGAGCGTGCCCGATCCGCCGATCTCGACGACATGGTCGACGCCCACACCGCCGGTCAGGCCGAGCACCGCCTTGCCCCATTTCTCGGTCGTCCTGTAGTTGACGAGATGATCGGCGCCGAGCGCCTTCAACCGTTCGAGCTTTTCGTCGGACGAGGAGGTGGCGACGACGGTCGCGCCCATCGCCTTGGCGATTTGCAGCGCGAAGATCGAGACGCCGCCGGTGCCCTGCACCAGCACGGTGTCGCCCGCCTTCAGATGCCCCTCTGCCACCAGCGCGCGCCACGCCGTCAGCCCCGCGCAGGTCAGCGTCGCCGCCTCGGCGTGGCTGAACCCCCTGGGCGCGCGGGTAAAGGCGCTCGCCGCCCGCGTGACGCTCTCGCGCGCATAGCCGTCGATCCCGTCGCCGGGCACGCTGTCGAAGCCGCCGCCGCGCCGCTGTCCGGCGATCCAGTTCGGAAAGAACAGCGAGACGACTGCATCGCCGACCGCGAAATCGGTGACGCCGTCCCCCACCGCCGTCACCTCGCCCGCGCCATCGGACATCGGGATGCGGTTCTCCGCCGCCGGGATGCCGCCCGTCACCACCGCGTAATCGTGATAATTGAGCGAGCTCGCGCGCAGGCGGACGGTGATCTCGCCAGGCCCCGGCGCGGGCGCGTCTGGCAGGTCGACCAACGCCAGCGTGTCGAGCGTGGCGGGGTGGCGGAGCTGGATCGCCTTCATCATCGTCTCCCGAAGTACCTGCGGGGCCGCTCAGGCGAGCCCTTTCTCCACGTCCATACGGCTCGCATCGCCGAGTTGCGAGCCGCCATCGACATCGAGGATCGTGCCCGTCACATAGGCCGCCGAACTGCTCGACAGGAACACTGCCGCCTCGGCGATCTCGTCGATCTCGCCCCAGCGCTTGAGCGGGATCCGTTCGAAATAGGCGTCGTGTTCGGATGCGTCGGGCGCGAGTCGCGCCATCCCCTCGGTGCCCGAGATCGGCCCCGGCGAGATGCCGTTGACGCGCACCTCCGGCCCCCATTCCATCGCCAGCACGCGGATCATGTGATTGATCCCGGCCTTCGCCGCGCAGGCATGAACCTGCAGCGGCTTGGCGTTGATCGCCTGCCCGGCCGTGATCGCGATCAGCGATGCGCCGGGCGTCACGAGCAGATCGTGGCAGGCGCGAAACACATTGAAGGTGCCGATCAGATCGATGTCGATCACCGTCTTGAAGCCGTTTGCCGACATGCCGAGCGCGGGTGCGAGGAAATTGCCCGCCGCGCCCGAGACCACGACGTCGAACTTGCCGTTCGTGGCCGCAGCCTCCTCCAGCGCGGCGCGGATCGCGCCGTAATCGCGCACGTCGGCGGTCAGCGCGATCGCGCCCTGGCCGATATCGGCGGCGGCGAACGCCGCCTTTTCCGGGTTGCGGCCGAGCACGGCGACCTTCGCGCCGAGATCGGCGAAGCGCTTGGCGATGCCGAGGTTGATGCCGCTGGTGCCGCCCGCGACGAACACGCTTTTGCCCTCGAACAACCCATCCCTGAATGCGCTCATGCCGTCTCTCCCTCGCGACTCGATCGCGACCATCGTTCGGCGCTTGCTTACCGAACAGTGTTTAGTATGCAAGCAAGATGGCGCTTCCGCTCACCGACACCCAAGTCCGCGATTGCCGCGACCGCATCCGCGCCGTGGCGGAGGCGCAGTTCGCGCGCCGCGGCCTTGCCGCCACGTCGCTGCGCTCGATCGCGGCGGAGCTGGGCTGGGCACCCGCCTCGCTCTACCGTTATTTCCGCAACAAGGACGAGCTGCTGGCGGCGACGCGCGCGGCCGCGCTCAACCGCTTTTCAGACCGGATCGAGGCGGCCTATGCGCAGCCCGGCGACCTCTGGGAGCGATCGCGCGCATTGGGCGACGCCTATGTCGATTTCGCGTTCGAACAGCCCGCCGCCTATCAGCTCATCTTCGCGCTCGAACAGGCCGACGGCGACAAGACGCCTGCCCTGCGCGCTGCCGAGGAACGGTCGCACCGCACGCTGACCGGCTATATCGAGGATATGGTGGCGGCGGGCCTGCTGGAGGGCGATCCCGAACTGCTCGGTCACGTCTATTGGTCAGCGATCCACGGGCTCATCGTGCTGCAGATGGCAGGCAAGCTGAAGCCCTCCCTGCCCTTCGACACGATCCGCCACGAGATCACGCGGTTGCTGACGCGCGGCGCGTTGAACCGGCTGGGTCGCGCTGGTCACATCGACTAGGACAGCTGCAAAAGACGAACGAAGGAGCGGACGGCATGACGGATTTGCGACCTTTCCGCTGCGCGGTGCCGGAGCCGGCCATCGCCGACCTTCACCGGCGGCTCGATGCGACGCGCTGGCCTGGCGAACTCGACGACGTCGGCTGGGATTATGGCGCGCCGCTCTCATTCCTGCGCGAGCTTGCCGATCACTGGCGGCACCGCTTCGACTGGCGCGCGGCGGAGGCGCGGATCAACGCCTTCGACCAATTCCTGCTCGAGATCGACGGGCTCGACACGCACTTCATCCACCAGCGTTCGCCGCATCCGCATGCGACGCCGCTGCTCATCACGCACGGCTGGCCCGGCTCGATCGTCGAGCTGCTCGACGTCATCCCGCGCCTGACCGAGCCCGAGCGCTTCGGCGGCAACGCGGAGGACGCATTCCACGTCGTCGCGCCCTCGCTGCCCGGCTACGGTTTTTCGGCCGCGCCGACGAAGCCCGGCATGTCGCCCCGCGCGATCGCGGCGCGGCACCTTGATCTGATGCGCGCACTCGGCTATGAGCGGTTCGTCGCGCAGGGGGGCGACTGGGGCTCGATCATCTCGCGCTTCCTGCCCGATCTCGCGCCGGAGCGGCTGATCGGCCTGCACCTCAACATGCTGCCGCCGTGGAAACCGGCGGGCGTGGCCGATCCGTTCGCACTGATGACCGACAGGGAACGCGCGCGCTACCACGCCGACCGCGCGAAGATCCCCGACGAATTCGGCTATCAGGCGATCCAGAAATCGCGCCCGCAATCCCTCGGCTTCGGGCTTTCCGATTCGCCGGTCGGCCTCGCCGCGTGGATCGTCGAGAAGTTCCAGTCCTGGACCGACAACCAGGGCGATCCGCGCGACGCGCTGAGCTTCGATCAGATGCTCGCCAACATTTCGCTCTACTGGTTCACCGGCACGATCGCGTCGTCGGTGCGGCTCTATCGCGAATACGAGCTCGCGCACCGGCGCGGCGAGCGGCCCGGCGCGCGTGTGGAGGTGCCGACCGGCGGTGCCTTTTATCCGCGTGAGATCCACGGGCCGGTCAAGGCCTGGGTCGAGCGCGAATACAATCTCGTCCACTGGTACGAGGCACCGGCCGGCGGCCATTTCGCCGCCTTCGAACAGCCCGCGCTGTTCGCGGCCGATCTCCTCGCCTTCGGGCAAACGGTGCGGAACGGCGAGACGGGAGGGCTATGATGCGCGCGGTCGTCTTGCAGAACGGGGCTTTCCGAATCGACGACAAGCCCGAGCCGGTTCCCGGCGCGGGCCAGATCCTCGTCGCCACCAAGACCTGCGGGATCTGCGGCACCGATCTCCACGCGCGTCACCATCTCGACAGCTTTCTGGAGGGGCTGTCGCGCTCGGGCGATCCGCTGCCGGTCGATCCTGCGCAGGACGTGATCTTCGGCCACGAGTTCTGCGGCGAGGTGCTCGATCACGGCCCCGATACCGATCCGCGCCTCAAACCCGGCACATTGGTGGTCGCTCTGCCCTACGTCACCGGCCAGCACGGCGCGGAATATGTCGGCTATTCCAACCGCTTCCCCGGCGGCTTCGCGGAACGGATGGTGCTGACCGAGAAGCTCGCCTTTGCCGTTCCCAACGGCCTGTCCGCCACGCGCGCCGCGCTGACCGAACCCTTCGCGGTCGGCGCGCACGCCGTCGCCCGCGCCGACGTGCCGGCGGGCGCGATCGTGATGGTCGTGGGCTGCGGGCCAATCGGCCTCGCCGTGATCGCCGCGTTGAAGGCGCGCGGCATCGGCCCGGTGATCGGCATCGACTATTCGCCCGGCCGCCGCCGCTTCGCCGAGGCGCTCGGGGCGGACGACGTGGTCGATGCCGCGCGCGAAACGCAGGCGGAAGTCTGGGCACGTCAGCCCGTCTCGCGCAGCCGCCGCGCGGTCGTGTTCGAATGTGTCGGGCGGCCCGGCGTCGCCCAAAACGTCATCGATCAGGTGCCCAAGCAGGCGATCGTCGTCGTCGTCGGCAACGTGCTGGAGCCGAGCAGCATCGATCAGGTGATCGCTTTCAACAAGGAGCTCGATGTCCGCTTCTCGATGAACTATTCGCCCGCCGAATTCCGCCAGACGCTGCACGACATCGCCGAGGGGCGGATCGATGCCGACAAGGTGCTGACCGGCGTCGTCGCGCCCGAGGGCGTGGAACAGGCGTTCGCCGATCTCGCCGACGGCGAGACGCACGCCAAGATCGTCGTCAGCTTCGAAGGCGCGTGACGCGGCTGCGCTACGGATGGCGCGCGAGTTGCTCCAGCACAAGCGCGGCGATGTCCTCCGGCCGCTCCTGCGCCAGCCAGTGCCCGGCGTCGAGATCCACGCGGCGGTATCCGGCCACCGGGATGCGCTCGCCCAGCGCCAGCGCGGCGGGCCGGACATAGGGATCATCGCGTCCCCAGATGAGCAAGGTCGGCACTGCGACCGGCGCCGGCGGCTCGGCGAGGACACGGCGATGCGCGTCGGAGGCACGATACCAGGCGAGCGCCGCGCTCAGCGCGCCATCCTGCCGCAGCACCCCGAGCGTCAGCGCGACCTCCTCTGGCGCGTGGTGCGTCCAGTCCTGACGGAAGCTCGCCATGTCGCCGCGCCCCAGCACGCGCTCGGCGGCACCGTCCGGCGCGACCGTCAGCAGCAGGAAGCGGCGATACGGTTCCTCTTCAGGGTCGGTCCATGCCGCCTCGGCGAAGGCATGGTAATGCGGGATCGACAGCACGGTCAGCGACGCCAGCCGCTCCGGGCGCTCGGCAGCGGCCCGCCACGCGACGATCGCGCCCCAATCGTGTGCGACGAGGTGGAAGCGCTCCCAGCCGAGCGCATCGGCGATGCCGAACATATCCGCGACGAGGTTCGCGGTCGCGTAAGCGGCGATGTCGGCCGGGCGCGCGCCAGGGCTGTAGCCGCGCTGGTCGGGCGCGACGCAGCGAAAGCCTGCCGCGACGAGCGTCGTCATCAGCGGCTCCCACATCGCCGACGTCTCGGGAAAGCCATGCAGCAGCATTACCGGCACGCCGTCCGTGCCGCGTACCCGGCACGTGAAACGCAGGCCGTTGGCCGCGACGTCGGTGGTCGCAACGGCGCTCACGGCTTGCGCGCGAGGATCTTCTTGTCCCAATCGCGCTCGCGGTAGAGGCGGTCGAAATTGGGCTGGCCGGTCTGCGCCGTCACGCCGCCGTCGACCGTCAGCGCGACGCCGGTGATATAGGCGGCGTCGGCCGATGCGAGGAAGGTGATCGCCGCCGCCATCTCCTCGGGCGTGCCGACGCGGCCGAGCGGCACGAGCCGTTCGTATTCGGCCATGATCGCGGCGTCGCGCATGTGCGCGGTCAGCATCGGCGTGCCGACCCCGCCCGGGCAGATGCAGTTGGCGCGGATGCCGTCGGCGGCATGATCGACCGCCAGGTTGCGGGTAAGATTGATGACCCCCGCCTTCGCGACGTTATAGGCGACGAGCCCGGCATCGGCGAGCTGCCCGGAGATCGAGGCGGTGTTGACGATCGCCCCCCGGCTCCTGCGCAGGTGTGGCAGCGCAGCACGGCAACCGAAGAACACCGCGTCGAGATCGACCGCCATCGTCTTGCGCCACGCCTCGGGCGTGATTTCGTCGACGTGGCCGAAACAGCCGATCCCGGCATTGTTGACCAGCACGTCGAGCCCGCCGAGCGCCGCCGCCGCCGCCTCGACAAAGGCTTCGACAGCGGCACCATCCGCCACATCGACTGCCTTCAGGAACAGGTCGGCGGGTGCGAGGGCCAGCCCCTCGGCAAAGGCAGCGAGCCTGTCCCCCGCAAGATCGCACAACGCGAGCCGCGCGCCCTCGGCGGCGAAGCGCGTCGCGGTCGCAGCACCAATCCCGGACGCCGCGCCGGTAATCGCGACGACCTTGCCGGCGAAGCGGCGCATCGATCCCAACGGCTCGGTCATGCCAGCAGCTTCCGCACCGCGTCGGCCACGCCCGGCCCGGTCAGGCCGTAGTGGCGGTAGAGCTGCGTCGGCGGCGCGACGAGCGCGTAATCGTCGGGCAGCGCATGCTTGGCGAAGCGGATGCCCAGCCCGGCCTCGGCGATCACCTCGGCGACGGCGCTGCCGAGCCCGCCATAGGGGTTATGCTCCTCGACGGTCAGGATGCCGCCCGTCTCGCGCGCCGCCGCCAGAATCGCCTCCCGGTCGATCGGCTTGAGGTACACCGCGTCGAGCACGCGCACCGCGATGCCCTCCTGCGCCAGGGCCTCGGCAGCGTCGATCGCCGCCTTCACGCCGAGTCCTGTCGCGATCACGGTCGCCGCATCGCCCTCGCGCAGCGGCACGAAGCGGCCGTGGGCGAAATCGGGGATCTGCGCATAGACCTGCTTCTCCGCCCCGCGCCCGATGCGGATGTAGACCGGCCCGTCGAGATCGATCGTGGTGCGGATCAGCCCGCGGATCGCATTGCCGTCGGCGGCGGAGACGACCGTCATGTTGCCCATCGCGCGCGTCACCGCGATATCCTCCACCGCGTGATGCGACGTGCCGTAGAAGCCCATCGAGATGCCGGCGTGATGCGCGAGAATGCGGACCTTCATCTTCGTATAGGCAAGGTCGGTGCGCAGCTGTTCCGCACACAGCAGCGACGCGAACGATGCGAAGGTCGAGACGAAGGGAATCATGCCCGTGGAGGCCATGCCGGCGGCGAGCGACATCATGTTCTGCTCGGCGATGCCGGTGTTGACGAAGCGATCGGGATAGCGCCGCTCGAACGCATCGAGTCCGTTGGAGGAGGCGAGATCGGCGGTCAGTACGACGATGTCGTCGCGCACCGCCGCCAGTTCCTCCAGCTCCGCGCTCATCGTCAGCGCGGGCAGCCGCGGCATCGAGGTGAGGATGTTCCAGCTCGCGGGATCGAGCATCTCGTCCGCGGCCGCCACCGGATCGGTCATCGCGCCATCCTCTCTTCGATCTCGCCGACCGCGACCGCCTTGTCGGCGGGCCCGAGGAAGCCGAGGTGCCAATAGGGCGTGGTTTCCATGAAGCCGACGCCCTTCCCCTTCTTGGTCCGCGCGACGATCATGTGCGGGCGGCCCTCCGCGCGCACCTGATCCTGCGCGCTGTCGAAGGCGGCGACGACGGCGGCCATGTCGTGCCCGTCGATCTCCTGCGTCGACCAGCCGAACGCCGCGAACTTGTCGGCGATCGGCTCGATGTTCATCACGTCGCCGACATCGCCGTCCAGCCCCATGCCGTTGGCGTCGACGATGCCGATCAGGTTCGCAAGGCCGTAATGCGCCGCCGACTGTGCCGCTTCCCACACCTGCCCCTCGTTGAGCTCGCCGTCGCCGAGCATCACCCAGGTCAGATAATCGCGACCGCGCATCTTCGCGGCAAGCGCGATGCCGACGCCGACCGACAGATTGTGCCCGATCGAGCCCGAGCTGAAATCACAGCCCGGCACCTTGTTCATGTCGGGATGATCGCCAAGCGCACTGCCGAGCCGGGTGTAGGTGTCGAGCCAGTCGGCCGGGAAATAGCCGAGATCGGCGAGGATCGGATATTGCCCGATCGCCGCATGCCCCTTGCCGAGCAGGAAGCGGTCGCGGTCGGCCCACAGCGGATCGGTCGGGTTGAGGCGCAGCGTGCGGTAGTAGAGCGCCGCGAACATCTCCGCGCAGGAAAAGACGCTGGAATAATGCCCGCTCTTCGCGATCTCGACGAGGCGGATCGTCTCGAGCCGGATCCAGTCGGCGCGGTTCTCGAGATCGCGCAGCGGCACGTCCCGGTTCCGCTGCAGCACGCTGTTTTGCATCGCCCTCTCCCGCTTTTTGATAGCTTGTAAGTCAGCGTTGACCGGATTCGTCAAGCGAAGGCGGCGCTTTTCGTGTCGCCCGCCTCACGCCGCGTCGCATTGACAGCACGGCGCTCCCCGCCCGATGGCGGATCGAGGCAATCGATAGGAAACGCCGTGTCGGACGAAGAGCACGCAAGCGCACCGCATTGGAGCGAAACCTGGCGCGGGGTCGAGGGACAGGTGCCCGCCGGGCCGGCCGGTTACGGCGCGATGATCGACACGCTGCGCACCTTTCTCGACGATGTCGCCGCCGCCAGCCCGGACGAGGCCATCGTCGCGGCGCTCACCCAGGATATGGCGGGCTGGTCAAGCAAGCTGCGCCCGCTGGCCGTGCCCGAGGCCGAGCGGATCTTCGCGCACCGCCGCGATCTGCCCGGCCGCGGGCAGACGATGTCGCCGCAACTGTTCATCGATGAGGCGAGCGCGGAGAGCGTGCGCGGCCACGTGACCTTCGGCGACTATTATCTCGGCGGGAACGGCGCGGTCCACGGCGGCGCGATTCCGCTGCTGTTCGACGAGATTCTCGGGCGGCTGTCGAACGCGGGCACGCAAAAACGCAGTCGCACGGCATTCCTCCACGTCGATTTCCGCTCGATCACGCCGATTGGCAAGCGCCTCCAGATCCGCGGCTGGTTCGAATACGAAGAAGGCCGCAAGCGCCTGCTCAAGGCCGACCTCCGCGACGGCGACACGCTCTGCGCCGAGGCCGAGGGATTGTTCGTGGAATTGCGGCCCGGTCAGCCCTGACCCGCGCCCGCTAGCCGGCGTCGCGTTCGGCCAGCATCCGGTGCAGGTGATCGGGATCGAAGGCGCCCCGGTCCATCGAGAACGTATCGCTGTTGCGAACATAGATGCCGGGGCCGTGAACCCGGCCGATCAGCTTCATCGCGCGCGTGTCGATGCGCAGCCGTGCCGGATCGGCGATGAATTCGTCCTTGATGTGCGCCATCAGCACCTCGCCGATCACGATCACCTGGCGCGGGCCGATGGCCAGCGCCTCGACCTTGCGGCATTCGAAGCTGACCGGCGCGCTGGCGATCAGCGGCGGCGCGACGAGCGTGGCGGGCGTCACCGCGATGCCGGCATAGTCGATCTCGCTCACGTCGCGCGGCGTATCGACGCACGACAGGTTCATCGCCTCGGCGTCATGCTCGCCCACCAGATTGACGACGAACTCGCCCATCTCGAGGATGTTGGTCGCGGTATCCTTGTCCTCGCCGGTGCCGACCGCCTTCAGCAGGCCGAGCACGACGAGCGCGGGATCGTCCCCCATCGCGTTGAAGAAGCTGTAGGGTGCGGCATTGACGACGCCGTTGCTGCCCTTGGTCGTGACCCAGGCGATCGGCCGCGGCGTCACGGTCGAGACGAGGATCTTGTAGCGGTCGCGCACCGGCAAGTCGGCCATCGTGAACTGCATGACGATCGCTCAGACGCGCGTGCGATAATCGGCGGCGTCATAGGCGCGCAGCGGCTCGCCGCCCCGCACGCGGCTGGCCCAGTCGGCGTTGGTGAGCAGGCCGCGCCCCACGCCGACCAGCGATATCTCGCCCGATGCCACCATCGCGCGCGCCTGGCCGACATTGTCCGCCACCGCCGAACTCTGCCCGAGCGAGGATTGCAGATCGTCGGCAAGGCCGACACCGCCCACTGCCATCGCCGGCTTGCCGGTGATCTTCTGCGCCCAGGCCGCCAGGCCGAGCGGCGAGCCGTCGAAGGCGGGCGTCGCGAACTTGCGCGTACTCGCGTCGAAGATATCGACCCCGGCATCGGCCAGCGGCTCCAGCAACGCCGCCAGCGCCTCTGGCGTCTCGGCCAGCCGCGCGCCGTAATCGTGCAGCTTCCACTGCGAGAAGCGGAACATGATCGGCGCGTCGCCGATCTCGCGGCGGATCGCGCGCACCACCTCCGCGCCGAAGCGCGCGCGCTCGGCCAGCGTCGGCCCGCCCCAGCCGTCGTCGCGCCGGTTGGTGACGTGCCAGAAGAACGTGTCGAGCAGATAGCCGTGCGCGCCGTGGATCGCGATGCCGTCGAACCCGCAGGCCATCGCGTTGGCGGCGCTGCGCGCGAAGGCGGCGATCACGTCGGCGATCTCCTCCTCGCTGGCCGGTTCGGTCTCGGCGGTCGCAAGCGCGAGATACTCCGCCGCGAAGAACGGGCTCGGCGTCTCCGGCCCCCAGATCCCCGACGGGCGCGGCGATCGGCCCTTGTAGCGCCCGCTGTCGTCGATGCGCAGCCCGCCCTGGTGCCAGAGCTGCGGGAAGATGATGCTGCCCGCGCCGTGGACCCGCTCGACGATCCCATGCCACGCGGCCAGCGCAGCCTCGCCGAACATCTCGGGAATGTCCTCGCCCCCGCTCCCCGAATTGCCGATCGCGGCGGGATGCTCGACCGCGACGCCCTCGGTCACGATCAGGCCGATCCCGCCCTCGGCGCGGCGGCCGTAATAGTCCGCCGCCGTCTCGGGCGGCACGCCGTCGGGCGAGAATCCGCGCGTCATCGGCGACATCACCAGCCGGTTGGGCAAAGTCACGCCGCCGCCAACGGCGAGCGGATCGAACAGCGGATCGCTCAAGTCAGCTCCCTCACCAGATGCAGCGTGTCGTGGTCGCGCACCGCGGTGCCGGTGCGCGTCAGGTTGGCGCGGTTCAGCGCCTCGCCGTAATTGGCGATCGGCGTGGTCAGCCAACCGACGTAGAAACTCCACAGGATCGCCCGGCGATAGTCAAGCCACGCCTCTTCCGCGGAAGGCGGCGCAACGACGCCGTATTCGCGCAAACGCTCCAGATAATGGCCGAGCAGCGCGCGTTCCTCGGCACGGCGCGTCTCGACGTCGAGGGCGGTGAGGATCAGGTAATTGACGTCGTGCGCCCAAGCGCCGCGCGCGGTGAGCTGCCAGTCGAGCAGCCCGGCCGTACCGTCCGGCAGCAGATACGCATTACCGATATGGCCGTCGCCCTGCAGAATCGTCTGCGGCAGCGTCGCCTGATGCCGCTGCAGCGCGCCATAGAGCGCGTGCAGGGCCGGCACGTCGGTGTCGAGGCTCGCGACGAGATCGCGCTTGAACGGATTGACCGCGATGTCGCCGCTGATCGTCAGCGGCAGCGAGGCGTCCATGCGGTCGTGCAGCGACCCCGCGACATGGCTCTGATACCAGGCAAGGTCGCCGCGCAGGCGCGGGCTGTCCCAGATGCCGCGTGCAGCCGCGCCATCTGGTCGAGCACCGCGCGCACCTCCGCCAGGCTGTTGTCGCGCACCGCGCTGGGGAACACCGCGCCGCGCAGCGACAGATCCTCGAGCAGCAGATAGTAGAGCGCCGTCTCCTTGTCGCACACGCCGCCGACCACCACCGGCGCCTCGATGGCGAGGCCAGGGCGCAGCCGCACGTAGAAATCGACCTCGTTCTGATAGAGTTCGCCCAGCACCGCGTCGATGCTGCGCTTCATCTTGACCGCGACCTGGCGCGGCAGATCGTCGGGCGCACCGGGCGCGTAGTCGAGCCGCATCTTCAGCCGGTCCGATGTCGAGACCATGATCTCGCCGTACCGCTTGCGCTCGAGCAGTTCGAAGCCCGTGACGGTGACGCCCGGATGCACCGTGCGCACCACTTGCGTCAGGAATTCGGGCGTCAGCCCCTCGACATCGGCAGGAATGGCGAGCGGCGTGTCGATTTCGTCAAGCATGGGCAGGCTCCGGGAAATTGTGGGAAAAACAGCGCTCTTCGGTTCGCGCCGCGATGCGCCAGCCCGCCGCCGTGCGGACGTAGCGATCGAGATACCAAAGTCCGTGGAAGCCGACGCGGGGGCGCCCGTCCGTATCCGCCACCGGCAGCACAATCGGGTTGAGGCACAGGATGCGGCCCGTCGCGGCGTCGCCGTCGAGCGCGATTTCCTTGTTGGCGACGATATGCTGGAACCCCGGCGACCGCGGCAGCCCCGCCGCCAGCCACGCGCGGATCTCCGGGTAGCTGCCCGCGATGCCGCCCCATTCGGCGAAGGCGGTGTAATCGATCGCGGCATCGGGCGTGAAGACGCTGTCGAGCAGCGCCATGTCGATCCGGTCGATCGCACCGGCATAGCGATCGAGCAGCATCGCGATCTCGATCCGGTCGGAGATTTCCTGCAGGCTCAGCATGTCGCTCCCCCTTCGCGATCCGTCACGCCGGTTCGCGGTTCCCCGCGATCGCCTCGGCCGCGGTCCAGCCCGAGAAGATGCAATCGGCAAGCGACATGCCGCTGACGTAATTCTGCGAACACAGGCCCACCGCCGAGCGTCCGGCGGCGTACAGCCCCGTGACCGGCGCACCGTCTGTCCCCAGCACGGCGTTGCTGTCCTCGTCGGTCAGCAGCCCGCCGAGCGTGATCTGCCCGATCGGGTTGAGCTTGACGCCGGCCGACTGGTTCATCGCGTAGAACGGCCCCGTCTCCAGCAGCACGCGCTGCTCGTCGCCCTTGCCCTCGGCATCTGGCCGGCCGGCGCGGATCGCGTCGTTATAGGCCGTCATCGTACGCTGCAGGCTGCCGCTCGGCAGGCCGATCTTCTTCTCCAGCCCGGCGATCGTGCTCGCCTTCTTCGCGCGCCAGGCGAGGAACTTGCCCGGCAGCCGCTGGAACGGCCACAATTCCTTGTCCTTCAGCTCCGCCAACGCCTTGTCCTGCAAGGGCTGGTCGGTGATGAGCCAGGCCTTGCCGCCCGCCTTCGTCATGATCGCGTTGCCGACGTTTGCGCCGTAGAGCTGTTCGTTGACGATACGGGTGCCCTCGGGCCCGACCAGCACGCCTTTCATCCAGCTGATCGGCGGCGCGATGAAGCGCCACGGCGAACACAGATGCATCTGCCCCAGCGCCGCACCGACCGCAGCACCCAGCCGCACCGCCGATCCGTCGCAGCCCGGCGTCCCGGCGATGCGATTACCGACATATTCGGGCGCGGTGCGCTTCAGCATCTCCGGGTTGTTGCCATAGCCGCCCGTCGACAGCACGACGCCGCGCCGCGCGCGTACCAGCAGCGGCTTCGCCTCCTTGCGCTCGATCGCCGCCATCTTGCGCCAGTCGCCCTGCGTCAGGCCGAGCATGGCGCGCATCATGCTCTGGCTCTTGATACGCAAAGCGCTGTGCTTCTCGGCGGCCGCGCTGCCCGGCGGAATCTGCCACAGCTCAGCGCCGATCACACGGCCCGTGCCGTCGACCACCAGCCGCCGCGCCGACGCCTTCAGCTTGAGGCGGATCGGCGTGTCCGCCTCGATATAGCGCTGCAGCGTCGACATCAGCACGAAGCCCGAATATTTGCTGTAATCCTCCTCGCGCGTCGGGATCGCGCGGTGGCCGCGCGGCGCGGGGCCGTCGGCGGTCGCATAGGCGGGCGCGACCTCGTTGCCCGAATAATAGAGGAACTTGCTGGCCGGCGGATAGCTCGTCTTGCGCGTCTCCAGCGGGCCGCCGTAGCTCACGCCGCGCGCCTCCAGCCAGTCGATCATCGACGCGCTGCGGTCCGCGAAGCGGCGGATCGTCGATGCCTTGCGCACCTCGCCCGCCTCGTAGGCCATATATTCGGCGAGATTGTCGGCGCTGTCGGCGATGCCGAGCTCCTTCTGCACGCGGGTTCCGCCGCCCGAATAGACGACCCCGCCCGACAGGGCGCTGGTGCCGCCGCCGTCGAAGCGATCGGCAAGGACGACATCCATCCCGCCCAGCTCCGCACCTTTCAGCGCCGCCGCCGCACCGGCCAGCCCAAAGCCGATGACGAGCATGTCGCATTGGTCGTCCCAGGCGAAGGCATCGGCATCCGCGACGACGATCGCCGCGCCGATCTCGGTGCCGGTATCGGGCACACAATCGAGCAGCTCGCCGGCCGCCACCGGCTTGCCGGCGGGCGCGTTCATGCGATGCTTCCGATCACCGTGCCGACGGCATAGGCCTCATTGAGCTCGCTCGTGATGCTGAGCGTGCCGGAGGCGGGCGCGGGCACCTCGACCGTCGATTTGTCCGCCTCGATCGAGAATAGCGGCGCTCCCTCCGTCACGGCCGCGCCGTCCTCGGCGAGCCATTCGACGATCGTCCCCTCGGTCATCGAGAAGCTCAGTTGCGGCACCAGAATGTCGTACGCCATGTGTCCCCCCAGTCAGTTCAGGGTGCTGCGGATCGCCGCCTCGATGTCGCTCTGGCTCCAGGCGAAAGCCTTTTCGAGCACGGGCGACACCGGCACCGGCGTGTTGCGCGATCCGACGCGGCGGATCGGGGCCTTCAGCTGGCCGAACAATTCCTCGCCGATCGTCGCGGCGATCTCCCCGCCGCAACCGAAATTGCGCACCGCCTCATGCACGATCACCGCGCGCCCGGTCTTGGCGACCGAGGTCAGCACCGCCTCCTTGTCCCACGGCGCGACGGTGCGCAGGTCGATCACCTCGACCGAGACGCCCTCGCCCGAAAGCTTCTCGGCGATCGCCAGCGCGTCGTTGATCGGCCGCCCATAGCCGATCACGCTGACGTCGCTGCCAGTGCGCGCGACATTGGCCTTGCCGAGCGGCAGGCGGTGCCCGATCGGCGCGGCGGCCCCCTTGGCGCGCATCATCAGCGTCGATTCCACGAACAGCACCGGATTGTCGTCCATGATCGATTCGTGGAGCAGCCCGGTCCAGTCGGCATGGTTGGACGGCACCACCACCTTCAGGCCGGGGACATGCGCGAACCACGCCTCCAGCATGTCGCTATGTTGCCCGCCGAGCCCGGCACCGACGCCGGTCATGGTGCGGATGGTGAGCGGGCACGACGTCTGCCCGCCCGACATGAAGCGGATCTTGGCGGCGTGATTGACGATCTGGTCCATGCACACAGTCAGGAAGTTCATCAGCATGATCTCGGCGACCGGGCGCATCCCCGCGATCGCCGCGCCGACCGCCGCGCCCATGATCGCCTGCTCCGAAATCGGCGTCGATCGCACGCGCAGGTCGCCGTATTTGGTGGACAGGCCCTTCGACGCGCCCATCACCCCGCCGCCCTCGCGATCGGCAAGATCCTCGCCGAACAGCAGCACGGTGGGATCTTCGCCCATCGCCGCGTCGAGCGCCTGCAGCGCCGCCTCCGCGCCGAAGATCATGCGCGGCTTTGTGTCCGCAGGTGCCGTTGCTTCCAGGGTCGCGGTCAAGGGACGATCTCCACGTCTAGGACGTCGCGGCCGAGCTCGGCGACGTCGGGATAGGGTTCGGCTATGGCGTAGGCGAGCGCCTCGGCGACATCGGCGACGATTCGGTCCTCGATGGCGTCGAGCGCCTCGTCCGTCGCGTATCCCGCTGCGACGATCTGGCGGCGCAGCGCCGGCACGGGATCGGCGGCGATGGCGGCGGCCATCTCCTCCTTCGGAATGTAATGGCTGTCGTCGCCGAGGATATGCCCCTCGAAGCGGAAGGTGCGCGCCTCGATCAGCGTCGGCCCCTCGCCCGCCCGCGCCCGCGCCACGGCGTCGGCCGCCGCACGGTACATCGCCACCGCGTCGTTGCCGTTCACCTGTACGCCCGGCATCCCGTAGGATGCGGCGCGCATCGCGATATTCTCGCATCCGGTGCCGTTGGCGAAGCTGGTATGCTCGGCATAGAGATTGTTCTGACAGAGGAAGATCACCGGCAGCTTCCACACCGAGGCGAGGTTGAGCGCCTCGTGGAACGCGCCGATGTTGGTGGCACCGTCGCCGAAGCTGGTCAGCGCGATCTTGCCGTCGCCATTGACCTGGCTGGCGAGCGCGAGGCCGTTGGCGATCGGGATGCCCGATCCCACCACGCCGGTCGTCACCACCACGCCCGAGGCCGGGTGGGTGATGTGCATCGGCCCGCCCTTGCCCTTGCACGATCCCGAGGCCTTACCGGCATATTCGGCCCACAGCTCCTTGAGCGGCACGCCCTTCGCGAGCTGATCGTGCAGCCCGCGGTAGATTGTCACGACATAGTCGTCCGCCGCCAGCGTCACCATCGTCGCCGCGGCCAGCACCTCCTGCCCGCGCGGTGAGTAATAGGGTGCCTGGATACGCCCGGCGCGGATCGTCTTGAGGAATTGCTCGCCGCAATGCCGGATCAGCTGCGCGCGGCGGTAGATTTCGACGAGCGTGTCGCCGTCTGGAGCATTGCTTGTCCTTGGGCTTGTCATTCGGCCTGTCCTTGCTCCGGCTTGGGTGTTGGGGCGGGGCGCGAAACCTGCGCGCGTTCGACGGTGATCGTGCCGGTCGGCTTGAGCTGGCAGGCCAGCCGCACGGTCGGGCCCTGGAGATGTGACGGCACCGCGCGCAGGGCGTTACGTTCCTTCGCGTCGGGCTCCGGCAACGGCTCGGCGCTGTCCGTCACGCGCACCCAGCATTGCCCGCAAAAGGCCTGGCCGTGGCAGATCGTCGGCCACGACAGACCCTGCCGCTGCGCGCCGCGCATCAGCGGTTCGCCCGGCCGCAGGCGGATCGTCTCGCCCAGCGGCTCGATCCGCACCTCCGCCTCCTGAGGGGCAACCGACAATGCCACCGCCCCGCTCACCGGTTGATATAATCCTCGAGCACCTTGTGCAGGTGGCGGATGCGCAGTTCCTGCGTCTCGGTCAGGATCAGCTCGCCGCTCGCCAGATTCTTCATGCCGCGCTGAACCGCGGGCAGTTGCACGTCGTCCTGATGCAGCACGAGCGCGAGGCCACCCAGCTCGGTCGCATCGTCGACCATCGATCCGTCGGTGCCGAGATCGTTGACCGCGCAGCTCGGTGGCCGCTCCCCGGTGAAGGGGTGGAACAGCATCGTCTCCCACACGCACCAGTCCGGGTCTTCGAGCGGGGTGAAGCGATAGACCAGCGGATAGGCCAGGGTCGGCCACGGCATGAAATTGGGGAACATGAAATAGCTGATCGCGTCGAGCGCCTCGCTGTCGGAGACGGTCGCGGGGTCGATGCCGTATTTCTTGACATAGCTCTTCCGGGCGACGCGCGCCGATCCCGCGCGCGCATCCTCGCCCGGCTGCAGCCTGCCCTCGTCGGTGCCCAGCGCCTCGGGCAGGAAGCCCGCGCACATATATTCGAACGCGGTCGCATCGTCGGGGCGCGGATCGAGCCGGAACGACGGCATGCCGAGCGGGAGGATGAAGCGGCTCATGTGCGGCGCGTCGTCGTAGATGTCGAACTGGCCGATATCCTCGCAACTGATCGCGGCACCCTGGCTGTGCGAGGCGAAGGCGTGGAAGCCCTCGATGAAGGCGTCCATCCCCGCCTTCCAGTTGCAATTAATGGTCTTTTTGACGTGAACCGCCTTGTAGCGGTTCGAAAAATCCCACCCCTTCCAGTGATCGAGAAAGCGTGATCCCATGTAACTGGCAAGGTTCGGAGCATCCGTGTCGAAGTTCACGAACAGAAAACCGTTCCATTCCTCAACCCGGATTTCGGGAAGGCTGAATTTCTTCTCGTCGAGCTGCGGGAAATCCCATTTCGCCGGCGTCCATTTGTGCGATCCGTCGAGACCCCAGGTGAAATAATGATACGGGCATTTCAGCTCGTTCTGATGCGTGTGCGTCTCGCACAGTTCGCGGCCGCGGTGCAGGCAGGCGTTGACGAACGCCTTCACCGATCCGTCGCGCTGGCGAACGACCAGGACCGAGCGATCGAGGATACGATAGACGTGGATGTCGCCCGGATTGGGGATGTCGTGGCCCCAGCAGGCGAACTGCCAGACCTTCGACCACATCTTTTCCTTTTCGAGCGCGGCATAGTCGCGGCTGAAATAGCGCGACGCCGGGATCGGGCCCGATCCCAGATAGGCCTGCTGGTCCTCGAACATGTTCGCGGGCGGCGGGAACGGGTCGCGGGCGAGAACATCGCGCATGTACAGCGGCGGGTGTTCGGGTTCCGGCTTCAGTGGCGGCGGATCGAACAGGTCTTCGGCATCCCCCACGCGCGCGCCGCCGTCCAGCGTTTCCATCGCCTCTCTCCTCTCGTCGTCGGCTTTGCGCGCCAGCCGGCACGCGCCATCGATCGACTCGAGACTAGGACAATAGTCGACACGGTGTCAAACAATTTGGAGAAGGGGATGCCTCAGGCCGCGGCGGGCCCTTCCGCGAAACGGATAATGTCGCGCGCGAGCAGATCGACCGCGAGGTCGGTGTCCTCGCTCCAGGCGTTGAAAGCGCTGTAGAGTGACAGTTCGTCGATGCGGCGCAGCAGCGTGTGGAGTTCCGTCACGCGCACGCGGTCGGGCTTGCCGTCCTCGCCGACCAGCCGCAGCGAGGGCACGCGGCGCGCGAGCGAACCGACGACGCGGCGATGCTCATCGAAGATCACCCGCATCGTCTCCGGGTTGCTCGACAAGGCGCGGTAGACGATCAGGATATACTGCCGTTCCTGCCGGAAGCTGGCGAAGAACCGTTCCAGCCAGCCGCGAATCTTACGCGTGCTGCCCAAAGTCTCGTTGGTCAGGCTGCGGTAGCGCCGCAACTGCCAGCGCACCTCGCGACTGAAGACCGCCTGGATGAGATCCTCGAGCGAGCGGAAATGCAGGTAGAAAGCGGCGCGGCTGACCCCAGCCGCGCGCGCCACATCCTCGACGCGCGGGGTGATGAAGCCGCGATCGGCGAACAGCTCGCGCCCGGCATGCAGGATCAGCCGGCGGGTCTTGATCTTGCGCAATTCCCACTTGGTCAACCGGTCGCGCGACGCTTCCTCGGCGCCCGGCGCGTCCCATTCGGCCCCGGCCTCGCCGTCGATCGCGGTTTGCGTCACATTACCCATGACACCACCGATAAGGTCGAAACGCGCAAGCGCAAGGTTGCGGGCCCCTCACGCCTCATCGATCATCGCCCGGATGTGGGCATGATAATTGGCGATGATGCCCTCCTGCACCGGATTGACGCGCGCCCCCCTGAACCCCCGGCTGCGCACGCCCGCCTGCATATAGGGCAGATTGGCGAAGTCCTGCGCGAGGAAGGACGGCAAAGCGTCGAAGGTGCGCCAGTCCGCATAGTGCGTCTGCGTCACCTCGGGCGCATAGCCCGGCGCATAGCGTTCCAGCGCCCAGAATTCGAACAGGCACCGCTCGGGATCGTCGCCGCGGCCAAGCGGGCGGGCGCGATACCAGAGCGACGCGGTCGGCTGCGGCAGCACGACGATATTGGGGAAGATGTGCCAGGTGCTGCCGCTCGTCGCCATCTGCTCGGGCGTGATCGCCGGCCAGCCGACGCCCGCCGCCTCCGCCGCCTCGCGCCGGAAGCGCAAAGTCGCGCCCAGCGCCTCGGGCGCGGAGACGTCGGCGGGCAGCTCGGTCATGATCCGCGCGGCGGCGGCCATGTCGCGCTCGGCGAACACGCTCTTCACGTCGAACACCATCTGCCGCATGAATTCGAGTACCAGCGGCCGCACATCGTCGGGCGCGGCCCGCCCCAGCAGCGGCGAGGGCGTACCGAGCCCTCCCGCATCGGCCGAACGCCGCAGATACCCGTGCGGGCCGGTGATGTTGGCCGTCGTACGGTCGTCGAATGCCTTGAGCAGTTGCGGGTGCGTCGTCTGGACGTGATAGGCCTCGTCGAACGCCTCGATCGCCAGCTTCCAGTTGCAGTTGATCTCGACCGAGGCGGCCCAGCGGAAGCGCTGGTTCTCGATCTCGTACGGCCCGAGCTTCGTCACCACCTCGCCGAGGAAATCGGCGAGTGGTGCTGCGGCCGGATCGGGATTGACGAACACGAAGCCGCCCCAGGTGTCGCACTGCACCGCGACGAGATTGCGATCCGCGTCGCCGAGGCTGCCCTGCCAGTCGCCGCCGTACGGTACGTGCGAACAGCGCCCGTCGAGCTTGAAGCGCCAGCCGTGGAAGGGACAGACGATCTCCTGCGTGCGCCGCGCCCCGCTCGCCAGTTGCCGGCCGCGATGCGGGCAGGCGTTGTAGAAGGCACGGATGCCATCGGCCGCACGCACGACGAGGATCGAATCGTCGCAGATATCATAGACGATCTGGCTGCCGATGTCGGGCAGTTGCTCGACCCGGCAGGCGATCTGCCACACGCGCGGCCACAATCGCTCCTTCTCGCGACGCGCATGATCGGCGGAGGTATAGGCCTCGGCCGGAATGAAATACGGATCGGCCTTCGCCCCTCCTGGCGGCGTCAGTTTGGCAACCTCACCCACGGCGCGTCTCTTCTATTTGTTGACACTGCGTCCACTGTTATTGCAGATTAGGTTCAGCGACGCATCCAAAATCTGCGGGCGGTAGTCGCCCGGCGCGCAGCGAGGAGAGGGCAATGGCGACCAACCTGTCGATCGAAGCGGACGTGCCCGCGCATGTGCCACCCAAACTGGTTTGGGAACACGATATCGATGCCTTCGCGCGCGAGCTCGACGATCCGTTCGTCGCGATCTCCCGCCTGCACGACGGGCCCGAGCTGATCTGGGCGCGCGGCGGATCGCGCGGGCAACCAGCCTGGGTGCCGACGCGCTACGCGCTGATCGAGGAAGTGTTCATGGACGCCGATCGCTTCATGAGCGGCGATTCGAACGACGCCAGCCAGTTGCTCGGCGTCGATTGGCGGCTCAACCCGCTCGAGATCGATCCGCCTGCGCACCGTGCCTATCGCCAGATCCTGCAGCCGTGGTTCCAGCCGAGCGCGATCAACACGCTGGAGCCGATGGTACGGTCGGTCGCGCGCGAGTTGCTCGACGCCGTCGAGGCGAAGGGCCGCTGCGAATTCATCGAGGATTTCGCGAGTCTCTTCCCCTCCTACATCTTCCTCGCGCTGATGGGGCTGCCGCGCGAAATGCTGCCGCAGTTCCTCGCCTGGGAGGACGCCTTCATGCGCGCGCCCACCATGGCCGAGCGGGTGGGTGCGGCGCGCGCGATCAAGGACTATCTCGAAGACTATGCCGAAGCGCGGCGCAGCGATCCGCGCGACGACCTCGTCACCGCGATCCTGACCGCGAAGATCGACGGTCGCCCGCTCGACACTGGCGAGATCATGGGCATGTTGATGGTACTCTATCTCGGCGGGCTCGACACGGTGATGTCGAGCCTCGGCTGGTATTTCCGGCATCTCGCCGACGATCAGGCGCTGCAGGCGCGGTTGCGAGCGGATCCGGCGCAGATTCCGGGTGCGGTCGACGATCTGCTGCGCGCCTTCGGCGTGACGGGCACACGCCGCACCGTCACGCGCGACATGGATTTCCACGGCGTGACGCTGAAGGCGGGCGACTGGATTCTGGTGCCGACCTATCTCGCCAGCCGCGACCCCGCCGCCTATGCCGATCCGCACCGCATCGACCCGGCGCGGAAGGGCCGCAACCTGACGCTCGCGACCGGGGTGCATAATTGCCTCGGCATCCATTTGGCCAAGCGCGAGATCAAGGTCGTGCTGGAGGAATGGCTGAGCCGTTTCATCCACATCCGCGTGCCTGAGGGCGAGACCGTGCGGTGGCACACCGACGGCGTGTGGGGCGTCAACCATCTGCCGCTGACCTGGGACGCCGCATGACCGGCACGGACGTGCGCCGCGTCGCGCTCATCACCGGCGGCGCGCGCGGGCTCGGCCGCGCGGTCGGCGAGGCGCTTGCGGCGGAGGGCGCGGCGCTGTTCCTCGTCGATATCCTCGGCGATCGGCTCGCGACGACGAAGGCGGAGCTGACCGCGCAGGGGTTCACCGTCGAGACCTTCACCGCCGACATCGCCGAGCGCGCGCAGTGCATCGCCGCGGTAGAGGCCGCGGTCGCCGCCTATGGCCGGCTCGACGTGCTCTGCAACGTCGCCGCGATCGTGCGCTTCAACCATGCGACCGACGTGCCCGAGGCCGAATATGCCCGCGTGATGGCGGTCAACGCCGCAGCCCCCTTCTGGTTCTGTCAGGCGGCGATCCCGCATCTGATCGAAACGCGCGGCAACATCGTCAACGTCGCGTCGCAGGCCGGGCTGATGGGCTGCCCTTATATCGTACCTTATGCAGCCTCGAAGGGCGCCGTCGTCCAGATGACGAAGAGCTTGGCGATGGAATATATGGATGCGCCCATTCGCATCAACGCCGTCTGCCCCGGCACGATGGCGACCGAGATCGGCGAGGGCAACACCATGCCCGAGGGGATCGATATGGCCAAGGTGCTGCGCTATTCGGGCCAGCGCCCCGCGACGCAGGCGTCCGAGGTGGCGGCGCTGATCGCCTTCGTCGCCTCGCCCGCCGCCAGCGCGGTGCAGGGCGCGATCCTGACGGCCGACGGTGGGGTGACGGCGGGATGAGCATACGGATTATCGCCAAAGGGGGCGGCGGGATCGAGGCGCTTCGTATCGAGGAGAGCCCGATCCCCAAGCCGCAGGCCGGCGAGGCGGTGGTGCGGCTGCGCGCCGCCAGCCTCAATTACCGCGACCTGATCGGGGTGCGCGGCGCATTGCCGGGCATGACGAAGGAACCGGACTATGTGCCGCTGTCGTGCGGCGCGGGCGAGGTCGTGGCGGTCGGCGCAGGCGTCACGCACGTGCGCGTGGGGTCGCGCGTGTCGCCGATCTTCGCGCAAGGGTGGCTCTCGGGCGGGGCGGAGAACATGGGACGCAGCCATCTCGGCGGTAGCGTGGACGGCGTCGCGCGCAGCCACGCGGCGTTCGACGCGGAGAACCTCGTACTCCTGCCCGATACGATCGGCGATCTCGAAGCGGCGACGCTGCCGTGCGCCGGCATCACGGCGTGGAGCGCGATCACCCTCGCACGCGCCGTGCGGCCCGGCGACCTCGTGCTGGTGCAGGGCACCGGGGGCGTCTCGATCGCCGCGCTGCAGTTCGCCAAGGCCGCGGGCGCGGAGGTGATCGTCACCTCCTCGTCCGACGCGAAGCTGGCGCGGGCACGCGCGCTCGGCGCGGATTACCTCGTCAATTACCGGACGACGCCCGACTGGGCAGGCGAAGCGCGTCGGGTGGCGGGGCGCGGTGCCGATCTGGTGGTCGACGTGGTCGGCACGGGATCGCTCGAAGCCTCCGCCACATCGCTTGCGCCGGGCGGCGCGATCGCGGCGATCGGAATGCTCGACGGCGGCTTCTCCTGGGGAGCGGAGATCGGCGTGCCGGTCGTGCCCGTCACCGTCGGCAGCCGCGACGCGGTGGAGGCGATGCTGCGCGCGATCACCGCGAACCGCATCCGCCCGGTCGTCGATCGCGTCTGGCCGCTCGACCGCCTCGCCGATGCGCTGCGCGCGCTGGAGACGGGCGCGTTCTTCGGCAAGATCGGCATCGCGATCGACTAGGCGGCGGGCCCCGGCCACGGCCTGCTGTCCGCGCTCATCGGCGGCAGATCGAGCATCGACGCGAGATACTGGATGCCGATATTGTTGTCCTTCCAGTCCATCGACTGCGCCGGCAGATGTCCGCGCGCGTCGAGCATCTTCGCCAGCCGCATCACGATCACGCCCGCGCGGAAGGCGGCGAAGGCGAAGTGCCAGCGCATGTCGCGCAGTTTGCGCCCCGAAAGCTGCTCCCACAGCGCCATCGTATCGGCGGGCGATCCCCAGCCCGACAGGCGCGGCACGCCGCGCGCGTGCGTCACCGACAGGTCCATGATCGTCCACCACGCGAAATCCATCTCCGCGCCGCCCAGCGAAGCCATGTCCCAGTCGAGCAGGGCGACCAGCTGGCCGTCGTCGAACATCAGGTTCTGCGGCCTTGCATCGCCCCAGGCGAAGCCGGTGCCGGCGTCGGCGGGCAGGTTCGCGCGCAGCCAGTCGGCCGCCGCCTCCAGCACCGGATGGCGATCGCCGTCCAGTGCCCATTCCATATAGCCGAGCTTGTAGACGAACTGCTGCTCGACGCCCGACCGGCCGAGCGCCGGGCGCTCCAGCATCGTCAGCCGGTCGAGCGGCAGCGCGTGCAGCTTCGCCATCGCCGCCACCGCCTGCCGCCACATCGATGCGCGCGCCGCCGTGTCGAGATCGTACACCCAGCCTTCGGTATGGAAGGGCGGCTGGTCGCTCGGCACCCTGCCCTTGATGCGGTCCATGAAGAAGAACGGCCGCCCGAACAGCGCGGGATCGGTATGCAGCCCGAAGGCGCGCGGCACCGGCACGTCGGTCAGCTCGGCGACGAGCTGGTAGAGCGCGATATGCGTGTCGAACGCGGGCTGCGGGAACAACGTGTCGGCGCTGTCGATGCGCAGCACCGCGCCGCCCTCCCCCCCGCGCCAGGCGAGATCGAGCAGCAGCGTCTCGTTGTTGACGCCCGCCCCGGTCGGCGCATCGGCGCGCGTGACGGTGAGCGCCGCCCGCTCGGGAAACTCGGCGGCGAGCAACTCGGCCAGCACCGGCTTCAGCGCCTCCGGGTCGCGCGTGTGGACCTTGGTCGGCACGCCGAGATCGTGCTTCTCGCGAACCGCCGAGCTCACGCCGGGAGTTTCCCGATCCGCCCGGAGCGCTCGGCGAGACCGTAGCTCACCTCGCCGTCCCAGGTGAATTCGGCGAAGCCCGGCACGAACAGCCCGCGCGGCTCGCTCAGGTCCGCGCCGAAATGATAGCCCCACGGATCGCCGAAGGTGCAAAAGATCGTCTTTTTCAGCACGCCGGTGATACGATGCTCGCCGAGCGGCGAGCGCATCACCAGCTCGAGCGGATCGCCCGACAGCGCGACATGCTCCAGATAGCCCGGCGGCGTGATCAGATCGGTATGGTGGAACTGGCCGTCGACATAGACGAAGCCGACGTTGAGCGTGCCCTGGAAATCGGGCGTCCACATCCGCTGCATGCCGAACGCCTTGCCGCTGGCGAACGGCGCGGACCACAGATTGTGCCCGCCGAACGCCCAGGGCTTGTGCCCGCGCTGCCCCCGCGAATGATCGCGCACGCCCGTACCGTTGAAAGCGAGATCCTTGCCATCAATGCGGACCGTGCCGGTTGCGCGGAAAGTCTGCTGGTAATGTTCGCTCGCCCAGCTCTGCTCGGCCATGCTGCCGCGCGCACCGCCGCTCGCCGCCGAGACGTGATTGTCCCACGCGGGCGCCAACGCCTCGACATAAAGATCGATCGCGAACAGCTCCTGCTTCGCGTCGCGCACGCGACCCGCCATCATTTCGGCGTAAGGCGTGCGGATGCCGATGCCGTCGAAGGTGACGCGCAGCCGTTCGAACGGGGCGATCACGTCCCATCGCATGTTGGGCCCGCCGGGCTTCTGGTCGGGTGTCGGGCGGCTATAGGCGCGTGTCCAGAGGAAGCCGCCGTCGCCCGGCAGCGTCATCAGCACCTGCTCCTCCCACTGCGCGAAATCGTCGGGGCAGGTGCCGAGGTGCAGCCACATGCCGAGATCGAGCACGGGATCGTAGACTGCGAGCATGTAGTTCTCGGCAAAGCGGAACTTGTCAGCGGGCGGCTCGGTGCGCAGCGCATATTCGCGGTTGGGATCGACGCCGTTGGCGAGATCGACACGGTCTAGGGTGACGGTGCTCATGATACGGTCTCCACGGCCGGGATGGCTTCGAACAGATGCGTTTCCGCGCCGCCCAGCGCTTCGCTGATCGGCATGGCGTCGGTGCCCGCGCGCGTCATCAGGGCGGCCATCGCCGCACTCACGTCGTCGCTTTCGATGTCATAGATGGCGAGGTAGTTCCAGGCGGGTTGCTCGCCCTCGGCGGGGACGCGGCGGTAGCGTTTCGCGCCGGTGAAGCCGGGGATGGCGACCACGTCCGGCACGTGCCGTTCGTCGTACCAGCGGTTGTATTCATCCTCGCGGCCCTCGGCGGGTTTGGAGAAGACGACGAACTTGTATTCGGCCATGTTCGGTCCCTTTCGAAAGAGCATCATCCGTTGATCGTGAGGCCGCCGTCGGCGACCAGTTGCTGGCCGTGGACGAACGCCGCCAGCGGCCCGGCGAGGAACAGCACCGCGCGGGCGATGTCGTCGGGCGCGCCGAGCCGCCGCGCCGGCGCGCGGTCGATGAACGGCTGGCGGTATTCGGGCGGCGACCCGCTGGTGCCCTCGGTCGCGATCACCCCGGGCAGCAGCGCGTTGACGCGGATGCCGCGCGGCCCCAGCTCGACCGCGGCGGAGCGGGTGAGCGCGTTGAGCGCGGCCTTCGACGCGCCGTAATGGCCGAGCCCCGGCGCCGACGGCCGCAGCGAATCGATGGACGAGATGTTCACGATTCGCGCACCCGCCGTCATCACTGCGGCGGCGGCCTGCATCGCCGCGCTCGCGCCGAGCAGATTGATGCCGAGCGTGCGCGTCCAGGTCGCCGCGTCGAGCTGGTCGAGCGCCACCATCGGATAGACGCCGGCATTGTTGACGAGGATGTCGATCCGCCCGCGGGCATCATGCACCGCCGCGATCGCCGCGCGCACCGCATCGGCATCGGCCACGTCGAGGGCGAGCGCCTGCCCTGCGCCCATCGCCGCCACGGTCGCCTCGGCAGCGGCAAGGTCACGGTCGGCGGCGACGACGAACGCGCCGGCCCGGGCGAGCAGCACCGCGGTCGCACGGCCGATGCCCGCGCCCGCGCCGGTGACGATGGCGGTCTCGCCGGCGAGCCAGGCGGGCACGTCATAGTCGGTCATGGCCTTGCGACTCTGCGCATTCCGCTATCCTCTCGGCGGGCTGCGCTACGGCAGCTCCGGTATCCGAGAGTTCGCAGTTAGCAAACACCGTGTCAACTGAATCGCACCGCTGGACGAGTCCGCGGCGCGTCGATAGTCCGGCGGCAAGGCACCGATCCGGTTCGAGGAGAGACTATGACCGAAACACCGCCCGAGCCGCTCGTCCTGCGCGCCGATGCCGAGGGCGTCGCGACGCTGACGCTCAACCGCCCCGACAAGCGCAACGCGCTCAACGTCGACGTCTTCGTCGCGCTCGACGCGCATCTCGCCGCGCTGGAGGCGGAAACCGATTCGGTCGGCGTCGTCGTGCTGCGCGCCAACGGCCCGGTCTTTTCGGCAGGCGCCGATCTCGGCAAGCAGCAGCGTGCGCCAAAGAAGAATTTCCAGGCGCGCACGATCGAGCGGCTCGCGCACCTGCCGCAGCCGGTGATCGCCGCCGTCCACGGCCCGTGCTTCACCGGCGGGCTGGAGCTGGTGCTGGGGGCCGACATCATCCTCGCCGCCGAATCGGCGCGCTTCGCAGACACGCATGCCAAATGGGGCCTCGTCCCCGGCTGGGGCATGAGCCAGCGGCTGCCGCGCCGCGTCGGCACGTTCAAGGCGCGCGAGATGATGTTCACCGCGCGGCAGGTCGACGGGCGCACGGCGGAGCGTATCGGCCTCGCCAATCTCTGCGTCGCCGACGACGTGTTCGAGGCCGAGCTGGCGGCGCTGGCCAAGGATATCGCCGCCCTCTCCTGGCACAGCCACCGCGGCAACAAGCGCCTGCAGATCGAGACGCAGGACATAGCGCTGGCGCAGGGCCTGGCGCACGAAAGCTATCGCGGCCCCGGCATCGCCCCCGATTTCGCCGAGCGCGTCGGATCGACCTTCGGGCAGCGGTGAACGGCTGGGGGTGAGCAGCGAACATTACATCGTCTACGCGGTCGAAGGACCAGTCGCGGTCGTCACCTACGACCGCCCGCACCGCCGCAATGCGTGGGACGCGGGCATGTACCGCGCGATCCACGCCGCGATCGAACGCGCCAACGCCGATGCGGCGATCGGCGCGATCCTGATCGCCGCGACCGGCCCGGTGTTCTGCGCCGGTGTCGACCTGAAGGCCCCGCCCGAACCGCGCGACCCGGCGACGGGCAAGCGCCCCAACATGGCGACGCTGTCGATGGCGGAGGGCGACAACTGGCTTACGCTCATCGCCCGTTCGAAGCCCGTCGTCGCCGCGATCCAGGGCCCGGCGATCGGCGCGGGCGTGACGCAGATCCTGCCGTTCGACCTGCGGATCGGCGGCGCATCCTCGACCTATTCCTTTCCGTTCGTGAAGCTCGGCACGATGCCCGAACTCGGCGCGACGGCGCTGCTGCCGCAGCTGATCGGCTATGGCCGCGCGCTCGACCTGTGCCTGAACGCGGCGACGATCGACGCGCACGAGGCGGCGCGGATCGGCCTGATCGCGCGCGTCGTCGCGGACGCCGATCTTCACGCCGAGGCGCTGGCCACGGCCACGCGGATCGCCGGGTTCGATCGCGACGCGGTGCGCATCACCAAGGCGATGTTCGAGGGCAATCGCGGCGAGACCGATGCCGACCGGCTGCTCGCACGCGAACGCGACGGCTTTATCGAGCGGATTCGCCTGCGCCGGGCGGAACAGGCGAATTTGGGAGCGACAAACGGCTGAAGGCTGCTAATCAAAGCGCAGGTAATCGAGTGTTTACATCGGTGCCGCCCGAGGGAGGACAGGCAATGGAGATGACCGGCCGGCAAAGGATCGAAGCGCCCCGCGCCGCGGTGTGGGCGGCGCTCAACGATCCCGAGATCCTCAAACGCTGCATCCCCGGCTGCCAGACGCTCGAAAAAACCGGCGACGACAGGATGACGGCGACCGCCGCCGTCAAGATCGGCCCGATCGGCGCGAAATTCGCCGGGGAAGTTACCTTGAGCGATCTCGATCCGCCCAATGGCTACCGCATATCCGGCGAAGGCTCCGGCGGCGCGGCGGGCTTCGCCAAGGGCGGCGCGACGGTGCGGCTGAGCGACGACGGGCCGGGCGCGACGTGGCTCGACTATGAGGTCAGCGCGCAGGTCGGCGGCAAGCTCGCCCAGCTCGGCGGCGCGCTGATCGATGCCACCGCCAAGCAGATGGCCGGGCAGTTCTTCAAGAAGCTGGCGGCGGTGATGGCCGAGGCCAGGCCCGCGCCGGCCGAACCCGCCGCCGCAGCGGAGCCCGCGCCCGCCGCTGCGCCGGTCGCCGCAGCCATTGCAGCCCCGCCACCGCCACCGCCCGCATCGGCCGGCGCACCCGCGCTCGCCTGGGGCATCGCCGCCCTGTGCGCCGCGCTGATCGGCTTCGTGCTCGGCCGGCAGGCGGCGGGCTGGGAGAGCGCGGGGGCATGGCCGGGCCTTGCCATCGGCCTCGCCTTCGTCGTCGTCGCGGGCGCGGGTTTCGCCTTCGGCAAGGCTTCGCGATGAAGGCCGCGCCGTTCGACTATGTCGTCGCCGACAGCGTGGAGGGCGCGGTCGAGGCGCTGGCCGATCATGCCGGCGATGCCGCGCTGCTGGCGGGCGGGCAGACGCTGGTGCCGCTGCTCGCGCTGCGCATGGCGATGCCGGGGGTGCTGATCGACATCAACCGCATCGACGGGCTCGCCGGTATCGCGCGCAGCGGCGGCGCGACGCGGATCGGCGCGACGACGCGGCAGAACACGATCCTGCACGATCCGCTCGTCGCGCGGCACGTGCCCGCGCTGGCGAGGGCGACCGGCTTCGTCGGGCATCACCAGACGCGCAATCGCGGCACGATCGGCGGCTCGCTCGGCCTCGCCGAACCGGCGGCGGAATATCCCGCCACCGCGCTCGCGCTCGGCGCGCGGATCGAGGCGCGCTCGCCGTCGGCCACGCGCGAGATCGCGATCGAGGACTATTTCCTCGGCCCCTATACGACCGCGCTCGACATGGACGAGATGATCACCGCGGCGATCTTCCCCGACTGGCCCGAGGATACGATCCATATCGTCCACGAGGTCGCGCGCCGCCCCGGCGATTTCGCGCTGGTCGGGCTGGTCGCGGCGTTCGCGGTGGAGGGCGGCGTGTTCACCCGCGCCGGCATCGGCTGGTTCGGCATGGGGCCGACGCCGATGAAGAGCGCGCGCGCCGAAGCCGCGCTGATCGGCCAGCCAGCGGCGACGGTGGACCTTGCCGGAATCGCGCGGCTGGCGATCGAGGATACCGATCCGATGAGCGATATCCACGCCGACGCCGCCTATCGCCGCACCGTCGGCGCGCGCATCTTCGAACGCATCGTCGGCGATGCGATCGGCCAGAGGAAAGCGGCATGAGCAGCCACGCCATCGAAACCATCGTCAACGGCCAGAGCATTTCCGCGCAGGTCGAGGCGCGCCACACGCTCGCCGATTTCCTGCGCGGAACGGCGGGCTGCACCGGCGTCCATGTCGGCTGCGAACACGGCGTATGCGGCGCCTGTACCGTCATCGTCGACGGCGTCGCGGTCAGATCGTGCCTGATGCTCGCGGTACAGGCCGACGGGGCCACCGTCGCCACCGCCGAGAGCCTCGCCGCGCCGGACGGCACGCTCCACCGCGTGCAACAGGCGATGAAGGACGAATACGGCCTGCAATGCGGCTTCTGCACGCCCGGCGTCGTGATGACGCTCGCCGCTATCACGCAGGGCCGCAGCCCCGATGCGGAGGAGATCAAGGATGCGCTGTCGGGCCATCTGTGCCGCTGCACCGGCTATCAGGGGATGCTGAAGGTCGCGAAGCGGCTCGGCGGGGAGGTGCAGGCATGAACGCGCCCGCCGACGTACCGCTCGCCGCCGCGCGCTTCACCGGGGAGCGCGTGCCCCGCAAGGAGGACCGCCGCCTGCTGACCGGGCACGGCGCCTATGTCGACGACGTGACGATGGCGGGCATGGTCCACGGCATGTTCGTGCGCAGCCCCATCGCGCGCGGCCGCATCGTCGCGATCGATGTGGAGGCGGCGCGCGCGCTGCCCGGCGTGCGCGCGGTCTACACCGCCGCCGATCTCGATCGCCATCCGGCGAAGCTGACCGGCCTGTACGGCAGCGCCGAATCGAAATTCCCCGATATCTGGCCGCTGGCGAAGGAGGACGTGCGCCATGTCGGCGATCCGGTCGCGATCGTCCTCGCCGACGACCGTTACGTCGCGGAGGACGGCGCGGCGCTGGTCGTGGTCGAGTATGACGATGCCGACGCGGTGGTGACGATCGACGATGCCGCGACGGGCGCTATCGTCCATCCCGATCTCGACACCAACGTCGCGCTGATGATCGCCACGCCCGAAGATCCGGGGCTGGAGGCGGTCTTCGCAGGGGCCGCGCATGTCGTCACCGGCACGATCACGCACCAGCGCCAGGCGCATGTGCCGATGGAGACACGCGGTATCGTCGCCGCGCTGCAAGGGTCGGGCGAGATGCTGATCCACGCCTCGTGCCAGAGCCCGCACATGGTCGCGCGCTACATGGACCTCGCCTTCGCGATGCCCGACCTGCACTTCCGCGTCATCGCCAAGGATGTCGGCGGCGCGTTCGGGCTGAAGGTGCAGCCGTGGCGCGAGGAGGTGGCGATCGTCGCCGCCGCGCTGCTGATCGGCCGCCCGGTCAAGTGGATCGAGGACCGGCTGGAGAATCTCACCGCCTCCAACCAGGCGCGCGAGCAGGACGTGACGGTGCGCCTCGCCTTCGATGCCGATGCGACGCTGCTCGCCGCCGATATCGACTATCGCTGCAACCTCGGCGCCTATCCGCACGGCGCCGATCCCAATTCGCTGGCGATGGTGATGTTTCCGGGGCCGTACAAACTGCCGCGCTACAAATTCCGCGCGCAGGGTTTCTACAGCAACACTGCCGGGCAGGCGGCGTATCGCGGGCCGTGGGCGATGGAATCGCTGGCGCGCGAGACCTTGCTCGAGAAGGCCGCGCGCCAGATCGGCATCGACGCGGTCGAGCTGCGCCGCCGCAACCTCATCACCGCCGCCGATCAGCCGCACACGATGCTGACCGGCTTCGTGATCGACCGCGTCACCCCGCGCGAGACGCTCGACAAGCTCGTCGCGCATCTCGACACGCCGGCCTTCCGCGCCGAACAGGCGGCGGCGCGCGCGGCGGGCCGCTATCTCGGGCTCGGCTTCGCGGTCTATGTCGAGCCGACGACGATGGCGTTTGGCGGCATCCTGTCGAGCGACGTCGCCGACATCCGCATCGAGCCGACCGGCAAGGTGACGCTCACCGTCAGCACGCACAGCCAGGGCCACGGCACCGAGACGACGATGGCGCAGCTCGTCGCCGATACGCTCGGCGTCGATATCGAGGATGTCAGCGTCATGGAGGACGACAGCTCGCGCGGCGGCTTCGGCCCCGGCGCGGGCGGCAGCCGTCAGGCGGTGTCGGGCGGCGGCGCGACGCTGATCGCGTCGGGCAAGCTCGCCGACAAGATCCGCGCGATCGCCGCGCACGTGCTCAACGCCAGCCCCGACACGATCAGCCTGGCGGGCGGCAAGGTGCTGGTCGCGGGCGTCGCGGAGATGACGACGACGGTGAAGGAGATCGCCGAGATCGCCTATTACCAGACCGAGCGCCTGCCCGAGGGGATGGAGGCGGGGCTGGAGGCGCGGCATCGCTACCGCCCGCCGCCCGTCGTCTATTCGAACGCCGCGCACGCCTGCACGGTGGAGGTCGATGTCGAGACTGGCATGGTGAAGATCCTGCGCTGGGTGACGTGCGAGGATTGCGGGCCGATGATCAATCCCGCCGTGGTCGAAGGGCAGATCGCGGGCGGCGTGGTGCAGGGGATCGGCGGCGTGCTCTACGAACAGATCAGCTACGACGCGCGGGGCAACCCAACCGCCGTCACCTTCAAGGATTACCTCATCCCGACCGCGCACGACGTGCCCGAGCTGGAGTTTCTCCACATCGCCACGCCGTCCGCGAGCGAGGGCGGGTTCAAGGGCGTTGGCGAAGGCGGCGCGATCGTCGGGCCGCCGACATTGGTCAACGCGATCGCCGATGCGCTCGCACCGTTCGGTGCCGATTGCCTGACGTTGCCGCTGTCGCCGCCGCGCGTGCTGGCGGAGATCGGCACACGCGATTGACGAAACGATCTACACAACAGAGATAGCTATCTAGGTTAGGCAGGTTGCGGCCCATCGGCGATTCGCGACCGCCGCAAAGGAGAGCGAGCAGGTGTCGATCCTCACATACGCACGTACCACGCCCGGCAAGCCCGCGGTGATCGCCGCCGAAAGCGGCGAGTCGATCGATTTCGAACGCCTCAACGGGGATTCGATGCGGCTCGCGCGGGTGTTGCGCCGCTCCCTCGGTGAGGGCGCGCGCGTGGCGCTGCTGATGGAGAATGTCACCGCCGTCTATCCCGCCGCCTGGGCGTGCCGGCGCGCGGGCTTACGCTTCGTGCCGGTCAACTGGCACCTCAGCCGCGACGAGGCCGCCTATATCCTCACCAACAGCGATGCCGAGGCGCTGATCGTCTCGCCGGGGCTGGCCGATCTGGCGAACGATCTCGCCGAGCTGGTGCCCGATCTCAAGCTGCTGCTGACATCGGGCGCGCCGTTCGGCCGGTTCGAGAGCCTGGATGCGGTGATCGCCGCCGAACCGGCCGAGCCCTTTGGCATCGAGACCGAGGGCAATTACATGTTCTATTCCTCGGGCACGACCGGCCAGCCCAAGGGCATATTGCGCGCGCTGTCGGGCGATCCGTTCAACACCCTGCTGCGTATCGAGCAGATGATGGCGGGGCTGTTCACCTTCGACGACCAGAGCGTGTTCTATTCGCCCGCCCCGCTCTATCACGCCGCGCCGATGGGCTGGTCGATGGGCGCGCAGGTGCTCGGCGGCACCGCGATCGTGCCGCGCAAGTTCGATGCCGAGGCGACGCTCGCGCATATCGAACGCTACCGCATCACGCACGCGCAGTTCGTGCCGACCCATTTCGTGCGGATGCTCCAGCTCCCGCCCGAGGTACGCGCGAAATACGACGTGTCGACGCTGAAGATGGTGGTCCACGCCGCCGCCCCCTGCCCGGTCGACGTCAAGGAGGCGATGTTCGACTGGTTCGGGCCGGTGATCTACGAATATTACGGCCTCAGCGAAGGCGGCGGGTTCACCATCGTGCGCCCCGACGAATGGCTGGCGCACAAGGGCACGGTCGGCCGTTCGGTGACGGGGCCGATCCACGTCGTCGACGATGACGGCAAGGAGCTTCCGGCGGGCGAAGTCGGCCATCTGATGTTCGAGAACCCGGAAATCTTCGACTATCACAAGGAACCCGCCAAGACCGCGGCCTTCTTCGATGATCGCGGCTGGTCGCGGCCGGGCGACATGGGCTGGATGGATGCCGACGGCTATCTCTTCCTTGCCGACCGTTCGAGCAACATGATCATCTCCGGCGGGGTCAACATCTACCCGCAGGAAGCCGAGGCGGTGCTGACGCTCCACCCCGCGATCCGCGACGTGGCGGTGATCGGCGTGCCCGACAAGGATTTCGGCGAGGCGGTGAAGGCAGTGGTCGAGCTCAAGGCGGGCCATGTCGAAAGCGAGGCGCTGGCCCAGGAGATCCTCGACTATTGCCGCGCGCGGCTGTCGAAGTTCAAATGCCCCAAGAGCGTGGACTTCGTCGCCGAGCTGCCGCGCCTGCCGACCGGCAAGCTGCTCAAGCGCGAGCTGCGCAAGACCTATTGGGGCGATGGCCCCAACCAGATCATCACCGCCGCGAGCCCGGCGGCGCAATGAGCGCCGAGCCCACCGTGCTGACGGCGCGCGACGGCGCCGTGGTGACGGTGACGCTCAACCGGCCGGAACGCCGCAACGGCCTGGCGGGCGACATGCTCGAACGGCTGTTCGAGACGCTGTCGGAGCTTGCGCGCGATGCCACCGCGACCGTCGTCGTGCTGCGCGGGGCGGGTGAGCATTTCTGCGTCGGCGCGGATATCAAGGCCTACCCCGACGGCGTGAAGGGCAAGACCGATTTCGCGCACGTCGCCCGGCTCTATCACATCTCCACGCTGCTGCACGAAATGCCGCAGGTGACGATCGCCGCGATCGACGGCAGCTGCGCGGGTGCCGGGCTCGGCTGGGCGGCGGCGTGCGACTTCCGCTTCGCGTCGGACCGTGTGGTGTTCGCCACCGCCTTCCTCAAGGTCGGCGTGGCGGGCGACATGGGCACGGCGTGGAGCCTGGTGCAGGCGGTCGGCCCGGCGCGCGCGCGCGAGCTGATGTTCTTCCCCGAGAAGTTCGGGGCGGAAGACGCGCGGGGCTACGGCCTCGTCACGCGCATCTTCGCGCCCGCAGCGCTACACGCGGAGACGGCGCGGCTGGCGCAGGAGCTGGCGGGCCGCTCGCGCCTCGCGCTGGCTGCGATGAAGGCGAATTTCCTCTCGGTCGAGCGCGTGCAGGGCCTGCGCGACTATATCGACATCGAAGGTGCGCGGCACACCCATATCGTCCAGAGCGACGAGACGACGGCGAGCTTCCGCGCGTTCGCGGACGGCGCGGGCAAGACTGCGTAGCTGCGCCGCGGTCAGCCCGGCCGCAGGTGAACGACCTTGCCGGTACGCGCTTCGATCCCGCTGCGTGCGCCGGATATCCACGCCGTTACGGTCTCGCCGCGCTCGAACCCGACCTGCCGCGCAAGATCGACATCGCCGGCCAGGATCGAGTCGCACAGCCGCCGCTGCAGTTCGAGCCACAGCAACCGCCGGGCGATTTCGCCGCCGTACAGGTTGCGGCTCCTGTCGAGCAATCCGAACGAATAGCTGATCGCCATGAAGAGCTGCATCACCGGATCGCCGGTCATCCGGCCGATCAGTTCGTTGAGCCGCACCTCGGTCTCGACCGTTTCGTTGGCGCGCTTCTCGCCGGGACGCCGCGTTTCGAGCTCGTCCCGCAAGGCGCGCAGTTCCGCGATCAGGTCGGCTTCCCGGCATGCGGCGGCGCTCGCCGCGGCATGCGGGAAAATAAGGCGGCTTGCCGCGTGCATCTGCTCGAGCGTCGCCGATTGCAGCTTCAGCCAGAGCGCGGGCGCCTGGATCGCGTCGCGCGCGTTCGGCCGTGCGGCATAGAAACCGCCGCCCGCGCCACGCCGCACCTCGATCAGGCGATCATTCTCGACCACCTTCGCCGCCTGACGCAGCGTCGGGCGGCTGACGCCGAGCAGATCGAGCAGATCCGCCTCGGCACCGATATGGTCGCCGTCGTCCGCCGCCAGGCTCATCCTGGTGAGCGCGGCCACGGTCTGTGCAACCATCGACTTGCTCCCGGGGCCGGGGCCGGCGGAGCTTTCGAAGGGACGCCGATTGATCATTGCGACATGCTTTCCGTTGTCATCGACAACCATGAGACGCGCCGCCGAGGTCCGGCGGCACGTCTCAGGTCATCGCAATCGGGCAATCGCTTGGCAAGACCGGCGTTACAAAACCAGCGGCATGTAACGCGCCGCCGATCCTGCCGCGGGGTTATTGGCCGAACCGGATCGTCGCCGTCACGCCGTAGGTCGCCGGCTCGCGGATCGTCTGCGAGACATAGGAAAGGCCGGGCACGTAGAGCGCACCGATCACCGAACGGTCGTCGGTGATGTTGCGGCCGAACACCGCGACTTCATAGGCACCGTCATTGAAGGCAAGCGACGCGCGCGCGCTCAGCACGCCCGTCGCCGGACCGGTCGTACCGGCGACGATGATCGCATTGTTCGGGTCGGCCGGGCTGTTGTAATTGTTGAGCGGCTGCGCGCTCTGCCACGAATAGTCGGTATGCACGCGCAGCCGCGCCGAGCCGACCATATGGTCGTAGTCGCCCGACAGGCTGAACTGCTCACGCGAGACGCTGTCGAACCGCTCCTGCCGGCGATCGCCCGAAAGATCGGCATATTGCAGATATTTCGGCCGCGTGATCGTGCCGGTCGCGCCCAGCGTGAAACCGTCGAACAGTTTCGCCGTCACCTCCGCCTCGACGCCGTAGAAGCGCGCCTTGCCGGCGTTGGAAAGGATCGATGCGGTGATGCCGGGCGCGACATTGGTCAGCGTGGTGCGCTGAATGTCCTGCACCAGCGTGTAATAGCCCGCGAGGTTGAAGCGCAGGCGCTTGCCGAAGAACTCGCTCTTCAGGCCCGCTTCGTGCGCATAGGCGATTTCGGGTGCGAACGGGACGAACGCCGCCGATCCGCTGGCGCGCAGGTTCTGCCCGCCCGACCGGAAGCCGCGGCTGGTCTTGGCGTAGATCAGCACGTCGGGCGTGATCTTGTAGTCGATGCCCGCGATGTACGACCAGCCGCCGAAACCGTCCTTGCGCGACAATTGGCAGTTGGGCGCGATCAGACCGGGGATCTGGCACCCGACGACGCCGGTCGCGCGGGTCAGCGTGGTGTTGTTGATCGTCAGGCCCTTCGAATCGAAGGAATAGCGCACGCCCGCCGTCAGCGTCAGCCGGTCGGTGATGTGGAAGCCCGCCTGGGTATAGCCGCCGAGGCTGTAGTTGAAGATGTCGCCGCGGAACAACGTGGTGCGCGGATTCGCCTGCGGGATCGTCACCGACGACGACTTGTCGAAGCCGCCTTCGTCGAAGTACAGCGCGCCGGCCGCGAAATCGAGCCGGTCCTCGAACACCTTGCCCGTCACCTGCAGCTCGCTCGAAAACTGATGAAGCGACTGCGTGCCGGTGGTGGCGTGGATCGGATAGGGCGACCCGTCGAGATCGAGCGTCGTATCCGCATCGACGGTGCGATAGCCGGAGGTCAGCTTGATCGCGCCGAAATTGGTGTCCTGCGTCAGCGTCAGCAAATAGGTGTTGCTCGTGTTCTTGACGCGCGGATCGGTATCCATCGCGGTGGCGTTGGGTGCGTTCGCGATGCTGGCGATATAGGCGTTGGCGGTCGCGAGCGATCCGGCCGTGGTCGCGGCAGGGCTGCCAGGCTGAACCCAATAGAGCCGGCGGCTCGTGTTCGCGACGTCGAGATCATAATGCTCATACGACAGCACGGCGGTGAAGCTGTCGTTCGGGGCGATCAGCAGCTTGGCCCGCCCGGTCCAGCTGTTCTTCTCGTCATAGCGCCGGCCGTTGGCGATGTCGCGCGTGTAGGGATCGCGCTTGTTGACCTGGAAAGCGCCACGGAACGCGGCCTTGTCGCCGATCGGCACGTTGACGACCGCAGTCCCGGTCACTTCGTTGAAGCGGCCGTACGTCGCCTGTGCCATGCCCGAGAATGCATTGAGCTTGGGATCGGCGGTTTCGACGAGCAGCGCGCCGCCGGTGGTGTTGCGGCCGAACAGCGTCCCCTGCGGGCCCTTCAGTACCTGGATGCTGCTGACGTCGAGCAGATCGCTGTTGAGGCCGTAGGCGCGCGCCCAGTACAGGCCGTCGACATAGGCGCCGACCGACGGATCGAGCGTCGCGAGAATGTCGGTCTGCACCTGGCCGCGCAGCGTGAAGGTGGGCCCGCCCGGCGACGATGCCGAGTCGCGCACCGTGAGGCTCGGCGTGGTGCGCGCAACGTCGGTTACGCGCGTCGCGTTCTGCGCCTCCAGCGTGGCGGCGGAAAAGGCGGTGATCGCGACCGGAACGTTCTGCTGGTTTTCCGCGGTCTTGCGCGCGGTGACGATGATGTCGGCGAGGCCGCTGTCGGCCGGTTGTTCGGCCGGTGCCGGCGCGGTCTGCGCGGCGGCCGCGAACGGCGTTGCGGTCATGATCGCTACGCTGGCGAACAGTCCGGCGCGGAACGCGACCGTCAGCGTGGAATTCATGCGCTTCATTTACATCCTCCGTAACCGGCCTCTGGGTCGAGCCGCGGCGGTGCCTTAAGCGCCCAACTTGGGCGGGGCCAAGAGAATTAGATACCTGTTGGTAGATATTTAGCGATCTGTTGCAAACATGACACAATCTTCATGAACCAGCAATTTTCGGTTTTGCCGAGGGGCTGTGCGTGAAGATCGCGTCAAAACACCGCCGCCGGCGACTCGCCGCTTTGTAATCAGATACCGCTTCGGCCGTAATTTCGGGACAGCGAAAAGGCCCCGGAGCGGTCGCTCCGAGGCCTTTTACGATCCGCGGGAATGGCCCGGGTTACGCGGCGACCGGCACCTTGGTCGGTGCGATCAACGCATGGTCGAAGCGGAACAGCCGCGCGGCGTTGCGGCCGAGGATATCGAGCTTGTCGTCCTCGCTGATGTCGATGCCGTCGAACAGCTTGCCGATCACGTCCTGCGTGTGCGGGAACGTGCCCTCCGCGTGCGGATAGTCGGACGCGAACATCAGCGCGCGCGTGCCCGTGACCGACCGCGACATGATGCAGGCGCGGTCATGCTGGAACGAGACCGTCACCTGGCGCTTGATGATCTCCGACGGCATCATCGAGAGCTTGGGGCGCACGAAGATGTCGTGCGCGACATAGACCTCGTCCATGCGCTCGGCGATGGCCGCCAGCCAGCTCGCGCCGCATTCGATCACCGCGACCTGCGCCTTGGGGTTGCGATCGAGCACGCCGCCCGAGACCATGTACATGATCGCCGCGACGCCGTCCGACATCTGGCTGGAATAGTTGATGACGGCAGCGCCCGGACCCTTTTCGCCCGTCACCGTCTCCGCGCCGGTGCCGGTGTGCAGCACAAGCACGATGCCGAGTTCGCCGGCGAGGTGGAACACCGGATCCCAGGCGGGATCGTTATATTTGGGGATGCCCGGCGCCGTGATCGACGGCAGCATGGCGGCGGTGAAGCCGATCGCGGCGATGCGCTTCAGCTCGCGCTGGGTGTTGGCGAGATCGCGCACCGGCAGCACGCCGCACCGCACGAAGCGATCGAGCCGGCCGCTGAAATAGTCGTTGTTCCAGTTGTTGTAGATCTCGCACTGGGCCAGCTCGGCCTCGGGATCGTCGATCGCGTAGAGCCACAGGCCGAGGCTGGGGAAGGCGATCTCGGCATCGATGCCGTCCTTGTCCATATCGACCAGGCGGCCGTCGAGATCGTAGATGCCGAGCCGCGTCGTACCGCCGAAATCGGGGTTCTTGGCGAGCCGCAGGCGGAAGATCACCTTGTCCTCCGTCCGCGTGATCATCGTGTCGTCTTCCTTGACGACGCGAACCGCGTGCCGGCGCAGCGACTCGGGCAGCGCATCGACGAAAAGACTGTTGGGCTCGCGCACATGACTGTCGGCGCTGAAAATGAACGGCTTCACGATCATCTCTCCTCTTCGCAGGCTGCCGCCACAGCGGCGCCATCCATACCACCGCCTGCCGTCTAAACCCAGGGATCACGAGCAAGCTTGCTATTTAGATACCTATTTATGCGGCAGCCTGCAATAGGGTTTGCCGAAGGCGCGTCAGACGCGCACCTGCTGACCGTCGTCGACCGCGATGATCTGGCCGCGGACATAGCTTGCCGCGTCGGACAACAGGAACAGCCCGGCGCGCGCGATCTCGGCCGGATGCGCGACGCGGTCGGTCGGGCGGCCGCCCATCTTGCCCCAGGCCGCCATCTGCTCGACGCTCATCAACGGCTGCATCCCCTCGGTCGCGACCGTGCCCGGCGCGATCGCGTTGACGCGGATGTTCTGCTCCGCCAGTTCCTGCGCGAGGTTCACGGTCAGGCCGTTCACGAACAGCTTGGCGAGCGAATAGAGGCCCGCCGTCTGGTACGCGCCGATCGACGAGGTGTTGACGATCGCGCCGCCGCCGCGCGCGACCATCGCCGGCACCACCGCGCGCACCATGTAGAGCATCCCGTGGCTCATCACGCCGAGCACGTTGTGATAGATGTCGAGATCGACCTGGACGAGCGACCGGTGCGCCGCCGCGCTCAGCAGCCCGGCATTGTTGACGAGATAGTCGATGCCGCCGAAGCGATCGACGGCCACCTTGGCGCAGGCATTGCAGGCCTCGACCGATCCGACGTCGGTGTGCTGGAAAACGACGCGGTCGCCCGCACCGATCTCTTCGATGGTCGCCGCCGCCACGCTTTCGTTGACGTCGGCGATGACGACGCTCGCCCCGGCCTCCGCCAGCAACCGCACATATTCGCGGCCCATACCCTGCGCGCCGCCGGTGACGATCGCGACCTTGCCTTTAAAACCACTCATGGAAAATCCTCTCCTCCGCTGACGGATCGCGCTCTTGACGGCACCATCCGGCATAGCTCAACAGACACGATCCTCCCGTCGAGCCGACCTTATGTCAACCGCTAGTTACATTCATGCCGGCCGCTGAACCGAATTCACCATTGCCGGTGCGCCGCCGCGACGCGGTGATGACGCGCGCCCGCATCCTCGCGGCGGCGCGCAGGGTGTTCGCGGCGCGCGACTATACGCAGGCGCGGATCAGCGACATCGCCGCCGCCGCCGACGTCAACCAGGCCCTCGTCATCCGCTATTTCGGATCGAAGGAGCAGCTCTTCGAAATCGCACTCGAAGCCGTTCTCGCCGAACTGCCGATGCAGGACGGCTATCTGTGGGAGGGCCTTGCCGGGCGCATCGTCGATCACCTGACCGACGACAGCGAGGACACGCCCGATCCGCTGCCGATGGTGATCCACGCGACGTCCGATCCCGTCGCGCAGGCGATCTCGATGCGGCTGATGAAGCAGCATGTGCTGGGGCCGCTGGGGGCCTGGCTCGGCGGCACCGACGGCGACGTGCGCGCGGCCGAAATCCTGGCGCTGTGCGCGGGATTCTTCACCTATCGCCGGCTGCTGCCGCTCGCGCCGTTCGCCGGCGCGATGGATCCCGGCGCGCGGCAATGGCTGGAACGCGCGCTGCAGGATGTACTCGACGGCTCGATGCGGGGCAAAGTAAGCCGCGCTTGACTTGGGGGCCGGGTCTCGTACTCGTCGCGTAACGGCCGACAAGCGCCGCGATGGAGTGGAGCAGCAGGACATGGCCGGTCCGAAAATCGGATTCGTCGGACTGGGCAATCAGGGCGCACCGATCGCGGCGCGGATCGCCGCCGCAGGGCACCCGCTGCACCTGTGGGCGAGACGGCCCGAAACGCTCGCGGACTTCCCTGGCCAGGCAAGTATCGCCGAGTCGCTGCCGGCGCTCGCCGCCGCCGTCGATATCCTCTGCATCTGCGTGGTCGACGATGCCGGCGTGATCGCGGTGTGCGACACGGCACTCCCCGCGATGCGCGCGGGCGCGACCATCGCCATCCTCTCGACCGTCAGCCCCGAAACCTGTCGCGCGATCGCCGCGCGCGCGGCGGGCGGCGGCGTGACCGTCATCGATGCGCCCGTCAGCGGCGGCGCGGCGGTGGCGCGCGCCGGAACGATGGCGGTGATGCTGGGGGGCCCGCAGGCGGCGTGCGACGCGGTGCGCCCGGTGTTCGAGAGCTTCGCGACGCTGATCGAGCGGCTTGGCGCGGTCGGCGCGGGCCAGGCCGCCAAGATCGTCAACAACGCGCTGCTGACCGCGCAACTGATGCTCGCGCACGAGGCGCAGGCCGCCGGGGCCGCGCTCGGCCTCGATACCGCCGCGCTCGCCCGCGTCATCGCTGCGAGCAGCGGACGCAGCTACGCCTACGAACTGCGCGCGAGCCTGCCCTCGCTCGCCGCCTTCGAGAATGGCGCGCGGCTGCTCGCCAAGGATCTCGCGCTGTTCGAGCGGCTGGTCGCCGGTGCCGGGGCGTCCGCGCCCGCCATCGCCGGCGACGGCCGCGCCTTCCTTCGCCTCGCCTCATCCCCCGCACCAGGAGAGCCTGCATGACCGACGCCCCCGAACGCCAGATGACCCCGGCCGAACGCGAGCAATATGGCCGCGACTGGTTCGAATATACGATGACGTCGCCCGCCCCGCCGCCCGACAGCGCCTATCGCCAGGCCGGCATCGCCAATTTCGTCTTTGCCGAGATGTGGTCGCGCCCCGGCCTCGACATGCGCACGCGGCGCTTCATCACGCTCGCCTGCGTCGGTGCCGCCGACACCGCCGTGCCGATCATGGCGCACGTCTATGCCGCGATGAAGAGCGGCGACGTGACCTATGAGGAGATGATGGAGTTCGTGCTGCACTTCGCGGTCTATTCGGGCTGGCCCAAGGCCTCGATCCTCGAACAGACCGTGCGCGAACAATGGGAGCGCATCCAGAAGGAAGGCGGCACCGTGCAGATGACGCTGCCGGTGAAGCCCGGCGCATGAAGCTGGCGGGAGCGAACGCGCTCGTCACCGGCGCGGCGAGCGGCATCGGCCGGGCGAGCGCGCGGCTGATGGCGGCGCGCGGCGCGAAGGTCGCGCTGGTCGATATCGACGCGGCCGGGCTCGACAGCCTCGCCGCCGAGATCGCCGCGGCGGGCGGCACCGCCATCACGCTGCCGGCCGACATCAGCGCGGCCGATGCCTTCGACCGGCTCGCCGCCGATGCCGAGGCGGCGTTCGGGCAGATCGATCTGCTGATGAACAATGTCGGCGTGCTCGCCACCGGCAAGCCGGAGGACATCCCGCCCGAGGAATGGGGGCGCATCCTCAACCTCAACCTGCTCTCGGCGGTGCGCGCCACGCACCGGCTGCTGCCGGGCATGGTCGCGCGCGGACGCGGGCATATCGTCAACACCGCCTCCTTCGCCGGGCTGTTCCCCTATGCGTGGGACCGGCTGCCGTACGTGGCGAGCAAGGCGGCGCTGGTGGCGGTGTCCGAGGGCCTCGCGCTCTATCTGATCCCGCAGGGGATTGGCGTGACGTGCTTCTGCCCCGGCCCGGTGCGCACCGGCATCGGCAAGACGATCCGCAGCTGGACCCCCGGCATCGCGCCGAAGGGCCCTGGCGACCAATTCGCGATGCTGGAGCCCGAGGAGGCGGCGCAAACCCTGCTCGACGCGGTCGAGGCGGATCGCTTCTTCGTCGTCAGCGACGATCAGGCATTGATCGAGATGCGCAAGCGCGGCGCCGATCCCGAGGCGTATCTGCGCAGCCGGTTGCCGTGATGCGGCGCGGGCTTCCCGATCCGCGCGTGCGCTTCTAGGGAAACCGCACGCGCCGTCTCTGCCGAGTCGATGCGTGCGGCGGCCTTGGAGAGAAACGCGATGACACGCCTTCAGTATTCGGGTTTCGGTGGGGTCGGGCTGGCGGCGGAGGCCTATGGTTCCGCCGACGATCCGATCGTGCTGCTGCTGCCCGGCGCGGGGCAGACCCGCGCGGCATGGGCGGCGGCGGCGCCCGCGCTCGCCGCGACCGGCCGGTACGTGATCGCGCTCGATCTGCGCGGCCACGGCGACAGCGACCGTGCCGACGACGGGCGCTACGATCTCGATGCCTATGCCGGCGATCTGCGCGCCGTGCTCGCCGAACTCGGTTCGCGGCCGGTGATCGTCGCCGCGTCGCTCGGCGGCTGGATCGCGACGGCGGTGCTCGGCGAAGGCGGCGAGCATCTCGCTACCGGCCTCGTGCTGATCGACGCGCCGCCGCACATGGCGAGCGCCGGCAGCGAGGATATGGCCCAGCGCCTGCGCCGCGCCGCCGATAGCGGCGCGCGCGATTGGGATCCGCGCATCCTCGACGGATTCGACACGGCGGCGGCCGCACCGCGGCTGACCGAGGCGGCGGCGCGCGTCGCGGTCCCGACGCTGCTGGTGCGCGGCGAACGCAGCCCGCTGTCGAGCCCCGAGGCGGTGCAGGAACTCGCCGACCGCATCCGCGACGTGGAAAGCGTCGAGATCGCCGATGCCGGGCACCTCGTCGCCACCGACCAGGCCGATGCCTTCAACGCGGTGCTGCTCGATTTCCTGGAGCGCCGCGTGCCCCGCGTGCCGCCGGAATTCCGCGCCGGATCGGACCCGCGCACGCTGCGCGACGCGCTCGGCTGTTTCGCGACCGGGGTGACGGTGGTGACGACGCTCGACCCGGAGGGCAAGCCCGTCGGCCTGACCGCCAATTCCTTCACCTCGGTGTCGCTCGATCCGCCGCTGCTGCTCGTCTGCCTCGCCAACAATGCCGGCAGCCTGCCCGCGTTCCGCGCCGCGCCGCACTTCGCCGTCAATGTGCTGCACAACGGCCAGCAACCTGTGTCCGGCCGCTTCGCCAGCCGCGGCGAGGACCGTTTCGCCGCCACCGACTGGGAAACGTGGGATACCGGCGTGCCGATCGTCAGCTCGTCGCTGGCGAGCTTCGAATGTGCGCAGGAGGCGCTGTACGAGGCCGGCGACCACGTCATCCTCGTCGGCCGCGTCAGCCGCGTGCGCTTCGAACCGCGCCGCGACCCCCTGCTGTTTTTCCGCGGAAAATACCGCCGCCTGCATTTCAGCTAGACGTTTGCCGCACTTCTATTACTAAGTTTGCCTTGTGGCTGAGATTGGGGCGTGACAAGAGGTACCCGTTTGCCAGATAAAGCCTGTGAAGTGGCCAAAGATGGCGCGACTCTGGATGAGAAGGAGCGAGGGTGACCTGGGTCAATCAGGATAAATGCGCGATCGTCGGCGTCGGCGCGACGGACTATTACGTCCGTGGCAAGAGCTGGCCGCGCACCATCAACGACATGGCCGGCGAGGCCATCCTCAAGGCGTGCGCCGATGCCGGCATCTCGGTGAAGCAGATCGACGGCTTCGCCTATTATTCCACCGCCGGCGCGGGCTATCTCGACAAGTTCGACACGGCCAGCCTGATGGAGACGCTCGGCATTCCCGAGGTCGGCTTCTCGGCGACGCTGACCAGCGGCGGCGGCGGCGTGGCGGGTGCGCCCGGCCTCGCGGTGGCGGGCCTGATGAACGAGGACTGCAAATATGCCGTCACGGTCATGTCGCTCCAGCAGCTGCCGCAGCACCGCCTCGGCGTGGTGTTCGGCGCGGCCGCGCCGAGTGCGGAGAACAGCTTCCTCCAGCCCTCGGGCCTGGTCGGTCCGGGGCATCTGATGTCGGTGCTCGCGCGCCGCCACATGCACCTCTACGGAACCACGCGCGACGCCTTCAAGGAAATCGTCCAGGCGACGCGCGCCAACACGCACAACCGCCCCAAGGCGATCCGCAAGGAGCCGCTTACCGACGAGCAATATTGGGGCCAGCCGATGCTCGCCGATCCGCTCTGCCGGCTCGACTTCTGCCTGGAGACCGACGGCGCGGTCGCGGTCATCACCACCACGACCGAACGCGCCAAGGATCTGCGCCACAAGCCCGCGCTGATCCACGGCGTCGCGCACGGCGGCCAGGCCGAATGGGGCCGCGCCTTCGCATGGATGGGCATGCCCGATCCGTATTTCGCATCGTCGGGCCATGCCTATGTGGCGAAGCGGCTGTGGGAACAGACCGGCCTTTCGGCCAAGGACATGGACGTGGCCGAACTCTACGACCATTTCTCCGCGATGGTGCTGATGCAGCTCGAGGAATATGGCTTCTGCGAGAAGGGCGGCGGCAATGACTATGTGCTGGGCGGCAACATCCGCTTCGCCAACCGCGACAAGCCCGGCGCGATTCCCGTCAACACGCATGGCGGCAATCTCAACGAGGCGTATATCATCGGTATGACGCACGTCGTCGAAGGCGTCGAACAGGTACGCGGCACGGCGATCAACCAGGTCGAGGATTGCGAGTTCGCGCTCGTCACCGGCGGCCCGGCGTCGCTTCCCGTGTCCGGCATGATTCTGAGGAGGGCCTGATGGCTTACGGCGCCGCACGCGCATTGCCCGGCGAGGGCATCAAGATCACCACCAACCCCGATACCGAGCCGTTCTGGCAGGCGGCGAAGGAACACAAGCTGGTCGCGTGCCAGTGCGGCAATTGCGGGCATTTCCGCATGCCGCCCTCGCCCTATTGCCCGGTGTGCCAGTCGACCGACAAGAAGTGGCCGGAACTGCCGGGGACGGGCACGGTGTTCAGCTTCGCGATCTGCACGCACAATCCCAAGAACGGCGAACCCTATGTCTATGTGCCGGTGGTCGTCGATCTCGACGGCGCGTCACCGGCGCGGCTGGTCACCAACCTCGGCGGGATCGATGCCGACGACGTGAAGATCGGCATGAAGGTCACGGTCGACTGGAATCCGATCGAGGGCGACTGGGTGCTCCCGGTCTTCAAGCCTGCCGCGTGAGGCACATGCAGTGATCCGGCTGCCGGCCAGTGGCGGCGTCGTGCTCGCGGCGGACGAGGCCGGGGCGCACGACGCCCCGCCGGTGCTGCTGCTGCACGGCGGCGGGCAGACCCGGCACAGTTGGGGCCGCGCCGTCGATGCGCTCGCGGCGGGCGGCTTCCACGCGATCACGGTCGATCTGCGCGGGCACGGCGACAGCGACTGGGCGGCCGACGGCAATTACAAGCTCGACGCGATCGCGGCCGACATCCGTGCGCTCGCCGCGGCGCTTCCGGCTCCGCCCGCGATGATCGGCGCGTCGCTCGGCGGGCTTGCCGCGCTGCTCGCCGCCGGTGAAGGCGGCCCCGCGACGGCGCGCGCGCTGGTGCTGGTCGATGTCGTGCCGCGCATCGAGATGGAAGGCGCCAACGAGATCCGCGACTTCATGACCGGAAATCCGAACGGTTTCGCCGATCTGGAGGAGGCTGCCGATGCGGTCTCGCGCTATCTGCCGCACCGTCCGCGACCCAAGGATACGAGTGGGCTCGCGAAGAACCTGCGACTGCACGACGACGGCCGCTATCGCTGGCATTGGGATCCGGCGATGATGCAGAGTCGCGGCGGCGAAGTCCGCAGCGGAGAGGATCAGGCGCGGCTGGAGGCGGCGGCGCGCGCGCTGACGGTGCCGACCTTGCTGGTGCGCGGCGGCAACAGCCGCGTCGTCAGCCTTGAGGGCGCGGAGGAGTTCAAACAGCTCGTGCCGCACAGCAGTTTCGTCAACATCGACCGCGCCGATCACATGGTCGCGGGCGACGCCAACGATGCGTTCAACGCGCCGTTGCTCGATTTCCTGGAACGCAGCCGGTGAGCGAGCCCGCCGCCTCCGCCCCTGCCCCCGCCGTGCCGCGCCCGGCGGCGACGATCCTCGTGCTGCGCGACGATCCGTTCGAGGTGCTGATGGTGCGCCGCCACGGCAACGGCCAGTTCGCCTCCGCGCTGGTGTTTCCCGGCGGGCTGGTCGATCCCGCCGATCACGATCCGGCGTGGCTGCCGCTGCTCGACGGCGCGGACGGGCTCGAGGAGGGCGAGCGCGCGCTGCGCATCGCCGCCTTCCGCGAGACGTTCGAGGAATCGGCGCTGCTGCTCGCGCGGCGCGCCGACGGCACGCCGGTCGCATGCCCCGCCGCCGGCGACCTGTCGTTCCGCGAGACCGTCGCCGCGAGCGGCGGACTGCTGCCGCTGGGCGACCTCGCGCATTTCGGCCACTGGATCACGCCGGACATGGCGCCGAAGCGCTTCGACACGCATTTCTTCCTCGCCGAGGCCCCGGCGGGGCAGGAGGCGATCTGCGACGGCGGCGAGACGGTCGCGCTCGAATGGGTCGCGCCGCGCGACATATTGGCGCGCGCCGCGGACGGCGACCTGTCGATCCTGTTCCCCACGCGCATGAACCTGAAGCGGCTGGCCGAAAGCGGATCCGTCGCCGAAGCGATCGCGGCGGCGCGCGTGCGCCCGCGCTTCACCGTCCATCCCAAGCCGGAGAAGCGCGAGGGCGGCATCGCCGTCGTGATCCCCATCGAGGCAGGGTACGGCGAGACCGAGAATTTCCACCCCCACCCGCCGCGCGCGGCCTGAGGACCAAGCATGACGATCCTATACGACGAACAGCAGCAGGCGATCGCCGACGAGGCGGGCCGCATCCTCGCCGCCCGCACCTCCGGCGAACGGCTGAAGCAATTGCTGGAGACGACCGGCGCGCATGACGAGGCGTTCTGGGAAACCTGCAAGGAACAGGGCTGGACCGGCATCGGCATCCCCGAAGAGGACGGCGGCATCGGCCTCGGCCTGATCGAACTCGGGCTGGTGGCGGAGGCGATCGGCGCGGTCGCGGCGGGCGCGCCGTTCCTCGGCACCGGCTTCGGCGCGGCGCAGGCGATCCTCGCGCACGGCGACGCGGAGACGCGCGCGGCGTGGCTGCCGAAGCTGGCGAGCGGCGAGGCGATCGGCGCGATCGCCTTTGCCGAAGGCGCCGACATGATCCCCGCCGCCCCCGCCCTGCGCCTCACCAACGGGCGGTTGAGCGGCGTCAAGCCGGCGGTCGCGGGCGGCGCTTCCGCCGACGTCGCGATCGTGCTGGCGAGCGGCGAGCACGGCCCGGTGCTGGCGCTGGTGGCGCTGAAGCAGGACGGCGTTTCCGCGCAGGCTTTCGAGACGTTCGACAACAGCCGCTGCACCGCCGATCTCACTTTCGACGGCGCGGACGCCGTGACGCTGGGCGCGGCCGACGCGGCGCAGGCGGCGCTCGACATCCTCTCGCTGCAGGCAGTCGTCACCGCGCACGAGCAGGTCGGCGGGGCATCGAAGATGATGAACACAGCGCGCGACTACGCCCTCACCCGCCAGGCGTTCGGCCAGGTGATCGGCGGCTTCCAGTCGGTCAAGCACCGTATCGCCGAGGATTACGTGCTGGTCGAGCTGGCCCGCGCCAACGCGCTGCAGGCCGCCGCCAGCCAGGGCACGGAGGCCTTCGCGCGCAACGCCGCCGCGGCGCGGCTTTCCGCGACCGAGGCCTATGACACCGTTTCGCGCGATTCGACCCAGGTCCACGGCGGCATCGGCGTGACCTGGGAATCCGATCTTCACCTCCACCAGCGCCGCGCGCGCAGCCTCGCGATCGAGCAGGGCCCGACGCCGTTCTGGGAGGATATTCTCGTCGATCTGCTTGCAGGAGAGCCCGCATGAGCCCCGAAATCGAAGCATATCGCGATACCGCGCGCACCTGGGTCGAGAGCCAGATCGCCGAATTCGGCCGCGATGCGCGCAAGGGCCTGAGCGAGGCCGACGACCTCGCGCTCGGCCGCCGCTGGCAGGCGGCGAAGCAGGCGGCGGGCTATTCGGCGATCAGCTGGCCGAAGGACCACGGCGGGCAGGGCCTCACCCTGCTCCACCGCCTCGCCTTCGAGCAGGAGGAGATCAAGCACGGCTTCCCCAACGATTATTTCGGCGTGAGCCTGGGGATGCCGGTGCCGATCGTGCTGCGCCACCAGCCCGGCGACTGGACGCGCGCACGCGCCGAAGCCGCGCTGCGCGGCGACGAGATCTGGTGCCAGCTTTTCTCCGAGCCCTCGGGCGGTTCCGACCTCGCGGGCCTGCGCACCTCCGCAAAGCTGGATGAGGCGAGCGGCGACTGGATCGTCAACGGCCAGAAACTGTGGACGACCTGGGCGCAATATTCGGACTACGGCGTCATCGTCGTGCGCACCGATCCCAGCGCGCAGAAGCACAAGGGCCTCACCTATTTCTGGGTCGACATGAAGGCGCCCGGCGTCACCGTCCGCCCGGTGCGCCTTGCCGAGGGCCGTTCGGAAGTGAACGAGGTGTTCTTCGACGACGTGCGCATCCCCGACAGCCAGCGGCTCGGCGCGGTCGGCGGCGGCTTCGGCGTGGCGATGGAGACGCTGACGATCGAACGCTATCAGGCGACCGATCCGGCCGGCTTCGGCCCGCCGCTGCAATTGTTCATCGACGAGACCAAGGCCACGCAGATCAAGGGCAAGCCCGCGATCGAGGATGGCCGCGTGCGCGAACGCATCGCCCGCACCTATGCGATGCAGAGCGCGATGGCCGCGATCTACCAGCGCACCCTGCTGTCACTCGCGGCCGGGTTGCAGCCGGGGCCGGAGGGCGCGGTCCACAAGCTCGTCTCGGTGCGGGCACGCCAGAAGCTGTCCGAATATGCGATGGACCTGCAGGGCGTGAACGGCCTGCGCTACGACGAGGAACTGTCGCGCAAGGAAAGCTGGGCGAAATCGTGGATGACCGCGCCGACCGGCCGCATCGCCGGCGGCGCGGACGAGATGCTGCTCAACACCATCGCCGAGAAGATCCTCGGCCTGCCGCAGGATCATCGCCCCGACAAGGGCGTGCCGTTCAACCAGATACCGCGCTGAGCGGGGGCCTAGTCGGGGTCGTGCGCCAGCCCGCTGCCGAGCGCACGCCACGCCTCGACGTCGCGACGGATCGCGTCGGCCTTGCCCAGCGCCATCGCGATCGCATCGTCGCCGAGCGCGATGCGCACCGGCGGATCAGCCGCATCGGCGAGCGTGAGCATCGCCTGCGCGAACTTGGCGGGATCGCCCGGCTCCTTGCCGCCGGAGCCGTGGATGCGCGCGCGCATCTTGCCGATCCCGGCCTCGTAGTCGGCAATGCCCGGCGGCGCGTTGGGATGATCGCGCAGCAACAGGCTGGTGCGGAACGCGCCGGGCTCGACGATGGTGACGGCGATGCCGAGCGCCTGCACCTCCGCCGCCAGCGCCTCCGACATGCCCTCCAGCGCGAACTTGCTGGCGCTGTAGAGGCCGACCCACGGCACGCCGACGATGCCCCCGCCCGAGCTGATGTTGAGGATACGGCCCCGCCGCCGCGCGCGCATCGCCGGCAGCACCGCCTGGATCAGATTGAGCGGCCCGTGCAGATTGACCTCGAACAGCGCACGCACCGCATCGGGATCGGCCTCCTCGACATAGGATTCCAGGACGTTGCCGGCATTGTTGACGAGTATGTCGATCGCACCCTGCGCGTCTTCCGCGCGCGCCACGCCGGCGAACATCGCCGCGCGGTCGCTGACGTCGGCGACGATCGCCAGCGCGCGGCCCGGTGCCGACGCCTCGAACGCGGCGGCGACGTCCGCCTTGCGCATGATGCCCGTCACGCTGTCGCCCCGCGCCAGCGCGGCATCGGCGACCGCACGGCCGAGACCGCTGGCGGTGCCGCTTATCAACCAATGCATCGGCATTCCCTCCCGAAGGGGGGCGCCACCGTGAGCGGTCGCGCGTTTCCTTTGGCGGGAAACTGTGCTGAATGCGGCGGCGTAGTCAACACGCCCGCGGCCAAACGCGAGCGGAAGGGAGAGCGATGTACCTGACGCAGCCGCTGCACCGCTTGGCCCGGCAGACCCCCGATCGCATCGCGGCGGTGGATGCGGGCCGGCGGCTCACCTGGCGCGCGCTTGAGGCGCGGGTCGCGGCGTTCGCGGGTGCCTTGCGGAGCCGCGGGCTGGAGCCGGGCGACCGCGTCGCGATGCTGGCGCGCAACGGCACGGATTTTCTCGTCTATATCCTCGGCACCTTCTGGGCGGGCGGCGTCATCAACCCGGTCAACCTGCGCTGGACCGGCGGCGAGATCGGCTATTCGCTCGAAAACTGCCAGACGCGCTTCCTCATCCACGATCCCGAATTCGCCGGGCTGCTGCCCGCGATCCGCGCGGCGGCGCCGGGCCTCGTCCATGTCGTCGAGACGGGCGCGGCGCTCGACGGCTGGATCGACGCGGCCGACCCGGTGGAGGATGCCCTGCGGCGCGGCGACGATCTTGCCGCCATCCTCTACACCGGCGGCACCACCGGCTTCCCCAAGGGCGTGATGCTCAGCCACACCAACCTCGCGTCCTCCGCCTTCGGGTCGATCGCCGCGCGACAGGGGCCCGCCGGCACGCGCTACCTCCACACCGCGCCGCTGTTCCACATCGGCGCGCTGTCGGGCCTGTTCGTGACGCTCCTGTCGGACGTGGAGAATCATTTCCTGCCCGCGTTCGATCCGCTCGCGGTGCTGGAATCGATCGCGCGCGAGCGGATCGTCGAGCTGTTCCTGGTGCCGACGATGATCCGCATGGTGATCGACCATCCCCGCTTCGCCGAATTCGACACCACGTCAGTGCGCGGCATCCGCTACGGCGCGTCGTCGATCGACGGCGCGTTGCTCGACCGCGCGATGGAAGCATTCCCCAACGCGGGCTTCATCCAGGCCTACGGCATGACCGAGCTGTCGCCGACCGCGACCGTGCTCGGCACCGCCGACCACGGCGCGGAGGCGCGCGCCAACGGGCGGCTGCGATCGGCGGGCCGCGCGACGATGGTCACGGAGGTGCGCATCGTCGGCCCCGACGATACGGAGCTCCCGCGCGGCCAGGTGGGCGAGATCGTCGCACGCGGGCCGACCGTGATGCTCGGTTACTGGCAGATGCCCGAGGCGACGGCGGAGGCGCTTCGCGGCGGCTGGATGCACACCGGCGACCTCGGCGTGATGGACGCCGACGGCTATGTCACCGTCGTCGACCGGCTGAAGGACATGATCATCACCGGCGGCGAGAACGTCTATTCGGCCGAGGTCGAGAGCGCGCTGGCGACGCACCCGGCGGTGGCGAACGTCGCCGTCGTCGCCGTGCCCGATGCGAAATGGGGCGAGCGCGTCCATGCCGTCATCGTGCCGCGCCCGGGCGAGACGCCCTGCCCCGACGTGCTGACCGCGCATTGCCGCGCGAGCCTCGCGGGGTTCAAGATTCCCCGCAGCTTCGCCTTCGTCGACGCGCTGCCGCTGTCGGCGGCGGGCAAGATCCTCAAGAACGTGCTGCGCGATGCGGCGCGCGAGACCAACACCGGAGACACTCCATGATCGCCATCATCGCCAGCTTCACCGTGCCCGAGGACAAAGCCGAAGCCTTCGAGGCGATCGCCGGCGAGCTCGTCGCCGCGACCAATGCCAACGAGCCGGGCGTGAAGCTCTACACGCTCGCACGCGACAAGAAGGATCCGACGCAGTACCGCATGATGGAGCTGTACGAGGATCAGGCGGCGGTCGACACGCACATGGCGTCGGACTGGTTCAAGGCCGCGGGGCCGAAGCTCGGCGGCGTGCTCGACGGGCGCCCGAAGATCGAGCAGTTCACGGTCGTGGCGTAAACGCCCGCTATCGCACAACCCCGGCGTCGCGCAAGGCGGATATGCGCGCGGGATCATAGCCGATCGCCGCCAGCACCGCGTCGGCGTGGCTCTCCGTCCCGGTCGCGACCGGCGCGGCGGCGGGTGCGCCGGAAAAGCGCGGCGCAGGCGCGGGCTGCGTCTGGCCGCCGACCTGGATGAAGGTGCCGCGCGCGGCGACGTGGTGATGGCCGGGCGCCTCCGCCAGCGTCATCACCGGCGCGAAGCAGATGTCGGTGCCCTCCATCAGCGCGGTCCAGTGGTCGCGGGTCTCGGTCGCGATGATCGCGGCGATCTTGTCCTTCAGCGCGGGCCACCCCGCCGGGTCCATCTGCGCATCGAAATCGGGATCGTCGGCAAGCCCCAGCGCACCGCGCAGCAGCGCGTAGAATTGCGGCTCGATCGCGCCGATCGCGACGAAGCCCCCGTCCGAACAGACATAGGTGTCGTAGAAATGCGATCCGCCGTCGAGCCAGTTGGTGCCCGGCGCGTCGTTCCATGCCCCTGCGTTGGCGAGTTGCCACGTCATGCCCGAGAGCAGTGCGGAACCGTCGACCATCGCCGCGTCGATCACCTGCCCTGCGCCGGTCGTTTTCGCCGCAAGCAACGCCGCGACCATGCCGAACGCGAGCAGCATCCCGCCGCCGCCGAAATCGCCGACATAGTTCATCGGCGGCACCGGCTTTCCGCCGCGCACCCCCACGGTGTGCAGCACGCCGTTGATCGCGATGTAATTGATGTCGTGCCCCGCCGCCTGCGCGAGCGGCCCGTCCTGACCCCAGCCGGTGATGCGGCCATAGACGAGCGCGGGGTTGAGCCCCAGCAGCACGTCGGGCCCGAGCCCGAGCCGCTCCATCACGCCTGGGCGGAAGCCCTCGATCAGGCCGTGCGCCGACGCGCACAGATCGCGCACCGTCTGCAAGCCTTCGGCCGACTTCATGTCGATCGCGACGCGGCGGCGCGAACGTGCGAACACGTCGGTCGCGGCGATCGCGGAGAGCAGCCCGGCATGGCCCGGCCGCGTGATGCGGATCACCTCGGCGCCGTGATCGGCCAGCATCATGCCTGCGAACGGTGCGGGCCCGAGTCCTTCGAACTCGATGATGCGGACACCGGCGAGCGGGCCCGCCATCAGACCGCCGCCAGCATCGCGCCGCCGAGTGCCGCACGAAAGGCGTCGGGCAGCGCGGCCGACTTGCCGTCCAGCAACGCGACCAGCGTCGCGCGCGCAAAGGCACACGCCCGCCCCTGCTGCGTCGCCAGACAGGCGAGCTGCCAGCTCGACCGGCCGATCTCCAGCGTGCCGACATGCACGTCGAGTACCTCCGGGTAATGCGCCTCGCCGACGTAATCGATGTGATTGGCGGCGATCATCACGCGGTAATCGCCCATCGTCTCGCGGAACTGCTGCGATACGTCGAAGCGGTAGCGTGCATCCTCGAACGCCGCCGCGAGCGCGACATTGTTGATGTGCCGATTGGGATCGACGTCCGCGAAGCGCGTGGTGATGACGTGATGAAACGGATAGCGCCGGAAATCGAGCAGCGCGGGATCGATCTTCGCCATCAGAGCGACTGCCCGTCGTCGAGCGTGAAGCTGGCGCCGGTGACCCCCGCCGACGCATCCGACGCGAGATAGAGCAGCATCGTGTCGAGCTCGTCCTGCGCCATGATCCGGCGGCGCGGGAACTTTCCGATCTGCTTCGCCCCCGCTTCCGTCTCGAACCAGTCGCCGTTGATCTCGGTCTTGATATAGCCAGGGCAGATCATGTTGACGTTGATCCCCTTGCGCACCCAGTCGCGCGCCAGCACCTTGCCCATCTGCACCACCCCCGCCTTCGAAGCGGAATAGGCCGCGAGCCCGGCATCGACCTTGTGCGCGGTGATCGATGCCGTGATCACGATGCGGCCGTTCTGCCGATCCTGGCTGCCCGCCGCGATCAGCCGTCTGGCGCCCTCGCGCGCGGTGAGGAACACGCCGCGCAGGTTGACGCTCATCACCCGGTCGAACTCCGCCACCGGCAGATCGAGCGCCGATCCTTCCGAATTCATGCCGGCATTGGCGACGATCGTATCGACGGTGCCGAACGCGGCCTCGGCGGCGTCGTAGGCGGCGATCGTCGAGGCTTCGTCGGCGACGTCCATTGCCACCGCGATGGCGCGGCCGCCGGCGGCGGTGATCGCCGCGACGGTCTGGTCGAGCCGGTCGGTCCGGCGCGCGGCCAGCACCACCGCCGCGCCGCCTTCCGCGAGGATGGTCGCGAACCGCTCCCCCAGCCCGGAGGACGCGCCGGTAACGAGCGCCACCCGCCCCGTTAGATCGAATATCGGACGTGCCGCCATATGCCTTCCTCTGATCGCTCACCTGGTATACTAGGTCGGCCACAGGCCTTCGCGCACCGCCGTACCGAAGCGCCTTGGGGAGGGAAATGGAAAAGATCGACGGACGCACCGCTTTTGTCACCGGCGGCGCCAGCGGGATCGGCCTCGCGATCGCGCAGGCACTGGTGGACGAGGGTGCGCGCGTGATGATCGCCGACATCGACGGGCCCGCGCTCGACGCCGCCGTCGCGGCACTCGGCAGCGATGCGGCGGGCGTTCGACTCGACGTGCGTGACCGCGCGGAATGGGCGGCGGCGAAGATCGCGCTCGAGTCCCGCTTCGGCCCGGTCGATATCCTCGTCAACAACGCCGGCATCGGACCGGACGGCCACACGCTCGCCGACATGGATCCGGTCGCGTTCGACCGCGTGATCGCGATCAAGCTGACCGGCACCTTCAACGGTATCGCGACCTTCGCCGCCGGCATGCGCGAGCGCGGCGACGGCCATATCGTCAACACCGCATCGATGGCCGGGTTGATCGCGAGCGCGAAGCTGGGTGCCTATACCGCCTCGAAATTCGCCGTCGTCGGCCTGAGCGAGGTGCTGCGCGCGGAGATGGCGCGCCACGGCGTCGGCGTGTCGGTGCTGTGCCCCGGCCTCATCCGCACCAATCTCGGCGCGACGACGATCGCCGCAGGCAGCGACCGCGTCACGCCGCGAACGCCGAGCACCGACCAGGGTATCGACCCCGCCATCGTCGGCGCGCTGGTGGTGGACGGCATCCGCGCCAATGCGATGCACATCGTCACCCACGGCGACTATCAGGCGCATGTCGCCGAGCGGATGGCGCGCGTCGTCGCCGCCTTCGACGGCGTGCCGGTCCGCGCCGGTGGTACGCCGCCCGGCACCGACACGGCACGAGATTGAGGCGATAGCGATGCACCCTTGTTTCTACATTCGCGACGGCGACGGTTTCATGCCGACGCGCCTCGCCGCCTCGCCGTGGGAATTCGGCAAGCAGAACGGCGTCGGGCTCGGCGGGCTGGCGACAGCGGCGGTCGAGACGATCCCCGCGCCCGCGGCGATGACGACCGCGCGGCTGACGATCGACATCCTCGCCGCCGCGCCGATGGAGCATACGACCGCGCGGACCCGCGTGCTGCGCGAGGGCAAGCGCATCCAGATGGTCGAGGCCGAACTGGTGGTCGGCGACCGTGCGGTGGCGCGCGCGACGGCGCTGCGCGTGCGCCAGACGGAGACGCCGCCATTCGCCGAGCCCAATGCCTATCCGCCGCCCGAGAGCGTACCGGAGGTCGACTTCATGGATGCGCGTGCGTTCGGGGGCACGATCGAGACGCGGAAAGTGAGCGGCGCGCTGCGCGAGCCGGGGCCGGGCGTGCTGTGGGTACGGTTCGGGCACGATCATATCGCCGACGAGCCGCTGACGCCGCTGCTGCGCGCCGCGATGCTTGGCGATTTCGGCGGCGGCCTCGGCAGCGTGCTGGATTCTGGCGCTTGGACCTATGCCAATCTCGATATCACGCTGCATTTGACGCGCGAGCCCGTCGGCGAATGGCTGCTGGTCGATGCGGCGACGGCGAGCGCGGGCACCGGCGTCGGCCGGTCGGACATGATCCTCGCCGACACGCGCGGGCCGTTCGCGCGCGCGCATCAGACCTTGTTCGTGGCGCCGCGGTGATGCAGGCGATCCGCGATACCGCCCCTACAGGAGCCCTTATATGACCGATCTCGTCACCGGCACGCTTGCGGACGGCGTCGCCACCATCACGCTCAACCGGCCCGAAGGGCATAATGCGATGAGCTGGGGGCTGGTCGATGCGTTCAGCACCGTCGCGCAGCGGCTGGCTGGCGATCCCGGCACGCGCGTGTTCCTGCTGCGCGCGGAGGGCAAGAATTTCTGCGTCGGCGGCGACATCCGCGCTTTCGCCGACGAGGCCGATCCGAGCGATTTCCTCCGCCGCCTCGCCGGGCGGTTGCACGAGGGACTGAAATTCCTGTTCGATCATCCAGCACCTCTGGTCGTCGCCGCGCAGGGCGCTTCGGCGGGCGCGGGTCTCAGCCTCGTCGCGGGCGGCGACGTGGTGCTGGCGGGGCGCTCGTCGAATTTCTCGATGGCCTATACCGGCATCGGCTTGACTGCGGACGGCGGTGCGACCTGGCTGCTGCCGCGCGTCATTGGGCTGCGGCGCACGCAGGAACTGGCCTATCTCGGCCGCCGCCTGAATGCGGAGGAAGCGGCCGATTATGGCCTGGTCACGCGCATCGTCGACGACGCGGCGCTGGCCGATGAGGCGCAGGCCGTCGCCGCGAAGATCGCCGCCGGGCCGACGGCTGCCTATGGCGGCGTCAAGCGGCTGCTCGCCGCCAGCTACGGCGCGGACTTCGCCGCGCATCTCGATGCCGAGGCGGAGGCGATCGCGACGGCGATGGCGTCGGCCGACGCGGCCGAAGGCCTCGCCGCCTTCCTCGGGCGCCGTCCGCCGGTCTTCGCCGGGCGGTGACGTGACACCGCGCAACCCCGATTTCGCCGCCGACATCGCCGCGAGCTTCGCCCGGCAGGGCGCGCTGGCGACGATCGGCGCGGAGCTTGGGGCGGTGACGGCGGGGCGCTGCGAAGTGCGGCTGCCGATCACCGACAAGGTGCGCCAGCAACAGGGGTTCGTCCACGGCGGCATGGTCGGGCTGATCGGCGATGTCGCCGGCGGCTATGCGGCAATGACGATGTTCGATCCCGGCAAGGACGTGCTGACGCTCGAATACAAGATCAATTTCCTGCGCCCGGCGCAGGGCGAGATGCTGATCGCGACCGGCACCGTGGTCCGCGCCGGCCGCTCCGTCGCCATCACCCGCGCCGATGTCGAGGCGATCGCCGCCGACGGCACCCGCACCTTGTGCGCCATCCTACAGCAGAGTTCGATGCCCGGCTGACCGCCATATTTCAGGATCAAGGAGAGCGACTATGACCACCGCCAAGGCTTATGCAGCGCAGAGCAAGACCGATGCGCTTGCCCCCTTCACCTTCGAACGCCGCGCGTTGCGCAGCGACGACGTCGCACTCGACATCCTCTACTGCGGCGTCTGCCATTCGGACCTGCACCAGGCGCGCAACGACTGGCACAATTCGATGTACCCCGTGGTGCCGGGGCATGAGATCATCGGCCGCGTCACCGCGATCGGCAGCGACGTGACCGGCATCGCGGTCGGCGATCTCGCCGCGATCGGCTGTATGGTCGACAGCTGCATGGAATGCGGCGAATGTCATGACGATCTCGAACAATATTGCGCCAAGGGCTCGACGCTCACCTACAACGGCAAGGATCGCCGCGACGGATCGCTGACCTTCGGCGGCTATTCGGATCATATCGTCGCGCGCGACCATTTCGTCATCAAGCTGCCCGAGGGCCTCGATCCCGAGCGCGCTGCGCCGCTGCTGTGCGCCGGCATCACCACCTATTCGCCGCTCAAGCGCTGGAACGTCGGGCCGGGCACGCGCGTCGCGGTCGCGGGGCTCGGCGGGCTCGGCCATATGGGCGTGAAGCTCGCGGTCGGCCTCGGCGCGGAGGTGACGGTGCTCACAACCTCGCCGTCGAAGGCGGCAGACGCCACCGCGCTCGGTGCGCATCACGTGCTGATCACCACCGATGCGGATGCGATGAAGGCGGCGACGCGCAGCTTCGACATGGTGCTCGACACGATTCCGGTGGCGCACGACGTCGGCCCCTATCTGCGCCTGCTCGCGCCGCGCGGCGTGCATGTCATCGTCGGGGCGATCGACATGCTGCCGCAGATCCACTCGGGCATGCTGCTCGGCGGGCAGAAGTCGCTCGCCGGATCGGCCATCGGCGGCATCGCCGAGACGGCGGAAATGCTCGCCTTCTGCGCCGAGAAGAACATCCTGCCCGATACCGAGACGATCGCCATCCAGGACATCAATCATGCCTACGAACGGATGGAACGCAGCGACGTGAAGTACCGCTTCGTCATCGACATGGCCTCGCTCAAGGGCGCCGAGGCCTGATACGCGAAGCCGCATTTGTAGCAGGACAGCGGGACCGGGCATGGATATGCAGGCAGTGATGCCGCACGCACATGCCCGTCCCGCCCCGCCGCCGTTCGTCGAGGCCCGATCGCTGCCCGGCGATCCGGTGCTCGACGCGGCGGCGCGCTGCATCGAACGCAAGGGCTTCGACAACACCTCGCTGGAGGAGGTCGCGAGCGAATCCGGCGTGTCGCGCACGACGCTCTACCGGCGCTACGGCAATCGCGAATCGCTGTTCAAGGCGCTGCTGATCGCGCGCGCCGAGCCGTTCCGCGAATGGTCGCGCTGCATCTATCTCGGCCCCGGCAGCGTCGCCGAGCGGATCGAGACGGTGCTTCTCCACGCCATTCTCGAAATGCAGCGCGTCGGCTGGCTCGATCGCACGCTGCACGCCGGCATGTCGGCGGCGGCGATCCGGCTGTTCAAGGCGAGCCACGCGCACGGCGCGGAGACCGCGCTCGCGCCGCTCCTGTCCTCCGTCATGGATGAGCAGGCGGCGAGCGACGCGCGCGTGACCGTCGCCGAACTGATCGACTGGACCGCCGACCAGATGATCGTGCTGGCCAGCGCCGCGCCGTGGGACGAAGAGACGCTGCGCGGGCGGCTCCGCTATTTCGTGATGCCGGTGCTGGTGCCGCGCAGGCGGCCCGCGCCCGACGACAGCCGGCTGGCCGGGATCGAGGCGCGGCTGGATGCGCTGCTCGCGCGCGGCGATAAGGACAAGCCATGACCTATGACCATATTCTCTTCGCGATCGAGGACTCGGTCGCGACGCTGACGATCAACCGCCCGCAGGTGCTCAACGCGCTCTCGCAGCAGAGCCTGGACGAAATGACCGATGCGCTCGATCGCACCCGTGACGAGGGCGCGCGTGTTTTGCTGATCACCGGCGCGGGGCGCGCCTTCTGCTCGGGTGCCGATCTAACGCCCGGCAAGGGCAGCGGCGCGACCCGGCAGGACATGGGCCGGGGGTTGGAAACCGGTTTCAACCCGCTGCTGGAGCGGATCGCGCGGTTGCCGGTGCCGGTCGTCACCGCCGTCAACGGTGCGGCGGCGGGCGGCGGCTGCGGCTATGCGCTGGCGGGCGATATCGTCATCGCCGGCGCGTCCGCCTATTTCCTTCAGCCTTTCGCCAATATCGGGCTGGTGCCCGATGTCGGTGCGACCTGGCTGCTGCCGCGCCTGATCGGCCGCGCGCGCGCCACGCAGATGATGATGCTGGGGGAACGCATCCCCGCCGCCACCGCGCTCGAATGGGGCATGGTCTATCAGGTGGTCGAGGACGCGGTGCTGATGGAGACCGCGCGCGCGATGGCAACGCGGCTGGCGGCGGGGCCGACCATATCCTACGGCCTGATGCGCGAAGGCATCGCGCGGGCGGCGGCGATGACGCTGACCGACACGCTGGCGATGGAGCGCGTGAACCAGCGCACGGCGGGCCGCACTGCCGATCATGCCGAAGGCGTCGCCGCGTTCCTGGAGAAGCGCAAGCCGGTGTTCCAGGGGCGCTGACGCGCTAGACGATGCGCGTGGCGTGGCCCTGCCAGTAGCGGTCGCGGATCACGCGCTTGTAGAGTTTGCCGGTCTCGTGGCGCGGCAGGGCGGGATCGAAATCGATCGAGCGCGGGCATTTGAGGCCGCTCAGCCGCTGCCGGCAATAGCCGATCAGCTCCTCGGCCAGCGCCGGGCCGGCGTCGCTCCAGTCGCGCGGCTGGACGACGGCCTTCACCTCCTCGCCCATCTCATCGTTGGGCACGCCGAACACCGCGACGTCGCCGACCTTGGGATGGACGGCGAGGAGGTTCTCGACCTCCTGCGGGTAGATGTTGACCCCGCCCGAGATGATCATGAAGCTCTTGCGGTCGGTGAGGTAGAGATAGCCGGCGGCGTCGACATAGCCGATGTCGCCGATCGTCGACCAGCCGGGCTGCGTCGGGTGGCGCGATTCGGCGGTCTTTTCGGGATCGTTCCAATATTCGAACGGCTCGCCAGCGCCTTCGAAATAGATCGTGCCGGCGCTTCCGGCGGGCAGCTCGATCCCGTCCTCGCCGCAGATGTGCAGCACGCCGGTGTCGACGCGGCCGACCGAGCCCGGCCGTTCGAGCCATTGCTGCGACGTGGTGGTGGTCGTCCCGTTGCTCTCCGAGCTCGAATAATATTCGTGGATGATCGGGCCAAGCCAGTCGATCATGCCGCGCTTCACCTCGATCGGGCACGGCGCGGCGGCATGCATCACGCAGGTGAGCGACGACAGATCATGCGCGGCGCGCTCCTCCGCGCTCAGCCGCAGCAGGCGCAGGAACATGGTCGGCACCATCTGCGTGCAGGTGACGCGGTAGCGCTCGATGGCGGCGAGCGTACCCTCGGGGGTGAAGTGATCGAGCATCACCACCGTGCCGCCGAGCCGCTGCACCGCGGTTGAAAAGGCCAGCGGCGCGGCGTGGTAGAAGGGCGCGGGAGACAGATAGACAGTGGCGGCGGTGCCGCCGTAGAGCCGCTGCATGCGTTCGGCGATCGGGTTCGGGCCGATCGCGGGCCCGCCTTCGAGCGCGACGCGAATGCCCTTGGGCCGCCCGGTCGTGCCGGAGGAATAGCACATATAGCGCCCGGCGGTCTCATCGGCGATCGGCGACGCGGGATACGGCGCGATCGCCGCCGACCAGCTATCCGCGCCCGCCACCGGCGTGTCGGCCCACAGCACTGTCGCGAGCGCGGGGCAGTCGGCGCGCGGCCCCTCCATGAACGCCGCGATCGCGCCGATCGCATCGCTGGTCAGCAGCAGCTTCGCACCGCAATCGGCGACGATATAGGCCGCCTCGTCGGCGGTCAGCCGCGTCGAGACGGGGGTGATGTACAGCCCCGCGCGCTGCGCCGCCCAGAAGATCTCGAAATAGCGTAGCGTATTGGGCAGCCACGCGGCGACCGTATCGCCGGGAACGATACCCAGTTTTCGGAACAGATGCGCCGCGCGGTTCGCCGTGGCCTCGAGCTGCGCATAGGTCAGCGTCTCGCCGGTTTCCGCGAGGATCGCGGCAGGCTTGTCGGGATGCGCTGCGGCGTGGAGTCGTGGGTGCATGATCGATCCTTCGGGAACGCCCGGCATACGATCGGCACGCCGCGGCGCAAGGCAGAGGGCGCGGCGCGGTCAGCTGTCGACCGTGCCGCGGCCGCCGCCGACGGGGATCGTGACGCCCGACAGCCACGCGCCCGCGCGCGACGACAGGAAGATCACCGCGCCCGCGATGTCCTCGGTCGTGCCGGTGCGCAGGCCGAGCGGCGAGGCGATGTTCGCCATCTCCTCGGGGTTGTCGAAGTCCGCGATCGTCGCGGTCATCTTCGAGGGGAAGAAGCCCGGTGCGATGGTGTTGACGCTGATATGCTCGCCCGCGAGGAACTTGCCGAGATGGCGGCCCATGTGGATGAGGCCCGCCTTGGTCGCCGAATAGGGATAGCTCTCCCACACCGGCACTTTCAGCCCGTCGATCGAGGCGATGTTGATGACGCGCGCCGGATCCTCGATGCTGGCACCCTTGCGCAACGCGGGCAGCAGCGCGCGCGTCAGGTCGAACGGCGCGAGCAGGTTGAGCTTGAGCACCTTGTCGAAGCCGTCGCGCGGAAATTCGTCGATCGGCGCGCCCCAGGTGGTGCCGGCATTGTTGACGAGGATGTTGAGCGGCCCGGCGGCGTTGACCTGTTCCGCCACGGTGGCGATGCCCTCCGCCGTGCCGAGATCGGCGGCGATCGCGACGACCTCTCCGAACGCCGACAGCGTGTCCGCCGCCGCCTGGATACCGGCCGGCTTGCGCGAGACGATGAACACCTTGCACCCGGCCCGCGCCAGCCCCTCCGCGATCATGTAACCGATCCCGCCGGAGCCTCCGGTCACCAATGCGGTTTTTCCGGTCACGTCGAACAACCTGTCGATATCCATAGCGTCGCCTCTTCCGATCACGTTCGTTCGCCAACAACCCGACATCGCTAGCTAGGTCAACCTTCCAACAACTATCGACACCCAATACACCACAAGATACCGAGCTTACTTAGTATACTTTCTCCGTAAATGCTGCTTGACTTAATTTCCGAAGCGGCCCTATCCTTTCGGTCGCACCGTGCGAACACGGGCGAGAATATGCGGGCCTGCAAAAGGCGCGTACCATTGGGGAGGGGATCAGATGAAGGGCATTCGCCGCTTTTCGTATTACTTTGGTGCGCTTTGCTGCGGTACCGCGCTGACTGGCGTCGCTTCGGCGAATGACTTGCCGCAATCGCCGCCGCCGCCTTCACCAACGCCGGTCGCTGCCGCACAACCCGTGGAAGGCGGCATCGACGACATCATCGTGACCGCGCGCAAACGCGCCGAGTCGCTGCAGCGCGTCCCTGTCGCGATCACCGCCGCATCGGGCGAGCAGCTTGCGCAGGCCGGCGTCACCAGCCTGGCCGATATCGGCCGCGCGGTGCCGGGGCTGAAGCCGCAGCCGCACCCGTCCGCCGCCTCGATCGTGCAGTTCAACCTGCGCGGCCAGGGTGCCAGCGACGTGCTGCTGACGGTCGACCAGGCGGTCGGCATCTATCTCGACGGCGTCTATGTCGCGCGTGCGCGCGGCTTGAACGGGGCGTTCTTCGACGTCGAGCGGCTCGAAGTGCTGAAGGGACCGCAGGGCACACTCTACGGCCGCAACACGACGGGCGGCGCGGTCAACATCCTGACCAAGAATGCCGACTTCAACGGCATCCACGGCTTCGTCGGCATGGATGCCGGGCAATATAACCTCATTGCCGGGCGCGCGGCGGTCAACATCCCGCTGATCAACGACGTGCTCGCGGTGCGCATCGCCGCGCAGAAGACCTATCGCGAGGGCTTCGGCCGCTCCGCGATCACCAACCAGGATCTCGGGCAGGACCGCAACCAGTTCATCGGACGCGCCTCGTTCCTGTTCACCCCCAGCGACAAGTTCACCGCTACGCTGAAGGCGGAATATTATCAGTCGCGCGAGAATGGCACGCTCAATACGCCGATCTATTTCATACCGTCGGGCACGCTGGCGATCGAGGCTGCGGTGGAGCGCGGCGGCGGACCTTTCCTCGGCGTCGCGTCATTCGCCAACCCGACGTTCCTTGCCGCCTACAACGCCGCGCAGGCCGATCTCGCGCGGATGACCGCGCTTGGCCGCGCCGATCCCTATACGACCTTCACCGATTACCGGCAGGACGATTTCAATACGGTCAAGACCATCGGCCTGACGATGCGCTACGAGCTGACCGACAATTTCGCGATCAAATCGGTGACGGGCTATCGCACCTTCTTCACCGATCAGCATTTCGATCTCGACGGCACCTATTACGACGGCCTCGAAGTGGGTCTGGGCTCGGGCGGCATCCCGATCGCTTCGGGCAAGCCCGGCGGGCTGGTCAACAATTTCCCGATCGCCAACCCGCATGAACAGACCGACGATTTCTTCTCGCAGGAACTCAACTTCGAGATCACCGGCGTCGACGACCGGCTCAACCTGCTGCTGGGCGGCTTCTACAGCAACGAGAAGGGTCGCGACCTGCAGGTCGCGCGCGCCTTCCCGGCGCTGACCGGCATCATCTTCTTCAACGACGGCTATGAGGTGATCAACAAGAGTTGGTCGGTGTTCGCGCAGGGCGACTTCAAGATCACCGACACGGTTTCGATCACCGGCGGCGTGCGCTACACCGAAGAGCAGAAGGCGCTGGTCTCGCGGCTCGCCAACTACGTGCCCGCAACCGGCAACTACATCTGCGGCACCGGCGTCACCGGGCCCGGCGGGGCGGCGCTGGTCACCACCAATACCGCCAATTGCCAGAGCACGAACGCGCGCGAGTTCACCGGCGTAACCTATCTCGCCAGCATCAACTGGCAGGTCACGCCCGACATCCTCGCCTATGCCAAGACGGCGCGCGGCTTCCGTGGCGGCGCGTTCCAGCTCCGCTCGCCGACGATCGCACCGGCGGGGCCGGAAACCGCGACCGATTACGAAGTGGGCATCAAATCCGATCTGTTCGGCCGCCACGTCCGCTTCAACGCGGCGGCGTACATGACCAAATACAACAACAAACAGGAATCGATCATCGTCACCACGCCGTCCGGCGCGCTGGCGACGGTGATCCAGAACGCCGCCAATGCGACGCTGAAGGGTTTCGAGGCCGAGCTGACGGTGCGGCCCACCACCGGGCTGACGATCGGCGGCAACCTGACGTACATCGAGGGCAAGTACGACAGCTTCCCCGGCGCGCTGCCGATCCAGGGCGGCGCGGCGGTGGATGCGACGGGCGAGCGCTTCTCGCTGCCGCCGTGGAGCTATGCGATCAACGCGCGCTACGAATTCCCGGTCGGGCCAGGCGTGGTCGGGATCGAGGGCGACTGGGCGTTCACCGCGGGCGCGCGCCCGCCGGCGCGCCTCGTCAACCCGAACCTGCCGGCGTCGGTGGTCGATGCCACGGTCGCGAACGTCAACGGCGGCTCCTACGCCAACGGGCGGGCGGCGCTGGGGCTGCTCAACGCCCGCATCAACTACAACATCAAGGACGTCGGGCTCGACGTGGCATTCTTCGTCACCAATTTGCTTGATAAGAAGTATTATTATTCAGGCATCGATCCCAGCTCAAGCGGCATGTTCGTCGGCATCGCCGGCGCGCCGCGGATGTGGGGCTTCACGCTGACCAAGAAGTTCGGCGGCGAATAACCCGCCTGCCGGAACGCCTCACCAGCCGGGCCGCGCCACCGCGCGGCCCGGCTTTTTCATGCGCGCGTATCGCCACGCCCGATCCCCGCCGCTCATAAAAAAGGGGGCGCCCGAAGGCACCCCCTGTCGAACGATATATCCGCGGCGCGGACTATTGCCCGAAGCGGAAGGTGATCGTCCCGCCGTAGGTGGCAGGCTCGCGCGGCACGCCCGAGACGTAGCCGATGCCGCCCACGTAGAGCGCCTGCACGATCGCGCGGTTGTCGGTGAGGTTGCGCCCGTAGACGGCGAACTCGAGCTTGTCGTCCATGATCGAGATCGACGCGCGTGCGCTGAGCACGCCCTGCGCAGGAGAGGTCGTCGCATCGACGACGTTCTGCGCGATGGTGCGGCCGGGGGTATTCGGATCGATCGTCACGCCCTGCGGATCGCCGAGGAACGGCGTGTAGGGCTGAAGATTGATCTTCGAGTTCCAGCTATAGTCAGCGCGCAGGTTGAGCTTGCCGAAATCGAACGTGTGCGCGTAGGCCCCCGACACCGAGAAGCTCCATTCCGGCACACCCTCCACCCGCTCGGTCAGACGGCTGCCCGTCAGGTTGGTGCGGCTGGGAAGCTCCTGAAAGCCGGTATATTTCGCGTTGGTGTAGGTGCCGGTGCCGCCTAGCTGGAAACCGCCCGGCAACTGCGCGGTGACTTCGCCTTCGAAACCGAAGATGCGGATGCCGCCGGCATTGCTCAGCACCGTCTGGGTGGTGCCGTTGGGAAGGCCGATCAGCGTCGTGCGCTGAATATCGTACACGTTCGAATAATAGCCCGCGAGATTGACGCGCAGGTGCCGTTCGAACAGCTCGCTCTTGATGCCGGCTTCATGGGCGTAGGCGATTTCGGGCCGGAACGGGATCGCCGTCGTCACCGAATTGGCGCGCAGATTCTGCCCGCCAGACCGGAAGCCGCGGCTGGTCTTGAGGTAGACCAGCACGTCGTCGGTCAGCTTGTAGTCCAGGCTGGCGAGGTACGCGACACCTTCGAAGGCGTTGCGCACCGGCAGCGCGCACTGGGTCGCGACCGTCGCCGTCGGGATCTGGCAGGCGAAGACGCCCGTCGTGCGGTTGAAGGTCTGATTGCGCGTCGTCAGACCCTTGTCGTCGACCGAATAGCGCAGGCCGCCGGTGAAGGTCAGCCGGTCGGTCATGTGCCACGACGCCTGGCCGTACATGCCCATGCTGTCGTTATCGAGCTGGCCGCTGAACAGCGTGGTGGCGGCGTTGAACGACGGCAGCGTGATCGACGACGAGGTGTCGAAGCCCGATTCGTGGAAATAGAACAGGCCGCCGGCGAAATCGACGGCATTGTCGAACATCTTTCCGGTCGCCTGCAACTCGCCCGAATATTGCGTCAGGTTCTGGTCCCCGGTGGTGGTATGGATCGGCGCGACCGAACCGTCGAGATCGAGCCGTGACGTCGTCTTGACGTTGCGCCATCCGCCGATGAACTTGATGTTCCCGAAGAACGTATCGAAGTTGATCGTGCCGTTATAAGTCTGCGTCTCGACGAAGGTTCGCGGCGAGGCGTCGGGCAGGTTGATGTTGCCCGCAACGCCGTGCGACAATTCGGTGCTGTTCGGGTTCAGGCCGACATAGTAAGAGCGCAGATTGCCGCCCGCCTGCGTCGCGCCGGAAGACCCGATCGCCGGATAGCTGAACGGGCTGATGCCGGCCGGGACGGTGGCGCCTGCCCCGGTGAGCGTGGCCGCGGCGGCCACGCCCGCCGCCTGCAGAGAGGCATCGCCAGCGGCCGAAGGCGGGGTTAGGCCGCTCGGGATGAGATACAGCAGCTGGCGGCCGGATGCGTGGGTTTCCTGTTTGAAATACTCGCCCGAGAACAGGAAGCTCAAATTGTCGGTCGCGCGGTACAGCAGCTTGCCGCGCGCGGCCCAGTTGTTGCGATCGTTATATTTGTCGCCGGTAATGCGATCGACCATCCAGCCGTCGCGCAGGTTGCGCTGCACGGCCGCGCGGATCGCGAGCTTGTCGGCGATCAGCGGGATGTTGATGACGCCGGTCGCGACCCGCTCGTTGAAGCGGCCGTACGTTCCCTGCACGCTGCCCGAAATGCCGTTGAAATCGGGATCGTTGGTTTCGAACAGCATTGCGCCGCCCGTCGTGTTCCGCCCGAACAAGGTGCCCTGCGGGCCCTTCAGCACCTGGACGCTGCGCAGATCGAGCAGATCCTGGTTGAGGCCGTAAGCGCGCGACCAGTAGACGCCATCGACATACGTGCCGACGGACGGATCGAGCGTGGCAAGAATGTCAGTCTGCACCTGTCCGCGCAGTGTGATCGAAATGCCGCTCGGGTTGGACGGCGATTCGCGAACGGTGAGGCTGGGCGTGGTACGTGCGACGTCGGAAACCTTGGTGGCCCCCTGTTGCGTCAGCGTGGCGCCGGAATAGGCGGTGATCGCGACCGGCACGTCCTGCAGGTTCTCGGCGATTTTGCGGGCGGTGACGACGATGTCTTCCAGCGTCTGTTCCTGCGCCGGCGCGTCCTGCGGTGCTGCGGCCGACTGCGCGGTGGCGGCAGTCGATATCAGACCCGCGGCGAGCGCGCCGAGCGAAACCATGATCTTGTGGAGCGGCGCACGGCGCACAGCCGTACCACACGCAAAACGCGCGTTCACTTTCATCTGGCAATCCTCCCATTGAACAGAGACCTCTTTCGGGCCTACTCGCGTTCGTAACCAAGCAGGTACCTAGTTGCAAGTTACCATGACAATGCTGTCATCTTTTGCCTCTTCGACTGTGATAGTTTTGCATCATAACAAGGCGCAGCAGGCAAATACTATGCTAGCTTTTAATAAGCACGCTAACCTTAATCACCCTGATTACGTGCAGATACTCCACGCAATATTACGTTTTCGGCTTGATCCAACATCGCCCGCGGCATCTTTTCGACGCACGAAATCGCCAAGAAACCAACATGACATACTGTTCATGATGTCATCTAATTAATGACAAATATGCATCACAGACGAGACATCCACCCTGAGTTTTGGCGTCGGCGCTTGACACCTTGTCCAACAGGAACCTAATCAGCCCCGCGTCCGCAGCAACGACGGACGAACAGCTTGGCCCGTGCCGGTTACGCCGCCGCGGTGCAGGGAGAGGACGGTCATGAAGCGGTTTTACGGAATTGTCGGATATACTGCACTGCTGTGCTGCGGCACCGCGCTCTCGGGTGCCGCGTCCGCGCAAGGCACCGACGATCAGGCGCAGCCCGCCGCCGCCCCGGCGACCACCGACATGATCGGCGACATCGTTGTTACTGCACGTCGCCGCGAGGAGAGCCTGCAGAGCGTCCCGCTCGCGATCACCGCCTTCTCCGACGACAAGCTCAAGCAGCAGGCGATCTTCAGCTCGAACGATCTCGACAAGGCTGTCCCCGGCCTCACCGTCGCCTCCAGCTCGGGCAGCCCGGGCCTGCCGACCTTCGCGATCCGCGGCCGCGGCACGAACTACGGTGCGGCGGCGGGCGCGGTCGAAACCTATTTCGCCGACGTGCCGCTGAGCGCGCCGTTCCAGGCGCCGACGCTCTATCCGCAGTTCTTCGATCTCCAGTCGTTCCAGGTGCTCAAGGGGCCGCAGGGCACGTTGTTCGGCCGCTCGACGACGGGTGGCGCGGTCGTCATCGTGCCGCGCGCGCCGGACGACACTTTCGGCGGCTACGTCCGCCTGCAGGGCGGCACCTACGGCGATTTCCAGGCGGAAGGCGCGATCAACATCCCGCTCGCTGGTGACAAGGCTGCGCTGCGCATCGCCGGTTTCGTATGGCAGCGCGACGGCTACAGCCACAGCTTCGCCGGCACCAGAGAAACGCTGACCGGCCAGACTCTGCCCGCGCAGGATTTCAACAACCGCGATCAGCAGATGATTCGTGCTACCCTGCTGCTCAAGCCGAGTGACACTTTCACGAACTCGACGGTGCTGACCTATCAGCGTGTCGCGGATCAGGCGAGTGCGGGTGCGGGCCGCCTGCTCGCGCCGACCGCGACCGGCTTCGGCACCGTTCCCGACACCGGCTTCGGCACGCAATATTCGGTGTCGGACGTACGCTTCAACAACCAGCCGCGCACCGCCTTCGCCGCGATCAACACCTCGACGCTCACGCTCAGCGACGCGCTGACGATCAAGAACATCGCCGGCTACATCACCGCCAAGGGATCGCCGTCGCAGGGCACCAACGCCGACGGCAACGGCAGCGCCACCATCTCGCTACCGAGCCTGCCGTACGTCGGCACCAATCACCAGTTCACCGACGAACTGCAGCTACAGGGCAGCCTGTTCGACAGCCGCCTGAACTTCATCGTCGGCGGCCTCGCAGACATCACCCGCGAACCGCGTGGCACCGGATCCATCCCGATCGCGTCGGGCACGATCCAGACGCCGGTCTGCACCACGCCAACCACCTGCACCGTCGCGGTCAGCTCGCGCTTTGCCGGCACCGATATCGACTCGTTCGGCCTGTTCGCGTCGGGCACGTTCGAGGTCACGCCGAAGCTGAGCGTCACCGCCGCATTCCGGCATAGCTGGGATCATGTCAGCAGCCTGAGCGGCAGCGCCAGCCAGACTATCGCACAGGCGCCGGGCGCGCAGGTGCCGTCGGTTCCGCAGACGCTGACGCTCAACGAGACCGATTTCCAGGGCAACACCTATAATTTCGGCATCGACTATCACGTCAATTCGGACACCCTGGTCTATGGCGGCTATCGTCGCGGCTACAAGCGCGGCGGATTCAACGATTCCGCCGTGGCCCCGCTGCCCAAGAGCTTCGGGCCGGAAGGCGTCGACGATTTCTTCGGCGGCCTGAAGACCACCTTCAACATCGGCGGCGCGCGGACGCGCTTCAACGTCGAGGGATATTACGACAAATATCAGGGCCAGCAGGTCAGTTTCCTCGGCCTCGCGCTCGTGTCGGGCGTGCCCAACCTCGTCACCGTGACGACCAACGTCGACAAGACGACCTATGCAGGTTTCGAATTCGATCTGCAGTCCGACGTTACCAAATGGCTCACGCTCGAAGGCAATTACGCCTATACCGACGCCAACAACGACAAATGGACCGATACGTCAGTGCCGGGCCTGACGCAGAGCCTGGCCGACAACCCGGTCCCCTATGTATCGAAGAACAAGTTCAGCCTGACCGCCCGCCTGCACGGCGAGTTGCCGGACGGCAAGGGCGAGCTCGTGTTCGCGCCGACCGTCACCTATCAGGATTCGTTCAACACCTATGTCAGCTCGGTGACGCTGCCCTATGCGACGCAGGCGACGCTGGGCCTGCTGTTCACCGGCGGGGCGGTGCCGCTGCTCAACATCAACGGGCTGGCGGCGGGTGCGAACCTGGTGCCGTCGCGCACGCTGGTCGATCTGCGCGTCGAGTGGAACCACGTTCTCGGCTCGCGCTTCGACATTGCGGCGAACGCGACCAACCTGACCAACAAGACCTATTACACCGGCACCAGCGCGACGGTGATCTTCGGCGTCGAAAGCTATGCCTATGGGCCGCCGCGGATGTTTACGTTCGATATCAAGACGAAGTTCTGACCGGCCAGACCCGGGGGGGGGCGGGGCGCCGGGGGCAGCAATGCCCCCGGCGTTCGCCGTTTCAGGTGCCGCCGCTCACCGGGAAATCCTGGCCGGTGATCCAGCGCGCGCCGGGCCCGGCGAGGAAGGCGACCGTCGCGGCGATATCCTCGGGCTCGCCGACGCGGCCGAGCGGGATCGCGCGCGCGATCTTCTCGATCCGATCGGGCGGCATGTTGTCGCGGATGAGGTCGGTCATCACCATGCTGGGCGACACCGAATTGACGGTGATCTGCCGCCGTGCGAGCTCCGCCGCCCAGATGCGCGTGAACGCCTCCACCGCCGCCTTGGTGCCGGCATAGACCGACAGGCCGGACATGCGCGCGCGCGTCACCATGCTGCTCATGTTGATGATCGCGCCACCGTCGCGCAGCAGCGGCGAGGCGGCCTGCGTCACGAAGAACAGCCCGCGCGTGTTGAGCGCGAAGAGATCGTCATAGATTTCCGGCGTAGACGTCTCCAGCGTCGGCTGCCCGTTCGACCCGCGCCCGGCATTGTTGACGAGGATGTCGAACGCCGGCGTCCGCGCGGCGACAACCTCGAACATCGCGGCGATCGAGGCGAGATCGGCGACGTCGCCCATCACCGTCCATGCCTTGCCGCCGTCCGCGACGATCTCGGCGGCGAGCGCTTCCGCGCCTTCCTTCGCGCGCGAATAGTTCAGGATCACCTCGGCCCCGTCCGCCGCGAGCCGGCGCGCGATGGCGTGGCCGATGCCCCGGCCCGCCCCCGTTACCAGCGCGATCTTATCTTCCAGTGGTCGCATACCCATCTCTCTCCTGCCCGAAGGTTTCATTTCGCCACTTGTGTGACCCACTTGTATGGCTAGGTGAGACAGCTATTCCGAATCGACCCCGCGCGCCAGCGCGGCACATCTGTGGAGACGACTATATGGCCGAAGCGTACATCATCGATGCCGTCCGCACCCCGCGCGGCGTGGGCAAGGCTGGAAAAGGCGCGCTCGCGCACATGCACCCGCAGCACCTCGCCGCGACGGTGCTGAAGGCGATCGCCGAACGCAACAAGCTCGACACCGCCGATATCGATGACGTGATCTGGTCGACCTCGACCCAGAAGGGCAAGCAGGGCGGCGACATGGCGCGCATGGCCCTGCTCGACGCGGGCTTCGACCCGAAGGTGAGCGGCACCACGCTCGATCGCTTCTGCGGCGGCGGCATCTCCTCGGTCAGCTTCGCAGCCGGGCAGATCATGTCGGGGCTGGAGGATCTGGTGATCGCCGGCGGCACCGAGATGATGTCGCTCACCGCGACGATGGCGGCCGAGGAAGCCGCGGCGGGCCTCAAGCCGCTCGGCATGGGATCGGGCAACGAACGCCTGCAGGAAGCCTATCCGCAATCGCACCAGGGCGTATGCGGCGACGCCATCGCCTCGATGGAAGGCATCACGCGCGAGGCTCTCGACGCGCTCGGCCTCGAAAGCCAGCGCCGCGCCGCCGTCGCCATCGCCGAGGGGCGTTTCGACAAGAGCCTGGTGCCGGTCTATGACGATACCGGCGCGCTGGTGCTCGACAAGGAGGAATTCCCCCGCCCGCAGACCACGGCGGAGGGTCTCGCATCGCTGAAGCCGTCGTTCGAGGCGATCGGATCGATGCCGCTCGACGAGAAGGGCACGACCTTCAACGGACTGATCAACAAGAAATATCCCGACATCGAGATCAAGCATTTCCACCATGCCGGCAACAGCTCGGGCGTGGTCGACGGCGCTGCCGCCGTGCTGCTCGCATCGAAGGAATATGCCGATGCGCACGGGCTGAAGCCGCGCGCGCGCGTCGTCGTCGCGGTCAATGTCGGTGACGATCCCACGCTGATGCTCAACGCCCCCGTCCCCGCCGCCAAGAAGGCGCTCGCCCGCGCCGGCCTGACGGTCGACGACATCGACCTGTGGGAAATCAACGAGGCGTTCGCCGTCGTCGCCGAGAAGTTCATCCGCGACCTCAAGCTCGATCGCGAGAAGGTCAACGTCAACGGCGGATCGATCGCCCTCGGTCATCCGATCGGCGCGACCGGCGCGGTGCTGATCGGCACCGTGCTCGACGAGCTCGAGCGCCGCGACCTCAAGCGCGGCCTCGTCACGATGTGCGCGGCGGGCGGCATGGCCCCGGCGATCATCATCGAGCGCGTATAGTCGCATGTCGGCGATCAGGGTTGGCGCGGCTTTGGTCCACGCCATCCTCGAGCAGGATTCGATGGCTTACCCGCTCGAATATTTTTTCGAAGGATGGGACGCCGCCCTGATCGCCGGCCACCGCGCGCTCCTCGTCCCGGATCATATCGATCCGGAGGCACGTGCGGCGCTTTTCTCGCACCATGCGTGGTTGGTCGAGATCGGCCCCTACAAGGTGCTGATCGACCCATGCGTGGGCAATGGCCGCGACCGTGCAGCCATACCGGGCTATCACCAGCTCGATACGCCGTGGCTCGACCGGTTGAGCGCAACCGGCGTGACGCCCGACGACATCGATTTCGTGCTCTGCACACACCTCCACGCCGACCATTGCGGCTGGAACACGCGCGCCGTCGACGGCCGCTTCGTGCCGACCTTTCCCAACGCGCGCTATATCTTCAGCCGGGCGGAGCGCGATTTCTGGGCGCGCGAACTGACCGGCGACCTGCCGGCGGAGGTCGCCTATAATCGCGGCGTCTATACCGACAGCGTGCTGCCGGTGATCGAGGCCGGGCTCGCCTGGGTGGTCGAGGGACGCGAGACCTTCGCCGATGCCTTCACCCTGATGCCGGCACCCGGCCATACGATCGGGCAGATCGCCGTGAGGCTCGACGCCGGCGGCGACGGCGCGCTGTTTATCGGCGACGTCGTCCACTCGCCAATCCAGATCCTCGATCCAGACATCAACACCGCAGGCAATCACGATCCGGTTGCGGCGGTGGCGTCGCGCCGCGCGCTGCTGCAGCTTGCGGCCGATCGGAACCTGGTGGTCGCGCCGGGCCATTTCCGCGGCGCCAAGGCTTGTCGTGTGCAGGCGTCGGGCGCAGGCTATGCCATTACCTGGTGCGATGGCAGCACCGCTTCCGCCTGAGGAGATTCTGTTGGCCGATTCCGTCCCCCTCGCCGCGGCATTGAGCCTCGCGCACGGCCCGGCGATGCCGAACCGCTTCATGCTCGCGCCGTTGACCAACACGCAGAGCAACCCCGACGGGACGCTGGGCGAGGACGAATATACCTGGCTGACGATGCGCGCGCAGGGCGGCTTCGGCCTGACCATGACCTGCGCCGCACACGTCCAGCAGGATGGACAGGGCTTTCCCGGCCAGCTCGGCATCTGGTCCGACAAGCATCTCGCCGGGCTCACCCGGCTGGCGGCGGGGATCAACGCGGCGGGCGCACCGTCGGCGGTGCAGCTCCAGCATTCCGGCCGCCGGGCGCGCAGCGACCTGACCGGCCTGCCCGCGGTCTGCCCATGGGACGATGCCGAAACCGGCGCGCGGGCGCTGTCGACCGGCGAGGTCGAACAGGTGATCGAGGACTTCATCCTGGCGGCGCTGCGCGCCGAGACGGCGGGCTTCAACGGCGTCGAGCTGCACGGTGCGCACGGCTATCTCCTCGGCCAGTTCCTCGATGCCGACAACAACCACCGCGACGATCGCTACGGCGGCAGCTTCGAGAATCGCACGCGCGTATTGCTGGAGGTCATCGCCGGCATCCGCGACCGCGCGGGCGCGGATTTCCAGCTCGGCCTGCGGCTGTCGCCCGAACGGTTCGGCATCACCATCGCCGAGGCGCGTGCGCTGGCGGAACAGGTGATGCTGTCGGGGCGGATCGACTATCTCGATATGTCGCTGTGGGACGTGTTCAAGCCGCCGATCGAGTTCGCCGAGGCGGGAAAGCCGCTGATCGACTATTTCACCGATCTGCCGCGCGGGACGACGCGGCTCGGCGTCGCGGGCAAGATCATGGATGCGGCGCGCGCGCAACGCTGCCTCGATCACGGCGCGGATTACGTGCTGATCGGGCGCGGCGCGATCGTCCACCACGACTTTCCCGCGCGCGCCATCGCCGATCCCGGCTTCCGCGCGACGCCGCTGCCGGTGTCGCGCGCCTATCTTGCCGGCGAGGGCGTCGGGCCTGCCTTCGTCGATTATGTCGCGAGCGGGATGCGCGGCATCGTCGCGGAGGACGCCGCCGCCTGACGTTAGCAAGGCAGTTGACACTGATGTGTCAAGTTGGCATGAACGTGTCATGTCCGAAACCGCGCGCCACCTGATTCAGTTTCTCGACGAGATCGCGCGGGCGCGCGGGCGCATGGCGGTCGCCTTTCGCGATATCCGCGCGATGCACGGGCTGACCGAAGTGGAGAACGTCGTGCTGACCGCCGTTACCGGCGCGCGCCAGCTGCCGACGGTGCCGCAGATCGGCAGGAGCCTCGATCATCCCCGGCAGGTGATCCAGCGCGCCGCCGATGCGCTGGTCGCGCGCGGCCTGATCGAATGGCACGACAACCCCGATCACAAGCGCGCGCGCCTGCTCGCCCCGACCGAGGAGGGCACGCGGCTGCGGCACCTCGCCGATCTCGCCGGCATCGCGCGCGCCGAACAGCTCGCCGAGGGTATCGATGCCGATATGCTGGCGACGGTGGTCGCCGGCCTGCGCACCGTCCGCGCGGCGATCCAGCAGAATGTCCGTGCGATCGGCGAAACCGCCGACGCCGACGAACAGGAGGATGCATGAGCGAGACCGAAGGGCTTTACGACGTCGCGCGGCTGACCGCGTGGCTTGACGACACCATCCCCGAGCTCGGCGACGGCCCGCTCGCGGTGAAGAAGATCCACGGCGGCACCAGCAACGTCATCCTGTCGCTCAACCGCGGCGGCGAGACGATGGTGCTGCGCCGCCCGCCCGCCGTGCCGCCGCCGGGCAGCGAAAAGACCGTGCTGCGCGAGGCGCGCATCCTGACCGCGCTCAACGGCACGCCGGTGCCGCACCCCGTCTGCCGGGGGAGCTGCGCCGATGCCGGCGTGATCGGCGCGCCGTTCTACGTGATGGAACTGGTCGAGGGCTGGGCCGCTACGATCATCGACGAGCACATCTATCACAAGGCCCCGTTCGACAAGGCGCCGTTCGAATATGGCGTCGCCTACGCGATGGTCGACGGCCTCGTCGCGCTCGCCAATGTCGATTACAAGGCGGTCGGTCTCGAAGGCTTCGGCAAGCCCGACAATTACCTGGAACGCCAGGTCGATCGCTGGGAAGGCCAGCTCCTCAGCTACAAGGAGCTCTACGATTATCCCGGCCGTCACCTGCCGGGCTACGAGCTGACGCGCGACTGGTTGCGGAACAACATCCCCAAGACGTTCAAGGCCGGGATCATCCACGGCGACGTCGGCACGCCCAACGCGCTGTTCGCCGACGGGCCGCCGTGCCGGTTGAACGCGCTGATCGACTGGGAGCTGTCGACGATCGGCGATCCGCTGCTCGATCTCGCCAGCTTCACCAATGCGATGCGCGACGAGACGGCACCCGACGTGCTGCCCTCGAAGCGGCTCTACAACAGCGAGAACTGGCCGACGCGGCAGGAAATGGCGCGTTACTACGCATCGGGCACCGGCCGCGACATGGCCGACTTCGATTATTACGCGATCCTCGCGATGTTCAAGGGCGGCTGCATCCTCGAATATAAGGTCGCGCAGTCGGCGCAGGGCACGCTGTCGAAGGAAACCGGCGTGTTCTTCTCGCGCCTCGTGCTCGAAAGCTTCGCCAATGCCGAGGCGCTGATCCGCCGCATCGGCTGACCCCCAAAAGATATCAGGAGAGACCCAATGGATTTCACCGTCGAACCCGAATTTCAGGCCAAGCTCGCCTGGATGCGCGATTTCGTGAAGAACGAATGCGAGCCGATCGACCTGCTCTTCCCGCATCACGGCGACCCGTACGACACGAAGAACGCCACCGCGCGCGCCGTCATCGCGCCGCTGCAGGAGCAGGTGAAGGCGCAGGGGCTGTGGGCCTGCCACCTCGATCCGCATCTCGGCGGCAAGGGCTATGGCCAGATGAAGCTCGCGTACATGAACGAGATCATCGGCCGGTCCTATTGGGCGCCGACCATCTTCGGCACCGCCGCGCCCGATACCGGCAATGCCGAGATCCTCGCGATGTTCGGCACGCCCGATCAGAAGGCGCGCTATCTCCAGCCCTTGCTCGACGGCGATATCGTCTCGACCTTTTCGATGACCGAGCCGCAGGCCGGTGCCGACCCCAAGGAATTCGTCTGCAAGGCGACGCGCGAGGGCGACGAATGGGTGCTCGACGGCTATAAATGGTTCTCGTCGAACGCCCGCTACGCCAGCTTCCTGATCGTGATGGCCGTCACCGACCCCGACGCGCCGCCGCACAGCCGCATGTCGATGCTGGTCGTGCCCGCCGAGACGCCGGGGATCGAGATCGTCCGCAACGTCGGCGTGATCGGCGACGATCTCGACAACGAGAGCCAGGGCATCCACGGCTACATGCACTACAACAAGGTGCGCGTGCCGCTCGATGCGATGCTCGGGGGTCCGGGAGAGGGCTTCAAGGTCGCGCAGGCGCGGTTGGGCGGCGGGCGCGTGCATCATGCGATGCGCACCGTCGGCCGCTGCCAGCGCGCGTTCGAGATGATGCAGGAGCGTGTCGTCTCGCGCCGCACCGCCGGCAAGCTGCTCGCCGATCACCAGTTCGTCCAGGGCATGATCGCCGACACCGCGATCGAGATCGAGCAGTTCCGCCTGCTCGTGCTCAAGACCGCGTGGGTGATCGACAACGAGCCGCACGGTGCCGCGCGCACGCTGATCGCGATGTGCAAGGTGCAGATGGCGAAAATCTATCACGACGTGGTGCAGCGCGCGATCCAGATCCACGGCAGCTACGGCGTCACCAACGAGACGGTGCTGGCGGCGATGTGGATGGGCCTGCCCAGCCTCGCGCTCGCCGACGGGCCGACCGAGGTCCACAAGGTGCAGGTCGCCAAGGCGTTCACCCGCAACGCCAAGCCGTCCGAGGGCCTGTTCCCGAGCGAGCATATCCCGACGCGCCTTGCCGCCGCGCGCGAGAAATATGCCGACATCCTGAGCAAGGCCCCCGCGCTGGAAGCGGCCGAGTAATGAACGGCCTCGCCGGCCGGGTCGCCATCGTCTCCGGCTCGGGCAACGGCATTGGCCGCGCGGCGGCGCTGAAGCTCGCCTCGGCCGGGGCGGCGGTGGTGATCAACGATCTCGATCCGGCGGCCGCGCAGGCGGTCGCCGACGAGATCGTCGCAGGCGGCGGCCGGGCGCTGGCCTGTGCGGGCAATGTCGTCGAACCGGGTTTCGCCGAACGCTTCGTGGCGGCGGCGATCGACGGGCTGGGCGGGCTCGACATCATCGTCAACAACGCCGGCTATGCCCGCCACGGCATGGTGCAAAACACGCCCGACGAACTGTTCGACGCGATGATCGACGTGCATCTGACCGCGCCGTTCCGACTGCTGCGCGCCGCCGCGCCGTTCATTCGATCGGCCGCGAAGCGCGAAGCGGCGGCAGGCGGCGGGCATCACCGCAAGGTCGTCAACGTCTCCTCGGGCTCGATCCGCGGTGCGATCGGCCATTCGGGCTATGCCGCCGGCAAGATGGGGCTGGTCGGCCTCACCAATGTCATCGCCAGCGAGTGGGGCCCGTCGCGCGTCAACGTCAACGCGGTCGCCTTCGGGCTGATCCGCACGCGCATGAACGCGCCGCTCGCCGAGGGCGAGACGCGCAACGAGACGGTGCTGGGCGCCCCCGTGGTGATGGGCATGACGCCCGAACGCTTCGCCGACGTCGAATCGCGCAATCACTTCGGTCGCGCCGGCACGCCCGAGGAAGCGGCAGGCGCGATCTATCTGTTCTGCACCCCGGAATCGGATTTCATCACCGGCCAGCTGATCTACGTCAGCGGCTGACACATAAGAGGAGGAAGAGGATGCACCCGCTATTCGATCTGACGGGCAAGGTCGCGCTCGTCACGGGCGGCAGCCGCGGGCTCGGGCTGGAGATGGTGCGCGCCTTCGCCAGCCACGGTGCCGACGTCATCATCGCCAGCCGCAAGATCGAGAATTGCGAGGCCGCCGCCGAGGAGGTGCGCGCGCTCGGCCGCAGGGCGCTGGCGATCGGCGCGCATGTCGGCAAATGGGACGAGATCGACCGGCTGATCGACACCGCCTATGCCGAGTTCGGCCGGATCGACATCCTCGTCAACAATGCCGGGATGAGCCCGCGGATGCCGAGCCACGACGTGACCGAGCAATTGTTCGACAGCGTCTTCAACCTCAACTTCAAGGGCCCTTTCCGGCTCGCCAGCCGCATCGCGCAGCGGATGCGCGACGGCGACGGCGGCGCGATCATCAACGTGTCCTCGACCGGCGGGGTGATGCCGCTGCCCGAGATCGTGCCGTACGGATCGTCCAAGGCGGCGCTCAACGCGATGACCTTGTCCTTCGCGCACGAATATGGGCCGAAGGTGCGCGTCAACACGCTGTCGGCTGGCCCCTTCCTCACCGATATCGCCAAGGCCTGGACGCCCGAGGCGCGCGAGACAGCGCGCAACGCGCTCGGACGCCCCGGCCAGCCGCCCGAGATCGTCACGTCGGCGCTGTTCCTCGCCAGCCCGGCGTCGAGCTACGTCACCGGCACGCTGCTGCGCTGCGACGGCGGGACGTGGTGAGGTGAGCGACCTCACCGGGCAGCGGATCGCCGTCACCGGCGGGGCGAGCGGCATGGGTGCGGCGCTGCTCGCGCCGCTCGCCGCCGCCGGCGCGCGCGTCGTCTCGCTCGACCGCAGCGAGGCGGCGGGGCGGGCCGCGGCGGAGGCGGCGGGCATCGCCGGGTTCGTCGCCTGCGACGTGTCGGACAAGGGCTCGGTCGATGCGGCGTTCGCGGAAAGTGCCGCGCTGCTCGGCGGGCTCGACACGTTGGTCCACGCCGCCGGCATCGCGCCCGCTTCTCCGGCCGAGGACATCACGGTCGAGGCCTGGGATCAGATCTTCGCCGTCAACGCGCGCGGCACGTTGCTGACCAACCAGGCGGCGTTCCGGCTGATCCGCGACGGCAATGGCGGCGCGGGCGGGCGCATCCTCAACTTCGCCTCAGGCGCGGGCGTGTCGGGCCTGCCCAACAAGGCGCATTATTCGGCCACGAAGGGCGCTGTCGTCGCCTGGTCGCGCACCGCCGCCAAGGAATGGGGCAAGCACAACGTCACGGTCAACATGATCGCCCCGGCGATCGCCACGCCGATGTACGCCAAGACGCGCTCCGAAATGTCGCCGCAGGCGCTCGCCGCGCTCGACGCCCGGCTGGCGACGGACATGCCGATCGACGGGCGGCTCGGCGACCCGGAGCGCGATTTCGTGCCGCTGATGCTGTTCCTCTGCTCGCCCGGCGCGCGCTTCCTGACCGGACAGATCTACGCGATCGACGGCGGCCTGCTGATGGTGCGCTGAAGCGTCAATAGTCGCGCCCCGCGTAACGGTGCGGCTCGCCGACGGATTCCTCGTCACCGAGGAACTGCGCCCAGACGCCGCCGGGCCGCCACACCGAGTCGAGCCGGGCCTGCTCCCGCGCGTCGGCCATACCTTGCACCTCCCGGAAATAGCGGGTGACGAACGCCGTCACGCGCGCGTTGACGATGCAATGGACGTGGAGCGGCCGGTCGCCGGCCTCGGCCAGTACCGCGCAGAACTTCGCGAAGTCGGCTTCGGTCGGCGCGTCGAAATCGACCGGGATATGGTGATAGGCCATGCCAAGCGCCGTCACCGCAGCGCGTTCGTCGGGCAGCGCGCGTGGATGCTCGTGCAGCGCGAGGTTGACGACATGCTCGACGCCGAGCGCGCGGATCGCGGCGAGCTGCGCCTCGTCGGGCTGGCCCGATGTCGTCAGCCGCGCATCGATGCGCCGCCAGTTGGTAATCGCGACCGGATCGTCCATGCCGGGCCCTCCCCTTCAGATCAGGCGGAGCTGCTCCGCGCGCGCCAGGCCGCCGCCGCCGCGCATCACCGCCAGCGCCTCGCGCGCGACGGTATAGACCGCGTGCCGCCCGCCACCACGGTTGACGTGATCCTTGATCCAGCCGGCATAATGCCGCTCGACGAGGCCCGCGCGGACGAGATCGGAAACGGCGCGGCTGACGTTGGTCTTGCCGACCGCCAGTGCGCGCTCATGCACCGCCGCCTCGACCTCGGCATCGCTGGCGGACGCATCCTCCGCCGCGCTCTCGATCGCTTCGCGCAGGCGCACGCGCAGCTTGCCGCGCCGCCCGTCGCGGGCGGAGACCGGCATGAGCTGCTCGGTCAGCCAGTCGCGGATCGGCACCGCAGCGCCTTCGCGGCGGATGAAGGGCCCCGCCTCGCCGCGCGCATCGGCCGCTTCGCTCAGCAGGTTGAGCACGAGGAAGGCGTAGCGCGGCCGCGCGGACTGCGCCGACAGCCGGTGCAGGATCGCGCCGACGCTCGCGGGCGACGCCTCGTGTGTGTTGGGGCGAACCGTGTCCATGCCGGGAACAAAGCACAATCGGATGCCGGTGTGAATCCCGGAAATGCGCGAGTCGCGCGCTTTGTCACGCATGACACTTTGCCCTTCCGCGCCGGCAAAGTGTCACTCGTGACAATGCAGGATCGGGGTGAGATCAGGTGAGCGGTGCGAAGCGTGTGCTGGCCAGACCGCCCATCGCGTCCGCCATCAGCGCAGAATCGCGCACGACGCCGGCGTGGCACAGGCGGACCGCCGTTTCCTGCGCGATGGCACCACCCGCCACCGCCGCCGCGAGTGCGGCGCGCGCCTCGCCCAGCGTCGCGAACGGCCTGCCCAGCGCCGCCGACAATTCCGCGACCTCGACGGCCGCGAAGCCCGGCCCGAACCGTTCGATATCGCGCCACCATTTGACCAGCCGGGCGAGGCCCTTGGCCTTCACCGCCGCCTGCTGATCCGACAGGCGCGGGACGATCATGTCGCGCAGATCGTCGAGCGCGATGGCGAAGGAGCGCGCGTGCGGCCCCTCCGGCGCATCGGGCATGGCGACGGGCGGGAGATCGATGCCGCTCGCCTCGGCCAGCGCCTCGGCCAGCACGCGCCTGTGAACCATCGAATAGACCATGTTCATGCCGAGATTGGGCGGCGGCGGCGCGGTCGGGTCATCATGGCGCGAGCGGCTCGAGAAGCCCGCCTGGAACAGCAGCCGCCAGTAGCGCACGCGCGCCAGATCGACCGGCGCACCGCCCGCCGCCTCGTACGCGGCAAAGGCCTGGGGCAGCGGCACGAACGGCTGGAACAGCATCCGCAGGCAGATCATCGCGAGATCGGCCATCGGATCGCCGACATGCACCAGCTCCCAGTCGAGCAGCGCCGTCACCTTGTCGCCCGCGAACAGGAAATTGGCGGGGCCGGCATCGCCGTGGACGACCACCATCCGCTCCGGCTCCGGCGGGATGTTCGCCGCCAGCCAGTCGGCGGCGAGATGGATCAGCGGGTTGCCGGTCGCGGCGTTGTTCTCGCGGATGTCGGCGATGCGCGCCTCGATCTGGCTGCGCACGCTGGCGGGGGCGGGCACGCCCGCGACGCCGTGCGGATCGACGCGGTGGAGCGCCGCTAGCTGCGCCATGAAATCGGCGGCGATCGCATCGCGGCGCGCGGGATCGCTCTTCACGAGCTGGAAATTGGAATCGCCCGAGACCTTTTCGGCCACCAGCGCGCGCAATTCGGGGATCGACGCGATGAAGCGCGCCGTCGCGACGCCCGACCCCGCGAACGGCCCGGACAGCGCGCGCAGGATCGCGGCCTCGCGCAGGAAGGCGGCATCGTCGCCGGCGCCTGCGCGGTGGACGTCGTAGTTCATATAGGCGTCCGCGCTGCGCCCGTCGGCGAAGGCGAGCGTCAGCTCCGCCCCCTCACGCGAGGCACCGCCGCCGCCGCGCGGGCGGACGGCGGTGATGGTCGCGCCCGCCGCCGCCTCGACCGCGGCGAACAGGCCGTCCGGCAGCAACGCAGCGAGATCGCTCACCGCGTCGTCCTCAGCGCGTTGAGCATCCGCGCGAAATGATCGCCCACCCACACGTCCTGATCCTCGCCCCAGCCGATGCGCCCGTCCATTTCCCAGCGCATCAACTGGTTGAGGCCGTAGCCGCCCTCGCTCATGCGGCTGACCGACTGCCCTTCCGCCTCCAGCCGGCGGCCGGTCTCGTCGTACAGATCGACGAGCATGTGGCTGTTCCAGCCCGCGACCGGATCGCGGAAGTTGAGCATCTTCGACTTTTCCTTGTCGATCTCCCCGAACACGCCGTCCTTCAGCAGCCAGCCGACGTTCATCGGCGCCCAGCCCTTGGCATCGGCATCCTGCATCCGCACGAAGCCGAGGAAGCCGGTCTGGAAATCCAGGCTGTGGCCGTAGATGTAATCGATCCGCCCGCGCCCGCGCTCGCGCTCGATCTGGCGCCACAAGGGCCCGCCGGGATGCTTGACGCGGTTGCTGTCGGGCGCGTGCTTCTTCTGGCTGGTCTGGTACGGGCCGCCGCGCGGGCCCCAGGTGCGATCGCGCACGCCGACGCCGTCGATCGCGATCTTCTCGCCGCGCAGCGTCATCGTGCCGATCACATGGCCGAGCTGATCGAAATGCGGCGTCTGCACGAAGGGCGGTTCGCCGGGGCGGAAGCGGTGCGGCGGGTGGACGCCGGTATGCGTGAAATCGAGCGCGAAGCCGCGCTCCTTGTCCTCATAGCCAAGGTGATATTTCATGCCGGGCTCGAGCATCTTGAGGCTGTAGCCGCCGTTCGGGAAAGTGATGTCGCGCAGATCGGGATCGTCCGGCATCGGCGCTTCCTCGACCTTCTTGTAATAGGCGAGGCGGCCGGGCTCGATACCCTGATCGTCCCACACGAAGATGCGCCACGTCACCGTCTTGCGATTGGGATAATAGGGTGTGTGGATCCAGCAGGCGATCTTGCGTTCGGGGATGTTGAACGACCACCAGTTGGTCTCGGTCTCGTAAGGATCGTCGGAGAGTTGATGATAGCAATCGTCCTCGGGCCGGAACACGAGCTTCGGATCGTCGGTCATCTCATTCTCCCTTGAAGTCGGGCGGGCGCTTGTCGATCAGCGCGGCGACGCCCTCCCGGTAATCGGCGGTGGCGTGCGCGTTGACCTGGGCGAAGGCGGCCATGTCGAGCGCGGTATCGTAACTGGTGTTCTGGCCCTGGCGCAGCAACGTCTTGGTCAGGCGCAGCGAATGCGGCGGCAGCGCGGCGATCTTCGTGGCGAGCGCCAGCGCCTCGTCCAGCAGCGTGTCGTGCGGCACGACGCGGCTGACGAGGCCCCAGTCGGCGGCGGTTTGCGCGTCGATCACGTCGCCGGTGAAGAACAGCTCTGCCGCGCGGCTCGCCCCGATCACGCGCGGCAGCAGCCACGATCCGCCGTCGCCGGGGACGAGGCCGAGCTTGAGGAAGGTCACGCCGAACTTCGCCTTGTCCGACGCGATGCGGATATCGGCCATGCACGCCACGTCGCAGCCCAGCCCGATCGCCGCGCCGTTGACCGCGGCGATCACCGGCATGTCGAGCCCGTAGAGCGCGCGCGCGGCGCGGTGGATGTTGTCGCGGTAATGGTTGCGGATCTTGAGGCCCGTGCCCGAGAACGAGCCGTTGGGATCGGCCATCGCCTTCACGTCGCCGCCGGCCGAGAAGGCGCGGCCCTCGCCGGTGAGGATCACGCAGCGCACCGCCAGATCGGCATTGAGCGCCGCGCAGGCGGCCTGGATCGCCTCGCCGTCGCCGGGCGCGCCGAGCGCGTTCATCAGATCGGGCCGGTTGAGCCGCAGGATGGCGATCGGCCCCTGCCGTTCGGTGGTGATGATCGACATGGAGGCTCCTTCAGCCGAATTTCAGGCCCTGGGCGAGCGTCCAGGCGCCGTCTGGGTCACGGTGCCAGCCGGCCGCCGCGGCGGTGCCGCCATCGACCGGCAGCACCACGCCGGTGATGTAGCAGGCGAGCGGCGAACAGAGGAAGGCGGCGGCGTCCCCGCATTCCACATCCACGCCTTCGCGCCCCAGCGGGACCAGGCGGTTCATCGCATCCTGCGCCTCTGCGCCGGGTTCCTTCCAGTTCGCCGGATCGACCGGGCCGCTGCGATTGCCGCGGTTGCCGGGCGTCACGGTATGATCGGGCGCGATGGCGTTGACGCGGATCGCGTGCTGCGACAGCTCGATCGCCATCGATTTGGTGAAGCTCTCCATCCCCGCCTTGCAGGCGGCATAGACCGCAAAGCCCGGCGCGGCGCGCGTGCCCTCGATGCTGCTGACGTTGACGATCGATCCGCCGCGCGCGCCCGCCACCATCAGCGGCGCGGCGGCGTGGATGGCGGCGAGCATGCTCGTCATGTTGATGTCGATATGCCGCTGCCAGCTACGCTCCGACTGATCGACGAAATCGCGCCGCGACACGCCGCCGGCATTGTTGACGAGGATATCGAAGCGGCCGAACGCGGCGTGGGTTTGCGCGACGGCGGCGCGGACCTGTTCGCTGTCCATCACGTCGGTCGGGATCGCGAGCGCCTTGCGGCCCGCCTCGCGGATGCGCGCGGCGGCTTCCTCGCAGCGCTCCGGCACGATGTCGGCGACCGCGACGTCGGCGCCCGCCGCCGCCAGCCGCAGCGCGATCGCGCGGCCGATGCCGCCGCCCCCGCCGGTGACGAGTGCGGCCTGCCCGTTCAGGTCGATGGCGATCGCCATGTCCGTCCTCTCCTTCGTCCGTCGCTGCAGCGCGGCATACGATCCTTTACCGTTTCTCGTTACCAAGTACACCTAGATTGATAAGTGGACAGCCCGTCCACCGATCAGCGTGGCGGCGACGTTTTGCGCATCGAGCGCGTCGAGCGTCGCGGCCAGGCCGACGCGCAGCAGGCAGAGGTCCGCCGCCATCCCCACGCGCACGCTGGTGCCGCCGGTGTAGAGGCGCAGCGCCTGCGCAGGGGCGATCCGCTCGTCCGCGCCGAGCACGACGCCCGCCGCCGTCTCGCGCGTCACCGCCGCGCGCATCGCGGCCCACGGATCGAGCGGGCCGTAGGGCGCGTCCGAGCTGCCGAGCACCGGCACGTCCGCCGCGATCAGGCTGGCGCAGCGATAGAGATCGGCGTGCTCGCCCGCCGCGACATCGCGCAGATAGGCGTCGCCGCGCGCCGCGACGAAGCCCGGCTGCGTCGCCACCGTCAGGCCGAGCGCGGCGATCACCGGGATCGCGTCGGCCGGGATCACGCTGCCATGTTCGATGCGGTCGCCCGGCCGGGTGCCCGCCGCTTCGAACGCCGCCAGCGTCAGCGCGAGCTCGAACGCCGTGACACAGTGTACCGCGACCGCCCGGCCCCAGGCGCGCGCATCGGCGATGCGGGCGATGAAGGCGTCGAGATCGGGCGGTGCGCGTTCGTCGGGGACGATCTTGACCGGCCCGACCGCGAAAGCACCGTCTGCCGGGGACGACAGCGCACCGCCGCTCATCAGCGTGAGCCGCTGCGGGATCGCGCCCGTCAGGATCGCCGCCGCATCCGCATCGGTGGTGACGCTCGCGTCGGTGACGGCGGTGACGCCGCAGGCGGCGAGGCGCGCGCCAAGCGGCGCGAGCGGCGGGACGACCGTGCCGATCGCCGCGCGCAGCGCCGCATCGCCGCGCCACAGCCGCCCGCTATCGCGCTCCAGCCCGGCGATCTCGCCGGCCGCCGCCAGCGCCGCATCGTTGAGCACCCACAAGGCGCCGGTGCGATCGAGCACGCGCAGACGGTGCGCGGGGGCGATGCGCGTCAGCACATGCCGGTCGAGCCGTTCGGCGACCGGCGCGGGGCAGCGCGTCGCGCGCAGCCAGCTTCCGGCCGGGCGTGTCGCGGCGATGCGCGCGATCTCGCCCGCCACCGCGTCCAGCGTCTCGCACGCCGACAGATCGATCGACTCCGCCGCGGCTGCGGTCGCGAGCAGATGGATGTGGTGATCGACGAGGCCGGGGATCAGCGCGCCGCCCCGCCCGGCGATCTCGTCGCGCTCTCGCGGCAGGTCGCGGCCGATCGCGGCGACGCGCCCGTCGGCGATCAGCACGTCGCAGGCCGCGCCGTCGACCTCGACGCCGCGAAGCAGCAGCCGGCTCACGGCGCCGAGGCCGCGACGCCCGCCATGGCGGCATCGATGAAGCCGCTCGCGCCGCCCGCGAGCGCGCCCAGCACGGCGGCGGCGGCGGCAAGCCCGGTCAGCGGATCGGCGACGGCATCGCCGAGGAACTCCGGCGCACCGCTCGCGCTCCAGCGCACCAGCCCGCCCGCAGCGGCGGCGTCGTCGCCGAAGGCGACACGCGGCGAGTCCCAACCGTGACCGCTCACCGCCACCCAGATCAGCGCGGGGTTGGCGGCCAGCACCGTATCGCGGTCCAGCCCGAGCGCTACAAAGGCGCGGGCGCGGGCGCTGGTGATGAGGACATCCGCCTCGGCGATCAGGGCGGCGAGGCGCGCGCGGTCGCGGGGTTGCGCGAAGTCGAGCCGCTGGCGCGCTTTCGCGCCGTTGAGACTCTGGTCGAGCGCGGGGGCGCTGCGCGCGGTCGTGTCGGGGCGGGCGGCGCTTTCGATCTTGGTGACGGCGGCCCCGGCGGCGGCGAGGATCGCGCCGCACAGCGGCCCGGCCCACAGGCTCGACAGATCGAGGACGCGCGGCGCGGCGCGGGGGTGTCCGCCTGCCTGCACCGGCGGCTTGGGCAGGCGCGGCGGCGCTTCGCCGACGATCGAAACGGGCAGGCCGAGCAATGCCGCCCGGTCGCGCGCCTCCACAGCCGTCATGCCGCGCACGTCGCGCGTCACGGCGGACCATGCGTCGCCGCGTACCGGGCGTCCCAGCCAGGCAGGCACGAGTTCGATATCCTCGCCCCGCGCGAGATTGACCGCGAGCCAGCCGTCCTGCGCGCGCACCAGCCGCGCGTGGCGATTGGCGGAACGCCGGCCGGGCCGCGCCAGCGCGACCGCATCGCCGCGATCGAGCGTCGCGCGCGGATCGAGCTGGACGCCGTGGCGCGCGATGTCGCCGCACAGCCGATCCGCCAGGGCGAGCGCGCGGTTCATGCCGCGACCAGCCCCCAGCCCGCCGCCACGTCGCGCGGAATGCGGCGGCCGCTCAACAGCATGTAGCCGGTGCGGTGCCGCCCGATCGCGCGGGCGACACTCACCGTGCCGCCCGCGCCCGGCATCAGGCCAATGCCGAGTTCGGGAAGCTGGAAGAAACTGCCGGGCGCGGCGAAGCGGTGGGCGGCGGCGGCGGGAATCTCGATCCCCGATCCGATGCACGCGCCGTGCAGCATCGCCGTCGCGCGGTCGCCCAGTTCGTGCAGGCGCAGCGCGCAGGAGCGCAGCATCCGCACCGCATCGGCCTGCGCGAGATCGGTCGCCGTACCGAATTCCGCCAGCACGCCGCCGGTGGAGAAGCACGCCCCCTCCCCGCGCAGCACGACGCACGGAGAGGACGGATCGTCCAGCGCCGCGCACAGCGCCTCGTGCAGCGCATCGCGCATCCCCGCGCAGATGCCGTTGCGGCTTTCAGGCCGCGCGAGCGTGATCGTCACGACATCGCCGTCGCGCGCAACGGCGAGGGGCGGGCCTGCCGCCACCGGCATCGCACGATCGGGTTGCGCCGCGCGCCACGCGCGGAACGCCGCCCCGCCGAGCAAGGTCGAATAGGCGAAGGATTCGAGTTGCAGCGCATCGCCGAACGGCAGGCCCGCACCGATCCGCAACACGCGCGCCGCCGCCGCCGCCGCGATCGGCGCACGCGCCACCGCCGCGGCGATCGCCTGCGCGGCCGCCAGCGGATCGCGCACCGTCACCCACGGCGCGGGCGCGGCAGGGCGGGTGGTCAGCAGAAGGTCGAAAGCGTCGGGTTCGACGACCGGCACGGCGCCCGCGCGGTCGATCCCGCCGACGATCGCCGTAGTGTCGCGCGACAGGGCGCGGGCCCGCGCAGGCGCACCCGCGTCGGCAAGGTCGATCCAGACGATCGGCCGCTCGCCCAGTGCCGAAAAGGCTTCCGCCTCGAGATGATCGATCGCGGCCAAGGCCGCGCTCAGGCGGCGACCCGCGTCGTCAGCTCGACCTTGAGCACGCGGCGCAGCAACTTGCCGGTCTCGTTATAGGGAAGCTCGGCCCGGAATTCCCAGGTCTCGGGCGTCTTGGTGGAGCGCAGCCGCGCCTTCACCCACGCCGCCAGCTCGGCGATCGCCGGTGCGTCGTCGCACACCAGCACCGCCGCCACGCGCTCGCCCCATTGATCGTCGGGCAGGCCGAGCACGGCGACGTCGCGGACGCTGGGATGCGCGCGCAGCACGTCCTCGATCTCGCCGGGCGAGATGTTCTCGCCGCCACGCACGATCACGTCGTCGAGCCGACCCTCGACGTAGAGATAGCCGGCCTCATCGAGATAGCCCGCGTCGTTGGTCGCGAACCAGCCGTCGTCGGACAGCACTTTCTTGTGGAGGTACTCGCCCGCCACCTGCTCGCCGCGGACGTGGATCTCGCCGGATTCGCCCGCCGGGACGGGCTTGCCGTCGGGGCAGCGGATCTCGAGTTCGAGCGTCGGCAGCGGCCGGCCGACCGAACCGAGCCGCGCGCGCACCTTGGGATCCTGCGAGGAGATCGCTTCGCGGTGATCGTCGGGGCCGAGCACCGCCACGGTCGAGCTCGTCTCGGTCAGGCCGTAGGCGTTGACGTAATCGACGTGCGGCAGCAGCCCCAGCGAACGCTCGATCACCGGCAGCGGCATCCGCCCGCCGCCATAGGAGAGCGCGCGCAGCGTCGGCAGCGTGATCGCGCGCGCATCGAGCACATCGAGGATGCGGCCGAGCATCGTCGGCACCACCATCGCGTGCGTCACCGCCTCGCCAAGCGCGGTATCGACCCAGATTTCGGGCGTGAAGGCAGACACATAGACGAGCCGCCGCCCGCCGTAGATGCCGGTCAGGATCGCGGAGATGCCGGCGATATGATAGGGCGGCACGCTGATCAGCGCGGCCTCGCCCTCTTCGGCGCCCATGAACTCGACCGTCGAGACGACGTAGGAGGTAAGGTTGCCGTGGCGCAGCACCGCCGCCTTGGGCTCGCCGGTGGTGCCGCTGGTGAACAGCAGCACGGCAATGTCCTGCTCGCTCGGCTCGATCTCCGCCGCGCGGTTGGCGGGATCGAGACAGGCGGCGTCGAACGCCTCGCGCGTCACGACGGTCACGCCCTCGATCCCCTCGGCGCGCGCCACCATGTCGGCATCGACGATCGCGACCGACGGCGCGGTGCGCGCGAGCAGCTTGCGCAGATCGGCATCCGCCAGCCGGTAATTGACCGGCGCGAACGGCATCCCCGCCAGCGAGCCGGCGAACAGGGCGACGGGCAGCGTCGGGCCGTTCAGGCCGCAGAAGACGAGCGTCTTGCCCGGTTGCTGCGCCAGCCAGGCCGCGCCGCCGCGCGCGCGCGCCAGCACTTCCTCACCGAGAACGGGGCCGTCCGGGCCCGACAGCATCGGCCGGTCGGGAAAACTCTCGGCGGCCATTTCGAGCAGGAGCGAAATCTGCATGGCGATGGATCAGTCCGAAGCGGGAAGCGCCTTGGCTTCCTTCAGGTTGAGCGGCTTGCCGTCGATCGCGAGCGAGCCCTTGCCGGCCTTGCTGCCGAGCACTTCGAGCCCCGCCGCCTCGTCGAAATAGCGCTTGCCGACCGCGGTGCCGCCGGAAAAGTCCGGCGAGAGTTCGAGGCCTTCGGGTGCCGTCGCGGCCAGCGCGACCATCGGCTGCCCGCCACATTCCAGGCTCACCGGCGTCTTGGGAGGGCGCACCACCACGACTTCGCTCGTGCAAACCGCGCTCTTCCAACGCGAACCGGGCTTCAACTCCATGTCCTTCTCCATCACGCGACCGCACCGATCGCTTTTAACTGTTCGATCCGGTCCCAGTCGATGCCCAATTCCATCAGCACAAGCTCGGTGTGCTCCGACGGTTCGGGCGCGCGGACGGTCTCCACCTTGGCGCGGTTGAACTGCACCGGATTGGCGACCAGCCGGATCGGCGGCCCGCCATCAGCCGATTCGACCTCGAAGATCAAGTCGTTTTGAAGTACCTGTTCATCCGACGCGACGTCGTGGACGGTCTGGTACGGCGCCCATTGGCCCTTCAGCGTCTTGAGCCGTTCGATCCACCACGCGAAGGGGCGCGCCTTGATGGCGCGCGTCACTTCGGCATGGGCCAGTGCGGCATTCGCTTCCTGCATCAGCGCGGTGTCGGTGGAAAAGCGCGGATCGTCAACCAGGTGAGCGAGGTCGAGATGCTCGAAAGTGTCCCGGATATAGGGACCGGGCTTCAGCACGGTGAGGTTGATGTGCCCGCCGTCGGCGGTTTCGAACACGCCCATGAAGGGATTGGTGCCGACCTGCGCGCCGCCGCCGGGCATCTGCGCCTGGAACGGATCGGACTTCAGCTCCATCGCCACGTCGATGCTGCACGCCGTCGCCCAGATGCCGGAGGACAGCAGCGACACGTCGACCTCGGTCGTCTCGCCGGTATTCTTGCGGTGAAACAGCGCGGCGGCGATGCCGCCGGCGATGTTCATGCCGCCGATCGTGTCGCCATACGCCGGGCCGGGCTGCAGCAGCGGGCCGCCGAGTTCGGGCGGCGTCACCAGCTTGGCCGATCCGCCGCGCGCCCAGAAGGCAGTCGAATCGAAACCGCCCTTTTCCCGGTCCGGCCCCTTGTCGCCGAAGGCCGAGCCGCGGACGTAGATGATGTCGGGATTGGCGGCGCGGATATGTTCGAGATCGATCTTCAGCTTCTGCCGCTGGCTGGGCAGATAATTGGTGAGGAACACGTCGCAGGACTTGGCCAGCTCGTAGATCAGCTCCTGCCCCTCCGCCGTGGAGACATCGATCCCGACCGACCGCTTGCCGCGATTGGGGTGCTGCATCAAGGCGCTGCGCTGCGGATTGACTGCGAGGCGTTGCAGCATCTGGATGCCGCGCTGCGCATCGCCGCGAACCGGGTGCTCGATCTTGAGCACGTCCGCACCCCAATCGGCCAGCACCGCGCCCGCCGCGGGCACGTAGGTGAACTGCGCGATCTCGAGAACGCGGACGCCCTTCATTACCTGCGTCATCTTCTTCCTCTCCTGCCGCCTATGCCGCGCGAGAGTCGCCCGCGCGAATAACTGACGATCCGTCAATCCTGTTATCGCGGCGCTTTCGCGCTGTAAACCGATGTGTATAGGTGTTTGGGAAAGTTACGAGGGGCTATTCGTTGACGTTGGCGACGCCGGAGTTGAATCAGAGCGGCCAGATGATGGGCTCGAAGGGCCGGCGGACCCGGCGCAAGCTCATCGATACCACCGTCGAGCTCCTCGCCACCACCCCGCTGCGCGACCTCAAGGTGGTCGACATCACGCAGGCGGCGAGCACGTCGGCGGCGACCTTCTACGTGTATTTCGACAATGTGATCGAGGTCGCGCTCGCCGCTTCGGCCGAGCTGACGCAAAGCACGCCCGAGATCATCGCCACGGTCAATTCCGAATGGACGCGCGCCAACAGCCACGATCGCGCGGTCGAGATGGTCGATCACTATCTCGCCTATTGGGGCGCGCACCGCGCGCTGATGCGCACGCGCAACCTCGCCGCCGAAGAGGGCGACATTCGTTTCATCCGCGTCCGCGAGGAATCGATTCGCCCGCTGATCCTGGCGATGGTCCACAAGATCGAGCTGGCGCAGCGGGAAGGCCGGGTTTCGCGCCGTGTCTTTCCCTATGCCAGCGGCGGCACCGTGCTGATGATGCTCGAGCGCCTGGGCGCGCTCGCCCGCGTCTACGACAGCAACGGCGGCGTCATCACCTTCGCCCAGATGCGCGAAGCGGCGGCGCATACGATCGCGGCCTCGTTCGGCTGGCCGATCCAGGACGACACCGCCGGCTGAAACGTCACTCGGCGCGATTGGCGCTCGCCCGGGCCAGCGACGTTTCGTTGGCGGGTTGCGATGCGCGCGCCTCGATCAGATCGACGCTGACGTCGGCCGGAAGCGTCAGCACCGCGATCAGCGTTCTGGCCATCGTTTCGGGTTCGACGCTGTGGCCGGTGAAGGCGGCATGGCCGGTGCGCTGGATCGTCGCGAAGAAGCGCGGCACCACTTCGGGATCCCAATGCGCGCCGCCGGTGCTGCCCGCCACCGAACCGGAGCGCAGCACGGTGACGCGGATACCATCCTCGCGCAGCTCGTCGCGCAGGCCCTGCGACAATGTTTCCAGCCCCGCCTTGGTCGCCGCATAGACGCTGAGGAACGGGAACGGCATCCGCACCGATTCGGAACTGATGTTGACGATATGGCCGCGGCTGGCGCGCAGATGCGGGATCGCCGCGCGCGTACACCAGATCGGCCCGAGCAGGTTGACGCCGACATGCCGCTCGACCTGCGCGCTGGTCGCTTCCTCGAGCAGGAAGGGATGGAACAGCGCGGCGTTGTTGACGAGGATGTCGAGCCGCCCGAAGCGCGCGACCGCCGCCGCGATGCTGCGCTCCACCGCCGCCGCATCGGCGACGTCGCAATCGAACGCGGCGGCGGCATCGCCGTGCCGCGCCGCCAGCGCATCGGCCTCCGCCGAGGCGCGCGCGAAGATCGCCACCTTCGCGCCTTCGGCCACCAGCGCATCGACGAAACGGCTGCCCATTCCCTTCGACCCGCCGGTGACGATCGCGACCTTGCCGGCGAGGCTCATGGCTTGCGGATCATGCCGCCGTCGACGCACAGCGTCTGGCCGGTGATGAATCCGGCCGCGTCGGACAGCAGGAAGAGCACGGCGTCGGCCTGTTCGTTGGTGTCGCCGAGGCGGCCGAGCGGCATCTGCGCGACGATGCCCTCGATGATCTTCGCATCGACCTGGCGCATCGCATCGGTCAGCGTCGGGCCGGGCGCGACGCCGTTGACACGGATGCCCTTGGGACCGAGTTCGGCGGCGAGACTCATCGTCAGGCCGTTGGTGCCGAGTTTCGAGATGCCGTAATAGGCGCCGGCCGAGCCCGAGAGATAGGCGGCGGTCGACGACTGGTTGACGATCGCGGCACCCTTGCGCCCCTCCATCAGCGGCACGATCGCCCGCGTGACGTAGAGCGCGCCGTGCAGGTTCACGGCCATGAACTTGAGGTAATAGTCGAGATCGACCGACATCAACGGTTCGTAGCGCATGCCCGCGAAGATCGCGGCGTTGTTGACGAGATAGTCGACACCGCCGAACGCGGCCTTGGTCGCCTCGGCCAGCGCGGCGCAGGAGGCGGGATCGGCCACGTCGGTCTTCACGAAGATCGCCGCATCGCCGATCTCGGACGCGACGCGCTGGCCCTGCTCGGCGTTGAGCTCGGCGACGACGACCTTCGCGCCCTCGGCGGCGAGCCGCTTGGCATAGGTCTCGCCGATTCCCTGCCCCGCGCCGGTGACGACGGCGACCTTGTTCTCGAAACGCATCGATCTCTCTCCAGTCTTGTGTTTTTTACGGGGGCTTACCAGGCGATGTGGAGGTTCGTCACCGACATCAGGCCGGGCGATACCATCTGGTCATCGCTGTCGGCGATGCTGAACATCGGCACGCGGCGCAGCCAATGCTCGAGCGCGATCTTCATCTCCTGCCGTGCCAGATGCGCGCCCATGCACAGGTGCGCGCCGCTCGCCAGCGTGAAGTGACGGTTGCCCTTGCGCTCGGGATCGAAATCGCGCGGGCATTTGAAGGTCTCGGGATCGAAATTGCTGACCGAGGTGAGCGCCTGCACCCAGTCGCCCGACTTCATCTCGACGCCGTGCAGCACCTGGTCCTTCTTGAGCTGGCGCATCGAGAAGACCAGCGGCTGCATCCGCAGGAATTCCTCGATCGCGCCGGGGATCAGCGCGGGATTCTCGCGCAGCCGCTGCTGCAGGCCGTGGTCGAGTGCGAGCCGGCGGAACATCTGCCCCAGCGTCGAGGCGACCGTATCGAGCCCGCCCAGCCACAGGAAGAACATCGTGCCGATCTTCTCGTCGGCGGTCAGCGGCCTGCCGTCGATCGTGCCGTTGACGATCTTCGAGGTCAGGCTGTCGTCGGGCCTCGCTTCCTTTTCCGTGATGAAATCGCGCAGCCACGCCAGCACCGACGCGGTCGCCGCCCCCATCCGCTCGAAATCGCGCGTATGCAGGATCTCATATTCCCAGGCGAGGAACTGATCGAGCACCGCATGCGGGAAGCCCATCAAGTTGAAGAACACCTTGACCGGGAACACGCGCGCGAAATCATAGGCGAAATCGCCGCCGCCCTTCGCCAGGAATTCGTCGATCATCTCGTCGCAGAGCGCGCGGATATCGGCGTCCATCTCGCCCACGGCCTTGGGGGTGAACCAGGGGTTGAGGAAACGCCGGTAGGACGAATGTTCGCCGCCGTCGAACGACAGCGGGATGCATTTGAAGTCCTCGCCGATCAGCTTCTGGAAATCGGCCTGGCCATGCGAGCCATAGGTCTCGCCGTCCTGATAGACCTTGGCGCAATCCTTGTACCCGGTCAGCACCCAGTGTCCGCCGACAATCCAGGTCGACGGGAACGGCGACCACATGACCGGCGGAATGTCCGCCTCGCGCAGCCGCTCGGTGTGGATATAGGGATCGGGGCAGCTGTTAGGCAGCTGACCCTGGAAATTGCGCAGATCGCGGATCAACTCGCGCGGGACGTGCGCGGGTGCCTCGACGTCGAGATGCACCGGCTCTTCCGGCGGCGGGCTCATCATGATTTCCATGAGATCGGTCATGTCGTCTCTCCTGCCTCGCGGGGGGTTCAACCGCCCTTGAAGCTGATCGTCTTGATGGTGGTGAATTCGTTCAGGCCCTCGATGCCGTATTCGCGGCCATAGCCCGAGCGCTTGATGCCACCGAACGGCGCGTGGCTCGACATGCGGCCGCCGCCGCCGTTGATCGAGACGCCGCCGGTGCGGATCTGCAGCGCGATCTCATAGGCGCGGCCGACGTCCGCCGAGAACACCGAGCCCGAGAGACCGAACTCGCTGTCGTTGGCGATCTCGATCGCCTCCTCGTCGGTGTCGTAGCCGATGACGACGCCGATCGGGCCGAACACCTCCTCCTGCGCGATGCGGTGGCTGTTGTGGACGTTGTCGAACAAGGTCGGCTCGTGGAAGAAGCCCTTGTCGAGCCCCGCCGGCCGCTTGCCGCCCGACACCAGGGTCGCCCCCTGATCGAGCGCGATCTGGACGTAATCCTCGGTGCGCTTGCGCGCCACTTCGCGGATCAGCGGGCCCATCCCGACCGATGCATCGGCGGGATCGCCGACCTTCACATGCTGCAGCATGTCCTTCACCGCCGCGACGTACTGCGCACGGATCGAATTGTGGACGACGTGCCGCGTCAGCAGCGCGCAGCCCTGGCCGCAGTGGATGGTGAAGCCCATCAGCCCGTTCTGCGCCGCCGCGACGATGTCTGCGTCGGGGCGCACGATCATCGCCGACTTGCCGCCGAGTTCGAGCAGCACGCGCTTGAGCGTCGGCGCCGACTGCGCCTGGATCATCGCGCCGACCTTGTCGGAGCCGGTGAAGCTGACGAGATCGACGCGCGGATCGGTGGTGAGCGCGGTGCCGACCTCGATCCCGCCGGTCACGATGTTGAGCACGCCCTTGGGCAGCCCGACTTCCTCCGCGATCTCACCCAGGATCAGCGCCTCGAACGGCGTGTAGGGCGACGGCTTGAGCACCACGGTGCAGCCGACCACCATCGCGGGCACGATCTTGCCGATGTTGAGGAAGAACGGGAAATTGTACGGCGTGATCGCCGAGACCACCCCGGCCGGATCGCGCGCCATCACGCCAGCACCCAGCGTCAGCGTGCCCTGCGCATTGGGCGTGGTTTCGACCGGCAGCGGCGTGATCGCCGGGCGCGACGAGATCTCGACCATGTGCCGCGCGTGCTGCATCGGGATGCCGTATTGCAGATATTGCGCGAGCATCTGCGTCGCGCCGGCCTCCGCCACGATCAGCTTGATGATCTCCGGCGCGCGGCGCTCGATCGCGTCGAGGAACTCGGTCATCTTGGCCTGGCGCTCGCGCTGCGGAAGGCGCGGCCACGGACCCTTGTGGAAGGCTTCGTAGGCAGCGGCGAGCGCCGCCTCGACATGCGCCGGGCCGCCGACCGGGGCCTCGCCGAGCACGCCTTCGGTCGCCGGATTGAGCACTGCCTCGAGCTGGTCGGTGCTCATCCATTCGCCGTTGATGTAGAGCGCCTTGCTGTTCTTCAGAATCGTCATGCTGTCCTCTCCAAGCGTGCCGCGACTCTGTCGGGCCGTCGTTACATAGATGCTTTACTGTAACATGATGCCGAACAATAGCTGAAAATTGTAACGGCACCGAGAAATGATCACGGGTCAGGCCGCGTCGGGCAGGCGGACGATGCCGGCACCGTGCAGCGCCGCCGCTTCCTCCCCCGCGATGCCCAGCTCGGCGAGGATCGAGCCGGTATGCTCGCCGTAGCGCGGGGCGGTGCGCAGCGCGCCGATCGGGCGCTCGTCGAACTGCGCGGGCGATGCCCCGCCGAGATAGCCCTGCCCGTCGCCGTCCTCGATGCGCGTGATGAAGCCGTTTTCCAGCGCCTGCGGGTCGGCGATCACCTCGGCCGGGCTCTGCAGCGGCGCCCAAACGCCTTCGAGCGTGGCGAGCTTGTCCTTCCACCAGGCGAAATCGTGCGCGAGAAACACCTCGTCGAACTCGCGGATCAGCGCGCGGCGGTTCTCGAACCGGGCGGCGGCATCCTTGTAGCGCGGATCGTCGAGCAGATCGGTGCGGCCGAGATGCTGGAGCAGATCGGGCCACCAGCGATCCATCAGCAGGCACAGCGAGATCCAGCGGTCGTCCTTCGTGCGGTACAGGTTCACCATCGCGCTGAACGCCTCGTCGCGGCCGCCGTTCGGCCCGCGATCCAGCCCCATGCCCGCCGCCGCCATCGACTGCGACATCAGATAGATGCCGAACAGATACAGCGCATTGTCGACCACCGCGCCCTGCCCCGTCCGCTCGCGCCGGAACAGCGCCGCCGCGACCGCCCCCGCCAGCGTCGCCCCGCCGCCGAGATCGCCGACCGATCCCGGTTGCTGCGGCGGCTCCAGGCCGGGGCGCGTCTGCATGTAGCCCGAGCCGGAGCGGCACCAGGACGAGGGGAAATCGAAGCCGCCGTCGTTCGCCATCGCCCCGCGCAGGCCATAGCCGGTGCCGCGTGCATAGACGATGCGCGGGTTGATCGCGGCGATATCGGCCGGTTCGATGCCGAGCTTGGCGCGCGCATCGGCGCGCAGGTTGGTGATGAACACGTCCGCCGTCTCGACGAGCCGGCGCAGGATCGCGCGGCCCTCCGCTTGCGTCAGATCGAGCGCCAGCGAACGCTTGCCGCGATTGCCCGCCTCGAAGAACATATTGCGCCCGTCGCGCCCGGAATTGGGGATCGCCAGATTGCGGCCGGGATCGCCACCCGCGGTGGTGCGCTCGATCTTGATGACGTCGGCACCCCAGTCAGCGAGGATCATCGATGCCGCCGGCACGAACGTATGTTCCGCCACCTCGATCACGCGGACACCCGCCATCACGTCGTACATCGTTCGCTCTCCGTTAGCCGCGCTCTCATGGGCCGCTTTTCAGACTGCGATCATACCGTACGCCGTCAGCGCAACAAGTGATGAAACGTCATTTCTTCGCGCCACTCCGGTCGTGCAGCCTGCGGCGGAAACGGCAGCGCGCGGCGACTCAATTCTGGACGACGACGTGGCGCTCGCCGAGTTGTGCGATCTCGGCAGCGTCATAGCCGAAATCGGCGAGCACGCGGTCGGTATCCTGCCCGACCAGCCCGGCCGGCCCCGCCACGGTTTCCGATCGCGAGAAGCGCATCAGCGCTTTCAGGCGCGGGACGCGATCGAGGAACGGATTGTCGGTCTCGGTCACCAGCCCGAGCTGCTGGCCCACGCTTCCGGCGTCGAGATAATTGGCCTCGACCGGCCCCGGCGCGCAGACCACACAGGCGACGTCGGCGGCGCGCAACAGCGCCTCCCACGCTGCCGCCGGCTGGGTCGCGAAGGTTTCCGCGAGCGCGTCGAGCAGCGCCGCGTCATGGTCGCGCCGCGATGCCATCGTCGCAAAACGCGCATCGTCGCGCAGGGCCGTGCCGCCCGGCAGCGCGCCGCACAGCCGTTCCCACTCGCGCTGGCGGGGTGCGGCGAGGAACAGCCAGCGGCCGTCTGCGGCCTTGTAGAGATGATAGAGCGCATGAAAGCCCTGCACGATCGCATCGGCACGATCGGGCGGGGCGACGCCATCATATTCGACCATCGTCTCCGCCAGCGCGTGCGCGGCGCTCGACAGCATCGACGTGAACAGCACCTGCCCCCCTGCCCCGCGCTGGCGCGCGACGAGCCCGAGCAGCATCGACGTCGCGACGCTCGCCGCCGAGAGGCCGTCGGCATTGCCGACCCCCATCACCGCCGCCGCCAGCCGCAGCGCCGCCGCCTTGGTCTCCGCAGGCGAAAGATCGGGGCCTTCGGGGATCACCGACTCGCCATTGCGCCAGGCGAGCCCGGCCGCAGCACCAATCGTCGGCGCGAAGGCGGGGCGATGCCCGCACGGCCCGCTCTCGCCGTAGCCCGGCGCACTCTGGTAGATCAGGCCGGGGTTGATCGCGTGCAGCGTCGCCGCGTCGAGCCCCAGCCGCTCGGCGACGCCCGCGCGGAACGATTGCAGCACGATGTCGGCCTTGGCGATGATGGCGTGCGCGACGGCGCGGCCCGCATCGCCGTGCAGGTCGATCGCCACGCAATCCTTGCCTTGCAGCACCTTCATCCCCGACACTTCGGGGAAGGGCAGCATGTTGCGGTGGGGATCGCCGTCAGGCTGTTCGAGCTTGATGACGCGCGCGCCGAGTTCGGCGAGCAGGGTCGCGCCGTACGGGGCGGCGTAATAGGTGCCGAGCTCGATGACCGTCACGCCGTCGAGCGGCGGTTTCGCACGGACGGCGGGCGGCGCGGTGCCGCCGGGCGCGGGATCGGACAGCGCCTCGGCGATCCGGCGCAGCGCCGCCGCATGTTCGCCGAGCCGCGGGGCCACGCCGATCCGCGCGGGCGTGGCGTCGGCGCGGATCATCGGCCCCGGCATCCGCAAGGCACCGACGTCACGATCCGCCGTCTCGTGCGTCATGCCGTTCCACATCATCTGGGGATGATCGAGCAATTCGCTGCCCTTGCGGAACAATTCACCCCAGACATTCGGGTCGCGATCGAATTCCGCCGCCCATTCCGCAACCGTCTTTTCGCGTACCTTGGCGAGCAGAATTTCCCAGAATTCGCGTCGCGTATCCACGTCGTCGAAGTCCGGCGCGGTCTTCCATCTGGGATCGTCGAACATCCAGGTGAGGCCGAACATCGCCATCATCGCGCGAAACAGGCGATCGACGGTCTGAGAGAATTGCAGCCAGCGGCCATCCTTGGTGAGCGCGATCAGCAGGCGGAACGACAGGCCGCCGCTGGGAACGCCGTTTGCCGATACCGGCGTCTGCGTGAAGCTGTCCTGGAACCGGCTGGCGACGACGCGCGAGAACCAGTTGAAGGTGTCATAGACCGTAAGGCCCTCGGCCAGCGAGGTCTCGACGCGCTGCCCCGCGCCGCTCTTGCCGCGTTCGTAGAGCGCAGCGAGGATCCCCTGCGCCGCAAGCTGGCTCGTGGCGAAGGCGCAATATGCGGCGGAGGCGAAACCGGGCCCGTCGCCCGGCGACAGCGTCGACAAGGCGGACATCGCGCCGAAGGTCGCCATGACGATGCCCTCGTAGCCCTGCAGACCGGCCAGCGGCCCGCTCTGCCCGAAGCCGCTGATCGAAGCGTAGACCAGCCCCGGATTGCCCGCCGCCAGCGTCGCATAGCCGATGCCGAGCCGGTCGGCGACGCCGGGCCGGAAGCTCTCGATCACCACGTCTGCGCTGCCCGCCAGCCGCTGCGCGACCTGCAGGTCGTCAGGTGCCTTGAGGTCGAGTTCTATGCTCTGCTTGCCCCGCCCCCAGAACGGCCACGCGCCGTCGCGGCGCAGCGCGCTGCCGCCGGGCCGTTCGACCAGGATGACCTCGGCACCGAAATCGGCGAACAGCTGGCTGGTCTGCGTCCCGGCGCGCGTGTCGGAAAAGTCGATGACGCGCAAACCCGCCAACGCCTGTGTCTGCTGCGTCAAAGCCTTCGCCCTCTCACCCGCCGCGCCCTGTCGGGTCGCGCGCCGGCGCCTCGACATCGGTTGACACCGCACTGTTATTATCTCTCTCTATCCGGCATACCGCGGGGGATCAACCAATCCACATGCCGCATAGAGGAACCTGTATCGCGCGCCCGTCAGGGCGGGTAAACAGAGGAGAGGACAGGATATGAGCTTCGTTTTCAGCGCCGATGGCCACATCGTCGAGCCCGCCGATCTCTTTACCGCCAACCTGCCCAAGTCGCTGGCCTTCCACGCGATCCGCAGCGAGGTGCGCGACGATTTCCGCTGCACCGTCAGCGGCGACAAGATCATCCACCGCATGCGGATGCGCCCCAACATGGCCGATATGGAGGCGACCGCGACGCGCAAGCTCGCGCCGGGAGAACAGCCCGCGCGCAAGGCGCTCGGCCATAACAATATCGAGGGCCGCCTGACCGACATGCGCGCGGAAGGGATCGACGCCGAGATCGTCTTTCCCAGCCTCGCGCTGTGGACCTATCATATCGAGGATCCCGAGGCGGAGCTCGCCACCTGCCAGATCTACAACGACTGGCACGACGCTTTCTTCCGCGCGCATACCGACGTGTTCGTGCGCTGCGGCGTGCTGCCGGTGCGCGATCTCGGCAACACCGCGCTCGAACTGAAGCGGCTGGCCTCGCTCGGCTTCACCACGGCGATGCTGCCGGTGGTGATGCCCGCCGGCGTGCCGACCTACAATAACGAGGTGTGGGATCCGGTGTTCGCGCTCGCCGCCGAGCTCGGCATCGTCTTCGTGCTGCACACCGGCACAGGCCAGGAGGATGTCGTCGTCCACCGCGGCGCGGGCGGCGCGGTGATGAACTATACGCGGCAGATGAACGACGGTGCCGACGCGATCATGATGCTCGTCGCGGGCGGGATGCTCGACCGGCACCGCGGCGCGCGCATCGCCTGCATCGAATCGGGCGCGAGCTGGCTGCCCGCCGTCGCCGAGCGCATGGACGAGGTCTACGACGCGCATTACATGATGGTGCGCCCCAAGCTCGACCGGATGCCGAGCGAGATCATCCGCGATCAGGTCGCCTGCTCGTTCCAGTACGACCGCGCCTGCATCATGGCGCGATCGGTGGTGGGGCATCAGGCGTTCCTGTGGGGTTCGGACTATCCGCACGCCGAGGGCACCTTCCCCAACACGCCGTTCGTGCTGTCGAAACTGTTCGACGGGATCGAGATTTCGGAAGGCGAGAAGGCCGATATCGTCGGGCTCAACGCAGCCCGGCTGTTCGGCCTCAAGCGCGCGGGCCTGAGTGTGGCCGGAGCCGTCGCCGCATGACGCTGGAGGAATTGCGGGCGAGCATCCGCCTGCCGGTGATCGCGGCGCCGATGTTCCTGATGTCAGGCCCCGATCTCGTCATCGCCTGTTGCAAGGCGGGCGTGATCGGATCGTTCCCGAGCGCGAACGCCCGCACCGCGGAGGATTTCGAGGCGTGGCTGCAGCGTATCGAGCAGGAGCTGGCCGATGCGCGGGCCGCAGACCCCGCCGCCGTCATCGCGCCCTATGCCGTCAACCTGATCGTGCGCGGCGCGGGCGAGCCACGCTTCGTCGCCGATCTCGCGCTGATCGAACAGTATCAGCCGCCGCTCGTCATCACCAGCGTCGGCCCGCCGGGTGAGGTGGTGGCGAAGGTCCACGCTTACGGCGGCCTCGTCTTTCACGACGTGGCGACGCTGCGCCATGCCACCAAGGCAGCCGAGCAAGGCGTCGACGGGCTGATCCTGCTGACGGCGGGCGCGGGCGGGCACACCGGCACCGCCAATCCCTTCGCCTTCGTGCCGCAGGCGCGCCGCCAGTTCGACGGCGCGTTGTTGCTGGCGGGCGCGATCAGCGACGGGCGCGGCATCCGCGCGGCCGAGGCGCTCGGCGCCGATTTCGCCTACATGGGCACGCGCTTCGTCGCGACGCAGGAATCGATGGCCGGGCCGGAATATCGCGACCTGCTGGTCGGGCAGAAGATGATGGACGTCATCACCACCGACCGGATCTCGGGCATGTCCGCCACCTTCCTGCGCGGATCGCTGGAGCGCGTCGGGCTGGACCCGGCGAACCTGCCGCCGACGCAGGGTTTCCTCCAGCCGACCATTCCCGAAGAGCTGAAGGCGTGGCGCGATATCTGGAGCGGCGGCCACGGTGTCGGCCAGATCGACGATATCCCGACCGTCGCCGAACTGGTCGACCGGCTCGAGGCGGACTATCGCGCGGCGGGCTGAGCGTTAGTCCCGGCGGTCAGTCCTCCGGGGCGATCGTGACGCGCAGGCCGTCGAGTTCCGGCGCGATGGCGATCTGGCACGACAGCCGCGAGGTCGCCACGCGGTGATCGGAGCTGTCGAGCAGATCGCTTTCGTCGGCGCTGGGCCCGCCGACCGCATCGATCCAGGCCGGATCGACGATCACGTGACACGTCGCGCAACTGCAGCAACCGCCGCACAGCGCCAGCATCTCGTCGATGCCGGCGTCGCGAATCGTTTCCATTACCGAAAAGCCGGACTGTGCCGGCAGATGCTGTTCGGTTCCGTCGCGCAAGATCACTGCGATGGTCGTCATGTGGTTCCCTCCCCTGTCGCCGGCCGCCGGTTCGCGGAAAAGCGCTCTCTGGTACGAGATGACCTTAGTGTTGCGCCAATCCGAACAAAAGCGGATTCTTGTTCCGCACATGGATTTGAGCGGAGCATTCGAAAAAGCGCGCCGACAACGGTCTATCGTTCGAGAAATGCGCACGGTACCGAACGCGGGCAAGGTGCGACTCGAAAAAGCATCCCCTCAGAGCCGCGCACAGCGGCAAACCGGCTTACAGCCGTGCGCAGGGATACCCTTGAAGCAAAAAGCGCTCAGCAAGGCTCTGAGGGGATTTTGGAGCCCTCGCTCCTGACGAGAGTTATTGCGCCGGCGTTTTCTCGGCCGGTATGGCGCTCGCGGCCTGCTGATCGACGACGCCCTGCTCGCGTTCGGCCCTGGCGAGCGCGGCGCGCTTTTCCTCGTCGGTGTCGACTTCGGGCGGCTGGCTGGTCTGATCGGTCATCGCGTCTCTCCGTCTGCATGCGCCATCAACGCGCCGCGCCCGCGATCGATGCGACTCAGGCGGCTGCGCCCCACAGCCGGTCGTACACGCCGCTCGCCGCACCGTCCGCCCCGCCGAGTTCGCCCTGCAGCGCGCGCAGGCGATAGCTGAAGAAGTGCAGTTGATATTCGCACGTCACGCCCATGCCGCCGCTGAACTGGTGGAGATCGAAGGCGAGCTTGTTGACGTGATCCTGCGCATAGGTCGCGGCGATGTCCGCCGCCGTCGCCTCGCCCGACCAGGCCGCGTGCAGCGCGAGGAAGCGCATCGCGCGCGCGATCTGATGACATTGGGCGAGCCGGTGCTGCACCGCCTGATAGCTGCCGATCGCGCGGCCGAAGGCGAAACGCTCCTTCACGTGCGCGACCGTTACCGCCACCGCCGATTCCGCCGCGCCCGCCGCCTCGCAGGCGATGGCGACGCGCGCCCATTGCCGCAGCGTCGCCGCGTCGCCGATATCGGTCGCGGCCGACCAGTCGGGTTCGGCGGCGAAGCGGCCGTAGGGATAGGCATAGACCGAGGCGACCGGCGCGACCGCAACGCCGGCCAGATCGAGCAGCAGCGCGCGCTCGCCGTGCAGCGCGAGCGCGTGCGTCGCCACCGGCAGCATCCGCTGCGCCTTGCGCCAGTCGCCCCCGACGATCGCGAGCGGACCATCGGGGACGTCGCCCGTCAGTACGGCTGCGACCAGCGCCGACGCGCCGACGCTCGTCACCACCGGCAACCGCGACACTTCGATCGCAACCAGCGCCGCCTCGAGCATCCCCATGTCGAGCCCGGCGCGCAGGAAGCCGCCCTCGGCCAGCGCGCCTTGCAGGTTCGCTTCGTAATGCGCGTAATCGCGCTCGTGCCCCGGCGGCATCGCCTGCCAGCGGCTGCCGAGCGCCTCTACCGCCTCGACCAGCAGGCGCTGCTCGCCCGTCAATTCCATATCCATCGCGTCAGTTTCCTCGCGGCAGATCGAGCGCGCCGCGCGCGATCAGGTTGAGCTGAAGTTCGTAGGTGCCGGCCGCGATCGTCGCGGCGATGTTGCCGCGGTGAAATTCGCGCAGCACGGGATCGCCCGTCGTCAGGCAATCGGGCACGTATTCGATCAGGAAATTGGTGAGATCGGTACACGCCTCGGACGCGGTGATGCGGCTGATATTGGCGTCGACGCTCGGCCCCGCCCCCTTCGCGCGCTGATCCACGACGACATAGGTCAGGAGCCGTGCCGCCTCGAACTTGGCGACGATCCGCCCGACGCGCGCCTTGATGACGGGATCGTCTCCCCTGCCCTCGCGCGCTAGCTGGGCGATGGCCTTGTCGAGCAGTTTCCTGCCGACGTGATAGCGCGGGATGCCGACGCGCTCGAAGCTGAGCGCGTAAGTGATGATGTCCCAGGCCTTGCCCTCCTCGCCGACGCGGGCGCTGCCCGGCACCTCGACATCGGTGAAGAACACTTCGTTGAGATGCCCGTCGCTGACCAGACCGGGGAAAGGCTTCACTTCGATGCCCGGCGTATCCATCGGCACGAGGAAGATCGAGATGTCCTTGCGACCCTGCCCCGTCCGCGCGAGCAGGAAGCAGAAATCGGCGAGGCGCGAATAGCTCGTCCAGATCTTCTGGCCGTTGACAACATAGCCGTTGCCCTTGCGCTCGGCGCGCGTCTGCAACGCGGCGAGGTCGGTGCCTGCGCCCGGTTCCGAATAGCCCTGGCACCAGATCACCTCGCCACGGCGGATGCGGCCGAGATGCTCCTCCTGCTGCTCGGGCGTGCCGTATTTCATCAGCACCGGGCCGAGCCAGTTGACGTTCATATATTGCGGCCCGCGCGGTTCGCCGCGCCACTTCATCTCCTCGGCGAGGATGAACTGCTCCCACGGATCGGCGCTCTCGCCGCCCCATTCCGCCGGCCAGTGCCGCACCAGCAGCCCACGCTCGGCGAGCTTGGGGCAGAACTCCCGGCTGAAGTTGATCTGGTCAGCCGAGCCATAGCCCTGCGGCGCGTAGTGGCTGTCCCAATCGTCGGGCAGCAGCTCGTCGAGCGCCCCCTTCACGCGGGTGCGATAGGCCTGCTGTTCCTCGGTCCAGGCGAATTCCATGCCACTCTCCTCCGCGCCGATTCTGCTGCGGCTCGGCGCGCAACAGACATTGACAGGGTTTCCATGTCAAGAGCAGAAGGTATCCATTAAAGACATACAGGAGACGATGCATGTTCTCGCTCAGCGGCAAGACGGTGGTGGTGACAGGTGGCGGGCGCGGCATCGGCCGCGGTATCGCGCGCGCGATGGCGCAGGCCGGCGCGGACGTGGTCATTACCGGGCGAAGCCTCGCTCCGCTGGAGGAGACTGCGGCCGAATTGCGCGCGCTCGGCGCGGATGTTGCGGTGGTGCCTGCTGACATTATGAGTTTCGATGGCATTGCCGAAGTGGTCGCGGCGGCGCTGGCGCTTGGCGGGCGGAGCTATATCGATTGCTGGGTCAACAATGCCGGCAGCGCGTCGCCAGGCGATGTCGGGCCGCTGATCGACATGGACGAGCGGCAGTGGGATGCGGTCGTCGATCTCAACCTCAAATGGACGTTCTTCGCCGCGCAGGCCGCCGCGCGGACGATGACGCGAGGCGGATCGATCATAAACATCTCGTCGCGCTCCGGCTCGCAGCCTTGCCCGATGACCGGCAATTACGGCGCGGCCAAAGCCGGCGTCGAGAACCTGACCGCGACGATGGCGGTCGAATGGGGGCACCTCGGCATCCGCGTCAACGCGATCGCGCCGGGCGTGGTGCTGACCGAAAGCTCGTCCTCGATGACCTCCGAAAGCCGCCGCCGCCGCCAGATCGAGACGGTGCCGCTGCGCCGTCTGGGCGAGGTCGACGATGTCGGCCCGCTCGCCGTCTATTTCGCATCGGACGAATCGTCGTGGACGAGCGGCACGGTGGTGCAGGTGACGGGCGGCAGCCGCATCCCGGTCGGCGTGCTGACCTATCTCTACAAGGCCAATCGCGATGCCGAGGCGCGCGAGGCGGCGGGCGGATGAGCGAGGCCCCTCCCCTGCCCAAGCGTCGCGCGTCCGAGACCATCGCGGAGACGCTGCGCCGCGAGATCATCGCCGGCCGCCCGGTCGATCGCACGCCCGCGCTGATGGCGCGCTTCGGCGTGTCGCGGCCTACGCTGCGCGAGGCGTTCCGCGTGCTGGAGAGCGAACGGCTGATCGAGGTGCGCCATGGGTCGCGCAGCGGCGTGCGCCCCCTGCGCCCCGCCCCCGACAGCGCCGCGCGCGTGACGGGACAGACGCTGCAGGCGGCGGGCGCGACGATCGAGCAACTCTACGAAGCGCGCGAGGCGTTCGAGCCCTTCGCCGCCGCGCTGCTGGCCAGGCGCCGCGACCGCCGCGACATCGCCGACCTGCGCGCCGCGCATTCCGAGCTCGCGGCGTTGGTCGATGCGCGCGCCTGGACCGATCTGGCAGGCGCCCTCGCCCGCTTCCACCAGCGCCTCGTCGCGCTGACCGGCAACCAGATGCTCGCGCTGACCGCAGCGACGATCGCGACGTTGCTCGAAACGCATCAACGCAACCGCGACCGCCATGCCGAGCCGGTCGAGCCCGATGCCGCCGCGCTCGAATTCCGCAGCCGCGGCGTGCGTTCGATCGCGCGGCTCACCCGCCTGATCGAGACGGGCGACGCCGCCGGTGCCGAGGCGCACTGGCGCACGCATCTGGTCAATTCGGCGGACTTCTGGCTCGCCGGCCAGGACCGGCACGCCATTATCGACATTCTCGGCAGCGCTGCGTAATCGCTCTCCTCGAAAGAGGAGAGCCCTATGTTCGAGACCATTCGCTACGACGTCGCCAACGGTATCGCCACCATCACCCTCAACCGCCCCGACCGGCTCAACGCCTTCAATTCGGTGATGGCGGGCGAGCTGGTCGCGGCGTTCGACAAGACCGATGCCGATGACGACGTGCGCGTGGTGATCGTTACCGGCGAAGGCCGCGGCTTTTGCGCGGGCGCGGATCTCGAAGCCGGTGCCGACACCTTCAACTATGCCGTGCGCGACGGCGGCGGGCCGGTTTCGGCGGACGGCACGATCGACTGGAGCCACCCCGATGTGCGCGACACCGGCGGCAAGGTGACGCTGCGCATCTTCGAGAGCCTCAAGCCCGTCATCGCCGCGATCAACGGCCCGGCAGTCGGCATCGGCATCACCATGACGCTGGCGATGGATTTCCGCCTGATCGCCGACACCGCCAAGATCGGCTTCGTGTTCGCGCGGCGCGGCATCGTGACCGAGGCTGCGTCGAGCTTCTTCCTGCCGCGCGTCGTCGGCATCCAGACCGCGCTGGAATGGTGCATGACCGGCCGCGTGATGCCGGCCGCCGAAGCGCACGCGGGCGGCCTCACCCGCTCCCTCCTCGCGCCCGCCGATCTGTTGCCCGCCGCCACCGCGCTCGCCCGCGAGATCGCCGACAATACGGCAGCGGTGTCGGTCGCCCTCACCCGCCAGATGCTGTGGCGCGGCCTCGGCATGGCGCACCCGATGGAGGCACACCGCATCGACAGCCGCGGCGTCTATGCGCGCGGACGCAGCGCCGACGCGGTCGAGGGTGTCACTAGCTTCCTGGAGAAGCGCCCTGCGGTCTATGCCGACAAGGTCAGCACCGGCATGCCCGGCTATTTCCCGTGGTGGAGCGAGCCGGAGTGGAAGTGAACCCCCTTCTCCCTTTCCAAAGTCTTCAAATTCTCTCGTAGGCGTTAGAGGGTTTCAGGATTCTATTAGAAGGTTAGGCCCCCGAAATCCGCGCCGTGACGGGCCGGAATCCGCGAGTCGGGCGGGGTAGGGTGTTCCCGAAAGGTCGGTGAGGCGTTCCCGAAGGGTCGGGGACGCCGTTCCCGAAAGATCGTCGGAGCGTTCCCGGAAGGTCGGGAGCCGTTCCCGAAAGGTCGATGCGCCGTGCCGGAGCCCGTCACCGGCGTCGCGATTGAATCAAATCCAACAACCGCACCGCGATTGGCGTTCAATTCTTGCGCCGCTTTGGCGAGCGGGAGGGCAGGGCGGGGGATCGGACGCCGATCGGGCGCGGGATGCCGACACATCGGGAACGGACGGCGCGGCGATCTCGTACCTTCGGGAACGCGGGTAGCGGCTCAGCGGCCGGGCAGGGTGTGCCGGTTCTTGCCGTCGTAGCGGCGCACAAAGCCGATGAAGGCGCTCTGGTAATTGACCGGCGTGCGCGATGCGTCGCCGCCGATCCATTCGCGGAACAGCGCGTGGAGGTTCTGATAGTCCCAGCCGGGACATTCCGCGCGCAGCAGGGCGAGCGTATCGTCGGCGATGAAGCCTTCGGTCGCGCGGCCCGACAGGCCGCTCACCGAACGGCGGATGAGCGCGCTGGCGTCGAGAACGGGTTCGGCGGGGGCAGGCGCGGATGCGGCCGGAAGGGCAGGGGAGGGGGCAGCCTTTGCCGCCCGCGCGGGTTTCGCGATCTCGCCGTCGGCGCGGCGGCGCATGCGCAGATTGGGCTCGCGCTTGCCGGCCGGTGTCTCCAGGCTGAGCGCATAGCCGGGCAGTTCGTCGCGCTCGGCGATCTTGGCGAGCTCGAACTTGAAGCGGCGGTACTGCCCCTCCGCGCCCGATTTCTCGAACAGGGTCGGCATCGAGATCGCGAAGCCCGCCTCGCCCGCGCCGCCCGCATGTTTGCGCGCGACCTTGTAGAGCCAGCGTTCGCGCCCGCCGGTGATGTCGAAATAGGCGCGGTCGATCGACAGCACGCCGCCCGTCATCATCACGCCTTCGTAGAACCAGTTGGACAGCTCGATCGTCATCCCGCGCGATCGCTCGGTCTTTTCGTCGACGAGCTGCGTCCAGCCGTCGAGCCAGGAGAAGGTCGCCTCGCGGCGGTTCTCGGCGCGGATGTTGGTCTTGACCGTCGTCGCCACCAGCCGGTCGAGCGCCTGGCCGAGCAGTTCGTAGGCGCGCCCCGTCGTCGGGCGGCCGATCGCGCGCAGCAGATCATAGGGCATCAGGTGGAGCTTGCGCGGCACGTCGTTGACCCCGCGCCGCGCCATGTCGGCGAGCATCGAGGCGCAATAGATCAGGATGTCGGCATCCCAGATCGTCGCCATGCCGTAATCGGGATTGGCCGAGACATGGACCCACAATTTGCCGTCGGGCGAGCGATAGTCGATCGGCTTCATCCGCTTCGACTTGGCGAGGCTGAAGAACGGCCGCTCCATCATCTCGCGCTGGTCGCGCAGCGGCAGGTCGGAGAGATAGGGAAGGAACAGGTCGAACTGTTCGGCGATTCGCTCGCGGTTGGCGCGCGTCATCGTGCGTTTCCCCGGGGAAACACCGCGCCCGTTTCCCCGGGGAAACGGCGGGCAGGGCGCGGCACCATCATTTCTTCGGGGCGATCCCCGCCGCGTCGAGATGCGCGAGCGTCGCGCGGAAGGCGTTGACCAGAGTCTCCTTGTCCGCGCCCGACCCGGCGTGCAGCCGCAACGTCACGCCCTGGCGATTGTGCGACAACACGCTGATCGTGGCGCGGCCGTCGGCGAGCTGGTGCGTATAGGGCTCGGGCTTGGCCGCGCGCGCGTGCGGCGCATCGAGCAAGCGGCGCAGCACGTCGGCGAAGGGATAGGGGGCGTTGCCGCCCGCGCGCAGATCGGCCTGTTCGGCGGCGATGACGCCCGCCATCGCCCGGATCGCGCGCGCCGCCCCTGCATGGTCGAGCGCCTGTGCCAGCGCATAGGCGGGCTTGAGCTGGACGTCGGCAGGCGAGGCGAAGGCGGCGAACACCGCATCGTCGATGCCGGCAACCTTGACCATCTTCGACAGCCAGCCCTTCGAGAGCCGCAGCCGCTCCGCCATGCGCGTGAGCTGGCCGCCGTAATGCTGCGTCAGCGCGGCGGCATAATTGCGCGCGCGTTCGAGATCGGACACGTCCTTGCGCGCGCGATTCTCGAGATCGGCGAGCCGGAACGCCGCCTCGTCATCGAGCACCGCCGCCTGCGCCACGAAGGCGACATCGGGATAGGAATGGGCGCGCAGCCACGACACGGCGAAATGCCGCCGCGTGCCCGCGATCACCTCATAGTCGCAGGCCGGATCGCCTTCGACCCGGCGCACCACCGCCGGCACCTTCTGCCCGCCCTCGGCAAGGATCGAATCGATCAGGTCGCGGCAATTCTCCTCGCTGAGCTGGGCGTAGACGCGCGCGTTGCCCGGCCAGATCCGCACCCGCGCGGGATCGAGCAGCAACTGCGTGACCTGTCGCACCTCGCCCGAGGCGAGCCGCGCCAGCGCCGATTCGCGCCCGAGCAAGGTCGTGCCGCGCATCCGCTCGGCACGCTGGTCGGCGAAGCTCGCCGCCGCCGCACCGTCCGGCGCGCCGGCCTCGGGCGCGGCCGGGGCGGCGGGTTCGTCAGCGAGCAATGCCGCGAGATATTCCTTTTGCTTGCGTGCCACTCGATTCCCTCTCACGCGAACATATCAAGAACAAAAGCGCTGTAGGACAGCCCCTTCATGCCGCTTCGTTGACGACCGTCTCTTCGCTGGCGGGCACCGTGCGCCCCCAGCCGCGCCGTACCAGCAATTCGACCTGGCCGAGCGCCTCTTCGAGATTGGCGCGGCAGCGCTTGTGCGTCTTGGGCGTGCCGATCGGCCGCTCCAGCTCGTACACCGTCATCATCCGCATCGCGGCGTGGCTGATCTCTGCCGATTCGAGGATCGGCACCGGCAGCAAGGTCGGCCCGAAGGTCTGTTCCATGATCGACTGGACCATCGCGTGGCTGGGATCGTTCCCGTCGAACTTCGAACAGATCAGCCGCACGAAATCGTAGGAAACATCGATCCCGGCATCGCCGAGCTGCTGGATCACCTGATCCATCATCGAGAGGAACTGCACCGTCGAGCAGAAATCGGGCGTCGTCGCGGCGAGCGGCACGAGCAGCGCGTTCGCCGCCTGCATCACCGCCAGGCTGATCGTGCCGAGCGCGGGCGGCGGATCGAGAATGACGATGTCATAATTGCGCGCGAGATCGGCGAGCCCCCGCTTCAGCTTGCGGAACCGCGCGGCCAGCACCGATCCGCCGTCCGAACCCGAAGCCGCCAGCTCGTACTCGACATCGAACAGCTCGAGGTTGGAGGGGATGAGATCGACATTGGGCCAGGTCGTCTTCTTGACGGCATAGAGCAGGTCGGTCTGCGTCGGGTCGATCGACAGATAGGGGTAGAGCGTTTCCTCGCGCGTGATGTTGAAATGCGGGTTGAAGCCGAACAGCGTCGTCGTCGTCGCCTGGCTATCGCAATCGACCACCAGCACGCGGTAGCCGAGCACCGCGAAATGATGCGCGAGATGCGTCGTCACGGTCGATTTGCCGACGCCGCCCTTGAAATTCTGCACGGCGATGATGGCGGGCGTATCGAGCGGCGCGCGCGCCGGGCTCGCGCCTAGCACCTCGCGCATGTTGAGCAGATCCTCCATCGTATAGCCGACGCGCCGCCCGGTGCCCGAGGCGGGGGGAGGGGGGAGGCGGCCGTCCTCCTCGGCCATGCGGATGCGATTCGTCGAGCAGCCGAGCAAGGCCGCGGCCTCGGCGATGCCGACGCGCACGTTGAGGCTCTTGCGGCTTTCGGGCAGGAACGCCTTGCGGCGCAAGCGCTCGATCATGCGCTCGCCGGCATCGGCCAGTTCGCCGATTCGGGTGGCATCTGAATGCATTTGCGCGATCCCCGCCTCATCTGAACAATAGATGCGCGGTTTGTGGCAGAAAATCTTCAATATGGCAATGAAACCGCCACGAAGCCTTCGAGTTACCTCTTTAAACCGCGTGACGGGGCGTGCATATCCGCGCCGGTCGCGATCGAGACGCGGCGATGGAGACCGACATCATGGCGAACGACGCGCTGCTCGAAGAAATCCGCCTGATGGCGCGCGCCGACCACGCCTATCGCCTCCCGCACGAGGCCAATCCCTATTCCGCGAGCGACCCGCGCGCCGCCGCCTGGAGCGAGGGCTGGCGGGCCGAGGACGATCGCATCCACGGCCTCGACGAGGAAATCGCCAAGCTGCCGCAATTCCGCGTCGCGATCGAGATCGTATCGGGCGATGCCGTGCTGGCGACGCTCGCGCGCGAGGATCTTGCCGCCTACAGCGTGTCGAACCTGCGCGGTGCGGGGCCACGCGCCGTCACCTACGAAAGCGCCGAGGCGCGCGCGCGTTTTCCTGATGCCGGCGCGGTGCTGATCCGCGTTACCTATCAGGGTGACGGCGGCATGTTCGACTGACGTCGCGCTAGCCGGAGACGAGAAACGCCTGCGCCCGCGCGCGCTCCGCATCGGTCAGCGGTGCCGAGCGGCCGTCGGCGGTCTTTACGCTCGCCACGCGGCACAGGACGTGACAGCGGCCGTCGCGGAAGAACCCGATCACCTGCTGCATCGAACTGTTGCCGATCGCGACGATGCCGACACCGATCGTCAGGCTGCCGGGATAGGTCACCTCGTGCAGGAAACGAAAATTGATCTCGACCAGATGGATCGCGTGGCTGCGGATCCGGTCGCCGATGATGTGCGTATAGACGTCCTGCCGGGCATCGTCGCACAGCACCGCGAGCGTGCCGTTGGGGACATGCCCCTCGTCGCCCAGTCCGTCGGACTGGCGCAGCGTGACGTGATGGTGGTGCGGGTAATAGTCGAGGCTGAGCGCCGGGTCGGTCGCCGCGGGGGATGGGTCGGTCACGTCGCGGGCCTTCGCTCTGGGGAGCCGGCGCTATCCCCGCCCGGTCCCCTCGCTGTCAACCGGTCGCGCGCAGCGCCGACAGCATCCGCGCGAAATGATCGGTCTTCCAGCCGTCCTGATCCTCGCCCCAGCCGGTCTTGCCGTCATATTCCCAGCGCATCAGCGCGTTGGAGCCGTTGCCGTGCTCGCACATATGGCTGACGGTGAAGCCCTCGGCCTCCATCGTGCGGCCTTCCTCGTCGGCGAGCATCACGTCCATATGCGCGCTCCAGCCGGTGTCGGGCGAGCGCCAGTTCTTCATCCAGCTTTTCGTCTTGTCGAGCCGGGTGAAGCGCCCGTCCTTGAGCAGCCAGCCCATGTTGAGCGGCGAGCGGCCCTGCACGTCGCCGTCCTGCGGGCGCACGAAGCTGAGGAAGCCCGTCTGGTCGTCGGTATGGCCGAAGATATACTGGATGCGCCCGCGACCGCGCTCGCGCTCGATCTCGCGCCAACGCGGCCCGCCGGGGTGGAGGATCTTGGCGGGCTTGCCGACGTATTTCTGGGACGAAGCATGCGCCCCCTCGCGCGGGCCCCAGGTGCGGTCGCGCACCGACCAGCAGTCGATCGGGATGCGCTCGCCGCGCAGTGTCAGCGTGCCGGTATAGCGGCCGAGCTGGTCGAGGTGCGGGTTGAACATCGCCGGCGGCTCGCCCGGCGTGAAGCGGTGCGGCGGATGCGCCGCGACGAAATCGAACTCGAGCGCGAAACCGGCGGCGGGATCGGCGAATTCGACGCGGTAGTCCATCAGCGGTCGCGTCATCTTGAGGTGATAGCCGCCCGCCGGGAAGACGATGTCGCGCAGGTCCGGCGCGCCCGGCATGTCGACGCCGTCCTCGATCCGGTAATAGGCCAGCCGCGCGGGATCGGCACCGCGATCGTCCCACGCGAAGATGCGCCAGCGCAGCTTGCCGGTGTTGGGATAATAGGCCGAATGGACCCAGATGCCGATCCGCCGCTCGGGGATGTTGATCGACCACCAGTTGGTCTCGAGGTTGAGCGGATCGCCGCCCAGCGCGTGATACTGGTCGTCCTCGGGCACGAACGGCGTGTCGCGGGTGATGTCCATCGGGGATCCTCTCTCTCGTGGCGAGCCGCTCAGGCGGCTTCGGTCTGCTCCAGCGTCTTGACGTGCGCGGACGCATTGTATGGGCGCAGCGCGTCGAAGCGGCCGCTTTCGACCAGGTTCGCCCAGTCGGGATTGGCGATCAGCGCGCGGCCGACGCCGGCGAGATCGAAATCGCCGCGCGCGATCATCTCGGCGAGCTGTTCGAGCCTTTCGGTGGAGGCGCTCGCCTCGGCCGGGCCGCCGCCGGTGAGGAATTCGCCGTCGAGTCCGATCGAGCCGACCGTCATCGCCGCCTTGCCGGTCAGCTTCTTGGCCCAGCCGGCGAGGTTGAGCGGGCTGCCTTCGAACTCGGGCTCCCAGAAGCGCCGGGTCGAGGCGTCGAACACATCGACCCCGGCATCGGCGAGCGGCTGCAGGATGGCGGCGAGCGCATCGGGCGTGGGGCCGATCTTGGCGGTGTAATCCTGGCTCTTCCACTGCGAGAAGCGCAGCAGGATCGCGAAATCGGGGCCGACCGCGGCGCGCACCGCCGCCACCACCTCGACCGCGAAGCGGATGCGGTTCTCGAGAGAGCCGCCGTAGCGGTCGTCGCGCCGGTTCGAGCGTTCCCAGAAGAACTGGTCGAGCAGATAGCCGTGCGCGCCGTGGATCGCGACGCCGTCGCAGCCGACCGCCTTGGCGTCGGCCGCGCCCTGCGCGAAGGCGGCGACGACATCGGCGATCTCGGCCTCGCTCAGCGGCTCGGCCGGGCGGCGCGGCTTGTCGGAGGGCGGGGCGGTGCCGTTCGCGGCGGCGGCGGTGAGGTCGTCCTCGGTCAGCGCCGAGGCGGAGGCGTTGGGCAATTCGGGATTGGCGGTGTGGCTGCGCCGGCGGGCAAGCCCGGAATGCCAGAGCTGCGGCACGATCGCGCCGCCCTCGGCATGGACCGCAGCCGCCACCGCGCGCCAGCGCGCCAGCGCGGCGTCGCCGTAGAAATGCGGGATCTTCGCCGAATAATGCGCGACGGCGTGATCGACCGCCGTGCCTTCGCTGACGATGAGGCCGGTGCCGCCCGCTGCGCGGCGTGCGTAATAGCCGTCGACCTCGTCGATCAGCACGCCGCCGGGCGCGAACTGGCGCGTCATCGGCGACATCACGATGCGGTTGCGCAAGCTGAGCGACTTGCACGTAAAGGGCTGGAACAGCGGCGAAAGATCGGGCGTGGCAGTCATTATGCGCCTCTCCTAGAAAGACTTGGGCAGGCCCAGCACATGCGTTGCGACATGGCTGAGGATGAGGTTGGTCGAGATCGGCGCGACCTGATAGAGCCGCGTCTCGCGGAACTTGCGCTCGATGTCATATTCCTCGGCGAAACCGAAGCCGCCGTGCGTCTGCACACACATATCGGCGGCATACCAGCTCGCCTCGGATGCCAGCATCTTCGCCATGTTCGCCTCCGTGCCGCACGGCTCTCCCGCCTCGAACAGGGCGGCGGCATGGTCGACCATCAGCGCGGCGGCGGAAAGCTGGATCTGCGCGCGCGCGATCGGGAATTGCACGCCCTGGTTCTCGCCGATCGCACGGCCGAAGACATTGCGCTCCTTCGCATAGGCGCTCGCCCTGTCGATGAAGAAGCGCCCGTCGCCGATACATTCGGCGGCGATCAGGATGCGCTCAGCGTTCATGCCGTCGAGCACGTAGTGGAAGCCCTTGCCCTCGGCGCCGATCAGATTGGCGGCGGGCACGCGCAGATCGTCGAAGAACAGTTCGGTCGTCGCATGATTGAGCATCGTGCGGATCGGCCGGATCGTCAGCCCGTTGCCGACCGACTGCCGCATGTCGACGAGCAGCAGGCTCATCCCCGCGGAGGGCTTGGCCGCGGCGTCGCGCGGCGCGGTGCGGCAGAGCAGCAGCAGCAGGTCGCTATGCTCGGCGCGGCTGATCCAGATCTTCTGGCCGTTGACGACATAATCGTCGCCGTCGCGCCGCGCGAAGGTCGAGATGCGCGTCGTGTCGGTGCCCGCGCCGGGTTCGGTCACGCCGAACGCCTGCAACCTCAGCGCACCGCTGGCGACATGGGGCAGGTAGCGGGCCTTCTGTTCGGGGCTGCCGTGGCGCAGGATCGCGCCCATCGTATACATCTGCGCATGGGCCGCACCACCGTTCGCGCCCGAGCGGTGGACCTCCTCCAACACCGCGCATGCCGCCGACAGGCCGAGGCCCGAGCCGTCGTATTCTTCCGGGATCAGCATCCCGAGATAGCCCGCCTGCGTCAGCGCGGCGACGAATTCCGTCGGGTAGGTGCGCTCCCGGTCGAGCGCGCGCCAGTATTCGCCGGGGAAATCAGCGACGAGCCGGCGTACGCCCTCACGGATTTCGGGATGGCTTTCGTCCGGCATCATCGACTCCTTCGCCCGCGTCCCATATCGAATTGCCGGTCCGGGTCAAAGCGACGTCGCTATCTAGGTAAGCGTGGTGCGGGCAAAGCGCTTGTGCGCCGCACGGTGCGCGGGCATTGGCAGGGAGAGCGATTCGTCCTGGCCATGGTGGACACCGTGAAAAGCAAGAAACGGAGGGGAATGCGATGAGCGAAACAACGCTTGAGGGCACCGACCGGCCGTTGATCGCCGCATTTCTCGACGGTGCGGCGCTTCACCCCGATGCGGAACTGGTCGTCCATTCCGCCCTTCGCCCCGGATCGCACCGGCTGGCCGACGTGATGGCCGACGGCCTGCGCTTCGCGGCCGGGCTGCGTGCGCGCGGCATCGTGCCGGGCGACATCGTCGCGGTGCAGTTGCCGGCGTGGAGCGAGTGGATCGTGGCGTGCATCGGTATCGCCCATGCCGGGGCCGTGATGCTGCCGATCGTCTCGATCTACGGCGCGAAGGAAATGGGCTTCATCCTGCGCCAGTCGGGCGCGAGACTGCTCGTCACGCCCGATCGCTGGCGCAGTGCCGACTACGGCGAGACACTGGCGGCGTGCGGCGATCTGCCCGCGCTGGCGACGCATGTCGTGATCGGCGATGCGGTGCCCGCCGGTGCGACGCGCTGGGAGGAGATGCTGGCGCAGGACGATGGCGCGGCGCCCGCCGCACGCGATGCCGACGATCTCGCGATGCTGGTCTATACATCCGGGACGACGGCCGATCCGAAGGGGGTCTGCCATTCCAGCCGCACGCTGCTGTCGGAAATGGCGCAGGTCGCCTATGCGCGCCGCGCGATCGTCGAAGTCACGCTCTCGCCGTGGCCGCCGGGGCATGTCGCGGGTGCCTGCACGATGATGCGCTACATCACGCAAGGCTCCAAGCTGGTGCTGATGGACCAGTGGGATGTCACCGATGCCGCGATGCTGGTCGAGCGGCACCGTATCAGCTCGGGCTCGTTCACGCCGTTCCATGTTACCGGCATCCTCGATGCCGCCGACCGCGACGGCCGCGATCTGTCGAGCATGGTCAGCGTGCTGGTCGGCGCGGCGCCGGTGCCGCCGACGCTGATCGAGCGCTGCGCCGCGCGGGGCCTGAGAACCTTCCGCTGCTACGGATCGAGCGAGCATCCCACCGTCACCACCGGCGATCCCGCCGACGCGATGGAAAAGCGGTTGACGACCGAGGGGCAGCTCATGGTCGGCTGCGAGATGCAGTTCGTCGATGACGATGGCAACGTGCTGCCCCCCGGCGTCGATGGCGAGATGGTGACGCGCGGGCCCGAACTCTTCACCGGTTATTTCGACACGCGCCTCAACGCCGCCGCCTTCCTGCCCGGCGGCTGGTATCGCACCGGCGACATCGGCCATTTCGATCCCGACGGCTTCCTCGTCATCTCCGATCGCAAGAAGGACATCATCATCCGCGGCGGCGAGAACATCTCCTCCCGCGAGGTCGAGGATCTGCTGCTTGCCGATCCGACCATCCTCGACGTGGCGGTGGTGGCCTTTCCCGACGAACGGATGGGCGAGATCGTCAGCGCCTATGTCATCGCGCGGCCGGGCGCCGAGGTGACGCTGGAGAGCGTCCGCGCCTATTTCGCCGGCATCGGCGTCGCGAAGCAGAAAACGCCGGAGCGCATCGTGCTTGTCGCCGACCTGCCGCGCAACAGCACCGGCAAGATCTTGAAACACGAACTGCGCGCCCGCGCGCGCGCCGAAGCGAAGGAACTGGCTGCATGAGCGAGATCATTACCCTCGATATCACGGACGGCGTCGCCACCGTCACGCTCAACCGGCCCGAGGCGATGAACGCCTTGTCCAAGGCGCTGCGCTCCGAACTGTTCAAGGTGATGACCGCGATCGACGCCAATGACGACGTCCGTGCCGTGGTGCTGACCGGCGCGGGCACGCGCGCCTTTACCGCCGGGCTCGACCTGAAGGAACTGGGATCGGAGCCGGGTGCGCTCGGTGCCGCCAACGCCGAGGGGGCGGACGAGAACCCGGTCAAGGCGATCGAGGTGTGCCGCAAGCCCGTCGTCGGCGCGATCAACGGCGTCGCCATCACCGGCGGGTTCGAGGTCGCGCTCGCCTGCGACGTGCTGGTCGCCTCGACCAACGCGCGCTTCGCCGACACGCACGCGCGCGTCGGCATCATGCCGGGCTGGGGCCTGTCGCAGAAGCTGTCGCGCATCATCGGCATCAGCCGGGCGAAGGAACTGTCGTTCACCGGCAATTTCCTCGACGCCGCCACCGCCGAGGCCTGGGGCCTCGTCAATCACGTCTATGCGCCCGACGAATTGCTGCCCGCCGCGCAGAAGCTCGCGCGCGACATGGCGTCGATCGATCCGGCGATGCTCAAGGCCTACAAGACGCTGATCGACGACGGCTATGCGGCGAGCTTCGGCGATGGTCTGGCGATCGAACACCGCGTCTCCTCCGCCGCCAATTCCGCGGTCACGCCCGAGGAGGTCGAGGCGCGCCGCCTCGCCGTGCAGGCGCGGGGCCGCAGCCAGTGAGCGGCCTCACCGTCATCACCGGCGCGGCCGGCGGCATGGGTGCGGAAGCCGCGCGACGCTTCGCCGCCAGCGGCCCGCTGCTGCTGTGCGATGTGTCTGAGGCGAAGCTGTCCGCGTTGCTGCCGGAACTGGCGGGGGCGGGGCACCGCATCGTCGCGGGCGATCTCACCGAACCCGCCGTCCTCGCAGCGATCGTCGCGGCGGTCGAGGCGAACGGCGGGCTGGCGCGGCTGATCCATACCGCCGGCCTCTCGCCGACGATGGCCGACGCGCGCCGCATCCTCGACGTCAATCTGTGCGCGAGCGTGCGGCTGACCGACGCGCTCGCGCCGCTGGCGGGGGAGGGGAGCGCGGCAGTGCTGATCGCCTCGGTCGCCGGGCACACCGCCGCGAGCGATCGCGACGCGGACCTCGACGATCCGCTTGCCGACGGCGCGCTCGACCGGCTGGCGGCGGGCGGCGACCCTTACGCGGGCTATGGCTATTCGAAGCGCGGCGTGATGCGGCTGGTCGAGGCGCGCGCGGCGGCTTGGGGCAAGCGCGGCGCGCGCATCGTCTCGCTGTCGCCCGGCCTGATCGACACGCCGATGAACGCCGCGGAGTTCGACGCCGCGCCGGTCATCGCACAGATGCTCGCCGCGACGCCGGTGCCGCGCATGGGCAGCGCCGGCGAAATCGCCGACGCGATCGTCTATCTATGTTCGCCGCAGGCCAGTTTCGTGACCGGCACCGATCTGCGCGTCGACGGAGGCGTCGTCGCGGTGATGCGCACCGATCCGAATTTCGGGCAATAATCCGAACGTCTTTCAAGGGAGAGGTCGTGTGACCCAAGCCAGTTTCCTGACGCCGCAAGTGATGTCGATCGTCGGCGAGCAGACCGAGCCACGCCACGGCAAGATCGACGCGCACCAGATTCGCAAGTTCGCCGCCGCCATCGACGATCCCAACCCGATCTTCACCGACGAAAGCGCGGCGCGCGCGGCGGGCTTCGCCGGGATCGTCGCGCCGCCGCTGTTCAACGCCTCCGCGACACGCCCCGTGCCGTTTCGCTCGGGCCTGCTCGCCGACGGCCAGTATGACAGCGCCGCACCGCCGGGGCTCACGCATCTGCAGACGATGCTCGCTGGGCAGCATTGGGATCTCGTCCGTCCCGCCATCGCCGGTGAGGACATCGTCGAGGTGTTCACCACCAAGTCGATCACCGAGAAGCAGGGCAAGACCGGCAACATCGTCTTCGTCGAGAAGGAAGCGACGCTGACGACGCCCGCCGGGGAGGTGATCGAGCGCTACGGCTCGACGCTGATCCTGCGCGCGCCGCCGCCGCCGCTGCCGCCCTATGCCGCGCCGGAGGGAGAGGCGGCCGCGACCGCCAGCCGGCCCGCGACCGAATGGACCGACGATGGTTTCATCAAGAGCCCGGACATGGTGACGATGTTCATGTTCGCCGCCGCGATCTGGGGGGTACACCGCATTCATTGGGACACGCCCTATGCACAGGCGGAAGGGCTGCCGCTGCCGATCCTGCCCGGCTGGGGGCTGTCGAGCTACCTTGCCGAACTGGCGGGATCGCGCGCGCCGGCGGGCCAGCGGCTGCGGCGCATCGACGTGCGCTATCGCAGCAGCGCCTTTCCGGGCGACGCGCTCCACTGCACCGCGGCGCCGGCCGCCGAAGGGGAGGGCGACCTGGCGCTGGGGATCGTCAACCAGCACGGCGCGCAGGTCGCGACCGGCAGCGCGGCCTTTTCGGACTGAGGATTATTCCGCAGGCGCTTCCGTCAGCGTGGTGCGGCTGCGCTGAGTGATCCACAGCAGGGCGACGACCACGACGATCGTCGCCGCCATGCCGAAGAACTGGCCGCGCGTGCCGAGCAACCGCTCGTAAGGCGCGGTCAGGATCGGCATCACCGCGCCGCCGAGATAGAGGCAGGTCGTCATCGTGCCGAGCGCGCGCGCCACCAGAGCGCGCGGCGCCAGCCGCATCCCCCAGGTCCAGATCGCCGTCAGCGCGACGCCGACGCTGCTGCCGTTGATGACGAGGGCGAGGATGAACTGCGGCACGCTGTGCGCCGTGGCGACGACGCACAGCCCGATCGCCGCGATCAGGAAGGACAGGCGGATCACCAGCACCGGTTGATAGCGCGGCACGAAATGCCCGAAGAGGAATGACGCGACCGTCACCGACGCCGCGTTGAGCGCATAGATCATGCCGATCGTGCCGTGATCGGTGATGCCCGATTCCGCCATGACGAACGGAGTCTTCACGCCGCTCATCAACATCATCACGAACCAGGCGAAGCCGGTCGCGCAGGCCGGCAGGATCGGCCGCAAGCGCTTGAGGTTCGCGAACGGATTGTCGGATTCCGGCGGGCTTGCCGGAACCCGGCCGGCGGCGAGCACCGGGATGAGGAAGATCAGCACGATCGCGCCGTGCAACAGGAACGGCCCGCGCCACCACCATGTCGCCGTCAGCCCCGCGATCAGCACGAACACGATGCCGCCGATCGCCCCCGAGCCGATGATGAAGCCGTTCATGCGCGCCCGCGGCGCGCCGCTGAAATAGATCGCGATCATCGCGTTGCAGGCGGCCGTCATCACGCCGGCACCGACACCCATCAGCAACCGCGTGGCCAGGAACGCGGTCTCGTGGTCAAGCACCACGCCTGCCGAACCGGACAGGCCGAACAGCGCCATCGCGCTCAGCAGCGCCGCGCGCAGGCCGATGCGCTCCGCGATCCAGCCCGCGGTAAGGCCGCCGAGCATCACGCCGAACAGCGGCAGCGTACCGGCCAACTGCGCGATGAACGTGCCGTGCGCGCCGCCGCCGAAATGCTCCGTCAGGTTGCTCATGATCGGTGGCAGCACGTCGTAGATCAGCGCGGCCGACAATGTCGCGGTGAAGCAGGCAATGGCGATCATCGTGCCGCGACCGAGCCCGTATTCGCTGATCGGGGACGAATCGACGACGCCTTCCTCCGCAGCTATCCCGTGGCTGGTCATCGCGCCTCTCCTTGTCCTATGATCGCGTTCGTGCTCGCGAGAAGGTTTACGCATTCCGGCTAGGACATTTGCGACGAGATGTCTAACCAAGTGCGTTTGATGCAGCCGGGAGACGAGCCGCGTGGAGAGAGCCGGAATGCGCGCCAATGCCCTTATCAGTTATCGAATTAGCCTGATCGGCCGCCTGCAGCGAACCCGCTTCGATGCGCGTGCGCGCAGCCTGGGCATCACCCGCGCGCAGTGGCGGGCGATCTATGCGATCAGTTGCTACGAAGGCGCGTCGCAGCGTCGCATCGCCGAACTGATCGAGGTGAGCGACGTGACCGCGGGCCGGCTGATCGACCGGCTGGTCGACAGCGGCTGGGTGGAACGGCGCGCCGATGCCGCCGATCGCCGCACGCATCGCCTCTATCTGACGTCGCTCGCGCTGCCGCTGCTCGACCGGCTGGCCCAGCTCGGCGCCAACGAGGAGACGATCGCGCTCGCCGGGGTCGATCCGGCCGCGCTCGAGATCGCGCTCGGCGTGCTCGACCGCGTCATCGCCAATATCGAATCCGCGCCGCGGCTGGTCGAGGTCGATCCCATCGCCTGCGAGGCGTGAGGCGGTGGCGTTCCGGCCCGTCGATTTGTACGCACCTATCTGACCAGGTGAGATTGCCCGCGGGCCGAATGTTTGTCAGGGCTGTCGGCACAATGCTTGCCTGAGGATCCCAGATGACCGCGATGACCTTTCCCGAGCCCGACTATATGGCCGACGAGGAAATTCGGATGTTCCACGATTCGGTGGGACGTTTCCTCGATCAGAACGTCGATGAGAAGCGCGTCGCCAAATGGCGCGAGGACGGCCAGGTCGAGCGGGAGTTCTGGCGCGAAGCCGGCGCGGCCGGGCTGCTCGGCGTGTCGGTGCCGGAGGCCTACGGCGGGCATGGCGGCGATTTCCGCCACGATCTCGTCGTCGTCGACCAGATCCAGCGCAAGGGGGTGGAGGGCTTCGCCGCCAGCCTGCACAACGTCATCGTCACGCCATACATCCAGCTGCACGGCACCGAGGAGCAGAAGCACCGCTGGCTGCCCGGCCTCGTCACCGGCGAGCGTGTCGCGGCGATCGCGATGAGCGAGCCCGGTGCGGGTTCCGACCTCCAGGCGATCCGCACCACCGCGCTGAAGGACGGCAACGGCTACCGCATCAACGGCTCCAAGACCTTCATCTCCAACGGCCAGATCGCCGATTTCGTCGTCGTCGTCGCCAAGACCGACCCGGCGCAGGGCGCGCGCGGCATCTCTCTGCTGGTGGTCGAAACGGGTGAGGTCGAAGGTTTCCGGCGCGGCCAGAATCTCGACAAGATCGGCAATGATGCGCAGGACACGTCGGAGCTGTTCTTCGACGACGTGTGGGTGCCCGCGCAGAACCTGCTCGGGTCGGAGGAGGGAAAGGGCTTCCTCCAGCTGATGGCCGAGCTGCCGCGCGAGCGCCTGCTGATCGCGGTCAACGCCGTCACCACGATGGAACGCGCGCTGACCGAGACGGTCGACTACGTGAAGCAGCGCAAGGCGTTCGGCCAGCCGATCTTCGATTTCCAGAACACCCAGTTCAAGCTGGCGGAGATGTACGCCAAGGCGCGCATCGCCAAGACCTTCGTCAACGATTGCACGGCCAAGGCGATCGCCGGCACGCTCGACAACACGACATCCGCCATCGCGAAGATGTGGGCGACCGATACCGAGTGGGAAATCGTCGATCAGTGCCTGCAGCTTCACGGCGGCTACGGCTATATCAACGAATATCCGATCGCGCAGATGTTCCGCAATTCGCGCATCTCGCGCATCTACGGCGGGTCCAACGAGATCATGAAGGTGCTGATCGCCCGCGCGCTCTGACCACTCCCTCTCAGGAAAGGATACCGCGATGTCTGAGGCAATCGTGCTCGATCGGCTGGTCGAGTGTCGCCGCATCTTCAACTTCCGTGACTATGGTGGCTATGCCACCCCGCACGGGCGGCTGCGCGAGCGGCGGCTGTTCCGCTCCGCCCAGCATTTCGATGCGACGCCGGAGGATCTGGCGACGGTGGCGGGCCTCGGCCTCGGCGCGGTGATCGACCTGCGCGGCAAGAGCGAGCGTATCGCGGCCCCGTGCCCGCGCCCAGACGGCTTCGATGCCGAGGTCATCCTGATCGAGGACGAGACGGTGACGCAGGCGCCGCATGTCGAGGCGGCGCGCGGTGCGATGGACGCCGACCAGGCGCGCGAATCGATGATGAACACCTATCGCACCATGCCCTTCCGGCCGGTTCTGATGGAGCTCTACACGCGCTATTTCGCGCGGCTGGCCGATCTCGACCGGCCGACGCTGATTCACTGTCTCGCCGGGAAGGACCGGACCGGCATCGCCGTCGCGTTGCTCCACCACCTCGTCGGGGTCCATCCCGACGACATGATGGCGGATTATCTGCTGACGAACATCACCGGCAATATCGAGGCGCGCGTCGCGGCGGGCGGGCTGCATATCAAGGCGATCTTCGGCGACATGACCGACGACGGCCTGCGTGCGCTGATGTCGGTCGAGCCGCGCTATCTGCAGAATGGTTTCGCGGCGATGGTCGAGCGCTATGGCAGCATCGACGGGTATCTGCGCGATGGGCTCGGCGTGACGCCCGAGCAGCGCGAGAAGATCATCGCGCGGTTGGTAGAGTGAAAGAAAGGCCCGGCCGCGCACACGCGCGACCGGGCCGTTTCGATTAGCGGAGCTTCGAGACTTCCGCCTTGGTCAGCGAGGTCGCGACGCCGTCGGTGCCCGAGACCAGCTTGTCGGCGGGGATCGTCACGAACTTCGAGTTGAAGATGATCTGCACCGAACCGTCGGCATTGACGCGGTCGATCGAGCCGAGGCGGGTCGCCTTGGCATCGCGCAGCGTGGCGCCACGCTTCGGCGCAGCGACGACGGCGGTGGCGGTGCCGGTGGCATCCGCTGCAACGGCAGCGGCGATCGGGGTGGCGACGAGCGTGGCGGCGGCGAGGGTCAGAATGATACGCATGATGCAGCTCCATTTTCCTGAGGATGACGCGATCGGTTTGGTGATCTTACGCTAGCTTAGTATTAGCTAGCGCAGCGTTGTCAAGAGAAATTGTTGCGCCGCAACATTTTTTGGGAAACATCACAGAAACGCGCGGAGATCCGCCAGGAACGTGTCGAACTGGTCGTGATGCAGCCAGTGGCCGGCATTGTCATAAGTGATGACCTGCGCCGATCTGAAATGCGCGGCGCGACCGTCCTTCGCGGGGTTCGACGCCCAGCTGTCGTTGCCGTAGGCGAGCAGGGTAGGGCAGTCGATCCGTCCCCACAGGTCGTGCAACTCGTCATCGGTCACGTCGAGCGGTGGCGACGAGCGCAGATAATTGTCGAACTTCCAGCTAAAGCTGCCGTCCTCGTTGCGGTTGACGCCGTGGACGGTCAGATGCCGCGCCTGCTCCTCGGAGAGGTGACCGTTCTCCGATCGCATCCGCGCCAGCGCTTCGTCGATCGTCGCGTAGCGGCGCGGCGAGCGCGCGCTGATGCCGCGGCGCTCCTCGATCCAGCCACGCCAGCGATCGGCAAAGGCGGTCGCGTCGCGTTCCTCGATCGCATCGGGCGAGAGGCCGAGTCCCTCGATCGCGACCAGCTTGCGCACGCGCTCCGGGTAGAGCCCGGCGTAGCGCAGCGAAATCGCGCCGCCGAGCGAATGGGCGACGATCGTCACGGGTTTGGCGCTCTGCTGGTGGACGAGCTGTGCGAGGTCGCAGATGAAATAGGGCATCGTATAGGCCCCGTCAGGCGACCAGGCGCTGTCGCCGTGCCCGCGCAGATCGGGGCAGATGATGTGCCAGTCGTGGCGCAGCGCGCGCGCGATCCAGTCCCAGCTGCGCGCATGGTCGCGCCCGCCGTGGACGAGGATCAGCGTCGGTGCGGCGGCATTGCCCCAGTCGAGATAATTGAGCTTGAGCCGCTGCGACACGAAACTGTGCGAAGTCGGGCCGTAATCGTCGTCCATGCTGCGCGTCCTGCGTTGCGTGTTCCAGCACGGTCTTTGCGACCGCTCGCGGGGGAGGGCAAGCCTGCCCATTGCCCGATTGCCGCTCCCGATTCGGCCGGTTAACCTGCCGTGCGATATCGCGAACGGGCGCGTCGGGAGAAGGGTCATGCCGCTGAGGGTAGGAGAGGCCATGATCGACCGGGTCGAGGAACTGCGCTTCGAATTGCCGATCGATGCGCTGACCGACGATGCCGATTTCATCACGCGCGCGCTCGTGCCGTTTGGCGGCGGCTTTCTCAACCGCGAACGCATGAGCTTCGTCTTTTGCGGCCAGAGCTGGATCGTCCACGTCGACGGGCTGATCGTCCTGATCGATCCGTGCAACGGCAATGGCCGCAAACGTCCGGGCTTTCCGTATTTCGAGGATCTCGATACGCCTTGGCTTGCCGGCCTGGCGGCGGCAGGCGTTGCGCCCGAAGAAATCGACATCGTCTTCTGCACTCACCTTCACTGCGATCATTGCGGCTGGAACACGCGCGACGAGGGGGGGCGCTGGGTCCCGACCTTTCCCAACGCGACCTATCTGTTCGCCGCACGCGAAGTCGCGCGCTGGGATCCTGCGGCGGCGGTCGATCCAGACCCCGAGTTCAACGAATATAACCGCCATGTCTTCGCCGAGTCGGTGGCACCGGTCCTGGCCGCCGGATTGGCGCGTCTGATCGAGCCGCCATATCGCGTCTCGCCGAGCCTTCTGGCCGAGGCGGCGCCGGGCCATACGCACGGCCACATGATCCTGCGCCTCGAGTCTGCGGAGGCGATCGCCTATTTCGTGGGCGATACCCTGCATCATCCCGCCCAGATCCTGCGGCCCGACCTGCATCTGCGCGGCTGCGACGATCTCGGCCAGGCTATCGCGACCCGGAAATCTTTGTTCGCGAGAGTGGCGGCCGAACGCGCGCTGATTTTTCCAGCGCATTTCCCAGAGCCGCATCATGGCCGGATCGTCGCCACCGCGGACGGATTCGATTTCGTGCCGGGCGAACCGTTCCCTCTCCTCCAAGCCGCCGGTACATTGGAACACGAAAGTCATATTGACACCGAAGTTCCAAATATCTAGGGTTTCGGACGGTCGGGCAGAGGGGCGTCGTGGCGATTTCGGAGGATATCAAGGCGACGGCGGCGGACCTTCAACCGCATGTCGACCGGCTGCGCACGCGGATCGGCACGATTGGCCCCGGAGTATCGCGGCGGATCGAGGTTGGTGCGCTCGTCAAGTTCGCGCACGCCACCGGCCAGACCGATCCCCTCTACATCGACGAAGCGGCAGCGGCGAAGGGCCCGTTCGGGGCGATCATCGCCGCGCCGACCTATGTCTCTACCTTCTGCGCGGAGACGATGGCGGGCCTGCTGACGTTCGACCTGCCGCTATCGATGTTCCTGCATACCGACGACGCCGTGGACCTCGGCGTGCCGATCCGCGCCGGCGACGTGATCAGCGGCGAGGCGCGCTACGCCGAAGCCTATCTGCGTGAGGGCCGCGCCGGGCCGCTGCTATTCCAGATCGCCGAGATGACGCTGAGCAATCAGGACGGCGCGCGCGTCGCGACGGTGCGCGTCGGCTCTGTTTCGTTCGATCCCTGAAAGACCGCCATGACATCGCAAAACCCTTTTGCCGACGCCGCTGCCGGCTTCGAGCTGCCGGAGATCGCGCTTGAGGTCGATCGCCTCGCGCTCGTCAAATATGCCGGCGCTGCCGACGATTACGTGCGCCAGCATTGGGACCATCCGTTCATGATCGAACAGGGCTATCCCGACGTGATCGGACACGGCTGGCTCAGTTTTGCGCATATGTGCCGCGTCGTGACCGATTGGGCGCCGCCCGCGCAGGCGACGATCGCCCGCTATGCGGTGCGGTATCACCGGCCGTTTCATCCTGGTGTATTGACGTGCGGAGCGACGGTGGACTCCGTTGGGCCGGGGCGTATCGACCTGTCGCTCTGGGCGCGCGCCGCGGATGGCACGGTGCTGGCGACGGGCAGCGTCAGTCTGACGCCGCCCGCGTGATCACCCCATCACGATGACGCCCTTGGCGACCAGCGCCGCGAGCTCGTCGTCCGAATAGCCGAATTCGCGCAGCACCACTTCTGTATCCTGGCCGACCAGCGGTGCGTCCTTCGTCGTCGTCGCCGAACGCGAGAAGCGGATCAGCGGCTTCAGGCGCGACATCTCGCCGAGGATCGGGTGATCGCCCTCGGTCAGGAGGTTCATCGCCGCACCGGCATCGCCCATGTAGTTCGCCTCGATCGGGCCGCGCGCCGCGACCACGCAGCCGACGCCGTGAGCGCGCAGCAGCGTCTCCCACTCCGCGGCGGGGCGCGCCTGCAACAGCGCGGAGATCGCCTCGGCGAGAGCGGCGTCGTTCGCGCGGCGATCGGCAGCCGTCGCGAATCGCGGATCGTTGGCGAGCGAAGCGGCGGCGGGGAAGGCGGTGACGAGCCGGTCCCAGTCGCGATCGCGCGGGGCGGCCAGGAACACCCATTCCGATGGCGTTTCGTAGAGCCGGTACAGCGCGTGCAGGCCGTACAGGCCCGAATCGGCCTCCGGTGTCGCCGGCTGGCCGTCATATTCGAGCATCACTTCGGACAGGCCGTGCGCGACGCTCGATAGCATCGATGTGAACAGATCCTGCGCACCGTGGCCGCGACGGCGCGCGAGCAGGCCGAGCATCATCGCGCTGGCGACGGTGATCGCCGACATGCCGTCGGCGTTGCCGCCCGTCATCACCGCGCTGCCGAGCTGGTTCGACGCCGGCTCGATCGCCGCGAGGTCGAGGTCGGCACCGCTCGGGATGACCGGCCCGGCGTTGCGCCAGGCGATGCCGGCGGCCGCGCCGATCGTCGGCGCAAAGGCCGGGCGGCGGGCGTAGGGCCCGTCCACGCCATAGCCGGGCGCATTGTGATAGATCAGGTCGGGATTGACAGCGCGGAGCGACTCCGCGTCGAGGCCGAGGCGCTTCGCCGCGCCGCCGCGGAAGGATTGCAGGACGATATCGGCCTTGGCGATGACGCGATAGGCGATCTCGCGCCCTTCCGCCGTCGCGAGATCGACGCCGACCGATTCCTTGCCGAGCAACGCTTTCAGGCCGGCGACTTCGGGGAAAGGCAGCATGTTGCGCTGCGGCTCGCCGTTCAACTCCTCGAGCTTGATGACACGCGCGCCGAGTTCGCCGAGCAGCGTTGCGCCGTAGGGGGCGGCGTAGAAGGTCGCGAGTTCGACGATCGTCACGCCGGCGAGCGGCAGCGCGGCGGAGGGCGCCGCGGGGGCGGTGGCAGAGCTCGCCGCGCCCGCGGTGGCGCGGACCTCGGCGTCGTGCTGGCCGAGCGCGGGGGGCGGCGACAGCACGTCCGCCGGGGTCGCCGAAAGATGCGCGATCGGGCCGGGCTGGCGCACCGTGCCGAAGCCCGCGTGATCCGGCGCGACCACCATCTTGTTCCATTCCATCTGCGGGTGATGGAGCAGCTCGCTGCCCTTGCGGAACTGTTCCCCCCAGACGTCGGGTTCCTCGTCGAAGCCGGCGGCCCATTCCGCCGCGGTCTTGCTGCGGACGATGTTGAGCAGGATTTCCCAGAATTCGAGTCGCTTCGCCGCCGATTCGAAATTGGGAATTTCCGACCATTCGGGATCGTCGAACATCCATTCGAGCCCGAACAGCCGCATCATCGCGCGGAACAGCCGGTCGGGCGTCTGCGAGAATTGCAGCCAGTGGCCGTCCTTGGTCAGCGCGATCAGCAGCCGGAACGACAGGCCGCCGGTCGGCACGCCGTCAAGCACGCGCGGCAGCTGCTTCATCTCGCCGCCGCCGAACTTGATCGCAGCGGTGCGCATGGCCCAGCCGTACGGATCGTAGATCGTCATCGCCTCGGCCAGCGACGTTTCGACCCATTGCCCCGCACCGCTCTCCTCGCGTTCGTACAGCGCGACGAGGATGCCCTGCAACAGAAGCTGGCTGGCGGCATAGGAGGGGTAGGCGACCGAGCAATAGACCGGGCCCGACCGGTCGGCCATGCCCTCCATCGTCCAGTTGATGCCGAATTTCGCGGAAACGAGCCCTTCGAAGCCCGGCAGATCCGAAAAGCCGGTGTCGCGGCCGAAGCCGGTGATCGAGCCGTAGACGAGGCGCGGGTTGAGCGCGCTGAGCGCGGCGTAACCGATGCCGAGCCGGTCGGCCGTGCCGGGCTCGAAGCTTTCGATTACGACGTCGGCGGTCCTGACGAGATCGAGCGCGACGGCGAGATCGGCGGGATCCTTGAGATCGAGCGTCGCGGATTTCTTGCCGCGTGCCCAGAACGGCCACGCCGCCTGGCCGCGCAGCGCCGCGCCGCCGGGCTTCTCGATCAGGATCACCTCGGCGCCGAAATCGGCCAGTGTCTGCCCGACCTGTGCGCCGGTACGGGCATCCGAGAAATCGAGGACACGCAGCCCCGCCAGTGCCTGCTTGGTCATTCGGCCGCTTCGCCCTCTCTCTTCCAGCATCCTACCGCTACGCCGTTGGCCCTCGCGGAGGGAAACAGATATCTACATCGACGCGCCCGACTAGCCGATCGTATCGGGCTCGTGAAGCGCCGGAAGCATAAAGGAGAGAAAATGGCGACGATCGGTTCCAGTGAACGCCCCGATCTGCCGCTCGCGGCCGTCATCGGTTCGGGCGGACTCGGCCTGGTCACGGCGCGACGGCTCGCGCAGACGCACCGCGTGGTGATCGCCAGCCGCAACGCCGTGGCGATCGAGGAACGCGCGGCGGCACTGCGCGACGAAGGGCTCGATGTCACCGGCGTCGCCTGCGACATCACCGACGGCGAATCGGTCGCGGCGCTTGCCGCCATGCTGCGCGCGCGCGGCCCCTTGCGGGCCTGCGCGCATGTCGCCGCGCTCTCCCCCAGCATGGGCGACTGGCGGACGCTGATGCACACCAACCTGACCGGCACCGCCCGCATCGAGCAGGCGATGTTCGCGCTCGCCGGCGCTGGAACGGCGGCCGTGTTCGTCGGCTCGCTCGCCAGCCATACGCTCACGCCGGCGGAGGCGATCGTCTCGCTGCTCGACGATCCGCTCGGCGATGGCACGATCGAACGGATCGAGCGGCTGATGCCGGAAACCAGCTCGCTGCTCGCGTACCAGCTTTCGAAATTCGCGCTTAAGCGGATGTGCGAGCGGCGGGCGGCGGCGTGGGGCACGCGCGGCGCGCGGATCGTCTCGATCTCGCCGGGGCTGGTCGCGACGCCGATGGGGGCGCTGGAGTTCAGGAACCAGCCGGTAAAACACGATCTGCTCGCCGCGACGCCGCTGGCGCGTGAGGCGACCATGCCCGAAATCGTCGATGCGATCGAATTCCTCGCATCGGGCCGCGCATCGTTCATCACCGGCGTGGATCTGCTGGTCGACGGCGGGGTGATGGCGGCGATGCGCCACCGCGGCAGCTAAGCCGCCGCGAGCCACGCGCGCATCGCCGCCGCCACCGCCGCCGGTGCCTCCAGCGGGGCGAGATGCCCGGCATCGGGCAGCATCACGAGGGTCGCGCCGGGGACGGCATCGGCGATCTCGACGCTGCGCGCCGCCGGGATGATCGCGTCGCGCGCGCTGCCCACCACCAGCAGCGGCACGGCGAGCGCGGACAGGCCGGGCAGGGCGTCCGGCCGGGTCATCGCGGCGCGCTGTTCGCGCACGAAGCGTTCGCCGCCGGAGCGCAGCAGCATCGCCGCCGCCTCGGCCATCGGCGACGCCGTGGTCGCCGGGGCCATCAGCCGCACGACCGCGTCGAACCCGTCGCGCGCGATCCGCGCGATCACCTTTTCGCGATTGGCGCGGGCATCGGCATCGTCCGCTTGCGCGCTGGTGTTGAGCAGGGCGAGCCGCGTCACCCGCGCGGGCGCTGCGCGCTGGATCGCCAGCGCGACATAGCCGCCGAGCGAATGGCCGGCGAGGGCGAACGGCCCGTCGCAGCGCGCGAGGATATCGTCCGCCATCGCCGCGATGCTGTCGCCCGCCGCCACCATCGGCCGGCAATCGGCCACGTCGGCGAGCGCACGCACGAGCGGTTCCCACACCGCCTCGTCCCCGCCCACGCCGCTCAGCAGGACGAGCGGCTGGCGATCAGCCAAGCGCGAGGCCCTCGTAGAGATCGAGCGCGGCGGCGACGCGCGCCCCGATCGGCCGCGCATCGGGCAGGCGGCTGGCGTCGCTCATCACGCCCATGTCGAGCATCGCGCCGCTGCGCCGCGAGGTGATGTTGAGGAAGCGCCCGCTGCCGATGATCGGCACCGGATAATTGGCGGCGAGCGTGAGCCCTGCGAACGACAGCGCCTCGGCCGGGCCGGGGACGTTAGAGAGCGTGACGTTGCCGGGCAGCAGCCGCCCGCCGTCCGCCGTCCGCTCCGCGAATTTCGCGCGCCGGTCGCGCGCGCCGTTGGGTTTTTCGGGTGCGCCGAGCATCGCCTCGTCGAGGTGCGTGCGCGCACGTTCGAGCGCCATCGACGCCTGGATCGCGCGCAGCCGTTCGACCGGATCGGCGAGATGCGTCGCGACGTGCGGGTGGAGGGCCACGATGCGGTTGCCGAACGCGCCGTGTTCCGGCCGGCGGTAGCTGCGCGCGGAATTGACGACGACGGGCGTCTCGGGAAGGTCGCCGATCTCCAGCAGGGTCTCGCGGATCGCGGTGGCGGCGATGGCGAGGAAGATGTCGTTGATCGTGCCGCCGAGCGCGGCCGCCACCGCCTTCACCCGCGCAAGCGGCAGCGACACTGTGGCGAGGCTGCGCTGCGGCGAGGTCGGCCCGCTCATCTTGAGGACAGGCGTGCGCGCGCGGGCCGAGGCGGGATCCTGCTTGAGCGCGTCGAGCGCGGCCAGCGCCTCGCGCCGCTGCGCCGAATGGGCGGCGGCCTCCGGCGCGAGGGCGGCGAAGCGTGCGTCGGCGGCGGCGCGCCATGTCTCCGCATCGGGCAGCGCCGCATCGGCCGGACGCGGCGGGGGAGGGGGCTCGGCATCGCTCAGGCGGCGCAGGATCTCCTGAAAGCCGATGCCGTCGGCGACGGCGTGATGGACTTTGAGATAGACCGCGCCCGCGCCGCCCGGCAGCGCATCGAACACGAAGCCGCGGAACGGCGCGCGGGCGAGATCGAGCCGTTCCATCGACAGGTCGGCGACGGCGGCGCGAAGGGCCACGGGATCGAGCGGCTGCGACACGCGGGTGAGGTGATAGTCGAGATCGCATGCGGCGACATCGGCCCAGACGTCCGAATCATACCCCTCGGGCGCCTCGACCAGCCGCGCGAGCAGCGGCGTGGCCGGCAGCCGTTCGGAGACCTGGCGGCGTATCGTCTCGGCGAAACCGGCCGGGACCGCGTCGAACAGCAGCAGCGCGCCGACATGCATCGGCGAGGCGTCGGTCTCCGACAGAATCATGAAATGATCGTCGGGCCGCAGCCGTGCCAGCCCGGGCAGATCGCCTGTCGTCACGTCGTTCTTCCTCTCGCTTGCGCCGGGTCTTTGCCCGGTCGCCGGTTGCGTCGTTCAGACGCGCTCCTCGTTGCGGCCGACACCGGCGAGATCCTCGGCGTATCCCTTTTTGCGCTCGACCTCCATGCCGCGCAGGATCTGGATGCGCTGCGCCTGGGGCGAGCCCGCGCCGTGCATCGATTCGGTGAGATATCCGACGGCGTTGCGGCCGAGCGTCATGTTCTCGATCAGGCGGAGCAGGCGCTGGCGATGCTCGACCGGCACGTTGGCGCGGCCCATCAGATATTTGCGCAGCATCGGCCCTGCGACCTCGTGATCGAAATCCTGCTCGCTCGGCAGCGTGACCATCAGGCCGCCGGCGAGATCCTGCGCGAGGCGGCTGATCTCGTAGGGGAAGCGCGTGACGTTGTGCTTGCAGACGTTCGCCAGCATCGAATCGTTCATGAAGATGCCCGAAGGAAGCTGCTTCGCCTCATGGCTGGAGGCGATCGCCGAGGAATAGATCGTCTCGTTGAGATGCGTCATCTCGACGAGCTTGTCCTTGATGTGGCTGGCCTGATCCGCGCCGTTATATTCGGCGATCGTCGCGGCCGCGCCGACCAGCACGTCGCCCAGCCCCGTCTTGCAGACGTAGGAAGCGCGGTGATAGCTGGTGAAGCGCGCGACCATTTCCTGCGCGAATTCATATTCGCCGTCCATCAGCACGTGTTCGTGCGGGATGAACACGTCGTCGAACACGACGAGCACTTCCTGCCCGCCGAACTTCGCATTGCCCTTGTCGATCTCGCCCGCTTCCATCGCGCGCGTGTCGCACGACTGGCGGCCGTAGATGTAGGTCATGCCCGCGGCATCGCCCGGCACCATGCCGACGACGGCGTAATCCTTGTCCTTCTCGCCCATGTTCATGGTCGGCATGACGCAGATCCAGTGCGAGTTGAGCCCGCCGGTCATGTGCGCCTTCGCGCCCGTCACGTAGATGCCCTGTTCGGTGCGGCGGGTGACGTGCATGAACAGGTCCGGGTCGGCCTGCTCGCTCGGGCGCTTGGACCGGTCGCCCTTGGGATCGGTCATGCCCGCGCCGAGGACGATGTTGTTCTTCTGCGCGTGGCGCATGAACTCGAGATAGCGCTGGTGATAGGTCGTGCCGTGCTTGGCATCGATATCGTAGGTGATCGAGTGCAGCACGCTGACCGTATCGAGCCCCGCGCAACGCTGGAAACATGTGCCGGTGAGCTGGCCCATGCGGCGCTGCATCCGGTTCTTGGCGACGAGATCGCCCGGCGAGCCGACGATGTGCAGGAAGCGGTTGACGGGCGCGTCGATCAGGTCGCTGTGCGCGGTCGCCAGCTCGGGATCCTCGGTCGCGAGATCATAGGTCTGCTTGAGCGCGTTGATCGACGGGCGGATGATAGGATGATCGACCGGCTCCGCGATCAGCTCGCCGAAGAGATAGACGGAGACGGGACGGTTGCGCAGGCTCGCGACATAATCGTCGCCGGTGACGATCGGCTTGAAGCGCGCCCAGCGGCGCTCCGCGGATTCCTCGCGGGGGGGTGTGGCGATGGCGTTCATGGCGCTCTCCTGGCGAAACGGGGCCGCGCGACTCATCGGCCGCGGCGGTGATGGCGCCGGTTTACGCTTGTCATCGGCGGCGAACAGGTCAGTATCGGCGAGGCAAACTCACCGAACCGGGCAGGCCTGCGTGGCGACGATCGACCGTTACTATTTCCGCGTCTGCACCGACGGCGCGCTGCAGCGCGGGGTCGATGTCGATGCGCTGCTGCGCGCGGCGGGGATCGACCCGGCCAATCTCGACATGCCGGGCTGGCGCGGCGACGTGACGGCGATGGCGCGGCTGGTGGCGGCGATCCGCGCGACGATGGACGACGAATTCATGGGCTATACCGCGCATGCGATGCCGCCCGGCGCCTTCGCCTTCGCGTGCGAGATCGCGCTCGACGCGCCCGACGTGGCGGCGGCGCTGACCCGCGCGGCGCGGTTCTACACGCTCGCCACGCGCGACATCGAGACGCGCGTGGAGCCGGGCGAGCGGGTGAAGATCGTCGCGCGCTTCGCCGATCCGGGGCTCGACCCGACGCGCTATTTCAGCGAGTTCTGGCTGATCACCTGGCACCGGCTGGCGTGCTGGCTGGCGGGCGAGACGGTGCCGATGTTGGCGGCGACCTTCGACTATCCGCGCCCGCGCGATTATTTCGAGGAGTTCAAATATCTCTTTCCGTGCCCGCACCGCTTCAACGCGGGCGAGCGTTCGATCGAGCTCGATGCGCATGCGCTGGCGGTGCCGATCCGGCGGACGCGCGCCGATCTGGCGGCGATGCTGGCGCGCGCGCCGCTCGACATGATGACGATCCCGGCGAGCGACACGGGCCTGGCGCGGCGCGTGCGGCTGCTGCTCGCCGCCGACCCGGCGCGCGACGGCGATGCGGTGGCGCACGCGCTCGGCATCGGGCCCGATACGCTGCGGCGGCGGTTGCGCGGCGAGGGAATGGCGCTGTCGGCGATCCGCGAGAACGTGCGGCGCGACGCGGCGATGCGCCAGCTCTCGCTGACCGGACAGAGCGTGGAGGCGGTGGCGGCGGCGCTCGGCTATGCCGAGCCGCGCTCCTTCACGCGCGCGTTCCGGCAGTGGACGGGGATGAGCCCTTCGGAGTTCCGGCGCGGCGGCGCCTAGTCGCGCCAGTGCGGATCGTGCCGGTCGAGCCGCCGCAGCATCGCGGGCCAGACGAGATCGCGCGCCAGCCCGCTGCCGTCCGGGCTGCGGTGCGCGGCGACGCCCGCCACGACGCCGGCATCGGCCATGTGCAGCGGCCGGCCCATCGCCAGCGTGCGGACCTGCACGCTGCAGGCCCATTCGAGGAAATACATCGAGGTGAAGGCGTCGGCGACGGTCGGGCCGAGCGCCAGCGTGCCGTGATTGCGCAGCAGCATCAGGCTGCGGCTCCCGAGATCGGCGGCGAGCCTTTCGCGTTCCTCGAGGTGCAGCGCGACGCCTTCGTATTCGTGGAAGGCGATGTCGGTGGCGAGCAGCATCGCCGTCTGGTTGAGCGGCAACAGCCCCTCCTCGATCGCCGAGACGGCGACGCCGTCGCGTGTGTGGAGGTGCATCACGCAATGCGCATCGGGCCGCGCGGCGTGGACCGCGCTGTGGATCACGAAGCCCGCCTGATTGACGCTGTGCGGCGTCGGCGCGAGCAGATTGCCGTCGAGGTCGATCTTGACGAGGCTCGACGGCGTGATCTCCTCGAACAGGAAGCCGAAGGGATTGATCAGGAACGCCTCCTCGCCGGGCACGCGCGCGGAGATGTGCGTCGCGACGAGATCGTCCCAGCCGTTGAGGGCGCACAGCCGGTAGCAGGCGGCGAGATCGCGCCGCGCGGCGGCCTCGCCCTCGCTGATCGGGCTTGCGGAAACGGGGGCGGCATCGAAGGCGAGCGTCGCCATGGCGGAACTCCTTAGTTGAGCAGGGCGACCTGCACGTCGCGCAGGCCGGTGAAGGCGTTGCGGCCGTGCGCGGTGCGGAAATTGTCGATCAGCAGGATGTCGCCGTGGCTCCACGGAAAGGCGACGGTGTTGCGCGACAGGATCGGGTAGAGCGCGGCGACGAAATCCTCCGGGATCGCGCCGCCGTCGCCGTAGGTGGTGAGATACGGGCGCGGCCGGGTGCTGCCGTAATGCCGTTCGTACAAGGCGAAGCGATCGCCGGTGTTCTGCCGGTTAAGCGTCTGCGTCGCGATCTGGTTGAACCACAGGCACTCGCCCGAGACGGGATGATCGATCAGGCCGGGCGCACGGTAAGCGACCGAGAGGCTGCCGTCGTCGAGCCACGATCCCTGCAGGCCCATCGCGGCGCAATCGGCGATCGCCTTGCCGGGATCGGCGGTGGAGAAGGCATCGGTCCAGGTCTTGTGAAAGACATCGAGCACCGGGTGGCCGGTGCTGACCTGCGGCGCGCGGAAATTGCGGGTGTAGAGCACGCCGCGTTCGCGCACGGCGGCGAGGAAAGCGGCGGGAATCTCGCGCGTGACGGCGCGCATGTCGGCGAGATAGGTCTCGCCGCCCGTCACCGAGGGCATCCGGCAGTAGAAGGCGATCCGGCTGGGATAATTGGGGAGATACGCCATCTCCTGATGCATGCCGAGCACGGCCTCGGCGGGCGCGCTGGTCGCCTCGAACACGCGCGGCGCGAGTTGGGCGCGCGGCGAGGCACCGGCGAGATAGCCGAAATCGGTCGGCGCGAAGCAATCCACGACGCGCCCGAAGGCGGCCGTATCCTCCACCGCGAAGCCGCGCAGCACGATCGCGCCGGCATCGACGAGCAATTGATCCAGCGCGGGGCGGTTGGTGCGGAACCAGTCGGCCAGCGCGCCGATATCGGCGCGCAACGCCTCCACGCGGGGCTGCACGAACACTGGCAGCGGCGCGGTGCCGAAGGGCGTCAGCGCCACTTCGTCCCCCAGGCCGCCCGCCGCCGGCAGATTGGCAATCGACGCCATCATCCTCTCCTGTCGTTGACGGACTTGTACAACATTGTACAACAAATTCAAGCTGACTTCGGAGGACGCACTTGTTAAGCCTCGCCACAGTGACCGATCCCGTTACCGATCCTGGGCCGTCAACCCGCTCGCGCCGCGGCGAGGACCAGCGCGAGCGGCTGATCGCGGCGGCGATCGAGCTGATGGCGGAAGGGGGCGAGAAAGCGGTAACATTGGTCGCCACCGCACGCCGGGCCGGCGTCGCGCGCGGCACGATCTATTACCATTTCGCCGATCGTCCGGCGCTGCTCGTGGCGATGCGCGCCGACGTGCAGGCGCAGTTGCTGCACCTCGCCGACGGCACGCACCATTTCCGCAACCCCTTCGGCCTCGCGCTGCGGCTGGCGGTGGAGGACGAATCGATCATCCGCACGCGCATCTACCGCATCCTGCAGGAGGGCGTGGCGGCCGATGCGCGCTCCGCCAAGCTGCTCGAACAGCTCGACGTGATGGCGCGCGCGGGTTCCTTGCGCGACGGGGTCGATCCGGTGGCGGCGGCGTTAATCTCCTCCGCGCTCGATTTCGCCGGTCTCATGGCGCTGTCGATGGGCGGCACGCAGGAGCAAAAGCGCGAGCGTGCGGCGCGGATCAGCAGCACGTGGGAACAGATGTTCGTCCACGGCGCGCTGCGCGAACCGCGATCTAGCGCCAACGATGATAGATAACGCCTTAATTGAAGAATGATCGCCCGCCGCAAGTGTGGGATCAATCGAGCTCTGGACGCAACGTCCAGAAAAGCGAACGCCCCGCAATGAGGGCGGCGCAACAGGAAGAGGGGATGCCATGAAGGATATTCGATCGCTGATGATTCGTTCGTCGTCGCTTGCGCTGGCGTGCTTCGCCGCCGCACCAGCATTGGCCCAGTCCGCCGCGCCGGTGGTGCCGCCCGAGGCGGCCGCCGATACCGACCCGTCGCGCGACATCGTCGTCACCGGCCTGCGCCGCACCGCGACCGCGCAGGACACCGCCGCCGCCATCAACGTGCTGAGCAGCGAACAGCTCGACAAGACCGGCGTGCAGGGCACCGCGACGCTGCAGTTCCAGACACCGGGTCTGCTCGTGTCGCAGGATCTCGGCCTGCAGACGCAGGTCTATATCCGCGGCATCGGCTCCAATTTGCAGGGCATCGCGACCGCCAACAGCGTCTCGACCTATCTCGACGGCGTCTATCTGCCCAACACCACGCAGACCAACCAGAGCTTCAGCGACATCGAACGGATCGAGGTGCTGAAGGGCCCGCAGGCGACCCTCTATGGCCGCAACGCGACCGGCGGCGCGATCAACATCGTGACGCAGGATCCCGCCAACCGGATGGAGGGCAAGGCCGACATCGCCTATGGCAATTACAACGATCTCAACATCCGCGGCTCGATCTCCGGGCCAATCGTCAAGGACGTGCTGCTGGCGCGCATCTCCGCACAGTACGAGAATCGCGACGGCTATTACCGCAACCTGTTTACCGGCAATCGCATCGCGAACCTGCGCATCGCGGGCATCCGCGCCGCCTTCAAGATCCTCGCTGCCGACAATCTCGATATCATCCTGCGCGGCGACTATACCTATACCGAAAGCGGCGATTTCCTGAAGCTGCGGCCTGCGACGTCGGTCTATTATGCCGGCAATCCGCAATATTACACCGACGATCCGCGCGCGGTCTATTACGACATCGAGCCGGAGCAGCCCGCCAAGGATTACGGCGTCAGCGCCACGATCCACTGGACGACGCCGATCGGCAAGCTGACGTCGATCACCAGCGACCGCATCTACGACGTCGGCCCGATCTACTACGACAGCGACCAGGTGCCGCGTCCGGGCACGTACTTCCCCAACGGCGTCGGCGCGATCGGCAGCTATGTGCGATCGGATTCGATCTATCACGAAACCTATCTGTCGACCGACGAGAAGCGGCCGCTGTCCGCGATCATCGGCGGCACCTATTTCTACGAGAGTGCCAGGGAGCTGAAGCGCATCCTCGGCCCGAGCCTGGCGGTGCCGCGCACCTATACCGATCGCTTCGGCACGACCGATGCCTATTCCTTCTACGTCGATGCCAAGCTCAATCTGGGCCAGTTCAGCATCGTCGGCGGCGTACGCTACACCAGCGAAAAGAAGACCTATGATTTCTACCGCGTCGACCCGGTCGCCGCGCCGACGTTCAACAGCCGCAGGGACAGCAAATGGTCGCCGCGTGTCGGCGTCGAGTTCCGGCCCAATGCGGACTGGCTGATCTACGCAACCGCGACCAGCGGCTTCAAAAGCGGCGGCTTCAATACCGACGTGCCGACCAACAGCTTCGGCCCCGAGAGCATCTGGTCGTATGAAGGCGGCTTCAAATCGCAACTGTTCGACCGTCGCGTGCGCTTCAACGTCTCCGGGTTCTACTATGATTACAAGGACATCCAGGTTCTTCAGTACCTGACCATCAACAGCGTGATCTCGCCGATCATCACCAATGCCGGCAGCGCGAAGCTCTACGGCGTCGATGCGACGCTCGACGTCAAGGCGACGAGCAACTTCACCGTCGGCGGCGGCCTGTCGTACCTTCATTCGGAATTCGGATCGGCGGTGTTCTGCGATCCGCTGCGCGGTTCCTGCACCGCGACCGATCCCGCCGCGCGGCCGTTCTTCAACGTCCAGGGCAACCGGCTGACGCGCGCGCCGGAGATTTCGGCCAATGTCTACGCCGACTACAAGATCCCGCTGGCAAGCGGCGACGTGACGCTGCACGGCGACGGATCGTACCGCTCGCGCACCTATTACACGGTGTTCCAGAACCCGATCTATTCGGCCGCCGGCTTCTGGCTGCTCGGCGCGAACGTGCGCTACACGGCGCATTCGGGCTGGTTCGTCGAGGCGTACGGACAGAACCTGACCGATACGCTGGCGATCACGCAGATCATCAACAGCTCGCCGCTGCGCAACCCGGCGACGGGCGCGATCCTGTACGGCACGCCCGCCGAATTCGATCGCTATTCGCCGCCGCGCACCTACGGCATTCGCATCGGCACCAAGTTCTGAGGCTGGCATGACTGCATCCACCGCTTCCAGCGATCCGAGCTACCCCGCCGCGCGGATCGCCTGGACGGCGGTGGGCGTGCTGTTGCTGCTCTACGCGCTCGCGTTCATCGACCGGCAGATCATCGCGTTGATGGTCGCGCCGATCCGGGCCGATCTGGGGATTTCCGATTTCCAGATCGGCCTGCTGCAGGGCTTCGCCTTCGCGCTGCTCTACGCGCTGTTCGGCCTGCCGCTCGGCCTTGCGGTCGATCGCCTGTCGCGGCGGCGGGTGATCTTCGTGGGCGTGTTCGTTTGGGCGCTGGCGGCGACGGCGTGCGGGCTGGCGCGGACCTATCCCGAACTGCTCGCCGCGCGGGTGCTGGTGGGGGCAGGCGAGGCGGCGCTCGCGCCTGCCGCCTATTCGATCCTGAGCGACCTGTTTCCCAAGAAGCGGCTGACGCTGGCGCTCGGCGTGTTCGCGATCGGCGCGCAGCTCGGCGCATCGTCCTCGCTGGCGATCGGCGGGCTCATCATCGAGGCGGCGAAGGACGGCGTGACGCTGCCGCTGCTCGGCCATGTCACCGCGTGGCGCTTCGCGTTCATCGTGACGGGCGCGCCGGGAATCCTGCTCGCGTTCCTCGTGTTCCTGATTCCCGAACCGGCGCGGCGCGGCGCCGGCGCGGTGCGCGGCACCTGGCGGGAACTGTTCGCGTTCCTCCACGCCCACGGCCGCTTCTTCGCGTGCCATTTCCTCGGCTTCGCCTGCATCATGGCGATGGCCTATTCGCGGCTGGCGTGGCTGCCCGCCTATTTCACGCGCCATTTCGGCTGGCCGATCGGACAGACCGGTATCGTCCTGGCGGTCTTTACCTTCGTGACCGGCGCGCTGGCACTGCCGATCACCGGTGCGATCGTCGATCGCTGGTATGCGCGCGGGGTTCTCGACGCGCACATGCGCTTCTACGTCTGGGGCGGGATCGCGGCGACGGTGACGGGCGCGGGGTGTTTCCTGATGCCGAACCCGACCTTGTTCTTCGCGCTTTCGACGATCGCGATGATCCCGATGGGGATGGTGGCGATCGCGGCGGGGGCGATCCAGATCGTCACCCCGCCGACGCTGCGCGGGCGGATGTCGGCGATCTACCTGCTGTTCGTCGCGCTGTTCGCGCTGACGGTGGGGCCGGGGATTGTCGGCCTGTTCACCGACCTGATGTTCAAGGACGACGCGCTCATCCACCTGTCGCTGGCGGTGAGCGTGCTGGCGCTCGGGCCGGTCGCGACGATCGCCTTCGTGCTCGGCCTGGCGCCGATGCGCCGCGCCGTCGAAGCGGCGCGGGCGCGCGGCGAATAGGTCAGCGCCCCATCAGATCCTTGGCGATGACGATCTTCATCACTTCGGACGTGCCCGCGAAGATGCGGAAGATGCGTGCGTCCTGATAGAGCTGGCAGATCGGATATTCCTGCATGTAACCGGCCGAGCCGTGGAGCTGGAGACATTCGTCGACGATGCGGCCCTGCACCTCGCTGGTCTTGAGCTTGAGCGAAGCGGCGGTCGCCTGATCGAGCTGGCCGGCGTTGAACAGGCGCGCGCAGTGATCGAGAAACGCCTGGCAGGCGTTCACCTCGGTCTGCATCTCGGCGAGCTTGAACTTGGTGTTCTGGAAATCGGCGACGGTCTGGCCGAACGCCTTGCGCTGCGTCACGAAATCGAGCGTCAGCTCGATCGCCTTCTGCGACCAGGGCAGCGACTGCGCCGCGGTCGTGAGCCGTTCCTCGGCAAGGCCGCCGCGCATATAGTCGAAGCCCTTCGCGGGATCGCCGAGCACGTGGATGGGCTGCAGCACGACATCCTCGAAGATCAGCTCGGCAGTGTCCTGCGTGTGGAAGCCGAGCTTCTCGAGCTTCCGCCCGTTGCTGAAGCCGGGCATGCCGCGTTCGACGAGGAAGAGGCCGAGCTGGCGCTTGTTGTTCACGTCGGTCTTGGCCGCCACCACGAACAGCTCGGCGATCAGGCCGTAGGAGATGTAGGTCTTGGAGCCGTTGAGCACCCAGGTGCCGTCGGGGCGCTGTTCGGCGCGGGTCTTGAAGCCGGCGATGTCGCTGCCCGCATCGGGCTCGGTCATGGCGATCGCGCAGATCATCTCGCCGCTGGCGAGCTTGGGGAGGAAGTGGCGCTTGGTCTCCTCGCTGCCGTACTTGCCGATATAGGGCGGCGAATTGCGGTTGAGCGCGCCGGTCCAGATCCCCGATTCGAGGCTGCGGCCGACCTCCTCCATCATCACCTGGTCGTAGCGGAAATCGGTGAGGCCGAGGCCGCCATATTCCTCGGGCACCCACGAACAGAGGAAGCCCTGCTCGCCCATCTTGCGATAGAGATCGCGGCTGACCATGCCGTCGGCGCGGTATTGCGCACGGTTGGGGATCGCCTCGCGTTCGAGGAAGGTGCGGAAGGCGTCGCGAAAGGCTTCGTGTTCTTCGTCGTAATGATTGCGGATCATCATCGCGGTGGGCGTCCTTACAGGTCGGCGAAACGGGGCGGGCGCTTCTCGCGGAAGCTGGCGATGCCTTCGACGAAATCGTCGGAGGCGAAGCGTTCGAGCAGCAGGTCATGCGCCTTGCGCGCGGCGTCGCCGAAGCTTTCGGTACAGCCGTCGAACAATTGCTGCTTGATGATCGCGACTGCCTGCGGGGCCGAGTTGATCGCGATCTCGCGCGCATAGCCGATCGCGGCATCGAGCAAGGCGTCCGGCTCCTCGATGCGGCTGACCATGCCGATGCGCAGCGCCTCGTCCGCGCCGATCACGCGGCCGGACATCAGCAGATCGGCGGCGAGGGTGCGGCCGACGATGCGCGGCAGCAGCCACGCGATCCCGGCCTCGGCATGGATGCCGCGCTGGGGGAAGGCCGCGCCGAACCTGGCGGTGGTGCTGGCGAAACGGACATCGCAGGTCATCGCGATCGCAAAGGCGATGCCGATGCACGCCCCGTTGATCGCGCCGATCACCGGCTTGGGCGTGGCGAGCGGGAAGGTGTAGGTCGTGGCGAGATCGGGATCGAGGCCGAGCCCCCGATAGGCCGCGCCGGCCACGCCGGGCGCAGGCAAATCGAAATCGCTGCCGCGGCTGGCGGCGAAGCGATCGAGCCGGGTGAGGTCGGCACCGGCGCAGAAACCGCGCCCCGCGCCCGTCAGCACGATGGCGCGCGCGCTCGGGTCGGTATGCGCCGCCACCCAGGCTTCATCCAGCGCCGGGTGCATCGCATCGTCGAGCGCGTTGAGCTTGTCAGGGCGGTTGAGCGTGATGACGCCGACGCGGTCGATCACTTCGAAACGGACGATGTCGCTCATGCCGCCGCGTTCCGCCAGGAATGGCGCGGTTCGTAGCCGATCACCGCCTTCGCGCGTGCCGACGACAGCAGCGAGGCGTCGCCGTCGAGCGTGCCCTTGACCGGGCTCTGCGGGAAGTTCGCCGCCACCAGATCGGCGCTGGGGTGGCCGGTGATGTTGTCGGATGCGGCGATGATCAACCGCTCATGCCCCGCGAAATCGGCTTCGACGGCGAGGCGGCAAGCTTCGCCGGCGTCGCGCGCATCGACATAGCCCCACAGGTTGAACTTGCGGAAATCGGGCCTGGCGGCAGCGCCCGGCTGCTGCGCGTAATCGGCGGCGTCGAACACGTTGGAGAAGCGCAGCGAGGCGACCGAGAGGGCGGGGTGCCAGCGCGTCATGTGGTCGGCCATCTGCTCGCCGAGGAATTTCGCCAGCGAATAGGACCAGTTGGGCAGATCGGGGTGGCTTTCGTCCACGGGCACGAAGGCGGGCGGGGTGGTGAAGGGCAGGCCGAGGATCGTCTCGCTCGATCCCCAGACGATGCGCTTGATGCCGAGCCGCGCGCAGGCGGAAAAGACGTTGTAGGTGGAAACGGTGTTGACGTCGAAGATGCGCGCATCGTCGGCGAGGCCGGGGGCGGGGATGCCGGCGAGGTGGACGACCGCATCGGGCACCTGCGGCAGCGGCGCCATGCCGAACATCGTGTCGATGCCCGACAGCGCACCGAGCACCGCGCCGAAATCGGTACAGTCGACCGCCGCCGTGCGCACCCCGCCGATCGTCGCGGCGCGCAGATCGAGCCCGATCACGCGGTGGCCCGCGGCCTTCAGCGCGGCGCAGGCCTCGCGCCCGATCTTGCCGGCGCTGCCGGTGACGGCGACGCGCAAGGGCATGCTCACGACAGCACCGAGACGCGGCCGGTGAAGCGCGACGGGAAGGTGACGCCGGTCACGGCGTGCGGCGCGTAGGGCGCCTCCAGCGCGGCGATCTCGTCCGTGTCGAGCGTGACGTCGAGCGCGGCGACGGCATCGTCGAGCTGCGCCGGCTTCGACGCGCCGATGATCGGCGCCGTGATCTCCGGCTTGGCGAGCAGCCAGGCGAGCGCGATCTGCGCCGGCGGCACGCCGCGCGCCGAGGCGATCTTCAACACGGCATCGACCACGGCGGCATCCTGATCCGCCGTCTTGGCGTAGATCGCCTTGCCGAACTGATCGGTTTCCGACCGCGCGGTCTTGACGTCGAGCGGGCGCGTCAGCTTGCCGCGCGCGAGCGGGCTCCACGGAATGACGCCGACGCCCATGTCGGCGCACAGCGGCAGCATCTCGCGCTCCTCCTCGCGGTAGATGAGATTGACCTGCGGCTGCATCGACACGAAGCGCGTCCAGCCGTTCGCCGAGGCGACGTACTGCATCTTCGAGAATTGCCACGCCGCCATCGACGACGCGCCGATGTAGAGCGCCTTGCCCGCCTTCACGATGTCGTGGAGCGCCTCCATCGTTTCCTCGACCGGCGTTTCGGCATCGAAGCGGTGGATCTGGTAGAGATCGATATAGTCGGTGCCGAGCCGGCGCAGGCTGTCATCGACCGCCTGGAACAGGGCCTTGCGCGACAGGCCGCCGGTGTTGGGGGCGTTGCGCCACGGGATGAAGCCCTTGGTGGCGATCACCACTTCGTCACGCCGCGCGAAGTCTTTCAGCGCGCGGCCGGTGATCTCCTCCGAGGTTCCCGCCGAATAGCCGTTGGCGGTATCGAAGAAATTGATCCCCGCCTCCAGCGCCTGGCGGAAGAAGGGGCGGCTCGACTCCTCGTCGAGCGTCCATTCGTGCTGCCCCTTTTGCGCGATGCCGTAGGTCATGCAGCCGAGGCACAGGCGCGAGACGCGCAGGCCGGTTTGTCCAAGCCGGGTATATTGCATCGGTATCCTCCGCGCGACCTATCTATCTAAGTGCCATAGCAAAGGCGGCGTTCGAGTCGAGAGCCCGCTTGCGCTCGCGCCCCGGGATGCGACAAGGCGTGTCCTATGGCACCGCTTTTCGATCTGCGCGCGACGCACAATCCGCACCGCTGGTATCTGCCCGTCACGTTGGACATCTCCGTCGGCCTGCCCGAACGCCGCTTCCTGTTCGGCGGCGTCGGGCTGGCGGCGGCGATCAGCGCGCTGGAACAGACGTGCCAGCGCCCGGTGATCTGGGCGACGGCGCATTATCTGTCGTTCGCGCGGCCGGGGTCGGTGGTCGATCTCGACGTGTGGGTGCCGGTCGAGGGCAATCAGACCAGCCAGGCCAACGTGCTGCTGCATGTCGACGACGAAAAGATCATCTCGGTCAGCGCCGCGCTCGGCGCGCGCGACAGCGCGATTTCCGACCAGTGGGTGACGATGCCCGACGTGCCGCCCCCCGGCGACTGCCCGGAGGTGAGCCATTGGCGCGAGCGCGGCGGCGACGTGCGCGATCGCTTCGAGGTGCGGCTGGCGGCGGGACGCTATCCCACCGGCGTCGTGATGGACGGGCGCGGCGTCGGGCGGCTGTGCTTCTGGCTGCGATCGCGCGACGGGCGCGCAGTGGATGCGGCGATGCTGGCGATCGCCGCCGACTACGTCTCGGTCGCGATCAGCGACGCCGTCGGGCGCGATGCGGGCGGCAACAGCCTGGACAACACCATCCGCTATGCGCGGCCCGCCGAGGGCACATGGGTGCTGTGCGACACGCGGATCGAATCGGTCCATGCCGGTGTCGTCCACGGCGGGATGCATCTGTTTTCCGAAGGCGGCGTGCTGATGGCGACGGCCAGCCAGTCGCTGATCCTGCGCCTGCACGACCGGGACTAAGGCAAACAAAAGAGGAGAGAGTCATGGGCAAGCTGGACGGAAGAGTCGCGATCGTGACCGGCGGCGGACGCGGCATCGGCCGCGCGACCGCGCTGCGGTTCGCCGCGGAAGGTGCGAAGGTGGTGGTGGCGACGCGCACCGCCGCGCCGGGGCAGGAGGTGGTCGACGAGATCGTCGCGGCCGGCGGCGAGGCGATCCTGATCGCGCTCGACATGGGCGACCGCGCGGCGGTGAAGGCAATGGTGGAACAGGCCGCCGCGCATTTCGGCGCGATCGACATCGTGCTGCACAATGCCGCCTATCTCACGCCTGCCTTCCTCGCCGACATGCCCGACGACGTCCTCGACAAGATGTTCGACGTGGGCGTGAAGGCGGCGTTCTGGATGACGCACGACGCGCTGCCGTGGCTGAAGAAGAGCGGCGCGCCGCGCATCCTCGTCACTTCGTCGGTGGCGGGCAACCAGAAGTCGCTGCCGAGCCGCGTCCACTACGGATCGGTCAAGATGGCGGTGACGGGCTTCGTGCGCGGGGCAGCACTGGAGCTGTCGGGCCACGGCATCACCGTCAACGCGATCGAGCCGGGTCTGACGGTCACGCATTCGCTGACCAGCATGGCGAGCCCCGAGCAGATCGCCGCGATGGGGCGCGAGATCCCGATCGGCCGCGCCGGACGGCCGGAGGAGATCGCCGCGGCCTTCCTGTTCCTCGCCTCCGATGAGGGCGGCTATGTGACGGGCCGCACGCTGACGATGGACGGCGGTGCCTCGCTCGGCGATCCGCGCGGGCTGCTGACCGAGCGCGAGGACTAGGTCAGAAGATCGAATAGCCGCCGTCGACCGGCAGCGTCACGCCGGTGACGAAGTCGCTCGCGGCGCTGGCGAGGAACACCGCCGCGCCGGCCAGCTCGTCGGCCTTGCCCCAACGCCCGGCCGGCGTGCGCGCCATCAGCATCGCGTTGAACGCATCGGCGTCGCGCGCGCCATCGGTCATGTCGGTCTCGATCCAGCCGGGGGCGAGGGCGTTGACCTGGATGTTGTGGCGCGCGAGCTCGATCGCCATCGATTTGGTGAGCTGCACGATCGCGCCCTTCGCCGCGCTGTAGCCGGGGGCCATGCCGCTGCCGAAATAGGCGTACATGCTGGCGAGGTTGATGATCTTGCCGCGCCCGCGCTTCGCCATGCCGGCGGCGATGCTCTTCGAGAGCAGGAAGGTGGCATCGACATGCGTCGCGCGCATCGTATCCCACCCGTCCTCGCTCTGGCGCAGGATGCCGCCGCTCGCCTCGGCGATGCCGGCGTTGTTGACGAGGATGTCGATGGGCCCGAGCGCCGCCTCGACCGTGGCGGACGCCGCCGCGAGCGCCGCCCGGTCTGTGACGTCGAGCGCGAGCGCTGTGGCGGGGCGGCCGATCGCCGCCAGCTCGGCGAGGACGGCGGCGGTCTTGGCGGGATTGCGCCCGGCGATCGCGACCGAGGCGCCGGCACGCGCGAAGCCGAGCGCGATCGCCCGGCCGATACCGCCGTTGCCGCCGGTGACGAGCGCGACGCGGCCGGTGAGATCGAAGGGGGCGGGCTGGCTCATCGTTCCTCCACGGTCGTCATCGAAGCGCGTCAGCCGCGGGGTGCGCGCAGGCGGATCATCGCCTCCTGCAGCACCGTCGCGACGACCGTACCGTCCTGCGCAAAGACGGTCGCGCGGCTGAGCCCGCGTTCGTCGGACGAGGAGGGCGTATCCATGTCGCACAGGTGCCAGCCGGTGAAATCGAACGGGCGGTGGAACCAGATCGCGTGATCGAGGCTCGCGACCTGAAAGCCCGGCGTCGACCAGGTCACCGGATGCGGCTGGACGATGGTGGGAAGCTGCGGAAAGTCCGAGGCATAGGCAAGCGCTGCCTGGTGATGGCGCAGCTCCGGCCCGAGCGGCAGGGCGCTGCGCAGCCACGTCTGGTGATGCGGCGGCTGCACCTCCTCCGTCCAGCCGGGGCGCGGGAGGCGCACGTTGCGCAGCTGGATGCCGACCGCCGCGCCGCGCTGATCGTCGTCGCCGAGCGTCGCGGGATCGGGCGCGTCGGGCAACGTCGCCTGATGTTCGAAGCCCGGCGCGGGGCGCTGGAACGAGGCGAGCATTTCCAGGATCGGCCGCCCGTCCTGCACCGCCGAGACGTGCCGCGTCGCGAACGCCCCGCCGTCGCGAGAGCGCGTCACCTCGTAGAACACCGGCTCTGCGGGGTTGCCGGGGTGGATGAAATAGCAGTGCAGCGAGTGGCAGACGCGCGCCTCCACCGTCTCATAGGCGGCGAGCAGCGCCTGCCCGACCGCCGCGCCGCCGAAGATGCGCGCGCCGCCGATATCGGGCGCGAAGCCGCGGAACACGTTCGGCCCGCTACGCTCCAGCGCAAGCCTTTCCGCCAGCGGTAGCGTCACACTCAATCCTTGAAGCGTTCGAACAGCTGCGGGTTGCGGTGCTGCGTGAACAGGCGGTGGTGCGAATTGGGATAGCGCATGCCGGTCTGGCTCGCCTTGTCGAGCGCGGCGACCTCGTCCGCCGTCAGCGACCAGCTTGCCGCCGCGAGATTGTCGGCGAGCTGTTCGTCGCTGCGTGCGCCGAGCAGCACGGTCGACACGCCCGGCCGCGCGAGCAGCCAGTTGAGTGCGACCTGGCTCGGCGAGGCGCCGGGATGCGCGGCGGCGATCTCCAGCAATGCATCGACCACCGCCTTGCCGAGCGGCGTGTCATAGGATTTCAGCCGCCCGTTGAGGACGAGCCGCTGCGCTGCATCGCTGTCGCCGTCACGGAACTTGCCCGACAGGAAGCCTTGCGCAAGCGGGCTCCAGATCAGCGCGCCGACGCCCTGATCGACGCCGCAGGGGAGCAGCTCCTCCTCCGCATCGCGCACCATCAGCGAATATTGGATCTGCTGGCCGATGAAACGCTCGCTGCCGCGCCGTTCGGCGATGGCGCTCGCCTTCATCAGATGCCAGCCGTTGAAGTTGGAGCAGCCGATGTAGCGCACCTTGCCCGCCGTCACGAGATCGTCGAGCGCGCGCAGCGTCTCCTCGAGCGGGGCGAGCGCGTCGAAACTGTGGACCTGGTAGAGATCGATCCAGTCGGTGCCGAGCCGCTTCAGGCTGGCGTCGCAGGCGTCGATCAGGTGGCGGCGCGACAGGCCGGTGTCGTGCGCGCCCTTGCCCATGCGGCCGAACGCCTTGGTGGCGACGATCACGTCCTTGCGCTTTGCCCCCAGCGCCTGCCCGAGGATTTCCTCGGAGCGGCCGGCGGCATAGACGTCTGCGGTGTCGAACAGGTTGACGCCCGCATCGACGCACATATCGATCTGGCGCCGGGCATCGTCGCCGCGCGTCGCGCCGACGCCGCCGAACATGCCCTCGCCGTCGCTGAAGGTCATCGTACCGAAGCCGAACACCGAGACTTCGAGGCCGCTCCGGCCGAGAAAGCGTGTTTCCATGAGTCGCCGCTCCTTGCTGTTTTGCTAGGTTATATAAGTGTGCCATTCACGCGCCCGCGCTATTCGTCAACGGAAACTGAAAGGTGAGCGATGCCCAAACCCAGACTGCTCGTGATGAGCGACGCGATCGAGAAGCTGGTGCGTCCGGGCGCGGATGAGTTCGAGATCGTCCGGCTGGAGGGCGCCGGCGACCGCGATGCGTTTCTCGCCGCCAACGGCGCGGGGATCGGCGCGGCGCTGGTTTCGGGGATGGAGCGGTTCGATGCGGCGCGATTCGATCTGCTGCCCGATCTCGGCCTGATCGCGACGGTGGCGGCCGGCATGTCGGGGATCGACCTCGACACGGCGAAGGCGCGCGGCGTCGCCGTCATCAATGCCGGCGATCTCAACGCCGGCGACGTCGCCGATTTCGCGGTGACGCTGATGCTCGCCCAGACGCGCGAGGTGATCGCCAACGACCGCTATGTGCGCGAGGATCGCTGGCCGGCTGCGCGCCGCCGCCCGCCGGTGTCGGTGTCGGCGCAGAAGGTGGGCATCGTCGGGCTCGGCCATATCGGGCTGGCGATCGCGCGCCGGCTGGAGCCGTTCGGCTGCGAGATCGCCTGGTGGGGGCCGCGCCCCAAGCCCGACGCGGCGTGGCCGCGCATCGAATCGCTGGAGGAGCTGGCGAGCTGGTCGAGCGTGCTGATGGTCGCGGCGCGGGGCGACGACAGCACGCGCGGGCTGATCACCGCCGACGTCCTCGCTGCGCTGGGCCCCGATGGCCTCATCGTCAACGTCTCGCGCGGGTTCGTGATCGACGAGCCGGCGATGATCGCGGCGCTGCAGGACGGGCGGCTCGGCGCGGCCGCGCTCGACGTGTTCGAGCATGAGCCGATCAATGGATCGGACTGGGCCGGCGTGCCCAACGTGCTGATGGCGCCGCACGTCGCGGGCGCGACGCAACAGGCGTTCGCGCGCGTGTTCGCAGGGGCGCTCGACAACCTTCGCCGCCATTTCGCGGGCGAGCCGCTGCTGCGGCGCGTGGTTTAGGCCGTCGCCTCGTTCAGCCCCAGCGCAACATAGTCGCGAACCGAGTCTGCGAAGTGCCTGGCGACCGCACGGCCGCCGTCCTTGCTGAAATAGACGATCAGGTCGGTGAACACGACATCGTCGTCGATCGGCAGCACGACGCAACCGCTGCGCTCATGCCGTTCGCGGCAACTGGGATACCAGCGCAGATACGGCAGCCCGCGCACGTTCGCGAATTGCTCGATCGCGCGACGATCGGCTTCGGGCGCGGCGATCAGTTCGATCCCGCGCCGCACCAGTTCGGCGGTGACGGTGCCGAGGATTTCGGCGTCCTGCCGGCCGGGTGAGATCGTCAGCGGATGTCCGCTCAGATCGGCATAGGTGATCGTCGACCGCGCGGCGAGCGGATGGCTGGGCGGAAAGGCGACGTGGCATTGGCGGCGCTCGACATGGACGGCCTCGAGATCGGTCTGCGTCTGTCCCGGCAGCGCCAGCGCGACGACGGCGTCGAGTTCGCCCGTCGCGAGCCGGCGGTAGAGATCCAGCCGCGCGCCGTGATGGACATCGACCTGCGTCGTCGGGTTGAGTTCCAGGAAATGCTCGACCAGTTTCAGCCGTTCCTCGATCAGGAAGCTGTAGCCGCCGAGCAGCAGCGTCGAGCCGCGTTTGCTGCGGATGTGATCGGCGGCGCGCAGGGCTTCCTCATGCACTTCGAGCAGGCGGTAGGCGTGCGGCAGGAACAGCTCGCCCTCGACCGACACGCGCACCCGCCGCGACGTGCGATCGAGCAGATGCAGCGCAAGCTGGTCCTCGAGCCGCTTGAGCCGCTGCGACACGGCGGACTGCGCCAGCCCGAGGCGTTGCGCGGCGGCCGAGAAGGAACGCTCCTCTGCGATCGTGACGAAGCTCTTGATCTCTGATGGATCAATCATGTTTCTCTCCCGTTACACATCTAGCACGTTTCGTGATAGATCGCGCGATAAATCGGTGATGATCGCACCTTCGGGATGTGAAATTCCTGTCGAACCGGACGAGCCGCATGACGGCCACAAGAACGAGCCGGACGAAGGAGAGGAAGAATGGGACTTCACATCGCATCCGCGCGCCGCGTCGCCATCGCCGCCGTTCTGCTGGCGGGCAGTTCGACCCAGGCATTCGCCCAGACCACAGCTCAGCCGGAGACGGCTCCGGCCCCGGCGGCCCAGCCCGATGTCGGCGATATCGTCGTGACGGCGCAGCGCCGCGAGGAACGGCTGCAGGACGTGCCGATCTCGATCTCCGCGTTCAGCGCGGCGACGCTGCAGAATTCGGGCATCCAGAGCAGCAAGGAGCTCGCGCAGGTCGTGCCGGGCTTCAACTTCGCGCAATCCTCCTTCTCGCCGCAGCCGACGATCCGCGGCATCGGCACGCGCGGCGTCGGCGCGGGCGACGAATCGGTGGTGCCGGTCTATATCGACGGCGTCTATCAGCCGTTCCTCGCCTCCTCGGTGATGGAACTCAACAACATCGACCGGATCGAGGTGCTGCGCGGGCCGCAGGGCGCGCTGCTCGGGCGCAACAGCACCGGCGGCGCGATCAACATCATTACCACGACGCCGAGCGCGCAGGAAGCCTTCAAGGCCTCGGCAAGCTACGGCAATTACGACGAGGTGCTCCTGAAAGGCTATGCGACCGGCGGCAACGACGTGATCGCGGCCGACCTCGCCGTCCTCTACAAGGATGACAACGGCTATCTGAAGAACCTGCAGGGCGGGCCCAACCGCGGCGACACCAACGGCTTTTCGATCCGCGGCAAGGTGCGCGTGCGGCCGACCGAGAACCTCGACCTGATCTTCTCGGTATCGCACAACACGATGCGCGATTCGCTCGCGACCTCGGCGCAGCCGCTCAACCGCAACACCACCGCGCTGGTGCGCAACCCGGCGGTGCTGATCCCGACGGGTCCGTTCGAGACATCGACCAACGGCGGCGATTCGCGCTTCCAGCAGAATGCCGGATCGCTGACCGCGATCTTCCACGCGGGGTTCGCCGACATCACGGCGATCACCGGCGTCGATCGCTCGCAGCTCGACATCCTGTCGGACAATGACGCGACCGCGCAGCCGGTCTCGCTGCAGAAGGTCAATTACTATTCGAACTCGATCGTCCAGGAGCTGTATGCCTCGTCGACGACGGGGCGGCTCGACTGGATCGTCGGCGGCACGTATTTCCAGGCGACGGCGGGCAACAATCCGTCGCAGGTGATCACGACCTCCGCCGCGGGCGTGACGACGGCGGCGACCAACATCGTCTCGGTGGTGACGACCGATTCGATCGCCGCCTATGCGCAGCTGACCTATCACCTGACCGACGCGCTCTCGATCACGGCGGCGGGCCGCTACACCAGCGAGATCCGCGGCTTCGACATCACCAACCTCAATCTCACCACCAACAACGAACGCTTCGGGCGCAAGCGCTTCAGCCAGTTCACGCCGAGCGGGACGATCCAGTACAAGTTCAGCGACGATGCCAACGTCTATCTCAAGGCCGGGCAGGGCTTCAAATCGGGGATCTTCGCATCCTCGACCTTCCCCAGCGGCAGCGCCAATCCGGTGCCGGTCAACCCCGAGACGGTGACGCAGTACGAAATTGGCGGCAAGTTCAAGATGGCGCCGTGGCTGCGCGGCACGATCGCCGCTTTCTACACCGACTACAGCGATCTGCAGGTCAACGTCCGCAATCCGGTGACGCTCGCCTCCGACCTTCAGAACGCCGGCGCGGCGCGGCTGTACGGCGGCGAGGCGGAGCTGTTCGCCAACCCGGTCCAGGGCCTCAACCTGCGCTTCGGCATGTCGCTGCTGCACGGCACCTACACCAGTTATCCGGGGGCGCAGGTGACGACGCCGATCCTGTCGGCGGGCGGCGTGCCGACCGGCGGCAACGCGACGGTCTTCATCGACGCGACCGGCAAGAACATCATCCGCACGCCCTTCATCACGGTGAGCGGCGGCTTCGACTATGCGTTCGACATCGGCGCGGGCAAGATCACCACCGCCGCCAACGTCTATTACAGCGGCAAGCAATATTGGGAGGCGAGCAACCGTGTCGTCCAGCCGGGCTATACGCTGATCAACGGCGAAGTGGGCTGGCGCCCGGCCGGCGGCCATTACAAGGTCGCGGTGTGGGTGCAGAATCTGCTCGACACCGCGCACCAGCTCTACATCCTGTCGTCGGCGTCGGGCGATACGCAGGTCTTTGCCAAGCCGCGCACCTACGGCGTCCGCGTCGGCGTCGATTTCTGAGCGACCACAGGAGAGCGATGCCGATGACCAGCACGACCCCATCCCCGCCCGGCGCGACGCGCGGTTACCTGACCGGCGGAGCGATGGTCGCGCTGTTCCTGTCGTTCTACGTGATCGCGTTCATCGACCGGCAGGTCATCAACATGATGGTCAAGCCGATCCAGGCGCATCTCGGCTTCACCGAGCTTCAGATGAGCTGGTTGATGGGGCCGTCCTTCGGGCTGTTCTTCGCATTGTGCGGGTTGCTGATGGGCGGCCTGATCGATCGCTTCTCGCGCCGCTGGCTGACGACGGGGGCGATCATCGTCTGGGGACTGGCGACGTGCGTGTGCGGGCTGGCGGGCGCGTTTCCGGTGCTGCTGATCGGGCGGATGGGCGTGGGCGTCGGCGAATCGGCGCTGACGCCTGCCGCGCATTCGCTGATCACCGAGCAGTTCCCGCGCGAGAAGCTGTCGACCGCGCTCGCCACCTATTCGCTGGGCTCGGTGATCGGCACGGGCCTCGCGACGATCCTCGGCGGGCAGCTCGTCCATCTGATCGCCGAAGGCAGCCCGCAGGCGGTGCCGGTGATCGGCACGGTGCAGCCGTGGCAGATGGTGTTCCTGGCGGTGGGCGTGCCGACCGTCCTGCTCGCGCCGCTCGCGCTGCTGGTGAAGGAGCGGATCGACCGCCGGCACGAGGCGGTGGCCGGGCGCGACATGAGCATGTCGATCGCCGCCTTCTTCCGCTTCTGCGCCTCCAACCCGCGGCTGTTCTTCGGCCTGCCGGTGGCGTTCGGCACGCTCAACATCATCACCAATTCGCTGCTGTCGTGGATCCCCACCTTCATGCAGCGCACGTATGGCTGGAACATCGCCAATATCGGCCTTGCCTGGGGCACCGAGCATATCATCGCCGGGCTGATCGGGCAGATCGGCGGGGCGATGCTGGTCGATCGGCTCTATGCGCGCGGCATGGCCGACGCGCACGTCCGCTACCAATGGGTCGGCGTGCTGATCGGCGTGCCGGCGACGATCATCGGCCTGCTGTCGGGCAATCCGTGGATCTTCCTGGGCACGATGGCGATCTATTCGGTGCTCTGCTACCCGTTCCTCGGCTATGCCGTCGCCGCGCTCCAGCTGCATACGCCGCCGCACCTGCGCGGGCGGATGTCCGCCTGGTTCTACGCCGTCATCACCGTGCTGGGATCGCTGATCGGCGCACCGATCACCGCCTTCATCACCCAGTCGGTGTTCGTCGACAAGGCCAAGATCGGCCTGTCGATGGTCACCGTCATGGCGATTTTCGCGCCGATCGTCGTGCTGCTGCTGATGTGGGTCGGCAACAATCTGCGCGCGATGAACCACAAGGAACAGTGACGCTCATGTCCCTCCCGAAACCGCTCGCGGGCATCCGCGTGGTCGATCTCGGCCGCACCTTCGCAGCCCCCTTCTGCACGCAGATGCTCGCCGATCTCGGTGCCGACGTCATCAAGCTGGAACGCAAGACGCGCGGCGACGAGATGCGCCACTACGGCCCGCCCTTCGTCAAGGATGCGAACGGCAACGACGTGCCGATCTCGAGCTATTTCATCGGGGCCAATCGCGGTAAGAAATCGGTCGAGGTCGATCTCACCAAGCCCGGCGCGCAGCAGATCGTGCGCGATCTCGCCGCGATCAGCCATGTGATGGTCGAGAATTTCAAGGTCGGCGACCTCGCCCGCTACGGCCTCGACTATGCCGGCATCCGCGAGGTCGCGCCCGACATCGTCTATTGCTCGATCACCGGCTTCGGCCAGACGGGGCCCTATGCGCCGCGCCCCGGCACCGACAGCGTGTTTCAGGCGATGAGCGGGATGATGAGCATCACCGGCGAACCCGATCAGCCGCCGACCAAGATCGGCCTGATCATCAGCGACCTGATCACCGGCCTGTACGCCTCCAACGCGATCCAGGCGGCGCTGCGCGTGCGCGAGCAGGGCGGGCCGGGCCAGCATATCGACATGGCGCTGCTCGACGTGGCGGTGGCGACCATGTCGCACCGCGCGATCGATTACCTGATGACGGGCGACATCCCGCTGCGCCTCGGCACCGCCGCCGCCGGATCGGCACCGGCGCAGACCTATTCGTGCAAGGACGGGATGATCAACATCCAGGCGAGCGCGGAGGACAAGTTCCGCATCTTCTGCGGCGTGATCGACCGGCTCGACCTGCTGACGCATCCGCTGTTCGGGACGCGCGCGGAACGCTTCACCAACGTCGCCGCGCTGGAGGTGGAGATCACCCGCACGCTTGCCGACTGGGCGCTCGGCGATCTCTACGAGGCGCTGGTCGCCGCCAACATCATCTGCTCGCCGATCTACACGGTCGACCAGTGTTTCGCCGACCCGCAGATCGTCAGCCGCGATCTGGCGCGGACGGTGGTCGACAGCTCGGGCATCACCCTGCCGATGATCGCCAACCCCATTCGCATGTCCGAAACGCCGGTCAACCAGGTATCCCCACCGCCGCAGCTCGGCGAACATACCGACAGCGTGCTGCACGAGGTGCTGGGCTATGACGATGCGCGCATCGCGGCGCTGCGCGCGGAAGGCGCGATCTGACCGCTCAGCCGGGCTGGGCGTCGAAATCGCCTTCCTCGATCGGCAGGTCGATCGCCTTCGCCTCGTCCGCATCGGCATCGGGCGGCGTCTCCGCCTGATCTTCGCTCAACACCGGCGCGCGGCCATCCTCGGTCAGCGCGTCGGGATCCTTGGGGTCGGCCATCGCATCTCTCCTCTGGCGGAGTCAGCGCGCGAGCGCGGGCGCGGTTCCCTTCACAGCGGGGCGGGCATCGTCACTTCGAAATCGAGCAACTGCTGCGCCTTGCCCTTGGCAAGCGGATCGAGCCGCAGGCTGGCGAACTGCCCGCCGCCGAGCGCATCGAGGAAATGCAGGTTGAGCGCGTCCATCCCCGGCACGTCGTAGCGGTTGACGGCGGGGTTGCGCGCGCCTTCGAACTCGTGCGCGAAGAAGGCGCGCATCGCCTCTTCCGTCAGAGCAGCGCGGATATAGGGCAGATACTCGGGCCGGCGCGCGATGACGCCGATGTTGAACGCATCGCCCTTGTCGCCCGAGCGGGCCCAGGCGAGCTCGATCAGCGGCACGGTGCGCGTCGCGGCGGGCGGCGCGGGCGCATCGGGCGCGGCCGGGCGCACGATCATCGCCGGATCGAAGCGCGCCGGCGGGGCAGGGGTGGCGACCGTTTCGGTGGTGTCGAGCGTCACCGTCACAGACACCGCCTCGCGGTCGATCAGGCAGGAAAAGACGCGCATCACCGGCGTCACCTGCCCGCGCCCGCCGAACCAGCCGGTCGTGCCGACCGACATCGACGTGGTCGGCGAATCGAACTCGCGCAGAAAATATTTGAAGGCGCGGGTGTCGTCATGCTCGACCGCGATCTTGCAGACCACTTCGCGCGTCGCCTGCGCGCGGGCATTGGCACCGTAGCTCGATTCGGCGCCGATGATCTCGATCCTTTTGGCGCGGAACGGCCCGAGGTTGCGGTCGCGCAGCATCTCCTCGACGCGGGTGACGACCGCCTCACCCTGCTGCTGCGCCTTCCGTGCGGCGTCGCGGCCGACGACGGGCATGAAGGCGAGGCAGCGCTCGCCGTCCTGGTGCGTGATCGACACCTTGTAGCTGCCGCTCGGTGGATAGCCGATCGCGCCCGCCACGCGCACGCGGTTCGTGCCGATCTCCTCGATCGTCACCTGCGTGAAATCGCACACCACGTCGGGCAGCATATAGGCCTGCGGATCGCCGACCTCGTAGAGCGTCTGCTCGGCGACGACCCCGCGCGAGACGAGGCCGCCGGTGCCCTCGGGCTTGGTGACGACGAAGCTGCCGTCGGCCGAACATTCCACAATCGGATAGCCGATATGCGCCCAGTCGGGCACGTCCTCCCAATCGGTGAACAGCCCGCCCGACCCTTGCGCGCCGCACTCGACGATATGCCCGGCGAGCGACCCGGCCGAGAGCAGGTCGTACTGCTCGGGCGACCAGCCGAATTCGTGCATCAGGATGCCGAGCGTCAGCGCCGAATCGACCGCGCGGCCGGTGATGACGAGATCGGCACCCATCGCCAGCGCCTTCGCGATCGGCGTCGCGCCGAGATAGGCGTTGGCGGTGACGATCTGATCGTGCGGGGGGAAGGGCGTGCCGGTGTAGAGTTCGGTCTGGGCGGAGAGTTCGTCGAGCCGCCCCAGCATGTCGTCGCCCTCGACGATCGCGATTTTGAACGAGAGGCCGGCGTCGGCAGCGATCTTGGCAAGCCGCGCGGCGCACGCTTGCGGGTTCACGCCGCCCGCGTTGGTGACGATCTTCGTGCCCGTCTCCTTCAGCGCGCGCAGATTGTCCTTCCAGACCCATTCGGTGAAATCCGCGGCATAGCCGAGATCGGCGCGGTGGCGCTTCATGTTGCCGAGCACGGACATCGTCGCTTCGGCAAGGTAATCGAGGATCAGATAATCGACGCCGCCTGCGATCAATTGCGCGGGCGCGACCGAGGAGTCGCCGTAAAAGCCGCACGCGCCGCCGATCCGCACTGTCTTCGTCATATCTAGGAATCCTCTCCCGGCCGCCTTACCGCGCATCTATTCACTTGGTAAACCAGGTTGCCGAGGATATCGATCGTGCAAACGACAAGAGGATGCGGGTAATGGCGGATTTCGATCTCATCATTCGCGGCGGCACCGTTCACGACGGGGAGGGCGGCGCGGCGCGCATCGCCGATGTCGCCATCAAGCATGGGCTGATCGCGGCGATCGGCGCGGTCTCCGGCACCGCCGCCGAGGAGATCGACGCGACCGGCAAGATCGTCACGCCCGGCTTCATCGACGTCCACACGCATTACGACGGCCAGGCGATGTGGGAGAACCGCATGGCGCCGTCGTCGGGCCACGGCGTGACGAGCGTGGTGATGGGCAATTGCGGCGTCGGCTTCGCGCCGTGCCGACCGGGCGAACGCGACATGCTGGTCGCGGTGATGGAAGGCGTCGAGGACGTGCCCGAGGTGGTGATGACCGAAGGGCTGCCGTGGAACTGGGAGACGTTCCCCGAGTATCTCGACGCGCTCGGCGAACGATCGTTCGACATCGACGTGGCGGCGCAGCTCCCGCACTCCGCCCTGCGCGTCTATGTGATGGGCGAACGCGCGGCGAGCCACGAGCCGCCGACCGCCGACGATCTCGCGCAGATGCGCGCGCTGACCGCCGAGGCGATCCGCGCCGGCGCGATCGGCGTCACCACGTCGCGCAACATGATGCACCGCACGAAGGCGGGCGATCTCGCGCCGAGCCTGTTCTCCGAAGAGGACGAGCTGCGCGCGCTGGCGGGCGGCCTGCACGATGCCGATGCCGGCGTGCTGCAGATCATCCCGCGCGTGATGGGCGATGCGGGCGATGAGATCGGCCTGATCCGGCGTCTCGCCGAAAGCGCGGGGCGGCCCACTTCCTATTCGCTGCTGCAGATGCCCGCCGGGCCGGAGGATGCGTGGCAGGTCTATCTGCGCGGCACCGCCGATGCCAATGCCGCGGGCGTGCCGATCCGCGCGCAGGTCGCGCCGCGCCCCGTCGGCATGTTCTACGGGCTCGATCTCAGCTTCCACCCCTTCTCGCTCCACCCGAGCTTCCGCGCGCTCAACGGCCTCACGCTCCCCGAAAAGGTCGCCGCGATGCGCGATCCGGCTTTCCGGGAAAGGTTGCTGGCGGAGGTGGCAGAGGATACCAATCCGGTCTCGCTCAAGACCGTCCACGCCGCGCGCTACGGCTATGAGATGGGCGACGAGGCGATCTACGATCCGCCGCTCGACCAGCGGCTCGACAAGCGCGCGGCGGCGGCGGGCGTGTCGTTCGAGGCGTTCGCTTACGACCTGCTGATGCAGAACGAGGGCCGCACCTTGATCTATCAGCCCGGTGCCAATTACCGCGACGGCAATTACGACGCCGTGCGCGCGATGCTCGATGACGACAATACGATCGTCGGGCTTGCCGATGGCGGCGCGCATTACGGCATGATCTGCGATGCGAGCTTCCCGACCTATTACCTGCAATATTGGGCGCGCGACGTGGCGGCGGCGCAGCGCATTCCGCTCGCCAAGGCGGTCGCGGCGCTGACCAGCGCCGCCGCCGACACCGTCGGCCTCTCCGATCGCGGCCGGTTGCGGCCGGGCTACAAGGCCGATCTCAACGTCATCGACTTCGACGCGCTCAAGCTCCACGTGCCGTCGGTGACGCACGATCTCCCCGCCGGCGGCAGGCGGTTGCGCCAGATCGCCGATGGCTATGCCGCGACGATCGTCTCCGGCGTCGTCACCTACCGCGACGGCGCGCCGACCGGGGCGCTGCCCGGCCGGCTCGTCCGCCCGCAAAACGTGAAGGAAGTCGCATGAACGCCCCGATCCGCATCCTGCCCGAACTGACGCCCGAGAATACGCCCTTCTGGACGGGCGGGGAACGCGGCGAGCTGATGATCGCGCATTGCGACGCCTGCGATCACGCGATTCACCCGCCTGAGCTGATCTGCCCCGTCTGCCTGTCGCGCAGCGTCACGCCGCGCGCGGCGGCGGGGACGGGGGTGATCCACAGCTACACCGTCAATTACCAGCCGTGGCTGCCCAATCTGCAGGTGCCCTACGCGCTCGCGGTGGTCGATCTCGACGGCGAGCCGGGCGTGCGGCTGACCGCGCAGATGCAGGGCATCGACCCGGAGAGCGTCGCGATCGGGCAGAAGGTGCGCGTCGCCTTCGTCCAGGTCGAGGATGTCTGGATTCCCGAATTCCACCGCATCGACGGTTGAGTTGAACCCAGGAGTTTTCGTGAACGACTATGAGGATATTACGGTCGGCCGTGCCGGACCGATCGGCACGCTGACGCTTGCCCGTCCCGAGAAGGGCAACACCTTGCGCCCGCAGACGCTGGCGGAAATCTGCCGCGGGATGGACGAATTGATCGCCGATGCCGGGGTGAAGGCGATCGTCTTTGCCGCCGACGGCAAGCATTTCTGCGCGGGCGCCGATTTCGCCTTTCTCGACGATCTGACGCAAATGCCCGCGAGCGACATCAAGGCGCAGATCTATGCCCATTTCCAGGGCGCGGCGAAGCGCATCTACACCTGCCCCAAGCCGACGGTGGCGCTGGTGCAGGGTGCCGCCGTCACGGTCGGCTGCGAACTTGCGCTCGCCTGCGATTTCCGCATCGTGGCGGAGAATGCATTCTTCCAGGAAAGCTGGATCAAGCTCGGCATCATGCCGCCGCTCGGCGGGCTGTTCCTGCTGCCGCGGCTGATCGGGCTCGGCCGCGCATCGCAGATGGTGCTGCTCGGGCAGGCGGTGAAGGCGGCCGAGGCGGAGCGGATCGGCCTGGCGGGCGAGATCGTCGCGGCCGATGCGCTGGCGGAGCGTGGCGCGGCGTTCGCGGGCGAACTCGCCGCGATCGCGCCGCTCGCCTATGCCTCGGTGAAGGAGGCGCTGCACCGCGGACTCGAAACCTCGATGGAGGCGGAATGGTCGGCGAACGTGCTCAACCAGGCGATCCTGCTCGGCACCGAGGATTTCCGGGAAGGGCTCGCGGCGGTGAAGGCCAAGCGCGCGCCGGTGTTCGCGGGGCGCTGACGATGGCGGACCTGACGCAATTCTCGATAACCGATGGCCTCGCGCGGATCACGCTCGACCGGCCCGAGAAGCTCAACGCGATCAGCCTCGCGAGCTTTCGCGAGATCGACGCGCATCTCGACCGCATCACGCCCGACACGGTCGGCTGCGTGCTGCTCGATGCGGCGGGGCGGAGCTTCTGCGCCGGGCACGATCTCGACGATATCGCCGGCGGGTCGGAGGACAATGCCGCCGGCCGCTTCGAGACGGGCGTGATCGAACGGCTGGCGACGCTGCCGATGCCGGTGGTCGCGGCGGTGCAGGGGCATTGCATGACGGGCGGGCTGGAGCTGGTGCTCGCCGCCGACATCATCATCGCTGGCGAAGGCGCGAAATTCGCCGACACCCATGCGAAATGGGATCTCGTGCCGATCTGGGGCCTCTCGCAACGCCTGCCGCGCCGCATCGGCCCGGCGCGCGCCGACGAGATGATGTATGCCTCGCGCACTTATTCGGGGGCGGAGGCCGCCGCGATGGGGCTGGCGAACCTGTGCGTGGCCGACGATGCGCTGGCGGCGGAGGCGGAGCGGATGTGCGCCGATATCCTCGCCAACAGCTGGCGCGCGACGCGCGCGATGAAGGCGCTGCGCCGCGAGACCGACGGCATGACGCTGACCGGCGGCATCGCCTGGGAAATGCACCACACCGCCGGGCGCGGCCCGGAAATGGCCGATCGGCTCGCGCGGCTGCGCAGGAAATAAAGGAAGCAAGACCATGAAGATTTTCGTGATCGGCGGCACCGGCCTGATCGGTGGACATGCGGCGCGCGCGATGGCCGCGGCGGGGCACGAGGTGTCGAGCCTCGCGCGCTCCGATGCGTCGGAGGAGAAGCTGAAGGCGACCGGGATCGCGCCGATCCGCGGCGATGCCGAGGACCGCGACGCGCTTGCCCGCGGCATTGCGGATGCCGAGACGGTGGTGTTCGCCCCCTCGATGGGCGATGCCGAGACGGCGGTGGTCGACTGGATGCTCGATCACATGAGCGCGAGCGGCAAGTCGCTGATCTTCTGTTCTGGCACTGGCGTGCTGGGCCAGCGCACCGGCGGCGCGTGGAGCGAGGATACGTTCGCCGAAACCGACGAGTTCGTGCCGCAACGCGCGATCTCGACGCGCTGGGCGCTGGAAGGGCGCGTCCGCTCGGCCGCCGCCAAGGGCCTGAAGCGCGGCATCGTGGTGCGTCCGCCGGCGGTGTGGACGCACGATCAGCCCCATGCGCTCGTCACCGACGTGCTCGGCTCGGTGCGCAAGACGGGTGCCGCCTGCTACATCGGCGAAGGCCTCAATATGTATACCCACATCCACGGCGAGGATCTGGGCGAGGCCTTCCGCCACGTCGCCGAGGCCGGCCAGGACCGCGCGGTCTATCACGCCGTCGCCGGTGAAGTGCCCAACCGCTGGATCGCCGAGACGGTGGCGCGGCTGACGGGCGCGCCGACGCGCAGCATCACGATGGACGAGGCGATCGCCTTGTGGGGCAAGTTCGCGACGCTGATCGTGTTCGGCGTGTCGAGCCGGTCGCGCAGCCCGCGCACGCGGCGCGAGTTCGGCTGGTCGCCGAAGCACACCGACATGCTGGCGGCGGCCGAACAGTCGATCAAGCAACTGCTCGCGGCCGATCCGCTCTAGGGCGCGCTCACCCCAGTTCCTCGATCATCCGCGCGGCGGCGCGGCGATCGAGCTTGTTGGTGCCGGTCGCGGGGGCGGCGGCGGCGATGACGAGCTTGCGCGGCACCTTGTAGGACGACAGCAGCGGTTTCGCGGCGGCCAGCACCGCATCGCGTTCCAGCGTGACGTCGGCGTGCGGCACCAGCAGCGCGCCGACCACCTGCCCGCGCACCGGATCGGCGATGCCGAGGACATGCGCCTCCGCGACGCCGGGCAGGGTGAGCAGCGCCGCCTCGACCTCGGCGGGCGCGACATTGGCGCCGGCGGTCTTGATCATCGCGTCGCGCCGGCCGTGGAAGAACAGGTGCGCGTCGCGGATCGAGCAGATGTCGCCGGTCGCGAACCAGCCGTCGGCATCGAACGTATCGGTCCGCTCGCGCCCGGCATAGCCGAGCATCAGCGTGTCGCCGCGCACGTGCAGCTCGCCCGGCTCGCCCTCACCGAGCAGTTCGCCGGTTTCGGGATCGACGATGCGATGCTCCATGCCGGGCGCGAGCAGCCCCATCGCGCCGCGATGATCGTCGTCGATCTCGGCCATCGCCAGGCTGTGCGGGCCCGAGGTTTCGGTCATCCCCATCGCCCAGCCAAAGCCGTTGGGATTGCGCTGGTGCCGCTCGGGCGGGATCATGTCCAGCACGGTGCCGATGCGCATCGCGCTCCAGTCGCGGCCCGCGAAGCTCGGGTCTTCGGCGATCTGGCGCGCCATGTGCGGCCAGACCTGCAGCGTGGTGCAGCGCTCGCGCTCGATCACGTCGAGCAGCGCCGCGCCGCTCCTCGCCGAGCTGACCAGCGCGCCGCCAACCTGCATCAGCGTCATCAGCGAGGTGACGAGCCCGCCGACCCAGAACATCGGCGAGGCCCCGAACAGCCGGTCGCCATCGCGATACGGCATCGACGCCGCCCAGCGCCGCGACGATCGCATGAAGGTGCCGTGGCTGTGGATCACGCCCTTGGGCTCCGACGTCGAGCCCGAAGTGTAGATGATCGTCAGCATGTCGGCGGGCGTGACCAGCGCCTCCGCCGCGGTGACGCAGGCCGCTGCCGCTGGCGGCGCGGGCGATTCGACGATCGTCGTCGCCCATGCCGCCGTCCCGTGCCAGAGCCAGATCGCGCGCAGATGCGGCACCTCGGGCTGCGCGATCGCGGGGCCGCGCGCGCCGTCGCCCAGCATCGCGCTTATCCGCGCGAGGAAATCCGTGCCGAGATACGCATCGGTCGCGATCAGCAGCGCGAACCCGGCGCTGCGGCTGATGCGCGCCAGTTCGGGCGGGCTCGACAATGTGCTGACCGGAATCGGGACCGCGCCGATCCGCGCCAGTGCGAAAAAGCTCACCACGAACGCCGCACCGTTCGGCAGCAGCAGCCCCACGCGCGTGCCCCGCCCGACGCCGGCCGCGAGCAGGTGCGCCGCGAACGCCGCCGATCGCGTGTCGAGTTCGGCATAGGTCAGCCGCTCGTCGTCGATCACCAGCACGTCGCGCTGCCCGTGCGTCGCTGCGCCCCAGGCGAGCAGGGCGGGCACCGTCGCCGCGACGGGCGCGGTCTTGCTCCAGTCCAGATGTGCGGGTGCTTGCACCGCCATAACCTCTCCTCATCTTTTCACGCGACGTTGACACGGAAGCCCGGTGCGAACAACGGAACATTGAAATCGGTAAGAGGATGACAGGTGAGCAACGCTGACAGCACGAAAGGCGGCTATTCGCCGCAGGCCCTGGAAATCGCCGCGAAGGTCGAGGCGTTCGTTCGCGACGTCGTCACGCCTTACGAGGCCGACACGCGGCGCGACCATCATGGCAACCCGCTCGATTCGCTGATTGATGAGCTCAAGGAGAAGGCGCGCGCGGCGGGCGTGCTCACGCCGCACATCCTGCCCGACGGCGGCCATCTGACGCAGCGCGAAACCGCGCTGGTGCTGCGCAAGTCGGGCCTGTCGATCCTCGGCCCGCTCGCCGTCAACACCACCGCGCCCGACGAGGGCAATATGTATCTGCTCGGCAAGGTCGGCAGCCCGGAGCTCAAGGAGCGTTTCCTGAATCCGCTGGTCCAGGGCAAGTGCCGCAGCGCCTTCTTCATGACCGAGCCCGATGGCGGCGCGGGCTCCGATCCGTCGATGATGAAGACGACCTGCAAGATGGATGGCAACCACTGGGTCATCAACGGCAAGAAGCGCTTCATCACGGGTGCCGACGGCGCGAGCGTCGGCATCATCATGGCGAAGTCGGATGACGGCGCCTGCATGTTCCTCGTCGATCTGCCCGATCCCGCGATCCAGATCACGCGCGTGCCCAACACGATCGACACCGGCATGCCCGGCGGCCATGCCGAGATCACGATCGACAATCTGCGCGTGCCCGCCGACCAGATGCTCGGCGAGAGTGGCGAGGGCTTCAAATACGCCCAGATCCGCCTTAGCCCGGCGCGGCTGTCGCATTGCATGCGCTGGCATGGTGCCGCGGTGCGCGCCAACGAGATCGCGACCGATTACGCCAACCGCCGCCAGGCGTTCGGCAAGACGCTGATCGATCACGAGGGCGTCGGCTTCATGCTTGCCGACAATCTGATGGACCTCAAGACGGCCGAACTGATGATCGACTGGTGCGCCGACGTGCTCGACACCGGCGCGCTCGGCACCGCCGAAAGCTCGATGGCCAAGGTGACGGTGTCGGAGGCGCTGAGCCGCGTCGCCGATCGCTGCGTCCAGGTGCTCGGCGGCACCGGCGTGACCGAGGATACGATGGTCGAGCATTTCTACCGCGAAATCCGCGCCTTCCGCATCTACGACGGCCCGACGGAGGTCCACAAATGGAGCCTCGCCAAGAAGATCAAGCGCGACTGGAAGGCGCAGCAGGAGTCGACGGCAGCATGACGGGGTTCGCGGTCGAATCGCAGATCGGCACCAGCGGGGTCCGCGACAAGCATCGTTTCGACGTCGCCGCGCTCGAGGCGTGGATGGTCGCGAACGTGGCCGGCTTCGAAGGGCCGCTCAGCGTCGAGCAGTTCAAGGGCGGCCAGTCCAACCCGACCTACAAGCTCATCACGCCCGCGCGGCAATATGTGATGCGCCGCAAGCCGCCGGGCGCGTTGCTGCCCGGCGCGCACGCGGTCGATCGCGAGGCGCGGGTGCTGTCGGCGCTGGAGGGGACCGGCGTCCCGGTCGCGCACGTCTACGGGCTCTGCACCGACGATGCCGTGATCGGCACCTGGTTCTTCATCATGGAAATGGTTGAGGGCCGGGTCGAGTGGGACGCGACCTTCCCGGACGTCCCGCGCGAGGAGCGCCCCGCCTATTTCGATGCGATGAACGCGGCGATCGCGGCGCTGCACCAGGTCGATCCCGATGCCGTCGGCCTCGGCGATTACGGCAAGCCCGGCAATTACTTCTCGCGCCAGATCGCGCGCTGGAGCCGCTCCTACAGCGAGGATGCCGACGCCGGCCGCGACCCGTATCTCGACAGGCTGATTGAGTGGTTGCCGACTGCGATTCCCGAGGGCGACGAGACCCGCATCGTCCACGGCGACTTCCGCACCGACAACATGATCTTCCACCCCACGGAGCCGCGCATCCTCGCGGTGCTCGACTGGGAGCTTTCGACGCTCGGCCATCCGCTCGCCGATTTCACCTATCACGCGATGATGTACCGGATGCCGCCGCTGATCGTGCCGGGGCTGGGGGGTGCCGATCTCGCCGCGCTCAACATCCCGAGCGAGGAGGCGTATCTCGCCGCATATTGCGCGCGCACCGGGCGTGACGCTCTGCCGGGCTATGATTTCGCGATCGCGTTCAATTTCTTCCGCTTCGCCGCGATCATCCACGGCATCAAGGGGCGGGTGATCCGCGGGACGGCCGCCAATGCCGAGGCGCAGGAACGTGCCGACGCGCTTCCCGCGCTTACCAAACTGGCGTGGGAACAGGCGAAGCGGGCCGGCGCGCCGGGCTAGGCGCTCAGGCGTTGAAAGTGAGCTTGAGCCCCGGTTCGGACCAGCGCGCGCGGACCAGCAGGCCGGTGGTCGACAGCGTCACATAGGCGTCGCGCATGTCCGCGCCACCAAAGGCGATATTGGTTACGAAGGTTTCGTCGAAGGGCGTTTGCGTGACCGAGCCGGCGGGCGTTACGGTCGAAATGCCGCCGTCGAAGATCGTGCCGACGCAGACGTTGCCCGCCGCCGTCACCGCCAGGCTGTCGAGCCACACCATGCCGGGCACGGTGCCGACGAAGCCGGGCTTCTGCCTGCCGCTTGCGGCCGCATCGAAGCTGTAGACGCGCGCCTGGAAGGTGTCGGCGACATAGACCGTCTTGCCATCGGGGGAGAGGCCGACGCCGTTATAGGATACCGCCTTGTCGCTGACGCGCGTAATGGTCGCGAGCGACGGGTCGCAGTGCAGCAGCGCGCTGGCTTCGGTGGTCCGGCCGTAGCGTTTGCCCATGTCGGTGAACCACAGGCTGCCGTCGGGCGCGAAGATGAGATCGTTGGGGGCGCTGAGCGGAATCCCTTCCGCTGCGTCGAACACGCGCTCGACCCGGCCGGTGGCGAGATCGATGCGTTCGAGCCTGCCCTCGCAGCCCGGCCCCGTGGCATTGCCGCCCGCCGCCATGTCGAGACCGCCGCTGTTGCAGACGTAGAGCGCGCCGTCGGGGCCGATCGCCGCGCCGTTGGGCCCACCGCCGATCTCCGATATCGTTTCCTTGCGGCCCTTCCAGCAGCGCGTGACGCGGCCGCCGCCCAGTTCGACCACGATCAGCGATCCGTCAGCCATCACGACCGGGCCTTCGGGGAAAGCCAGCCCCTCGGCGATGATCTCCACGGTCATGGCGCTCTCCTCATTCGCCGTTTCAGCGAACTTCGTATTTCTTGGCCTGGGCCATGATCGCGAAGCGATCGACCTGCGCCGTGCCGATCGGGTTGCCGACGAAACAATATTTGAGACCGGTCTGCAGCGCGCCGGCGCGCGTCTGGTCGAGCGATTCCCAGATCGCGCGCACCGTGCCCTGCGTCGCGGCGGGCGGCTTGGCGGCGATGATCCGCGCGAGCTCGTCGGCGCGCGCCCAGAGCCGGTCGAGCGGCACGACTTCCGAGACGAGGCCGATACGCCGCGCGGTTTCCGCCCCGATGCGCTCGTCATTGCCGAGCAGCGCCATGCGCAGCACGTCGCCCAGCGGCATACGGTAGGTGGCACCGATCGGCTCGAGCGCGGCCGTCATGCCGTACGTCACGTGCGGATCGAAGAAGGTCGCATCGTCGGAACAGATGATGATGTCGCTCTCGTTGATCCAGTAGAACGCGCCGCCCGCCGCCATGCCGTGGACGGCGGTGATGACGGGCTTCCAGCAGCGCGCGGCCTTCGGGCCGAGGAAATCGCCGGGGTCGCGCGCGGTCCAGATGTTCTCGTGCATGATCGCCTCGCCCGGCTCGCGCGAGAGCTTCACGTCGACGCCGGTCGAGAAGGCGCGGCCCGGCGCGGCGCGCAGCACGACGGCGTGAATGTCATCGTCGGCACCGATATCCTTCCACAGGAATTCGAATTCCTCGAGCATCCGCTTGGTGAAGGAATTGAGCGCTTCGGGCCGGTTGATCGTCACCGTTGCGACGTGATCGGCCTTGTCGACGAGAATCGTTTCAAATTGCACTGTCGGCCCCTCTAACTAAGTTATATATCCTTAAGCGCCGCGCGTGGACCAGGCAACCTTGCGCTCTTTGCGCGGCATCGCGTAGGCTTATGAATCAAACTCGGGGATGCGCAGTGGACGACAACAATCAGAACGGTTCGCTGGGGAAGGCGTCGGCGGGGCGCGACGAGTATCTCGCACGACAGGCGATCCGCGTTCCCAAGACGGCGGAGGTCGTCGCCGACCATATCCGCCGCCGCATCATCCGCGGCGAGCTGAAGGAAGGCGACTTCCTTCCGCCAGAGGGTCAGTTGATGGCGACGCTCGGCATCTCACGCCCGACGCTGCGCGAATCCTTCCGCATCCTGGAGGCGGAGATGCTGATCAGCGTCGTGCGCGGGTCGCGCACCGGCGCGCGCGTGCATCAGCCGCGGGTCGAGAGCGTGTCGCGCTATGCGGGCTTCGTGCTGGCGGCGCAGGGCACCACGATCGCCGACATCTACGAGGCGCGGCTGGCGATCGAGCCGTTCATCGCCCGCCGCCTCGCCGAGACGCGCCCGGCCGATGCCGTCGCGCGGCTGCGGGCGGAGGCCGCGCGGCTCACCAGCTTCGTCGAGGCGAAGCAATATGTCGATTTCATGATCGGCCTGGCGGAATTCCACCGCCTGCTGGTCGAACTCGGCGGCAACCACACGCTGCTGTTCCTGACCGCGGTGTTGCAGGATGTCGTCGAACATTATCAGGTCTCCTCGCTCTCCCGCCGCGCCATGCCGGAGGAGACGCAGCGGCGGCGCTCGCTGTGGGGCATCCGTTCGTTCCAGAAGCTGATCGAACTGATCGACGCCGGGCGCGGCGACGAGGCCGAGGAGCATTGGCGGTTGCACGTCGTCAACTCCAACAAGTCCTGGCTCGACACCGGCGATGGCGAGCGGCTGGTCGATTTGCTCGACTAGCGCGGCGGCTCAGCCTTCCGCATCGAAGCCGACGAAGGTGGCGGCTTCCGCCACGGACTTGCGGTGCGACACGACGGTGTTCGCCGGAAACGTGTCGTCGGGAAAGCCGAGCGCGACGCAGATCATGATGACCTGATCCTCGGCGATGCCGGCATGTTCGCGCACGACCGGCGATTGCATGATGCCCTGGCTGTTGATGACGCAGCCCAGCCCGCGCGACCAGGCGGCGTTGACCAGCGCGTTGGTCACCGCGCCGCAATCGAACGGTGCGATGTCGCCGCCGAGCAGGACGCGGTCATAGGTGATGACGATCGAGACGGGGGCGTCGAACTGGCGGAAACCCCGCAACACCCAGTCGCGCCGCGCCGCCTTGTCGTCGCGCGCGATGCCCATCACTGCGAACAGTTGCTTGGCGATCTCGATCTGCCGGGCGCGGTGGACGCCCTCGTAAAGCTCCATTTTGCGGAACTCGCGCGATTCGGGGATCCCGGCGAGGTTGCGGCGGCTGTTCTCCGCGCGGATGCGGTCGAGCGGCGCGCCGGTCACGACGTAGAAATTCCACGGCTGCGTGTTGAGCGATGACGGCGCGCGCATAGCGAGCGCGATCACCTCTTCCAACAATGCCCTGGGTACAGGATCGGGCTTGAAGCCGCGGGTGCTGCGGCGTCCTGTGACGACGGTATCGAAATCCGGGGGCGCCAAATCCTGCGTCATCGTCCGCTCCTGAGGATTTTTCGGGTGACGATAGCGCGCCGACCCGGCGTGTCGAATCCTCCGAGGCGATGCCGGCGGCCGCGACGGGCGGCCGCCGGCAGATGGATCAGGCCGAGGCGAACATCGCCATGATCTCGCCCGAGGTGACGGGACGGCGCGCCTCCCCGACGAGGTTCATGCTTTCGGTCTTGAGACCGCCGAGCCCCTCACGCGGCTCGACGTTCACGTCGCGGCCGAGATAGCGCAGCGCGCCGACGGTGCAGTTCTCGCGTCCGCCCATCGCCTCGATCGGATCGTAGTTGAGCAGCTTCATCGCATTGAGATGCGTGAGCTTGTCGATGACCTCCTTGGGCTGGCCGAGCAGCGAGACCCAGAGATGCTCGGGGCAGTTCGGCCACAGCGTGTCCGAATGCGGATAATCCGCCTCGTAACAGACCATGTCGGTGTTCATGTAGTCGAGGCTCTTCAGCCCGAACTGGTCGTCGATGAAGCAGGTGACGATGTGGCGCTTGAACACGTCCGACGGGCGCTCGTTCGCGAAATCGCTGAACGTCCATTCGTGATGATGCTCGTAGGTGAAATCGGCGCGTTCGAGCAGATACGGAATCCAGCCGATGCCGCCTTCGGACAGCGCCATGCGCAGTTCCGGGTGACGCTTCCAGAACGATCCGAACAGCCAGTCCGCCGCCGAGTTGGAGATCGACATCGGCATGGTGGTGATCCAGGCGTCGATCGGCGTCTCATCGGATGCGTGCGCGGCGCGCGCGCCCGTGCCGATATGGCAGTTGAGCAGCATCTTGTATTCGACGCAGGCGCCCCAGAACGGCTCCCAATATTCGTTATGCAGGCTCGGCAGGCCGGCCAGCGCGGGATTGTCGGGGAAGGTGATGTTATGCACGCCGAGCTTCGACATGCGCTTCATCTCGGCGAGCGTCAGGTCCATGTCCCACAGCGGCAGGATGATCATCGGGATCAGGCGGTTCTTGCCGATCTCGCACCATTCCAGCACGTGCCAGTCGTTCCAGGCGCGGATCGCCATCAGCGCTTCGGCCTTGTCCTCGGCGGCGATGAAGACACCGCCGGCGAAGCTCGGGAAGGTCGGGAAATTGAGCGAGCCGAGGATGCCGTTGGCGTTCATGTCATCGACGCGGGCCTTGGCATCGAACGTGCCGGGACGGAGCTGCTCGAAACGGGTCGGCTCCATACCGTATTCGCTGCGCGGGCGGCCGACCACTGCGTTGAGGCCGATGGTGGGATAGCGCTTGCCGTTCCACAGCCATACGTCCTTGCCGCCATGATCGACGATACGCGGCGCGCGATCCTTCTTGTCGGCGGGGTAGTGCCGGAGGAACGCCTCGGGCGGTTCGACGGCGTGATCGTCCACGCTGACGATGATCATGTCTTCCATCTGCACGGCCACTCTCCTCGGTTTTGCTATTCTGCAACTGACGATGCGTCAGTTTATGACTCGAACATCTCCAGCGCAAGATGAATCTACAGCATATTCCCCCAGAAAGCGCGCCGTGGCTGCAGCGATGTCGTCAGCCATGCGAAGCGCCGGGGCGGCGTGCGCAACGAGATCGAAGCCATGGAATGCGCCTGGATAGACGTGAAGCTCGACCGGCACGGCAGCATGCGAGAGCCTCGTCGCATAGGCTACGTCCTCATCGAGAAAGAGGTCGAGCGCACCGACCGCGATGAAGGCGGGGGCCAGACCGCGCAGATCCGTTGCCAGCGCCGGCGCGAAATATCCGGCGTTTTCGGAAGCGATCGGGCGGCCGCCGCGCATCGCCTCCCATCCGAAGCGCGTAGAACCGCGCGTCCAGATGAATTCCCCGGTACTGGGATTGGCCGAGTCGGGGGAGGCGGGATCGAGCATCGGATACGTCAGCACCTGTCCGGCCAGCGGGGGCAGGCCGCGATCGCGGGCAAGCAGCGCGAGCGCCGCGGCCAGCCCGCCCCCGGCGCTTTCGCCCGTGACGACGATCCGCGCCGGATCGATGGCGAGCGCAGGCGCTTCTGCAAACAGCCAGGCGAGCGCCGCGTAACAATCCTCGATCGGCCCCGGAAAAGGGGTTTCCGGGGCGAGGCGGTACTCGACCGATACCACGACCGCGCCGTGCCGCATGGCCCGCGCAGCGTTCGCCGCGTCGTTCATCGCGGCTGCGCCGATGACGAACCCGCCGCCATGAATGTGCAGGATTGCTGGCGAAGGGCTGGCCACGCCGGGCGGGCGGAACAGCCGCACGGCAACGGCGGGGGCACCATCCGCGCCGGGGACGTGCAACACCGCATCCGGCGCGGCGAGGGGTGCGCTGCCCAGCCGTTCGCGCATCAGCGCGCGTGTCTCCATCAGCGTCCCGGCGTGCAAGTCCCGCGTCGGGAGCATCTCGAGCAACGGCAGCAATGCCGGATCGACGAGGTGCCGGGTCGTCATTCGCGCACCAGCAGAAAACATCCGGCAAGTGGCCCGCCCGCGGTGGAAAGCGCGGCGACGCGCGGCTCGCCCTTCACCTGCCGCTCGCCGCCCAGACCCCAGAGTTGCGTACACGCCTCGTGGACCTGACCATAAGCGTGCATCCGCCCCGCCGACAGCGCGCCGCCGTTGGTGTTGATCGGCAGCTCCCCTTCCAGCGCGATGCGGCTGCCGTCGCCGATGAAGTCGCCCGCCTCGAAGCGCTTGCAGAAGCCGAAATTCTCGAGCCAGTTGATCGTGTGGAAGCTGAAGCCGTCATAGAGCTCGGCGACATCGACGTCGGCGGTCGTCATGTCTGTGCGGTTCCACATCATCTCGGCGACGTGCGGCTGGCCCTGCGTCGCCAGCGCATCGAGCTGCGTCCAGCTGTTGCGATAGCGCATGTTGGAGCCGACCGCCTCGATCCGCGTCACCGGGTTGGGCAGGTCGCGCGCGGCATCGACATGGCTGAGGATGATCGCGGTCGATCCGTCGATCGGCACGTCGCAATCGTAGAGCCGCAAGGGCGTCGAGATGATCGGCGAGGCGAAGTAGTCGTCGAGCGTGATCGGCGTGCGATAGACCGCGGCGGGATTGAGCCCGGCGTTGCGGCGCCCGTTGAGCGCGATGCGCGCGACCTGTTCGGGCCTGATCCCCGATTCGTGGACGTAGCGCGAGAAATACAGCGCCTGCTGCGTCGCGGCGGCATAAGTGTGATAGGGCGCATACCAGTTGAAACCGCCGCGCACGCGCTGCCCCGGCACGTTGAGCGCGTTGGCGAAGCCGGTTTTCCGCGCGGT
>NZ_JAUQSZ010000005.1 GCF_030580995.1 Sphingomonas immobilis
GCCACTACGGGCGCGCCCAGCGCCGCCGCGCGCACCGCGACCGCGCGCCCGATCGCGCCGTAGCCGACAATGCCCACAGTGGTCCCGGCAACCCGCCCGAGCGAGGCCGGCTGCCAGTCCGCGCGGCTGCGCACGGTCACGCCCGCAAGGTTCTTGGCCTGCGCATAGATCGCGGCGATCACATAGTCGGCGATCTCGTCCGAGGCGACACCGCGCCCGCAGCTCACGATCGGCGCGTCGAGCATCCACGACGGATAGAAATCCACCCCGACCGACGCGCTGTAGACCCAACGCAACCGCCCCGGCCAGCTCTGCGGGCGCGGCAGATGGTGGTTGCCGCGCCATGCGTCGGACGGCCGGACGATCAGCACGTCGGCCTCGCTCGCGATGTCCCACGGCGCATCCTCGGGCACGGCAATTACCGAAGGCGCGATCGGATGGCTGGCGATCAGCCCGTTGATACCGGGTTCGAGCTGGCTGGCGATGACGAGCGACATGGCCCTACACCCCCAGCGCGGCGCGGCCGCCCGCGACCAGGATCGTGTCGGTCTGCGGCGAGTGGATGCGGCTGCACAGCACGTCGCGGTAATGGCGCTCCAGCGGGTTCTTGCGCGTCAGCCCCGGATTGCCGGTCAGCTCCAGCCCGATCTCGACCGCGCGGATCGCGTTACCGGTCGCGACATATTTGATGTTGTTGAGCGCATTCGCACTCGGCAGCGTGCCGGCGTCGATATCGGCGGCGGCGCTCTCGATCAGCGTGCGATTGACCTGCAGCAGCGCCTCGATCTCCCCCACCTTTTCCTGCACGCGCGGCAGCGTGGCGAGCGATGCGCCGAGATTGGCAGGCACGCGATCGTTGAGATAGGCGACCAGCCAGTCGCGCGCCGCCCGCGCCGCGCCGTCGTAGATGGTCGAAATCGACAGCGCGTTCCACGCGGCTTGCGAGACATCGCCGGGGGTCGGCGCCCATTCCGACGGAGCACGCACGTCGACGGCATGGGCAAGCGGCGTCGGCGTGTCGGTGAAATGCACCGCATGGCTTACCGTGCCGCGCATGCCGAGATGATCCCACACCGGCTCGATCTCGATGCCCGGGCTGTCGGCGCGCACCAGGAAATTGCCGACGCGCGGGATTTCCTCGTCGGTCTTGGCCCAGACCGCGAACCAGTCGAGCCCGGTCGAACCCGTCGAATAGATTTTGGTGCCGGTGATCGCCCAACCGTCGGCGGTGCGCCGCGCCACCGTGGCGGGCAGGCCGCCGCGCACCGGCGTGCCGAGCTCAGGCTCGACGCGCAGACCGCCGATCAGCCCCCGCCCCTCGACCGCCTCGCGCGCGAGCCGCTCGTAGACTCCGGCGGGCCAGCTCCGCGTCTTGGCGGGGGCGGCGTGATAGCTGTAGGTCATGAACAGGATCAGCGCGGTGGATGGCTCGCCCTTGGCGACCGCGCCGAGCACCTTGAGTGCGTCGCCCAGGCTCGCGCCGCCGCCGCCATATTGCGGGGCGACCGTCAGGCCGATCAGCCCCTCCTCGCGCAGGAACGCGAATGCCTCGGCCGGGAAACGGCCCTCGCGATCGATCTGCTCGGCGCTCTCACTCAGCGTCGCGGTGATCCGGTCGAGCAACGCGGCTTCGATCACCGGCGGGCGGGTCGCTTCAGGGGCAAATTGCGTCGCCATGTCAAAGCGCCTTTTCGATCAGAGAGTTGAAGCGGTCGTCCCACAGCGGACGGACATCCACCGGATGCGGCAGCGACCCGGCCTTTAGAAACACGTCGGCGACCTCCTGCTGCGACTGGATCGCGGCGGGCGTGACGGGACGGAGCGAGAAGCTGTCGCTCTTGCGCGCGAACTGATCGAGCACGTAGCTTTTCGGCACGCCGATATCCTTGGCGATGGCCGCCGCCCATGCATCCTGATGCGCATCCGCCCAGGCGTAGCCGCGCCGCAGCAGCGTCAGATAGTCGCCGACCAGCTTGCTCTTGGCGGGATCGGCGAGCGTATCGACGTGCGCGGAAACGATGTAATTGCCCGAGAGAAAGCCCGATGCGGTCTTGAGAATGCGCGCGCCTTCGGTCGCGATCGCGCGCTGGATCGGGAAGCCGAAAATCGCCCAGGCATCGATCGATCCCCGCCCGAACGCGGCGGCACCATCCGACACGCCCATCGCCACGGGGGTGATATCGGACCATTTGAGGCCGACCGACTCCAGCATCTTGATGAGGAAATATTGCGTCGTCGTCGCGCGCACATAGGCGACGCGCTTGCCCTTCAGGTCCGCCAGCGATTTGATCGCCGAACCCTTGGGCACGAGCACAACCTGGTTGTTGACGTCGCCGTGCGACACCGCGACCTGCTTGAAACTCTGGATCGCGGAAGCGGCCGCAAAGATCGGGGGGATCTCGCTCATCCCCGCGACATCGAGCGAATTGCCGTTAAGCGCCTCGACGGCAAGCTGCCCCGACTGGAACTCACTATATTCCAGGCGGAAGCCCTGCGGCGCGAGGCCCGCCGCCTTGAACAGCAGGCGGTAATCAGCCTCCCCGCGCCCGATGATCGCGGCGCGGAGCACCGGCACGTCGTCCTTCCGCGCGCCGCCGCACGACGCGACCGTCAGCCCGATGCCCGCCGCACCCGCGCCGATGAGAAAACGACGGCGATCGACCACGCGATCGTTGCGAAACAGGGGGACGCGAATGGCACGGTCTTTCGATGTGGAGACCGCGCGAGCTAAGCGCCTCGTTCAATTCCCATCAAACAAGTATTGTTTTGGGCGTATGAAGTTTGCTCAAGTCGCGCCTGCGTCACTCAAGCGGCGGCTTCAAGCCCTTGATCGCAGAAGGAATGATGCGGCCATAGGCATCGATATAGCGCGGGATCGGGCCGGGATGCGGCGTCCGGTCGGGCAGATCGACCTCGATCGCGTCGACGAAGCACCAGCCCCAGCCTTCGGGCGGATCATAGCCCTGGATGATCGGATGGCCCTCCGCATGGAAGTGCGCGGTGGCGTGACGGTTGGGCGATTCGTCGCAGCAGCCGACGTGCCCGCAGCTCCGGCATAGCCGCAGATGCACCCACCAACTCCCGCTCGCGAGGCATTCCGCGCAACCCGCCGTCTGCGGCGTGACCTGGTTGACGGTGGAGAGATGGTCGCAGGAATCGGTCATGGCGTCAGATTACACCGTCCGCTGCGGATGTCATCGATTCCGGCGGATTACCGGACATCGGCGGCGCGATTTTACCGGTTTCCTACATCGCCACAGAGGTTTATAGATATTCGAACTGCAGCCTTGCCGCGGTATTTCCATCAGGCTAAAGAGCCGGGCGCTGTAGGGGTGTAGCTCAGTTGGTTAGAGCGTCGGTCTCCAAAACCGAAGGCCGTCGGTTCGAGTCCGACCTCCCCTGCCAGCCGCCAGCGCGCACGCGGCCACTCTCGTCGCGAGACACGCGCCACCATCCAACACCGCTTGATTTCCACGGAACCCGGGCGTATCCCACCGCCATTCCGAAATCGGGAACAATCGTCGTCGGGCCCTTGGCGGGACCGGGCGGCGGGCCCATGTCCCGCTTCGGCTACAATGAGTGCAGGCACAAACGCATGACGACCCCCGTCGAGTTCTACAATCAGGTGATCGCCGAGACCAAGAAGGTCGTCTGGCCGACCCGTCGCGAGACGATCATGACCGGCGTGATGGTGATGATCATGACGACGCTGCTCGCGGTGTTCTTCTTCGGGATCGACACGATCTTCGAACTGATCGTGCGGCAGCTGCTCAGCCTCGCCAAATAATTTACGGAAAAAAATCGACATGGCACGCTGGTACATCATTCACGCTTACTCGGGCTTCGAGGGCAAGGTCCGCGACCAGATCATGGCCGACGCCACCCGCCTCGGCCTCGACGCGCTGGTCGAACAGATCGAAGTGCCGACCGAGACCGTGACCGAGGCCCGCCGCGGCAAGAAGATCGCGGTCGAGCGCAAGTTCATGCCCGGCTACGTGCTCGCCAAGCTCAACATGAACGACGACGTCTATCACCTCGTCAAGAACACGCCTAAGGTGACGGGCTTCCTGGGATCGATGGGCAAGCCCCAGCCGATCAGCGAGGCCGAGGCTGCGCGCATGCTGAACAGCAAGGAAGAAGCCGCCGCCGCACCGAAGCAGAAGGTCAAGGTCGACTTCGAGATCGGCGATTCGGTCAAGGTGCTGGACGGCCCGTTCGCGAGCTTCAACGGCCTGGTCGAGGAACTCGATTTCGACCGCAGCCGCGTGAAGGTCTCCGTGTCGATCTTCGGCCGCGCGACGCCGGTCGAGCTGGAATTCGAGCAGGTCGAGCGCAGCAAGTAAGGCGAAGCCTTACGCCGCGACCGCACGCGGGTTAGCGCAGCTAACCCGCGAGAGCGGCGCTCGACCGGACGGCGGACGCGCGGAGCGCGATCCGGCCGACGACGCGGGATTTACTCCCGCGTCCAAAGCCTCAGCGCCAGCGTCGCGCGGCCCACCCACATTGAATCCGTCACCATTCGATGCCATAATCCGTGCCTGAACACGGAAGGTCGCCCGATGCGCACCACCCTCGCCCTTGACGACGATCTCATCGCGCAGGCGCAGACCTATACCGGGCTCACCGAGAAATCGGCGATCGTGCGCGAGGCGCTGAAGGCGCTGAAGGCGCTGATCCAGCGCGAGGCGGCGCACCGGTTGGCGCGTCTCGGCGGCAGCGATCCCGATGCCGCCGCTGGACCGCGCCGCCGCTTCGAATGAGCGAATTGCTCGTCGATACGGGCGTCTGGATCGATTTCCTTCGAGGCGGCGATGCGGCCCTCAGCGAAGCCTTGCTGGAAGAGCGCGTGATAGGCCACATCCTCGTTACCGGAGAGATCGCGATGGGGAGCCTCGCTGACCGCAGCCTGCCCCAGGCCGTCCGCGCGGACGATGCCGAAGTGCTGGCGATGGTGGAGCAGCGGCGGCTGTTCATCCTGGGCCTCGGCTGTATCGATGCGCATCTGCTGGCTGCCACCTTGCTGACAGCGGGGCAAGGCTGGGACGCACGACCGGCGGCTGCACGAGGCGGCGGAGGGGCTCGGGATTGCGGCAGCGGAACTTGCGAAGCGGCGCTGACCGAACGGCGGATCGCGGAACGCGCGCTCCTGCGCGAAGAAATTCCTTTTAATCCTCCGCCACATATCGCGCTTCCGCAGCAAGCACCCTACATCGCGCGGCAGGAGGGGATCTTGCACGCCGGGGACGGCGGATGGAGACCCGAATGCAGCTTCCTTTCCGTGCTATCGCGCTTGCCTTGACGGCTCTCGCCCTGCCCGCCGCCGCCGAGCCGATGCGCCCCGGCACGGTCAGCGTCGTGCTGACGACGCCGGGCGGCAGCGCCGAGGCCGAGCGGCCGGTGATCGACGCGGTGCAGCAGGCGCTGTCGGATGCGGCGTTCGTCGTCATGCCGACGGCGGGGCACAGCCGCTATATCGCGCAGATCGCCGTCGCGCAGGAGGATCGCGGGTCCGTCACTGCCAGGACCGTGCCGGGCAAGGCGACCGGCAGCGTCGGCGGCTGGGGTGCGCAGGGGAGCGTCACCCTGCCCTCGTCCAAGCGCGCGTTGCGCGATCTGGTGATGACCGAGTTGAAGGTGACGCTGGTAACGCGCGCGAACGGCAAGGCGGTGTGGAGCGGCCGCGCCACCACCGCGCAGGTCGAAGGCACGCGACAGGGCGACCCGGCGGCGGTGTTCGGCAAGCTGGCGACGGCGGTGCTGTCGCGCTTTCCGGGGGCGGCGACGGGGTTGATCTCGGTGCCTTGAGGGGGTCGGAGGCGACGCGGCATAGCCGCGTCGTCGGACGGGTTCGCGTTCCGCGACCCGCCGGCCGGTCCGGCGCGTCTCGAGACTAGCTGCGCTAATCGCGTGTGCGCTCGGACACCGGCCGGTCCGGTGCGTCTCGTGATTAGCTGCGCTAATCGCGTGCGCGCGCGGACTTGCGCAACCGGACCAAGGCGAGGTCGATAAGTTCTATCGGCACGTCCCACTGCGGTTCCTCGCCGCCGGCCTGGCGTTCGGCCTCCGCGATATCCGCCGCTTCGCGTTGGCGCGCGAGCCCCTGCTTGAACATCGCATCCATGCGGTAGCTCCAGGCATCGTTGGATTCGCCGCGGCGGCGCTTGATGGCGGCGGGTTCGTCGGCATCGCGGATGCGTTTGTCGTGAAGCTGGAGGAGCGCGAGCGCCTGATCGACTGTCATCGGCGGGATCGCGGGCGGATCGTTGTGGCGCCAGGCGTCGTCGGCATATGCGAAGGGCGTGAAACTTTCGAGCAGTGCCGCCTCGAGCCGCTCCGCGCCCTTTTTCAGCGCGAGGCGCATCTCGCGCTCGAAACCGGGATTGCTGCGGGCGCGGGCGTAGAAGGCGGAGTGCGAGAAGCCGGCCGCCGCCGCGCTGAGGCGGATGTTGGCGGTGGCGCTGAGCGCCGAGAGAAAGGCCTGTTCGGCGCGGGCATCGAGCCGGCCGGGCTTGCCGCGACGGATCTGGACGCGGCCCGAACGGGTGCGGATGATGCGATGCTCATCGGGGTGCGGATCGCCCGCGGGTGCCGGTTGTGGGGCGGATTGCGCCGCGGATTTGAGGGCAGCGTCGGCGACGACGAGCGCGGCATCCCATTCGATCGCGAAATTGGGATGGGCGGCGCGGCGCTTTGTGAATTTGGCACGGTGCGCACCGACTTCGCGCGCGGCGGCGCGGACGTTGCCGGTGCGGCGCAGCGCCGCAAGGAACGCGCGGTTTTCGAGAATCTGGGCTCTGGTGAGGGGGCGTGTCGGCATGGCGACGGACCATGTCTACTGCGAAATCCTACATTGCAAGTCGGAACGCGCACGCGGATAGCGACGCTAAATCGCGAGACGCGTCCGACCGGCCGGCGGGTCGCGAAAGCGAACCCGGCCGACGGCGCGGCCCTTCGACTGCCTGCCAAGGCAGGCGCTCAGGAGAGCCTTTGCCGCGACGGAAAAGAAGAAGAAGCGGGATCCCGCGTCAAGCGCGGGATGACGTTAGCGGAGGAGGCCGCGCTACCGCAGCATGGCGCGATACCGCGCAGCATACGCCGCACGCATCGCTTCCGATCCGAATGCCATCGCCCGCGCGCGCGCCTTTTCGCCCAGCGCTGCGCGGGCCTCGGGGTCAGCTATCAGCCCCGCCACGGCGGCGGCGATCGCATCGGGGCGGCGGCGCGGCACGAGCAGCGCGCCCTCGCCTGCCGCCGCGGGCACGCCGCCGACGCGCGTGGCGATGCACGGCAGGCCGCTCGCCATCGCTTCGAGCAGCGCGACGGGCGTGCCTTCATGATCGGAGGGCAGCGCGAAGGCGTCGAGGCCGGCGAGCCAGCCGGGCATGTCGGCGACGTCGCCGGCGAAGTGGACGTCGAGGCCGGCGGCGAGCGCGCGGAGGTCAGGCTCGAGCGGGCCCTGGCCGGCGATCTCGAGGCGGTATTGCGGTCCGAGCAGGCGCAGCGCGGCGATGGCATCGGCGTGGCGCTTCACCGGATGAAGGCGGGCGGCGATACCGATGGTGAAGGTCGCGTGCGGGGTGCGGTCGCGCGGGGCGAAGCGGGCGAGGTCGATGCCGGGCGGGATGGTCGCGATCGGCTGCCCCGCGATCCAGCGGAAGCGGCGGGCGAGATCGTCGCTCACCGCCGTCACGCCGCGTGACGCGCGCAGGCCGCGCGCGATGGCGGGGAGCCAGCGCCAGCCGCTGCCCAGCGCGACGTGGAGGGTGGTGAGCGTCGGCACGTCGCGCATCACGGGGGCCGCGAGCGCGGCGGCGATATGGCCCTGCGCGTGGAGCACGTCGATCCGCTCCGCCGCGAGCAGCGCGCGCAGGCGCGTCGCGAAATCGGGAGCCGCGCGGTCGAGGTCATGCTGCGCAGCATCCACCGCGATCCGCCGTCCCTCGGCATGCGGATCGTAGCGGAGGATCACCGGCTCCACGCCCTGCGCCGCCGCCCCTGCGCACAGGTCGGCGACCAGCCGCTCGCGGCCGCCCGTCACCATGTTGGGCAGGAGATGGGCGACGCGCACCTTAGCGGGCGAGACGCTCCGCCGCGTCCTTGGCGTATTTGCGGAAGGACGGCGCGTGCTTCTCGACGCGCGAGGCCGCCTCGCAGTGGCAATTCGGGCAGTTGAGCTGGAAAGCGTCGCGCGCGGCATCGTGGTGCTTCGGCGTGTAGAGGATTTCGCTCAGCCTTTTCTCGTGCAGATTGCCGAGCGGGAAGGTGACGTAGCAGAGCATCACCGATCCGTCGGCACCGACCCACAGCAACTTGCGCGCGTCGCACGGCACCTTCATCTCTTCCTGCTTCAGCGCCCAGTCGGCGAAGGAGGCGATGGCGACCTCGCTCTCGGTCAGCAGCTCGGGACGGTCGCGCTTCACCTTCAGCAGATGATCGATGACGGCATCGACGGCGGGCTTGTCCTCGGGCCGGAACTGCAGCTCGCGGTCCTCGCCCTCCTGGAAATAGGGCAGCGAATAATGGACGACGTCGATGTGGACGCGGCCCTGGAAGCGATCGGCGAAGGCGATCATCTCGTCCACCGCCGCGACGCTCGCCGAGCGGCGGCTGAGCAGGAAGTTGAACTGCAGGTCGAGCTCGTCCGGGCCGTAGAGCGCGCGCGTGTTGGTGAGGCTCTCGACCAGCCGCGCGAAGCGGCCGGGGCGCTGGACGTATTCGTCGAACGCGCCTTCCTGCCCGTAATAGCCGATCGTCACCTTACGCAGGCCGGCTTCGTGAAGTGCTGCGATCTTGCGGTCGAGGATCAGCGCGTTGGTCGTCATGTAGCAGCCGACGCCGAGTTCGTTGGAGAGGCGCACCATCTCGACCACGTCGGGGTGCAGCAGGGGCTCGCCGCCGTAGAGGCGCACGGCCGGCACCTTCGCGGCGGCGGCATCCTCGAGCAGTTCGCGCACCGTCTGCATCGGAAGCTGCGCGCCGGGCATGAAGTCGCGACCGTATTTGCAGCCCTGGCAGCGCAGGTTGCAATGCGCGGTGATGGCGATGGTGATCTTCTCGGTCCGCGCGCGGATGATCGAGGGCCAGCTTTCCGCGAGCGTCGACATCATGCGCTCGCTGGCGCGGTATCCCGCCTTCAGCGCGGGCGCGGTGGCGGGCACGGTACGCGCAATCGAACGGGCAAGACTATCGATGGTCATGGCAAGCTCCCCAGATGCCGGAGAGCGAGAGGTAACATCGGGATGGAAGACGTCAGCGTGAATAGGTGGTTAAGAATACAGCATAAGTGGTTAAGATCAGGCGCAGACCATCACTCCATCAACTTGTCGAAATCGGGATTGGCCTTGCGCTGGCATTGTTCTCGCGCGGCATCGCCGGCCGCGCGCTGATCGAGGATGCCGCTGCGGTCGCTCTGGCCGTAGGGCTGCACCGTCACCTCCGCTGCGCTGTACTTCACCGCATAGCCGGAGAGCGTCATGCCGGTGACCGAGCGCAGGCTTTCGGCGACGTTGTCGAGGTCCTGATTGCCCTCGCAATGATAGAAGCCGCCGGAGCAACTGCACCGCTTCGTCTCGCTGTAGATGCTCACCGCGCGCTCGACATGCACCACCCGCTTCACGCGCCGGCCCTGCACGCGCGAGCCCGGTGTATAGGCGCTGACGAACACCTTCACGGGATCGGCCGAGACGATGGTCCAGTCGATCGCCTCGTAAGAAGTCAGCCACAGCACCACGGGCCGGCCGGTGGCGGGCACGTTGACGGTGACGCTCGTGTCCTTGGCGGCGCTTTCGTAGAGGCCGACATAGGCGAGCCTCGCCCCGCTTTCGGCGTCGCCGATATAGTCCGATGCCGAGGCGGCGGGCACCGTCTCGACCGGATCCTCGATCGTCACCTTGAATTCGGTCGTGTGCCAGCCGTTGGCGAATTCGACCTCGACGATGTGATCGCCCTTGGAAAATTCGTGCGTGAAGCTCTTGTTGCCGCCGCCGTCGAAGACCGGCTCGCCGTCGACGAAGATCCGCGCCTTCGACCAGCTGAGGCTGACGCTTATCTGCTTCGACATGGTGCGTGGAACGCGGACCCTGCCGACCCAATAGCCGGCGAATTGCGGCGAGTTGATATTGTGGAAATCGGCCCAGGCATATTTGATCGCAATGCTGTCGACATCTTCCTGGAAGATGAGCCTGCCGGGATCGTCACGGTTGATGTAGAAAGCGCGGAAGCCTTCGTTGGGCACCGCGCCAGTGGGGTTCAGCTTCCGGCCCCAGCCGCTGTGGATCTTGTCGGGCACGAGCATCTGGCCGGTGTCGCGGCGCGGCTTGCCCCAGCCGGACGCGGGGTCCGTCCCCGGCGCGACGAGCGCCACGACCAGCCCGCCCGCGAAAAGAACCATCAGCCAGCGCCACATGCCCCGTACCCCCGTCCCGATGCTTCGGGCGGGTGGTAGGATGCGAAAGTGGCGAAGGTATTAACGCCGCGCGCTACACCACCAACCGCGCGGCGACCTCCAGCAATTGATTGCTGTGGAACGGCTTCGACAACAGCTCGGCATCGTCGAAATTCTCGGGCAGCGACACGCGGCCATAGCCGCTGACGAACACGAACGGGATGTTCTTCGCCGCGAGCGAGGTCGCGATCTCGCCCACGGGTTGCCCGCCGAGATTGGCGTCGAGCAGCGCCGCATCGACGCGGTATTGCTCGATCAGGCCGAGCGCCGCCGACACGCTGGTCGCGGGGCCGACGACGAGCGCGCCGGCATCCTCGAGCTGGCCGGCGATATCCATCGCCATCAGCGGTTCGTCCTCGATGATGAGGATGCGCTTGCCGCGCAGCACGGCCGGTGGCGTGGGGCCCCTGCGTGCGGCGGCGATCGGCACCGGCGCGGACGCGGGCCTTTCCGACGCGCGCGCACCGGAAAGCGGGAAGCTGATCTCCCAGCGGACGCCATCGGCCTCGGCGGCCATGCGGGCGTCGCCGCCGGCACCGCGCACGCTCGCCTCGATCAGGCGCGTGCCGAAGCCGCGCCGCACCGGCCCCTCGACGCGCGGCCCGCCGCTTTCGGCCCAGCGCAGATCGAGGTTCGCCCCGTCCACGCGCCACAGGATCGTCACCAGCCCTTCCGGCCGCGAGAGCGCACCGTATTTGAGCGAATTGGTGCCGAGTTCGTGCAGGATCATCGCCATCTTCGGCACGGCGGTGGCATCGAGATGAACGTCCGGGCCGGACGCGGAAATCTGCGCCTCGTCGACGGGGCCGAGCTTCATCTGGTCCTGCACGATGTCGCGCAGTTGCGTGCCCTTCCAGTCATTCGTGCTGAGCTGCGAGTGGACGCGCGACATCGACTGGATGCGGCCACCGAAGCTCGCCACGAAATCCTCGGGATCGTCGCAGCTCCGCAGCGTCTGCGATGCGATCGCCTGCACCGTCGCCAGCATGTTCTTCACGCGGTGGCTGAGCTCGCCGGTCAGCATCTTCTGGAGCTCGGCGGCCTCGCGCAGCGCCTCGTCGGCGATGGTGCGTTCGAGCAGATCGGCCGCCTGGCGCGCGAGAATGTCGAGCATCCGAAGGTCGCGCTCGGACGGTTCGTGCGGCGCGTCCCAATGCGTCGAGATCATGCCGAGCAGCTCGCCGCTGCGCGAGATCAGCGGCGTGGTCTGTGCGGAGCGGATGCCGGTCTCGCGGAAAGCGGTCAGGTCCGGCGTGCCGGCGATATCGTCCCAGCGGTCGTAATCGGCGATGACGGCGCGGCGGCCGGTCTTGAGCGCCTGGGTGCAGCTGCTGTGCGCGGCGGGGCTGACGACCTGCCAGAACGCCTCCGCCTCGGGCGGGAGGCCGCGCGAACAGAGCAATTGCAGGCAGCCGCCGTTGCCCGAGGGATCGTCGGGCGGGCAGAGCAACTGCATCGTGCCGAATTGCGAGCGCGTGATCGCGATGGCTGCGTCGACGATCTTGCCGCACAGCTCGACGCGGTCCTGCTCGCCGATCAACTCGATGCTGATGGAATGAAGAAGCTCGATATCATCGGGTGTCGCCGCCGGAGCCGGGAAACGATCGGATATCGGCATATGTGCGTGTCGCAAGGTCGTCATGTTCCCCCCAGGGCATGTGCAGCGCACAATTCACAACGATCGTCTCGGTTCCGCAATGGATACCCGTTTCGAGCCACGCGGGTTCTTTGCCACGCGGGTTCTTTATAGTGGCTGCGCGCGAGGCGGGAGGACAAGAGCGGTTGCGCCCTTGCGCCGCTTACGCTATGCGCGCGCCCTTCCAGAGAGACATCGATGGAATTCCCGCGGGAGGCCTGTTCGCAGGTCGCTTGTACCGCTCGACTCGAAAAGAGAGTGACATGGCAAAGAAGATTACCGGATACATCAAGCTGCAGGTTCCTGCAGGCAAGGCGAACCCCTCGCCGCCGATCGGCCCGGCGCTGGGTCAGCGCGGCGTGAACATCATGGAATTCTGCAAGGCGTTCAACGCGCAGACGGGCAACGAGGAAGTCGGCACGCCGCTCCCCACCGTCATCACCGTCTATGCCGACCGCAGCTTCTCGTTCGAGACCAAGACGCCGCCGGCGACCTATCTCATCAAGAAGGCCGCGAACCTGAAGTCGGGTTCCAAGGAGCCGGGCAAGGTTTCCGCCGGAAAGATCAAGCGCTCGCAGCTCTCCGAGATCGCGACCGCGAAGATGAAGGATCTGAACGCCAACGACATCGACGCGGCGACCCGCATCATCGAAGGCTCCGCCCGCGCGATGGGCCTCGAAGTGGTGGAGGGCTGAGATCATGGCAAAGCAGACGAAGAAGGCTCAGGCCCTTTCCGCAGCGGTCGACCGCGACAAGCTCTACGGCATCAACGACGCGATCGCGCTCGCCAAGGCGAACGCCACCGCCAAGTTCGACGAGACGATCGAGGTCGCGCTGAACCTCGGCGTCGATCCGCGCCACGCCGACCAGATGGTCCGCGGCGTCGTCACCCTGCCCAAGGGCACCGGCAAGACGGTTCGCGTGGGCGTGTTCGCCAAGGGCGCGAAGGCTGAGGAGGCTCTGGCCGCCGGTGCCGACGTGGTCGGCGCGGAAGACCTGATGGAGATCGTTCAGGGCGGCAAGATCGACTTCGATCGCTGCATCGCGACCCCTGACATGATGGGCGTCGTCGGCCGGCTCGGCAAGATCCTGGGCCCGAAGGGCATGATGCCGAACCCCAAGCTCGGCACCGTGACGATGAACGTCGCCGAAGCGGTCAAGGCGGCCAAGGGCGGCCAGATCGAATACCGCGTCGAGAAGGCGGGCATCATCCACGCCGGCCTCGGCAAGGCATCGTTCCCGGCCGAAGACCTGCGCGCGAACTTCGACGCGCTGGTCGATGCCGTGATCAAGGCCAAGCCGTCGGGCGCGAAGGGCAAGTATGTCCGCAAGGTCGCGATCAGCTCGACCATGGGCGCGGGCGTCAAGGTCGACGTTGCCGAGGTGAGCGCGGCGTAAGCCTCGCCTTCACGCGAAACTATCGAGAAGGGCCGGGAGCGATCCCGGCCCTTTTTGTTTGCTGAACCAAAGGCCGCGCTGCCCGTTGGGGATGCGTGAGCGATCTTTCGCATCCGCACCGTTTCGCGCGCGCGATCGCCTGCGTGGCCGTGACGCTGTGTCTTGCCGCGTGTGATTCCGCTAAGGCGCCCGCCGATGCTTCGGCGACGGGTGCCGACGTCTCATCGGCCTCCGCGCTGTTCGACCGTTTCGTGAAATCGGAAGGCGCGGATTTCGAGGCCTGCTTCGCTGGTGAGCCGGTGATGGCCGGGCCGGGCGCGCTGCAGTCGTTGCCGGGCCGGGCGGCGGCACCCGTGAAGATCGCCAGCCTCATCATCGCCATCGACGCATCGGGTTCGATGGCCGCGCGGATCGGCGGCGAGACCAAGATGGACGCGGCGAAACGCGCGGCGGCATCGTTCCTCGCCAGCGTCCCGGCCGGTACGCGGGTCGGGCTGGTGGCGTTCGGCCACAAGGGCGACAACAGCCGGCAGGCCAAGGCGGCGAGTTGCAGCGGCGTCGAGACGCTCTACCCGCTCGGGCAGGCGAATGCGGCGGAGGTGACGCACGCGCTGGAGGGCGTGAAGGCGACGGGCTGGACGCCGCTGGCATCGGCGATTTCCACCGCGGGCAAGGCATTTGCGCCGGGACCGCCGGCCGGGGCGCAGGTAATCTATGTCGTGTCGGACGGACTCGAAACCTGCGGCGGCGATCCGGTGGCGGCGGCGCGCGCGCTGAACGGCGGGCCGGTGAAGGCGATCGTCAATGTCATCGGCTTCGATCTCAGCGCGGCGGACCGGGCGCAGTTGCAGGCGGTGGCGGCGGCGGGCGGCGGCGCGTTCGTCGAGGCGGGATCGGGCCGCGCGCTAAGCGATACCTTCGCCGACCTGCTGCGCAAGGCGCAGGCGGTCTCGGCGATCACCACGGAGCGGTTCGACGCGGGGGGCCGCATCGCCGCCAACAGCATGGCGGTGGGGCGCTACACCACCAACCTCAACCTCTGCATCGCCCATGCGGCTGCTGCGGAATCCGGGAAGTTGCCGCGTTTTCTGGATGCGTCGGGGGGCGCTGCCGGCGACCGCGAGGCCGCGCGCACCGATCTGGTCACGCGGCACGAACGCTATCGGACACGGTCGCAGCAGGTGGCCGACCGGGTGGCAGCGGCGGCGGACCGCGCCAATGCCGCGATCACCGCGCAGGCCAAGTCCAGCGAAGGCCGGCTGGGCGTCGACCGCTAACGTTACTTCCCCGCGAACATCTTCCACATCTGCGGGCGGCCGGTGGGCTTCGGCGTGCCGTCGATGCGGACGGCGTGGAGGATGGTGACGGGCTTGACGAGCAACTGGCCCTTGAATGCGCCGTCGCCGCCCTGCGCGGTCGGCATGGCGAGGATGCGCTTCACCACGTCCATCCCTTCGGCGACCTTGCCGAACACGGCATAGCCCGGGAAGCCAGGCCGCGCGTCGAGATTGGGCGCGGGGCCGGACAGCATCGAGAAATTGGCGCTGCCCGATGTCGTCGCGGCATAGCGCGCCATCGAGATCGCGCCATCGACGTGGCGCAGGCCGGTCTGGCTGGTGGGTTCCAGCGGGAGAATGTCGAGGCGGCGGCGCGCGTCGGTGCCGATCCCGCCCTGCACGAAGCCCAGCCCCGGCTGCCCCGCCTTGCGCGCCGCGCGGTAGAAGCTGGTGCCGTCGAGCCGACCGTCATCGACATAGGCGAGGAAGTTCTTCGCGGTGATCGGGGCGTGACGCACGTCGATGGCGAGCACGATCGGCCCGGCGGAGGTTTCGAGGCGGACGCGGACGACGGAGGGCTCGCTCGCGGGCGCGGCGGCGGTGAGGAGGAGGGCGGCGAGGATCGGGGGGAGGAAACGCATGGAGACTCTCGAACGTGGCAACCGATTCCCCGTGAGGGCCATCCCTTATCCGTCGGCGCGGCGCAAGCTGGCGGTTGCGGGCGGGAACGCCCGACCTTCGTCACCCCGGCCTTGTGCCGGGGTCCACCAAGCCGCTTGCTTGGCGCCCCGATCTTCCAGCCGACGCGCTTCCCGCCCGGTGGATTCCGGAGCAAGTCCGGGATGACGGATGGTGTGTGGCGCGCGCAGATCGGAAAAGAGGCTGCAAGCCCCTCCCCTCCTCATCGGCGCGCGACGCGGCAAAGCCGCGTCGTCGGACGGCGCTTTGGCGCCGCCGGCCGCGCGCGGCTCGAGCGTGCGTTTAGCTTCGCCAAACGCAACGCCGCCGCGCTACGCTACGATCTTGTCGACCGCCCCGATGAACGCCGTCATGTCTTCCTTCGACCCCACGGTGACGCGCGAGACGGTCGGCCAGATCGGCCAGCTGCGGCCGATCTCGACGTCCTGCTTGCGGAAAGCGGCCTGCATGTCCTTGGCGGGCTTGGTCTTCCAGTCGATCATGAACATGTTGGCGGCGGTGGGCTTCACGTCGAGGCCCTTCTTCTTGAGGTGCGCCAGCGTGATCGCGCGGACCCCTTCCATCTCTTCGCGCCGCGCCTTGATCAGCGCCGCCGAGGTCAGGCTGGCGGTGGCGCAGGCGAGGCTCGGGAGCGGGAGCGCGCCCGACTGCATGCCGCCGTCATAGCGCATCATCTTCCCGATATTGTCGGGGTTGGTCATGATGAAGGCCATGCGCATGCCGGCCATGCCGAAGATCTTCGAGAAGGTGCGCATGACGATCACGTCCTTGCGCTGCGACACGAGGAAGCTCGCGGTCGGCACGCCGGCGAAGTGCGTATAGGCCTCGTCGATCAGCACCATCGAATCCGCCGGCTTGTTGTCGAGCAGCCACTGGATGTCGGCGATCGGCGTGATCGTGCCGGTCGGGTTGTTGGGCGTGCAGATGTAATAGAGGCCGGCGTTGGGATCGGCCGCGAGCATACCCTTGACGTCGTGCGTGTAATCCTTGGTCAGCGGCACGGCCTTGACCGGCACCTTCAGCCACTGCGCGGTGCGGCCCGCCAGCTCGAAGGTCGGATCGGCGGTAACGAGGCCGCGCTCGGGCGAGCAATAGGTGACGACCGAACGGCACAAGGGATCGGACGAGCCGGGCCACGGCGCGACGTGATCGTACGGCACGTTCTCGACCGCCATCACCGCCTTGATGAAATCGCCGCGTTCGTCGTGCGGGGAATAGCGGTTGCCGCTGGCGATGATCTTCGCCGCCGCCTGCTGACCGGGCATCAGCGGGCCGGTCCAGCATTCGTTGGCGCCGATGCGGGTCTTCGCCTCGGGCGCGGGATCGGGCACGCCGCCCGATGCGAAGGCCGGGCGGCCCATCGTCGCGACTGCCGCGCCGATGCCGAACAGACCGGCGATCCGCGCCAGATCGCGCCGCGCGAAACCGCGATGCATCAGATCGTCCTGAATTTCTTCCTTAACGAGTGCGTCCGTCATGTCTCGACCCCTAGATTGCAGATGACCGCACCGGACTCTCCCGCCCCCGATGCTGCGCGCGCGAAGTTTCCAACACTTTTGACGCAAATGCTACGCGGGTATTTCTCGAACGAAGCGTTGCATTTATGAGCGCAGCTCAAGCGAAAGGGCCGGAGGATCGCTCCCCCGGCCCCGTCTTTTACGCGGATACTGTCGGGCTCAGATGCCCACCACGCCGCCGTCGGTCTTGGTGATGACGATCGTCGCCGAACGCGGGCGCGACGATCCGGTCGCGGCACCGGTCTGCGTCGCCGGCCAGCTGCTGGAGATCGCGGCCGGGTTGCCGTTCTCGCCGGGGTGCTGGATGTTGACGAACAGCGAGCGGCCGTCCGGCGTCGAGGTGATGCCGGTCAGTTCGCATTCCTTCGGGCCGACCAGGATACGGCGCAGCGTCGTCCCCGGTGCCTTGCCGACGCGGGTCGATTGCGTGCCCGTCGCGCCGCCGATCGTGTTGGTGATCGTCTTGGTCGTGCCGTCGCCGACCTTGCCCGGAATGGCGGCGAGCAACATGCAGTTGGTGACATCGGTATAGGCACCGTCATCGGTCTCGATCCAAAGGATCGGGGTGTTCAGGCCGGTGACGTTGGTGGGGATGCCGAACCACAGGCCGTCGGGCGACGAGAAGTCGTTGGTCGCGTCGAGGCCCGACAGGTTGATGTTGGTGGCATTGAGATCCGACCCCGAACCGAAGGCATAGATATCCCAGGTGAAGGCGGTCGCCTCGGTCGTGTCGCCCGTCTCGCGCAGACGGATGATGTGGCCGTTGGCGTTACCGTTAGTCTGGCCGCCGGTCGTCTTGGGGTCGGTATAGGCGCGCGGGTTGGCCGTGTCGGTATTGGCGACGGTGCGCGAGCTGTTGTTGGTCAGCGTGCAGTACATTTCGCCATTGGCCGGGTTGATGGCGGTCCATTCGGGCCGGTCCATCTTGGTCGCGCCCAGCGCGTCGGCGGCGAGACGGACATTCATCAGAACGTCGGCCTGGTCGGCGAAGGCATAGGTCGGGTTGGCGGCGGTCAGCGGGCCGGTGCCGAAGGTGAGCGGCAGCCAGGTGCCCGAACCGTCGGCGGCGAACTTCGCCACGTAGAGCGTGCCGGCGTCGAGATACTTGTCGCCGGTCGCGAGACGGTCGGTCGGGGTCGCATCGGCCGCGACCCACGGCGTGTTCGACACGAACTTGTAGATATATTCGTTCTGCGCGTCGTCGCCCATGTAGAAGGCGGGCTTGACGCCGGCGATCATGCGGCCGGCGGTGCAGCCTTCATGGTTCATACGGCCGAGCGCGGTGCGCTTCCGCGGGACCGATGCGGCGGTGTACGGATCGATTTCCAGCACCCAGCCGAACTGGAAGGCCTCGAAGCGGAAATCGCCGGTGCCGTCGGCGGGCTTGGTCGGATCGACGGTGATGTCCCAGCGGCGGAACAAGGTGTTGCTCGCGCTGGCGGGGACGACCGTGGCCCAGCCGTAGTTGCCGGGGCGGTTCTCCGGGATGCCGTAGCGCGCGAGGCTGACGTTCTGCTTGGTGCCCGCGCCGCCGCGTGCGGCGACGTCACCCGTGGCGCGCTTGAAATAGCCCGCCCAGTTTTCCTCGTTGGTGAGGTACGTGCCCCACGGCATAGCGCCGTTGGCGCAGTTGTTGATCGTGCCGCGGCCGTCGGTGCCGGCGGTCGAGAAGGCGGTCTTGAGCCAAGCGTTGCCGCGCACCGGGCCGTTGAAGGTCATCGGCGTGGAGGGCGTGATGCGGCGGTTGAGGCTCGACGTCGGGGCATAGGCCCAGGTCGATCCGGTGCGCGTGACCTCGACCACCGAGACGCCGTGGCAGTCGATCTCCTTCTGCGCTTCCGATTCGGGACGGATGCCGCCGGGCGCGGTCGCGCCGCCGACGTGGAGATAGGACTGGTTGATGTTCTCGTGATTGAGCGCCAGCAGGCCGCGCGTGTTGTTGGAGGCGTCCGGCGCGGAACCCGAGGCCGAGAGACCGAAATAGGTCATGCCGTCATGGTGATCGCCGGCGCGCTGCGCATAGTTGGTGTCGGTGCCGTCGTTGGCGAAGGCGGCGACGCCCGACGCGATCGGATCGCCGAGCCGGTAGAGCACGGTGACTTCATAGCCGGCCGGCACGGTGACGAGATCGGTCTGCGACTTGGGAACGGCGGTGAAGCCGAGCACGGCGGGATTGACCGTGACAGTGCTGTCGGCAGCGACGAGCGCGCCCGAAGCGTCCTTGGTCGAGAAGCGGAAGACCAGCGGGGTCGCGGCCGCGACGCTCGGCGCCGAGAAGGTCGCGGTCGCGGTGCTGGCGTTGGTGAGCGTCACCGTGGGGCCGCTGATCTGCGTCCACTGATCGCCGGAATGGGTGCCGCCGATGGTCGCCGTCAGCGTCACCGTCACGCCCGACGTGGTGGTGATCGAACCGCCGGTCGTGACGGTCGCGGACGGGACGAGCGCGGCCGCATCGTTATTCGAACACGCGCTGAGCGCCGCGCCGCCGAACACGGCGAACGCCGCAGCCGAAACGCCGCCGAACAGCGTCTGGCGGCGCGAGTAGCGCGCATCGATCAGCTCGTTCAGGTGCGGATTGGCGGAAATATTGGTATCGACGTCGCCGTCGTCATAGCCGATCGTCAGCTGGTTCGTGTCTGTCATGTGAAGATTCCCCGGTCGGTCCCGGCCGGTATGGCCTGTGGTCCTGCGGGTGCGTGTGTTCCTCAAACGTAACATGCGCATTGCTTGCGCGAGACAGCGGCGAGACTCTTTTGCGACGGGAACATGACAGAAGCTTCATGTTGACGGAGATTGCATCCTCCCCCCGCAAGAGGGAGGTGTCGCGAAGCGTCGGAGGCGAAGGACATCGATGCAGCCGAGCGGGCACCGCCGTCCGCCCCCTCCGTCAGGCTTTGCCTGCCACCTGGGGGAGGATTGTGGCCGGTTGACTTCGCCGCCTTATCCGTTATGTGCCCGCGCTCGCCCGGCATGGCTTGTCCCATGGTCGACTATGCCGGGTCCGTCCGAGACAGTGGGTGCGCCGGGTTTGCCGTCGCTTAATTTCCCGCCGAGACGGGGAATGGAATTACCGGGAGCGCCCAAAGGCCCTCCCCTGCCCGTCGCTCTCATGCGCCGGTCTCCCATGCCCCATCGCTGGACAGCCCCGGGGGTTCGCGTTCGCGCGGCTTTCGGACTTGAAGCCGGCTCGCCGTTTACGGCGGGCCAAACGTGGAGAATGGCATGGATCGTGCTCAAAAGACCGAGCTCGTCGCCGACCTGAACCGCACCTTTAACGAGGTGAACGTGGTTGTGGTTACCCGCAACCTCGGCATGACCGTTGCCCAGTCGACCAAGCTGCGCAACGCGATGCGGGACGCCGGCGCGACCTACAAGGTCTCGAAGAACAAGCTTGCCAAGATCGCGCTCGACGGCACCGACTATCTCTCGCTGGGCGACATGCTCACCGGGCCGGTCGGTCTCGCCACTTCCATCGATCCCGTCGCGGCCGCCAAGGTGGCCGTCGATTTCGCGAAGACGAACGACAAGTTCGAAATCGTCGGTGGGGCGATGGGCGCGACCGTCCTCGACGTCGATGGCGTCAAGGCACTCGCGACGATGCCGTCGCTGGATGAACTGCGTGCCAAGATCGTCGGCCTCATCGTTGCCCCGGCAACGAAGCTGGCGACCATCACGCAGGCTCCCGCGGCCCAGCTCGCGCGCGTGCTCAGCGCCTACGCCGAGAAGGACAAGGAAGCCGCCTGATCGCAGGCGTTTTCGAGATCATTTTGACCTGAACAGACCGGGGCATGGCCCCCAGATGGAGAATACACATGGCAGACCTGAACGCGCTGGTTGACCAGCTGAGCGAACTGACCGTCCTCGAAGCAGCCGAGCTGTCGAAGCTGCTCGAAGAGAAGTGGGGCGTTTCGGCAGCAGCAGCTGTCGCAGCCGCTCCGGCCGCTGGTGGCGGCGGCGCCGCTGCTCCGGCAGCCGAAGAGAAGACCGAATTCGACGTCATCCTGACGGGCGACGGCGGCAAGAAGATCAACGTCATCAAGGAAGTCCGCGCGATCACGCAGCTCGGCCTGACCGAAGCCAAGACGCTGGTCGAGTCGGCTCCCAAGGCCGTCAAGGAAGGCGTCTCGAAGGACGAGGCCGAGAAGATCAAGAAGCAGCTGGAAGAAGCCGGCGCGACCGTCGAGATCAAGTAAGCCGCAGTTGGGAAGACGGATTAGCGCGAGCTAATCCGCACCCCAACAAGGCCGGCCGGCGCTGGCTTCAGCCAGCGTCCGACGTCATGGGATTTACTCCCATGACGGCTTGCTCGGAAAGAATAAGGGCGGCTCCGCGAGGGGCCGCCCTTATTCGTGAAACGTCGATTGAGAATCCAGCGCAGCGACCGTAGCATCGTGCGATGACGTCTCCCCAGACAGATCCGCGACCCAGCAAGATAAATTTCTGGTTGTGCCTCGCAATCGGCCTGTTTGGGGCTTTGAGCAGCAAAGTGTTCGATCATTTTGTGCCCCACCCCGATCTCGCCACCCGCATTTTCATCGCTGTCGTCGGCGCGGCTGCCGCGACGGCGCTATTGATCTGGGGCATCTGGAAATTCATCCGCGCTTGAACGCCCCGTCACGGGCAAAGCCCGTGACGTCGGACGGGCCTTCGGCCCGCCGGCCGCGCTGGCGACGTGCGCTTTAGCTCGCGCTAAACCGTCTCATCGCTGGCGCGAAACCGGATAGTCCATCACCTTCACCTCGCCCCACATCCGGGGCACGCCGTTCAGGCGGAACGCGCCGAGCTTGGCCCCCTGCCCGCGATCCAGGCCGATCACGAACGACGCCGCATCCTGGCCATCACCACCCTCCCACGAATATTCGCAGTTGAGCGACAGGATCGGCACGAACATCTGCTTCTCGCCGGTGGTGATGCTCGGCATGGATTCGCGCGGGACGGCGGCGGTGCCGTCGAGTTCGACCGTCACGCCGGCGGGGAGATCGAAGGGTTCGACGGTCGGCTGGCCGATCGGGTTGGCGAACAGCCGCGCCAGCATCATGCCGGTCTGGTCGGTCACGCCGATCAGCCGCAGGTCGATGGCGACGGCGAGCGCGGCGGACTCGCCGGTGTTGGTGACGAGGAAGCGGTAATCGACCGCGGCGTTGAGCAGGTTGGTGCCCGCGCGGCGGACCTCGAGACCGATCTTCAGCCGCGCGCGCGGGACGGTCGTGGCGGGGGTCGCGAGCGGCGGCGGCGGTGCCTCGGGAGCGGCCACTGGCGACGGCGCGGGAGCGGCCACCGGCAGCGGTGCGGGCGGTGCCTCCGGCGCGGGCGGAGTCTCGCGCGGGGCGAGCGTGGTCGCGGCCTTGTTGGCGGGCTTGCGCGGTGGCGGCGGGGGTGCGGGCAATGCCTCCGCTTCGAACGCTTCGGGCTCGGCCTCCCCGCGTTTGCGGCGTAGGAGGATGATCGCGAGCAGGATCGCCAACGCGAGAGCGAACGCGGCGATCGATACCCATAGCCACGGAAAAGACGCCGGCGTGGCTGGCGCAGCCGAGGGGGTGACGACCTCGATCGGCGCGCGGGTCGGCGCGGGCGTCGGGCTCGCGGCGGGCGTGGGGGTTGCGGTGGCGGTCGGCGTGGAGGTCGGCGTCGCGCGCGCGGCGGGCGTCGGGGTAGCGCGCGGCGCAGGCGTGGCGCGCGGAGCAGGCGTAGCGCTTGCCGCAGGCGTCGGCGCGGGCGTCGCGCTCGGCGTCGGACGCGGCGCGATCGTCGGCGCGGGCTCGGGCAGCGGCGTGGGGGTCGGGCGCTGGCCGGGCAGAGTGAAGGTGTCGAGGCCGGGGATCGTGCCCGGCGCGGGCGCTTGCGTGTTAGCCTGCGGACTCTGGGCGAACGCGCCGCTTGCTGCCGCCAGCGCCAGCAGCGCTCCCCCTGTTGTCATGCGTTTCACGAAAATCGCCTTAGTGCGTCCCCGATGAACGCCATACGACCGCGCGCGCGGGAAAGACAAGCCGAGCCATTTGCGCGGCAAAAGACCCGCGCCGCCGGGTGGCGACGCGGGCCCAGGCGCACGCCCCGCTAGGGTCAGGCGTGTTCGGGTTCGCCGTAGAGCACGGCGGAAATATCCTCGTGGCGGCCCTTGTCGTCGGTCGGTATCGGGGAAATCCCGTCACGGTCCGACAGGCCGATCGCGAACGAGGCGGCAGTGCGGCCCTCGCTGCCGTCGGGCAGGCGGTAGCGGGCGTCGGCGACGATCACCGGCTGGAAATCGCCCTCGAGCTGCGAGCGCAGGACCGAGAGCGTGGCGTCGAGGCGCGTGCCCTCACCCGGCTCGATGGTGACGCCTTCGTGCGCACCGCGTTCGAGCAGCAGGCGCTCCATCTCGGTCGCGTCGGTGTGACCGGCCGGGAACATGAAGGTCGAGATCTGTACATGCTCGGCGGCGATCGATCCCGAATTGCCCACGGTCAGCTCGATCTCCACCATCGCCTCGTCGGCGTTGGTGCTGGCGCTGATCGGGCGCATCGCGAATTCGAGCCATGGGCGGTTGGCGACGGGAGCGGCGGCATCGGTGAGCGCGGCGACATCGTCGCTTTCCGGCTCGGTCAGTTCGGCCTGGGTCGGCGCGACGGCGACGTCGGTTTCGACCAGCGGCTCGGCAGCGACGGCCACCGGGGCGACGTAGACGGGCTCGGCAACCGGCGTCGCGGCGACGGGCTCGACATAGGCAGGTTCCGCATAGGTCTCTTCATAATAGACTTCTTCGTCGGCACGGCGGCGGCGCAGCGCGAAGAAGGCGGTCAGGCCAAGCACGATCAGGCCGCCGGCGACGAGCCAGGGCCAGAGCGGCGCGGCATCGGTATTGGTGGTCTGCTGAGTAGTGGTCGATTGCGCCGAAGTGTCGGCAGCGGGTTGAGCCGGAGCGGCCACCGGAGCCGCGGCGACAGGTGCTGCGGCGGGCGCGGCGGCTTCGGGGGCAGGTGCCGGTGCGGCAGGCTTCGCGGCGGGTGCGGCGGCGGCGGCCGGAGCGGGACGCTCGGCGCGGACGGTGCGCGTCTCGGTCTGGCGCGTAGCGGTGCGGCGGGCGGCCGGGCGCGCCGGGGCGGCGTCGGCTGCGGCCGTCTCGGTAACCTGCGCGGGGCCGGTCTTGGACGGATCGATCGGCTGCACCACCGGCGACGGCGGCGCGAAGGTCGGCGCGGCGGGTGCCGCGGCCTGTGGTGCCGGGGCTGGAGCGGCCTGCACCGGCGCCGTGGGCGCGGGCTGTGCCACCGTCGGCGTGACGGGCGGCGGCGCGGCTTCCTGCTGCGCAAATGCCGGACCGGAAGCTGTCAGCGCGACAGCCAGAGCGGCGGTTGAAACGAGCGCGGCGAACGCGCGGCGATGCCCGGTTGCGGGCTTGGGGGTGTGTCCTCTCATAACGGGTCTACAATGAAGGGAACCCGGGATTCGGCCCATGATCGGCTCGAAATTGCGGCAGTCCGGTGCTCGTCATCGACCAGCCGAATTAAACCAGTGGTTTGACACGATCCAACACCCCGCCTATATGGCTCTCTTCATCACAGCTTTCGGGAAATGACATGCCGTCGCGCAGCGTGTCGATCGGATTGAGGGTTGTGGTTTCACAAGGACGCTGAAGCTGCTGTTTTCCAGAACACGGAGAACGAGCGGCTTTTTGCGTCTTTATGCGTGCCCGTCCGGGCGAGCCGGACACGAATTTTGACTTGAGGGCAAAAAATCACATGGCGACCAAGGCGATCGAAGGCGGCACCGCAAAGCGCCGCATCCGCAAGGTGTTCGGCAACATCCACGAAGTGGTGCAGATGCCGAACCTGATCGAGGTGCAGCGCGAGAGCTACGAACAGTTCCTCCGCAGCGATCCTTCGATCGGTTATGTCTCGGGCCTCGAAAAGACGCTGCGCTCGGTCTTCCCGATCCGCGACTTCGCCGGCACCGCCGAACTCGACTTCGTCAATTACGAACTCGAGCCCCCCAAGTTCGACACCGACGAGTGCCGCCAGCGCGGCATCACCTATGCCGCGCCGATGCGCGTCACGCTGCGCTTGATCGTGTTCGAGGTGGACGCCGATACCGAGGCGCGTTCGGTCCTCGATATCAAGGAGCAGGACGTCTACATGGGCGACATGCCGCTCATGACGCAGAACGGCACCTTCATCATCAACGGCACCGAGCGCGTGATCGTCTCGCAGATGCACCGTTCGCCGGGCGTGCTGTTCGACCATGACCGCGGCAAGACGCATGCCTCGGGCAAGTATCTCTTCGCGGCGCGCGTGATCCCGTATCGCGGTTCGTGGCTCGATTTCGAGTTCGACGCGAAGGACATCGTCAACGTCCGTATCGATCGCAAGCGCAAGCTGCCGGTGACGGCGCTGCTCTATGCGCTCGGCCTGAACTCGGAAGAGATCCTCAACTACTTCTACAACCGCGTCACCTTCGTGCGCGGCCAGGGCGGCTGGATCATCCCCTTCGCGGCGGAAAACTGGCGCGGCCAGAAGCCGATGTTCGACATCATCGACGCCAAGACCGGCGAGATCGTGTTCGCGAGCGGCCAGAAGATCAGCCCCCGCGCCGCCAACAAGGCGGCCAAGGACGGCCTGACCGACCTGCTGATCCCGACCGAGGAAATCTTCGGCCGCTATTCGGCCTATGACCTCATCAACGAGCAGACCGGCCAGATCTACATCGAGGCGGGCGACGAAGTGTCGGCCGAGAACCTCGAACTGCTCGACAAGGCGGGCATCGACCGGATCGAGCTGCTCGACATCGATCACGTCACGACCGGCCCCTGGATCCGCAACACGCTCAAGGCCGACAAGGCCGAGGAGCGCGAGCAGGCGCTGTCCGACATCTACCGCGTCATGCGCCCCGGCGAGCCGCCCACGCTCGAAACCGCGGAGTCGCTGTTCAGCGGCCTGTTCTTCGATCCCGATCGCTACGATCTGAGCGCGGTCGGCCGCGTGAAGCTCAACATGCGCCTCGAGCTCGACGCCGAGGACACGGTCACGACGCTGCGCACCGAGGATATCCTCGCCGTCGTCAAGACGCTGGTCGACCTGAAGGACGGCAAGGGCGAGATCGACGATATCGACAACCTCGGCAACCGCCGCGTGCGCTCGGTCGGCGAGCTGCTCGAGAACCAGTACCGCGTCGGCCTGCTCCGCATGGAGCGCGCCGTGAAGGAGCGCATGTCGTCGGTCGACGTCTCGACCGTCATGCCGAATGACCTGATCAACGCGAAGCCGGCGGTCGCCGCGGTGCGCGAGTTCTTCGGCTCGTCGCAGCTCTCGCAGTTCATGGATCAGACCAACCCGCTCTCCGAAGTGACGCACAAGCGTCGCGTCTCGGCGCTCGGGCCGGGCGGCCTCACGCGTGAGCGCGCGGGCTTCGAAGTCCGCGACGTCCACCCGACGCACTATGGCCGCATCTGCCCGATCGAGACGCCGGAAGGCCCGAACATCGGCCTGATCAACTCGCTCGCCTCGTTCAGCCGCGTCAACAAGTACGGCTTCATCGAGACGCCGTACCGCAAGGTCGTCGATCACAAGGTGACGGACGACGTCGTCTATCTGTCGGCGATGGAAGAGGCCAAGCACACGATCGCGCAGGCCAACGCCGATCTGACCACCGACGGTTCGTTCACCGAGGAGCTGGTCTCGTCGCGTCAGGCGGGCGAATTCCTGATGGCGATCCCCAACAACATCACGCTGATGGACGTTTCGCCCAAGCAGCTGGTGTCGGTCGCGGCCTCGCTCATCCCGTTCCTGGAAAACGACGACGCCAACCGCGCGCTGATGGGATCGAACATGCAGCGTCAGGCCGTGCCGCTGGTGCGCGCCGAGGCGCCGTTCGTCGGCACCGGCATGGAAGAGACGGTCGCGCGTGACTCGGGTGCCGCGATTGCCGCCAAGCGTTCGGGCATCGTCGATCAGGTCGATGCGACCCGTATCGTCATCCGCGCGACGGGTGAGGTCGAGGCCGGCCAGTCGGGCGTCGACATCTACACGCTGATGAAGTTCCAGCGTTCGAACCAGAACACCTGCATCAACCAGCGTCCGCTGGTGAAGGTGGGTGAGGTCGTGAACGTGGGCGACGTGATCGCCGACGGTCCCTCGACCGAGTTCGGCGAGCTGGCGCTGGGCCGCAACGCGCTCGTCGCGTTCATGCCCTGGAACGGCTACAACTATGAGGACTCGATCCTCATCTCCGAGCGTATCGTGAAGGACGACGTCTTCACCTCGATCCACATCGAGGAATTCGAAGTCATGGCGCGCGACACCAAGCTCGGGCCGGAGGACATCACCCGCGATATCCCGAACGTCGGCGAGGAGGCGCTGCGCAACCTCGACGAGGCGGGCATCGTCTACATCGGTGCCGAGGTCGAGCCGGGCGATATCCTCGCCGGGAAGATCACGCCGAAGGGCGAAAGCCCGATGACGCCGGAAGAGAAGCTGCTCCGCGCGATCTTCGGCGAGAAGGCGTCGGACGTGCGCGACACGTCGCTGCGCCTGCCGCCGGGCGTCGCCGGCACGGTCGTCGAGGTGCGCGTGTTCAACCGCCACGGCATCGACAAGGACGAGCGCGCGATGGCGATCGAGCGCGAGGAGATCGAGCGCCTGAAGAAGGACTCGGACGACGAGCGTTCGATCCTCAACCGCGCGACCTGGAGCCGCCTCAAGGAGATGCTGCTCGGCCAGACCGCGACCGCGGTGCCGAAGGGCCTCAAGAAGGGTGCGGTCATCGATCAGGATCTGCTCGACAGCGTCGATCGTTACGAGTGGTGGAAGTTCGCCGTCGCCGACGACGCCGTGCAGAGCAATCTGGAAGCGGTGAAGGGCCAGTATGACGAAGCCGCCAAGCTGATCACCGACAAGTTCCACGACCGTCGCGAGAAGCTGGAGCGGGGCGACGAGCTGCCGCCGGGCGTGCTGAAGATGGTCAAGGTCTTCGTCGCGGTGAAGCGCAAGCTGCAGCCGGGCGACAAGATGGCCGGCCGTCACGGCAACAAGGGCGTTATCTCGCGCATTCTGCCGGCGGAGGACATGCCGTTCCTCGCCGACGGTACGCCGGTCGATCTCGTGCTCAACCCGCTGGGCGTGCCGAGCCGCATGAACGTCGGTCAGATCTTCGAGACGCATCTCGGCTGGGCGGCGCGCAACCTCGGCCAGCAGGTCCACCGCGCGCTGGAGGACTGGCGCGAGGCGAACCCGGACGCCAAGGGCGGTGAAATGCCCGACGCGGTCAAGACGCGCCTGCTCGAAGTCTACGGCGATCATTATGCCGACGACATCAAGAGCCGTTCGGCGGAGCAGATCATCGAGCTGGCGCAGAACCTGAAGACGGGCATCCCGTTCGGCACCCCGGTGTTCGACGGTGCGCGTGAGAAGGACGTGTCGGAGATGCTGACGCTGGCGGGCCTCGATACGTCGGGCCAGTCGGACCTGTTCGACGGCCGCACCGGCGACCAGTTCGATCGCAAGGTGACGGTGGGCATCATCTACATGCTCAAGCTGCACCATCTCGTGGACGACAAGATCCACGCGCGTTCGATCGGGCCGTACTCGCTCGTCACCCAGCAGCCGCTGGGCGGCAAGGCGCAGTTCGGCGGACAGCGCTTCGGCGAGATGGAGGTCTGGGCGCTCCAGGCCTACGGCGCCGCCTACACCTTGCAGGAAATGCTGACGGTGAAGTCGGACGACGTGGTCGGCCGCACCAAGGTCTACGAGGCGATCGTCAAGGGCGACGACACGTTCGAGGCCGGCATTCCCGAGAGCTTCAACGTGCTCGTCAAGGAAATGCGCTCGCTGGGCCTGAACGTCGAGCTGAAGTCGATCGAAGAGTTCGACCCGGACGGCGTCGCGATCGCGGCGGAGTAAGCCACACTATCTCCCCTCCCGCTTGCGGGAGGGGTCGGGGGAGGGCCTGTGGGCCAAGCACCTTCCCGACGCTGACATGCCCTCCCCTAGCCCCTCCCGCACGCGGGAGGGGAATTGGAGCTGAAAATGAACGAACTGACCAACTTCGCAAACCCGGTCGCCAAGCCGGAGACCTTCGACCAGATCCAGATCGGCATCGCCTCGCCGGATCGCATCCGCTCGTGGTCGTTCGGCGAGATCAAGAAGCCCGAGACCATCAACTACCGCACGTTCAAGCCCGAGCGTGACGGCCTGTTCTGCGCGCGCATCTTCGGCCCGATCAAGGATTACGAGTGCCTGTGCGGCAAGTACAAGCGCATGAAGTACAAGGGCATCGTCTGCGAGAAGTGCGGCGTCGAGGTCACCGTCTCGAAGGTCCGGCGTGAGCGCATGGGCCATATCGAGCTGGCAGCACCCGTCGCGCACATCTGGTTCCTGAAGTCGCTGCCCTCGCGCATCGGCCTGCTGCTCGACATGCAGCTCAAGCAGCTCGAGCGCGTGCTGTATTTCGAAGCCTATATCGTCATCGAGCCGGGCATCACCCCGCTCGAAAAGTACCAGCTGATGACCGAGGACGAGCTCCTCGACGCGCAGGACGAGTATGGCGAGGATTCGTTCTCGGCCGGCATCGGCGCGGAAGCGGTGCGCATCATGCTGCAGGATCTCGATCTCGAGGGTGAGCGCAAGGAGCTGCTCGAAGAGCTGGCCGTCACCAAGTCCGAGCTGAAGCCCAAGAAGATCATCAAGCGGCTGAAGGTCGTCGAGAGCTTCATCGATTCGGGCAACCGCCCGGAATGGATGATCCTCGAGGTCGTGCCGGTCATCCCGCCCGAGCTGCGCCCGCTGGTGCCGCTGGACGGCGGCCGCTTCGCGACGTCGGATCTGAACGATCTCTATCGCCGCGTGATCAACCGCAACAACCGCCTCAAGCGCCTGATGGAGCTGCGCGCGCCGGACATCATCGTCCGCAACGAGAAGCGCATGCTGCAGGAAGCGGTTGACGCGCTGTTCGACAATGGCCGCCGCGGCCGCACGATCACCGGCGCCAACAAGCGTCCGCTCAAGTCGCTGTCCGACATGCTCAAGGGCAAGCAGGGCCGCTTCCGCCAGAACCTGCTCGGCAAGCGCGTCGACTATTCGGGCCGTTCGGTCATCGTGACCGGGCCGGAACTCAAGCTGCACCAGTGCGGCCTGCCGAAGAAGATGGCGCTCGAGCTGTTCAAGCCGTTCATCTACGCGCGCCTCGACGCCAAGGGTCTCTCGATGACCCTCAAGCAGGCGAAGAAGTGGGTCGAGAAGGAGCGCAAGGAAGTCTGGGACATCCTCGACGAAGTCATTCGCGAGCACCCGGTCATGCTCAACCGCGCGCCGACGCTCCACCGCCTCGGCATCCAGGCGTTCGAGCCCGTGCTGATCGAAGGCAAGGCGATCCAGCTGCACCCGCTGGTCTGCTCGGCCTTCAACGCCGACTTTGACGGTGACCAGATGGCCGTCCACGTCCCGCTTTCGCTGGAAGCCCAGCTCGAAGCGCGCGTGCTGATGATGTCGACCAACAACATCCTGTCGCCCGCCAACGGCAAGCCGATCATCGTGCCGTCGCAGGACATGGTGCTGGGTCTCTATTACCTGTCGATGCTCAAGGAAGGCGAGCCCGGCGAGGGCATGATGATCTCGGATATGTCCGAGGTCCATCAGGCGATCGAGGCCGGCGCGGTGACGCTCCACACCAAGATCATCAGCCGCGTCCCGCAGACCGACGAGGACGGCAAGCAGTATCTCAAGCGCTATGAGACCACCCCCGGTCGCATGCTGCTCGGCGAGTGCCTGCCCAAATCGTCGAAGGTGCCGTTCGATACCGTCAACCGCCTCCTCACCAAGAAGGACGTGGGCGACGTGATCGACGAGGTCTATCGCCACACCGGCCAGAAGGACACGGTGCTGTTCGCCGACGCGATCATGTCGCTGGGCTTCAAGCACGCCTTCAAGGCCGGCATCTCGTTCGGCAAGGACGACATGATCATCGCGCCCGACAAGGAGAAGCTGGTCGACGAGACGCGCGAGCAGGTGAAGGACTTCGAGCAGCAGTATCAGGACGGTCTGATCACGCAGCAGGAGAAGTACAACAAGGTGATCGACGCCTGGAGCCGTTGCGGCGACCAGGTCGCGAACTCGATGATGAACGAGATCAAGGCGGTCCGTAAGTACGAGGACGGCCCCAACAAGGGCCGCGAGAAGCCGATCAACTCGATCTACATGATGGCGCACTCGGGTGCCCGCGGTTCGCAGGCGCAGATCAAGCAGCTCGCCGGCATGCGCGGCCTGATGGCGAAGCCGTCGGGCGAGATCATCGAGACGCCGATCATCTCTAACTTCAAGGAAGGCCTGACCGTCCTTGAATACTTCAACTCGACCCACGGCGCCCGCAAGGGCCTCGCGGATACGGCGCTCAAGACCGCGAACTCGGGCTACCTCACCCGCCGTCTCGTCGACGTGTCGCAGGATTGCGTCATCATCGAGGACGACTGCGGCACCGAACGGGCGCTGGAAATGCGCGCGATCGTGCAGGGCGGATCGACCATCGCGTCGCTCGGCGAGCGTATCCTGGGCCGCACCACGGCCGAGGACATCATCGACAGCAAGACGGGCGAGATCGTGATCCCGACCGGCACGCTGCTCGACGAGCCAATGGTGGCGAAGATCGAGGCGATCGGCACGCAATCGTGCAAGATCCGTTCGCCGCTGGTCTGCGAGACCAAGATCGGTGTCTGCGGCAAGTGCTACGGGCGCGATCTCGCCCGCGGTACGCCGGTGAACATCGGCGAGGCGGTCGGCGTCATCGCGGCGCAGTCGATCGGCGAGCCGGGCACGCAGCTGACGATGCGTACCTTCCACATCGGCGGCGCGGCGCAGCTCAACGAGCAGTCGAACCTCGAGGCGGTTTCGGACGGCACGATGGAATATCGTGATCTCCGCACCATCACCGATCAGCGCGGCCGCCGCGTGGTGCTGTCGCGTTCGGGCGAGCTGGCGATCGTCGACATGGACGGCCGCGAGCGTGCGGTACACCGCATCCCCTACGGCGCGTACGTGCTGTTCGATGACGGTCACATCGTTTCGAAGGGCGATCGTCTGGCCGAATGGGATCCGTTCACCATGCCGGTGATCACGGAAAATCCCGGCGTCGTGAAATATGTCGATCTGATCGAGGGCAAGACGCTCACCGAGCAGGCCGACGAAGCGACCGGCATCTCGCAGCGCGTCGTCATCGAATATCGCGCCACCACCAAGGCCAAGGAGGATCTGCGTCCGCGCCTGACCCTCACCGGCGAAAGTGCTGAGGAAGCGGGCCGTTACATGCTCGTCCCCGGCGCGACGCTCTCGGTCGAGGATGGTGCGACGGTCTCGGGCGGCGACGTTCTCGCCCGCGTCAGCCGCGAGTCCGCAAAGACCCGCGACATCACGGGCGGTCTGCCGCGCGTGGCCGAGCTGTTCGAGGCGCGCAAGCCGAAGGAAAATGCCATCATCGCCAAGGTTTCCGGCCGCGTGGTGTTCGGCAAGGACTATAAGGCGAAGCGCAAGATCGGCATCCAGCCCGAGGATGGCGGCGAGGTCGTCGAGTATCTGGTGCCCAAGTCGAAGGTCATCGACGTGCAGGAAGGCGATTACGTCAAGCGCGGCGACAACCTCATCGGCGGCAGCCCCGATCCGCACGACATCCTCGAGGTGCTCGGCATCGAGCCGCTGGCGGAATATCTCGTCTCGGAAATCCAGGAGGTCTATCGTCTCCAGGGCGTGAAGATCAACGACAAGCACATCGAGACGATCGTTCGCCAGATGCTGCAGAAGGTCGAGATCACCGACGGCGGGGACACCACGCTGCTGGCCGGCGAGCAGGTCGATCGCGACGAGATGGATGCGATCAACGACAAGCTCGACAAGAACCAGAACCGTGCGCAGGGCAAGCCGATCCTGCTCGGCATCACCAAGGCGTCGCTGCAGACCCGCAGCTTCATCTCGGCGGCGTCGTTCCAGGAGACCACCCGCGTCCTCACCGAGGCGGCGGTCCAGGGCAAGCAGGACACGCTGATCGGCCTGAAAGAGAACGTCATCGTCGGCCGCCTCATCCCGGCGGGTACGGGCGCGGGCATGAACCGCCTGCGCGTCGCCGCCTCGTCGCGTGACGCGGCGCTGCGGGTGTCGCAGCGCAAGATGGCCGAAGTGTCGATCATCGCCCCGGCCTCGGCCGCCGAGGAGCATGCAGCCGAACTCGCGCGCAGCCCGCGCGACGCCGGCGGCACGCACGACGCACTGGCCTCGGTCGAAGTGTCGGGCACCGGCACCGATGCCGACGCCGGGGATTACCTGAACCAGGAGTGATCCTCGGGCTCGGGTGACCGAAGCGAACAAAAGCCGCCGTCCGGGGAAACCCGGGCGGCGGTTTTGTTTTGTCGAGAAGGGCGGATACGCAAAGTCTTAAACCCGACGGCATATCCCCTTTCACCGAAACCGGCGTGGGGCGAAACAGCGTGCAAAGACCGACATCGATCACAGTGTTCGCGCTGCTGTTCGGCTTCTCGACGCTGGTGGCGCTGCTGCTTGCGCTCTACGCCACGCGGACGAGCGATTTCGGTTTCAGAATCGCACCGGACGCGGCGCAGACGCTCGCCGCGCGGATCATGACGATCCGCCTGCTCGGGATCGCCTTCGCCTTGTCACTGATGCTGCTAATATTCTTCGGCAGATCGCGCGCCGCACGCGGGGCGCTCGGCTTGCGCTGGATGCTCGGCCTCGCCACCAGCATCGCCTTCCTGCGCGCCGCCGGCATGATCACGTTGCCGAGCGAGAGCGGCGCGGCGGCGATCACGCTGTCGATAATCCAGTTGAGTGTCGAAGGTCTGGCGATCCTGATCCTCTACGGCGAAGACGCCGCGACGTGGTTCGATCGCCGGCGGGTCTATTGACGAAACGTAGCGCGACGGTGTCAACAATCCTGCGCGCCTGACAGTCATTGCACCTAACCCGTTGATTTACCTCATCCGTTCATGTCGCGATTGTGCTATAGGCGTAAGGCACTCCGCGATATGATGGCCCCCGTGTTCGATCTTTTTCTCACCGCGGCATACGCCCCCTTCACCGTCGCCTTCTTCGTAATGATCGGCATCGGCCTGATCGAAGCGATCGGGCTCGGGCTCGGCAGCCTCGATCTCGACGGTCATGTCGAGATCGGTCATGCCGAGGCACCCGACGTGCTCGGCTGGCTCGGCTTCGGGCGCGGGCTGCCGATCCTGATCTGGCTGACGTCGCTGCTCGGCTGCTTCACCATCGCGGGCGTCGCGCTCCAGCAGCTTGCCGGCCCCTTCCACTGGGGCATCGCGGTGGCGATCGCCCTGCCCGTCGCGCTCGTCGCCAACGCCTTCGCGGCGGGCGGACTCGCGCGCGTCATGCCGAGCTATGAGACGACCGTCATCGGCGTCGAGGATCTGCTGATGCAGCGCGGCACCGTGCTGGAGGGCACTGCAGGGCGCGGCCGCCCCGCCCGCGCGAAGGTGATCGATCAGCACGGCCAGGCGCATTACGTCATGGTCGAGCCGCATGACGATCACACCACCGTCGCGCAGGGCGAAAGCGCCCTGCTCGTCCGGCGCGACGGCCGCACCTTCTACGTCGTGCCCGATACCGACCCGACCCTTCGACCGATCTGAACCCCGCTCCACAGGAGACCCACGTGCCCGCTTCGCTCATCACCATCCTGATCTACGCCGGCATCGTGCTGCTCGCGCTCGTCGTGATCGGCGTGATCCTGACCCGGCTCTATCGCCGCGCGACCAAGGACGTCGCGCTGATCCGCACCGGCTTCGGCGGTGAGAAGGTCGTGCTTAACGGCGGCATCATGGTCATCCCCGTGCTGCACGAACTGATGCAGGTGCGCCTGACGACGGTGAAGCTGGAGGTGTCGCGCCTCAACAAGGACGCGCTGATCACGCTCGACAAGTTGCGCGTCGATGTCGTCGGCCTGTTCCACATCAAGGTGAAGCCCGACGCGGAGTCGATCGCCGCCGCCGCGCAGACGCTCGGCAATTCGGTGAACAGCCCGGATGCGGTGAAGTCGCTGCTCGACGGCAAGCTCGTCTCGGCGCTGCGCTCGGTCGCGGCGACGATGACGATGGAGCATCTCCACGCCAACCGCGCCGACTTCATCCAGAAGGTGCAGGAAGCGCTGATGACCGATCTCGACATGAACGGCTTCCAGCTCGAGTCCGTGTCGATCACCCATTTCGACCAGACGGCGTTCGAACATTTCAACGAAAACAATGCCTTCGACGCCGAGGGCCTCACCGTGCTGACCCGCACGATCGAGGAGCGCAAGAAGATCCGCAACGACATCGTCGCGACCAACCGCGTCGAGATCGAGCAGCGCAACCTCGAGGCGAATAACCAGAGCCTCGAGATCGCGCAGGCGGCCGAACAGGCGCGCCTCACGCAGGAGCAGACGCTTGCGGCGCTGCGCGCACAGCAGGCGACCGCCATCGCCACCGCCGAAGCCGAACAGACCCGCCTCGCCGAGATCGCCCGCATCACCGCCGAACAGGCGCAGACCGTCGCCCAGACCGAAGCCGACAAGGTGACGCAGACCGCGACCATCGCGCGCGACGGCGCCGTGCAGACCGCCTCGATCGAGCGCGATCGCAACATCGAGCTAGCGCGCATCACCACGGCGGTGCAGACCGCGCAGAAATCGGAAGAGGAATCGACCGCCACCGCCGCCGCCAACGAGGCACGTGCGCTCGCCGTCCGCGCCGAGGAAAGCGTCGCCACCGCCAAGGCGACCGAGATCGCGAACCGCAACAAGAACGTCGCGGTGATCGCGGCGACGCAGCGCGCGCAGGAGGAAGCGGTGCAGATCACCGTCGCCGCCACCGCCGAGAAGGAGGCGGCCGAGGCGCGCGCCACCGCGCTGCGCACCGAAGCGGTCGCGCAGGCCGATGCCGAGAAGGCGCGCGCCGAGGGCCGCGCCGCCGCCTTCCAGGTCGACGCGGCGGGCCAGACCGCGCTCAACCAGGCGACCAATATCCTCAGCGATGCGCAGACCGCTCTGCTGGTACGCAAGGCGATGCTGGAAGCGCTGCCCGGCATCATCGCCGCGGCGGGCAAGCCGATCGAGCAGATCGACAAGATCTCGATCCTCGACGCGCGCGGCCTGCACGGCGACGGTGCCGCGGGCGACGCGGCTGGCGGCACCGGCAACCTCGCCGATGCGGCCGTTGCGGCGGCGATGCGCTACCGCGTCGGCGGCCCGCTGATCGATGCGCTGATGGCCGAGCTCGGCATGAACGGCGCGACGATGGGCGGCATGCTCGCCGGTGCCGCCGCACCGACTGTGGCGGTGCCGGTGGTGGCCGAGGTTGTGGAGAAACCGGACTCGGGTGCCTGAGAAGCAAGCGTCACCCCGGCCTTGAGCCGGGGCCCCGCTTCTTCTGTCTCAGGACGTCGCGCCGACGGCAAAGCCGTCGGCCGGGTTCGGCGCTTGCGCCGACCCGCCGGCCGTAAGCGGCGCTGCGCGTCGCGCACCGGCGCCGTCCTCCGGCTACGCCTACGCGACGCGCCTGCGCCGCTTACTCGACCAGCTTCACCAGCCTCCGCTCCACCGGTGCCAGCACCGGCCCGAGCTCATGCCCGCGCTTCACGATCGCGCCGTGCTCGCCGACCAGCGCCCACATGCCCTGCTTGTTCCTGAGCGCCGGGCGTTTCTCGATGCGGAACTCCGGCCGCTCCGCCGTCCGCCGGAAGCACGCGAACACCGCCGCGTCCTTGCCCAGCTCGATCGCATAGTCGCGCCAATGCCCGGCCGCGACCATGCGGCCGTAGAGATCGAGGATGCGCGTGAGTTCGAGCCGGTCGAACCCGATCTGGAGCGGCTGCCCGCCCGCGTTGGGAAAAGGCGTTACCGTCCCCATCAGGCGCGGTTGCGCATGACCTCGTTGTCGGCGAGCAGCGCGTCGAGCCGCTTGCGCATCGTCTCCAGCTCGCAGCGCAGCAGTTCGACCTTCTGCGTCTGCGGATCGAACATCTGGCTGCACGGCGTGCCGTAGGCGAGGAAGGCGGGATCGCGCTCGACCATCGTCGCGCGCGCCGGGATGCCGACCATCACCGCGCCCGCCGCCACGTCGCGCGTGGCGACGGCGTTGGCGCCGATGCGCGCGCCCTTGCCGACCGTGATCGGCCCGAGCACCTGCGCGCCCGAACCGAGGATCGCACCGTCGAGGATGGTCGGATGGCGCTTGCCCGCCACGCCATTGTCGGGGCTGGTGCCGCCCAGCGTCACGCCCTGATAGATCGTCACGCCGTCGCCGATGGTCGCCGTCTCGCCGATCACCACGCCGAAGCCGTGATCGATGAAGAGGTTATGCCCGATCGTCGCGCCGGGGTGGATGTCCACGCCGGTCCACGCCCGCGAAAAGTGATTGATGCAGCGCGCGAGGAAATACAGCTCCGCCTTGAACAGGCGGTGCGCGACGCGGTGCCACGCCACCGCCCACACGCCCGGATAGGTCAGGATCTCGGCACGCGACCGCGGCGCGGGATCGCGCGCCTTGATCGAATCGAGATAGGCGATCAGTCGCCGCATAAAACCGTGTCCCCAAACATCTTTCCGCGCACATAATCGCATATCGGCAACAATTAAAGTACCGGGCGGTAGCGAAGTTCCCTAATTGTAAAACCTAGCTTTTTACTAGGATTTCGGGAACGCGGCGGCTACCAAGCGTTATACTGTCCCCAGCCGAGCGGATGCATGCCCGAATTTCACTTCACCGATATCGAAAGCATCCTCCCCTTCATCGCCGTCGGCTTCCTCGCGCAGCTCATCGACGGCGCGCTCGGCATGGCGTTCGGGCTGATCAATTCCACGCTGCTGGTAAGCGTGCTGGGCGTTCCCCCCGCCCTCGCCTCGGCCAGCGTCCACGCGGTCGAAACCTTCACCACCGCCGCGTCTGGCGCGAGTCACGTCTGGCACCGCAACGTCGACTGGAAGCTGTTCCGGCGGCTGGTGATCCCCGGCATGATCGGCGGCTTCCTCGGCGCGTACGTGCTGAGCAACATCGATGCGGGCGTCGCCAAGCCGTTCGTGATGGCATACCTCGCCGCGATCGGGCTTTACCTCCTCTACCGCGCATGGCGCGGCGCGATCGAGGTGAAGTCGCCGCGCGTCGTCGCGCCGCTCGGGCTGGTCGGCGGCTTCCTCGATGCGGCGGGCGGCGGCGGCTGGGGCCCGGTGGTGACGTCGAACCTGCTCGTCCAGGGCAGCGCCCCGCGCCATACGATCGGCACCGTCAACACCAGCGAGTTCTTCCTGACGACGACGGTCTCGATCGCCTTCATCACGCAGATCGGCTTTGCGGCCTTCACGCTAGCGACGCTCGGCCTGCTGATCGGCGGGCTGGTCGCCGCGCCGCTCGGCGGGCTGCTCGCCAAGCGCGTGCCGACGCGGCCGCTGATGGCGATGGTCGGCACGCTGCTGACGCTGACCAGCGCCTTCACGATCTGGCAGGCGCTGAACAAATAGATCAATCACGCACTATTGATCGATTTCCTCAATCGTACATAACGGAGTTCTGCGTTTCAGGGAATCGCACCCCCTGCCTATATCCGTCCTCGTACCACCCACCCCCTGAAGGAGACTGCCCCATGTCGATCATCGGCAAGACGATCAAACCGTTCACCGCGACCGCGTTCAAGGAAGGCAAATTCGTCGACGTGACCGATGCCGACGTGAAGGGCAAATGGTCGGTATTCTTCTTCTACCCGGCGGATTTCACCTTCGTGTGCCCGACCGAGCTGGAAGATCTCGCCGACATCTACCCGACGCTGCAGAAGATGGGCGTCGAGGTCTATTCGGTCTCCACCGACACGCATTTCAGCCACAAGGCATGGCACGACACCTCGCCCGCCATCGGCAAGATCAACTATTTCATGCTCGGCGATCAGAACCACGTGATCTCGAACAATTTCGACATCCTGCGTGAAGGCGTCGGCCTCGCCGATCGCGGCACCTTCGTCGCCGATCCCGACGGCGTCGTGCAGCTCGTCGAAATCACGCCCGAGGGCGTGGGCCGCAACGCCGCCGAGCTGCTGCGCAAGATCAAGGCCGCGCAATATTGGGCTTCGCACCCCGGCGAGGTCTGCCCGGCGAAGTGGGAAGAGGGCGAGGCCACGCTGGCTCCGTCGCTCGATCTGGTCGGCAAGATCTAACCCAATCCCAGCCCCCTGGGTCGCACGTGGCCGGGGCGGGGAAACTCGCCCCGGCCATTTGTTTTCAAAGGATAGGAACCCACCACCGTTCGCCCTGAGCTTGTCGAGGGGCTGTCCTTCTTCCGCGGAAGAAAGTGCAGGGCTTCGACAAGCTCAGCCCGAACGGGAAAGGGATCATCGCTTTCGCAGGAGTTACCCCCGATGCTCGACGCCAATCTCACCACGCAGTTGAAGGCCTATCTCGGCAACATCCGCGAGCCCATCGAGCTGGTGTCGAGCCTCGGCGACGACGCGAAATCGAAGGAGCTCGGTGAGCTGCTGCACGAGATCGCGGCGCTGTCCGACAAGGTTTCGGTCGCGGCGGGCGACGATGCGCGCAAGCCCAGCTTTCTGATCCGCCGCGTCGGCACCGATATCGCCGTCCGCTTCGCCGGCATCCCGATGGGGCATGAGTTCACCTCGCTCGTCCTCGCGCTCCTCCAGGTTGGCGGGCATCCGTCCAAGGCCGCGCAGGAGGTGATCGAGCAGGTAAAGAACATCGATGGCGACTTCGCCTTCGAAACCTATTTCTCGCTGTCGTGCCAGAACTGCCCGGACGTCGTGCAGGCGCTGAACCTGATGGCCGTCCTCAACCCGCGCATCACCCACACCGCGATCGACGGCGGCCTGTTCAAGGCCGAGGTCGACGCGCGCAAGGTGATGGCCGTCCCCACCGTGTTCCTCAACGGCGAGCCCTTCGCCAGCGGCCGCATGGAACTGGAGCAGATCGTCGCCAAGATCGACACGGCCGCCGAGGCGCGCGCTGCCGAGAAGATCAAGACCAAGGCGCCGTTCGACGTGCTGATCGTCGGCGGCGGCCCGGCCGGCGCGGCGGCGGCGGTCTACACCGCGCGGAAAGGCATCCGCACCGGCATCGCCGCCGAGCGATTCGGCGGGCAGGTGATGGACACGATGGGCATCGAGAATTTCATCTCCGTCCAGTCGACCGAAGGCCCACGGTTCGCGGCCGATCTCGAGCGCCATGTCCGCGATTACGAGGTCGACATCATGAACCTCCAGCGCGCCGAGGGGCTCATCCCGTCGCGCGTGCCCGGCGGCCTGCATGAAGTGAAGCTCGCCAACGGCGTATCGCTCAAGAGCCGCACGCTCATCGTGGCCCCCGGCGCGCGCTGGCGGCAGATGAACGTGCCGGGCGAGGATCAGTACAAGAACAAGGGCGTGGCCTATTGCCCGCACTGCGACGGCCCGCTGTTCAAGGGCAAGCGCGTCGCGGTGATCGGCGGTGGCAATTCGGGCGTCGAGGCGGCGATCGACCTCGCCGGCATCGTCGCGCACGTCACGCTGATCGAATTCGACACCGATCTGCGCGCCGACGCCGTCCTTCAGCGCAAGCTCGCCAGCCTGCCCAACGTCAAGATCATCACCTCGGCGCTCACCACCGAAGTGCTGGGCGACGGCGAGAAGGTCTCGGGCCTGACGTACAAGGACCGCAACCACGACACGCTGCACGAGGTCGAACTGGAGGGCATCTTCGTCCAGATCGGGCTGGTGCCCAACACCGAATGGCTGAAGGACGCGATCGCCCTCACCCCGCGCGGCGAGATCGAGATCGACCATCGCGGCGAGACCTCTCAGCCCGGCATCTTCGCGGCGGGCGACGCCACGACGGTGCCCTACAAGCAGATCGTCATCGCGGCGGGCGACGGCGCGAAGGCGGCGCTGAGCGCGTTCGATTATCTGATCCGGCACGAGCCGGTCGAGGCGGAAGAACTGCAGGCGGCGGAGTGACGTTCAAGCCGTCGCCCCGGCGAAGGCTGGGGCGACGGTCAGGTATGTCCTACACATCGCGATCCGCGCTATGCTCGCGTTTCAATCGCCCGGAACCTCGACTTCGATCGGTGCAATTTCGGAAACAATAGGCCCTGACATTTTCCGTTTAGGTGTCAATCTGTCAAGCGAGGTATAACTCTAAGCATCTGATGGCCGCCACCTACCTCCCTACGCTGAAACAGCTCCAGTATCTCGTGGCGCTGCAGGATCACGGCCATTTCGGCCGCGCGGCAGAAGCGTGTTTCGTCACCCAGTCGACGCTATCCGCCGGCATCCGCGAACTGGAGACGCTGATCGGCGTCGTCCTGGTCGAGCGCACCCGCCGCGTCGTACGCTTCACGCCGCTGGGGGACCGCATCGCCGAAAAGGCGCGCCGTGTATTGCGCGAGGCCGAGGAGCTCGGCGACATGGCGCGCGCTGCCGGGCGGCCGCTGTCGGGCGACATGCGGATGAGCGTGATCCCCACCATCGCGCCCTTCATGCTCCCGCGCATCCTGCCGCGCCTGCGCCGCGACTATCCCGACCTGCGCCTGTTCCTCCGCGAGGAGCCGAGCGCCGCCGCGTGCGAGAGCCTCAATCACGGCCGCACCGATTGCGTGCTGTTCGCCCTGCCCTATGCCTGTGGCGAGGTGACGTCGCAGGTGCTGTTCGAGGACCGGCTGTTCCTCGCCGGGCCCGAGGCCGAGATCGGCACGAGCGGCATCGGTGTTTCGGCGGAGGCGATCGACGAAACCCGGCTGCTGCTGCTCGAGGACGGCCATTGTCTGAAGGACCATGCGCTCGCCGCCTGCAACCGGCCCGAACTGCGCGCCGAGGCGACGATGCTCGGCACGTCGCTGCACACGATCGTGCAGATGGTCGATAACGGCCTGGGGGTGACGATGCTCCCCGAAATGGCGCTGAAGGCGGGAATATTGGAACATACCAGCCTCGTCGCGCGGCCGCTCGATGCGGCCAATCCCGCGCGCAAAATCGCGCTGGCGTGGCGGCGTGCATCGCCCCGCGAACGCGATTTCCAGCTATTGGCGGAGGCGCTGACCCAGGTCCATTGATGACAGCACTGAAACAAAATCGCGGCTGAACCGTATCTCCCTGCGGCGCTCATGGCGTCACGAGACCAAACCGGAGAGAAACATGACCCGCAATTCGAAGCTCTCGCTCCTCGCGCTCGGCAGCGCACTGGCGATCGCAGCAAGCGCCAATGCCCAGACTGCCCCCGCCCCGGCGGCTCCCACTCCCGCTGCTCCGGCGCCGACTGCGCCGGCACCTGCCGCTCCCGGCGCTCATGCCGGCCACGCTCCCGCTGCACCTGCCGCGCAGGCTCCGGCAGCGCCCGGCGCGCCTGCTGCCCCTGCCGCTCCCGGCGCACCTGCAGCACCCGCTGCCCCCAATCCGACGGTCGGCGGCGCGGCGATGGATGCGGCAAAGCCGATCCCGGTCAACGCCGCCGCCGCGCCCAACCTCAGCACGCTCGTCAAGGCAGTCACCGCCGCTGGCCTCGTGCCGACGCTGTCGGGCCCCGGCCCCTTCACCGTCTTCGCGCCGACCGACGCCGCCTTCGCGCGCCTCGCCCCCGGCACCGTTGATACGCTGATGAAGCCTGCCAGCAAGCCGACGCTGGTGAAGGTGCTGACCTATCACGTCGTGCCCGGCATCATCACCGTCGCCCAGCTCGCCGAACAGGCGAAGGCGAGCGGCGGCGTGGTGACGCTGACCACCGTCGAAGGTGAGCCGTTGAAGGTCACCGTCGGCACCAACACGGTCGAGATCGCCGACGTCAACGGCAACAAGGCCTATCTGGAAACGCCCGACGTCCGCCAGTCGAACGGCATCGTACACGTCATCAACGGCGTGCTGCTGCCCAATCTGAACGCCGCGCCGGCACCGGCGGCAGCGCCTGCCGCACCGAAGTAACCGGCGTCAGGGTTCCCACCGCGCGGCGGCGGCATCGTCGCTGCCGCGCGGGTCTACCCAGCGCTCGCCCCCGGCCAGCGTTTCCTTCTTCCAGAAGGGCGCGTCGGTCTTGAGCCGGTCGATCAAATAGGCGCACGCCTCCAGCGCCGCCGCGCGGTGCCTGGCGGCCGTGCCGACGAACACCACCGCCTCGCCGGGCAGCATCCGCCCGACGCGGTGCGTGATCCGCGCGGCGGTCAGCGACCAGCGCGCCACGGCCTCTTCGGCCAGCGCCCGCAGCGCGGCCTCGGTTCCGCCCGGATAATGCTCCAGCTCGAGCGCAACGACGCCGTCATCGGCACGCACGAGCCCGGTGAAAGTCGCGACGCCCCCCGCCCCGCCCCCGGCGATGGCGGCATGTTCGGCCCCAATGTCGATCGGCCGTGCATCGACGGCAACGGCGATCATCCGCCCGTCACCGGCGGAAACAGCGCCACCTCACGCGGCCGCCCGAGCGGCGCGTCGAGCGTCACGAAGCGCTGGTCGATCGCCGCGCGCAGCCGGCTCCGGTCCTCGAAGGCTGCGGCATAGCCTCCGCCCCGCGCCGCGAGCCAGCTCACCAGATCACCGACCGTCGTCAGTCCGTCCGGCAGCGCGATGGTCTCGGACGCCATTCCGATCCGCTCTCGCACCCAGGCGAAATAGAGGATCTCGGTCGCCATCAATCCATGTGCTTCAGGCCGGCGCGCAGATAGTCCCAGCCGGTGATAAGCGTCAACACCGCCGCCACCCACAGCGCGACGAGACTGACCGAATGGACCCACCCGACACCGGGCACAGCACCCGACAATATCAGCCCACCCAGCGCCACGAGCTGCAGCGTCGTCTTCCACTTGGCGAGTTGCGACACCGGCACCGACACCTGCAGCCCCGCCATGAACTCGCGCAGCCCCGACACCGCGATCTCGCGCACCAGTATTACGAGCGCTGCGATCTGGTGCGGCCCGGCAATCACCGGCGGCGACGCATCGCGCGTGCCGACCAGCAGCAGGATTACCGCCGCGACCATGATCTTGTCGGCGATGGGATCGAGGAACACGCCCAGTTTCGACACCGTCCCCTGCGCGCGGGCCAGATAGCCGTCGAAATAATCGGTCACGCCCATCAGGCAGTATAGCACGAACCCGGCCGCATAGCCCGGTGCCCAACCCGGCCACCACAACAACCATGCGAGCAGAGGAACGGCGACGATTCGCGAGAGGGTGAGCAGGTTGGGCAACGTCAGCATTGCCGCCGCTCTAGCCCCGTGGGCACGTGGGCGAAACCCCATGCGACAAGCGGGTTGCTGGCAGGAGTACCGCTCGGCTATGGCGGACCTTCTTTTCGTACAATCAGGCCCCGGAATTCCTATGCTCAATGCGCTCGGTTTGTTGAAGGAGCGCCGTTTCCTGCCCCTCTTCGTCACGCAGTTTCTGGGGGCTTTCAACGACAATCTGTTCAAGACCGCTATGGTGCTGTTCGCGACCTACCAGATCTATCGTAACCCAGCCGCCGAGCAGAATTTCAACGCTTTCGCGACCGCGATCGGGGTGATCCCTTTCTTCACCCTCTCGGCGCTGTCAGGGCAGTTGGCGGATACGCACGACAAAGCGGCCATCATCCGCATCGTCAAGACGGCGGAGATCGGCATCATGCTGCTCGGTGCGGGCGGGCTGCTGGTCGCGGAGTCCGGTTTCACGACGATCGGCATGACGATGATGCTGACAGCGGTGCTGTGCCTGGGCATCCATTCGACCTTCTTCGGGCCAATCAAATACGCGATCCTGCCGCAGCATCTGAAGGAGGATGAGGTGCTCGGCGGCACCGGATTGGTCGAGGCTGGGACGTACCTCGCGATCCTGTTCGGGACGGTGTCGGCGGGGCTGATGTCGGTGCGCGTCGCGGCAATCGCGGTTCTGGTGGTCGCGGGTGTCGGCTGGCTGGTCGCGATGCTGGTGCCGACCGCGCCCCGCCTCGGGCCGAAGCTGAAGGTCAATTTCAATCCGATCACCGCGTCCTGGCGGCTGATCAGCGCGACGATGCACATCCCACGCCTGTTCATGGCGATCTGCGCGATCAGCTTTTTCTGGACGATGGGCGCGGTGCTGATCGCGATCTTCCCGCCGCTGGTGAAAAACCTGCTGACTGCCGATCAAACCGTGTCGACGTTCGTGATCGCGTTGTTCTCGATCGGCGTGGCGATCGGGTCCGTCGCGATCAACGCGCTGCTCGGAGGCAAGACCTCTGCGAAGTTCGGCCCGGCATCGGTGCTGACGATGGGCGTGTTCGTCGTGATCTTCTCGCTGCTCGCGCGCAGCTTCCCGCATGCGGCGGCGGGCACTCTCTACGACCTCAACGATTTCATCCGGATGCCGCAGGGGTTGCTGATCGTCGTCGCGCTGATGGGGATCGCGATCACCGGCGGGATGTTCGTCGTGCCGCTCTACGCCTTCCTGACGACCACCGTGTCGAAGGATCAGACCGCGCGCACCGTCGCCGCCAACAACGTCGTCAATTCTGGCGCGATGTGCGTCGGCGCGCTGGTGGTGGTGGTGCTGGGCTTTGCGGGCGTGCAGCCTCAGGACATGCTGTTCCTGGTCGCGGCAATGTGCCCGGTTTCGGCGTGGCTGGCGCAGAAGCTGCACCTGCTCTGCGACTAGGCGAGGCTCACGCGATCAGCGTGTAGAAGCAGATGAAGAAGGCGGTGAAGCTCAGCACGAAGAGCTTCAGGTCGGTCTCGTCCTTGCGGGTCAGCGCGCGCGTCAGCGTCAGCGCTTCTGTCCGCGCCAGCGACTGGCGGAATGGATGGCGCGGGATCGGGGCGGGAAGCATCGTCTTCATGGCAAGACGTTAACGCGCCGTTTACGATTCCGCCCAACGCTAGGTTGGGTTAACGCCGGTCCGATTTCGGGACGTTATTCCCACTCGATCGTCCCCGGCGGCTTGCTTGTGTAATCATACGTCACGCGGTTCACGCCGCGGACTTCGTTGACGATACGGGTCGAGACGCGGGCAAGAAAGCCGCCGGGAAATTCGAACGCCTCCGCCGTCATGCCGTCCGTGGATGTCACCGCACGCAGCGCCAGCACCGAATCGTAGGTCCGCCCGTCGCCCATCACGCCGACGCTGCGCACCGGCAGCAATACCGCGAACGCCTGCCAGATCGTGTCGTAGAGCCCGGCGTTGCGGATCTCCTCCAGGTAGATCGCGTCGGCCTTGCGCAGGATGTCGCAGCGTTCCTTGGTGACCTCGCCGGGGATGCGGATCGCGAGGCCAGGCCCCGGAAACGGATGCCGCCCGACGAACGCCTGCGGCAGGCCGAGCTCACGGCCGAGCACGCGGACCTCGTCCTTGAACAGCTCGCGCAGCGGCTCGACGAGCTGCATGTTCATCCGTTCGGGCAGACCGCCGACATTGTGGTGGCTCTTGATCGTGACCGAAGGGCCGCCGGTGAAGCTGACACTCTCGATCACATCCGGATAGAGCGTGCCCTGCGCGAGGAAATCCGCGCCGCCGACCTTCTTTGCCTCGGCCTCGAACAAGTCGATGAAGGCGCCGCCAATGAACTTGCGCTTCTTCTCCGGGTCGGTGACGCCCGCCAGCCCTTCGAGGAACGTCGCTTCCGCGTTCACGTGGACGAGCGGGATGTTGTACGAATTGCGGAACAGGCTGACGACCTGATCGGCCTCCCCCGCCCGCATCAGGCCGTGATCGACGAACACGCAGGTAAGCTGCTCGCCGATCGCCTCGTGGATCAGCACCGCCGCCACCGCCGAATCGACGCCGCCGGACAGGCCGCAGATCACGCGGCCCTTGCCGACCTGCTTGCGGATGTCGGCGATCTTGGCGGCGCGGAATTCGGCCATCGTCCACTCGCCGGCGAGGCCGCAGACGTGGCGCACGAAATTGGCGAGCAGCTTCGCGCCGTCGGGCGTGTGCGCGACCTCCATGTGGAACTGCGTGGCGTAGTAGCGGCGCGTATCGTCGGCGACGACCGCGATCGGCGAACCGGGGCTGGTCGCGACGGGGCGGAAGCCGGGGGCAAGCGCAGTCACCTTGTCGCCGTGGCTCATCCACACCTGATGATGCTCGCCGATCTGCCAGAGGCCGTCGAACAGCACGCAATCGTCGGTCACTTCGATGACGGCCGAGCCGAATTCGCCCATGTCGCCGAGCCGGACCTCGCCGCCGAGCTGGTGCATCATCACCTGCTGGCCGTAGCAGATGCCGAGGATCGGCAGGCCGCTGTCGAAAATCTCCTGCGGCACGCGGGGGCTGCCCTCGTCGAGCACCGAGGCAGGCGAGCCGGAGAGGATGATCCCCTTGGGCTTCATCCGCGCGAAGGCTTCGGCGGCGGTCGTGAAGGGCGCGATCTCGCTATAGACCCCCGCCTCGCGGACGCGGCGGGCGATGAGCTGCGTCACCTGGCTGCCGAAATCTACGATCAGGATCGAATCGGAGCTGATCGACTCGCTGGGGGCGTTGGCTTGCTGTGTCATGGCGAGCCGATAGCGACCGTATCGCCTCCACGCCAGTGCGGGCGACCGAACCACCCCGAAGGTAACGAAGGTAACGCAAAACGGGGGTGAAAATGCGACGAACCGAGCACCCCTGCGATGTGCCGCTCTGAGTCATCGAAATGCGGTCGATCGTCATGTCCCGAAGATGCACGAATCCGCTCGTGTAGGACAGCCCCGCACCCCGTCCCGGACTGTCACAAAAAACCGCTTCACATATCTGCAATATATGTGTCATCATTCTGTAACATCGCAGTCACGCGATGATTAGGAGATGAAACCATGAAGAAGATGATCGCCCTCTCGTTGCTTGTCCTCGCGCCGCTGTCGGTGCCGGCAGTGGCTTCCGCTCAAGATGCTTATGCCGACACGCATGTCCGCAACCTCGAGAGCGCCTCGCAGGTCGCTCCGCGCGACGGCGGTACGATGATCGAACTGGCGCAGGCCTATGCCAACGCGAACCGCGGAGCCGATGCGCTGACCGCCTATGCGCGCGCGCTCAAGCTCGACAATATGATGCTGGTGACGAAGACCGGAGACAACGTCTGGTCGCATCAGATCGCCAAGCGCGCGCTCGCCCACGGGCCGGAGCTTTCGTCGCGCTGACAAAATAAAGGGGGCGCTCAAGCGCCCCCTCGTTTCCCGCGATCAGTGGAGATTGCGGTCGAACAGCGCGAGCATCTCGCGCCAGCCGCGTTCGGCGGCGTCCTTGTTGTAGATCGGAAAGTCGGTCTTCATCCAACCGTGCGCCGCGCCTTCGTAGATTTCGGCGACGTGCTTCACGCCAGCATCGGTCAACGCCTTTTCCATGCGCTCGGCCTGTTCGGGCGGATAGCTATCGTCCTTGTCGGCGCCGGCGACATAGACCTCCGCCTTCATCTTCGGCGCAAGCAGATGCGGACTGGTCGGCTTGTCAGTCGCGATGTTGCCGCCGTGATAGCTTGCCGCCGCCGCGACCCGCTCCGGGAAAAATCCCGCCGCCGTCAGCGCCATGCCGCCGCCCATGCAGAAGCCGACCGTGCCGACCTTCTCACCCGCGACATCACTGCGCGTATCGAGATAGGCGAGGAGAGCCCTGGTATCCTCCGCCGCCTTGTGATTGTCGGTCGATGCCATCAGCGTCGGCACGATGCTGTTGCCGAAGCCTTGCGCGAACACCGCCTTGGGATCGAGCGTCTCGTGCGGGCCGTAGCGATAGAACAGATCAGGCAGCAGCGCGACATAGCCGGCATCGGCCAGCCGCCGCGCCATGTCGATCATCGCCGGGCGGATCGCCAGCGCGTCCATATAGACGATCACCGCCGGCCATGGCCCGGCCCCTTCCGAGGGGGTGAGCACATAGGTATTGCAATCGCCATCGGCGGTTTTGATCGTCACCTGTTCCTGCGGCATGTCGTTTCCTCCAGTCCTAGTTGATCGGCTTGATGGCGAGCCCGGTCCATTTCGCGGCGAAAGCCCATTCGTCGGCGGTTTCGGCGATGACCTTGGCGATCGGCTTGCCCGATCCGTGGCCGGCGCGCGTCTCGATGCGGATCAGATGCGGCTTGGGACCGATGTCCGCTGCCTGCACCGCCGCCGCATATTTGAAGCTGTGGCCCGGCACGACGCGATCGTCCGTGTCGGCGGTGGCGATCAGGATCGCCGGATAGACCGTGCCGCTCCTGATGTTGTGATACGGTGAGTAGGCGTAGAGCGTCCTGAAATCGGCCTCTTTCGACGAATAGCCGTAATCGTCGACCCAGTAGCGCCCCGCCGTGAAGCGATCGAAGCGCAGCATGTCCATCACCCCCACCGCCGGCAGAGCCGCCGCGAACAAATCCGGCCGCTGATTGGTGACGGCGCCGACGAGGAGCCCGCCGTTCGACCCGCCCTGAATGGCGAGGCCGCCCTTCGACGTGATGCCCTGTGCCTTCAGATATTCGCCCGCCGCGATGAAATCGTCGAACACGTTCTGCTTGTTGGCGAGGCGGCCGCCGTCATGCCACGCCTTGCCATATTCGCCACCGCCGCGAATGTTAGCGACCGCGAGCACCCCGCCCTGCTCCAGCCAGGCCAGCCGCCCGGCCGAGAAGGCCGGCGTCACCGAGATGTTGAAGCCGCCATACGCATAGAGCAGCGTCGGCGCCGGGCCGGTCACGTCCTTCCGGCGGACGACGAACATCGGAACCTTCGTGCCGTCCTTCGAGGCGTAGAAACGCTGCTCGACCGTGTAGGCGGCGGGATCGAACGCGACCTCGGGCTGGACCCAGATCGCCGATTTTCCGGTCTTTACATCGTAGCGGTAGATCGTCGTCGGCGTCGCGAAGCTGGTGAAGGTGTAGAACAACTCGGGATCGGTTTCGTCGCCGCTGATGCCGCCGATCGCGCCGATGCCGGGCAGCGCGATCGCGCCTTCGGATGCACCGTCCAGCGCATAGCGGCGCAGCTCGGATTTCACGTCGACGAGATATTCCGCGATCAGCTTGCCGTCGTGGATCGATGCGCTTTGCAGCACGGCGCCGGTCTTGTCCTCGGGCACGACCTCATGGATCGGCGGGACGGCCGAGCGGGCGTTGAGATTGGTCGCGACGATGCGCTGGCGCGGCGCGCCATTGTCGGTCCGCCAGTAGAAATTCGCGCCGATATTCCCGGCCAGCGCCCATTCGTTGTCCAGCGCCTTGAAGATCGTACGCGGCACGGGCCTGGGCGCGGTGAGATCGATCACGGTGATCGCGTAGCGGGTATCGGTGCCCTCGGTCGTGGTGATGACGAGGTATTTGCCGTCGTCGGTCACCTGCGCGCTATGGCCGCGCTTGGGCGTGTCGGGGGTCTCGTAGATCAGCGTGTCGGCGGACTGCTGCGTGCCGATCCGGTGGAAGTAGATCTTCTGGTTCTCGTTGAGCGCCTGGAATTTCTGGCCGTCGGCGGGGACGGGAAAGCGCGAATAGTAGAAGCCCGATCCGTCCTTCGCCCAGGCGAAATTGGAGAACTTCACCCATTCGACGGTGTCGGGGAGGATCTGACCGCTGGCGACGTCGAGCACCTTGACGGTGCGCCAGTCGGTGCCGCCGTCCTGCACCGAATAGAGCATCTTGCTGCCGTCCTCCGAAGGCACCCATTCGGCGAGCGCGGTGGCGCCGTCCTTCGACCAGCCGTTCGGATCGATCAGCACGCGGCCCGCGCCGTTCAGCCCGTCGCGGACGTAGAGTACAGACTGGTTCTGGAGGCCTGCGTTGCGCGTGTAGAAATAACGCGCGCCCTTCTTCACCGGCACGCCGAACCGCTCGTAATCGAGCAGTTTGTTGAGCCGCGCCGTCAGGATGTCGCGGCCGGGGAGCGTGTCGAGATACGCGCTGGTCGTCGCGACCTCAGCATCGACCCACGCCTTGACCGCAGGATCGGTACGCACGTCGTTCTCGAGCCAGCGATAGGGATCGGCGACCTTCACCCCGAACTGGGTGTCGACCTGATCGACCTTGCGGGTCTCGGGATAGTGCATGGGGGCTCCGGTCTGGGCGAAAGCGGGGGTGGCGAGGAGAATCGCGATAAGGGGCAGCGCGCGGCGCATATGGGGCTTTCCGGGGGAGGACAAAAGAAAAGGAGCCGCACCGTATCCGGTGCGACTCCTTTTTCAAGCCGTCGAGCGTCGCGGCAGAGCCGCGTCGTCGGCCGGAGCTACGCTTACGCGTCCTCGTAATCATCCGCCTCGATGACGGGGCCCGAATCCTGGCCCTTGGCCGAGACGTCGCGGTCGACGAATTCGATGATCGCCATCGGCGAGGCGTCCGACGCGCGGATGCCGGCCTTGATGATGCGGGTGTAGCCGCCGTTGCGATCGGCGTAGCGCGAGGCCAGCACGTCGAACAGCTTCACCAGCTGCGCGTCGTCGAGCAGGCGGGCATGCGCGAGACGGCGGTTGGAGAGACCGCCCTTCTTGGCGAGCGTGATCAGCTTCTCGACGTACGGGCGCAGTTCCTTCGCCTTGGCGACGGTGGTGGTGATCTGCTCGTGCTTGATGAGCGCTGCCGACATATTGCGGAACAGCGCGATGCGGTGGGCCGAGGTCCGCTGAAGCTTACGGCCGCCTACACGGTGACGCATTGGATAGTCCTTTTCGTTCGTTAAGGGGCCGGTTCAAGGAACCCCAGACCAGGTGGGGACGGTCGGCCCACCCTATCTTCCGTCATCCCCGCGAAGGCGGGGATCCATGTTTCCGCAGGCACTACGCCGCTGCAAAGCCGCGTCGTCGATCGGGCTTGCAGCCCGTCGGCCGGGCTGGCGCCGTCTCCGGGTTCGCTCACGCAAACCCGGTGCGACTTAGCCCATTATTTCCTGTTCCAGCTTCTTCGCCATCTCTTCGATGTTCTCGGGCGGCCAGCCGGGGATTTCCATGCCGAGACGCAGACCCATCGACGACAGCACTTCCTTGATCTCGTTCAAGGACTTGCGGCCGAAGTTCGGCGTGCGCAGCATCTCCGCCTCGGTCTTCTGCACGAGATCGCCGATGTAGATGATGTTGTCGTTCTTCAGGCAGTTGGCCGAACGCACCGACAGTTCGAGCTCGTCGACCTTCTTGAGAAGGTAACGGTTGATCTGCTGGGTATCGCCCGAAACCTCGCTCGACGCGGCGGGTGCCGCCTGGCCGATCGGGGCCGAGCGCGTCGCGGTCGAATCGTCGAAGTGGACGAACAGCGCAAGCTGGTCCTGCAGGATGCGGCCGGCGTAGCCGATCGCGTCCTCCGGCGTGACGGTGCCGTCGGTCTCGACCGTCAGCGTCAGCTTGTCGTAATCGAGCTCCTGCCCGACGCGGGTGTTCTCGACCTTGTAGCTCACCTGCTTGACCGGCGAGTAGAGCGCGTCGACCGGGATCAGGCCGATCGGCGCGTCGGCCGGACGGTTGGCGACCGCGGCGACATAGCCCTTACCGACGTCTGCGGTGAGTTCCATGTTGAGCGTCGCGCCGTCGTCGAGGTGGCAGATGACGAGATCGGGGTTCATCACCTCGATATCGCCCGAAACCGCGATGTCGCCGGCCTTCACCTCGGCGGGGCCGGTGGCGGAAAGCTGGAGACGCTTGGGGCCTTCGCCCTGCATGCGCAGCGCGATCTGCTTCACGTTGAGGACGATGTCGGTCACGTCCTCGCGAACACCCGCCAGCGACGAGAATTCGTGCAGCACGTTCTCGATCTTGATCGAGGTGACGGCCGCACCCTGGAGCGACGAGAGCAGAACGCGGCGGAGCGCGTTGCCGAGCGTCAGGCCGAAGCCGCGCTCGAGCGGCTCGGCGATGAAGGTCGCCTTCTTCTTGGTATCGCCGCCCGACTTCATTTCGAGGCCGCTCGGCTTCTTCAATTCCTGCCAGTTCTTTGCATTGACGGACACGGGCTTCCCCTTGGTTTTGGGCGGGAGTGGGCCACTCCGGCCATTGGGAGTCTCGTCCGCGCGGCGCGATCAACCGCGCGCGGACAAGGCGAAATCAGACGCGGCGGCGCTTCGAGGGGCGGACGCCGTTGTGCGGGATCGAGGTCACGTCGCGGATCGAGGTGATCTGGAAACCGACCGCCTGCAGCGCGCGGAGCGCCGACTCGCGGCCCGAACCGGGGCCCTTCACTTCGACTTCCAGCGTGCGGACGCCGTGTTCGGCGGCCTTCTTGCCGGCGTCTTCCGCCGCGACCTGCGCCGCATACGGGGTCGACTTGCGCGAGCCCTTGAAGCCCATCATGCCGGCCGACGACCACGAGATCGCGTTGCCCTGGGCATCGGTGATCGTGATCATCGTGTTGTTGAACGATGCGTTGACGTGGGCGACGCCCGACGTGATGTTCTTGCGCTCACGGCGCTTAATGCGCTGCGGTTCACGTGCCATGTTGAATTCCTAATCCTACGAAACGAGGAGCGAGCCGCAGTCACCTGCGGCTCAAACTCACTTCTTCTTGCCGGCGATCGGCTTGGCCTTGCCCTTGCGGGTGCGCGCATTGGTATGCGTGCGCTGGCCGCGGACCGGGAGGCCCTTGCGATGGCGAAGGCCGCGATAGCAGGCGAGATCCATCAGACGCTTGATGTTCATCGCGGTCTGACGGCGAAGATCGCCCTCGACCGTATGATCGGCGTCGATCGTCTCGCGGATCTGCAGCACTTCCGAATCGGTGAGATCCTGAACGCGGCGTTCCGGCGCGATGCCCAGCTTGGCGGTGATTTCCTTCGCCTTGGTATCGCCGATACCGTGGATGTAGGTCAGCGCGATCACCACGCGCTTGTTGGTCGGGATGTTGACACCCGCAATACGTGCCATGAACTAAAATCTCCTGCTCCACAGGGCGTGCATGGCTGCACAACCCCATCTCATCGCGTTGAACACCGAAACGCGCGACAGCCGACGCGCGCAGAGCGCCGCCGGTCACCGTCGTATCGGAAGACGCGCCAGATAGTAGGGCCTCGTAAGACTGTCAAGCGCCGGAGATCAAACGGAGGGATGTGAGCCCTTCGGCATTTTGATCCATTTGTGCAGCGCGACCGCCACCCACGCGATCTCGACCAGACCAAACGGCCAGGCCCCCTGCAGGAAGCCGTAAGCCGATCCCATCAGGCAGCCGATCGCGAAGGCCAGCGTCCACCAGTGGCTTCGCGCCTCCAGCATGTAGCATACCAGCATGAAGGTGACGGCGAACAGGCCGAAGAGGGTTAGGGCATCCATCGCTCACGCTTTGGCGACATCGGGCGCGGAATGCCAGGGAATCAGGCCGGCACGACGATCGCGACGATCAGCCCCGGCGTGTTGTCGCCCAGCTCCAGCCGGCCGCCGTGCAGCCGCGCCACCGCCTCGACCAGCGCCATGCCGAGCCCCGCGCCCGGCGTCGTGCGCGCGCCGTCGAGCCGGCCGAAGCGGCGCAGCGCCAGCGCGCGGTCGGCCTCGGCGATGCCGGGGCCGCGATCCTCGACTGCGAAACGCACCTCTCCCGCCGCGCGCCTCAGCCGCAGCGTAACCTCGCCGCCATCGGCCGCGTGGCGCAAGGCATTGTCGATCAGGTTGGTGATCGCCTGCGTCATCAGTTCGCGGTGCAGCACGATACGGCCCGCCCCCTCCCCGATCGCGGCCACGAAGGTCATGCCGTCGTCCTCGGCAACGGGCGCGTAGAGCTCGGCGATCTCCTCGACCAGTTCGGCGGGATCGACGCTGGTGAAGCGGTCGCGCGAGACCGATTCGGCGCGGCTGATCTCGATGAGCATCGTCAACATGCGCATGACGATATCGGTCTCGGTCAGCAGCCCGCTCATCGCCGCCTCGCGCGCTTCGGGATCGGCCTGAAGCACCGCCGCCTCGGCCTTGCTGCGCAACCGCGCGAGGGGAGAGCGCAGATCGTGCGCGAAACTGTCGGTGACGACGCGCAATTCGGTCATCAGCCGTTCGAGCTTCTCCAGCATCGCGTTTAGGCGAGAGGCGAGCCGGTCGAAGGCATCCTGCCCACCCGCCGCATTGGGTACGCGTCGCGAGAGATCGCCGTCCGCCACGCCCTCGATCACGTTCGCGACCTGATCGAGCCGCCGCCCGACATAGCGCGTGACGACGAGTCCGCCGCCGACGCCAAGCGCAAGAGACAAAAGGGTCGCCGCCAGCATCGCCTGCTCTATGCCGCGCTGCACCTGTTCCCAATCGTCGAGCAGGCGGCCGCTCAGCAGCCAGTCGTTGCCGATCTTCCGCACGGCATAGCCCGCCTCGCGTTCGGCCCAGGGGCGGTCGGCGCCGATCGTGCCGATGCGGAATTCGATCGGCTCGGGGGCGCCGCTGATCGTGATGTCTCCCGGCCCGACGCCGAAACGACGCTGCCCCTCATTATCGACCACCGCGAGGATCAGCGAGAAATCACCCGGCGCCCGGGCTTCGGCGATGGCGTGGCTCAGCGCGGGCAGCCCACCCGTCTGCCATACCGAGACCAGCGCGTCGGACTGTTCGATCGTGTCGCGGCGGAGCGCGTCGATGCTCGAATCATGGATCTGCCGCCACACGAAGGCGACCAGCACGAGGTTGGAGACGAGCGCGAGCCCGATCGCGAGCAGCGCGATGCGCGCGGTGACGGAGAGGCGGCGCATCCTCATCCGCTGGCGGCTCAGCTCTCCACCGAAAGCCGGTAGCCCGCGCCGCGCACGGTGTGGAGGATCGGCGTCGCGAAGCCTTCCTCGATCTTGCGGCGCAGGCGGCCGATATGGACGTCGACCACGTTCGATCCCGGATCGAAGTGATAGTTCCAGATCTTTTCCAGCATCATCGTGCGCGTGACCACCTGGCCGGCGTGGCGGGCAAGATATTCGAGCAGGTTGAACTCGCGCGCGCCGAGCGGGATCGTGCGGCCCTCGCGCGTGACGGTGCGGGCGAGCAGATCGATCTCCAGGTCGCCGACCGAGAGGCGCGTCACCTGCTGTTGCGTGGCCGCGCGATCGGTTCGGCGCAGCAGCGCCTCGATCCGCGCGAACAGCTCCGCAAAGGAAAAGGGTTTGCAGAGATAATCGTCTGCCCCGGCCTTCAGCCCGTCGACACGGTCATCGACGGTGGCGAGCGCGGAAAGCATCAACACCGGGGTGCGAACCTCGGCCGCGCGAATCGCGCCGACCATCGCCAGGCCGTTGAGACCGGGCAGCATGCGATCGGCGATGATGAGGTCGAAGATGCCCTCGCTCGCCAGAAACAGGCCGTCGCGGCCGTCACTCGCGTTTTCCACGGCGAAACCCGCCTCGGTCAGACCCTTGGCCAGGTATGATGCCGTGCCGGCATCATCTTCGACGATCAGGATCTTGCGGGTCATGGGTGCAGACATTCCGAACGGGAACCTCTTGCCTAGAACGAAATGAGGCCGGCGGAAAGCAAGCCTTCCGCCGGCCACCAACACCCCCGGGAGTGCGGGTGCCAGTCTCGGGAACTCGTTCGGCTGCGTGCATCAGCCACGTCCGACGCTATAGGCGAGGGACTTGGACGGACCGATGAAGCGGACATGACGAATTCGTCATGTCCGGGCGCGTCGCGCGAATGACCGTGCCAAACGATCGAGGGGGGCGTGCCGGCACCCGCTCCCGCCGTGGGGGTTCAGCGCCCCGCCTTTTCCGGCGGAGGCGGTGGAGCGGCTTCCGCCGCGGCTTTCAGGTTCAGCACCTGCAGGGCCAGCACCTCGTCGACCTGCGGGGCGAGCTTCTCGCCGCCCGCGCGCATGTAGCCGGCGACGAGGTAGGTCATGGTCAGCGTGGTCGCGCCCCTCTCGCCGGGATCGACCTTGAAGGTAAGCGTGCCCTTCACCGCCTCGGCCTGGAGCGGCCCGAGCGCACCGTCGAGGCGGATCATGCGCGGCGGCTGGATATAGATGATGTGCGCGTGCTCGACGCTGCCCTTGTCGGCGAGCTTTTCACAGAAGCACCCCGTCGCCTGCGAATCGAGATAGAGGTTGGCCGCATCGTCCGAATAGGTGTGGTCCTTGCTCCACCATTTCTGTGGAGCGCGGAGCGTTTCCCACACCTGCTGCACGGGCGCCTCGACGGTGACGACCTGCTTCACCTCGAAATGATCGGCCGCGCTCTCGACGATCTCGGCCGAGGCGGGCGCCGCGAGGAACAGGGCCGCGGCGGTCGCGAGCAGAGCGGTCAGTTTCATCGTCGTCCCCCCGGATATGCGGGCCGACGATATCGCGCGCGTCAGCCCGCGTCGAGGATCGCCGCGATCTGCTTGCCGACCTCGTCCATGTCGGCCATGCCGTCGACCCGCGCGACGAGACCGCGCGCTTCGTAGATCGGCAGGATCGGCAGCGTCTTGGCGCGATATTCGGCCATGCGCGTGCGGACGGTTTCCTCATTGTCGTCGGGGCGGCGCTTGAACTCGTGCGCGCCGCAGACGTCGCAGGTATCGGCGACCTTCGGCTGCTTGAACGTGTCGTGATAGCCCGCGCCGCAGCTTGCGCAGGTGAAGCGGCCGACGATACGCTCGACCAGCGCATCCTCGTTGACTTCGAGCTCGATCACCTTGTCGAGCGTGCGGCCGCGATCGGCCAGCAGGCCATCGAGCTGCTCGGCCTGCGCGGCGGTGCGCGGATAGCCGTCGAAGATCACGCCCTTGGCGGTATCGTCCATGTCGAGCCGTTCGCCGATGATGCCCGAGACGATCTCGTCAGAGACGAGTTCGCCCGCCTCCATCACGGCCTTCGCCTTGACGCCGGTCGGCGTGCCCGCCTTGACGGCGGCGCGCAGCATGTCGCCGGTCGACAGCTGGACCATCCCCCGCTCCGCCTCGAGCCGGCTGGCCTGCGTGCCCTTGCCCGCTCCCGGCGGCCCAAGCAGAATGATGTTCAAGTCCCCGCTCCCGTGCTTGCTGCGTACCCGCCCCTCTTAACGGAGGCGGCCGCCCTTGAGTTTCGACTTCTTGATCAGATCGCCATACTGATGCGCCAGCAGGTGACTCTGGATCTGCGTCACGGTGTCCATCGTGACGTTGACCACGATCAACAGGCTCGTGCCGCCGAGGTAGAACGGAATCTGCAGCAGCGATACGAGATATTCGGGCAATAGACAGATGATCGCGAGATAGCCCGCGCCGATCACGGTGATGCGCGTCAGCACGTAGTCGAAATAGATCTCGGTGTTCTTGCCGGGCCGGATGCCGGGAATGAACCCGCCGTAGCGCTTCAGATTGTCCGCCGTCTCCTCGGGGTTGAACACCACCGCCGTGTAGAAGAACGAGAAGAAGATGATGCCCGCGCCGTAGAGCAGCATGTACACCAGGCTGCCGTGCTGCAGATACTGGTTGAGCGTCAGGATGACGTCGCCCCACCAGCTGTCGCCCGCGACGCGGTTGCCCGCGAACTGCGTGATCGTCAGCGGCATCAGCAGCAGCGACGAAGCGAAGATCGGCGGGATCACGCCCGCCGTATTGATCTTGAGCGGCAGATGGCTGCGATCGGCCTGCATGCCGCGTTGCGTCTGTCGCTTCGGATACTGGATCAGGATGCGGCGCTGGGCGCGCTCCATGAAGCAGATGAACAGCACGAGGCCGACCACCGCGACGATGATGCCGATCAGGCGGAAGGCGTCGAGGTTGCCCGAACGCCCGCCCTCGAACAGATTGTAGAGCGTCGTCGGCAGGCTCGCGACGATGCCGGCCATGATGATCAGCGACATGCCGTTGCCGATGCCGCGATTGGTGATCTGCTCACCGATCCACATCAGGAACATCGTCCCGCCGACGAGGCTGATGACCGCGGCCACGCGGAACAGGATGCCGGGATCGACCACCACGCCCTGCCCTTCCAGGCCGACCGCGATGAAATAGCCCTGCACCATCGTGAGGCCGACGGTGCCGTAGCGCGTATACTGGTTGAGCCGTTTGCGCCCGCTCTCGCCATCCTTCTTGATGGCGGCGAGCGTCGGCGATAGCGAGGTCGCGAGCTGCACGACGATCGAGGCGGTGATATAGGGCATCACGCCGAGCGCGATGATGCTCGCCTGCTTCAGCGCGCCGCCCGAAAAGGCGTTAAACACATCGAGCACACCGCCGGTCGTGCGATCGGCCAGGCCCTTCAGCAGCAGCGCGTCGATGCCCGGCAGCGGCACGTAGACCAGCATACGAAAGACGATCAGTGCGCCGATCGTGAACCACAGGCGCTTCTTGAGATCGGTCGCCTGCGCGAACTTCGACAGGCTGATGCTGGAGGCCATCTGATCGGCTGCGGATGCCATTATTTCTATCGTCCTGGAAACAGAAGCGGCGGGAAACGTTCAACCGCCCCCGCCGCTCATATAGTCACGCAAGTGGGCTTGCCTAGCGCCCTTTGTACCCCCGCGAAGGCTGGGGTGCAGTCTGCGTCCTCGCTTTCGCGGGGACGCAGAGGAACGACTTACGCCTTGGCGGCCTGCTTCTCGGCCTTGGCGGCCTTGCGCTCGCGGTACTTGACGCCCTTCTTGGCGGCGGCCTTCTCGGCGGCTGGCACGACGTGGATCACCTCGACCGAACCGCCGGCCTTCTCGACCGCCTCGATCGCCGACTTCGACGCACCGGCGACGGTGAACGACAGCTTGGCGGTCAGTTCACCCTTGGCGAGGAGGCGTACGCCGTCCTTGCCGCCGCGCGTCAGACCGGCCGCGTCGAGCGCCGCCTGGTCGAGCGTGGCACCCGCCTCGATCTTGCCGGCGTCGATCGCCTTCTGGATCGCGCCGAGGTTCACCTCGGAATAATCCTTGGCGAAGATGTTGTTGAAGCCGCGCTTCGGCAGACGCATGTGGAGCGGCATCTGGCCGCCCTCGAAGCCGGCGATGCTGACGCCCTCGCGGCTCTTCTGGCCCTTCTGGCCGCGCCCTGCAGTCTTGCCCTTGCCCGAGCCGATACCACGGCCGACGCGCATTTTCGACTTACGCGCACCGGCGTTATCGCGGATTTCGTTCAGTTTCATAGTTATGCACTCGCTTTCGCTTTTGTCGCGCTGGATTAGTGGAAGGCGCGGCCCTTAGAGGATCGCCGGATACATGTCACGCCCCTTTTGCTTAAGGAGCGGAAATGCCGGTATGCGGCCCGCTACCGAACCGGCGCAAGGCCGTGCGTGCCGGTCGCTCGATCAGGACGAAACCGATCCGCGCGATCATTGCGACCGAGACGACGAAGCCGAGAAGGAACCAGGGTGACGCCGCAAGGGCGATCATATCGAAATATGGCGCCAGCAGGATGAAGGCGAGCAACTGCACCGGGACATGCCAGAGATACATGCCGTAGGTATTGTCTCCTACAAGCGTCGCAACCGCGCGCAGCGATCGCGGTGCGGCCGCTTCTACTGCGACGAGTGCGAGGATGGCACCGCCGAACAGGCCCGGAAGTCCGATCAATTGCCGCATCGACTCGTTTCCGACCGCAAGTGTTACAAACCCTGCCGTAATCATCGCAAAGACGAGAGCGGCCAGCATCGCTCGATCATCTCGCAGCGCCTCGTGCAAGCGGCAGACCGTCACGCCTAGAAAGAAGAAATAGCCGCATTGCAGAATCAGGTTGCCCGGCGTGGTCAGCTTGAGCGCGAGCAAAGCTCCGCTTAGCGCCAGTGGCAACGCAATACCCCAGCGCGGCAGCCAGCGTCGCGTCAGCCAGAACAGCGCGTAGATCAACACCTCGACCGAAACCGACCAGATCGGCGCGTTGAAGGAATATCCGCGCTCAAAGCCCCAGTTGGACGCGAACAGCAATTGCAGACCGAAATGATAGAGATCGTTGTTGCCGAAGATCAGGTTCACGCCCAATTGCCGCCACGCGATAGCCTGCAGCAGCGCCACCACACACAGCGTGATGAGGTGCAAGGGGTAGAGGCGCGAAAGGCGATTGACGAAGAAGGCCCGCGCCGTCATTTCCGCGCCGTAATAGACACTGGCGAAGACGAAGCCGGAGATCATCCAGAAGATCGGGACGGCATAAAGTCCGTAGCCGTAGAGATAGGAGAACAGGTGGCGTCCCGGCTCCAGTGCCTCGAACCCCGCGACCGGCGCGTGCGCGCCGACGGGATAGAAGAAATGCTGATAGTGCCACATCAGCACCGCCAGCGCAGCGAGCCCGCGTGCGCCGTCGAGCAGGCAGAGTCGGCTGTCGCCCCCGCGCCGTGCCGAGACCGGCGCCGCGAACAGTTGGCCGATCAGATGGCGAAAGCGGTCGGCCAGGATGCGTGTCTCCAACAGGAAACGAGCCGGATCGACGATCGACCCGGCTCGTTCCTTTTCACTCGGCGGCTTTCGCCTTACGCCTCGATCTTCACCATGTGCTGAACCTTGCGGATCATGCCGCGAACCTCGGGGCTGTCCTCCAGTTCGCGCGTCTTGTGCATCTTGTTGAGGCCGAGACCGATCAGCGTCGCGCGCTGGTCCTTCTCGCGGCGGATCGGCGAACCGGTCTGCGTGATCTTGATGGTAGCCATATCGCTTACTCCACGATCGCTTCGGCTTCGGCCTGGGGCGCATCCGCGCCGCCACGGCCGAGCAGATCGGCGATCTTCTTGCCGCGACGCTGCGCGACCGACTTGGGCGAAACCTGAGCCGTGAGCGCCTCGAAGGTGGCACGGATCATGTTGTACGGGTTCGACGTGCCGACCGACTTGGTCACGACGTCATGGACGCCCAGGCTCTCGAACACGGCGCGCATCGGACCGCCGGCGATGATGCCGGTGCCCTGCGGGGCCGAACGGACCGTCACGCGGCCCGCACCGAAATGGCCGTTGCCGTCATGATGCAGCGTGCGGCCTTCCTTGAGCGGAACGCGGACCATCGCCTTCTTGGCAGCGGCCGTCGCCTTCGAGATGGCTTCCGGCACTTCTCGCGCCTTGCCATGACCGAAGCCGACACGGCCCTTGCCGTCGCCGACGACGACGAGTGCCGCGAAGCCGAAGCGCTTGCCGCCCTTCACCGTCTTCGAGACGCGGTTGATGTGAACCAGCTTCTCGATCAGCTCTTCGCCGCCATCGTCCGCACCGCCGGGGCCGCCACGGCCGCGATTGTCGCGACCGCCACGGTTGTCACGACCGCCACGGTTGTTGCCGCCGCCCGGGCCGCCACGACCACGACCGCCGCGCGGACCGCGACCCTCGGGTGCGGCTGCGCCTTCGGTGCCGGCCGCTACCGGAGCGTCGGTCTGGGGGATTTCGTCAGCCATTCTTAGAACTCCAATCCGGCGGCGCGAGCCGCTTCCGCCAGTGCCTTGACGCGGCCGTGGAACAGGAAGCCACCGCGATCGAACACGACCTGCGTGACGCCCGCCGCCTTGGCAGCCTCGGCGACGCGCGTGCCGACCGAGGTCGCCGCGTCGACGTTCGCGCCCGACGTGCCGCGCACGTCCTTCTCAAGCGTCGATGCGGCAGCGACCGTCACGCCCTGGGCGTCGTCGATGATCTGCGCATAGATGTGCTTGCCCGAACGATGCACCGAGAGGCGCGGACGGGTGCCGGCACGCGCGCGCAGCGCGGTACGGTTGCGGCGGCGCCGCTTCTCGAAGAGAGACATACCCTTGGTCGACATTACTTCTTCTTCCCTTCCTTGCGGAAGATGAACTCGCCGTCGTACTTGATGCCCTTGCCCTTGTACGGCTCGGGCTTACGCCAGCGACGAATTTCCGCGGCCAGCTGACCGACCTTCTGCTTGTCCGAGCCCGAGATCTCGACCGTCGTGTTGTCGGGGGTCTTGACCTCAAGACCTTCCGGCACGTCGATATCGACGTCGTGGCTGTAGCCGAGCTTCAGGTTCAGCTTCTTGCCCTGCGCAGCGGCGCGGTAGCCGACGCCGGTGATCAGCAGCTTCTTGGTGAAGCCGTCGGTCACGCCGGTGACGAGGTTCTGCACCATCGTGCGCTGCATGCCCCAGAAGGCACGCGCCGCCTTGCTGTCATTGGCCGGCTGCACCGAAATGCCGCCGTCCTCAAGCGTGTAGGTGATCTCGTCGCGGAGCGTGAGCGAGAGGGTGCCCTTCGGGCCCTTCACGTTCAGCACGCCGCCGTCGATCGTGGCCGTTACGCCCGCCGGTACGGTGACCGGCTTCTTGCCGATGCGGCTCATCAGAATACCTCCGCCAGCACTTCGCCACCGACGTTCTGCTCGCGCGCTTCGGCGTCGGACAGAACGCCACGCGGCGTCGAGACGATCGTGATGCCCAGGCCGTTCATCACGCGGGGCAGATCCTGCGAACCCGAGTAGACGCGGCGGCCAGGCTTCGAGACGCGCGCGACGTGCTTGATCGCCGGCTGGCCCTCGAAATACTTCAGCTCGATGCGGATGCCGGCCGCAGGGCCCATCTGCTCTTCGCTGTAGCCACGGATATAGCCCTCGCGCTGAAGCACGTCGAGCACGCGGGCCCGCAGCTTCGAGCCCGGCGTCAGGATCGAATCCTTACGCGCGCGCTGGCCGTTGCGGATGCGGGTGAGCATATCACCCAGGGGATCGGTCAATGCCATCTCGTGATCCTTACCAGCTCGACTTCGTGACGCCCGGGATCATGCCCTTGTTGGCGAGATCGCGAAGCTGCACGCGGCAGAGGCGGAACTTGCGGTAGTAAGCGCGGGGACGGCCCGTCAGCTCACACCGGTTGCGAATGCGCGTCGGGTTACCGTTGCGGGGAATCTCGGCCATCTTCAGGCGCGCTTCCCAACGCTCGGCTTCGTCGGCGTTGTTGTCGGCGGCGACCGCCTTCAGCTTGGCATACTTGCCCGCATACTTCTTCACGAGCTTCTTGCGGCGCTCGTTCTTGTTGATCGAACTCAGCTTTGCCATCTTATGCCGCCTTCTTTTCTTCGGCTTCAATCGGGAACGGGAAGCCGAACAGGCGAAGCAGCTCGCGCGCTTCCTCGTCGGTCTTCGCGGTCGTCGCGACGATCACGTCCATGCCACGGATCTGGTCGACCTGGTCGTAGCTGATTTCCGGGAAGATCAGCTGCTCCTTCAGGCCGCAGGCATAGTTGCCGCGTCCGTCGAACGACTTCGGGTTGAGGCCGCGAAAGTCGCGAACGCGCGGCAGCGCGATCGTGATGAAGCGATCGAGGAACTCGTACATGCGCTCACGGCGAAGGGTGACCTTCACGCCGATCGGCATGCCCTCGCGCAGCTTGAACTGCGCGATCGACTTCTTCGCCTTGGTGACGACGGGCTTCTGGCCGGCGATCAGCTCCATTTCGGTAGCCGCCTTCTCGACCTTCTTCTTGTCCTGCGTCGCTTCGCCAACGCCCATGTTCAGGACGATCTTGTCGAGGCGCGGAACCTCCATCGCGTTCTTGTAGCCGAACTTGTCGGTCATCGCCTTGACGATACGCTCGTCATAGATGCCCTTCATCCGGGGCGTATACTTGGCATCAGCCACTGATCTTCTCCCCGGTCTTGACGGCGACGCGGACCTTCTTGCCGTCCTGGGTCTCGAAACGGACGCGCGTCGGCTTGCCGTCGGCGGTCACATGCGCGACCTTCGAGACGTGCAGCGGCGCTTCCGAACGCTTCAGGCCACCCTGGGGGTCGCCCTGGCTCGGCTTGGTGTGGCGGACGTGGACGTTGATGCCCGAGACGACGACCTTGCCGTCCTTCGGCAGCGCCTGCGTCACTTCGCCGGTGCGGCCCTTGTCCTTGCCGGACAGGACGATCACGCGGTCACCCTTCTTGATCTTGGCGGCAGCCATCACAGCACCTCCGGCGCGAGCGAGATGATCTTCATGTGCTTCTTGCCGCGCAGTTCGCGCACGACCGGGCCGAAGATACGGGTGCCGATCGGCTCCTCGTTCTTGTTGACCAGCACGGCTGCGTTCGAATCGAAGCGGATCACGGTGCCGTCGGCGCGGCGAATGTCCTTCGCCGTGCGCACGATGACGGCACGGTGTACGTCGCCCTTCTTCACGCGCGCACGGGGTGCGGCTTCCTTGACGCTGACGACGATGATGTCGCCGACGCTGGCAGTCCGGCGCTTGGACCCGCCAAGCACCTTGATGCACATGACCCGCTTCGCGCCGCTGTTGTCAGCGACCTCGAGATTGGACTGCATCTGGATCATAGATCCGGTTCCTTCTCATTTGGCCTGCCGGGACGCGCCCGGTGGTTCCGTTGTCATCGACGCCGCCCTTTCGGACGGCGCAATCTCGATTAAGCGTCGGCGCCGACTTCAACCCGCTCCGGCGTCGCATGCGTGTTCACGCGGTCGATCACCTTCCAGGTCTTCAGCTTGGAGATCGGCGCGGTCTCTTCGATCCGCACGGTCTCGCCCTGCTTGTATTCGTTCGCCTCGTCATGGGCGTGATACTTCTTCGAACGGCGGATGATCTTGCCGTAGAGCGCGTGCTTGACCTTGCGCTCCACGTTCACGACCACCGTCTTGTCGCCCTTGTCCGAGACGATCAGCCCGGTCAGCACGCGCTTAGGCATGTCAAACTTCCTTACTTGGCAGCCGCGTCGCGCGAGCGAGCGGTCTGCAGCGTCTTGATACGGGCGATGTCACGGCGGACTTCGCGAACCCGGCTCGGCTTTTCGAGCTGGTTGGTCGCGGCCTGGAAACGGAGGTTGAACGCCTCACGCTTCAGGTTGCCGAGCTCCTCGGACAGCTGGTCCTCGGTCTTCGCCTTCAGGTCGTCGATACGAGCCATCTTATGCAACTCCCAGATGCGAGGTGTCGCCGAGACGGGCAACGACCTTCACCTTGATCGGCAGCTTCATCGCCGCGCGGCTGAACGCCATCGCCGCCACGTCGCCCGGAACACCGTCGAGCTCGAACAGGATCCGGCCCGGCTTGACGCGCGCAGCCCAGAATTCCGGCGAACCCTTGCCCGAGCCCATGCGGACTTCGGCAGGCTTGCCCGAGACCGGAACGTCCGGGAAAACGCGGATCCACAAACGGCCCTGGCGCTTGATGTGGCGCGTGATCGCGCGGCGAGCCGCCTCGATCTGGCGCGCGGTGATCCGCTCCGGCTCCATTGCCTTCAGCCCGTAGGAGCCGAAGTTGAGCGTGGTGCCGCCCTTGGCCTCACCGTGAATCCGGCCCTTGAAGGCCTTGCGGAACTTGGTCTTTTTCGGTTGCAGCATGATTCAGTCCTTAGCGACGGTCGTCGCGCGCCGGGCGCACGCCGGAGGTCTGAGCCTCCATCATGATCCGGTCCTGCGCCATCGGGTCGTGGCCGAGGATCTCACCCTTGAAGATCCAGACCTTGACGCCGCAGACGCCGTAGGCGGTGTGCGCCTGCGCTTCGGCATAATCGACGTTCGCACGCAGCGTGTGGAGCGGAACGCGGCCTTCGCGATACCATTCGGTACGGGCGATTTCAGCACCGCCGAGACGGCCGCCGCAGTTGATGCGGATGCCTTCCGCGCCGAGACGCATCGCCGACTGCACCGCACGCTTCATGGCGCGGCGGAAGGCGATACGGCGCTCGAGCTGATCGGCGATGCCCTGCGCGACGAGCTTGGCGTCGACTTCCGGCTTGCGGATTTCGACGATGTTCAGGCTCACGTCCGACGAGGTCATCGATCCGAGCTTGCGGCGCAGCTTCTCGATGTCCGCACCCTTCTTGCCGATGATCACGCCGGGGCGCGCAGCATAGATGGACACGCGGCACAGCTTGGCCGGGCGCTCGATCACGACCTTCGAGATCGCCGCCTGAGGCAGCGCCTTCAGGATGTAGTTGCGCATCCGCAGGTCTTCGAGAAGGAGACGGCCATAGTCGCCACCTTCCGCATACCAGCGGCTGTCCCAGGTACGGTTGATCTGCAGGCGCAGACCGATCGGGTTCGATTTCTGACCCATTATGCTTCTTCCTGCTCGCGCACGACGATGCGCAGACGGCTGAACGGCTTGAGGATGCGGGTCGACTTGCCGCGGCCGCGCGTGGCGAAACGCTTCATGACGATCGACTTGCCGACCGACGCCTCGGCGACGACGAGCGCGTCGACATCGAGGTTGTGGTTGTTTTCCGCATTGGCGATCGCCGAGGCGAGAACCTTGCGTGCGTCAATCGCCATGCCCTTCGTGGAGAATTGCAGGATGTTCATCGCATCGCCGACCTTCTTGCCACGGATGAGCGCAGCGACGAGGCCGAGCTTCTGAGCCGAGCCGCGGATCTGCGTACCGACCGACAAAGCTTCCTTCTCGCCGACGCGGCGGGGGGATTTAGGCTTCGACATCAGCGCTTGCCCTTCTTGTCGGCGGCATGGCCCGGGAAGTAGCGCGTCGGCGCGAACTCGCCGAGCTTCATGCCCACCATGTCCTCGTTGACGGAAACGGGCACGAACTTGCGACCGTTGTAGACGGTGAAGGTCAGGCCGACGAACTGCGGCAGGATCGTCGAGCGGCGCGACCAGGTCTTGATCGGCGCGCGCGCATTGGTTTCCTGCGCGGTTTCTGCCTTCTTCAGCAGGTGGAGGTCCACGAAGGGACCCTTCCAGACGGAACGAGCCATGAGCGGTTAGCCCTTCTTCTTGGCGTGACGCGAACGGATAATCATCTTGTCCGTCGACTTGTTATGGCGGGTGCGCGCACCCTTGGTCGGCTTGCCCCACGGCGTGACCGGATGACGGCCGCCCGAGGTCCGGCCTTCACCACCGCCGTGCGGATGGTCGACCGGGTTCTTCGCGACGCCGCGCGTCAGCGGGCGGATGCCCAGCCAGCGGTTGCGGCCGGCCTTGGCGAGGTTGGTGTTGCCGTTGTCGGGGTTCGACACCGCACCCACCGTCGCCATGCAATTGGCGTGGATGTAACGCTGCTCGCCCGAGTTGAGGCGGACCATCACCATGCCCTTGTCGCGACCGACGACCTGCACGTAGGTGCCGGCCGAACGTGCGAGCTGACCACCCTTGCCGGGCTTCATCTCGACGTTGTGGACGATCGTGCCGACCGGCATCTGACCGAGTTCCATCGCGTTGCCCGGCTTCACGTCGGTCTTCTTGTCCGCGATCACCTTGTCGCCGACGGCGAGGCGCTGCGGCGCGATGATGTAGGCGACTTCGCCGCCCTCGGCAGCCGAACCGCCGTTATAGCCGATCAGCGCGATGAACGCGGTGCGGTTGGGATCATATTCGATCCGCTCGACCGTACCCTCGACGCCCCAGTTGCGGCGCTTGAAATCGATGATGCGATAGCGCTGCTTGTGGCCGCCGGCGATGCCGCGCGACGTGACATGGCCCTTGTTGTTGCGGCCACCGGTCTTGCGCTTGCCTTCGGTAAGCGCCTTGACGGGGCCGCCCTTGTGCAGGCCGCTGCGGTCGACCAGAATCAGGCCACGGCGGGCCGGGCTGGTCGGATTATAATGTTTGAGTGCCATTTTACTGGATCCCCGTCGTCACGTCGATGGACTGGCCGTCCTTGAGCGTAACGATCGCCTTCTTGATGTCCGAACGAGTGTAGGGCGCGCCCTTCCACTTCTTCGTCTTGCCCTTCTGCACGATCGTGTTCACGCCGGTGACGTTCACGCCGAACAGCGCCTCGACCGCAGCCTTGATCTCCGGCTTGGTCGCGTCGTTCGCGACCTTGAAGACCACGGCGTTGTTCTCAGAGAGAAGCGTCGCCTTTTCGGTGATGTGCGGCGCGACGATCACGTCATAATGACGGATGTCGATATCGCCCTTCTGCTTCTTAGCCATTGAAGCGCGCCTCCAGCTTTTCGACGGCAGCGGTGGTCAGGACCAGCGTGTCGTGCTTCAGGATGTCGTAAACGTTCGCGCCGGCGGCCGGCAGGACGTTGATCGTCGAAAGGTTGCCCGCGGCGAGCGCGAACGTCGTCTCGACCATGTCACCGTCGATGACCAGCGCCGTCTTGCCGGTGCCGAGCTTCGCCCAGTCCGCGATCAGCGTCTTGGTCTTGCTCTCGGCGACCGCCAGGCTGTCCATGACGACCAGCGTGCCCGCCTGAGCGTGGCTGCTGAGCGCCATCTTCAGGCCCAGCGCGCGGATCTTCTTGTTCAGGCCCGGATTGAAATCGCGGGTCCGCTGACCGTGCGCCTTACCACCGCCGATGAAGATCGGAGCGCGGCGATCGCCGTGACGTGCCGTACCGCCGCCCTTCTGGCGACCGAACTTCTTGCCGGTGCGGGCGACGTCGGCACGCTCGCGCGTGCCGCTTGCAGTCGCGCGACGCTTCTCAAGCTGCCAGGTGACGACGCGGTGCAGGATGTCTGCGCGCGGATCGAGACCGAAGATCTCGTCGTTGAGCTCGACGTCTGCCGCCTTCGCCTTGGCGTCGAAGGATTGAACCTTGACCTTCACGTTCAGCCCTCCTGGCCTTCGGTGGCCTCAGGAGCGTCCGCGACATCGGCGGGCGTCTCTGCGGGCGCATCGTTGTTGTTCTGAGCGGCCTTCAGGCCAGCCGGGTACGGCGCGTCCTTGTGGCGCGCGACCTTCACCGCGTCCTTGACGATCAGCCAGCCGCCCTTCGATCCGGGCACGGAGCCCTTGATGAAGATCAGGCCGCGCTCGACGTCGGTCGACACGATCTCGAGATTCTGCTGGGTGCGCTGCGCGTCACCCATGTGGCCGGCCATCTTCTTGTTCTTGAAGACCTTGCCCGGATCCTGACGCTGGCCGGTCGAACCGAGCGAACGGTGCGAGACCGAGACGCCGTGCGTCGCACGCAGACCGCCGAAGCCCCAGCGCTTCATGCCGCCCTGGAAGCCCTTGCCCTGCGTATAGCCCTGAACATCGACGATCTGGCCGGCGACATAGTGATCGGCGGCGATTTCCGCGCCGACTTCCAGGACCGCATCGTCGGAGACGCGGAATTCCGCGAGCTTCGCCTTGGGCTCGACTTCGGCCTTGCCGAAGTGGCCGCGCTGCGGCTTGGCGACATTCTTCGCCTTGGCAACGCCGGCGCCCAGCTGGACGGCGACGTACCCATCACGATCGGCCTCGCGAACGGCCACGACCTGGAGACTTTCAAGCTGCAGGACGGTGACGGGCACATGGCGCCCATCGTCCTGGAACAAGCGGGTCATCCCCATTTTCTTCGCGATCACGCCAGTGCGCATGATCTGGTTCCTTCCAAATAACAGAGGCACCCCGCGGACGATTCCGAAGGGTGCGTGCTCAGCCCAAAATGGATTATACTGCGTCGGCCCCGACCCGGGCTGGTGCTTCCTTGAGGCAGGAAGCGTGTCGGGGGACGCAGACCCCGGCATGCCGGGCGGTATCCCTTGTATCTGCCCCTATCGGGGCCGAATCTCTTGCGAAGCGGCGCTATTAAGCGAGCTTGATCTCGACGTCAACACCGGCTGCGAGGTCGAGCTTCATCAGCGCGTCGACCGTCTGCGGGGTCGGCTGAACGATGTCCAGCAGGCGCTTGTACGTGCGGGTCTCGAACTGCTCACGCGACTTCTTGTCGATGTGCGGGCCACGGTTGACCGTGAACTTGTCGATGTGCGTCGGCAAGGGAATGGGACCACGGATGAGTGCGCCGGTGCGACGGGCGGTGTCGGCGATGTCGCCGGCAGCCTGATCGAGCACGCGATGATCGAACGCCTTGAGGCGGATGCGGATGTTGCTGTCCATAGTCCCTACCGATGCGAAAGAGCGGGCCCGTTTCCGGGCTCTTGCCGTTCTGATTAAACTGGAGGCGGGCCATTACAGGCGCCTCTTACAAAAAGCAACCGCCCGACTCCCTTTCAGGAGCCGGGCGGCAAACTTTTTTCAGTGGCTCGCGAAGATTACTTCGTGATGCCGCTGACGATGCCCGAACCAACGGTACGGCCGCCTTCGCGGATCGTGAAGCGCTGGCCCACGTCCATGGCGATCGGCGCGATCAGCTTGACGCCAAGCGCGATGTTGTCGCCAGGCATGACCATTTCCGTGCCCTCGGGCAGCTCGACGGTGCCGGTCACGTCGGTCGTGCGGAAGTAGAACTGCGGACGATAGTTGGCGAAGAACGGCGTGTGACGGCCACCTTCGTCCTTCGACAGCACGTACACTTCCGACGAGAAGTCGGTGTGCGGCTTGATCGAGCCGGGCTTGCAGAGCACCTGGCCACGCTCGACCTCTTCACGGCCGACGCCGCGGATCAGCGCACCGATGTTGTCGCCGGCCTGGCCCTGGTCGAGCAGCTTGCGGAACATTTCGACGCCCGTGACGGTGGTCTTGCGGACGGTCGGCTGGATACCGACGATCTCGACTTCCTCGCCGACCTTGACGATGCCGGTCTCGACGCGGCCGGTGACGACCGTGCCGCGGCCCGAGATCGAGAACACGTCCTCGATCGGCATCATGAACGGCTTGTCGAGCGGACGCTCCGGCTGCGGCAGATAGGTGTCGACCGCTTCCATGAGCTTGAGCACGGCGTTCTTGCCGATCTCGTCGTTCGAACCGTCGAGCGCCTTGACGGCCGAGCCCGGGATGACGGGGATGTTGTCGCCGTCGAAGTCGTACGACGACAGCAGCTCGCGGATTTCCAGCTCGACGAGCTCGAGGATCTCGGCGTCATCGACCAGATCGACCTTGTTCATGAACACGACCATCGTCGGCACGCCGACCTGGCGCGCGAGCAGGATGTGCTCGCGGGTCTGCGGCATCGGGCCGTCGGTGGCCGAAACGACCAGGATCGCGCCGTCCATCTGGGCGGCACCGGTGATCATGTTCTTCACGTAATCGGCGTGGCCCGGGCAATCGACGTGCGCATAGTGGCGTGCGGTCGTCTCGTACTCGACGTGGGCAGTCGAGATCGTGATGCCGCGCTCGCGCTCTTCGGGAGCCTTATCGATGTTGGCATAGTCGACGAACGTGGCGCCGCCGGTCTCGGCCAGCACCTTGGTGATCGCGGCCGTCAGCGACGTCTTGCCGTGATCGACGTGGCCGATCGTGCCGATGTTGAGATGCGGCTTGGTCCGCTCGAACTTTGCTTTTGCCATGATTCCCTACCTTATTGATCGTTTTCCGAGCCGTGGGGCACGCGCGAAAGCGGCCCCATAACGGCTGATGATGGATTGCGCCAGCCCTTAAGCCAGCTTCGCCTTAACTTCCTCGGCCACGTTCGCCGGCACTTCGTCGTAGTGCGAGAACTGCATGCTGTACTGCGCGCGGCCCTGCGTGAACGAACGCAGCTGGTTGACGTAGCCGAACATATTGGCAAGCGGCACCATCGCGTCCACCGACTGCGCGTTGCCGCGCGTATCGGTGCCCTGGATCTGGCCACGACGGCTGTTCATGTCGCCGATGACGTCGCCGAGATAATCCTCAGGGGTGACGACCTCGACCTTCATGATCGGCTCGAGCAGCTTGATGCCCGACTTCTGCGCCGCTTCGCGCATCGCGGCGCGACCGGTGATTTCGAACGCCAGTGCCGACGAGTCGACGTCATGGTAGGCGCCGTCGTACAGCAGGATCTCGAAATCGATGATCGGGAAGCCGACCAGCGAACCGGTCGCTGCCGTCTCGCGGAAACCCTTCTCGATCGACGGAATATATTCCTTCGGAATGTTACCGCCCTTGATCTCGTCCTTGAAGACGATGCCCGAACCGCGCTCGCCCGGCGTAAGCTTGACCTTCACGCGGCCGAACTGGCCAGTGCCGCCCGACTGTTTCTTGTGCGTGTAGTCGATGTCGACCGGCTTCGCGAGATATTCGCGATACGCCACCTGCGGCGCGCCGACATTGGCCTCGACCTTGAACTCGCGCTTCATGCGATCGACGATGATCTCGAGATGGAGCTCGCCCATGCCCTTGATGATGGTCTGGCCGCTCTCGGCATCCGACGACACGCGGAACGACGGATCCTCGCGGGCGAGACGATTGAGGGCGACGCCCATCTTTTCCTGGTCTGCCTTGGTCTTGGGCTCCACCGACAGCTCGATGACGGGCTCGGGGAATTCCATGCGCTCGAGGATGATCGGCGAGGTGATCGCGCAGAGCGTGTCACCCGTCGTCGTGTCCTTGAGGCCCGCAAGCGCGACGATATCGCCGGCATATGCCACCTGGATGTCCTCACGGTCGTTGGCATGCATCAGCAGCATGCGACCGACCTTTTCCTTCTTGTCCTTCACCGAATTGGTCACCTGCGACGCCGCTTCGAGCTTGCCCGAATAGATGCGTGCGAAGGTCAGCGTACCGACGAAGGGATCGTTCATGATCTTGAAGGCGAGCGCCGAGAACGGCGCGCTGTCGTCCGAGGGACGCTCGTCCGGCGTCACGCCGTCAAGCTTCAGGCCCTGAATGGCGGGGACGTCGAGCGGGCTCGGCAGATAATCGACAACGGCGTCGAGCAGCGGCTGCACGCCCTTGTTCTTGAACGCCGAACCGCAAACGACGGGAACGAACGACATATTGAGCGTGCCCTTGCGGATCATCCGCTTGAGGGTCGCAACGTCCGGCTCGTGGCCTTCGAGATACGCCTCCATCACGTCGTCGTCCTGATCGACGACGAGCTCGATCAGCGCCTCACGCGCCTTGGCAGCCTTGTCGGCCAGCTCGGCGGGAATGTCCTGATATTCGAACTTCGCGCCGAGGCTCTCCTCAAGCCAGATGATCGCACGGTTGTTCACCAGATCGACCAGGCCCTTGAAGTCGCTCTCGATGCCGATCGGCAGATAAAGGACAGCCGGCTTCGCGCCGAGACGCTCGACGATCGAGTTAACGCAATAATCGAAGCTCGCGCCGGTGCGGTCGAGCTTGTTGATGAAGCACATGCGCGGCACGCCGTACTTGTCGGCCTGACGCCACACCGTCTCGGACTGCGGCTCCACGCCGGCAACGCCGTCGAAGCACGCGACCGCGCCGTCGAGCACGCGCAGCGAACGCTCGACCTCGATCGTGAAATCGACGTGGCCCGGCGTGTCGATGATGTTGATGAGGTGCTCCTCACCCTTGCCCTCTTCGGCGCGCCACTTGCAGGTGGTTGCAGCCGACGTGATCGTGATGCCGCGCTCCTGCTCCTGCTCCATCCAGTCCATCGTCGCGGTGCCCTCATGGACTTCGCCGATCTTGTAGGACTTGCCGGTGTAATAGAGGATGCGCTCGGTCGTCGTCGTCTTGCCGGCGTCGATGTGCGCCATGATGCCGATGTTGCGATAGCGGTCGAGCGGATGGCTGCGGGCCATGATGGTCACTCCTGGGGCCTGAGACGGCGGATAAATCTAAAAAGGCTGCATTCTCAAAACCGTTCGGGCCGAGCCTGTCGAAGGCCTGCCCTTTCTTCGAACGAAGTACAGCCCTTCAACAAGCTCAGGGCGAACGGTTTTGAGGTGAGGGCCGAAGCCCTCACCCCATATAGTCGTTACCAGCGATAATGCGAGAAGGCGCGGTTCGCTTCCGCCATGCGGTGCGTATCTTCGCGCTTCTTCACCGCGTTGCCGCGATTGCTGGCGGCGTCCATCAGCTCACCGGAGAGGCGTGCCGACATCGTGTTCTCCGACCGCGCACGCGCCGCCGTGATCAGCCAGCGGATCGCCAGCGCCTGGGCACGCTCGGGACGAACCTCGACCGGCACCTGATAGGTCGCACCGCCGACGCGGCGGCTGCGGACCTCGATGCCCGGCTTCACGTTCGCCAGCGCGTCGTGGAACACGCCGATCGGATCCTTCTTCGCACGCTGCTCAACGGTTTCGAGCGCGTTGTAGACGATGCCTTCGGCGACCGACTTCTTGCCGTCCAGCATGATGCTGTTCATGAACTTGGAGAGAACCTCGTCCCCGTACTGGGGATCGGGCAGGATGACCCGCTTTTCGGGCCTGCGACGACGTGCCATTTCAAATTCCTTATCTGTGCTTCAGCGATCCCCGGAACACGTCCGGCGCTTACTCTGGCGGATTACTTCGGACGCTTGGCGCCGTACTTCGAACGCGACTGCTTGCGATCCTTCACACCCTGCGTATCGAGCACGCCGCGCAGGACGTGGTAGCGAACGCCGGGAAGATCGCGAACGCGGCCGCCGCGGATGAGCACGACCGAGTGCTCCTGCAGGTTGTGGCCCTCGCCCGGGATGTAGCTGATCACTTCGCGGCTGTTGGTCAGGCGGACCTTGGCCACCTTGCGCAGCGCCGAGTTCGGCTTCTTCGGGGTCGTCGTGTAGACGCGGGTGCAAACGCCGCGCTTCTGCGGGTTCGCTTCCATCGCAGGAACCTTGGACTTGGCCTTCTGCGGATCGCGGCCCTTGCGGACCAGCTGGTTGATCGTCGGCATGAATCTCTTCACCTTGGATAGTTGGTTACTTTGCTGGAGCCATGACGCTCGGGAATACAAAAAGGACCGTGAGGGACTCATGCCCCCCGGGCCCTGGACGCATCCAGCAATGTTCAAGCACCTCGACGGGGCACAGCCCTGCCAAAGCAGCGGCGCCTATACAGGGCGACTCATGGGTGGTCAACAGGCCCCGCCCGCCCTACCTGATCGCCATGACCCACCCCATCCGCGTCGCCGCGCTGTACCGCTTCGCGCGCTTCGACGATCCCGCCGCGATTCGCGACGAGCTGCATACGCTTTGTACGACACTCGGCGTGAAGGGCACCCTGCTGCTCGCGCGTGAAGGAATCAACGGCACGATCGCAGGATCGGCGAAGGCGATCGACGCGGTCGTCGCTCGCATCCGCGCCTTGCCGGGCTGCGCGGACGCCGAGATCAAATTCTCGTCCGCCGCGACACCGCCGTTCCACCGCTTGAAGGTCCGCCTGAAGCGCGAGATCGTAACGATGGGCGAGCCCGATATCGATCCGCTTGCCGACGTCGGCGCCTATATCGCCCCCGCCGACTGGAACGCGCTGATCGCCGATCCCGACACCATCGTGATCGACACGCGCAACGACTACGAGGTGAAGGTCGGCACCTTCGCGGGGGCGGTCGATCCGCATACGGCGAGCTTTCGCGACTTCCCCGCTTGGTTCCGCCACCACCAGGGCGAGCTCGCCGGCAGGAAGGTCGCGATGTTCTGCACCGGCGGCATCCGCTGCGAGAAGGCGACGGCGTTCGTGAAGGCGCAGGGGATGGATGAGGTCTATCACCTCCACGGCGGCATCCTCCGCTATCTGGAGGAGGTGCCCGCCGCCGAGAGCCTGTGGCAAGGCGAGTGCTTCGTGTTCGACGAGCGCGTCGCGGTCGGACACGGGCTCACTCAGGGCAGCCACGAACTGTGCCGCGCCTGCCGTATGCCGGTCAGCGTCGAGGACCGTGCGTCGCCGCTGTTCGCGGAGGGCGTGAGCTGTCCCGCTTGCCACGGCACGCGAGATGACGCGAAGCGCGCCGCGCTCGCCGAGCGGCACCGGCAGGTCAAGCTCGCCGAGGCACGCGGGGAGACACACGTCGGGGCGGCCTATCCTGCTCGTGACGACTAGGCCGATCCTCTACAGCTTCCGGCGATGCCCGTATGCGATGCGGGCGCGAATGGCGCTGCTGGCGAGCGGGGTCACGGTCGAGATTCGCGAGGTCGTGCTTCGCGACAAGCCGCCGGAGATGCTTGCGGCGTCGGCCAAGGGAACGGTGCCGGTGCTGGTCACGGCGGATGGCGTGATCGACGAGAGCCTCGACATCATGCGCTGGGCGCTCGGCGCGAGCGACCCCGAAGGCTGGCTGGCGGGCTACGATACGGCGCTGATCGCGGCGAACGACGGGGCGTTCAAGCACCATCTCGACCGTTACAAATATCCCGAGCGGCATGGGTCGGACCCGATCGCGCATCGCGCGGCCGGCGCGGAAATGCTGGCGACGCTGGAGGAGCGGCTCACCGCCTGCTCCCACCTAGCAGGCGAGCAGCGCACGCTCGCCGATATCGCGATCTTCCCCTTCGTCCGGCAATTCGCCGCGACCGATCGTGCGTGGTTCGACGCCCTGCCCCTGCCCGGCGTGCGGCGCTGGCTCGCCGCCCTCACCGACTCGCCGCTGTTCGAAGCGGCGATGGTCCGCCTGCCGCAGTGGCGCGCGGGCGATGTGCCGACGCTTTTCGGTCAGTAGCTCCGGCCGACCAGCACCCGCTCGACTGCCGCGTCGCCGGTGAAGATGCAGGCGCCGTCCGCCGGTGCCGCATCGTTGGGGACGTTGCGCAGGGTGAGCTTGAGGCCCTTCAGCCGCTCGACCACCTTCTCCAGCGCCGCGCCGGTCGGCTTCGACCATTGCACTTCGAGGAAGCCGGGGGTCTTTGCACCCTCCGCGAAATGCGCCTCGACCGCTGCCCAATCGGCGGCAGGGGCGATGTTGGCGTCGAGCCGGGCCTTGGCCTCGGCGAACAGGCCGCTCTGGATTTCCTCCAGAGCCGCTACCGCGCCGCCGACGAATTTGCCCTTCGCCACCACTGCGCTGTCGAGCTTGCCGTCCTCGCGGTAGAGCCGGTCGCGGCGCAGCACCGAGACGTTGCCGCCCGCCACGTCGCGGCCGCCGACCTCGATGACGATCGGCGCACCCTTCTTCACCCAGCCCCACCGCTTGGTCGCGGCCTTGGCCGCTTTCAGGTCGAGCAGCGCCCGCACCGGCTCGCCGAAGGCCGACAGGCCGGCGAGATCCTTCTGGAGCGCCTTGCAATAGTCGACGACCGCGGCGTCCTCGGGCGCGTCGCGCAGCATCGGCACGATCACGATCTGCCACGGCGCGAGGCGCGGGGGCACGCGCAGGCCATCGTCGTCACCGTGGACCATGATGAGCCCGCCGATCATCCGGGTCGACACGCCCCAGCTCGTCGTATTGGCGTGTTCGAACACGCCTTCCGAATTCTGGAACTTGATGTCCTGTGCGCGGGCGAAATTGGTGCCGAGGAAGTGCGAGGTGCCGGCCTGCAGCGCCTTGCCGTCCTGCATCATCGCCTCGATGCTGTAGGTCGCGACCGCGCCGGGGAAGCGCTCGTTCTCCGGCTTCTCGCCCGCCACGACGGGGAGCGCGACGCACTCCTCGGCGAACTCGCGATAGACTTCGAGCATGCGCAGAGTTTCCTCGCGCGCCTCGGCCTCGGTGGCGTGGGCGGTATGGCCCTCCTGCCAGAGGAATTCGGCGGTGCGCAGGAACATGCGGGTGCGCATCTCCCAGCGGACGACGTTGGCCCATTGGTTGATGAGGACGGGCAGATCGCGCCACGACTGGACCCAGCGCGCGAAGGCGGTGCCGATCACCGTCTCCGACGTCGGGCGAACGACCAGCGGCTCCTCCAGCTTCGCCGACGGATCGGGCACGAGGCCGCCCTTCCCGTCCGAGATCAGGCGGTGATGCGTGACGACCGCCATTTCCTTGGCGAACCCGTCGACATGCTCGGCCTCCTTCTCGAAATAGGAGAGCGGGATGAACAGCGGGAAATAGCAATTCTCGTGGCCGGTCGCCTTGATCTTGTCGTCGAGCAGGCGCTGCATCCGTTCCCAGATGCCGTAGCCCCACGGCCGGATGACCATGCAGCCGCGCACGCCCGATTCCTCGGCCATGTCGGCCTCGGCGATGACGGTCTGATACCATTCGGCGAAATTGGCTTCGCGGGTGACGGAGAGGGCGCGCTTTATCATGAGCGCCGGATAGCGGGATGCGAAAGCGGCGTCACCCCCGTCGCGCATGACGCGAAAGTGATACCTCGCTTGACAGATTGACACCTGAATCGAAAATATCCGAGGCGATCGTTTCCGATTTTGCACCGATCCGGCGCGGAAAGTCACACTAAGGTCACACTGGTCCGCATGTTTTGCGCGAAAGCGTGTTGCGGGAAATGCTTCCCGAGCGACCGACGATAAGAAAGAGCGACCGAGAGTGTGACAGGCCGGCGGCGTGTAGGACAGCGGGAATGTCGGGTATGGGTGGGGAGGCGACTTTGCCAATCCTCTCCCGCTTTCGCGGGAGAGGCAACGGAGACTTGGTCCGCATTCTTCATGCGGGCCTAGACGTAGTCGGTGAGGGTCTTCTTCTCGCAAACGTCGAAGAAGAAGACCCTCACCCAACCCTCTCCCGCGAAGGCGGGAGAGGGCTAAGAGAACGGGCACCCGCTTGTCCCGCGGCGCAACATCCCGCAAGGCTCGCGTATGGGGGCGACCGGACAGAGCGAGGACCGCGCGATGCTCGGCATCGGGCTGCGGCTGCTCGCGGTGTTCCTGCTCTCCAGCCTGTATGCGATGATCAAGGTGGCGGAGGGCTGGCATGCCAACCTCGTCGAGATCATGTTCTTCCGACAGGCTTTCTCGATCCCCGTGACGATCGCCTATATGATCGTGGCCGGGCCGGGCCTCGCCGCGGTCCGATCGGGCGCGCCGCGCGGGCAGGTGATCCGTGCGATCATCGGCCTGATCAGCATGGCGTTCAATTTCGGTGCGACGTTGCTGCTGCCGCTGGCGGAGGCGACCACCCTCGCCTTCACGGTGCCGATCTTCGCGACGATTCTCGGCGCGCTGATGCTGCGCGAGCCGACCGGCTGGCGGCGCTGGACGGCGGTGATGACGGGGTTCGGCGGCGTGCTGATCATCACCCAGCCGGGGAGCGGGCACTTCCCGCTGTGGGGCGCGATCTGCGGGCTGATGTCCTCGATCTCTATCGCACTGGTGGCGATCCAGTTGCGGCAGATCGGCAAGGTCGATCTGCCGGTGACGACGGTGTTCTGGTTCTCGTCGCTGTCGATGCTGCCGCTGGGCGCGCTCTACCCGTTCTTTGCGCAGGCGCACGACGCGGCGACCTTCGCGTTGCTGGCGGCGATGGGCCTGGTCGGCGGGCTCGGGCAGATCGCGTTCAGCGCGGCGCTGAGGCATGCGCCGGTCTCGACGGTGATGCCGATGGATTATTCGGCGATGCTGTGGGCGATGCTCTACGGCCTCGTCCTGTTCGGCGCGCTGCCGACGCCGTGGACGTGGATCGGCACGCCGGTGATCGTCGCGTCCGGCCTCTACATCGTCTGGCGCGAGCGCAAGGTCGCGCGGAATCCGCAGGTGATGGAGGCGATCGCCGACTAGGCGGGACGCGTCGCGCGGGCCTCTTCGAGCAGGCGTTTCGCGCGCAGGTACATTTCGAGGCGCGTCGCCGCGAACAGGCCGAGCGCGAGTGCGATCAGCACGTCCGTCACCAGCATCGTGCTGAGGTGGAAGCTCGCCCCTGCCCCGCTCGCCAGCATCTCGCGCGCGCCGAAGCGCACCGCGATCAGCACGACGATGAACAGCATCGCTGCAGGCGAGGCGCGCTGGTCGAGCCGGTGCGTCTCGGGATCGACATGGATGTGCATCAGCTTGCCGCGCTGCCACCCGATGGCGGCGCCCGCGAACAGCGCTACCGCACAGACCAGCCAGCCGAGCGGGCTCGGCGGGAATTCGTAGAACATCACCGCGGCGAAGGCGGCGTAGATCGCCGGGACCACCCAGAGCGTTTCCAGCCGCAGACGCCGCATCCGGCTCATGCCGCGCATGCGCAAGGCCAGCACGACGACGACGATCACCGCCGTGATCGCGTAGCTGATCCACTGGTTCGGATGTGCGGCATGCACCTGCATTGTCTACCCCTGCCCGTTCGCCGCCGTCATAGCAAAGCGACGCGCCCGCGCTCCAGCCCTATTCGGCCGCCTGCGCGGCTTCCGGCTCCTTCCACACGAGCACGGGCTTGCGCGCCGCCAGCGTCTCGTCGAGGCGGCTGCGCGGGGCGTAGTGCGGCGCGCTCTTGAGGCTGTGGTCGCCCGCCTTGGCGCGTTCCACTACGCTGCGCAGCGCGTCGATGAAGGCGTCGAGCCCGGCCTTGCTCTCGGTCTCGGTCGGCTCGACCAGCATCGCGCCGTGGACGACGAGCGGGAAATAGACCGTCATCGGATGATAGCCCTCGTCGATCAGCCCCTTCGCGACGTCGATCGTGGTGAACCCTTCCGCGAGGTTGGCGTCGGAGAACAAAGCCTCGTGCATGCACGGCCCCGCCTCGCCGAACGGCGCGGTCATGGTCTTGTCGAGGCTGCGCAGGACGTAGTTGGCGTTGAGCACCGCATCCTCGGCGACCTGCCGCAGGCCGTCCGCGCCGTGGCTGAGGATGTACGTCAGCGCGCGCGTGAACATGCCCATCTGGCCGTGGAAGGCGACCATCCGGCCGAAGCTGTGCGGATGATCCTCGCCGACGGTCTCTTCCTCGACGAGCTGGAAGTGCCCGTCCGCCTGCTTCGCCACGAACGGCAGCGGGCCGTAGGGCGACAGCGCCTCCGACAGCACGACCGGGCCCGAGCCCGGGCCGCCGCCGCCGTGCGGGGTCGAGAAGGTCTTGTGCAAGTTGATGTGCATCGCATCGATGCCGAGATCGCCCGGCCGCACGCGCCCGACGATGGCGTTGAAGTTCGCGCCGTCGCAATAGACGTAGCCGCCGACCGCATGCACCGCGTCCGAGATCGCGCGCATGTCGCGCTCGAACAGGCCGCAGGTGTTGGGGTTGGTGATCATCACCGCCGCCACGTCCGGCCCCAGCCGCGCCTTGAGCGCCGCGAGATCGACGCGGCCGTCGGCGGTGGCGGGGATATCCTCGACGCTGTAGCCCGCGAAGGCCGCCGTCGCCGGGTTGGTGCCGTGCGCGCTTTCGGGCACGAGGATGACCTTGCGGTGCCCCTCGCCCCGCGCCTCGAGCGCGGCCTTGATGCAGAGGATGCCGCACAGCTCGCCGTGCGCGCCCGCCTTGGGGCTCATCGCCACGCCGTACATGCCGGTCAGCTCGATCAGCCAGACGGCGAGCTCCTGGATCACCGCCAGCGCGCCCTGCACGGTATCGACCGGCTGGAGCGGGTGGACGTCGGCGAAACCGGGGAGCCGCGCCATCTTCTCGTTGAGGCGCGGATTGTGCTTCATCGTGCAGCTGCCGAGCGGGAAGACGCCGAGGTCGATCGCGTAATTCTGCCGGCTGAGGCGGGTATAGTGGCGCACCGTCTCGGGCTCGGCGAGGCCGGGCAGGCCGATCGTCGCGGTGCGTTCCAGGTTGCCGAGGCGCGGCTTGCCCGCGGGCGGCTCGGCGAGGTCGACGCCGGTGGTCTCGGTCGAGCCGATCTCGAAGATCAGCGGTTCTTCGAGCATCAGCGCCTTGTTGCCGCTGTGCGTGGCGGCCTTGGCGCGGCGCTCGGGCGTCATTTCGGGGCGCCAGCCGGCGGGGTTGAGCGTCGTCATGCCAGCGCCTCCTCGAGCGCTTCGGCGAGCGCTTCGACATCTTCTTCGGTGGTGGTCTCCGTGACGGCGACGACCAGGCCGTTGGCGAGGTCCGCCGCGCCGGGATAGAGCCGCCCGAGCGACACGCCCGCGAGAATCTGCTTGTCGGCCAGCGCACGCACGACACCGCGCGATTCCTTGGAGAGCTTCAGCGTGAATTCGTTGAAGAAGCTGTCGTTGACGACTTCGACCCCATCAACTTCCGCGAGCCGGTCCGCCGCCGCCGCCGCGCCGATGTGATTGAGATCGGCGAGCTTGCGCAGGCCCGCCTCGCCCAGCAGCGTCATGTGGACCGAGAAGGCCAGCGCGCACAGCACCGAGCTGGTGCAGATGTTGGAGGTCGCCTTCTCGCGGCGGATATGCTGCTCGCGCGTCGAGAGCGTCAGCACGAAGCCGCGCTTGCCCTCGGCATCGAGCGTCTCGCCGCAGAGGCGGCCGGGCATCTGGCGGACGTATTTCTCCTTGCAGCCGAACAGGCCGACATAGGGCCCGCCGAACTGCAGGCCGACGCCGATCGACTGGCCCTCGCCGACGACGATGTCGGCATCCATCTCGCCGGGCGACTTGATCGCGCCGAGCGCGACCGGCTCGGTGACGACCGCGACCAGCAGCGCCTTGTTGGCGTGGCAGGCATCGGCGAGCGCGGTGAGATCGGCGATGCGGCCGAGGATGTCGGGGTATTGCACGACGACGCACGACGTATCGCCGTCGATCTTGGCGATCAGCGCGGCGATATCGGTGTCGGCGTCGAGCGCCGGCAGCCCGGTGTCGAGCACGTCGCCGGTGTATTTCGCCATCGTCCTGGCGACCGAGACGTAATGCGGGTGCAGGCCACCCGACAGGATCGCCTTGCCGCGCCGGGTGATGCGCCGCGCCATGCCGATCGCCTCCCAGCAGGCGGTCGAGCCGTCGTACATCGAGGCGTTGGCGACATCGGTGCCGAGCAGGCGCGCGACCTGCGTCTGGAATTCGAACATCACCTGCAGCGTGCCCTGCGCGATCTCGGGCTGGTACGGCGTGTAGGCGGTGAGGAACTCGCCGCGCTGGATGATGTGATCGACCGATGCGGGCACATGATGCTTGTACGCGCCGCAGCCGATGAAGAACGGCACCGATCCCGCCGCGATGTTGCGCGACGCGAGCGCGGCCATGTGCCGCTCGACCGCCATCTCGCTCGCGTGTAGCGGCAGGCCGTGGATCGGCCCGTCGAGCCGGGCGATCTCGGGCACATCGACGAACAGGTCATCGATCGAGGACGCGCCGATGGTGGCGAGCATCGCCGAGCGGTCGGTATCGGTAAGCGGCAGGTAACGCATTCAGGTCTCCTCCCCCGCACCCTACTCCCCTCCCGCTTGCGGGAGGGGCTGGGGGAGGGCTTGTCCGAAAACGATCGGCGGAAAGCTGGACAGGCCCTCCCCCGACCCCTCCCGCAAGCGGGAGGGGAGATTTACATCACAATTTCGCGACGAACGCCGCGTAAGCCGTCTCGTCCATCAGGCCTTCGAGCTCGCTCGCGTCGCTGAGCGTCAGCTTGAAGAACCAGCCGTCGCCCTCGGGATCCTCGTTGACCAGCGCGGGGTTGTCGGCGAGATCCGAATTGCCCTCGATCACCGTGCCCGAGACCGGCGAATAGACGTCGGACGCGGCCTTCACGCTCTCGACCACGGCGGCCTCGTCGCCCTTGGTCACGTCCTTGCCCTCGTCGGGCACCTCGACGAACACGATGTCGCCGAGCTGGCTCTGCGCATATTCGGAGATGCCGACGGTGCCGATATCGCCGTCGACGTCGACCCATTCGTGATCTTCGGTGAAGTAACGGCTCATCTCACTTGGCTCCTGCACGGACATAGCGGTGGGGGACGAAGGGCATCGCGGTGACGGTCGCCTGATGGACCTTGCCGCGCTGCGAAAGCTGGATCGTGGTGCCGGGTGCTGCCAGCGCGGCGGGGACGTAGGCCATCGCGATCGGCGCGCCGACGGTGGGGGCGAAGCCGCCCGAGGTGACCTTGCCGACTTCGGAGCCGTCGGAGTCGAGGACGGCGGCGCCTTCGCGGACCGGCTGCTTGCCCTCGACCAGCAAGCCGACGCGCTTCACCGCCGGGCCCTGCTCGCGCTCCAGCAGGATGCGCGCGGCGCCCATGAAGTTCGCTTCCTCGCGGCGGCGCTTCGACAGCGCGAAGCCGAGATCGGCCATCACCGGCGTCGTCTCCTCGTCGAGATCGTGGCCGTAGAGCGGCAGCCCCGCCTCCAGCCGCAGCGAGTCGCGCGCGCCGAGACCGATCGGCTTGACCTCGGCCTGCGCGCACAGCGCCTCCGCCAGCGCCTCGACATGCTCCGCGCCGACCGAAATCTCGAAACCATCCTCGCCGGTATAGCCCGAGCGGCTGATCCACAGCGGCTTGCCGTCCCACTCGAACCCGCCGCAGGTCATGAAGACGAGGCCCGTCACCCCCGGCACCAGCCGCGCCAGCGCGTCGACCGCCTTCGGCCCCTGCAGCGCCAGCAAAGCCTGCTCCTCCAGGTGATTGATCATCACATGATCGGCGAGATGTTCGAGGAAGTACGAAATGTCGTCGATCTTGGTCGCGCCGTTGACGACCATGTAGAGGCCGTCGGTGTCGAACGGGTTCTCCGCCGGCAGCCGCGTGACCATCAGATCGTCGAGGATGCCGCCGTTTTCCGTCAGCAGCAGCGAGTAGCGCTGGCGGTTCGCGCCCAGCCCGGCGATGTCGCCCGGCAGCAGCGCCTCCAGCGCGCCGTTCAGATCGCCGCCGTCATCCGTGCGGAAGAGCAGCTGGCCCATGTGGCTGACGTCGAACAGCCCGGCGGACTGCCGCGTCCACAGATGCTCGGCCATGATGCCTTCATACTGGATCGGCATGTGATAGCCGGCGAACTCGACCATGCGCGCGCCGCGGGCACGATGCCACGCATCGAGCGGCAGCGTGCCGGTCGCGATCTCTTCGCCGGTCTCGTCGATTAGGTCCGCATCGCTCATACCGGTCTCCGTCAAAGGTCCACGGCGCGCCGCAACGCCGTCTCGCGCCACGATCCGCCGCCCCCTCTGTCACGGAACCTGAGAGCTTTCGCACGTCCGGCGAGGCCGGACGGCTTACCCCTTCGGTGGGCCGCGCGAAATGCTCCGCGAGGCCGCTTTCCAGAGTGTCGATCGGCCGGCACGGTCCGTTTTGCCTGAGAGATTCCGGGGCGGTTGCTCCTTCGGCGGCGGGTTGCCCCGCACTCTCCCGTGCCTGCCCATGCCGGTTGCCCGCCATCGACCCTTGCGGGTGTGACGCGGCGCAGCATCGGAGTCAATTGTACGTTGAAGAATCCGAATATTAGCGGCGGTCGATCAGCATTTGCGCCCATTGCCGCCAGCCGGGAAACAGCGGCTCCATCGCCGCCAGCGCGGGGAGCGCACCCGGATCCTGATCGTGCCGGCCGCCGACGAGCAGATCGAATACGCGCCGCGCGCTCCAGTCGGGCAGCGGACGGTCGATCAGCGTGAGCGAGTCGCCAGCCTCCCCCTCGCCTTCTTCGAGTACGCGGTAGTACCAGCCACTGAGCCCCTCGCGTACGATCGTCCTGGGCACCTTCGCCGATTGCAGCCGCTCGCCCTGCTTCCAGCACGGTTGCCGCGCCTGGCTGACCTCGATCAGTGCGGTTCCCAGCCGGAAGCGATCGCCGATGCAGACATCGCTCTCGGTGAGGCCGGTGGTCGAGATGTTCTCGCCGAACGCTCCGGCGGCATCGAGCAAGGGCTGATCGGGCAGCGCCTGCCGCCAGCGCGCATAATGATCGCGCGGATAATGATGGAGCGCCTTGTCGCGCCCGCCGTGATGGATGGGATCGGCCTGCTCGTCGCCGGCGATGCCGAGCGTGCCGATGCGCACCCGGCCCGCCAGCACCGTCTTGGCGATGGCGCTGCCCTCGCCACGCGCGAACGGCCGCACCTTGCCCGCGAGCAGGGCAAGGACGGCCACCTCGGTCACCGGCCCGACTTCATCGCGTGGCGTTGTACTTGAGCTGCTCGTCGGTGAGCTGGAAGCCGAGGATCGCCTCGAAGGTCGCGCGCAGCACAGCCTGGCGGATTTCGGGGCGGGTCAGCGGATCGCTGGCGGCGTCGAGCTCGCCGGCCTTGCGCTTCTCCATGATCTTCTTGCGGATATCGGGCGCGATGGTCGCCGCCGCGCGCGAGATCGTGGTGTTGGCGGTGCCGCTGGCGCTGGCGCGGACCTGGCCCGCGTCGAAATGCACGGTGACCTGGCCGATGCGCTTGGCAACGACGGCGTTGCCACCCTGCAGCGCCGCGATGAAGAACGGCAGCGTCACGTCACGCGCGCCCTCCGCGCGGGCACGGCGGGCGCGCACGTCGAAGGTGACGGCGGTGTTGATGTCGTCGCCCGTATTGGCGCAGGTCGAGCGCACGTTGGTGAGCGACGCCTCGACGTCGATCGCCTTCGCGTCGCGGCTGGCGGGCGGATCGAACAAGGTGATATCGCCCGTGGCGGCGGCGACGGCGACGGCGGGGCATGCGGAACGGATCGCGGTGATGCCCCCGCTCTCGTCGAATTCGCCGACGGTGGAGCAGCCGCCCGCGAGCAGCAACATCATGGCGGGAACGGCGATTTTCGAAGGCTTCACGAACATTACGGACCTATCACGCAAGGAAGGGCCGCAGCTTTGTATCGCCCGGCCCCGTTGGGCGCGCACCATAGGAACCGGCTTTCGCGCACGCAAGCAATCGCGTAAAGCCACGGGGCGATGACATCCCCTGCATCAAATCTCGACAATGAGTCGGTAGCAGAGGGCATGACCAAGCCCCGAATCGAGTTGCTGATCGCCGCGCCGCGCGGTTTCTGCGCCGGCGTCGATCGCGCCATCCAGATCGTCGAACTGGCGATCGAGAAGCACGGCGCGCCCGTCTATGTCCGCCACGAGATCGTCCACAACAAGCATGTCGTCGATGCGCTGAAGGCCAAGGGTGCGGTGTTCGTCGAGGAATTGTCCGAGGTGCCGGACGGCGTGCCGGTGGTGTTTTCCGCGCACGGCGTGCCCAAGGCGGTGCCGGTCGAGGCGGGTGCGCGCGGGCTCGCCTATCTCGATGCGACGTGCCCGCTCGTCTCCAAGGTCCACCGCCAGGCGGAACGGCTGGTGGCATCCGGGCGGCATATCGTCTTCATCGGCCATGCCGGCCATCCCGAGGTGATCGGCACGCTGGGCCAGGTGCCGGCGGGATCGATGACCCTGGTGGAGACCTGCGCCGACGTCGCAGCTTTGGCCCCCGCCGATCCCGACAATCTCGCCTTCCTGACGCAGACCACCTTGTCGGTGGACGACACGGCGGAGATCGTCGCGGCGTTGCAGGCGCGCTTCCCGAGCATCCAGGGGCCGCGCGGCGAGGATATCTGCTATGCTACGTCAAACCGGCAGGAGGCCGTCAAGGCAATCGCCGCGAAGTGCGACGCGATGCTGGTGATCGGCGCGTGCAATTCCTCCAACTCGGTGCGGCTGGTCGAGGTCGCGGAGCGCTGCGGCACCCCTGCCCGGCTGATCCCGTGCGCGGCGGAGTTCGATTTCACCTTCCTCGACGGTGTGCGCACGCTCGGCATCTCGGCCGGGGCGTCGGCGCCGGAAGTGCTGGTGCGCGATCTCGTCGCCAAGATCGCCGAACGCTTCGACGTGACCGAGCGCGAGGTCGAAACCAGGCGCGAGACGATCTCGTTCAAGCTGCCGAGGGCGCTGGAAGCGGTGGCCTAGGCTTTCCAACAAAAATCCGTTCGTCCTGAGCTTGTCGAAGGGCGTGTTCCGGGGCACGTGCTTCGACTTCGCTCAGCACGAACGGGGAATTTGGCAAGCGTGGCGGTCTATACTCAAGTCTCGGCGGAAGCGCTCTCAGCCTTCCTCGCGCGCTACGATTGCGGCGATCTCGTCTCCGCCAAGGGCATTGCCGAGGGCGTGGAGAACACCAACTACCTTGTAGACACCACGCAGGACCGCTTCATCCTGACGCTCTATGAAAAGCGCGTCGCGGCGGAGGATTTGCCGTTCTTCATGGGCCTGCTCGATCACCTCGCGGCGAAGGGCCTCGCCGTGCCGCCCGCGATCAAGGACCGGCAGGGCGTCGAGATCCAGGAGCTGGAGGGGCGGCCGGCGTGCCTGATCAAGTTCCTGCCCGGCGTGTCGCTCTCCCACCCCACGCCTGCGCAGGCGCTGGCGGCGGGCCGCGCGATGGCCGAGATGCATGTCGCATTGGACGATTTTGCCCAGGTGCGAATCAACACGATGGGCATCGGCATCTGGGGAGAATCCCTGTCGCGTTGCGGCCGACCCAATATGGACTCAATACATCCCGGCTTATTCGATCGCGTGGCGAGTGCGCTTACGGAAGTAGAACGCGACTGGCCGGCCTACCTGCCGGTCAGCGCGATCCACGCCGATCTCTTCCCGGACAACGTGCTGATGCGCGGCGACGAAGTGTCGGGGCTGATCGACTTCTACTTCGCCTGCACCGACATCCGACTCTACGACCTCGCCGTGATGCACACCTCCTGGTGCTTCGATACCGAAGGCCGCAATTACGATCCGGCGATCGGTGCCGCGCTGCTCGAAGGCTATGGCACGGTGATCGACCTTGCCGGCGGCGATCGCAGCGCGCTGCACATCCTGTCGATGGGCGCGTGCGTCCGCTTCCTGCTCAGCCGCGCCTGGGATTGGCTCAACACGCCTGCCGATGCGCTGGTGACACGCAAGGATCCCCTCGCCTATCTGCGCCGGCTCGAATTCTATCAGCAGGCCGGGGCGACCACATTTCAATGACCGATACAGTCGAAATCTTCACCGACGGCGCGTGCAAGGGCAATCCCGGCCCCGGCGGCTGGGGCGTGGTGCTGCGCATGGGCGCGGCGGAAAAGGAGCTTTCCGGCGGCGAGACGCTCACCACCAACAACCGCATGGAGATGACCGCCGCCATCCGCGGGCTGCAGGCGCTCACCCGGCCCTGCACCGTCACGCTCTGCACCGACAGCCGCTACGTCATGGACGGGCTGACCAAGTGGATCCACGGCTGGCAGCGCAACGGCTGGAAGACGGCGGACAAGAAGCCGGTCAAGAATGCCGATCTCTGGCAGGAACTGCTCGCCGCCGCCAAGCCGCACAAGGTCGACTGGAAGTGGGTGAAGGGCCATGCCGGCCACCCCGAGAACGAACGCGCCGACCGGCTCGCCAGCGACGCGGCGGTTTCCGCGGGGCGGTGAAGATCTTCTTCGACGGCGGCTGCCGGCCCAACCCCGGGCGGATGGAGATCGCCGTCGTCGCAGGCGGTGTCGTTACGATCGACCGCGACATCGGCCAGGGCACCAGCATGGACGCCGAGTGGCTCGCCCTGCTGTGCGCGGCCGAACTGGCGCGCCAGTTCGGCGGCGAGATCGTCCTGCTCGGCGATTCGCGCGCTGTGATCGCGCAGGCGACGGGCCTCGCGAAATGCCGAGAGCCGCGTTTCCGCGACTATCTCGACCGCTACCATGCGCTCGGCGCGCCGCGCCTCCGCCACATCGCCCGCACGCAGAATCTCGCCGGGATCGCGCTCGCCCGCGCGCGCTGATCGATGCAATTTTCGAAACACAAAAGTTAGACTAAACCGACTTGTTACGGTCACGGCACGAGTGGATACTCGCTTCACACCCAAGCGAAAGGACGCCCCCCCCATGCCCTTCATCACCACCGTCGACGGAACCGAGATCTTCTACAAGGACTGGGGCCCCAAGGACGCGCAGCCGATCGTGTTTCACCACGGCTGGCCGCTCAGCGCCGACGATTGGGACGCACAGATGATGTTCTTCCTTGGCGAAGGCTACCGCGTGATCGCGCATGACCGGCGCGGACACGGGCGTTCGACGCAGACCGACACCGGCAACGAGATGGACACCTACGCCGCCGACGTCGCCGGGCTGACCGACGCGCTCGACCTGAAGGACGCCGTCCATATCGGCCATTCGACCGGCGGCGGCGAAGTCGCCCGCTACGTCGCGCGCGCCAAGCCCGGCCGCGTCGCCAAGGCGGTGCTGGTCAGCGCCGTGCCGCCGATCATGCTCAAGACCGATGCCAATCCCGGCGGCCTGCCGATCGAGGTGTTCGACGGCATCCGCGCCGGCGTCGCCGCCAACCGCGCGCAGCTCTATGTCGATTTCCCGACCGGCCCCTTCTACGGCTTCAACCGCGAGGGCGCGACCGTCTATCAGGGTGTGATCGACAATTGGTATCGCCAGGGCATGATGGGCGGAATCAAGGCGCATTACGACTGCGTGAAGGCGTTTTCCGAAACCGATTTCACCGAGGATCTTAAGGCGATCGCGGTGCCGGTGCTGGTGCTGCACGGCGACGACGACCAGGTCGTGCCCTATCAGGATGCCGGCGTGCTTTCCGCAAAGCTCGTCCAGAACGGCACGCTGAAGATCTACCCGGGCTACCCGCACGGCATGCTCACCACGCATGCCGACGTGATCAACCCCGATCTGCTGGCGTTCGTGAAGGGCTAATCCGCCGGATTGAAGCCGTGATAGCTCCAGCGGCCGCCGCCGGCATCGGCCGCGACGCCGCTGGAGCCGAGCACCTCGAGCGACCGTGTGCGGTTGGAGACGATCCGCCACACGGTCGGCTCGACGACCTCCCACTCCTCGCTCAGCGCGGTACGCAGCGTCTCCGCGCTGGGCTTGTAGATGGCATAGCCCTCGCTCTCGATCGCGGCGACGTCGATGCCCAGCACCGCGCACAGCCGGCCCTTCGCGGCGACCTCATCGATCGTGCTTTGCCGCACCGAGGCGATGAGCGCCTGATTCTCCTCCGACACCGCGACATTGTCGCGCGCGAACAGTTCGTTGTCCCCGGTCCACACCTCGGGCGGGCACGGCTTGTTGGCGGGCGAGATCAGCGCGCGCGGGTTCACCTCGGCCGGAAAGATGCGGCATACGCGCGGCCGCTCCTCATATCCGCCGCACAGCATGTTGGGCAGCAGGAACGGGCACGCCCCGTCGAACGCCGCGACCAGCAGCGCGCTCACCCGGATCGGCACGCCGGCGGTGCGCGCGAGGAAGGTGCGCTCGCGCTTGTACTGCGCCACCGCATCGTCGGGCGCGGGCTCGCGCACCCAAGGCGCGGCCGAGACCAGCACCTGCACCTCGCCGCCCCGCGCCATCCACGACAGCGCCTCCTCGATCCCCACCGGCAAGCGCAGATCGTGGCAGCATTTGCCGCAGCCGTTGCAGGTGAAATGGACGTCGGGATGCGTCGCCATGCCGCGTTTCATGACTCCGTCGCCGGGCACGTTCAAGCGGGATTCGAACGCGCGTCGTGACTCCCGCCGATGCCCTCGCTATCAGCCCCCGACATGAGCCAGATCACACCCGAGATCGTCGCCCAGCACGGGCTTTCCGAGGAAGAATATGCCCGCGTCCTGCACGCGATGGGGCGCGAGCCGAACCTGACCGAACTCGGCATCTTCTCGGTCATGTGGTCCGAACATTGTTCCTACAAATCCAGCCGTATCCATTTGAAAAAACTGCCGACCGAGGGCCCGCAGGTGATCTGCGGACCGGGCGAGAACGCGGGCGTGGTCGATATCGGCGACGGCCAGGCGGCGATCTTCAAGATGGAGTCGCACAACCACCCGAGCTATATCGAGCCCTATCAGGGCGCGGCGACCGGCGTCGGCGGCATCTTGCGCGACGTCTTCACGATGGGCGCGCGGCCGATCGCCAACATGAACGCGCTGCGCTTCGGCCGGCCCGATCACCCCAAGATGCGCCACCTGATCGCAGGCGTCGTCCACGGCATCGGCGGCTACGGCAATTGCGTCGGCGTGCCGACCGTCGGCGGCGAGGTGAATTTCCACAAGGCGTATGACGGTAACATCCTCGTCAACGCGATGACGGTCGGCATCGCCGATACCGACAAGATCTTCTATTCGGCCGCCTCGGGCATCGGCAATCCGATCGTCTATGTCGGCAGCAAGACCGGGCGCGACGGCATCCACGGCGCGACGATGGCCTCGGCCGATTTCGGCGAGGATTCGGAGGAGAAGCGCCCGACCGTGCAGGTCGGCGACCCCTTCACCGAGAAGCTGCTGATCGAGGCGTGCCTGGAACTGATGGCGAGCGACGCGATCGTCGCCATTCAGGACATGGGCGCGGCCGGCCTCACCTCCTCCTCGGTCGAGATGGCGTCGAAGGGCGGCGTTGGCATCGAGCTCGACATGAACGCCGTGCCGCAGCGCGAGACCGGCATGACGCCGTACGAGATGATGCTGAGCGAGAGCCAGGAGCGGATGCTCATGGTGCTCAAGCCCGGCCGCGAGGATTTCGCGGAAAGCATCTTCCGCAAATGGGAGCTGGATTTCGCGGTCATCGGCCACGTTACCGATACCGGCCGCATGGTGCTGAAATTCAACGGTGAAACCGTCGCCGACATCCCCCTCGCCCCGCTCGCCGACGAGGCCCCCCTCTACGACCGGCCTTCGGTCAGCCGCGAGGACTACAAGACCTGGGCGAACGTCGCGCCGATCGACGACAATCCCTGCACCAGCGACATCACCGGCGATCTGCTCAAGCTGATGGGCTCGCCCGACATCGCCTCGCGCCGCTGGATCTGGGAGCAGTACGACACGCAGGTCGGCGGCGACACCGTGCAACGCCCCGGCGGCGACGCCGCGGTGGTGCGCGTCCACGGCACGCAGAAGGGCATTGCGATCACCACCGATTGCACGCCGCGCTATTGCTATGCCGATCCGTACGAGGGTGGAAAACAGGCGATCGCAGAGGCTTATCGCAATCTCTCCGCAGTCGGTGCGAAGCCGCTCGCCGTCACCAACTGCCTCAACTTCGCCAATCCGCAGCGCCCCGAGATCATGGCGCAGCTCACCGGCTGCCTCGACGGCATGGGCGATGCCTGCCGCGCGCTCGACTTCCCGATCGTGAGCGGCAACGTCAGCCTCTATAACGAGAGCAAGGCGACCGGCGGCGGCTCGGCGATCCTGCCCACGCCCGCCATCGGCGCGATCGGGCTGCTCGCCGACTGGTCGAAGTCCGCGACCATCGCCTTCAAGGGCACCGGCGACGTCATCCTGCTGATCGGATCGCGCACCGGCCATCTCGGCCAGTCGCTGTGGCTGCGCGAACTTCACGGCCGCGAGGACGGCCCGCCGCCGCCGGTCGATCTCGATGCCGAGCGCGCGGCGGGCGAATTCGTCCGCGAGGCGATCCGCGCGGGCGCGCTGACCGCGGTGCATGACGTGTCCGACGGCGGCGTCGCGGTCGCCATTGCCGAGATGGCGCTGGCGGGCGGCTACGGCGCGATGCTCAACGCGCCGCTGCCCTGCGGCACGGCCTGCGCTTTGTTCGGCGAGGATCAGGGGCTCTACGTCGCGACCGTCGCCGATCACCTGCTGATGGAGACGCTCAAACGCGGCTATGCGGCGGGCGTCGAGGTCGAGCGGATCGGCCGCACCATCGCCGACCGCATCATCTTCGAACTGCCCGACGACGACCATGTCGTCACGCTCGCCGATCTGCGCACGGCGCATGAAGGGTTCTTCCCCGCGCTGATGGGCGATACTATCGCCTGATCGCCCCGGATTGGTACGATGTCTCCGCGCCAGGCCGTGGACGGCCGCGCGGCACGGCCATATCCTGACGCCATGACGCGATATACCGCATCGGGCGTGCTGCGCGCGCTGATCCTCGCGACGATGGTGGCGGGCACGCTCGATATCCTCGCGGCGTTCCTGTTCGCGGGCACCGCCCCCGCCAACGTGCTGCGCGCGGTCGCGAGCGGCGTGATCGGCACGGCGGGCGCGAACTCGCATATCGGCGCGGCGGTCGGCCTTCTCCTGCATTTCACGCTGATGGCGGTGTTCGCGAACCTCTATCTGATCGCGGTGATGCGCGCGCCCGCGCTCAATCATACGCCGGTGCTGAGCGGTATCGCCTTCGGCCTGCTGGTGTGGATCCTGATGTATCATTTCGTCCTGCCGATCCGCTGGCCGGGCCTCTATCCGATCAATACGCAGCGCGAGGTCGCGCGGCAGTTGCTCGCGCACGTCGCATTCGTCGGCATCCCCATCGCCCTCATCGTGCGTAGCGCGTCGAACTGGGGCAGAAAAATCGTTGCGAACGATCCGCAATAGTATTGCGACGGTGTCGCAATAGCGCTATCTCTCTGGACAGGAGAGGTGATTCGCATGGTCGTCTGTATCTGCAATGCCATTCGGGAAAGCGACGTGCGCAGCGCGGCGCGCAATGGTTGCGCGACGCCTTGCCAGGTCCATCAGGCGATGGGCCGCCCTCCGAAATGCGGCAAATGCGCCGCGTTCACCCGCACGATCATCGACGCGGAACGCTCGGCCGCCTGACGCGGCAACACATTTCGGCCCATTCCACCGTTGCGGTCGCCGCAACGGACTCCTAAAGCACGTCCATCGAACGTGACACATTTCCGGGAGTGCAGCTGATGCGCGGCGACGCCAAGGTCATCGAATTTCTCAACGAGGCGCTCAAGAACGAGCTGACCGCGATCAATCAATATTGGCTGCATTACCGCCTGTTCGATCACTGGGGCGTGAAGCGCCTCGCCGAGTTCGAGCGCCACGAATCGATCGATGAGATGAAGCATGCCGACAAGCTGTCGGAGCGCATCCTTTTCCTCGACGGCCTGCCCAATTTCCAGCTGCTCGGCCGCCTGCGCATCGGCGAGTCGGTCGAAGAAGTCCTCAAGGCCGATCTCGAGCTCGAGATGGAGGCGCTGCCGTTGCTGCGCGATGCCATCGCGCATTGCGAGACCGTCCGCGACTTCATCACGCGCGACCTGTTCAAGCAGATCCTCGACAGCGAGGAAGAGCATGTCGACACACTCGAGCGCCAGTTCGAGATGATCAGCCGCATGGGCATCGAGAATTACGTCCAGCTGCAGAGCAAGCCCGCCGACGACGAGGCGTAAGCCTCTCCCGATCCTCCCCCGCCAAGGGGAGGTGGCAGGCACAGCCTGACGGAGGCGGCGACCGGCGGTGTCCGCTCGGCTGTTCCGTCTGCCTCCCCCTCCGTCGCTACGCGACACCTCCCCCTGGCGGGGGAGGAAAAGGGTTCAGCGCGCCGCCTGCTCGTTCCAGGTGTCGAGCACGTCGACCATCTGCGGGGTCACCCAACCGAACGTATAGTTCAGCATGAACACGCCCCACAGCGCCGTGCCGACGATCAGCACCCGCATCGCGGTGCGGCCGGGGCGGAAGTTCGCCGGTGCGCTCTCGGCCTGCCCCGGCACCAGCGGCACCCCCGCCTCGCCGGAAGTACGCACGCCGAACGGCAGCACGAGGAACACCGACAGCGAGCAGAACAGGAACCAGATCGCGAGGGCTGAGGTCCAGGCCATGAGTTTTTCCAAAATCCGTTCGGGCTGAGCGTGTCGAAGCCCTGCCCTGCTTTGCCCGCCGGGTAGAAGAAGTGCAGCCCCTCGACAAGCTCAGGGCGAACGGTGCCGAGGGTGTTAAGCCTCGATCACCAGCACGTCGACGATCGGCTTCTTGCCGGTCCAGCGTGTCGCCACGCGGCGTGCGGCAAGGCGGATATTCTCGCGCAGCTTCTCGCGGTCCTTGGGCGGTTGCTTGGCGGCGTCGATCACCGCGTCGACGGTTTCCTCGATGAAGGGAACGCGGTCCTCCTCGACGGGGATGCCGTTGAGGCGGATCTGCGGCGTGCCGACGAGGCCGCGCGCGCCGATCGCGACCGCGACCGACATCTGGCCGTTGACCGAGAGTTTGCGGCGTTCGTTGATCGTCCCGCCGTCACCCGGCAGAATGACGTCGCCGTCGAGCACGAGGCGGCCGGTCGGCGCGTGGCCGATCTTTTCCGGCCCGTTCGGCGCCAGCCGCACGAGATCGCCATTGCCCTGCACGATCGCGCGCGGCACGCCTTCGGAAAGGCCGAAGCGCGCCTGCTCCATCATGTGCCGCATTTCGCCGTGGACGGGCATCAGGATCTCGGGGCGGATCCACGTGTACATCTGCGCGAGTTCAGGCCGCCCCGGATGGCCGGAGACATGGACGTGCGCCTGACGATCGGTGATCATCTCGATCCCGTTCTTGGCGAGCTGGTTCTGGATACGGCCGATCGCGACCTCGTTGCCGGGAATCTGCTTGGAGGAGAACACCACGGTATCGCCCGCGTCGAGCTTGATCGGGTGCGATCCGAACGCCACGCGCGCCAGCGCCGCGCGCTCCTCGCCCTGCCCGCCGGTGGCGACGATCATCACCTTGTCGCGCGGCAGGCGCATCGCCGCCTCGGGCTCGATGGTCTGCGGGAAATCCTTGAGATAGCCGACCGCCTTCGCGACCTTCAGGATGCGGTCGAGCGAACGGCCTGCGACGCAGAGCTGACGTCCGCTCTCCTTCGCCACCTGACCCAGTGTATGCAGCCGTGCTGCGTTCGAGGCAAAGGTGGTGACCAGCACGCGGCCCTTCGCCTTGCCGATCACCTCGGACAGGCCGGCATGGACGTCGCCTTCCGATCCCGAAGGCTCGTTGTTGAACACGTTTGTGGAATCGCACACGAGCGCCAGCACGCCGGCATCGCCGATCTCGCTAAGCTGGCCCGGATTCTCGGGCAGGCCGACCAGCGGCTTCGAATCGAGCTTCCAGTCGCCGGTGTGAAACACACGGCCATAGGGCGTATCGATCAGCAGCGCGTTCATCTCGGGAATGGAGTGCGACAGCGGCACGAATTCGACGCCGAACGGCCCGAGCTGCAGGATCTTGAGCGGATCGACGACGTTCAGCTCGATGCGCTTGACGTTGCCCTCCTCCTCGAATTTCCCGCGGATCAGGCCGGCGGTGAAGGCGGTGGCGTAAAGCGGCACGCCGAGATCCTCGGCGAGGTACGGCAGCGCGCCGATATGGTCCTCATGCCCGTGCGTCAGCACGATGCCGACGAGATCGTCGGCGCGTTCCTCGATGAATTGCAGATCGGGCAGGATCAGGTCGATGCCGGGATATTGTGGATCGGCGAAGGTGATGCCGCAATCGACCATCAGCCACTTGCCCTGGCAGCCATAGAGATTGACGTTCATGCCGATCTCGCCCGAGCCGCCAAGCGCGAGGAAGAGGAGTTCGTTCTTTGGTTTAGTCACTTAGTTTCTTGTTCTTTCTTGGGTACGGAAAAGCTGTCAGCCGATCGATCGGCGGTTCGACACTCTCTCCGGGAAATTCCGGGCGGCGCGGGTTCGCGCTGACGGCAGGGCAAAAGCCCGGCCCGCCGTTATTCCGCTATATGGGCGCGTTCCCACAGCATCGCCAGCCCCTGAATGGTGAGATCGGGCTCGATCGCGTCGAAAACCTGGGTCTGCTTCTCGAAAAGCGTGGCGAGGCCGCCGGTCGCGATCACCTTCGACGGCCGCCCGATCTCCGCTTTCATGCGCGCGACCAGCCCCTCGATCATCGCGATATAGCCCCAATAGATGCCGATATGCATCTGGCTGACGGTGTCGCGGCCGATCACGCTGTTGGTGGCGGGTGCCTCGATGGCGATGCGCGGCAGCTTCGCGGCCGCGGTGACGAGCGCGTCGAGCGACAGGTTGATACCCGGTGCGATGATGCCGCCCTTGTACGCGCCGGTGAAGTCGGCGACGTCGAAGGTGGTCGCGGTGCCGAAATCGATGACGATCTTGTCGCCCGGGTGCAGCGCATGCGCGGCGATGATGTTGACCGCGCGGTCCGCGCCGACCGCGTGCGGTTCCTCGACGTCGAGGCGGATGCCCCATTCCGCCGCGCCCTGGCCCGCGATCAGCGGCTCGAACTTGAAATACTTCCGCGACAATGTCTGCAGATTGTGGAGCGCGCGCGGCACCACCGTCGCGATGATGACGCCGCTCACGTCGCTGCGCTGGAAATCCTCGAGCGCGAGCAGCTGGCTGAGCCACACGGCATATTCGTCGGCCGTGCGGCGCGCGTCGGTCGCGATCCGCCAGCGCGCCTTGATGGTTCCGCCTTCGACCAGCGCGAAGACGACATTGGTATTCCCGGCATCGATCGCGAGCAGCATTGGGGCCTCCCCTTTTTCGTTCGTGCTGAGCGCCGTCGAAGCAACCCGCGAACGAAAGTCAGATCAAAAACACATCGCCCGCGTGAATGACACGCCGCCCGCCATCCGCCAAGCGCAGGACGAGCGCACCGCCCGCGTCGAGCCCGTCGAACAGCCCGTCCACCGCCGATCCGTCGGGCAGCCGCGCGGTTAGCGGCGTGCCGGACGGATGCGCCCGTTCCAGCCAGCGCGCGCGGACGGGGCCGAGCCCCTGCCCCCGCCAGAGGCCGAGCCAGCGCGCGAAGCCTTCCGCCAGCGTCTCGATGAACTCCGCCGGAGCGGGCGCAGGGCCATGCGCGGCGAGACTCGTGACGGGCCGGTCGAGCCGTTCCGGGTGATGCGCGAGGTTGACGCCCATCCCGATCACCACCGCATCGCCCGTCCGCTCCAGCAGGATGCCGGAGAGCTTCGCGCCACCGAGGAGGAGATCGTTGGGCCATTTAATGACGACCGTCGCCCCGGCGGAGGCCGGGGCCGCTGCGTTGCCTGGCGAACCGATCGCCCCAGACCCGACGGCCCCGGCCTCCGCCGGGGCGACGTATGTGCCGACCGCCTCCTGCAACGCCACCGCCGCCACCAGCGCCAGCGTCGCCGCCTCGGGATCGTTCGGTCGCAGCCGCACCAGCGTGCTCGCGTAGAGATTGCCCGCGGGTGATTCCCACACCCGCCCCTGCCGCCCGCGCCCGCCCGTCTGGCGCTCGGCGCGCAGCCAGAGCCCCTCGGCGGCCCCTACCTGCGCGAGGCCCAGCATATCGGCGTTGGTAGACCCCGTCTCGGCGACGGTGCGGATCGTGTAGCTCAGAACAGCGCCTTCGCCGCCGCCATCGTCGCGATGCCGAGCGGGGCGAGCAGCACCCAGCCGACCGGCGAGACGAACACCGCCGCCGCCGCGATCAGCCCGCCCTCAACCACGTCGCCCGATTTCGGGAAACCCTCGCCGACCGGCTCGTCGAAATACATCACCTTGATGACGCGCAGATAATAATAGGCGCCGATCACCGAGGCGACGAAGCCCGCCACCGCCAGCGGGTACAGCCCCGCCTTCACCGCCGCGTCGAACACCGCCAGCTTGGCGTTGAAGCCGAGCAGCGGCGGAATGCCCGCGAGGCTGAACATGAAGATCGCCAGCGCCAGCGCGAGGCCCGGCCGGGTACGCGACATGCCCGACAGGCTCGCGATCGTCTCGACCGGCTGGCCGTCCTCACCGCGCATCTGCAGGACGACGAGAAAGCTGCCGAGCGTCATCACGACATAGACCGTCAGGTAGAACAGCACCGCCGCGATGCCCGCCTGCGTGCCCGCCGCAAGGCCGACCAGCACGAAGCCGACGTTGTTGATCGACGAATAGGCCAGCAGCCGCTTGATATTGCTCTGCCCGATGGCGGCCACCGCGCCGAAGATGATCGACGCGAGGCTCGCGAAGATCACGATCTGCCGCCACTGGTCGGTCGCCGGGCCCATCGCCTCGACCGCGACGCGCACCGCCATGCCCATCGCCGCGACCTTCGGCGCCGAGGCGAAGAACGCCGTCACCGGCGTCGGCGCGCCTTCGTACACGTCGGGCGTCCACATATGGAACGGCACCGCGCTGATCTTGAAGGCGAGGCCCGCGAACACGAACACCAGCCCGAAGGTCAGCCCGAGCGAATGCGGGCCCGCATAAGCGGTCGCGATCGACGAGAAGAGCGTCGTGCCCGAGAAGCCGTAGACCAGGCTGATGCCGTAAAGCAGGATGCCGCTCGCCAGAGCGCCAAGCACGAAATACTTGAGGCCCGCCTCGGCCGAACGCGCATCGCGGCGCATGAAGCTCGCCAGCACATAGGCGGCGAGGCTCTGCAGTTCAAGGCCGACGTACAGCACCAGCAGGTCGCCCGCCGACACCATCATCCCCATGCCGCACGCCGAGAGGAGCAGCAGCACCGGATATTCCGGCCGCAGGTCGTCGCCGGTCGTCTGGCGGAAGAAGCGCGGCGCCATCAGGATCGCGATCGCCGTCGCGGCGTAGATCAGCACCTTGGCGAACGCGCCGAAGGCATCGGCGCGGATCATGCCGTCGAACGCCGCACCGCCCGACGAAGCCGGACCGGCCAGCGCGATCCCCGCGCCGAGCAGAACCGCGACCGCGACCCAGGAGATCATCTTCGTCGCGCCCTGCCCGCCCCATGCGGCGACGAGCATCAGGACGATCGCGCCGATCGTCAGGATTTCCTCAGGCAGGACCATCATCAGCGAGGCGTGGTTCATTTGTGCGCCTCCGCATGCGCTGCGGGGACAATGCCGGTCCCGGCCTTGGGCAGCGAGTCTCCAGCCGGCTTCGCGCGCGCGACCCGCGCCACCAGCGTGCCGACATCGCTGCGCATCGGCGCAAGGAAGCTCTCGGGATAGACGCCCATCCACAACACCACCGCCGCGATCGGCGCGAGCAGCGCGATCTCGCGCAACGAAAGGTCAGGCATCGCGCGCACGTCGTCCTTGGTCAGATCGCCGAACACCACGCGGCGGTAGAGATAGAGCATGTAGGCCGCGCCGAGGATGATGCCGGTCGTACACAGCAGGGTGATCGTGGTCGAAACCTGATAGGTGCCGCCGAGCGACAGAAACTCGCCGACGAAGCCGCTCGTCCCCGGCAGGCCGATCGAGGCCATGGTGAAGAACAGGAACAGCAGCGCGTAGCGCGGCATGTTGATCGCCAGCCCGCCGTAGCGGTCGATCTCGCGCGTGTGCAGCCGGTCGTAGATCACACCGACGCACAGGAACAGCGCGCCCGAGACGAGGCCGTGGCTCAGCATCACGATCATCGCGCCCTCGATGCCGAGGCGGTTGAAGGCGAACAGCCCGATCGTCACGATCGCCATATGCGCGACCGAGGAGTAAGCGATCAGCTTCTTCATGTCGCTCTGCACCAGCGCGACGAGGCTCGCGTAGATCACCGCCACCGCCGACAGGCCAAGGATCAGCCACGTGAACTGCGCCGAGGCTTCCGGGAACATCGGCACGAGGAAGCGCAGGAAGCCGTATCCGCCGAGCTTCAGCAACACGCCCGCCAGGATCACCGAACCGGCGGTCGGTGCCTGCACGTGCGCGTCGGGCAGCCAGGTATGAACCGGCCACATCGGCATCTTCACCGCGAAGCTCGCGAAGAAGGCCAGCCACAGCCATGTCTGCGCATGCACCGGGAAATCGGTCTGCAGCAACGTCGGGATGTCGGTGGTGCCCGCATACTGGATCATCCACAGCATCGCGACGAGCATCAGCAGCGAGCCGAGCAAAGTGTAGAGGAAGAATTTGTAGCTCGCGTAGATGCGGTTCGCGCCGCCCCAGATGCCGATGATGAGGTACATCGGAATCAGGCCGGCCTCGAAGAAGATGTAGAACAGCAGCAGATCCTGCGCCGCGAAGGTGCCGATCATCAGCACCTCGGTGACGAGGAAGGCGGCCATATATTCCTGCACGCGCTTCTCGATCGCGACCCAGCTCGCGCCGATGCAGATCGGCATCAGGAACACCGAGAGCATGATGAGCATCAGCGCGAAGCCGTCGATGCCGAGCTTCCACGAGAACACGCCGATCGAGCCGGCATTCTCGACGAACTGCCACTGCGGCCCGCCGATGTCGAAGCTCGCCCACAGCGCCACGCCCAGCACGAAATCGGCCAGCGTCGCCACCAGCGCCAGCCAGCGCGCGCCCGAGGGGCTGAGGAACAGGCAGCCGATCGCCGCGAGCGCGGGGATCGCGAGCATGACGGAAAGGATCGGGAAGCTCATCGTGTGATCGCCCAGGTCATCGCCGCGGTGAGGCCGATCAGCATCACGAACGCATAGGTGTAGAGGTATCCGGTCTGCAGCTTGCCGGCCGCGCGGCTGCCGAGCGAGACCAGCCATGCCGAGCCGTTGGGCCCGAAGCGGTCGATCGTCTGCTCGTCGCCACGGTGCCAGAACAGGCGGCCGAGCGCGAAGGCGGGCTTGACGAAGATCTTGTCGTACAGCTCGTCGAAATACCATTTGTGGAGCAGGAAGTCGTAGATGACGCTGAACTGCTCCGCGACCGCCGCCGGCAGCGCCGGATTGCGGATATAGGCGTACCAGGCGCTGAACAGCCCGAGCAGCATCGCGATCGACGCCGACAGCTTAACCCACACCGGCACCTCGTGCATCGCGTGCATCAGATGCTCGCGGAACGCGATCGCACCGTGCCAGTAGGTCTCGCCCGAGGTCGGCTCGATGAAATAGCTGTGGAACGCCCAGCCCGCGAACACCGCGCCCACTGACAGCACGATCAGCGGGATGAGGATCGGCAGCGGGCTCTCGTGCGGGTGATAGCCCGCCGTGCCGTCGCCGTGAGCGTCGTGACCGTGCGCGTGATCGTCATGGGCGTGCGCGGCATGGCCGTGATCGTCCGCGTGATCGCCGTGCCCGTGCGCGTCATGTACCGCATGCTGGATATGCTCGGACTGTTCCCAGCGGGGGCGTCCCCAGAAGGTCAGGAACATCAGCCGCCACGAATAGAAGCTCGTCAGCAGCGCGACGATCACGCCGACCAGCCAGGTGCCGGTCTGCCCGCTGGCGAAGGCGACCTCGATGATCGCGTCCTTCGAATGGAAGCCCGCGAAGCCCACCTGCGGCAGGCCGAGGATACCGGGAATGCCGACGCCGGTGATCGCGAGCGTGCCCGCCATCATCGCCCAGAAGGTGACGGGGATGCTTTTGCGCAGGCCGCCGTAATAGCGCATGTCCTGCTCATGGTGCATCGCGTGGATCACCGAGCCCGCGCCGAGGAACAGCAACGCCTTGAAGAAGGCGTGCGTGAACAGGTGGAACATCGCCGCGCCGTACGCGCCGCAACCCGCCGCGAAGAACATGTAGCCGAGCTGCGAACAGGTCGAATAGGCGATCACGCGCTTGATGTCGGTCTGCACGAGGCCGCAGGTCGCGGCGAAGAAGCAGGTCGCGGCACCCACGGTCATCACCACCGAGAGAGCGAAGGGCGATGCCTCGAACATCGGCGACAGGCGGCACACCATGAACACGCCCGCCGTCACCATCGTCGCGGCGTGGATCAACGCCGACACCGGGGTCGGGCCCTCCATCGCGTCCGGCAACCAGGTGTGCAGGCCAAGCTGCGCCGACTTGCCGCACGCGCCGACGAACAGCAGCAGGCACAGCACCGTCATCGTGTCGAAGCGATAACCGAGGAAGCCGATCGTCGAACCCGCCATGCCGGGCGCGGCATGCAGGATCTCGGGGATCGAGACGGTGTTGAACACCAGATAGGTGCCGAAGATGCCGAGCATGAAGCCCAGGTCACCCACACGATTCACGACGAAAGCCTTGATCGCAGCGGCGTTGGCGGTCGGCTTTTTGAACCAGAAACCGATCAGCAGGTACGACGCCAGACCGACGCCCTCCCAGCCGAAGAACATCTGGACGAGGTTGTCCGCCGTCACCAGCATCAGCATCGCGAAGGTGAACAGCGACAGGTAGGCAAAGAAGCGCGGCTGGTCCGGGTCGTCGCTCATATAGCCCCAGCTATAGAGGTGAACGAGCGCCGACACCGAGGTGACGACGACCAGCATCACCGCCGTCAGCGAATCCTGCCGCAGCGCCCAGTCGACGCTCATCGTGCCCGACTGGATGAATTTCAGCACCGTGACGACCGGCAGCGTATCGCCGCCCGACAGGTAATGGATGAACACCGGCCAGCTCAGCGCGCAGGCGAGGAACAGCGCGCCGGTCGTCACCGCCTTGGGGAAGGCGGCACCGAACGACTTGTTGCTGAACCCGGCGACGATCGCGGCGACGAGCGGCAGGAAAACGATGAAGGTGATCGAATGCACGTCCGGTCTACCCCTTCATCCGGTTGACGTCGTCGACCGCGATCGTGCCGCGGCCACGGAAATAGATGACGAGGATGGCAAGCCCGATCGCCGCCTCGCCCGCTGCGACGGTCAGCACGAACATCGCGAACACCTGGCCGACGAGATCGTGCAGATACGCCGAGAAGGCGACGAAGTTGAGGTTCACCGCGAGCAGGATCAGCTCGACCGACATCAGCATGACGATCAGGTTCTTGCGATTGGCGATGAGCCCGAGCACGCCGAGCGCGAACAGGATCGCCGCGACGACGAGATAATGCGTGAGGCCGATCACGGGTGAAACCTTTCCCCGTTCGGGCTGAGCTTGTCGAAGCCCTGCCCTTCTTTCAACGGTCGCAATGAAGGACAGCCCTTCGACAGGCTCAGGGCGAACGGCTGTTGGGCGTAGGCCGCGATCACAATTCGATCCCTCCCCCGACAACAGGCTGCGTGTTGCGCGTCGCGTCCTGCGGGCGGCGCGCGATCTGGCGGGCGATGTTCTGCGGCCGCGTGCCGCCGCGCTCGCGGTGCGTCAGCACGATCGCGCCGATCATCGCGACCAGCAGCACGAGCCCGGCCGCCTCGAACACGAACAGATAGCGCGTGTAAAGCAGGTCGCCGATCGCCTGGATGTTGGGCACTTTGTCGGGCGTCGGCGCGGTGCGGCGCGCAAGCTCGATCGCGCCGGCGCTATAGCCCCACAGCGCCATGACGGCTTCCGACACCAGCGCCACCGCGAAGGCCAGCCCGATCGCGGCATAGCGCACGAAGCCCGCGCGCAGCTCGGCGAAATCGACGTTGAGCATCATCACGACGAACAGGAACAGCACCGCGACCGCGCCGACGTAGACGATGACGAGCAGCATCGCGATGAACTCCGCCCCCACCAGCACCATCAGCCCGGCGGCGTTGAAGAAGGCGAGGATCAGCCACAGCACGGCATGCACCGGGTTGCGCGACGTGATCGTCAGCGCCGCCGACACGATCACGATCGCGGCGAAGAGATAGAAGGCGATGGCCTGAATCAACGGATCGCCCCTTCGCAACCAACCGTCACCCCAGCGAAAGCTGGGGTCTTCCGGTAACGGAGCGCACCCTCGCGGCGCGAGATCCCAGCTTTCGCTGGGATGACGGTCTGTGTGTGAATCATCGCGGCCCCTGCGTTCATCGCGCGCTTACCGGTACGGTGCATCGGCGGCAAGGTTCGCGGCGATCGCGCTCTCCCAGCGGTCGCCGTTCGCAAGCAGCTTGGCCTTGTCGTAGATCAGCTCCTCGCGCGTTTCGGTGGCGAATTCGAAGTTCGGCCCCTCGACCACGGCGTCGACCGGGCAGGCCTCCTGGCACAGCCCGCAATAGATGCACTTGGTCATGTCGATGTCGTAGCGCGTCGTGCGGCGGCTGCCGTCGTCGCGCGGCTCGGCCTCGATCGTGATCGCCTGCGCCGGACACACCGCCTCGCACAGCTTGCACGCGATGCACCGCTCCTCGCCGTTGGGGTAGCGCCGCAGCACATGCTCGCCACGGAAACGGGGGCTGATCGGGTTCTTCTCGAACGGATAATTGATCGTCGCCTTGGCCTTGAAGAAATACTTCAGGGTCAGCGCGTGCGCCTTGAGGAATTCCCACAGGGTGTAGGATTTGATGAACTGAGCGATGCTCATGAGAGAATTCCCTGGGTGGGCGAAAGGCTTGTGGGCTTGAGGCTCGCGGGCTTGAGGCGGCACTGCGCCGTCCCGCTGCTTTCGATGGTGCGGATGCGGCTGTCGCGCGCCTGCGTGGTGAGCGTCCAGCGCAGCGTCGCCTTCTGGTCCGAGATCGGGCTGAGCACGACGTCGAGATCGGTGCCCGGAACACGGCGCGAACTGGCGCGCAGATGCACGCCGTCATCGGCGCGCCGCACGACGGGGATGCTCATCCCCTCGAAATCGGGCGCGCCCGCAACGTTGAGCGTGCGCCCCGTCGTCCGCACCGTCAGCGCGAACTCCGGCCGCGCCGCCGTCTTGACGACGGTGCAGCGCAATTCCTGCGGCGCATCGAGCATCGCGAACGAGAGCAAGGCGAGCGCGATCATGCCGGCACCTTTGCAGGTTTGATCGCCGGCGTTGCACACATATATCCCGGCGGTTGCCAAAGAGACGGCTTACCGAGGCTAAGCCATCCCGCTCGCGATCCGTCAGCCGTGACGATATCGCTGAAAGAGATATAAGCCGTCTGCACTCTTCCTGTCGGCTCGGTCCAGCGGAAGGCCACGGAACCGCCGATGCTGCCAAAATCAGATTTGAAGGTCGCAGCTTCGATGGGTGCCTTACCGGGCCACGCCACAGTCCAAACGCCATCGGAAGACCCGCCGGCCAAGTGCGTGATGACCAGATCCTTCCGCAGCGGTTCATGCGGCTCAGCAGACTCAGTTTTAAGTTGTTCGCATGTGAAGACTTCCGGCGCCTCAGCACCGGAAACCGCCTGCATCGCGAGAAAAGCGAGCGCGATCATGCCGGCAGCCCCACGCGCGTCACCATCAGCCAGCCCGAGATCACGAACACGAAGATCAGCGACAGCGGCAGGAACACCTTCCACCCCAGCCGCATCAGCTGGTCGTAGCGATAGCGCGGCACCGTCGCCTTCACCCACGAGAACACGAAGAAGAAGAACAGGATCTTCGCGAACAGCCACAGGATGCCCGGCACGACATAAAGCGGCGCCCAGTCGAACGGCGGCAGATACCCGCCCCAGAACAGCGTCGCGTTCAGCGCGCACATCAGGATGACGTTGGCATATTCGCCCAGCCAGTAGAGCGCGAAGCTCATCGACGAATATTCGGTCTGGTAGCCGGCGACGAGCTCGCTCTCCGCCTCGGTCAGATCGAACGGCGCGCGCTGCGTCTCGGCAAGCGACGATATGAAGAACACCACCGCCATCGGGAACAGCAGCGGGTTGCTCCAATGCCCGTTGACGAAGCCGTAATAGCCCTTCTGGTTCTCGACGATGTCACCGAGGTTGAAGCTGCCCGCGTACATCACGACCGAGATCAGCACGAAGCCGATCGCGACCTCGTAGCTCACCATCTGCGCCGCCGCGCGGATCGCCGAGTAGAAGGGATATTTCGAGTTGGACGACCAGCCCGCGAGGATGATGCCGTACACGCCAAGCGACGACGCCGCGAGCACGTAGAGCAGCCCGACGTTGATGTTGGCGAGCGGCGCCTGATACGCGAACGGCACCACCGCCCACACGATCAGCGCGACCGTGAAGGTGATGATCGGCGCGATCAGGAACAAGGTCTTGTTCGCCGCGGTCGGGATGATCGTTTCCTGCAGGAACACCTTCAGCCCGTCCGCGAACGATTGCAGCAGGCCGAACGGACCGACCACGTTCGGCCCCCGGCGCAGCGCCATCGCCGCCCAGATCTTGCGATCGGCATAGATGAGCATCGCGACGGCCAGCATCAGCGGCAGCGCGATCAGGAGGATGTCCATGATCGTCGCGACGAACCACGCCCATTCGAACGGCATGCCGAGGCGATAGGTGAAGAAGGAGGTCATGCCTTTTCCGTCACCCCAGCGAAAGCTGGGGTCTCCCCGTTATGAAGCGCGCCCTTGCGGCACGAGATCCCAGCTTTCGCTGGGATGACGATGGTTTGGGTCACTCCGCCGCCTCCGCATAATCCTGGCCATGGACGATCTCGGACGAGCAGCGCTGCATCGTCGGGCTCGCGCGGCAGATCGCGTTGGTGAGGTAGAAGTCCTTGATCGGATAGCCGTTCAGCACACCTTCCGCCTTCGCATCGAGCTTCGGCAGCGCCCACTCCAGCTTCGCCAGCCCGAGTTCCGCCAGCAGCGGCTGATCGAGCGCCATGTCGGCGCGCAGTTCCTCGAGCGTGTCGAACGGCAGCGTCTTGCCCATCACGCCCGACAGCGCACGCAGGATCGTCCAGTCCTCGCGCGCGTCGCCCGGCGGGAACACCGCACGCTCGCCGCGCTGCACACGGCCCTCGAGGTTGACATAGGTGCCCGACTTCTCGGCATAGCTCGCACCCGGCAGCACGACGTCGGCCGCGGCCGCGCCCTTGTCGCCGTGATGGCCGATATAGACCTTGAACGTGTCGGCGAAGGCGGCGAAATCCACTTCGTCCGCGCCGAGGAAGAACGCCAGCTTGGGCTTGGCCGCAACCACGTCGGCGATGCCGCCCGTCTGCGCATAGCCCAGCATCAGCCCGCCGTTGCGCGCCGCCGAGAAGTGCAGGACGTTATAGCCGTTCCACCCGTCCTTGATGAGGCCCAGCGTCTCGACCAGCGCGAGGCTCGCGCCCTGCCCGCCTTTCAGCGCACCGCCGCCGACGATCACCATCGGCCGAGCGGCCTTGCCGAATGCCTCGGTCACGGCTTCCGGCAGCGAGCCCAGCAGCGCGAGATCGTCGCCCAGCCATTCGACCTTGTAGGTCAGCTCGGTCTCCGGCCCGATCGCGAAGACCTTGGCGCCCTTCTTGATCGCCTTGCGGATGCGCGTGTTCACCAGCGGCGCTTCCCAGCGCACGTTGCTGCCGACCAGCAGGATCACGTCGGCATTCTCGGTGCCGGCGATGGTCGTGTTGAAATTGACCGCGGCGAGCGACGACGTATCGTAGTCCATCCCCGTCTGCCGCCCTTCGAGCAGCGAACCGCCGCACGCCTGCACAAGCGCCTTGGCCGCGAACATCGTCTCGCAATCGACGAGATCGCCGTGGATCGCGGCGACGCTGCCCTCGAAATCCACCGCAGCGATCTTGACGAACGCCTCGTCCCAGCTCGCCGGGACGAGCTTGCCGTCCTTGCGGACATAGGGCTTGTCGAGCCGCCGCCGCACCAGACCGTCGACGGCATGGCGCGTCTTGTCCGACGCCCATTCCTCGTTGACGTCCTCGTTGATGACGGGGAGCGCGCGCAACACCTGACGGCCGCGGCTGTCGAGGCGAATGTTGGTGCCGACCGCGTCCATCACGTCGATGGTCAGCGTCTTTTTCAGCTCCCACGGCCGCGCCTCGAACGCATAGGGCTTCGACGTCAGCGCGCCGACCGGGCAGAGGTCGACGACATTGCCCGACAGTTCGCTCGTGACCGCGCCTTCGAGGTACGAGGTGATCTGCATGTCCTCGCCGCGCCCGATCGCGCCGATCTCCTCGACGCCCGCGACTTCCTCGGCAAAGCGGATGCAGCGCGTACACTGGATGCAACGCGTCATCACCGTCTTGACGATCGGGCCCATGTATTTCTCGGTAACCGCGCGCTTGTTCTCGTCATAACGCGAATGGCCGCGTCCGTAGGCGAGGCTCTGGTCCTGCAGATCGCACTCGCCGCCCTGGTCGCAGATCGGGCAATCGAGCGGGTGATTGATGAGGAGAAACTCCATCACCCCCTCGCGCGCGTTCTTCACCATCGGCGTGTTGGTGAAGATCTCCTGCTTGTCGGCGGCGGGCAGCGCGCACGATGCCTGCGGCTTGGGCGGGCCCGGCTTCACCTCGACCAGGCACATGCGGCAATTGCCGGCGATGCTGAGCCGCTCGTGATAGCAGAAGCGCGGGATTTCCTTCCCCGCGATCTCGCACGCCTGAAGGACGGTCGCCCCCGCGGGCACCTCGACTTCGACGCCGTCGACTTTAACTAGAGGCATTATTTGATCCCTGCCGTCTGAACGGTCGGGGTCTCCGCCCCACGATACAGCACTTCTGCGATAGCCGCTTCGATCACTGGCCGACTGAAGGTCAGCTTCATTCCTGCTGGGATACAGCCACCCAAGCTGGGCACCAGACTCATCAGTGCCGCTTCCTGCCCCTTGCTCGCCGTTGGAAGCAGGATAGCGTTGCGAGCGCTCGCCTCGTCTTTCGCGATCACACAATTTCCCAGCGACAACAATTCGTTGTCGCGCATCGCGTCTTCGCTGGGATGCGTTAGCGGATCGATATTGAAGCTCACCTTGGTGAGGCTGGGCCCCCAGGTCTGGCCGCGTTGCTGCGCATCCCACCTGCGTCGATAAAGTTCGACGAATAAGGCACCGCGAAGGAGTGGACGCCTCATGGCAATAATGCCGCTGTCCATACATTCATTCGAAGCGGTGCGTTCCAGTGCCTTCCAATACGCCAAGCCCCCTTTAGGTAGCGACAGCGCACGCTCGACACGATCAGGAAAACGCGCGACCGAGCAACGCGCAAATTCCGCAGTAGCAATTCGTGCGCGAACATCATCGGACAGCTTTGGATTTTCCGAAACGCGCACGGGTGCCGGAATCGGCACGAGCGAACCGGTTTCGGCCTTCGCGTGGCGTTGCGCGATAGCCGGCGCAGCACAAAACAGTGCGAAAAAGATGGCGGAAGCAAGCCTCACTCCGCCGCCTCCATCATCGGGGCCGCGCCGCCGTTCTTCTGGTTGATGCGCCGCTCCATCTCGGGGCGGAAGTGCTTGATCAGGCCCTGGATCGGCCACGCCGCCGCGTCGCCCAGCGCGCAGATCGTATGGCCCTCGACCTGCTTGGTCACCTGATAGAGCGTGTCGATCTCGCTGATGTCGGCATCGCCGGTGCGCATCCGCTCCATCACGCGCCACATCCAGCCGGTGCCCTCGCGGCACGGCGTACACTGGCCGCAACTCTCGTGCTTGTAGAAGTACGAGAGGCGCGAGATGGCGCGGACGATGTCGGTCGACTTGTCCATGACGATGATCGCAGCGGTGCCGAGGCCCGATCCGACCTTCTTCAACCCGTCGAAATCCATCGGGCAATCCATGATCTCGGCGGCCGGCACCAGCGGCACCGACGAACCGCCCGGGATCACCGCGAGCAGATTGTCCCACCCGCCGCGAATGCCGCCGCAATGCTCCTCGATCAGCTGGCGGAAGGGGATGCTCATCGCCTCCTCGACCACGCACGGCTTGTTCACATGGCCGCTGATCTGGAACAGCTTGGTGCCCTTGTTCCCCTCCGCGCCGAAGCTGGAGAACCACTCGGCACCGCGCCGCAGGATGGTCGGCGCGACCGCGATCGATTCGACGTTGTTGACCGTCGTCGGGCAACCATAGAGCCCCGCCCCGGCCGGGAACGGCGGCTTCAGGCGCGGCTGGCCCTTCTTGCCCTCCAGGCTTTCGAGCATCGCGGTCTCTTCGCCGCAGATGTACGCGCCCGCGCCCCGGTGGCAGTAAACGTCGAAATCATAGCCCGACCCGCAGGCGTTCTTGCCGATCAGGCCGCGGTCGTACGCCTCGGCGATCGCCGCGAACAGCACCTCCGCCTCGCGGATATATTCGCCGCGGATGTAGATGTAGGCGGCACGCGCGCGCATCGCGTAGCCGGCGATCAGCGCCCCCTCGATCAGCTTGTGCGGATCGTGGCGGATGATCTCGCGGTCCTTGCACGAACCGGGCTCGGACTCGTCGGCGTTGATGACGAGGAAGCTCGGCCGCCCGTCCTTCGATTCCTTGGGCATGAAGCTCCACTTCATGCCGGTCGGGAAGCCCGCCCCGCCGCGCCCGCGCAGGCCCGACGCCTTGATGACGTCGATGATCGCGTCCTGGCCGAGCGCCATCAGATCCTTGGTATTGTCCCAGTCACCGCGCTTGATCGCGGCGTCGAGCGTCCACGGCTGGAAACCGTAGACGTTGGTGAAGATCCGATCCTTGTCAGCGAGCATCATTCTTCCCCCGCATGGCGGCGAACATCGCCACGCCCGCGCCGATGAACGACGCGAAGATCGCTACCCAGACCGCCACGTTCACTTCGGGCCTCCGATAGTCTTGTCCTTGGCGAGCACCAGATAGATCAGCACGCCCACGCCGATCACGAGCAGCGGCCCGAGCAGCGCGAAGGTGAGCTTCAGCACCCAGCCGAGCACGACCAGGCCGCCGATGATCGCGAGGATGGTGACGATCGCGTTCTTGTTCACGATGCCCACTCCCCGCGATAATCGTGGTTGTCGTCGACCATCTCTTTCAGATTGGTCGGGCCGCCGATGGCGCAGCTGTCGCGCCGCCCGGTCTGCGAGCCCGGCGTCACCGCCTTGCCCTCGGCCAGCGCCTCGAGGATCGCGGTGGTGCGGTCGTAATCCAAGTCCTCGAAATTGTCGTCGTTGATCTGCACCATCGGCGCGTTGGCGCATGCGCCCAGGCACTCGACCTCGGTCAGCGTGAACAGGCCGTCGGGCGTGGTGTGGCCCTTCGACAGGCCCTTGTTCTTGCACGCCGCCATCACGTCGTCGGAGCCGCCGAGCAGGCACGGCGTCGTGCCGCAGACCTGCACATGATACTTGCCGACCGGCGCCATGTTGAACATCGTGTAGAAGGTCGCGACCTCGTACACGCGCATGTACGGCACCTCGATCTGGCGGGCCACATACTCGATCACCGGTACCGGCAGCCAGCCTTGGGTCTGCGTGTCCGCCCCCACCTGACGCTGGGCGAGATCGAGCAGCGGGATCGACGCGGATTGCTTGCGGTTCTCGGGATAGCGCGACAGCACTTCCTTCGCCTTGCGCGCATTCTCTTCGGTCCAGGCGAAATCGCCCCAGCGCGCGCGGGTTTCTGCTTCGTCGGGAATTTTCGGCGCGTCGGCCATTATCGGATGAACTCCACGCGGGCGACCTTTTCGCCCTCGAATGTATAGACGGACATGACCTTGAACGCCTCGCCGCCGGGGCTGCGCGACACGTCCTCGTGCAGCACCACCGTCTCGCCGAGGACATATTCGTCGAGGATCTCGGCACGGTTCTCGGGAAATTGCGCAAACATCGCCTTCAGGCCCGAACGCACGCCCTCACGCCCCTCGCGCAGCACCGCGCCGCGATAGGTCGCCTCGCACGCATCCTCGGTCATCAGCGCGACATAGCCGTCGGCATCCTGCGCATTGTAGCGCGCGATCATCTCGCGGGCGGTGGCGAGGCGGTCAGACATGGACATAATTCCCCGGCGCAAGGCGCGGCCGGCACTCAAGCTTGCCTTCTGCGATGCCCGTCCGAACCAAGCATTCGAACTGCTGCTTCGGAAGAAACGACTTCTCCGTCCCGCGCGGCCCAACAACAATCAATTCCCGCAGCGCCGTACCACGGCGTTCGCCCGGCCCGAGCGCTCGGTGGCGGAAAAGCTCGACCAGCCCACGATGCTTCAACTCCGCCAGCGTCGGAACGACCTGCGCGGCAGCCGCCATAGCGATCAGTGCCGCCCTCACCGGTCACACTCCCCGAACACGATATCCATCGCGCCCAGAACGGCCGTGGTGTCGGCGAGCATGTGGCCCTTCATCATGAAGTCCATCGCCTGCAGGTGGCTGAACGCGGTCGGCCGGATCTTGCAGCGGTACGGCTTGTTCGAGCCGTCGGCGACCAGATACACGCCGAACTCGCCCTTGGGGCTCTCGGTCGCGACATAGACGTCGCCCGCCGGCACGTGGAAGCCCTCGGTGTAGAGCTTGAAGTGGTGGATCAGCGCCTCCATCGAGCGCTTCATCTCGCCGCGCTTGGGCGGCACCACCTTGCGGTCGAGGCTGGCGATCGGCCCCTCGGGCATCTCGTTCAGGCACTGGCGCATGATGCGCGCCGACTGCCGCACCTCCTCGACGCGCACCATGAAGCGATCGTAGCAATCGCCGCGCGTGCCGACCGGCACGTCGAAATCCATCTTGGCGTAGACGTCATAGGGCTGCGACTTGCGCAGGTCCCACGGGATGCCCGAACCGCGGATCATCGGGCCGGAGAAGCCCCATTTGATCGCGTCGTCGCGGCTCACCACCGCGATATCGACGTTGCGCTGCTTGAAGATGCGGTTGTCGGCGACGAGGCTGATCGCATCCTCGAACAGGCGCGGCAGGCGCGTGTCGAGCCATTCGCCGATATCGGTCAGCAGCTTGAGCGGCACGTCCTGATGCACGCCGCCGGGCCGCAGGTAATTGTGGTGCATGCGCGCGCCGGACATGCGCTCGAAGAAATTGAGACAATCCTCGCGAATCTCGAACAGCCACAGGTTCGGCGTCATCGCGCCGACGTCCATGACGTGCGACCCGAGGTTGAGCATGTGGTTGGAGATGCGCGTCAGCTCGGCGAAGAACACGCGCAGATACTGCGCGCGGATCGGCACCTCGATGTCGAGCAGCTTCTCGATCGCCAGCACGAAGCTATGCTCCATGCACAAGGGCGAGCAGTAATCGAGCCGGTCGAAATACGGCAAAGCCTGCGTGTAGGTCTTGTATTCGATCAGCTTCTCGGTGCCGCGGTGGAGCAGCCCGACATGCGGATCGACCCGCTCGACGATCTCGCCGTCGAGCTCCATGACGAGGCGCAGCACGCCGTGCGCTGCCGGATGCTGCGGGCCGAAATTGATCGTGTAATTCTCGATCGTGACGTCGCCGACTTCGGGATCGCCCGCGTCGGCCTGGCCTTCGAGTTTCTCGAGATAATCGGCCATTACTTCGGCTCCGCCTTGCCGTCGCCCGTCTGCGCGGGGCTGTCGGTGGTCTTGGGCGTGGTCGGCGCGGCCTTTGCGGACTGCGTCGCATCCGCCTTGACGATCTCGTCGGCCTTGAGCGGCGTCGGCGCACCCTTCGCCTCGGGGAGTGCGGCCTTCTCGTCACCGGGGAGGATATACTCCGCCCCTTCCCATGGGCTCATGAAGTCGAACGTGCGGAAATCCTGCGCGAGCTGGACGGGCTCGTACACGACGCGCTTCGCCTCTTCCGAATAGCGCAGCTCGACGAAGCCGGTCAGCGGGAAGTCCTTGCGCTGCGGGTGGCCGCGAAAACCGTAATCGGTGAGGATGCGGCGCAGGTCGGCGTTGCCGGAAAACAGCACGCCGTACATGTCGTACACCTCGCGCTCCAGCCAGCCAGCGACCGGCCAGAGGCCCGTCACCGACGGCACCGGCTTCTCCTCGTCGGTCTGGACATGCACGCGGATGCGGTGATTGCGCGTCAGGCTGAGCAGGCAATAGACGACCTCGAAGCGATCCGCCCCTCGATCGGGATAATCGACGCCCGCGATCTCCATCAACTGCTGATATTCGAGGCCGGGCGTGTCGCGCAGCGCCGTCATCGTCTCGACGAGCGAGACACGGTCGACATGCAGCGCGACCTCGCCGACCAGATCGGTCGCCGACAGCAGCTTCGCGCCGAGCGCCTGCGCGGCGTCGATCGTCGCGCCGTTCAGGTCGGCGGCGTAGGCGGGTGCTGGCGCCCTCACCGTTCGACCGTTCCCGAGCGGCGGATCTTCCGCTGCAACTGCATGATGCCGTAGAGCAAGGCCTCGGCGGTCGGCGGGCAGCCCGGCACGTAGATGTCGATCGGCACGATCCGGTCGCAACCGCGCACCACCGAATAGCTGTAGTGATAATAGCCGCCGCCGTTGGCGCACGATCCCATCGAGATCACGTATTTCGGCTCGCTCATCTGGTCGTACACGCGGCGCAGCGCCGGGGCCATCTTGTTGCAGAGCGTGCCAGCGACGATCATCACGTCGCTCTGGCGGGGGCTAGCGCGCGGCGCGGCGCCGAAGCGTTCGAGGTCATAGCGCGGCATGTTGACGTGGATCATCTCGACCGCGCAGCACGCCAGCCCGAAGGTCATCCACCACAGCGAGCCGGTGCGCGCCCACTGGAACAGCTCCTCGGTGCTGGTCACGAGGAAGCCCTTGTCGGTCAGCTCGCCGTTCAGCCCGTCGAAGAAGCTCTGATCCGGCGGCAGGATCGCGCCGTCAGCAGGCGCGCGCGTGAGTTCTACTCCCATTCGAGCGCTCCCTTCTTCCAGGCATAGACGAGGCCGAGCGCCAGTTCGGCAATGAACACCATCATCGCGATCCACGCCGTCCAGCTCGCCCAGCCGCCGAGCTTGAACACGCTGACGGCCCACGGATAGATGAACGCCGCTTCCAGATCGAACACGATGAACAGGATCGCCACGAGGTAGAAGCGCACGTCGAACTGGCTGCGCGGATCCTCGAACGCGGGGAAGCCGCACTCATATTCGCTCAGCTTTTCAGGCGTCGGCTTGTGCGCGCCGGTGAAGCGCGCAGCGAGGATCGGCAGGAACACGAACGCGCTGGAAAGCACGAGCGCGACCCCAAGAAACAGCAGGATCGGAAGATATTGCGACAGGTCGATCAAGGGGCTTCTCGCAAGTGCGAAGGATATGCCCCGGGCTTTAGGACGATGGTCTGGACCGGGCAAGGGTTCGGGCGTGTGAGAATGAATCGCAACAAGCGCCGCGCCGGCCAAACGTCACGCCGTATAGAGCGCCCGAAGTCTGGCGATGTCCGCCGCCGACAGCCCCATCTTGTCCTTCAGCCAGCCGCGCGCGCCGCCCGGATAGGTGTCCAGCACCTTGAACGCCGCCGCGATATAGCGGCGGTCCGCCGCGCCCAGCGCCTCGCGCACCCCGGCCGGGGCCTGCGCCAGCGGGCTGTTCGCGCTCGCCGGGCTGGCCCGCATCGTGTTCTGGTCAAGATAGCGGTTGGTGAGCAGGTAATCGGAAATCACCGTTTCGCGCGGCACGCCGAGCGCGGTCAGCAGCAGCGCCGCCGCCACGCCGCTGCGGTCCTTGCCGGCCGAACAGTTGAAGGCGAGCGGCGCGTGACCCGCCAGCAACTCCGCGAACATGCGGCGATACTGGCCTTCGAACTGCCCGAGCATGTGCGGATAGCTCGCCGTCATCGCGACTCGCGCCTGTTCTGCGGTCCAGCCCTTGGGGTCGCCGGCCGGGAAGAACTGCTTCATGTCGAGTTGATAGTCGTCGCTCAGCACGCGCGGCGCGGCTCCGGCGGGCCAGGCGGCCGGCTCGGCCGTGCGTTCGCGCGTGTCGCGGAAATCGCACACCACGACGATGCCCCGCGTTTGCAGATAGGCGTAATCCCTGGCGGTCAGCCCGTGCATCGATCCCGACCGGAACAGCTTGCCCCACACGACATGCCGCCCGCCGCCCGCCGGATAGCCGCCGAGGTCGCGAAAATTGCGGCCGCCCTCCAGCGGCAGCACGCGCTGGTGCGCGACCGCCTGCGCACCGCGCGGCGTCGCCTCGCGCGCCGCGCCCGGCCCCGCCAGCAACGCCAGCCCGGCAAGCACGATTCCGAAACCGGATCTCCGCACACGCATTCACTCTCTCCCGGCTATCGCTTCGGGAAAGTATCCGCGCCGATTATGACACCATGAAGAAGGCGGCCCGCGCCTCCCGCCGGATCAGCGCAGCGCGCCCGCGATCAGCTTGTGCAGCTTCGATTGCAGCGCGTCGTTCGCCGCCAGGAATTCGCTGCGCTCGATCATTCGGTCGCCGCCGCGGAAATCGGTGACGAAGCCGCCCGCCTCGCGCACCAGTAGCATGCCGGCCGACACGTCCCAGGGCTGCAGCGACGATTCCCAGAACCCGTCGAACCGCCCCGCCGCGACCCATGCGAGATCGAGCGCCGCCGATCCCAACCGGCGAATGCCCGCCACCTCGGGCGCGACCGCGCCGAAGATGCGGCTCCACTGCGCGAAATCGCCGTGGCCGAGGAAAGGGATACCCGTCGCGATCAGCGAGTCGGCGAGATCGCGCCGCGCCGACACGCGCAGCCGCGCGTCCTGCAACCACGCCCCCCGGCCCTTCTCGGCCCAGAAGCTCTCATCGGTCAGCGGCTGGTAAACGACGCCCGAGGTGACCTCGCGCTTGCCGTTCGCCAGCGGCTCCTCGACCGCGATCGAGATTGAGAAATGCGGGATGCCGTGGAGGAAGTTGGTCGTGCCATCGAGCGGATCGACGATGAAGCGCGGCTTGGACGGATCGCCCGCGATCTCGCCGCGCTCCTCCATCACGAAACCCCAGTCGGGCCGCGCGTGCGAGAGTTCCTCGAAGATCGTCTGCTCGGCGCGCTTGTCGGCCATCGACACGAAGTCGGCGGGACCCTTGCGACTCACCTGAAGCTGCGAAACCTCGTTGAAATCACGACGCAGGCGCGGCGCCGCCTTGCGCGCGGCGCGGTCCATGACGGTGAGGAGGCCGGAATGGGAGGGCATAGATATCTCTCTCCCCTCCCGCTTGCGGGAGGGGCTGGGGGAGGGCCTGTCAGCAATCGAGAGCGACGTGAGACCCGGACACGCCCTCCCCTAACCCCTCCCGCAAGCGGGAGGGGAATTTTCAGTCGGCTCTTTTGACGTAGGTCCGCTCGTATACGTCCACCACGATCCGCGTGCCCGCGCCGATATGCGGCGGCACCATCACGCGCACGCCGTTGTCGAGCACGGCGGGCTTGTAGCTCGACGAGGCGGTCTGCCCCTTCACGACGGCGTCGGCCTCGACGATCGTCGCCTCGATCTGGCTCGGCAGATCGACCGAGATCGGGCGCTCGTCGTACAGCTCCATCACCACGTCCATGCCGTCCTGCAGGAACTCGGCGGCCTCGCCGATCACGCCCTTGTCGAGCGTGATCTGCTCGTAATTTTCCTTGTCCATGAAGGTCAGCGCCTCGCCGTCGGCGAACAGGAACTGGAAATCCTTGGTGTCGAGCCGCACGCGCTCCACCGTCTCGGCCGAACGGAAGCGGACGTTGTTCTTGCGACCGTCGATGAGGTTCTTCATCTCGACCTGCATGTACGCACCGCCCTTGCCGGGCTGGGTGTGCTGAATCTTGACGGCCTTCCAGATGCCGCCTTCATATTCGATGATGTTGCCGGGACGAATGTCCACGCCGCTGATCTTCATGACCGTATACCTGTGAAAGAGCGAAGGCGGGGCCTTTAGCTGTCGCGAGCGATTCCGGCAAGCGTGGCGGACTGGACACATCGTCACGCCCCCGTCACATTCTCCGCCCGTGCGCACCTTCCTGAATGACGCGGAAAACGCGCTCGGCTCGCCGGTCCGCAATCTGGTGTCGATCGTCGCCTTGGTATTAACCGTCGTGGTGGTGGCGACGCTGGCGTACATGGCCGCCGGCTGGACCTTCCGCGAAGCGATCTACATGGTCCTGCTCACCGTCTACACGGTCGGCTACGGCGAGGTCCGGCCGATCGACACGCCCTATCTGGAAGGCGTCACGATCGGCCTGATGGTGTTCGGCTGCACCGGCATGATCCTGTTCACCGGCGCGCTCGTCCAGTTCTTCACCGTCCTCCAGCTCAAGCAGATATTGGGAGCCAACCGCATGCAGAGCCGCATCGAGAAATTGACCGGCCATGTCGTCGTCTGCGGCTATGGGCGCATCGGCGTGATGCTCGCGCACGATCTCGCGGCGGGCGGCGTGCCTTTGGTGGTGGTGGAGCGCGGCGCGGCCCGCCTCGCCGAGGCGGAGGCCGCCGGGCACCTCTGCGTCACCGGCGATGCGACCGAAGAGGAGGTGCTGATCGCCGCCGGCATCCTGCGCGCCCGTACGCTGGCGACCGTGCTGCCCGACGACGCCGCCAACGTCTTCATCACCCTGTCGGCGCGCAACCTCGCGCCAGATCTCGAGATCATCGCGCGCGGCGAGGCCCCGACGACCGAACGCAAGCTGCTGCGCGCCGGTGCCAACCAGGTCGTGCAGCCGACGCATATCGGCGCCGAACGCATGGCGCGGATGATCCTCTTCCCCGCCAGCGCCACGCTGGAGGGCGACGCCCGCATGACTCAGGTGCGCGGCGATCTCGGCGAGCTCGGCCTCGATCTCGAACTGGTGCCGGTGCTGGCGGGGTCGGCAATGGCCCGCCTCACCGTCGGCGAGGCCGAACGGCAGGGCGCGGGCGCGTTCTTCATCGTCCAGATCCGCCGCGCCGACACCGCCATCTCGCGCCCCGCCAAGGACGAACCGCTCCAGCCCGACGATACGGTTCTCGTGCTGGTCCGCGATTCGGGCAATGCCGCCCGCCGCCTCTTCAACAGCAAGGAACAACTGCGGACCGGGCGCAACGTGTTCTGAGCGCCCCAAAGCCCCTCCCTTTCAGGGGAGGGGCTTGAAGAGGTTACTTCCCCGCCGCCGCCACGTCCTCCGCCACCACCGGCAGCATCACCGCGCTCGCGCCCGCGCCACCGTGCATCAGCGTCACCGTCGCGGCCTTATAGTCGCTTGGGCGCGCCAGGAAGATGTTGGGCACGAAGGTCTGCGGGTTGCGATCGTAGAGCGGAAACAGCGACGACTGCACCTGCACCATGATGCGGTGGCCGGGCTTGAACTCGTGGTTCACCGCCGGCAGCCGGAAGCGATATTCCTGCACCTTGTTGGCCGGGATCGCGCTCGGATGCTCGAAGCTGTCGCGGTAGCGCCCGCGGAAGATATCGAGACTGATGGCGAGCTGATAACCGCCCATCTTCGCGTCGGTCGCATTCTCCTCGGGGAAGACATCGATCAGCTTGACGACGAAATCGCCATCCGTCCCCGTCGTCTTGGCGAAGATATCGGCCCACGGCACGCCGGAGACGCGCACCGTCTTGGTCAGCACCGGCGTCGAATAGCTCACCACGTCGGTCCGCCCGTCGGAGGCGCGCTGGTCCTGCACGAGCCAGTCGCCCCAGCGCCCGTCCTTGAAATTGACCGGACGCGGCAGGTGCGGGACCGGGTTGGCGGGGTCGGAAACGTAGCTGTCGCCGCCGAGGACGCCCTTCTCGAACGCGAGTCCTTTTCCGGCCTGCAGGTACAACGGCGTCAGCGGCGTCGCGCACCCCGTGTCGCACGACAGCGGCCAGCTCCCGAACTTGTCCCAGTGATTGGCGGCGGTGTTGTAGATTGCGGCGGGCGGCAATTGCGCCGGCGGGCCGTCCTTCAGATACTGGTTGAAGAAGGGCAGCACCATGTCCTCGCGATATTGCTGCGCGGTGTCGCCGGCCCATTTGAACGGCCCCAGCTCGCTGCCGGTGCGATTGACCTGGCTGTGCCGCCACGGGCCCATGACGATGTAGTTGCTGGTGCCCTTCCCGGCCTTCACCATCGTCTCATAGGCGTGGATCGCGCCCCACATATCCTCCTGATCCCACAACCCCTGTTCCCACAAGGTCGGCACGTTCGAGGGGCTCTTGGCGAGCAGTTTCGTCAGATCCTGCCCCGACCAGAAATCGTCATATTCGGGGTGCTGCACGACCTTGTTCCACGCCGGCAGCTGGTCGTAGCCCGACGCCTTCGCCCAGTCCCCGGCCGACTTGTCGCGGAAATTCTCGTAATCGTCGTATCCACCAGAACGCGGCGTCTTGCCCTCGCCCTTGTAGCCGGTCTGCGATCCGATCCAGCCGATATTGGCGAGCCGGAATGCGCCATAGTGGAACCAGTCGTCGCCCATCCAGCCATCGATCATCGGGCTCTGCGGCGCGGCGACCTTCAGCGCCGGATGCGGCTTCAACAGCGCCATCACCACCGTAAAGCCCTCATAGGACGAGCCGATCATCCCGACCTTGCCGTTCGACTGCGGCACGTTCGCCTTGTTCACCAGCCAGTCGATCGTGTCATAGGCGTCGGTGACGTGATCGACCTTGGTGTTGTTGAGCGGGCCGACGACGGGGCGCGTGACGATATAATCGCCCTCCGATCCGTATTTGCCGCGAATATCCTGATAGACGCGGATATAGCCCGCCTTTACGAACATCTCGTCGGCGAGCGGCAGCGTGGAGAGTTCGCTCGGCGAATCCATCCGGTTGGCGCGGCCCTTGGCATTATAGGGCGTGCGCGTCAGCACGATCGGCGCGTTCGTCAGTCCCTTGGCATAGACGATGACGGTGTAGAGCTTGGTGCCGTCGCGCATCGGGATCATCACGACACGCTTGACGTAATCCTTCTCCGCCTCGGGCTGCTTGAAACTGCGCGGAATGTCGCCGCCCGGCGCAGCATTGGCCGCCGCCTTGATGTCGGCATCGGACGAGGAGCCGTCGGGGCCCTTCTGCGCGGCGATCGGCGCGGCGGCGAGGAAGGCGGTGGCGGTGAAAAGAAGGGCGATCTTGGCGCGCATGACGGGGGATCTCGCTGCAATCGGGGGAAGGCACTGGGTAGGCCCCCTCCCGCCCCGAGATCAAGCGCGCCGGACGCCCAACACCTCCGCGAACGCCCTGACCGCCGCCGCCTCGTCGCCATCCCAGACTGCGCCCGACACCGCGAGGAAATCCGCGCCCGCCGCGACCAGCGGCGCGGCGTTGGCAGGCGTGATTCCGCCGATCGCCACGCACGGCACCTCGAACATCGTCGCCCACCAGCTCAGGATGACGGGTTCGGGATGATGCTTCACCGTCTTGGTCGCGGTTGGATAGAAGGCGCCGAACGCGACGTAATCCGCCCCCGCCTCGCCCGCTTCCATCGCGAGGTGGCGGCTGTCGTGGCAGGTCACGCCCATCTGCGCCTGGGGGCCCAGCACGTCGCGCGCCTCGCGCGGATCGCCGTCCTCCTGCCCGAGGTGGACGCCGTCCGCGCCGAGCCGCTTCGCCAGCGCGATGCTGTCGTTGACGATGAAAGCGACGTCGCGGTCGGCGCAGATGCGCTGCAACGGCTCGGCCAGCGCGGCGGCGGCGTGCTGATCCACGTCCTTCACGCGGAACTGGAAGGCGGCGACCGGCCCGGCATCCAGCGCGCGCGCCAGACGGTCGGGGAAGCCCCCGCCGGTCTCAAGCGGCGAGATCAGGTACAGCTGGCAGGCCGGGCGACGGTCGTCGCGGCGGAACTGGAGCGCGAAATCGGGGTCGAGCGGGCCGAGCGGATCGTCTTCTGTCATCGCCCGGCCCTAGCGCCCGCGCGCTACTTCGCCAACTCCGCCTCGATCGCGGCGGTCAGCGCGAGGTCGGCGGGCGTGGTCGCGGGCGCGAATCGGCCTGCGACCGTGCCGTCGCGCGCGATCAGGAACTTCTCGAAATTCCACAGCAATTCAGGCGCATCGTTCGGCGTCATGCCATAGCCCTTGAACTTCTCGCGCATCGTGGCGGTATCGCCCTGCGTGTCCGGCGCTTCCGCAATGAGCTGCGCATAAAGCGGATGCTTGTCGGGCCCGGTGACGACCAGTTTCGAGAACATCGGGAAATCGACGTCGTAGGTGGTCGAGCAGAAGGTCGCGATCTCCTCCTCCGTCCCCGGCTCCTGCGCGCCGAAATCGTTGGCGGGGAAGCCCAGCACCGAGAAGCCCTGCTCGCGGTAGGTCTTGAACAGCGTCTCCAGCCCCTCATACTGCGGCGTCAGCCCGCATTTGGAGGCGACGTTGACGACCAGCAGCACCTCACCCGCATAGTCGCCGAGCGTCGTCGGCTTGCCGTCGATCGTCTTGAGCGGGGTTTCCTGGATGGCGGTCATGCGGGCTCTCCTTTGCGGGTTCAGGAGAGTGTAGGTGGCGTCCACGATTCCCGGAAGACCGAAACGCCGCCCTGATCGTCACCCCAGCGAAAGCTGGGGTCTCCTTGTGGCAAGGGCTGTGGCCCGAACCGGGAGATGCCAGCTTTCGCTGGCATGACGGATTTTGGTTACGCCGCGACGGCGACCGGCGTCTTCTCCGTCGATGCGGTATAAATCTCGTCGATCGCCGCGCCGAGCGATGCGTCGAACTCCGCCTCGCTCATCTGGAAGCGCAAATCTTCCAGCAGCGCGCGGCTGAAGCTCGCGATCATGCCGCGGTTCTTGGCGAGCTCGGCGCACGCCTCCGGGCGGGCATAGCCGCCCGACAGCGCCACGACGCGCAGCACGCGCGGATGATCGACGAGCGGATCGAACAGGCCCGACTTCTCGGGGATCGACAGCTTGAGCATGACCTTTTCGGTGCCCGGGAACGCATCGAGCGCCTTGAGCAGTTCTTCGAGCAGGATCACCTCGGCCTCGGCACGCTCCGGGCTCTTGATGTTGAGCTCTGGCTCCAGCATCGGCACCAGCCCGCCGGCAAGCACCTGCGCGCCCACCTCGAACTGCTGCTTGACGATCGCCGCGATGCCCTCGCGGTTGGCGAGGTTGATGACCGACCGCTCCTTGGTGCCGAACACGCCGAGCGCCTTGGAACGCGCGAGCAACGCGTCGAGCTCGGGCATCGGCTTCATCAGCTGCACGCCGTTCGCCTCGTCCTCGAGGCCCTTGTCGATCTTGATGAAGGGTACGACGCCGCGCTCGATCAGCACGGCTGGCACCGGCTTGCCGTCGATGCTGTTGTCCATCGTGCGCTCGAACAGGATCGCGCCGATCACCTTGTCGCCGTTGAAGCTCGGCGCGGTGATGATGCGCTTGCGCATGTCCTGGATGAGGCCGTACATTTCCTCTTCGGTCGACCACGCGTCGCTTTCGACGCCGTAGCCCTTGAGCGCCTTGGGGGTGGACCCGCCGCTCTGATCGAGGGCGGCGATGAAGCCCTGGCCTGCGGCGATCTTGGCGGTCATGTCGACGGTGTTCATGCGGGGCTCCCCTGAGATTTGCTGCGTTGCGGCAAGGATATCATTCTGGTCGGATTCGGCAACCGGGAGGGATGGTTAGCGCGTCAGCGCGGCCACTCCGGGCAATTCCTTGCCCTCCATCCACTCCAGGAAAGCGCCACCCGCCGTCGAGACGAAAGTGAAATCCTCCCCGGCCCCGGCCTGGTTGAGCGCGGCGACGGTATCGCCGCCGCCCGCGACCGAGACGAGGCTCCCCGCCTGCGTCAGCGCCGCCGCCGTCCGGGCGAGCGCGACCGTGGCGGCGTCGAAGGGCGGCGTCTCGAACGCGCCGAGCGGCCCGTTCCACACCAGAGTCTTGCAGGTCTTGAGCACGTCGGCGAGCGCTTCGACCGCCGCCGGGCCGACGTCGAGGATCATCTCGTCGGCAGCGACCTCGTGGACGTTGACGGTGCGCAACGACGGCGGGTTGGGCGCGAATTCCTTCGAAACGACCACGTCATAGGGCAGATGGATCGTGCAGTTCGCGGCTTCGGCGGCGGCGAAGATCTCCTCCGCCGTGCCGACGAGATCATGCTCGCACAGCGACTTGCCGACATCGACGCCGCGCGCGGCGAGGAAGGTGTTGGCCATGCCGCCGCCGATGATGAGGTGATCGACCTTGGCGACGAGATATTTCAGCACGTCGAGCTTGGACGAGACCTTCGCCCCGCCGACCACCGCCGCGACGGGATGCTCCGGGGTGCCGAGCGCCTTGTCGAGCGCGTCGAGCTCGCACTCCATCGCCCGGCCCGCGAACGCCGGAAGCACCTTGGCGAGCCCTTCGGTCGAGGCATGGGCGCGGTGCGCGGCAGAGAAAGCGTCGTTGACGTAGAGATCGCCCAGCTTCGCGATCTCGGCGATCAGCGCAGAGTCGTTCTTCTCCTCGCCGGCGTGAAAGCGCGTGTTCTCCAGCACGGCGATATCACCGTTCAAAAGCGTCGCGACCGCCGCCTCCGCGCCGTCCCAGTCGATGAAGCGCACCGGACGGCCGAGCACTTCGCTGTACGGCTTGGTCACCATCGCCAGCGACATTTCGGGGTCGCGCTTGCCCTTGGGGCGGCCGAAATGGGCCAGGACGAGGACGATCGCGCCCTTGTCGGAAAGTTCGGCGACGGTGGGCACGGTCGAGCGCAGGCGGGTGTCGTCGGTAACGGCACCGTCCGCCATCGGCACGTTGAGATCCTCGCGCACCAGCACGCGCTTGCCGGCGATATCGCCCATGTCGTCGAGCGTCTTGAAAGTGCGTGCCATCATTTATTCCTCGATGCTGATGCTGTCGCCGACCTTGATATGCCCCTCGGCAATGACCTTCGCGCAAGCGCCGCCGCGCCAGTCGGGCAGCAGCGCCGCCTTGAGACCCTCGGCCAGCGCCTCCATCCGTTCGCACGGATCGGTCTCGCGCGTCACCTCGAGCACGACGTCGGCACCGATACGCAGGCGCACGCCCGCGACCTGCGGCAGATCGAGCCCGTCGACCAGGAGGTTCGAACGGCGCTCGATCCAGTCGATCGTGTGGCCGACCTCGGCCATCGCCGCCACCCAGTCGCCGCGTTCGATCAGCGTGACCTGGCGCTTGTAGGGCTTGCCCTTCATCGCGCCGCGATAGTCTCCCGCGACGCCGCCGGCGAAGGTGATCTCGGCTTCCGAGATCGCCTCCATCGGTCCCTTCACGATGGCGTGACGGGCGATGCCGAGAAGAACGCCCATCATGCTACCCGTTAGAGGAACTTCGCGATCGCGCCGGCCGTGTCGAGCATACGGTTCGAGAAGCCCCATTCGTTGTCGTACCACGACAGTACGCGCACGAGCTTGCCGTCGATCACCGACGTCTCGAGGCTGTCGATCGTCGAGCTGTGCGCGTCGTGGTTGAAGTCGATCGAGACCAGAGGCTCGTCCGTATAATTCAGCACGCCCTTCAGCGGGCCCTCGGCGGCGGCCTTGAGCAGCGCGTTAACCTCTTCCTTCGTGGTGTCGCGCACCGGCTGGAAGGTCAGGTCGACGACCGAGACGTTGGGCGTCGGCACGCGGATCGCCGAGCCATCGAGCTTGCCCTTCAGCGCGGGCAGCACTTCCGCGACAGCGCGCGCGGCGCCGGTCGTGGTCGGGATCATCGACATGCCAGCGGCGCGGGCGCGACGCGGATCTTCATGGATCTGGTCGAGGATCTTCTGGTCGTTGGTATAGGCGTGAATCGTCGTCATCAGGCCGCGCTCGATGCCGATCGATTCGTGCAGCACCTTGGCGAAGGGCGCGAGGCAGTTCGTGGTGCAGGATGCGTTCGACACGATCTTGTGCTCTGCCGTCAGCTGGTCGTGATTGACGCCGAACACGACCGTCAGATCGACTTCCTTGCCCGGTGCCGAGATCAGCACGCGCTTCGCGCCGGCATCGAGATGCGCCTGGCCGCCCTTGCGGTTGGTGAAGAAGCCGGTGCATTCCAGGGCGATGTCGATGCCCTGCGCGGCGTGCGGCAGCTTGGCGGGATCACGCTCTGCCGTGACGTGGATGCGCTTGCCGTTGACGACGAGATCGTTGCCGTCGACCTCGATCGCGCCGGAGAATTTGCCGTGGACGCTGTCATGCATGAACAGGCGGGCATTGGCCTTCGCGTCGGCGAGATCGTTGATCGAGACCAGTTCGAGGTCGTGGTCGGTACGTTCGAGGATGGCGCGCGCGACGTTGCGCCCGATGCGCCCGAAACCATTGATCGCAACCTTGACGGTCATTCCCGGAATTCCTTTTCGCTGGTGCAGCACGAGTCTTCAGACGCGCGCGTCTTTGCGGCGGCTGGACTTGCAGGTCAACCGTGGCTGTTCTGCGATACTGGCCCAAATCGATATTGCCGCGCGCTCCGGTCGTGCTAATCGGGGACGATGGCGGACGTTTCACCCCCAGCCGCGCTCGACCGGATCGAGCGCGCGATTGCCCGTATCGAAGCGGCGGTTTCGAACCGCGACCGTGCGAACGATACGCTTGCGCGCCGCCACGACGCGCTTCGCGCGCGCGTAAAAGGCGCACTCGACGAACTCGACGCTATCATTGCCGCGGGCGATGCTTCCGGGGAGGACGCGGACTGATGGCTGACGTGACCCTCACCATCGGCGACCGCCGCCATACCGTCGCCTGTCCCGCCGGCCAGGAGGATCAAGTGCGGCGGCTGGGCACGATGCTCGATGCGCACTGGGCCGATGCGTCGCGCGCCTCCGGCGGGCTCGACGGGGAACGCACGATGCTGTTCGTGGCCCTGATGCTCGCCGACTCGCTCAACGACGCCGAGCGGCGTGCGCCGACGGAAGGCGGCGGCAGCGTGCATCTCGACCGCGTCGCGGCCCGGCTCGAGGATCTGGCCGATGCCCTTGAGAAATCGGCGCGGAACGCCTAGATTGTCCGGTGGCGGGCACTGCCCGGTACGAGCCTTTATTATCCCTGAGGCTATTCATCATCCAAGGGGGCTGTCCCTGCCCGGGTCCTGGCCCGAAGCACATGGTCCCCACCTGACGTACCGTGCGTCAGAGGATAACCCGGCACACGGCCACGGCGGTCCCGCCACCCGCTCGGCGCGCACGCCGATAACCTCGTTATCGGCGAGACGCGTCAGCGCGGCCGGGCTCGGCCCTGGCCGAGCTCCGACGACGCGGCTTCGCCGCGGCGGGCAGAGGTGAGAATGAACAAACCCACCCTCCGCGCCCACGCCCGAGCCGCACGCGACGCCTTCTTCGCGAGCAGCCCCGCGCCCATCGCCGCCCCCGCCGAGTTTCTCGAACACCTGCGCGCAGGACTCACCGTCACCTCGTACGTGCCGCTAGGCAGCGAAGCGGACCCCGTGCTGCTCGCCCGCGCGGCGGTGGAGGCGGGCTGCCTCATCGCCCTCCCTCACGTCACCACGCGCAGCGCGCCGATGCGCTTCCTCGCATGGGATGCGGCCGACGACCTCCATGTTGGGCCGATGGGGTTGCAGCAACCGCATCACGAGGCCCCCGCGCTCGCCCCCGACATCATCCTGACGCCGCTGCTGGCGTTCGACGCGAAGCTCGACCGGCTCGGCCAGGGCGCGGGCTATTACGACCGCGCCTTCGCCGAATTTCCCGGCGCTTTGCGAATCGGGGTTGCGTGGGCGGTGCAACAGGTCGATTCGCTACCGGTCGATGCGTGGGACATGCCGCTCCACGCCGTCATCACCGAATCAGGATGGATCTCTCGGCCATGAACCCCAGCTGGCGCAAACCCTTCGGCATGCTCGCCATCCTGATGCTGATCGTCGTGTGGGTGGTGATCGTCGCGAGCTTTTCCGCGATCGTATGGAACTGGCACTGGCTGGCGCAGCTCGTGTTCTACATCGTCACCGGCCTGATCTGGATCGCACCGCTGAAACCGATGTTGTCGTGGATGGAAACCGGGAAATGGCGTTCCTGGTAGGCCATTCCGCAAGGGGAATGGCGCGAGTGACGGGGCTCGAACCCGCGACCTCCGGCGTGACAGGCCGGCGCTCTAACCAACTGAGCTACACCCGCTTGGAAAGCGTGAGGCGCGGCCACTAAGCGAGCCGCCCTACCCTGTCAACCGCTGTCGGCACCGTTGTTCGAATAGACGCCCGGCCGCGGCGCGCGCGCGTCATGCTCGAACAGGAAGCCCGCGATATCGGGCTTGCCGATCGCGCCCAGCACGGTCTGCAGGATGATGAGCAGCGGCACCGCCAGCAGCGCGCCCGGCGTGCCCCAGATCCAGCTCCAGAAGCTGATCGAGATGAGGATCAGGATCGGGTTGATCGTCAGCCTGCGCCCGACGATCAGCGGCGTGATCGCATTCGCCTCGACGAGGTGACAGCCGATCATCAGCACCGCCGGAAAGCTCGCCGCCCAGATGTCCTTGAACGTCATCAGCCCGCCCAGCCCGAGCAGCAGCGCCGCCGCGATCGGGCCGAAGTACGGGACGTAGTTGAGCAAGGCGACGATGCCGCCCCACATCAACGGATAAGGCATGCCCATCGCCCACAGCACGCCCGCGACGATCAGGCCGAGGATCAGGTTGATCATGGTGATCGTGCCCAGATAGGCGGCGGTATCGTCGACCACGTCCTGGATGACGCGCGCGGTCGCCATCGCGCCGCCGAAGCTGGAGCGGCTGGTAATCGTACGCTTCCTGAGGCGGGTCCAGCCGGCGAGGAAGAAATAGATGACGAGGATCGCGAAGAACACCTGCACGATCGCGGTCGGCGCGGAGGTGGCGGCGAGTTCCAGAATCGAATTGGGCGGCGCGACGGCGGCGGTCTGCGGCGCGCGCACCGGGCCGGTCGCGGCGAGGTGACGGACGGTGCGGTTGAGGTATTTTTCGAGGCTGGAATAGAGATCGATCAGCGGCGCGATGTTCATCTGGATGCGGTCGATCCGCTCCGGCAGCTTGCGGAAAAATTCGATGGCGGGAACGACGATCGCCGCCAGCGCGATATTGGCGGCGAGCAGAAACAGCAGGATGCAGGTCAGCGCCGCCAGCGACGAGGGGACGCGGTGCCGCTCCAGCCACTCCAGGATCGGCACCAACGCGATGGCGATGACGAGCGCGGCGGTGGTCGGCAGGAAGAATTCCGCCCCCGCCTTCAGCGCGAACGGCAGCGAGATGGCGAGGCCGATGCCGGCGAACAGCGTGAGCGAGGCGAGCAGGCGGTCGCGGCGGTTGTTGGCCTCGAGAATCGCGTCGTAGGGAGGCTCCCTGCCCGTCAGATCCGCCCCGCCCGGTTCAACCACTCGCCGCCCCTTTTCATATACCGGCGCGACCCTAGCGGGGTTACCGGGCTTTGTCAGGCGGCTGTCGCGCGCAGCAGCGGGGCCGGGCTCCGCGCCGCCCACCAGCGCAGCAGCGCCGCGAGCGTCCAACCTGCCGCGACGAATAGGAACGGCATCGCGGGATAATGATATCGCCCCTGCCCGGTGAAGGCGAAAGCCGTCAGCGTGGCGAAGGCGGGCATGCAGGCGAGCATCAGCAGCGGAGCGAGCCGCTCGCGCCGCCACAGTGCGGGCAGCGCGACGCCGAGGGCGGAAAGCCCCAGCGCGAGGATCGCGAAATAGCAGAGCTGGTTGAACACGCGCACCGCCGCGATCGGCGTGGCGAGTGCTGGATAGCCGATGTCGAGCGCCCAGAAAGCGTCGCTGTCGCGCTCCCACAACAGCGCCATCTTGCGGAAGCCGAGTGCTGTCCAGCGGCCGGGGTTGCGCTTGATCCAGTCGACAGCGAGCGCCTTGAAACGGCGGTCGAGTTCGACCTGCTCGACGATGTGCTGCTTGTACGGGATGCCGACCCCAGTCGCATCCCACACCGGCGTGCGTTCCCACGCATACCAGTCGCCGGTCGCGCGGTCGTTCGCGCCGTAATAGAGCGCGATGCCACCGTTGGTGGAAACGGGCACCGCCGCGCCGAGTTCGGCCGCGTTGCGCAAGCTCCAGGGCGTCACGACGGCCGCCAGCGCGAGGTACAGCGGCAGCGCGGCGCGCAAGGCCCCTCGCCAGCCGAAATCGCGCAGCGTCAGCGCCATCGCGACCAGCATCCCGGCCGGGAAGAACATCATCTGCGGGCGCATCAGCGTGGCGATGCCGAACAGGAGGCCAGCGGCGAGCGACCCCCAGCGTCGTCCACGTGCGCCGATCAGCAGTGCGAAGGCGGCCATCGCCACGGCAGTCGCGACCGTCTCCGACACCGGCTGCCCGGCATAGACGATGTGCGCGGGATAGAGCGCGTAGAGCGCGGCGGCGATGCGCGTCGCCAGGCCATCGAGCCCAAGTTGCGCGCCGATACGGACGATCAGCAGGACGATGGCGGCGGTCGCGATCAGGTTCAGCAAGATCGCGGCGGACAGCGTGGGGCCCAGCAAGGACATCGCCGCCGCCAGCACCGCCGGATAGCCGACCGGCCAGAAAGCGGTCACATAGCCCGCCTCCTGATAGCCCAGCCCGCGCGCCATTTCCGCGGCGTGATCCATATACCAGAGCCCGTCCGAGATCGGCTGCTGCGGCAAGGCCAACGCGAGCGCGAGCCGCACGGCGAGCGCCACCGCGACGATAGCCGGAAGCCCCCAGCGCGCCTGCTCCACCCTCGCGATTCGATCGTCCAGTCCCATCCAATCTCTCCCCAGATCGGTGCCGTGTGGAAACACGCATGCCGTGCGGGCGGAAGAGGAGCGGCGGCAGGAAAGAGGCTTAACGCCCTGATCCCCGAACGGACTTCGTTGCGGCGCCGGGCATGTGTGCGATTCTGGCACTGGCCGGGCCCTGCTTAGGACTTCGACGATCCGCCGCGGTCGGATGCCCGGCGATGGGCCGTCATCCGCCTGTCGATTCGCGTGCGGGATTCGAGCGCGAAGGTAACAAAGGTTACGCAAGTGGCCGGTGAAAATGCGACGAACCGAGTGCCTGTGGCAGCTTCCGCGGATGGTGGCGGGGAGAGGCGTGGATCATGCAGCGACGCTGACATGACCGCGCCCGTGTAGGACAGCGAAAAACGTCGGAAATCGGGCGGGAACTGACGGCGCTCAGCCCCGCGCCGCCTCCGCCCGCGCTCGCAGCCGGTCGCGCGCCGCCGCGTGGATGCCGGGCACCGTCGCCAGCACGCCGAACGCCTGCGCATTCTGCGTGTTGAAGGCGAGCGGCTGGCCAAAGGCGTCCGTCACCGTCGCGCCCGCCTCGCCCGCGATGAGAACGGCGGCGGCGATATCCCATTCGTAGCCCCAGCGCACCGTCGCGACGAGATCGGCCTCGTCAGCGGCGACCATCGCGATGCGCAGCGCGATCGAATTGGGCTTGTCGACCGCGACGAGATCGTGATCGACCTTGGGCAGCGCGTCGGTCGGCACGCGCGCACCCGGAAAGTCGGCGCGCCCGCCGGCGCGCAGCCGCACGCCGTTGCGTGTCGCGCCCTTACCCCGCGCAGCCCGCCAAACCTCGCCGCGCGCGGGGGCGTCGAGCACGCCGATCACCGGCACGCCGTGTTCGATCAATGCGATCGACACCGCCCAACCGGGCCGTCCGCGAATATAGTCGCGCGTGCCGTCGATCGGATCGACCACCCACAACCGCTCCAGCGCGAGCCGGTCGGCATTGTCGGCGGTCTCCTCGGACAGCCAGCCCGCGCCCGGATCGAGCGCGGAGAGCCGATCCCGCAGGAGAGCGTCCACCTCCAGATCGACCGCGCAGACGGGGTTGCCGGGCGATTTCTCCCAGCGTTCGAAGTCGGTACGCCACTGGCCCATCGCCAGCGCGCCCGCCTCGGCGGCGATCTCGGCTATCCTGTCGGCGAGGGCGACGTCAGCCACTCGCCACCGTCATCCCCTCGACACGCAAGGTCGGGACGTTGGTGCCGTAGCGGAATTCGAGATCGTTGGCGGGCGTAAGATTGCGGAACATATCCTTGAGATTGCTCGCGATCGTCAGCTCGGCGACGGGCGTGGTGATCTGCCCATCCTCGATCAGGAAGCCCGCCGCGCCCCGGCTGTAATCGCCCGTCACGCCGTTGACGCCCATGCCGATCAGTTCGGTGACGTAGATGCCGCGGCTGATGTCGGCGATCAGCGTCGCGGGCGGGACGTGGCCGTTCACCATGTGGAGGTTGCTGGTCGAGACGCCGGGCGCCCCCGCCCCGCCGCGTGCGGCATGGCCGGTCGGCGAGAGGCCGAGTTGGCGGGCCGAGGCGCTGTCGAGCAGCCACGTCTCCAGCACGCCGTTCTCGACGAGCGCGCAAGGACTGACCGGCAGGCCCTCGCCGTCGAACGGACGCGAGCGCAGGCCGTGCGGGCGGTGCGGATCATCTTCGATGCGGATGCCTTCGGCGAACACCGGCGTGCCCATCGCGTCGAGCAGGAACGACGTGCGGCGCGTGATCGCCTGGCCGGCGATCGCGCCGACGAAATGACCGATCAGGCTGGAGCCGACGCGCGGATCGAACACCACCGGCATCGCGCCGCTTTCGACGCGGCCAGGGTTGGCGCGGGCGACGGTGCGCTCACCGGCGCGCAGGCCGATTGCCTCGGCGCTTTCCAGCGCGCGGCGGTGGCGGGCGCTGTGGTGGGCATAATCGCGCACCATCGCCCCGCCCTCACCCGCCAGCACGCTCGCCGACAGGCCGTAGCCGGTGGTGGCGTAGGACGCCGCGAAGCCGTGGCTGGTGGCGAGTGCCCAGATCGACCGCGAGGCGCTGGCTGAGCCGCCCTCGCTGTTGGTGACGCCTGAGACGGAGCGCGCGGCTTCCTCGGCGGCGAGCGCGGCCGCGCGCAGCGATTCGGGGCTGGCCTCGCCGCCGTCGTCGAGATCGAGCAGCGGTGCCGCGCCGTGCATCAGCCGCTCGGCGGGGGCGAGGCCGGCCCAGTCGTCCTCGGGCGCCTCGCGCGCCATCGCGACGGCGCGCTCGACCAGCGCAGCGATGGCGGCGGGGGTGAAGTCGGAAGTCGAGACGCTCGCCGAGCGCTTGCCGACGAACACGCGCAGGCCGAGGTCCGAACTCTCGCTGCGGCCGACATCCTCGAGCGCGCCCAAGCGCACGGACACTTCGAGCGCGGTATCGGCGGAGAAAACGGCGTCGGCGGCATCGGCCCCCGCCGCGCGCGCCTGCGCGACGGTGTCGGCGGCGCGGTTCTGGGCTTCTTGAGTGGTCAGCATCTTCGGGACTTAGGTGCGCCGGTCGCGAAGGTCAAAGCGTCGCGACAGTCCCGACCGTAAAACAGGCGAGGAACACCAGCAGCCCTGCGAAGCGGTTCGAGCGGAAGCGGGCGAGCGCGCCCGCGCCGTCGCCGGGCTTCAGCGTCGCGACCTGCCAGGTGAAATGCGCCGCGACCGGGATCAGCGTCGCGAGCGCGAACGGGTCGGGGCGGACCAGCCACAGCGCCGCGCCCCACAGCAGCACGGCGGCGGCGTAGAACAGCGCGACGCCCGCCCGCACCCGGCTGCCGAGCCGCAGCGCCGAGGAGCGCACGCCGATCAGCGCGTCGTCCTCGCGGTCCTGCAGTGCATAGATCGTGTCGTAGCCGATCACCCAGACGATCGATCCCGCGTAGAGCAACAGCCCCGGTGCGGTGAGCGACCTCGCGATCTCGCTCCACCCGACCAGGCAGGCCCAGGAAAAGACGATTCCGAGCCACGCCTGCGGCCACCAGGTAATGCGCTTCATAAAGGGGTACGCCGCCACCGCGCCGAGGCTGAGCAGCGCGACGACGGCCGCGTAGACGCGCAGTTGCAGCAGCACGACGAGGCCGATCAGGCACAGCGCCACCAGCCAGATCCATGCGGCCCTGAGGCTGACCGCGCCGCTCGCCAAGGGGCGGCTGCGCGTGCGCGCGACCTGCCGGTCGAGGTCGCGGTCGACGATATCGTTGTAGACGCACCCCGCGCCGCGCATCGCGATGCTGCCGAGGAGGAGCCACAGGACCAGATCCCAGCGCGGAATCGCGCCGCCTGCGAGCGCTACGCCCCACGCGCCGGGCCAGAAGAGGAGCCACCAGCCGATCGGCCGGTCGAACCGCGCGAGCAGCGCGAACGGGCGAAGGGCGCGTGGCAGGAGCGCGACGAAGCCGCGGTGTTCGGTGTCGGGGGTGAGGTCCGTGGGTGTCATCGCAACCGGCTCCCCTCCCTGGAAGGGAGGGGCTGGGGGTGGGTCGCTATCGAAGGAAAGCGCCCGCCCCAAACCGACCCACCCCCGGCCCCTCCCTTCCAGGGAGGGGAGAAGAAGCCGGACGTCACGCCGCCTCGCTGAACTGCAGGCTCGCGAGCCTTGCGTACAGCCCGCTCTGGCCGATCAGCGCGGCGTGGGTGCCGCTTTCGACGATGCGGCCGTCGTTCATCACGATGATCCGCTGCGCCGCGCGCACGGTGGCGAGGCGGTGCGCGATGACGAGCGTGGTGCGGTGTTCCATCAGCCGGTCGAGCGCCTCCTGCACCAGCCGTTCGCTCTCGGCATCGAGCGCCGAGGTGGCCTCGTCCAGCAGCAGGATCGGCGCATCGCGCAGCAGGGCGCGGGCGATCGCGACGCGCTGGCGCTGGCCGCCCGACAGCCGCGCGCCGCCCTCGCCCAGAAACGTGTCGAGCCCCTCGGGCAGCTTGCGCAGGAACTCGGCGGCATTGGCGGCCTCGGCGGCGGCCCAGAGCTGGTCGTCGCTCGCCCCCCAGTCGCCGTAGCGCAAATTGTCGCGCGCCGATGCGCCGAAGATCACCGTCTCCTGCGGCACCATCGCGATGCGCTTGCGAATCTCCGCCGGGTCGGCGCGCGGCAGCGCGACGCCGTCTATCCGCACCTCGCCGCCATCGGGATCGTAGAAGCGCTGGAGCAACTGGAAGATCGTCGTCTTGCCCGCACCCGAGGGCCCGACGATCGCGACCGTTTCGCCCGCACCGACGCTCAGCGAGAAATCGTGCAGCGCCGCCACGTCGCGCCGGGTGGGATAGCGGAACTCGACATGCGCGAACTCGACGGTGCCGCGCGCGGGAACCGGCATCACGAGCGGCTGCGCGGGCGCGCGGATCGCAGGCACCTCGGCGAGGAGCTCGGACAGGCGCTCGGCCGCGCCCGATGCGCGCATCAGGTCGCCGTAGACCTCGGTCAGCGAGCCGAACGAGCCCGTCACCAAAGTCGCTGTCACGAGGAAGCCCGCGAGCGCGCCCGCGCTCAGCCGCCCCGCCGCGACGTCCGCCACGGTCGACCACATCAGCAACGTCACTGCGCCGAACAGCAGGCCCATCACCAGCGCCGTCATGATCGCGCGCGTCAGGATGCGGCGCTTGGCGGCGGCGAGGCTCTTGTCCACCGCCGCGCCGAAGCGCGCCGTCTCGCGCGCTTCCTGGCCGAACGCCTGCACGATCTTCATCGCGCCGAACGTCTCGACCACCATCGCGCCGAGATCGGCGATCCGGTCCTGGCTGTCGCGCGACTGGTTGCGCACGCGGCGGCCGAGCAGCACGATCGGCAGGATGACGAGCGGCACGCCGATGATGATCGCCAGCGCCATCTTCGGCGAGAACAGGAACAGCGAGACGATGCCGCCCGCCCCCGTCAGCCCGTTGCGCAGCGCCACCGAAACGGTCGTGCCGACCGCATTCTCGATCTGCGTCGTGTCCGAAGTCAGGCGCGAGGCGACCTCGGACGGGCGATTTTCCTCGAACCAGCTCGGCGCCAGGCGCAGCAGATTGGTCTGTACCGCCATCCGCACGTCGGCGACGGTGCGCTCGCCCAGCCACGACACGAAATAGAATCGCACCGCCGTCGCCACCGCCAGCACGACGACGAGCGCGAGCAACTGGTAGAAGACGTGGTCGATATGCGCGACGTCGCTCGCGCCGTGGGTGAAGCCCTTGTCGATGACCGAGCGGATGCTCCACGGAAACACCAGCGTCGTGACCGACGTCACCAGCAGCGCCAGCAGCGAGATCGCCAGTTGCACCGGATATCGCAGCGCAAAACGCCACACCATGCCAAGGTTGCTGAGCTTGCGGCTCGATTTGGGAGCGTCGGTTTCGGGGTCGGCCATTCCGGCGCCGTTAGCAGGGAGACATCCCCGCCTCAATGCGCGGCGTCAGTTGCCTAAGGGACACACCGGATTGTGCAACTGCAGCACGTGCGCGAACGTTGATGCGATAGTCATCTTCAATCCCTATGTGAGGCCCATGTTATACAACGCTTATGAACTTCAGCGCTCGATGCTGGCCGGCGCGAGCGCGATGGCCGACACCTGGGCAGAGCTGCTCCAGAACCCCGCCAACCCCTTCGCCTATTTCGGCGGGGGTGAGGTGATCGCCTCCGCGCTGGAGGTGTTCGCGCACGCCGCCGCGCCGCGCGGCAAGCCGGAGTTCGGCTTCGAACACGTCGTGATCGACGGCCGGCAGGTGCCCGTCGTCGAGGAGATCATACTCCGCAAGCCGTTCGGCCAGCTCAAGAAATTCACGCGCACGGGCGTTGAGGGCAGTCCGAAGCTGCTGATCGTCGCGCCGATGTCGGGCCATTATGCGACACTGCTGCGCGGCACGGTCGAGCGGATGCTGCCCTTCGCGGAGGTCTACATCACCGACTGGCGCGACGCGAAGCTGGTTCCGGTCGAGGACGGCCATTTCGATTTCAACGACTATATCGATTACGTGATCGAGTTCCTGGAGGCGATCGGGCCGGGCACGCATATGCTCGCGGTCTGCCAGCCCTCGGTGCCGGTCTACGCCGCCGCCTGCGTGATGAGCGCCGCCAAGAATCCCTGCCGCCCGAAGTCGATGACGTTGATGGGCGGCCCCGTCGATACGCGCGAAGCGCCGACGGTGGTCAACACGCTGGCGACCGAGCGGCCCTATAGCTGGTTCGAGCAGAACGTGATCGTTACCGTGCCGCTCACTTATGCGGGCGCGGGACGAAAGGTCTATCCGGGCTTCCTGCAGCTCGCCGGCTTCATGTCGATGAACCTCGGCAATCACCTCATGTCGCATTGGGAGATGTTCAAGCATCTCGTCCAGGGTGACGATGAGGAGGCCGACGCGACCAAGGCGTTCTACGAGGAATATCGCTCGGTCTGCGACATGACCGGCGAATTCTATCTCCAGACGATCGACCTCGTCTTCCAGAATCATGCCCTGCCGAAGGGCGAGATGATGCACCGGGGCAAGAAAGTCGATCCGGCGGCGATCACGGATATCGCGATCCTCGCGATCGAGGGCGAGCGCGACGATATTTCGGGGCTTGGCCAGACCAAGGCGGCACTGAAGATCGCGACGAAACTGCCGGCGGCGATGAAGAAATATGCCACCGTCGATGCCGGGCATTACGGCATCTTCAACGGCAGCAAATGGCGCAATCAGGTCGCGCCGATCGTCGAAAAGTGGATCGCTGCGCACGAATGAGGGGGCGAACACCTCGCCTCCCTACCTGGTCACTTCGGTCCTGAGCCGGGGTCCAGCTTCTTTTGCCGCTGGGCAGAAGAAGCTGGACCCCGGGTCAAGTCCGGGAGGAAGATAGACCCGACGCGGCAAAGCCGCGTCGTCGGACGCGCTTTGCACGCCGGCCGGGCCGGGGCGTCTCGCGAATAGCTTTCGCTATCCGCGTGCGCCCTAGACGGCCGTAGTTCCCACTACGGCGTGGCTGCCTTCCTCGCTGCCGGAAATCTTTCCGCCGAACAGCATCTTCAGCCGGCCCGACAGGCTGATGTCGGCTTCCCACAGTTCCGCCGAATCGACGTCGAAGCGCAGCAGCGCGAGGTTGGGGTCGTTCTTGCCGCCCGGAAACCACGCCTCGACCTGCTTGTTCCAGAGCTTGTCGATCTGCGCAAAATCATTGTCGACACGCGCCGTGCCCGACAGGCAGGCGAAGAAGTCGTGCCCTTTCGACACGAACTGCGCCATCGCCTTGCCGCCGCCCGCGAGACGGTTGTCCTTGCCGATGAAGAACCAGAGCGTATCGACCGAATCGCGGTCCATCTGCGCGGTCAGCGGTTCACTGTGCTGGCCGTTCTCGAGCCCGACCATCAGGAACGGGCTGGCCTCCATCTTGTCCCACATCGTTTGCTTGATCTTGTGCGTGTCGGTCATCGCGTCTCTCCTCGGGTTCGAAGAGGATAACGTGCGACGGCGAAAGGGTTTCCCTTACTGATCCGCCGTGCTGCGGTCGCCCGAGGAGACCGGCTTGTCGATCTTGTCGCCCGGCGGGGCCTTGGGCGGCGGTGCGGGCTGGATCAGCCCCGCTTCCTCCGCGCTCAGCCCGGTCTGCGTCGGATAGGCGAGCGCGATGCCTTCGTCGTTCAGGCGGCGGACGATGCCGAGGCCGACGGTGTGCCGCGCGTCGTACATATCCTGATAGACGGCGCTGACCGAATCGAACTGCAGCTCGAAATCATAGCTTTGCGCGCCGTAAGCGGTGAAGCCTGCGCGGACGAACTTGGCGCCGTGTTCCTCGACGACTTCCTTCAGCATCGCCGGCAGCTTCTCCATCACCTCGACCGGCGTCGTCTGGACGAGGCCGAGGGTGAAGATCACGCGGCGGAACTCGCGCTGCGTGTTGTTGATGATTTCCTTGTCGAGCAGGTTCTTGTTGCTGATGATCCGCTCTTCGCCGTTGGTGCCGCGGATGCGGACCGACTTCATGCCGACCTGCTCGACCGTGCCCGAAGACTTGTCGAAGGTGATCGCGTCGCCGCGCCGGAACGGCCGGTCGAAGATGATCGTCAGCGCCGCGAACAGATCCGCGAAGATCCCCTGCGCCGCCAGCGCGATGGCGATGCCGCCGACGCCGAGGCCCGCGATCAGGCCGCTGACGTTCACGCCGAGGTTCTGCAACACGACGATCAGCGCGATCGCGAACACCGCGAAGGTGACGAACACCTGGATCAGCCCCATCGCGTTCGCCAGCGTCTGGCCGTGATCGCTGTCGAGGCTGGTGCGATGCTCGATCGCGCCGAGGATGATCTCGCGCGCCCACACCGCCGCCTGGAACACGGTGGCGATCGTGAACAGGAAGTTGATCGTGGTCAGCACCTGTTCGGGCGGGTTGGCGTAGCCGCCGACCAGCTTCGCCGCGACCATCGCGATGAAGAAATTGCCGGTCTTGCCGATCGCGCGACCGAAGATCGTCGGCCAGCCCTTGCCGGAAGGATCGCGCGTGCAGAGCCGCCGACCCAGTACCTTCAGCGCATGCAGCGCCAGATAGATCGCGACCCCGGCACCCACTGCGATCAGGATCTGCAGCCAGTGCGCCTGCAGCCAGGACATGCTGGCGTTCCACAGATCGACGATCTGCTTGCGAAGCTGGTCGGCGCCGAGATTGGGCGTCTTGGGGGCGGCAGTATTGGTCATGGAAAACTCTCTTAGGCGGCTTTGCGCTTGGAGGGTGCGCCCTCGAGCAGGGCGATGAGGCCGCGTTCCATGCGGCTAAGATAGTGCGTGGCGCGCGGCAAGGGCGCGGCACGCAGGGCGGACTGGCCCGATTTGGCGAGATCGATCAGCAACGGGTGGACATAGGATTTGCGGCTGATCGCGGGCGTGTTGCCGAGTGCTTCGGCGACCGGCTCCAGCATCGCCTTGAGGCCGATGTCGTGATCGGCGGTCTTGAGTGCCTCGTATGCCAGCACGCTCGCGCCCCAGGTGCGGAAATGCTTGGCGGTATAATCGCCGCCGGTCGCCTCGCGGATATAGGCGTTGACGTCTGACGAGGTGACGGGGTGCGCCTCGCCCTCAGAATCGATCCAGCGGAAGAGGTGCTGGCCGGGCAGATCCTGCACCTTCTTCACGAAGCGGCTGAGCGACCCGTCGGTGATCGTCAGCACGCGCAACTTGCCCGATTTAGCCTTGTACTGCAGCTTGAGCGTCTTGCCGCGCAGCACGGCGTGGCGGCGACGGAGCGTGGTCGCGCCGAAACTCTTGTTGGCCTTCACATAGCCTTCGTTGCCGATGCGGACATGGCCGAGATCGAGCAGCCGCACGATCGCCGCGACGGCGGTGTCCTTGGCAAGGCCGCGCTTCTTCAGGTCCGCCTCGACCCGCGCGCGCAGCTTCGGCAAGGCGCAGCCGAACGGCGCGCACAGATCGTATTTCGCGCCTTCCTGCGCGGCGCGAAAATCGACGTGATAGCGATATTGTTTGCGGCCCTTCTCGTCCCAGCCGACCGCCTGGATATGGCCGTTGGGCTTCGGGCAATACCATGCGTCGCGGTACGCGGGCGGCAGGCCGACCTTGTTGAGCCGGTCGATCTCGTCGCGATCGGTGATGCGCTTGCCCGCGACATCCCAATAACCCCAGCCGTGGCGCACTTTCCTGCGCGTGATGCCGGGCTCGCTGTCGTCGCAATAGGTGATCGTGCCGCTCATACCCCCGGAGAAATGCTTCGCGTGAGCGATCGTTCCGGGGAACGCCGGGGAGTGCCCGCGGGTTGAAGCGCCGATCCCCCACAGGAGCTTCCCCCATGACCGACCTTTCGCACGCGCACGTCCTGATCGTCGCCACCGACGGCTTCGAAAATTCCGAACTGTTCGATCCGCGCCAGGCCCTGCTCGATGCCGGGGCGAAGGTGACGCTCGCCAGCCTCAAGACCGATCCGATCCAGGGCGAAAAGGGCGGCGAGAAGGCCGATACGATCACCCCCGATCTGACGGTCGATGACGTCGATACCGAGGATTACACGGCGCTGCTGCTGCCCGGCGGCGTCGGCAACCCCGACAAGCTGCGCCTGAACGACCGCGTCGTCGATATCGTCGAGGAATTCATGGAGGACGGCAAGATCGTCGCCGCCATCTGCCACGCCCCCTGGCTGCTCGCCGAGGCCGACGTGCTCGACGGTCGCACGGTGACGAGCTGGCCCTCGATCCGCGTCGATCTCGCCAACGCCGGTGCGGACGTGGTGGACGAGGAAGTGGTGGTCGACGCCAACCTCATCACCAGCCGCAAGCCGGACGACATCCCGGCGTTCAACAAGGCGATCCTGGCGGCGCTGGCGGACGTGGCCGTCGAAGCCTGATGCTTAGGCCGGCGCCGTGTCGAGCGGCGCCACCCTCGCCTTCCGCATCGGTCGCCAGCCGGCCTCGCCGCGCTTCCGGGCGAGGTACGTGTCGAGCCCGATCTGCGCGCCGATGAGCTGGAAGATGAACGGCTGGAACGCGATCGAGACGAACGACGCGCCGAGCAGATAGATCAACGTCGCCGATTGCAGCGCGCCGGCGAGCGGGCTCACCCACGCATATTCGGGTTCCGCCTTGCGGTAGCGGTGACGGAGGATCTCCATCCGCACGATGCCGATGATGTTGAGCCCCAGCCACAGGATGATCCCCGGCCAGCCCTGTTCCCCCAGCATCTCGAAATAGGACGAGTGATAGGCGCGCGCCTTGTCCGAAGTCGGCGTGTGCTTGATCGTGATGTTGTTGCCTTCGCCCTCGACCGTTTCGAGATCGTAGTTGAGCACGTCCGCGCGGTACATTTCGAAGCCGCCGCCGAACGGGTGAGTCTTGGCATATTCCCAGGTCCACTGCCACACCGCGAGCCGGGTCGAGGCCGATTCGTCCGCCTTGTAGGTCTTGATCGTGCCCATGCGCTGCGTGAACGAACTCGGCAGGAGCGGCACCGCGAGGATCCCGATCGCCGCCAGGATGCCGATGTAGAGGAACTTGCGCTTCGCATCGCGCAGCATCAGCCCGGCGCACAACACCACGCACAGCAGGCCGGTGCGCGCAGACGTCCCGACCGGGATCATGCAGCATGCGAACACCAGCGCATAGCAGAACAGCTTCACCTTCCAGTCGGGCGGGAAGATCGTGCCGTGATTGGCGAACCACAGCACCAGCGGGATGATCGCCACAGCCACCGTCGAGATGATCGAGCCTTCGTACAGGCCGCTGTTGTTCGAGACCATCAGGTTGAGCTCGCCGTAGCCGCCGCCCGACGCCACCGTCTTGATGCCGCCGACGATGATGATCGACGCCGCCGACAGCACCATGAACAACAGCAGCGATTCGATCCGCAGCTTCGTGCGCAGCGTCAGCGGCAGGAAGGCGGCAAAGATCAGCGCCTTCCACACCCAATCCCATTTATCCAGCGCCTCGACCGGGTAATCCGCGCCGCGCGTGGTGATGCCGCAATAGAGCAGCAGCAGCAGGATCAGGATCTGGCGCGGGGCGATGCGCACGTCGCGCTTGTCGTCGACCAGCGCCCAGGTGAGCAGCGCCGCGCCGAAGGCGAACAGCGAGATCGGCACCGAATTGAGCAGGATATACGTCAGCCGCTGCGGGCTGACGATGTCGATATAGACGTACGCCAGCACGAAGATGAACGGCTTGCGGAAGCCCGCGCCGAAGAACGCCGCCAAGAACGCGACGAAGACGAGGTCACGCACGGTGTGCGTCCTTTTCCTCGAAGTCGGGGTCGCCCCTACGCCGGCCCTTCGCATCGCGGTCGTGCGGGCTCGGTTCGTGATTGAGATCGACGCGCTTGAGCAGCACCCAGACGGCCAGCGCCATCAGGCCGTGCGTTATCGCGAGGGCGAGATTGTCGATCACACGCCCGCTCTACGCATGCGCGGGTTGAGGCTCCGTTAAGCACTGGCGTGGCAGACGGACGCTCACGATGCGTATCCTTCATGTCCTCGATCACGGTTTGCCGCTGCAGAGCGGCTACACCTTCCGCACGCGCGCCATCCTGAAGGCGCAGCAGGCGCGCGGGTGGCAGGTCGCGGCAGTGACGGGGCCGCGCTATCAGCCCGGCGGCGTCGCGGTCGAGCATATCGACGGAATCGATTTCCACCGCACGCCGGCGCTCGCCAAGCTGCCGCCGGTGCTGACCGAACTGCACGAGATCCACGCCTTCTCGCGCCGCGTCGCGCAGGTGGCGGACGCTTTCCAGCCCGACATCATCCACGCCCATTCGCCCGTCATCGACGCGCTCGCCGCGATGCGCGTCGCCCGCGCCCGCCGCACGCCGCTCGTATACGAAATCCGCGCCTTCTGGGAGGATGCGGCGGTCGGCAACGGCACCGGCACCGAAGGATCGCTGCGCTACAAGGCGATTCGCGCGCTGGAGACCTGGGCGGTGCGCCGGGCCGACGCCGTTTCGGTGATCTGCGAGGGGCTGCGCCGCGATCTCGTTTCGCGAGGGATTCCGGCGGAGAAGATCATGGTCTCCCCCAACGGCGTCGACCTGTCGCTGTTCGGCGAGCCGCCCGCGCCCGATCTCGCGCTCGCCGAGTCGCTCGGGATCGCGAACGCCGAAGTGATCGGCTTCATCGGCAGCTTCTACGATTACGAAGGCCTCGACGATCTGATCGCGGCGATGCCGATGCTGGTCGCGCAGCGCCCGGCCGCGCACCTCGTTCTCGTCGGTGGCGGCCCGATGGAGGCGGCTTTGCGCGCGCAGGCCGAAGCCTCGCCGGTCGCGCGCCATATCCACTTCGTCGGCCGCGTGCCGCACGGCGAGGTCGAGCGCTATTACAGCCTGATCGACGTGCTCGCCTATCCGCGCAAGGACATGCGGCTCACCGATCTCGTCACGCCGCTCAAGCCGCTGGAGGCGATGGCGCAGCGCCGCCTCGTCGCCGCCTCCAATGTCGGCGGCCACCGCGAGCTGATTCGCGACGGCGAGACGGGAACGCTGTTCGCCGCCGGCGATCCCGCCGCGATCGCCGCCGCGCTCGCCGGCCTGCTGGCAGACCGCGGAAGCTGGGAGGCGCGCCGGGTGCGTGGCCGGGCTTTTGTGGAAAGCGAGCGAAACTGGGCGGTTAACGTCGGTCGTTACGAGCCGGTTTACCGAAAACTTACGGGTGGTGGCGTATCACCCGGATCATGGTTGCGTCCCCCCGTCAGCGCCTGATTCTGCCGCTAGCCCCGCTCGGTGCGGGCGTGTGCGGCGTGTTCGTGGCCCTCGCCTTTCTGCTCATGCCGATTTCCGTGCTCGAGTCGCTCGTGCTCGACAGCGGCATTCCCGCGATTCTCGACGTGGCGCAGCCGCCGTTGCACGCGACGGCGCGCTTCGTGCTGGCGCTGGGCGGTGGTGCCGCCGTCGCGGGCATCGCCTGGTTCGGCCTGTTCGTGACCTTCGGCGCGCGCCAGATCGTGCTGAGCCCGGAACGCACGTTCGCCGGTGAAGCCCAGACGCTGCGCCGCGCCGATTCGCACCCCGACGCCCCGCCGCGCAAGCCGCTGTCCGCGGTGCTCGAACTCGGCACGCCCTTCCTCGAAGTCCGCGCGCAGACCGCAGAACCGACTCGCCCCGAGCCCGAGGACGCGCATTTCGAGCCCGTCGTCGAAGCGCCCGCCCCCATACCCGTCGAAATGCCGGAAGAGCGTCCGCTGCCGACCGACCTCGACATTCCGCTCGTCGCTTATGATCCCGTCGCGATGTTCTCGCGCCATAACCGCCCCGCGCCTGCGCCGAAGCCTCCCCTCGCCCCACGCGAACGGCTCGAGGTCTTCGAACTGACGCCGATGGTGCGCGCGCCCGAAGAACCCGCACTCACGCCCCCGGCCTCGACCGCGTCGATCCGCAACCTGCTCGACCGTCTCGAAACCAGCGTCGCCAAGCGCGATGCCGAACTCGCCGCCAAGCGCCCGGCGGAGAGCAAGGAATCGATCCGCGACACGCTCGACACGCTGCGCACCCTCGCCACGCGCTAGGGGCGTACCGGCCGCAAACACCCCGTTCGTCCTGAGCGAAGTCGAAGGACGTGTTCCGGGCGCTGTCGTTTGCGGCATGTGCTTCGACTTCGCTCAGCACGAACGGTGATTGGGCGATTTGCCCGCCTCCGCCCGCCCCGCTAAGGCGTCGCGGATGACCGACCTGCAGCTCTACAACAGCCTCACGCGCAGCATCGAGCGGTTCGAACCGCTCGACCCGGCCAGGGGCGTGCGCGTCTATTCGTGCGGGCCGACGGTCTATAATTACGCGCATATCGGAAACTTACGCGCCTACGTCTTCACCGATACGCTGAGCCGGGTGCTGAAGTGGAAGGGTTTCCCGCTCACTCACGTCATCAACATTACCGACGTCGGGCACCTCACCTCGGATGCCGATGCCGGCGACGACAAGATGGAGGCGGCCGCCCGCGCGCGCGCGATGGATATCTGGGAGATTGCGGCGCATTACACGCGGGCCTTCAAACAGAATCTGAAGGATCTCAACATCGCCGAGCCGACGCGCTGGTCGGTCGCCACCGATCATATCGCGGAGATGATCGCGTTCGGCGAGAAGATTGCGCCCGAACATTGCTATCAACTCGACAGCGGGCTCTATTTCGACGTTTCGACCGTGCCGAATTACGGCGCGCTGGCGGGCGCGCAGGACGATGTGCGCGAGAGCCGGATCGAAACGGTCGAGGGCAAGCGCCACCCGCAGGATTTCGCGATCTGGCGTGCATCGCCCCCCGGCGAGCAGCGCCAGATGGAATGGGACAGCCCCTGGGGCAAGGGCGCGCCCGGCTGGCATCTCGAATGTTCGGTGATGAGCGAGAAATATCTCGGCTCGCCCTTCGACATCCACACCGGCGGCATCGACCACCGCGAGATCCACCACCCTAACGAAATCGCGCAGAACCAGGCCTATTGCGGGTGCGACGATACGGGCGCGCACTTCTGGATGCACAACAATTTCCTGGTCGAACGCGCTGGAAAGATGAGCAAATCCAGTGGCGAGTTCACGACGCTGCAGACGCTGATCGACCGCGGATTTCACCCGCTCGCGTACCGCCTGATGTGCCTGCAAGCGCACTACCGGAGCGAGCTGGAGTTCAGCTACGAGAACTTGGCGGCAGCGTTCACCCGGCTGAAGCGCCTAGTGATGGCCATGCAAAAGCTCCGGTCGAAGGCGACCGCGGAGGAACCTTCGGATGATTCTCGGAAGAAATTGCCAACGACCGACAGCACTCTCTTCGACCAAGAAATTTCGGACGATCTCAACACACCAGTCGCGTTGATTGCTGTAGAGAACATGGCAGGTTTGAAGGGCGTCTCAAGCCACGCTCAGCTTCATCAGATCAGTCTTTGGGACGAAGTCCTCGGCCTGAACCTGCTCACCCTGACCCGCGCCGATCTCCGCCTCCGCCCCGCCACCGCCACCCTCACCGCCGAGGACATCGAAGCCCGCCTCGCCTCTCGCAAGGAAGCGCGCGTTGCCAAGGACTTCGCGCGGTCCGATGCGATCCGCGATGAACTCACCGCCGCCGGGGTCGAGGTGATGGACGGCGATCCGCTCGGCTGGGACTGGAAGCCGGTGTTGTGATGCGCGCCGTTGCCCCGAAAGCACCTGATCCCCGGCAAAGGCCGGGGTCCGGTTGCGGGCCGATCATGATCTCGTGCAGCGTTTCACCGCAAACACCTGCGATACTGGACCCCGGCCTTTGCCGGGGAACAAAAGTGTGAAAATTCTCGCCCCCGCTGCCGCCCGCGCGCTCATCGCGGACCGCATCCGCAAAGGCGTCGATGTCACCTGGTTCGAGAATCGCGATCAGGCGCTCGCCGCGATCGTCGATGCCGACGCCGCGTGGCTCGACACGCAGGCGGACGGGAAGATCCCCGATGCCGAGCGGCACGCGCCGAAACTGCGCTGGCTGATGACGATGGCGGCGGGTGTCGAGCATGTCGACCACGCCTATCTGCGCGAACGCGGGATCACGCTCACCAACGGCAGCGGGCTCAATGCGGACAACGTCGCCGACTATGCCGTGATGGGCGTGCTCGTCGCCGCGAAGCGCTACGACAAGGTTGTCCGCCTCGCCCACCGGCATGAATGGACCGACTCACCACCCGGCCGCGGGGAGTTGAGCGGCAGCAACGCACTCGTGATCGGCTACGGCACGATCGGACAAATGATCGGCGACCGACTCGCCGCGTTCGGCGTGCGCGTAACGGGCGTCACCCGCTCGGGCCGCGACGGCACGATTGCGGGCGATGCGTGGCGCGCGAAGCTCGGCGATTTCGACTGGGTGATCCTCGCCGCACCCTCGACCGATAACACCAGGGCGATGATCGGCGCGCAGGAACTCGCGGCGATGAAACCCACCGCCTGGCTCGTCAACATCGCGCGCGGCACGCTGATCGACAACGCCGCGCTCATCGCCGCACTGGAGGCCGGGCGGATCGGCGGCGCTTTCCTCGACACGGTCGATCCCGAGCCGCTGCCGCCCGGCGATCCGCTGTGGAGCGCGCCCAACGTCCTCCATTCGATGCACCTTTCCGGCCGCAGCCAGACCAGCATGTTCGCGCGCGCGGCCGATCTGTTTGCCGATAACCTGAGTGCTTTTCTCGACGGCCGCCCCATGCGCAATGTGGTCGATCTCGACGCGGGCTATTAAGGTCGCGCGCTCAACGGGAGTGCGCCGATGCAACGATTCCTGCCGATTGCGATCATTCTGCTGACGATCGCCGCCACACCGGCGAAGGCGGCCGACGCCTGCTCGATCGATTCGATGCCCGCCGCGCGGAAACACCGCATCCTGAGCGAATATACCCGCCTCAAGCAGACGCAGGGCCAGGCGCAGGCCGATGCCTTCGTGAAACAGCAGGGCGTCGCTTATTACCGTGAGCTGGCCGCCAAGGGCCTCTGCTCATCCTCTTCGAATACCACGACACGCCGCGCGGAGCCTGCGCCTAAACCGAAGGACAATCGCCCGCTCAACCGCTACGGCAAGCCGTGCCGGCGGACGGAGTTGGAGAACCAGAACGTGCCGAACGTCGGCGGATCGATGGGCTGGGCGCTGGTGCAGGTCTGTAAGGACTGACACGCTTTACCCCACCAGAGTAAATCACCGCTTGCGCCGTTTACCCAATCGGCGTAATCGCGCCCTCCCATGACGACACTGGCCGGCATCAAGATCAAACGCTTTCGCGAGGAACGCAGCCTCAGCCGTGCGGCGTTCGGCGCGTGGTATGGCGCGCCGGGCTCGACCGTCCAGGGCTGGGAGGAGGACGGCAAGCGCGCGAGCGGCCCCGCCGTCAACCAGATCGCGGCGAACGGCATCGCCAGACACGCCGACTGGTACGTGAATATTCGAACGGAGAACGACATGAGCATCTGGGCCCCCGATAGCTGGACGAAGGCGGAAGGGCGCCAGATGCCGACCTATCCTGATGCCGCCGCGTTCGAGGATGCCCGCTCCACGCTCGCCTCCTTCCCGCCGCTGGTGTTCGCGGGCGAGGCGCGAAACCTGACGGCCGATCTCGGCCGCGTGGCGGAGGGCAAGGCCTTCCTGCTGCAGGGCGGCGACTGCGCTGAATCGTTCAGCGAGCACAGCGCCAACAACATTCGCGACACCTTCCGCGTCATCCTGCAGATGGCAGTCGTGCTTACCTATGCGTCGAAGCTGCCGGTCGTGAAGCTCGGCCGGATGGCGGGCCAGTTCGCCAAGCCGCGATCCGCCGACATGGAGAGCATCGGCGGCGTCGAGCTGCCGAGCTATCGCGGCGACATCATCAACGACATCGCCTTCACGCCGGAAAGCCGCATCCCCGATCCGCAGCGGATGGTGCGCGCCTACAGCCAGTCGGCGGCGACGCTCAACCTGCTGCGCGCCTTCGCGAGCGGCGGCTATGCCGATCTCCACCAGGTCCACCGCTGGACGCACGAATTCATGGGCCGCAGCCCGTGGGCGAAGAAGTTCGCCGACGTGGCCGACCGGATCGGCGAGGCGCTCGATTTCATGGCGGCGTGCGGCATCAATGCCGAGACGGTGCCGCAGCTCGGCCAGACCGATTTCTACACCAGCCACGAGGCGCTGCTGCTCCCCTACGAACAGGCGCTGACGCGGCAGGATTCGCTGACCGGCGACTGGTACGACACGTCGGCGCACATGCTGTGGATCGGCGACCGCACGCGCTTCGAAGGATCGGCGCATGTCGAGTTCCTGCGCGGCATCGGCAACCCGATCGGCATGAAATGCGGGCCGAGCCTGGAGCCGGATGCGCTGCTGCGCCTGCTCGACACGCTCAACCCCGGTCGCGTGGCTGGCCGCATGACGCTCATCACGCGCTACGGCTACGACAAGATCGAGGCGCATCTGCCCAAGCTCGTCCGCGCGGTGATGCGCGAGGGGCATCCGGTGGTGTGGAGCTGCGATCCGATGCACGGCAACGTCGTCAAGGCCGCCAACGGCTACAAGACGCGCCCGTTCGAGCGGATTCTGGCGGAGGTGCGCGGCTTCTTCGCCGTCCACCGCGCGGAAGGCAGCATCGCGGGCGGCATCCATGCCGAGATGACCGGCCAGAACGTCACCGAATGCACCGGCGGCGCGATGGACGTGACCGAGCAGGATCTGGCGGACCGCTACCACACGCACTGCGACCCGCGCCTCAACGCCAGCCAGAGCCTCGAGCTGGCCTTCCTGCTGGCGGAGATGCTCAACGTCGAGATGAGCGAGCGGCGCAAGGCGGCAGCTTGACGCGAATCGCGCTCGGCCCTAAGGCCCCGCTTCGCGCTACGCACGGCCCCTTCGTCTAGCGGTTAGGACGTCGCCCTCTCACGGCGAAAACACGAGTTCGATTCTCGTAGGGGTCACCACGAGACGAAAAATGTCCGGGGGACATTTTTCGCATGTGGTGACGGGAGCGAAGCGACCTCACCGGCGCTTAACATCAAAAATCAGTGCAGTTTCAGGCGCGGGCGCACGCGCGCGTTGATCCATCCGACGACGATCAGCGCGGTCCCCTTCACCCAGCCGTGAATGGCGACAAGGTGCATGCGGTACAGCGAGAGATAGACGAAGCGCGCGATCCGCCCCTCCACCGCCAGTGCCCCGCCGACCAGCGCGCCCATCAGATTGCCGACCGTCGAATAGCGGCTGAGCGACACCAGCGAGCCGTGATCGTGATAGGCGAAGTCCACCAGCGGACGGTCGCGCATCGCCCGCACCAGATTGGCGAAAACGGTCGCCGCCATCTGATGCGCGGCCTGCGCGCGCGGCGGCACCGGGCGTTCGCGGCCGGGCAGCGTACAGGCCGCGCAATCGCCCATCGCGAAGATGCGGGGGTCGCGCGTCGTCTGCAACGTCGGCAGCACGACAAGCTGCCCGGCGCGATTGGTCTCCAGATCGCTCAGTGATCCGGCGATCGGCATCGCCTTCACCCCCGCCGCCCATAGCCGGATGTCGGCCGGGATACGCGCGCCGTCCGCCAGCAGCATGGCGTCGGCGGTCACTTCGGTCACGCCGGTGCCGGTGACGACGTGGACGCCCAGTTTCTCGAGCTCGCGGTGTGCCGCCAGCGCGATCGCCTCGGGCAGTGCGGGCAGGATGCGCGGCCCTGCCTCGATCAGCGTGACCTCCAGCCGCCGCCGGTCGAACACTTCGAGCCCGTAATAGCTGAGCGCATCGGCGGCATTGTAGAGTTCGGCGGCGAGTTCGACCCCCGTCGCGCCCCCGCCGACGATGGCGATGCGCACCCGCGCGTCCGTGTCGCCATCCTGCATCGCGCGCGACACGCGCAGGCAATGGTTGATGAGGTGATCGCGGAAGCGATCCGCCTGCGCGCGGCTGTCGAGGAAAAAGCAATTGTCGCGCGCGCCGGGGGTGCCGAAATCGTTCGTCACCGAACCGTAGGCGAGCACGAGATGATCGTAGCGGATGCGGTGCCGCGCGATGATCTCGCGCCCGGTATCGTCGACGAGCGGAGCGATCAGCACCTCGCGCGCGGCAGCGTCCACGCCCTCCAGCGTGCCGTTGAAGAAACGATAGCCCCAGCGGTGGCAATGCGCACGATATCCGACCTCGTCGATATTGGCATCGAGCGCGCCGGTCGCCACCTCATGCAACAACGGCTTCCACACATGCGTGCGGTTGCGCTCGACCAGGATGATGTCGTGGCGCTTGCGGCCGAAGCGGCGGCCCAGTCTGGTCGCGAGTTCGAGGCCGGCGGCGCCCCCGCCGACGATCACGATCTGCGTCTTGAGATCGGGTTTCACAGGTCCGCGCATGGTCCCCCTTTTCGCTTACCCCGCCGCTTCTATCGATAGCTCATGCTTCGACCATTGTCCCATCGACCAAGCGCGCGAGGTGCAACGCATTCACCGCCCTGGCCAGATCGGAGCCAGATCGCCGGCTCCTCCGGCTATGATGGTCGGCACCGGCCCGCGCGGGGCGGGCGGCGTGTCACATCGGTTTGCGGGCTTTCAGGGCCCGGCGTGCCTTGGCGACGTCGCCGGCGCTGACCGCCGGCGCGGCGTTGCCCCAGGTGTTGCGCACATAGGTCAGCACGGCGGCGGCATCGGCGTCGCTCAGCTTCCACGCGAAACCGGGCATGCCCGCTGCGGTGGGGTTGGCATCGGTGGCGGCGGCGCGCGATCCCGTCATCAGGACATGCGTGAGGCTCGCCGTGTCGGGCGCGCGGATGGCCGGATTGTCCGCCAGCCGCGTCGCCATTCCGGCGATGCCGGTGCCGCCGGGCGCGTGGCACCCGCTGCACGCGGTGACATAGACGCGGGCGCCGCGTACCATCGCCGGGTCGTTCGCGGCGACCGGCTGCGGCTTCGTCTCGGCCGGGCCCGGCAGTTTCTTGAGGTAGGCCGCCATCGCCCGAAGGTCGGCGTCCGGCATATATTGCGTGGAATGCTCCACCGCTTCGGCCATCGGTCCGGCCGCGATGCTATGGGCGTTGCTGCCGGTCTTCAGATAGGCGACGATGTCCGCATCGCTCCAGCTGCCCAGCCCGTGCTGCATGCCGTTGTGCAGCGCCGGAGCGTGCCAGTCCTGCAACGTGCCGCCGCCGAGATACCCGCTATCGCCGCCGAGCGCGTTCTTGGCAGTATGGCAGGCACCGCAATGGCCGAGGACATCGACCAGATACTGGCCGCGGTTCACCTCTCCCGCGCGCGCCGGCGCGTCGTTGCGGAAGAACAGCAGGTTCCAGCCGAGCATCAGCTCGCGAACGTTGAACGGAAAACCGAGGCGCGTGCCGCCGGTGTCGCCGGAGGCGGCGGGCAGCGACCGGAAATACGACCACATATCATGCATGTCCGCATCGCTGATGCGCACGTAGGACGGATAGGGCATCGCCGGATACAGCATGTGCCGCGGCGAACGGCCGTGGCGCACCGCGCGGAAGAAATCGCGCTCGGTCCAGTCGCCGATCCCGGTCGCCCGGTCGGGCGTGATGTTCGAGGAGAGGATGTCGCCGAACGGGGTCTGCAGCGTGTAGCCGCCGGCATAGGCGCGCCCGCCGCCGGGACGGGTATGGCAGGCGGCGCAATCGGCGGCGACCGCGACCGCTCGTCCGCGCTCGATCGCCTTCGGGTCGAGCTGCGCCTTGTCGGCCGCCTTCGCCGTGTCGTCGGCGACCATGTCCGCGCTGGTATCGCCGTTGCGCATCAGCAGCACGACGAGCACGCCCGCGCAGACGATCAGGACCGCGCCGATCGCGATCCGGTAACGGCGCAGCCAGCTCATGCCGCCACCAGCGGCTTGCGCTCATCGACATAGCGTTCGATGATCGCCTTGGCCGAATGCAGCGCCAGCGCGCCGACGGTCGCGGTCGGATTGTAGCCGCCGTTGTTGGGGAAGCTCGACGCGCCCATCACGAACACATTGTGGACGTCCCAGCTCTGGTTGAAGCGGTTGAGCGCGCTGGTCGCGGGGTCGGCACCGATGATCGCGCCGCCCGTCGTGTGCGTCGATCGCTGATCGTACGGGGTGTTGGCCCCGGCCGCCGAATTGAACGTCTCGATATGCTTCGCGCCGACCTTGCGGCCGATCTCCGCCGCCTTGTCCATCGTGAATTTGGCCATGCGGCGGTCGTTCTCGTTATAGTCGAAGGTGACGCGCAGCAGCGCCTGGCCGTGGCGATCCTTGTAGGCGGGGTCGAGATCGACGAAGACGTCGCGGTGCGCGAAGCTCGTACCCTGGTTGAAGATCGTCGCGGCGTTCTGGTAATTGTCGCGGTACGCCCGCTTCCAGGCCGATCCCCAGCGCGGCGTGCCCTGCGGCACCGCGTCGGCCATGCCGATCGGTCGGCCGCCGGTCGAAAAGCCCATGATGCCCGCGCCGCCGATGAAGCCCAGCCCGCTGTGATCGAAATTGTCGGCGTTCCAGTCGTCGATCTGCACGCCCAGCGCGCCGCCGCCGATGAACGGATTGAACCGCTCGTTCTCGAAGAACAGGCTCGCGCCCGAGATCGTCTGATAGGCGTAGCCGCGCCCGATCGTGCCCATGCCGCTCTTGTAGTCGTAGGGCGTGCCGATGCCCGACAGCAGCATCAGGCGGACGTTGTCGATCTGGTACGCGGAGATGACGACGATGTCGGCGGGCTGCTCCCACAGATTGCCCTTGGCGTCGATCATCGTCACGCCGGTCGCGGTCTTGCCGTCGGCGGCGAGGTTGACGCGCAGCACCTCGGTCTCGCTGATGACCTCGAAATTGTCGCGGCGCGTCAGCGCGGGCAGGATGCAGGCCTGCGGGCTGGATTTCGACCAGTTGCCGCAGCCGAACATCTCGCAATAGCCGCAATAGGTACATGGCCCCATCCGCACGCCGAGCGGGTTGGTGTACGCGGTGGAGATGTTGCCGGCGGGGATCGTGAACGGGCTGTAGCCCATCTCCGCGGTGGTCTTGCGGAACATCGACATCCAGCGGCTGTCCTTCAGCGCCGGCGTCGGAAACTCGGCCGTGCGGTTCCCCTCGAACGGGTTGCCGCCGGGTCGCTTCTGCCCGCCGACCATGCCCGCCGTGCCCGACGTGCCGGCGATCTTCTCGAACCGGTCGTAGAACGGCTCGATCTCGTCGTAGGTGATGCCCCAGTCCTGCAACTGCAGCCCCGGCGTCGTCTCGCGCGTGCCGTAGCGCTGGCGCACCCGCGTGCCGACCTCGAAGTCCCACGGGTTGAAACGCCATGTCATGCCCGCCCAGTGCGTGCCCGCCCCGCCGACGTTCCAGCCGAACTGGAAGCAGTTCCATTCGCGCACCGGCAGCGCCTTCTGCGTCGGCGTGTTGCGGAACGTGACCGTCTCGACCGCCTGCGGCTGCATCATCCCGCGCCGCCGGTCCCAGCGCAGCTCGTCCATGTCGACGCTGGGCGGCACGTCGGTCGCGGTGTCGCGCCACTTGCCGCGTTCGACCGCGACGACGCGCAGGCCCGCGCGGGTGAGTTCCTCTGCCATCAGCGACCCGGACCAGCCGAGGCCGACGATGACGGCATCGACCTTCGCGCGCGTTTTCGGGGCGGCCATTATGCGCGGTCCATCAGGCTGATGGGCGCGAGCTTCAGATCCTCGCCGGGACGGTCGATCTCCAGCCGGTAGTCGTAGCGCGCGCCCGGAAAACCGACGAGCTTCCAGCCCGCCATGTCCTTGTTCCCGCCGTAGAGCGGATCGGCGAAATAGCCCTCGCGGACATTCTGCAGCAGCATCGCGAAGAAGAACTTGGCGTCCGCGCCGTGCTCCCCGCGCTCCATCGCGGCGAGGATCCGGTCCTGCGTCTGCGGCGGCAGATCGGCGAAATCCTTGCCGTGATCCGTGTGCGCGCGCGATGCCATCGCGGCGAGCCCGAGGCGGTAGCGGTCGCGCGGCGTGAAGGGCGACTGGTCGCCCTGTTCCGGCGTCCCCGGCTCATTCGGGCCGAGCCGGTAGCGCGTCGTCGCGTGGCCCCAATTGCCGGCGAGTTGGCGATCGAGGAAGGTCACGCACCCCGCTTCGACCGCGCCGATCGACAGGTCGTCGGCCGGGATCAGCCGGTCGAACGCCGCCCCCACCATGCGTGCTTCGGCGGAATTGAGGAAACCGCCCGTGCCCGCGTCGGGCAGCGCGTCGAACGCCACGTCGGTGGCACGCGGCGTTTCGCTGGTGAGGATGGCGGCAGTCGATGCTGCGGCAATCGCACCCGCGGGGGCGATTGCGAGAAAGGTCCGGCGTTTCATAACGACGACGCCATAGGACGGTTGCCGGACGAACACTTAGCATCGTTATGGACAGGCACTCTGTCCAACACGGGGCATAATCCCGGCGCGGCGCGGCGATATCAGGGTGGCATGGAGAATGATGATACTCTGACCCGCCGCCAAGCCCTTACCGGCCTGGCCATCGGTGCCGCCGGCGCCGCAACCCTGCCCGCCGCCGCCGTGCAGGCGCAAGCCGCAGCCTCGCCGCTGACGGTGGCCGCGCGCTCGCCCTGGCTCGTCAATGCCGTCGCCGTGAACGACGGCGGCACGATGTTCCTCGGCCTGCCGCGCTTCGGTGCCGCGGTGGAAACGCCGTCGCTGGCGCGCGTCGAGAAGGACGGCAGCCTCACCCCGTTTCCGGGCGGCGCGTGGAACGGCTGGAAACCCGGCAACGACGGCCGCGACGCCTTCGTCATGGTCAACGCCATCCACATCTTCGACGACAACACGCTCTGGATCGTCGATCAGGGCGCGCCTTCGGGATCGAAGCCCGCACCCGGCGCGCAAAAGCTCGTCCGGCTCGACTCCCGCAACGGCAGCCTGCTGACAGTGCTGCGCTTCGGCGACGATATCCTGCCCCCCGGCGCGCAGCTGAACGATCTGCGCATCCACGATCAGATGCTCTACGTCACCGATTCCGGCCTGGGCGGGATCATCGTTCACGATCTGACGACCAACCAGACGCTGCGCCGCCTCTCGGGCCACGCGATGACGACCGCGACCGCCGCACCGCTGAAGGGCAAGGGCGGCCGCATCCTCGCCGATGCCAGGGGCAAGCGGCCGAACGTGCAGAGTGACGGGATCGAGCTGAGCGTCGATGGCCTGTGGCTCTATTGGGCGACGCCGACCGGGCCGTTCCGCCGCATCTCCACCGCCGCATTGGCCGACACGCGGCTGTCGGACGAGCAACTCGGCCGTCTGGTTGAGACGATCGCGGAGATTCCGACGATCGGCGGCAACGCGATCGATACGCTCGGCAACCTCTATCTCTCCGATTGCGAAACCCGGCGGATCACGGTGGCTACGCCCGGCGGCGCGCGCGCGATGCTCGTCGCCGATGACCGGCTGTCCTCGCCCGATGCAATCTTCATCGACAAGAACCGGCGGCTGTACCTGCCCGCCTCGCAGATCGAGAGCCTCGCGCAACATGCCGGCGGCACCGATCAGACCAGGGCGCCGTTCCTCGTCCTGACGATGATGCTGCCCGAATCGCTCGCCGGTCATCCGCTCGGCGACGCCGTGACCGGCCGTCCGCCCGCGACCGGCCTGTCGAACTTCCACGGCATCGAGCATGTCGCGATGACAGTGCCCGATTTCGAGGCGGCGATCCGATTCTTCCAGGACGCCTTCGACGCGACCGTCCTCTATCGCCACATCAAGGCGAGCGATCCGCCCGTCACTTACGAACAGGTCGGCAAGATCAACGGGCTCGCCCCCGGCACCAGGATGCTGCGCGCCTGCCAGCTCCGCTTCGCCAATGGCCCCAATATCGAACTGTTCCAGCTCGAAGGGTACGGGCGACGGGAATCGGCCGGGATCAACGACATGGGCCTCGTCCATTTCAGCGTGGTCGTCGAGGATATCCGCGCCGCCGGCGCGCGCTTCATCAAGGCGGGCGGAACGATGCTCGAAGGGCCGTTCGATCTCGGCCTCAACGAGGTCGGTCCCGGCAACCAGAACTGGTTCGGCCAGACGCCCTGGGGCACCTGGATCGAATTCATGACCTTCCGCTCGCCGCTGCGCTACGATCCCGGTGCCGTGGCGGAGCGCTGGTTCCCGCAGCGGGGCTGAGCGGGCGGTGCAGACTTACGGATGGGCGGTCGCGGCCGCCGCGGCGGCGCTCGCGTATGCCGCGCCCGCCCGCGCGCAAACGAGCGAACAGGCGCCGCAACCGGCGTCCGACACGGTCGCCGATACCCAGCAGAGCCTCGACGCGCGGATCGGCGCGACGGGCGACTGGGGCGGCCTGCGCACGCGCCTGCTCGATCGCGGCGTCGATCTCAATTTCAGCGCGCTCAGCGAAGTGGCGGGCAACGTGACGGGCGGCCAGCGGCGCACCGTGACGCAGGTCTCCGGCTTCGCGCTCGGCCTGACGCTCGACACCGACAAGCTGTTCGGCCTCGAGGGCGGCACGTTCCAGTTCGTCGGCACCAAGCGGCAGGGGCCCGCGCTCATCAACAGCGCCGGGCTCGGCACATTGATGCCCGCGCAGGAAATCTACGCGCGCGGCCAGACCTATCGCCTCACCGATCTCTGGTATCAGCAGCAACTGGGCGGCGGCACCGATCTGAAGGTCGGCCGCATGACGATGGGCGAGGATTTCGCGACCCTGCCGTGCGACTTCATGAACCTCACCTTCTGCGGCAATCCGGTCGGCAATCTCGTCGGCAATTACTGGTACAACGGCCCGATCAGCCAGTGGGCCGGGCGGTTGCGGGTGCGGCCGGGGCGCTTCTCGTTTCAGGTCGGCGTCTACGAATCAATCCCAACAACCTGCAGACCAACGTCGCCATCAATCACAGCGGGGCCCAGGGCGTAACCGTCCCGGTCGAGGCCGGCTGGATGCCCCGCCTCGGGCCGCGCGGCCTGCCCGGCTCCTACCGGATCGGCTTCTGGTACAATACCGAGACCGCACCCGATCTGCTGACCGGCGCGGATGGCCGCCCCTTCGCGCTGACCGGCGCCTCTCCGGCAGAGCGGCGAGGCCGGTACGGCGGCTATATCCTTCTGCAGCAACAACTTACGGGCAGCTATGTCGATGATCCCGTGAGCGGCCCGCGTACGACTCACGGCCTCAGCATGTTCCTCAACTTTACGCAGACCGACCGGCGCACGACGCGCACCGACAATCAGCTCGCGCTGTGGCTGGTGTTCGCCGGGCCGCTAAAGGCACGTCTGGGCGACGACATGGGCTTCGGCATCGGTCGCACGCACGTCAACGGCCGCGCCGCGCTGGCGGAGGCGCTGGCGACGCCCGGCAGCGAACAGCCCGATTCGGAATATTCGAGCGAAATCTACTACAGCTTCCACGCCGCGCGCTGGCTCGTGTTCCGCCCCAACGTCCAATATGTCATCGCGCCCGGTGGCTATGCGAAGGCGCCGGATATCGTCGTGCTCGGCCTGAAGAGCGCGATCACCTTCTAGGCGTTGGTGGTCGGGAAGAGATCGAGGTCGCGATTGGCGGCGACCGCTTCCTTCAGCTCGGCCTCCATGAACTGGATGAACAATTGCACGCGCCGGGGCTGATGCTGGCGCACCGGCTGCATCACCCGCAGCGAGCGCGACCGGCCCCACCATTCGGGCAGCACGCGCACCAACCGTCCGCTGCGGATATCGTCGATCGCGTCCCAGCAGGATTTCACGACGATGCCCGCGCCGTTCAGCGCGGCGATATGCGGCAGCTCACCATCGGTGCTGCCAAGGACGGAGCGCACCGGCGCATGGATCTGCTCGCCGCGGCGCTGCAATGCCCAGCTTGTCGGCGCGGGGTCGCCCGTCGTCAGGCAGCGGTGATCGATCAGCTCGCCCGGATGCGCAGGTTCGCCGCACTCCGCCAGATAGGCGGGCGACGCGCACAGGATCTCGCCATCGGGCGCGATCGTGCGCGTCACGAAACTGCCGTTGTCGAGCGGTGCCTGCCGGAACGCGGCATCGACACGCTGCTCGACCAGATCGACGAGGCGGTTGTTCGACAACACCTGCACCGAAATGCCCGGATGCGCCTTGATGAAGCGGTGCAGGCGCGGCGCGATCTGGCGCTGAGTGAAGGCGACGGCGGCGGTGACGCGCACGACGCCGTTCTGGGTCCGGTCCGCGCCGACATCCTCGGCGGCGTCGACCGCCTCCAGCACCGCACGGCAGCGATCGAGAAACTCGAGCCCCTCCTCCGTCAGATAGAGCTGCCGCGTGGTGCGATGGATCAGGCGGATGCCGAGCGTCTTTTCCAGCCGGTTGAGCCGCTTGGAGATCAGCGTCAGCGCGACGTCGAGCTGCCGCGCGGCGGCCGACAGATTGCCCGCGCGCGCGATCGCGTCGAACACGCGAAGATCCTCGATCCGCTCGATCCGCATCGTCGCCTCCGCCGCAGTGCCCGCCCCGGCAACGTACTATCGCCACGTTGGAAAGAATATAACCCGGCAAAATGCGCTAACGAGACATAATGATGCAGCAGGACACGAACGGGCAACCTGGCCGCCGCGCGATCGCGCTGCTCGTGGCGGCGACGTTCTTCATGGAAAATCTCGACGGCACGATCATCACCACCGCCGTCCCCGCCATGTCCCGCGCCTTCGGCGTCGCCACCGATCAGTTGAGCATCGGCATGAGCGCCTATCTCCTCACCCTCGGTGTGTTCATCCCGGCCAGCGGCTGGCTGGCGGAGCGGGCCGGCGCGCGCCGCGTGTTCGTCGGCGCGATCGCGTTGTTCACCGTCGCATCGATGCTGTGCGGTATCGTCAGCCGGCTCGACCTGTTCGTGGCGGCGCGCGTGCTGCAGGGGATCGGCGGCGCGATGATGGTGCCGGTCGGCCGGCTGATCGTGCTGCGCACGACGCCAAAGGAGGGGTTGATCGCCGCCATCGCGACACTCACCTGGCCCGCGCTGGTCGCCCCCATTCTCGGGCCACCGGTCGGCGGCTTCATCGTCGCACACGCATCGTGGCGCTGGATCTTCTATCTCAACCTGCCGCTCGGCCTGCTGGCACTCGCGGCCGCCTCCCGCCTGATCCCGCATACCGCGCCCAGGCCGGGCAAGGCGTTCGACTGGCTCGGGTTTCTGCTCGCGGGTGGGGGAATCGCTTGCGCCGTCATCGCGCTCGACACGCTCAACCAGCGCGATGTCGCCTGGCCGTTGAAAGCCGCCTGGGCCGTTGCCGGCGCGGCGCTGCTGGCGCTGGCGGCGCGACATCTCTCGCGCGCCGATCGGCCGTTGCTCAACCTTCGGTGCCTCGGCGTGCCCACCTTTGCGGTATCGATCTGGGGCGGGTCGCTGTTCCGCGTCGCGATCGGCGCGGTGCCCTTCGTCCTGCCGCTGATGCTGCAATCCGCATTCGGGTACGATCCGTTTCACGCCGGGCTGATGATGATGGCGGTGTTCGCCGGCAATCTCTCGATCAAGCCCGCCACCACCGCGATCCTGCGCACCTGGGGCTTCCGCCGCGTCCTGATCGCGAACGGCATCGCGAACGCGCTCGCGCTCGGCGCGTGCGGCCTGCTGACGGCGCAGACCCCGGTGCCGCTCGTGCTCCTCATCCTGTTCGCGGGCGGCGTGTGTCGCTCGATCCAGTTCACCGCGATCAACACCATCGCCTTCGCCGACGTCCCCGAGGACCAGATGACGGACGCCAACACCCTGTTCAGCACCGTCATGCAGGTGACGCTCGGGCTCGGCATCGCCATCGGCGCCTCGACGCTGCGGATCGGCCAGGTGTTCGCCGGGGACACGGCGGCCGCCTTCCAATGGGCGTTCGTCCTGCTCGGTATAATCGCGCTGGCGGGAATCCTGGACAGCCTCGGCCTCGACAAGCAGGCCGGCGGACACCTGATAAAAGATCCGTCGCCGCGCGCGCCGAAATGATAACGAACATCCATGACCGACACCCCAGTCCGCCTGATCGAGATGATCTTCCCCGGTGACGTCAATCACCACGGCACTTTGTTCGGCGGCGTGGCGCTGGCGCATATGGATAAGATCGCCTTCCTCGCCGCCACGCTCCACGGCCGCGCGCCCTTCGTCACCGCATCGACGCAGAAGATCGATTTCTCCGCCCCCGGCCGCGTCGGCGACATCGTCGAGGCGTCGGGCCGCATCGTGCGCGTGGGCACCAGCTCGCTCGACGTCGAGGTCGAGCTGATCGCCGAGGAGCCCGTCAGCGGCGACCGCCGGCTGCTTACGCGCGGCATCTTCGCGATGGTGGCGGTGAAGGGCCCCGACACCCGCCTGCCCCTGCCCCCGGTCGCCCCTGCGCGGGCGCCCGCCGAAGACGGCGCGCTGCGCATGGTCGATATCGTCTTTCCGCAACACACCGATCACTTCGGCACGCTCTACGGCGGTGATGCGCTCAAGCTGATGGGGAAGGCCGCCTTCATCGCCGCCACCCGCCACGCCCGCGCGGTGATGGTGATGGCGGCGTCCGACCGGGTCGATTTCACCTCGCCGATCCGCGAGGGCGAGATGGTCGAGCTCGCCGCGCGCGTCGTCCATACCGGGCGCAGCTCGGTGCAGGTCTCGGTCGATCTCGTCGCCGAACACCTCCTCGACGGCGACCGCCGCAGAGCCGCCTCCTCTATGTTCACGATGGTCGCGGTCGACGGCGACGGCCGCCCGACGCCGGTCGTGCGCTGACACACAACGGCAAAGAACGGACATTCCGCCGTTACAAAGCGCGCCTAGTCAAAGGATGTCAGCGCGGTTCACCCCCGACACGCGCTGGCAGGCCCGGCGTCTCCCCTGTGCGCCCGGCCTTCCCCGAACTGCGGGACGGTTCCTACGGCCGTCCCGCAGTTCCCCAGGAATCTCAAGAATCAAAATGCCGGAAAGCCGCTCGCCTCAGAGGGCGTTCAGCTCCGCGATCGCGCGCTCGGCGACGATCGGCGACGGCGCGACGGCAGGCCAGCCCGCGAACGCATCCGCCTCGACGAAACGGCTCTTCCACGTATCGACCAGATCGAGCACGCGCGCGATCATGATGTCGGCGCGGCGCTCCACCACGATCGACGGGAAAGGCAGCGACATCGCCGGGCTTGGCAGCAGCGCCTGCGCCTGCGCCGACTGGCCGGGCGTGAAGGACAGCGGCGACAGCAGCACCGCGCCGGCGACATTCGCGAAATAGCTGCGCGGCGAAAGCTGTGCCCAGCGCACGACGGCGAGACACGCGAGGCCATGCGCGACGATCACCTGCGGCTCGGAAGCGTGTTGCGCCGCCTCGTCGAGCTGCATCGCCCAGAAGCCGCGATGATGGCGCTGGCCCATGTCTAGCTTGAGGTTGGTCACGTTCTGCTGCGGGCGGACGGCGGGTTCGGTTTCCGTATCGGCGACCGACACGAACAGGAACGGACCGTCGTTCCAGCGATTCTCCACGAACTCAGACATCGCGACCTCCGAAGAATGGAATGCGTCGTCCCGGATGGTGCGCGATGCCGCGACTCCACCTCTTTGCAACGAGGCTATTCCTAGGAATGTCGTAGACAATAGCCTTGCGCCGAAGCGCGCGCCGCTTGCGCCGGAAATCATGGCAGCTTCACCGCGCGTTCACTCAGCGCGGCACCGATCCGGGCGAAGAAAGCGTGGCTTGCCGAGGACTTGGCCGTGCCGTCGAGCGCCCATTCGGGGTGCCATTGCACCGCCAGCACATCGGCCCCGCACGGCCGCGCGGAGAACGCCTCGACCAGACCGTCGGGCGCCGTCGCCTCGACGTTAAGGTCCGCGCCGAGTCGGCCGATGCCCTGGTGATGGACCGAATTGACCGTCTCGCGCCCGCTGCCGAGCAGACCGCCCAGCAGCTCGATCTCGTGCCGATGCTCGAACTGGCGGTCGTACGCGCTGTCCTCGGCGCCGTTGTGATGCGCATCGTGCAGGTCGGTGGTCAGCGTGCCCCCGAACAGCACGTTGAGCTCTTGGAGCCCCCGACAGATGCCGAATACCGGCCGGCCACCCTCGATCATGTGCGCGGCGAGCCGCAACGCCACTTCGTCGCGTTGCTCGTCGGCCGGGCCGTCCGCATCCACGGCCCCGTAGCGCGATGCGGCGACGTTCGAGCGCGATCCCGTCAGCAGCAATCCGTCGAGCCGGTCGACCAGCGCGAGCGCATCGCAGGCATCGGTCACCGCCGGCACCAGCACCACCGCCGCCCCGGCATGATCCGACAGCGGCCGCACGAAGCGCGTCGCCACCGCCTGTATCGGGCGCTGCGCGAACTCATTGCAGCACAACACGCCGATCACCGGGCGGCGCGCGCAGCTCCGGTCGATCGGGAAGGCGTTCGTAAAACGGCTCACGCGGCGCGCCCCAGCAACGTCGCGCGCAGATCCTCGCCTGGTACACCGTCGACCACGCTCGCCTCGGGCTGCGCGACGATGCTGCCGGGCGGCACGTCGTCGAGCAGCCAGACGTTGCCGCCGATCGTCGATCCCGCGCCGATCGTCACGCGGCCCAGAATCGTCGCCCCGGCATAGACGATCACGTCGTCCTCGATGATCGGGTGGCGCGCATAGCGTTCGCGCGGGCCGACCGTGGTGAGGCCGAGCGGACTGCGCGCGCCGAGCGTGACATGCTGGTAGAGCTTCACCCGCGCGCCGATGATCGAGGTCTCGCCGATGACGACGCCGGTGCCGTGATCGATGAAGAAGCCGGGCCCGATGCTCGCGCCGGGATGGATGTCGATGCCGGTGCGGCTGTTGGCGAGTTCCGAGATGATGCGCGCGACGATCGGCACGCCGAGCTGGTGCAGCTCGTGCGCGATACGGTGATAGCGCACCGCGATCGCGCCGGGATAGCAGACGAGGATCTCGTCGAGGCTGCGCGCTGCGGGATCGCCGAGGAACGCCGCTTCGATATCCGCATCGATGCTGGTGCGGATGCCGCCGAGCGTCGCGGTGAACAGGCGGATGACGGTGTCGGCCTGATCGGGATCGAAACGGCTCCGCGATTCGACCTGCCAATAGGCGAACTCGCGCTCGATCTCGCCGCGCAGCAGGTCGAGCGCCTGCACGAGCCGGTCGCCGACGAACTGATCCTCCGTATCGTCGAGCCCGGCGAAGTCGCCCAGCCGGCGCGGATAGAGCGCGGCCGAAAGATGCGCGATGGCCACCTCGATCTGCGGCACGCTCGGGAAATGCGTGACGTCGCGCGCACCGGCGCTGGCGCGCTGCGCCGTGCGGGCCTCGCGCAGGGCGGAAATGGCGGCGGCTACGAACATCGCCGCAATCTCTATCGACTTGATGGGATTAGCAACGCACGGAGATGTTGGCGTGCGCCAAGTTTTGCTTTTCGGCCGCGCGGACCCACTCAGTCGTCACCCCGGTTTCGTGCCGGGGTGACGAACAAAACCGGGCTGTCCTACACGCCGCCGATCTGCGACAGTCGCCGTCGCTCTTTCCAGTCGCCGGTTCGCTCGCCCTTAATCCCAACAAAGGCCCGCGCGAAAAGGTGCCGATCAGTGTGACCTTAGTGTGACTTTCCGACCCTACAGGCCCTCGCCGCCGACCCATTGGCTGTTGGTGAGCCGCCGCGCGATCGACCAGGATTGCACGCGGATATCGGGCACCGCGACGATCTCCCAGAAGGCGCCGCGCGTCATCGGGCCGAGCGCGTAGAGCCAGTCGTTGGCAGTCCCATCGGCGGCGATGGTGCGGCTCTGCAGGTCGACGTCGATGCCGATCCGCAAGGGATCGGGCCGGATCGCGCCCTCCGCCACCAGCGAGCGCAGCAAAGGCTCGTCCGCGCGCAGCAGATCGCCCTGCGGCCCTGTGCAATTGATGATGCGCGTCGCGACCAGCACCTCGGGCGTGTCGCTGCCGCGCGACCGCCACGTTACCGCCGCACCCTCCGGCACAGCCTCGACGGAAATCGTCTTGCCCGCGCGCGGCTGCAGCGCGCCGCTGCCCCGCATCTCGGCGATGATCGCCGCGACATCGGGCGCGAGGCGGTGGCGGTGGATATCCCACCACGGCCGCGCATGTTGCAGGAAGCGCGCGCGGCCCCGGTCGCCCGCGCCGCGCCACATGTCCTGCGTGAAGGGGCGCAGTTCGTCGATCGCCGCGCGCCAGCCGATCGCGGCGGCACGCTTGCGGATGCGGCGGACGAGCGCGGCACCGGTCTCGCGCGGCTTCTCGTTGAGCTTGTCGGGCGCGGGCGGCGCATCGGCGTGCGCATGCGGCAGCAGCCCGCGCCGCGACATCGCGACGATCCGCCCGCCGAAGCCGCGCGCCCGCAGCGCCAGCGCCACGTCGACCATCGTCAGCCCGGTGCCGAGCGCCAGCACCGTCGCATCGTCGCCCAGCCCTTCGAGCGCATCCGCCGCCCACGGATCGCCGGCATAGGCCGATCGCTGCAGCACGCTTTCATCGATGCCGGGCGGCGCGTGCGGCGGCAGGTTGCCGACCGACAGCACGGCGGTCCCCGCCTCGAGGCTGCTACCGTCCGCCAGATCGACACGCGCGCCGCCCGCCGTCCGCGCGATCCGCACCGCCTCGCCCTGCGCCAGCGTCAGCCGCCCCGCCGATCCCGCGACGGCCGCCGCCAGCAGATCGCGCAGATAGCGCCCGTAGGTCAGGCGCGGCACGAACGGGTTGGGACCGAGATCAAGGTCCTGCCCCGCCACCCATTCACGGAAATGACCGGGCTCGTCATGGAAGGCGCTCATGTTGGCGGCGCGCACGTTGAGCAGATGCGAAGGGTGCGCCGCGCCATAGGCGAGGCCGGTGCCCGCGAACGGCTCGCGTTCGATCAGCGTGATCGGTGGCCCGTCCGACCGCAGCATGTTGATGGCGAGCAGTGTCCCCGAAAACCCCGCCCCGACGATCACGATCCTGTCCGACATGCCGCCCTTTGTAGTTTCCCGACGAATCGCACCGCAATCAGTGGATCGCTCTACCAACCGCCGCCCGCCCCGAACAGTCACCGGGTCGATACCATTCATGAAGCCGCTTCATCACTCCATGCCATTTCCACGCCCTTATCGTTGCGGGCACGCAACGCCATCTGCGCAATCGCAACACCAGCCGGAGACCCCTCCCCATGATCACCAACGCATACGGCACGCACGCGGGCGACAAGCCGCTCGAACCCCTCGCCATCGAACGTCGCGAACCCGGCCCGAAGGACGTGTCGATCGACATCCAGTTCTGCGGCGTCTGCCATTCGGACCTCCACACCGCCCGCGCCGAATGGGGCGAAGCGAAATATCCCTGCGTGCCCGGCCACGAGATCGTCGGCACGGTGACGGCGGTCGGCAGTGAGGTCGATCGCTTCGCGGTCGGCGACACGGTCGGCGTGGGCTGCCTCGTCAACAGCTGCGGCCACTGCGCATCGTGCAAGGAAGGGCTGGAGAATTACTGCGAGAACGGCTTCACCCTCACCTATGACAGCGTGACGAAGGATGCGCCGGGCCACACGCTCGGCGGCTATTCGCAGCATATCGTCGTGCAGGAGCATTTCGTCCTCAAGATCAATCACGCCACCGATCAGCTCGCGGCCGTCGCGCCGCTGCTGTGCGCGGGCATCACCACTTATTCCCCGCTCAAGCACTGGGCCGCGGGGCCGGGCAAGAAGGTCGGCGTCGTCGGCATCGGCGGGCTCGGGCATATGGCGATCAAGCTCAGCCACGCGCTCGGCGCGCATACGGCAGCCTTCACCTCGACGCCCGCGAAGAAGCAGGATGCGCTCGATCTCGGCGCCGATGAGGTGATCGTCTCGCGCGACGAGGACGAGATGGCGAAGCACATCGGTACGTTCGACCTGATCCTCGATACCGTCGCGGCGAGCCACAATCTGGACGCTTACACGGCGTTGCTGAAGCGCGACGGCGCGCTCGTCCTGCTCGGCGTGCCGGAGCATCCCCACCCCTCGCCCAACGTCGGCGCGCTCATTTTCCAGCGCAAGACGATCGGCGGGTCGCTGATCGGCGGCCTTCCCGAAACGCAGGAGATGCTCGATTTCTGTGCCGAGAAGGGCATCGTCTCCGACATCGAGATGATCGCGATGCCGCAGATCGACGAAGCCTACGATCGTATGCTGAAGAGCGACGTGCGCTACCGCTTCGTCATCGACAACGCGACGATCCCCGCCGCCTGATCGGCCGTGCTGGCGGGGATCGGCTAGATGTCCGCCAGCACGCCGCGAAGCTCGTCGAGATCGACGGGCTTGGAAAGCTGATAGTCGAAGATCGTCTTGCCGTCGGGTTCCGCCGACATGCGCTGGCCCCAGCCGGTCAGGAGGATGACGGCGGTATCCGGGAACAGCGCCTTCACGCGCGTCGCGACCTGATTGCCGTCCACATACGGCATGCCGAGATCGGTGACGACGGCGTCGAAGCGCTCGCCCGCACTATGCGCGGCCTGCAGCGCGTCGAGCCCCGCCTGCCCGCCCTCGGCGGGCGTAATGGCGTGGCCCGACAGCTCCAGCACGAACGCGGTCGAGGTCAGCACCGCACGGTCGTCGTCGACGATCAGCAGCCGGAGCGGCCGTTCGGCATCGGCGCTGAGCGTGGGCGATTTGGTGGTGCGCACGACCGGGGCGGCGACGAATTCCAGTCGAACGCGCGTACCCTCGCCCAGTGCGCTGTCGATGTCGAGCACCGCGCCGTGGCGCTGCGCGGTGGCCTGCACCATCGCGAGGCCGAGGCCGGTGCCGCGCTCGCCCTTGGTGGTGAAGAACGGCTCGAGGCAGCGCGCGCGCGTCTCCTCGTCCATACCGGGGCCGGTATCGCCGACCTCCAGCAGGACGCGGGCTCCGCGCGACGGGCCCGCACTGAGGCTCGCCGTGCGGACGGTGATCGTGCCGCCCTCGCCCATCGCGTCGACCGCATTGAAGATCAGATTGGTCAGCGCCTCACGGAAGGCCGCGGCACTGCCCATGACGTGCGGCAGATCGGTCTCCAGGCTGGTCGCGACCTTGATCATCAGACCGCGCTGCTGCGGCATGTCGCTCCAGCGCGCGCGGGTCAGCTCGACGACCTGCGGCACCAGTTCGTTAAGGTCGACCGGTTCTGGGTCGGCCGCCGCATCCTCGGGCCGGTAGAAATCGCGCAGCCGCGCGACCGTGGCGGCGATATCCTCCACCACGCGGCCGACGATCTGGAGGTATCCACGCAGCTCGGAGCTCAGGTCGAGGTTCCGCTCCAGCAGCGACTGGGTGTAGATCGCGACCGGAGAGATCGCATTGTTGATGTCGTGGGCAATGCCGCTCGCCATCTGGCCGATCGCGCGCAGCCGCTCCTGCTCGACCGCAGATTGCTGCGACTGGCGGAGATGATCGACGGCGCGCTGCAGACTGTCGTGCAGCTCCGCCTGGTCCGCTGCAAGCGCCGCGTGTTCGCCGAGCTGGCGCAGGAATTCGGAATCGGCGGAGACGAAATCATGCGCCTTGTGGCGCGCCACCACCAGTACGCCGAACACCGCGCGCTCGAAGCTGAGCGGTGCCACCACCAGCGACCGCAAGCCCCGCGCCGCGAGCCTTGCAGGGAAGGCGAACTGGACGTCGGCGGTGTCGGGCTCATAGACCAAAGCGCCGGCGACGCTGTGCGCAAGACCGTCCTGATCGATATTGACCGGCGTGCCCGCGGTCAGCCCGAGCTCGCCCGCCAGCGTCGCGCTGCGCGACCCGACGCGCGCGACGGTCAGCGATTGTGCGACGCTGTCGTAACGGAAGATGCTGACGAAATCTGCGGGCAGCCGCTCCTCCAGCTTGCGCACGACGATCTCGAAGATGCTATCGACGTCCTGCCGCTGCCCGATCGCGCGGGTGATCTCCTCAAGGAGCTTAAGCCGCTCGTTGCTCTCGTGCAGGCGCAGGGTCCGTTCGGCGACACGCGCGTCCAGCTTCTTGCTCAGTTCGACGGCGTGATCGCGCTGCTGCTCGGCGCGCTGCAGATCGGCGCGAGCGACGGCATCGCGCAGCATCGTCTCGCGCCGCGCCGATTCGCGCCGCTGCCGCCCCAACCGCACGGCGCCATCGACGCGCGCGCGCAGTTCGCGGGCGCTGAACGGCTTGACCAGATAATCGTCCGCACCCGCCGCCAACCCCTCGACCCGCGCCTCTGCCCCGGCGCGGGCGGAAAGCAGGATCACGACGAGATCCTCCAACTCGGGATCTGCGCGCAACTCGGACAGCAGTTCGAAGCCGTTCATCACCGGCATCATCACGTCGGTGAGGATCAGGTCGGGGATGCGCCCGTGTCGCGCGGCCTGGAGAGCGTCTGCGCCGTTCGTGAACGCATCGACCTCATAGCCGCCCTCCTGCAGAATCTGGCGAACGTAATCGCGCATGTCGGCATTGTCGTCGGCAAGGACGATGCGCGAAGCATCGCCTGCCAGCGCGAGCGGACTGACCGTGGGAATGACGGTGTGATCAGGCGTTGCGCCCTGATCGGGCAGCCAACGCAGCGCCTCCTCGACAAAGGCGCGGGCCTGCTTTGCCTCGGGCGCGGCGACTTCGGCGCGCACGATCGCGTCCTGCGGGACGTGTACCGATCCGGCCGGCAGCCAAACCCGGAAGGTGGTGCCGACGCCCTCCTCGCTCTCCGCGGCGATCGCGCCACCGTGCAGGCCGACCAGTTCCTGCACCATAGACAGGCCGATGCCGGTGCCTTCATGGGTGCGGCCATTCTGTCCCTCGACGCGGTGGAAGCGTTCGAACACTCTCGGCAGTTCAGCCGGGTTGATGCCCACGCCGCTGTCGCGCACGGCCAGCTCGATGCCGTCCCCGGTATCGCGCACCGTCACCGCAATCTCGCCCGCGAGCGTAAACTTGAAGGCGTTCGACAGCAGGTTGAGGACGATCTTCTCCCACATATCGCGATCGACGAACGTCGGCGCGGACATCGACGGCGCGTCGATATGCAACGCGAGCCCCGCGCGTTCACATGCAGAGCGAAAATTCGAGGCGAGATTTGCGGTAAAGGCGCCGAGATCGATAGGCTCGAAGCGCGCCTCGATCCGGCCGGCCTCGATCCGCGCGAAATCAAGCAGGGCATTGACCAGCCGCAGCAGCCGCTGCGCGTTGCGATGCGCAAGATCGAGACGCTCTGCCTGCCGCGGCGGCAACGCGTCCTCTGCGAGCGCGTCCTCGAGCGGGCCGAGCATCAGCGTGAGCGGTGTGCGAAATTCGTGGCTGACGTTGGAAAAGAACACAGTCTTGGCGCGGTCGATTTCCGCCAAGGCCGCGGCACGCCGCCGTTCGTCCTGACGCGCACGGATGGTCGCGAGTGCCGCCGACAGGGCCGCAGCGATCAGTTCGTAAAAACCGCGATAGGTATCGTCGAGCGGCAGCCGCGCCGACACGCCAAGCACCACCACCGCTGGCGGCATATCCACCCCCGGCACAGAGACGAACAGCATGAAGCCGCGATCCGGCGCTTCTTCGTAGGGCCCGCAGGGGTCGTCCGCGAGCCGGGGTGCGAAGCCGTCGCGTGCGATCAGGCGCGGTGCATCGGCAGGGCCGTCACCCCGCCAGGGACCAAGCAGGACAGGATCGAATTCGACCGGGCTGATATCGGTGCCCCGCGCGACACCGCAATTGCTGGCCAAGCGGTAGATGCCCGCATCCTCGTCGAGCGTGTAGAACAGCACGAACGGCAAGTCGTATTCGAAGCGGCTGAGCGTCGCCGTCGCCACATCCGCCATCTCCTGCAGATCGGCGACATCGGTGAGGCTGGCGGTGAGATCGCGCAACGCGCGCGTGCGGCGTTCCGCCAGCATCGTCGCCGTCGTTTCGGTGACGGGGTGGAACAACCCGCCAATCTCGCCAAGCTCGTCGCGGATCGGCGAGAGCGAGAAGGTGAAGAAGGTCTCCTCCAGATAACCGTTGCGCGTCAGGAACATGCGCTCGTTTTCGAGGAAGCTCGTCTCGCCGGCCTTCGCGCGTTCGTACGGCAAGCCGATCGCCGGCCAGGCGCTTTCCCAAGTGACGCGGTAATCCTGACCGAGAGCGATCGGATGCGCATCGCCGCACACCACGCGATAGCCGTCGTTGTAGATCTGGACGCTTGAAGGGCCCCAGATGATGTTGATCGGGAAATTGGAGGCCAGGCAAAGACTAACGGTGGTACGCAGGCTCTGCGGCCAGTCCTCGATCCCGCCGAGCGGGGTCTGCGACCAATCCTTGGTGCGGATAAGTCGGGTCATCTCGCCGTCGCCGGTCAGGAAGTTCGCGCCTTCAGGCGACAAGACCGGTTGCGACTTCATGCTGCAATGCAACTGGTTCCAGACGATACTGGACCGTTACGGCTTTCGAAACGCGCGTGCCTTAAGGTCATCAGGCTTATGCTTTTCTTGTCAGCCCCCACATCTCATCATAGCAGCGATTTTCGATGTGGGAATAGCGTGGCGAAGGGCTTTGCAATTGATTTGATCGCTTTCGGCATCAATTGACAAAACTCATAACCGTTCAGTCTGGAGCCCCGGAAAACCTAGCGGCGCTCGTTGTATGATTGTGATTCGGCGCTGTCGTAAGCCGTCAGAAAGGCGCGTTCCAGCGATCCGCCCTGATCGCCATCGAGTTGCGCGGTGATATCGGCGTGGCGACGCGAGACTTCCTCGATCTGCACGACGGCCTTGCCCTTGAGCAGAGTCGTGCGGTCGGCCGTCACCGTTTCGATCACTTTCGGATCGAAATGTGCAACCGCGGCACGCAGGCTGCCCTGCAATCCTGCGAAGGTCGCGATCATGTGGCGCTTGATGTCGCGCAGCGAGGCCTGCAGCGCGGCCGGCCCCGACAGGAAGCTGCCTGATCCCGCCAGCAGCAGATCGATCGCGAGGCGCTGCGTCGGTGCCCATTTGAAAGGGTTGTTGTCGGCGCCGGCGATGGTCGTGCGATTGATCTGGTGCTTGGCGCGCGCGCGGTCGCGTTCGGTCATCAGGTCGCCGATGCCGAGCACCATCTGGCGGTAGACCGCACCGGCGCGGCGCATGATCTCGGCGGGATCTTCGCTCGACAGCAGCGACGGGTCGAGCCCCGCACCTTCGCAGAAGGCGTCGAGCAACGATCCGTTGTTCGACGCGGAAAGCGTCAGCGTGTCGCTCCAGGTCTCGGGCACGCGCACCGATTCGCCGAATGGCTGAGTCATCACCATCGTGCGCGCGGGATCGGCGGGTTCCTCGCTCTGGCCCGCCTTCACCGCCTTCAGACGGAAGCGGCCGAGGCGTACGGTCGAGGGCACCGGCACCGTCACGTCAGTTGAATCCGGGAAACGCTCGCCGGTGGTGTCGTCATAGATGCCGTTCGCGCCGAGCGAGCGGACGTGCAGCGTGCCGTCCTCGCCCACCACCAGTTCGCAATGCTGGCGCGACAGCTCGCGCTCGGGATCGGCGATGGTCCAGTCGGCCGCCTCGCCGCGCCCGATCGTCAGCATCCCCTCACGCAGCAGACGCGCGTCGATCGGCTGGAGTTCGTTCGCCACGTTGAAGAGTTGAAGCATGTACATTTGGGGGGGAGTCCTCAGGCGGCGCGCTTGATGGGGTCGGCGATGCGGGTTTCGAGAATGGCGACTGCGGCGGCGGGCGTGCCGTGGAGTTGCGGCTCGACGGTGGTGGCGAGGCGGTTGAAGGCGTCGAACGCCGCGCCGAATTCGTCGCCGCGCCGGTGCGAGATGCGCAGCGCGAACGCCGAGGCCGAGGCGTCGTCGAGCGCGCGACGCAGGCGCGAGAGCGGTCGCGCGACCATTGCGCCGCTGAGGTAGCCGACCACCAGCACCGCCGCCATCACCACCGCGAACAGCAAGGCGAGCGAGGCGCGTACGCCCGCGATCGCCTCGTCGAGCGCATTGCGGCGCACGACCAGATCGACCGTACCGAAACGCGCGCCGGCATAAGTGATCGGGCGGACGAAGCGGATGCCGGTATTGCCTGCCGCCGTCACGTCGTTCGCCATCACGGTTTCGCCGGCGGGCTTCTGATAGCGCTGGCCGACGAGCCTGGGATTGCCCGCCGCGCGGATCGTGCCGCCGGTATCGACCACGACGAGATCGCGGATCGCGGGATCGCGGCTGGCGGTGACGGCGAAGGCCTGCAGCGCCGACCAGTCCTGCTGGTCCGCCGCGAGCCCGGCATTGTCGGCGGCGAGCACGGCGGCGTTGTTCGTCACGAAGGCCGTAATCGAGCTGCCCGAGGTGATCGCCATGTGCTCGAGCGTCGCCTGCTCGCGCGACAGCATCATCGCCGCGCAGCCGGCGAGCGCAGTCGCGGTGACGAGCGCCAGCGCGACCGGCAGCTTGATGCGCAGCGACAGCCCGCGACGGCCGCGCGGCAGATCGTCGTGCGCGACCAGTTCCTGCGCCAGCGCGCGTTCGAGCGCGGCGCCGTCGGCGAAGCGTGCCTCGGGCTTCTTGGCGAGCAATTTGTCGATCACGAAGCGCAGGCCCGGCGGGCAATCGCTGGTGACGCGATCGATCGGCGCGACCTTCTCCTGCGCGATCTGCAGCGCGAGCGTGGCGAGCGAGGTACCGGAGAACGCCACCTGCCCCGTCACCATTTCGTACAGCACGACGCCGAGCGAGAAGAGATCGGAGCGGTGATCTACGGCCAGGCCGAGCGCCTGTTCTGGACTCATGTAGCGCGGCGTGCCGATCAGCGTGCCGGCCTGCGTCTTGACCATCGCGCCCTTGGTGTCGCCGATGCGGGCGACGCCGAAGTCGAGCAGCTTCACCGTGCGGCCATCGGCGCAGAGCAGGATGTTCGACGGCTTGATGTCGCGGTGGACGACGCCGTTGCGATGCGCATAGCCGAGCGCGGAGGCGAGCTGCTGGCCGATCGCGAGGACGCGCTCGTACGGCATCCGGCCCTGCTGTTCGAGCACGGTGTCGAGCGGCTGCCCCTCGACCAGCTCCATCGCGATATAGGCGATGCCGCCGGCTTCACCGACGTCGTAGATGGTGGCGATATTGGCGTGGCTGAGCGCGCCCGCCGCCCGCGCCTCGCGCACGAAACGCGCGCCGATCTCGGGATCGGTGGCATATTCGGGTTTGAGAACCTTGATCGCGACGGAACGGTCGATTTCGGGGTCGTGCGCACGGTAGACCTCGGCCATCGCGCCGGTGCCCAGACATTCGTCGATACGGTAACGGCCCAACATCGCCATTCAAACAAACGCCCAAGGTTTCTCCCGCTAACCGTATACGTAGAAGGACTTAACCATTGGTTTGCGCTGGCGCCGACGCCGAAAGTGATACCTCGCTTGACAGATTGACACCTGAATCGAAAATGTCAGGTGCGATCGTTTCCATTTTTGCACCAATGGCGGACTCGCGATGAGAAAGAACGCCATCGTCATCGCATAAACGCCGCCTGTAGGACAGCTAGTGCGCCTTGACCGTGGCGGCGATGCGCTGCGCGCGGGCGAGATCCTTCGCGATCACCGGATTGGCCGGATCGAGCGCGGCGGCGCGGCGCAGGAGGGCGACGGCGCGCGTCACCTGCCCCTGATTGAGCGCGGCGAGACCCGCCGTGCGCGCGGCGCGGGCGGCAGCGGGGTTGGCGGCGGGCGCAACAGGCTTCGGCGCGACCGACTTGGGTTTCGGCGCGACGGCGGGCGGCGGCACGCGATCCGGCTCCGGCTTGCGGACCGGCGCGGGCGGCGCAGGCGGCGTGCCGGGGATGCGCAAGGTCTGGCCCGGCTGAAGCGCGACCGGCGCCTTCAGGCCGTTGTAGCGCGTGAGCTGATAGGCCTTGAGCCGGTTGCCGAGCAGGCGGCGCGCGATGCCTGCGATGCTGTCGCCGGGACGCACGGTGTAGGGATAGGAATTGGGCCCCAGTTGCTCCTTCGGGTCGCCATCGATCGAGGATTTCAGCAGCAGCGCCGATGCGTTCATCGGCTCGCGCTTGAGCAGCGCCTTGATCTCCTTCTTCGCAGCCCGCTCATTGCCGGCATCGAGCAGGTCGGCGATCGCATCAACGCCGGCCGCGCCGCGGGCGGCGGGCGGCGGCGGCGTGACGCTCGGACGCGGCGTGCCGCTGTTGCAGGCCGCGACGGCGAGCGCGCATGTCGCGACGAGAGCGCCGCGCAGGCGGTAGAAAATGGTCATGCACTGAGCCTTCCGGTGATCGTCGCGATGTCGCTGCCGAGCGACAGGATGGGCCGCAATTCGTCCGCATGCCGCACGAAGCCGAGGAATGCCTCGGGCGTGAGCGGGCGGCTGAAATAATAGCCCTGGAAATGGTGACAGCCGTGCTTGCGCAGCCAGGCGTATTCGGCATGCGTCTCCACGCCTTCGGCCAGCACGCGCACGCCGAGGCCGCGGCCGAGCGCGATGATGCTCTGGCAGATCGCCTGACTGTCCTTGCGCGTATCGACGTCGGTGACGAATTCGCGGTCGATCTTGATCTTGTCGAACAACAGGTTGCGCACCGAGCTGAAACCCGAATAGCCGGTGCCGAAATCGTCGATGGCGAGCTTCACGCCGAGCTTGCGGAGCTGCCAGAAGATCGCGCGGCAATGATCGGTGTTGTTCATCGCCATGCTCTCGGTCAGCTCGATCTCGAAGCTGGCGGGGTCGAGCCCGTAGCGATCGAGCGTGCGCGCGACGATGGCGGGAAGATCGTCGCGCTCGACCTGCAGGCCCGAGACGTTGATCGCGACGCAGCCGCGGAAACCCCGCGCCTGCCAGTCGCGCGCCTCGCGGGCGGCGGCGTTGATGACCCAGGTGCCGATCTCGGATGCGAGGCCGATCGCCTCCATGACGGGGATGAACACGGCGGGCGAGACCGGTCCGCGCACCGGATGGTCCCAGCGCAGCAGCGCCTCCGCGCCGGTGACGACATGGCGCGTCGCGTCGATCAGCGGCTGCAGTTCCAGGCGCAGCTCGCGGCGCGCGATCGCCTGCCGAAGATCCTGTTCGAGCCCGTAGCGGTCGCGCGCGCGCTCGGCCTGTTCGGCATCGACGCGGTCGGTCGCGGTCGCGCCTTCGCCGGCGGCGAACGAGGCGAGCGTGCGCGCGAGGAACGCGCCCGCGCTCGCCCCTTCGGTCGCGTCGTAGCGGCCGACGCGCAGCCGCACCTGCGGCATGATCTCGCGCTCCTCGTCGACGATCGCCTCGCCGAGCGCATAGGTGATGGCTTGCAGTTCGGCGCGCGCGACGGTCTCGTCGTGCATGGCACCGAACCAGATGCCGACATGGCCGCGATCGACCTGCGCCAGGAAGCGATCGGCCGGCAGCATCCGCCGCAGCCGCGCGACCGAGGTCGCCAGCACGCGCTCCGCCTGGGCAGGGTCGAAGGCGGTCAGGCGTTCGATATCGACGAAGGCGATCGCCCCGAGGATGCCTTGCGCGTCGCCGCGAATCCGATCGACCAGTTCCTCGCGCATCGGCAGTCCGCTGACCGGATGTTCGAGCGCGAGGCGATGGCTGACCACCGCCAGCTTGCGCTTGAGCACGCCGATGCCCTGTTCGAGCGACGCCTCCCCGGTTTCGTCCAGTTGCGCCCGCGCGCGTTCGATCTTGTGTTGCAGCCGCCAGTTTCCGGCCGCAAAGGCCGCGACGAGCACCGCGAACACGAGCGCGGACGCCGAAAAATCCACCCACGCCAGCAGGACGACCGCCACCGCGACGCCCGCATACAGGGCGACGAGCCGCGCAGAACGCGGGCTGGTCAAGGGGTGCGCATACGGGTCCACGCTATCCGCGTAGCGCGGAAAGGATACGAGCCGGTTAAGGGGAACTTGATCGCAATCAAGAGCTTAGCGATGCTATGAAGCGTCATGGCACGCAAGCGGCGATATCTGACGGCGACCCTGCCCGACGGTTATGTGAAGACGATCGGCCCCACCGCCGATCCGTTCACGCATTACTGGCGGATCGTCGCCGTACTGGAGAACGGCAAGACCGAAGTGTTCTGGGGCCACACGCGCTCGCTCGCCGAGGCGAGGCGCAAACGGACGGCGACCGAGGATGCCGCGAAGATGCGCGGCTGGCGCAGCCATGCGTTCGAGATCGTGGAACTGACCGAGACGCCGGCCTGATCCCGAGCGAGCAACAAAAAACCCCGCAAGCCATTGGCCTGCGGGGTTTTTATGGTGGGCGTGGCAAGGATTGAACTTGCGACCCCTGCGATGTCAACACAGTGCTCTACCACTGAGCTACACGCCCACGCGCGACGGGCGAACCCGCCGCGAGCCGCGCGCAATAGCGGGGAGTGCCCGCGTACGCAAGCGCTACCGCAATCGCTTTTTCAGATGCCGGTCGCGCGTTCCATGTCGAACATGCGATCGACCTCAAGAACGAGGTCGCGCAGGTGGAACGGCTTGGACAGGACGCGCGCCTGCGGCACCGTCTTGCCTGCCTTCAGCGTGACGGCGGCGAAGCCGGTGATGAACATCACGCGCAGATCCGGCGCGAGCTCGGCCGCGCGCTGCGCCAGTTCGATGCCGTCCATCTCGGGCATGACGATATCGGTGAGCAGCAGGTCGAAATGCTCGGTCTCGATCAGCGGAATCGCGGCGGTGCCACGGTCCACCGGCGTGACGGCGTAGCCCGACCGTTCCAGCGCGCGCGCGAGATATTCGCGCATCACGGCATCGTCTTCCGCCAACAGGATCCTGATCATCGTGGCTCCGCCCAAATCGTCAGACGCTGGTTATGCGCAAAGCCCTTAACATTTTCCAGCCGGGAAAGCAGCCGCAAGAAAGCTGCATTGCGGTGGGCCGGGGCTCGCCCTAGGCTGCGCGGCGATGCCATCCCCGCCCGCGTCCTTCGATCTGTATGGCGACGAGACGCCTGCCAGCCCCATCGTGCTGTCGGTGCCGCATGCCGGGCGCGACTATCCGCTGGCGATGCGCGCGGCCTTGCGGGTGCAGCCGTCGCAACTCCTCCTGCTGGAAGATCGCCACGCCGATACGCTGGCGCTGGCGGCGCGGACCCGCGAATCGGCGATCGTGCAGCGCCGCCCGCGCGCGTGGATCGACCTCAACCGCAGCGAGCAGGAACGCGATCCCGCGATTGATTCCGGCGTGCAGCGCAGCAGCGTGCCGATGACATCGGCGCGGTTGCGCAGCGGGCTCGGGCTGGTGCCGCGGCGCGCGGGGGCGGTGAACGACATCTGGCGGCGCAAGCTCGACGGCGAGGAGGTGCAGGCGCGGATCGAGCAGGATCACCGGCCCTATCACGCGCGGCTGTCGGCGTTGCTGGCGGCGGCGCAGGCGCGGTTCGGCGTGGCGGTGCTGCTCGACATACATTCGATGCCGCCGCTTGCGTCCGGGGGCGCGAAGCTGGTGATCGGCGACCGTTTCGGCCGCACCGCGCCAGCCCGGCTGATCGCGCGGATCGAGGCGGAGGCCGTGGCGGGCGATGTGCCATCGGCGCTGAACGCGCCCTATTCGGGCGGGTACGTCATCGAGACGCACGCGCGGCCGGAAGCCGGCATCCATGCGATCCAGCTTGAGTTCGACCGCTCGCTCTACCTCGACGCGGCACTGGCGGAGCCCGGCGCGGGCCTCGCCGCCACCGCCGCGCTGTTGCGCGGGATCATCACCGCGGTCGCCGACGAGGCGCTGTCGGGCGCGCTGCCGCTCGCCGCGGAATAGCGCACATAAAAAACCACCGCGTGCAAGCACGCGGTGGCCAAGGTTCAGGGAGGAGATACGCCCGGAGGCGTATCGCGCGACCTCACGAAAGGGGGGACACGAGGTCGCGTGCAACTGATATAGGTGACGCGTTTTGGGGCTTCAAGTGCGATAATTTTCACTTCGTCGCACGGAAACACTTTGTCGCAATTGTTACGATTCGGTGACGCGCCGCACGCTATCTGATCCGCCCACGCGGATCGCGGCACCGGCCCGCTCCCCCACCCCGCCTTCCAGTTCATGATACCGGTGGGAGGCGGGGTGGGGGAGCAAGCCGGTGCCGTTACCTGATCAAATGGCCAGCTGCGGCGTCGGCATCTTGCCCTGGCGGACCTGCTTTTCGAACAGGTTCGGCATCAACTGCAGCGAGAACAGGTGCGCGTGGAGCAGCGGCAGCATGCCGCTCTTCTGGATCTTGCGAAGCTGGTCGCCGCGCAGATCGTTGAGCTTTTCCTCGCTGACCATCTGGAAGCCGCGGTAGATGAAGGGCTGTTCGGCACCCTCGGGCTGGATCGAGACCTCGCCCGCCATCAGCAGGTCGAGCTCGCGCAGTTCCTTCATGAAATTGGCGGTGCGCATGCCGGCCTGTTCGAACATCTCGTTGAACTGCAGGATGCTCTGCACGACCTCGGTCGGCTGGTCGCCGGTGAAGAGGGCCTGGCCGTCATCGAAGGTGCCGATCGCGTCGGCGGTCGGATCGAAGCACAACGACAGCTCCTGCGCATCGGGGGTGAGGCGCGCGAGCATGAACGGGTAGCGGCGGACGTAGGCAGGAACGTAGATACCCTCGTCGATCAGCTTGCCGCCGTTGTCGACGAACACGTTGACGCCTTCGTTGAGGCCCATCAGCGCGATCGGGATCGAATCGTCGCCGTCGGTGAAGACGATCGGCATCGAACGCTGGGCGTGGATGAACTCGTCGACGGTGACGGGAATGGCGTGCTGCGTGGCGAGGAACGGTGCCGCTTCCATCGTGCGCAGGCGGAAGGCCGCGTGGGCGTTGCTCGAAAGCGGCTCGAGCGCGTTGTAGAACAGGGGAAGCGGGGCTGCTTGCGGCGCGCTGGCCATGACGTGTCTCCAATAAACTCAAGTAGCGGGGCCGAACAGCGCCGATTGGCGGCTGGCTCTATTTCGAGGGAAGCGTCGGCGCAAGCGTGACGAGCTTGCCGGGGTTCATCAATTCGCCGGGATCGAAGGCGCGCTTGATCGCCCGGAGCGCGCCCATGCGCGCGGGCGAGGACAGGCGTTCGAGCTCGTCGCGCTTCATCTGGCCGATGCCATGCTCGGCGGAGATCGACCCGCCGGCCGCGTTGACGAGATCATAGACCAGGTGGCTGGCGGGCTCGCCGACCTCGCGCCGCCATATATCGGCGTCCACCCCGGCGGGCGCGTTGACGTGGAAATGGACATTGCCGTCGCCGAGATGGCCGAAGCCGGTCGCCTTCACGCCGGGAAACGCCGCCTCGACGCGGGCGGCGGCGCGGACCATGAAATCGGGCATCTGGTCGACCGCGACGGAGATGTCGTGCGCCATCGTCGGCCCCTCGGCACGCTCGGCCTCGGAGATCGAGTCGCGCAGGCGCCAGAAGGCGGTGGCCTGCGTCTCATTCGCAGCGACCACGGCGTCGGCCGCGAGTCCCTCCTCCAGCACGCCTTGCAGCAGCGTTTCGAGCGAGGCGCGCGCATCGGCCCCCGCATAGTCGACCAGCACCAGCCACGGATGCGACCCCGCGAGCGGCGCGCGGGTGCCGGGGATATGCTTCAGCACGAGATCGAGCGCGAGCTTCGGCACCAGCTCGAAACTCTCGATCGCGTCACCGGAACGCGCCTCCAGCGCGCGCAGGATCTTCAGCGCGTCGGCGGGCGAGGCCACGCCGATCCACCCGGTCGCGACATCCTGCGCCACCGGCACCAGCCGGAGCGTCGCGGCGGTGATGATGCCGAGCGTCCCCTCCGCGCCGACCAGCAACTCCTTGAGGTCGTAGCCGCGATTGTCCTTCTTCAGCGGCGAGAGCCCCTGGTGCAGTGTGCCGTCGGGCAGCACCGCCTCGATCCCCGCCACCAGCGCGCGCATCGTGCCGAAGCGCAGCACCTGCGTGCCTCCGGCATTGGTCGAGGCCAGGCCGCCGATCGTCGCGCTGCCGCGCGCGCCGAGCGTAAGCGGGAAACGCATCCCCTCCGCCTCCGCCGCCGCGTGGAGATGTTCGAGAATCACGCCGGCCTCGACCACCGCCAGCCCTGCCGCCGGATCGATGGCGCGGATGCGGTTGAGCCGCCGCGTCGAGAGGATCAGCGCCGAGCCGTCCGCAGGCGGCGTCGCACCGCCGACCATCGAGGTATTCCCCCCCTGCGGCACCAGCGCCACGCCGAGCGCGTGTGCGCTCTGCACGATCGTCTGCACGCCCTCGGTGCTGTCGGGCGCGAGGATCGCCGCCGCCTGCCCGTGATAGCGCCCGCGCCAATCGTTCAGCCACGGCGCGATGTCGGCCGGATCGGTGACGACGGCCTTCTCGCCCAGCGCCGCGCGCGTCTGTGCGATCAGATCGGACTGGGCTGGCGTCATGGCCGCCGCGCCTATCACGGATTCGCAGGCCCCCGCAATTTGTGGCACCGAAGCGGATGACGGGGAGTTCATCACCCGTTCAAGCAAAGCGCGTAACCGGGAGGCGCCGCATGTCGAATCCAGCCCTCCCCGCCCTCGCCTTGCTCACGCTCGCCCCCGCGGCGGCCGATCAGCCGCGCGTCGCGGTTGCGCAGATGACGATCCACCAGCGCATCGTCATCCGCATCCCGCGCATGATCGCCCCGGAGCCGCCGCGCAGGCCGGAGCAGCCGCGCTTCGTGCGCAAGAAGGGCCCGAAATGCGTAGATATGCGCGCGCTGGAACGCGCGATCATCAACGGCAGCGACAGTATCGATCTGATGACCGAGGAGGGCGACCGCATCCGTGCCAAGTTCGAGGGTGGTTGCCCGGCGCTCGATTTCTATCCCGACCTCTATCTGAAGCCGACCAGCGACGGAAAGATCTGCGCCGGGCGCGATGCCGTGCGCTCGCGATCAGGCAGCGTCTGCCCGATCGCGACCTTTTCGATGATCGTACCCAAGCCCTGAGGGGCTCTTTCCCTTGACAAACTACCCCTAATCCGCAAGCGGAACGCTGCCCGCGCGAGCGCTCTCGCCCGCCGGCCTCTTATTTTTCCGGAACTTGCATGACCTTTGCCGATCTCGGCCTTTCCGACGAACTTCTGAAAGCCGTGACGGAGTCCGGCTATAACGAGCCGACGCCTATCCAGGCGAGCGCGATCCCGAGCGTGCTGATGATGCGCGACATCATCGGCATCGCGCAGACCGGCACCGGCAAGACCGCATCGTTCGTGCTCCCGATGATCGACATCCTGGCGCATGGCCGTAGCCGCGCACGCATGCCGCGCTCGCTGATCCTCGAGCCGACGCGCGAACTCGCCGCGCAGGTGGCGGAGAATTTCGAGAAATACGGCAAGTATCACAAGCTCTCGATGGCGCTGCTGATCGGCGGGGTGTCGATGGGCGACCAGATGGCGGCGCTCGAAAAGGGCGTCGACGTGCTGATCGCGACGCCGGGCCGGCTGATGGACCTGTTCGGGCGCGGCAAGATCCTGCTCACCGGCTGCTCGCTGCTGGTGATCGACGAGGCCGACCGGATGCTCGACATGGGGTTCATCCCCGATATCGAGGAAATCTGCACCAAGCTGCCGCCGACGCGCCAGACCCTGCTGTTCTCGGCGACGATGCCGCCGGTCATCAAGAAGCTCGCCGACAAGTTCCTGAGCAATCCCAAGACGATCGAGGTCGCGCGGCCCGCCACCGCCAACACCAACATCAAGCAGTGGCTGGTGCCCGTCACCTCCGCGAAGAAGCGCGAGAAGCTGCAGGATCTGCTCGACAGCGAGAACGTCAACACCGCGATCATCTTTTCGAACCGCAAGACGACGGTGCGCGAGCTGAACAAGGCGTTGCAGCGTAACGGCTATCGCAGCTCCGAAATCCACGGCGACATGGAACAGCCGCAGCGCCTCGCCGAGCTGGAGCGGTTCAAGAAGGGCGAGGTCAACATCCTCGTCGCCTCCGACGTCGCGGCGCGCGGGCTCGACATCAAGGGCGTGAGCCACGTTTTCAACTATGACGCGCCGTGGCACCCCGACGATTACGTCCACCGCATCGGCCGCACCGGTCGCGCGGGCGCGACCGGCACCGCCTTCACCTTCGCGACCGCCGAGGATGCCGAGAATATCGAGAATATCGAGAAGCTCACCGGCATGAAGATCGAGCGCTTCGAAGGCGCCGCCGACGAAAAGCAGGCCGAGGGCGAAGGCGGCGCGCGCAAGCGTGGCCGCGGTCGCAAGCCCGAGGTGAAGGCCGCGCCCGCCGAAGCTGCTGCGCCGGAAGCGCGCGAGCCGCGTGCGCCGCGCGAAGCCCGGCCGCCACGCGAAGAGCGAGCTCCTCGCGAGGAACGCGCGCCGCGCGAGGAACGTCCGGCCCGCGACAGCCGCCCGCCGCGCGAGGATCGTGCGCCTCGTCCCCGCGAGCATCACGAGCCCGACACCACCCCCGACGACGGCTGGAACGGCCCGATGCCGGACTTCCTGATGGCGCGCATCGCGGCGGACTGACGCCGTGGACGATGTCGTCGCGCAGGTTCCGCCGATCGCGAGCCCCTGCATCAACATCTGCCGCATCGACCGCGCGACCAGGCTTTGCGAGGGTTGCCTGCGCACGCTCGACGAGATTGCGCGCTGGGGCAGCGGCACGCCCGAGTGGCGCGCCGAGGTGATGGCGGCGCTGCCGGCGCGGCAAAGGCAGGCATGATGACGACGCAAGATATCGACCGCGGCTGGCTCGCCGAGGCGATCCGCAAGATCGAGGCGGATTACAATCGCTCCGCCGACACGCACCTTATCCGGCTCGATCTGCCGAAATATCCCGGCATCACTTTGTACCTGAAGGACGAGAGTTCGCACCCGACCGGCAGCCTCAAGCACCGGCTCGCGCGGTCGCTGTTCCTCTATGCGCTGTGCAACGCATGGATCGGGCCGGACACGTGCATCATCGAAGCGTCGTCGGGATCGACCGCAGTGTCGGAAGCCTATTTCGCGCGGATGCTGGGCCTGCGCTTCATCGCCGTGGTGCCGGAGACGACGGCGGTGCCAAAGCTCGATGCGATCCGTTTCCACGGTGGCGAGATCCATACGGTCGCCGATCCGCGCACCGTCTACGCCGTCTGCCAGCGGCTCGCGATCGAGACCGGCGGCCATTATCTCGACCAGTTCACCTATGCCGAGCGCGCGACGGACTGGCGCGGCAACAACAATATCGCCGAGAGCATCTTCGCGCAGATGGCGCAGGAAAAGCATCCGGTGCCGAGCTGGATCGTGTGCGGGGCCGGCACGGGCGGAACGTCGGCGACGATCGGCCGCTTCATCCGCTATCAACGCCACGCGACCCGGCTCTGCGTCGCCGATCCTGTACACTCCGTATTCCATCGCCATTTCGCCGACCGTGCGGTTACGGCGATACCGGAAGGCTGTGCCTCCAAGATCGAGGGGATCGGCCGTCCGCGAGTCGAAGCGAGCTTCATGCCCGCCATCATCGAACGGATGATCGCGGTGGAGGATGCCGACAGCGTCGGTGCGATGCGCGCGCTGTCGCTGGCGATCGGGCGGCGCGTCGGGGGATCGACCGGCACGAACCTGTGGGCCTGCGCACGGATCGTCGAGGAAATGGCTCGCGCCGGCACCGAGGGCAGCATCGTCACCCTGTTGTGCGACGGCGGCGATCGTTACCGCGACACCTATTACGACGATGCCTGGCTCGCGGAGCACGGCATCGCCTGGCAGGCCGCGGGCGAGCGGATGCGCGCGCTGCTGCTGGAACGCCCCTGACGCGCCCTCACTCCGCCGGTGCGAGTTCCTTCGCCGCCGCCGCATCGATCTCCGCCGCGCGCTTGTAGGCGTCGCGCGAGGTCAGCCGCTCGACATAGGCGGTGGTCGCCGGGCCCGCCTGCAGCATGCCGAAGCGCATCATGAAGCCGAGTTCGGAACCAAGATACAGATCCGCCGCGCTGAAACTGCCGGTCACGTACGCGCGTCCTTCCAGCATCTTCTCGACGGCATGGATCGCCGTCTCGAACGTGCCGTAGCCGACCATGCGCTGCTGCTCGGGCGAGACCTCGACCTTGAGCGCCTTGTTGGTGAAGGCCGCCTCGACCGGCCCGGCTGCGAAGAACAGCCAGCGGTAATATTCCGCGCGGTCGTTCACCGGCGGCGCGAGCCCGGCTTCGGGGAAGGCATCCGCCAGATACGCGCAGATCGCCGCACATTCGGTCACGACCTTGCCGTCATGGACGATGGCGGGCACCTTCCCCATCGGATTGATCGCGAGATACTCCGCGCCCTTCAGCGTCGTCGCATAGTCGAGCACCACCGTCTCATACGGCGCGCCGACCTCCTCCAGCATCCAGCGAATGATCTGCCCGCGCGATTGCGGGTTCGTGTAGAATGTCAGCTCGGCCATCGTCATCTCCCCAGATAGAACATGAGTGGAACAAATAACGGTCCGCCCGTCAACCCCGTCGCGGCGGTGGGACCGGACGCCGGGGCCGCGCGTTGTCCGCCGAAGCGGCCCGCGCCTTGATTACCCCCGCGCCACACCCGAGGTTCGTCCGATGTCATCCTATCACGCCACCAACCAAGCGCGCCTGCCCGCTGCGATCGTCGCGGCGGCGGTCCCGTTGGTGGCATTCTGGATGCTGGCGACATCCCGTACGATCTCCCACCATTACGACCCCGCGCTCACCATGTTCGACGTGGCACCCACCCCACCCCCACGACCCGAACCCGTGAAGCAGCACCCGGTCGAGAGCAAGAAGGCGGAGGGCGCGTCCGCCCCGCCCAATCTCCGATCGAAAGCGACCGAGGTGGTAGCACCACCGCCGGTGATCCTGATGCCGTTGCCCTCCCCCGTCATCGCCGCGCCCCTGCCCGGCCTCGGCGCTCAGGCGAGAGCGGGCGCGGCCGACGTGGCGGGCCCGGGCAGCGGCGCGGGCGGTGTCGGCAACGGCACGGGCAGCGGCGGATCGGGCAATGGCGAAGGCGCGGGCGGCATCGCGCGCGAGGCCTATCAAAAGAGCGGCCGCATCAAGGACTCGGACTTTCCCAAGAGCATCCCACGCGGGTGGCGCGGCACGGTCTATGTCGATTTCACCGTCGAGGCCGACGGCCGCGCCACCGCCTGCCGCGTCGCGCGTACCAGCGGCAACGGCGAGATCGACGCGACCACCTGCCGCCTGATCGAGGAGCGCTACCGCTACGAACCGGCGCGCGACCGCGCGGGCAAGAAGATCCGCTCGCGCGTCGAGGGGCAGGACCATACCTGGGTCTCGGCGGGCAACCCGCAGGACGGCGATCGCTGACAGGCGGCCATCAGACTGTCATCGACACGGACTATTTGCCTCTTCCGTACAGGCGCTTATCAGGGGCGCAAACGACGACGGGGAGACGGATATGGCCTATATCGCCGCGAATTATCTGACCAACGCCAACGCGCCGATGGGCCAGTGGGTCTGCACGCGCTCCTCCTCGCTCGGGCCGTTCGCGGAATATCCGACTAACACCCACAGCCCCGATTTCTGTGGCCAGTGCGTATCGTTCGTGACGACCGTATGCACGACCATCCCGGTCAGTACGGCGGCGTGGAAGAAGGGCGCGCAGGTCAAGGGCCTGACGACGATCGTCAAGGGCACGGCGATCGCGACTTTCAATGCGGACGGGCGCTATTCCGGCCATGCGGCGATCTATGACGGGCAGACGACGACGGGTATTCAGGTCGTCGATCAATGGGTTACCGGCAGCGGCAGCCCGATCCACTCGCGCACGCTGCGCTTCGGCGCGAAGGGCCTGTCCAACAACGGGGACAATTTCTATGTCGTCGACTAAGGCCGCGCTGCTCGCGCCGTTGCTCGTCTGCACCGCTTGCGCGGCGGATGCGAAGGGGCCCGCCCCGCAATGTCCGGCAGTGCTGCACGGCGCGGCGCTGAAAAGCGTCAGCGTGTTCGACGGGCCGTTCGCGGAGATGGCCGATCTGGTGCCCGACGGCGGCCGCAAGACAAAGGCGGGCCGCGTGGATACGTGGGATCTCGGCTATGTCTACAAGGCCGGGCGGCACGTGTTCCTGCGCTGCGATTATGGCAAGCCGCAGCCGGTCGAGATCAAGCTGACGGTGCCGGTCAAGGCCTGCGCGCTGACGCAGGGCGCGAAGGCGAAGTCGCTCAGCTGTAAGTGAGCTGTTCCCTGGCGAAGGCCGGGGTCCAGTCGGAAGGCAGCAGTAACTTACGCTGCGCTTTGTTATCAGGACCGGCGTAACTGTACCCCGGCCTTCGCCGGGGAACAGGTGGCTCAGCGCCGGAACAGCGTCTCGGCAGTCGGCTCGGCGGGAGCGGCTTCGCCGCGCTCGATCGCTTCGGCATCGCGGACCGCCTGGTCGCGCTGAGCACGCAGTTCGGTGATGAGCGCCTCGCGGTCGCCTTCCAGCCGGGTGTCGACCGGGGCTTCGAGACCGGCAGCCTTTGCCGCCTTCGCCACCGCAGCGTCGAGCTCGCGCTGCGTCGTCAGGCCGAGCGTGACCGGATCCTTCGGCGTGATGTTCTGGATGTTCCAGTGGCTGCGGTCGCGGATCGCGGCGATCGTCGTGCGCGTCGTGCCGATCAGGTTGCTGATCGCGCCGTCGGTGATCTCGGGATGGTTGCGGATGATCCAGGCGATGCCGTCGGGCTTGTCCGACCGCTTCGAAACCGGCGTGTAACGCGGGCCCTTGGTGCGGCGGACCTGCTCGGGGCCCTTCAGCATCTGCAGCGTGTAATCGGGATCGGCCTGGCCCTTCTCGATCTCCTCCAGCGTGATCTCGTGCGCGCGGACCGGATCGCGCCCGGTCAGCTTGGTCGCGGCGGTATCGTCGGCGATCGCCTGGATCTCGAGGATGTGCAGGCCGCAGAACTCGGCAATCTGCTCGAAGCTGAGCGAGGTATTGTCGACGAGCCACGATGCGGTCGCGTGCGGCATGAGCGGCTGGGCCACGGGGAAACTCCTTGAAATAGAAAGGGCCGCCCCTCTCGGAGCGGCCGCCTGTAATGATCGAGACTTACTGCAAGCCGCGGTGCGGGGCAAGCGGTGGCTTATGGCCCCCTCCCAAAAGACCCTCACCGACTGCGACTAGGTCCGCGCCGAAGTGCGCGAACCAAGTCTCCGTTGCCTCTCCCGCGAAGGCGGGAGAGGATGAAGAGGACGCTACGCCGCGATCGCGTCGTCCAGCCCGATCGGGGCGAGTGCGGTCAGGAACTGGCGGGCGCTGGCTTCCCAGGTGAAGCCCTGGCCGTATGTGGCGCAGGCCGCGCGGTCGCGGGTGAGAGCTGCGGCGATGGCGCTGTCGAGATTTTCGTCCATGGCGCCGACCGCAGGCGTCAGCACGTCGATCGGTCCCGTCACAGGATAGGCCGCGACGGGCGTGCCGCAGGCGAGCGCCTCGATCATCACCAGTCCGAAGGTGTCGGTGCGGCTCGGAAAGACGAACACGTCGGCGGCGGCATAGGCGGCGGCGAGATCGGCACCGAACAGCGGCCCGAGGAACGTCGCCTCGGGATAGCGCGCCTCGAGCGAAGCGCGCGCCGGGCCGTCGCCGACGATCACCTTGGTGCCGGGCTGGCGCGTCGTCAGGAACGCCTCGATATTCTTCTCGACCGCGACGCGACCGACGTAGAGCTGGATCGGGCCGGGCAGCGCACGGATCGCGGCCGACGGCACCAGCGTATCCGAGAAAGTGGAAAGATCGACCCCCCGGCCCCAGTGCCGCACGCGGTGCAGGCCGTGTTCGTTGAGCGCCGCCTCGATCGACGGCGTCGAGGCGAGGATCGCCTGCGCGGGCTCATGGAACCAGCGGATGTAGCGCCAGATCCATTCCGGGTTCACGCCCGTGCGCGCCGACACGTAATCCGGGAATTGCGTGTGATACGCCGTGGTGAACGGAAAGCCGCGCACCATGCACCAGCGCCTTGCAGCAAGGCACACCGGCCCCTCGGTCGCGAGGTGGATGGCGTGCGGATTGAAGTCGGCGAGCAGCTTGCCGACCTGCGCCGTGCTGGTCAGCGCGAGGCGGATCTCGGGATAGGTCGGGCACGGCAGCGAATAGAACAGATCGGGCGAGACGACGAGCACCTCGTGCCCCTGCCGCTCCAGCTCGGCGCGGACGGATTGCAGCGTGCGAACCACCCCGTTCACCTGGGGGCTCCATGCGTCTGTGGCTATGGCGATACGCACCGGGTTCAGGCCGCTAACATCTCGATCTCCGCCGGCTCTAACAGTTCCTGCTCCCGCAGGTTCCGCGCGGCGATCTCATCGGCCCAGTGCAGCACTTCCATCCGGCCGTCGAAATGCTCGACCAGCGCAGTGCATCCCTCCACCCAGTCGCCGTCGTTATAATATTCGACCCCGGCGATGGTGCGGATCTCGGCAGTGTGGATATGGCCGCAGACGACGCCGTCGACGCCGCGGGCGCCTGCCGCCTCGGCGATCACTTCCTCGTAATTGGAGATGAATTCGACCGCATTCTTCACCTTGGCCTTGGCGTGCTTCGACAGCGACCAATAGGGCAGGTTGAAGGTACGACGATACGCATTCACCCAGCGGTTCAGAGCCATCATGCATTCATAGGCGAAGTCGCCGACGTGCGCCAGCCACCGATGCGCAAGCGTAATGGCATCGAATTCGTCGCCGTGCAGCACCAGCAGGCGGCGGCCGTCCGCCGTTTCGTGGATGGCGTTGCGGCGGATGGCGATGCCGCCGAAATCGAGCCCGCTGAACTGGCGCAGCACCTCGTCATGGTTGCCGGGGATGTAGATCACCTCGGTGCCGCGCTTGGCGCGCTTCAGGATGCGCCAGACGACGTCATTGTGGGCCGCGGGCCAGTAGAACTTCTTCTTCAGCCGCCAGCCGTCGATGATGTCGCCGACCAGGTACAGGCGGTCGCTGTCGACGTGATCGAGGAAGTCGATCAGCATGTCGGCGTTGCAGCCGCGCGTGCCGAGATGGATGTCGGAGATCCAGATCGTGCGATAGCGCTGGCGCTCGGCGATGGCGCGCTCGGGGATGGTCGGGCGCGAATTGGCGAAATCGGCGAAATCCGCAACCGAGCCCACGCCCGGGATGAAATCCGTGGCGATCGTGGTGACTGCGTCCATTGGCGAGTTCCCCGTCAGCTAACTGGCTGAGAAAGCGCTATGGCCATGTTTTGTTACAGCTTGTGGCAGGGCGTGTTACGCGCCTGTTACGCGGTGATCGCGACATGGCCCGGCTGCGCGGCAACGCGCGCCAGCCACGCGACGATCGCCGGATAGGGCGACAGGTCGATCCCGCCCTCCCCCGCGACGTGCGTGTAGGCGTAGAGCCCGATGTCTGCGAGCGTGAAGCGCTCCCCAACGAAGAACGCGCGAGCGGCGAGATGATCCTCCATCAGCGCGAGCGCGGCGGCGGCCGCCTCGACCTTGCCGGGCAGTTGCGCGCGCTGCAGGTCGGTCAGGTTCGCCTCGCCAACGAAACCGCGCCAGAAGCGCAGGACGGCGACGCAGGTCTCGTGATTGTACTGCTCCCAGAACATCCAGCGCAGCATGTCGGCGAAGTCGAGCGCGTCGTCGGGCACCAGCGCGGATTCGCGCGCGAGGTACACGCAGGCGGCGTTGCTCTCCGGCAGAAAAAAATCGCCGATCTGGAGCACCGGGATGCGGCCGTTGGCGCTTACGCTGGCGAGGAACGCAGGCGTGCGCGTCTCGCCCTGCATGATGTCATACTCCCGCCGCTGGAGCGCGATGCCGAGATGCGCGGCGGTGAGGCGGATCTTGTAGCAATTCCCGGAGCGCGCGTATTCGTGCAGGATCAGGTCGGTCATCGTCATTTGCCCCCTTCTTCGCTGCGCTTTGGATGAGCGGCGGTTGTCGCACAAACAAGGCGTCGCGCGGCAATCACAAGCCAGCCTTATCAGATGATCCCCTCGGCCTCGCGCCGTCGCCGCGCCGCGCCGAGTTCGAACCAACCCCAGCCCGCCAGCGCGAGCGGGAACAGCCAGCCCCAGAGATACTCCCACCACGGCAGCGACATGCTGGAAACCGGCTTCGGCGCGGGGATCTTCACGCGGGCCAGATAATCGTCGGTGACGGGTGCGTAGACGAACTCGGTCGGGGTCTCGTAGTAGATCACGTATCCGTCGTCCTTGCGCGCCCAATAGGGGGCACCAAGCACGCTCGTCTCGATGATCGAATAGCCGAAATGCATGTCGGTCGGGATCGCCTCGACTGCCTCGGGCAGGCGCACCCGCGCGCGCAGCAGCGAGACCGGGGTGTGGCGGCTCTTGGGCAGATGCACGCCGTATTCGTCGACCATACGCGCATAGTGCGGCGACACGCCGCCGGGTCTCACCTCCACGCCCTGCATCACCCAGGACCGCGCGCCGATGAACAAGGGGCGTTCGGAAAACATCCACACCCCGATCGCGGCGAGCACGATCACGCCGAGGATGGCGCTGCGGATGGTGTCGTCGCGCGCGACGACCGGATCCTTCAACGCCATCAGATGATGCCCGCCGCTTCGCGCTCGCGGTCCCTGGAGCGCTGCCAGAGCCATATCCACGCCGCGACCATCGCGATCAGCGACCAGCCCCAGAGGAAATCGCGAAATGGAAAGCCATAGTCGGGCGCGACCGGACGCCCGACGATCGCATCGATCTCCTGCCGGCCCTGCGGGTCGAGCGGCGCCATCTTCACCCGCCGCCCATCCTCCGTATAGAGGACGAAGCCCGCATCGGTGTAGGCGAACAGCGGCATACCCAGCATCGACATCTCGCGGTACGAATAGCCGAGCGCCGGCGGCGTCCGCGCTTCCGCCAGATCGGGAATGATCGTGCGGCCGAAGGGCGGCGCGTACCGCACGTTCTGGATGACGTAGCGGTTGGTCTCCATCCGCTGCCGGAGCATTTCCTCGGTGACGCCGGGCGTATCGGCGACATGCGCGACGAGCGGCCGGTTGGCGATGAACCACGGCCGGTGCGCCGTCAGTTGCGCCCAGCCGAGCAGCGCGACCATCGCCACCACCAGCAGCAATTGCCCGAAATTGACTCCGTGCCTGCGCGGTGCGGGCACGTCCATCGAGTCCATCGTTCCCCCAAACTCGGTCATCCGTTCCCTCGCCTCACTCCAGCGTCAGCACGACCTTGCCGATATGGTCCCCCGCCTCCATCCGCGCATGCGCCGCCGCCGCGTCTGCAAGCGGGAAGGTGCGGTCGATCACGGGCTTGAGATTACCCTCCTCGACATGCGGCCAGACGGTGCGGTGCAACTCGTCCGCGACCAGCGCCTTGAACGCCGCGTCGCGGCCGCGCAGCGTCGATCCGGTCAGCGTCAGGCGGCGGCGCATGATCTCGAAGATCGGGATTTCGGCCTTGTTGCCGCGCTGGATCGCGATCGAGACGTGGCGACCGTCGTCGGCGAGGCATTTCAGGTTGCGCGGCAGATAATCGCCGCCGACCATGTCGAGCACCGCCTGCACCCCCCGCCCGCCGGTGATCGCCTTCACCGCCTCGACGAAATCGGCGGTGTTGTAATTGATGGCATGATCCGCGCCGAGTTTGCGCGCAGCCTCGCACTTCGCGTCGCTGCCTGCCGTGACGATGATCGTCAGCCCGAACAGTTTCGACAGCAAAATCGCCATCGTGCCGATGCCGCTCGTGCCGCCGTGGACCAGCACGGTATCGCCCTCGACCGCATAGGCGCGCTCGAACAGGTTGGTCCACACGGTGAAGAGCGTCTCGGGCAGCGCCGCCGCCTCGATCATCGACAGCGCCGCGGGCACCGGCAGCGTCTGGCCGAGCGGCACTGCGGCGTATTCGGCATAACCGCCACCCGCCAGCAGCGCGCAGACCGGCTGGCCGAGCAGCTCGTCCGACAGGCCGTGGCCGAGCGCGACGATCTCGCCCGACACTTCCAGCCCGAGGATCGAAGGCGCCCCCGGCGGCGGCGGATATTTGCCCTCACGCTGCATCACGTCGGGGCGGTTGACCCCGGCGGCGGCGACACGGATCAGCACCTCGCCCACGCGCGGCACCGGCACCGGCCGCTCGACCACGGTCAGCACTTCGGGACCGCCCGCACTTTCGGGATCGATCGCGCGCATCGTGCTCGGTATCGCCGTCATCAGTCTCGCGCGCCCCCGTATTTCCGCCTTATTGACATCGCCTGCCCGGCGGTCAACGATCCGTACCATGGACCTCGACGAGATTCTCGCGAAGAAACCAGGCGACCCGCTGACCGAACTGGTGAAGCAGGATCTCGAGCGTTTGTCGGTGGACGAACTGCACGAGCGCGTCGCCATCCTCGAACGTGAACTTTCGCGGACGAAACAAAATATTCAACGCGCCGTTAACCATCGCGCAAGTGCAAACGATATATTCAAGACATGACAGCGTTCGCTCCGTTCAGCCGGCGAGAACGCGGTGGCGATGAAGGAGCATTTCAAGTGCTTGATGCGAACGCCCAGCCTTCCAACATATCTGGAAAGGGCCGCGCGTTCGCTTGCGGTCCGCATGGAGTAATCTGATGCCATCTTTCGCCTCCGCGCTGGAAACCACCCTCCACAAGGCGCTCGAAGCCGCTTCGTCGCGGCGCCATGAATATGCGACGCTGGAGCATCTGCTGCTCGCGCTCGTCGATGACGAACATGCCTCCAAGGTGATGTCGTCGTGCGGCGTAGATCTGGCCGAGCTGAAGACCACCGTCGCCCATTATCTCGACACCGAGCTCGAGGCGCTGAAGGTCGATGCCGCGACCGATCCCTCGCCCACCTCGGGCTTCCAGCGCGTCGTCCAGCGCGCCATCCTCCACGTCCAGTCCTCGGGCCGCGACGAGGTGACGGGTGCCAACGTGCTCGTCGCCCTGTTCTCGGAACGCGAGAGCTACGCCGTCTATTTCCTCCAGCAGCAGGACATGAGCCGCCTCGATGCCGTCAGCTTCATATCGCACGGCGTCGGCAAGGGCGGCGCAGCTCCCGAGGCCCGCGAAGTGAAGGGCGCGGAGGAAGAGAAACCCGCCAAGCAGGACAGCAAGGGCAAGAGCGAAAGCGCCCTCAAGCAGTTCTGCGTCGATCTCAACGAGAAGGCGAAGATTGGCAAGGTCGATCCCCTCATCGGCCGCGGCCCCGAAGTCGATCGCACGGTGCAGATCCTCTGCCGCCGTTCGAAGAACAACCCGCTCTATGTGGGCGACCCCGGCGTCGGCAAGACGGCCATCGCCGAGGGCCTCGCGCGCAAGATCGTCGAGGGCGACGTGCCCGAGGTGCTGCTGCCCGCCGTCATCTACTCGCTCGACATGGGCGCGCTGCTCGCCGGCACGCGCTATCGCGGCGATTTCGAGGAGCGGCTGAAGGCGGTCGTCACCGAGCTCGAGAAGATGCCCGACGCCATCCTGTTCATCGACGAGATCCACACCGTCATCGGTGCCGGCGCGACCAGCGGCGGCGCGATGGATGCGTCGAACCTGCTCAAGCCGGCGCTGTCGGGCGGCACGATCCGTTGCATCGGATCGACCACCTACAAGGAGTTCCGCAACCACTTCGAGAAGGACCGCGCCCTGCTGCGGCGCTTCCAGAAGATCGACGTGAACGAGCCGACGATCGAGGACACGATCAAGATCATCGCGGGGCTCCGGTCTGCGTTCGAAAGCCACCATTCGGTGAAGTACACGCCCGACGCCATCAAGGCGGCGGTCGAGCTTTCGGCGCGCTACATCAACGACCGCAAGCTGCCCGACAAGGCGATCGACGTGATCGACGAGGTCGGCGCGATGCAGATGCTGGTGCCGCTCAACAAGCGCAAGAAGACGATCACGACCAAGGAGATCGAGGCCGTCATCGCGACGATGGCGCGCATCCCGCCGAAATCGGTCTCGACCGACGACACCAAGGCGCTCGAAAGCCTCGAGACCGATCTGAAGCGTGTCGTGTTCGGCCAGAATGTCGCGATCGAGAAGCTCGCCTCGGCGATCAAGCTCAGCCGCGCGGGTCTGCGCGATCCCGAAAAGCCGATCGGCAACTATCTGTTCACCGGCCCCACCGGCGTCGGCAAGACCGAAGTCGCCAAGCAGCTCGCCTCGATCATGGGCATCCCGCTCCAGCGGTTCGACATGTCGGAATATATGGAGCGCCATTCGGTCAGCCGCCTGATCGGTGCGCCTCCGGGTTATGTCGGCTTCGATCAAGGCGGTCTGCTGACCGACGCGATCGATCAGCAGCCGCACAGCGTGCTGTTGCTCGACGAGATCGAGAAGGCGCACCCGGACCTGTTCAACATCCTGCTGCAGGTGATGGACAACGGGCGGCTCACCGACCAGCACGGCAAGACGGTCGATTTCCGCAACGTCATCCTCATCATGACGACCAATGCGGGCGCATCCGACATGGCGCGCGAGACGCTCGGCTTCGGCAACCTCTCCCGCGAGGGCGAGGATGAGCAGGCGGTGCAGAAGATGTTCACGCCGGAGTTCCGCAACCGTCTCGATGCGATCGTGCCGTTCGGCTATCTGCCGACCGAGGTCGTCGCCCGCGTGGTCGACAAGTTCATCCTGCAGCTCGAGCTGCAGCTTGCCGATCGCAACGTCCACATCAACCTCGACGACGAGTCCAAGACGTGGCTTACGGCGAAGGGCTATGACAAGCTCTACGGCGCGCGTCCGATGGGCCGTCTGATCCAGGAGAAGATCAAGCAGCCGCTGGCCGAGGAGCTGCTGTTCGGCAAGCTCGTCCACGGTGGCGAGGTCAGCGTGAAGATGAAGGACGGCGCGCTCGCCTTCGAAATCGTGCCGGCCGCGCCGAAGAAGCCGAAGAAGAAGTCTCCGCCCAAGACCGAAGCCGCCAAATAAGGTCTCGGCGAGAAGGAAATCGGGGCAGGCCGGGCGACCGGCCTGCCCCTTTTCGTATCAGCGGTTGTTGGAGTTGACGGCGACCGCGACGGCGCGATTGCCGTCGAGGACGCGCGCGACCTGAACCTCGGCGCCCTTCATCGCGTTGCGGCGGCAGGCCGTCTGCGTCATGCGGATCGACAGGTCGCGCGACAGCACGCCGCCGCACACGGCGTCGGTTGCATAGCGCACGCGGCGATCGAGCTTCTTGCGGCCCAGGTCGCTGCTCATGTCGAGATCGGCATAGCTGACGCGAACCTGCGGCACCGGCTCCTGATGAAGTACAGGCGATGCTTGCGCCGACGATGCGCCGATGATCAGAGTGACGATAGCGGATTTGAGAAAGAATTTCTGCATTTTTATGACTCCTGCGGGAACACGATTGTTTTCATGTCAATCTTCGTGACATTTTATTTGATCTATTCGCGACCGGATGCTGGTATTTCGTGATTTTTATATAGATGATTCGCCCCTGTCTCGCCGCGACTAAACGGCTTTAGTTACAGACCAGAGACATTTTCTGCGGAGATGTGCAGCCCAGTCGCGCTGCGCGGATGCGGCGAAACCGGCGACATGCACGCGAAATTTACCAGATATTTCAGAACTGGCCTTAGCCGTTCTCGTGATGTCGCCGCGCCAGCTTCTCCCCATATTCCTGTTTCTGGCCGCCCTGCTCTGCGGATCCGGCGCGGCGCACGCTCAAGCCGGATCGGTCGGCACCGCGATCCACCCCTGCATCGTCCGCGCCGCACCCGGCGTGACCGCGCGCGCGCTGTTTCGGACCCCCGCCGCCTTCGATTGCACCACGCCACAGCCGCGTTTCGGCCCCGGCGACTATTGGGTCATCAGCCAGCCGCTCAATGCCGAGGGCCTGGACATGCGTCTTGCCGTGCGTTCGTCGAGCACGTGGCAGCGCGTCGGGACGATCCATGCACTCTATGACGACGGCCATATCGTCTCGATCCGCACCGACGACCAGGCCGCTACCCGCACGCTGAAACTTGGCGCGATCTTTCAGCGGTGGCTGCCGCGTACCGACCGCCGCCTCGTCAGGCTGCTCTGGCATATCGAGGGATCGCAGAACCTGCGCGGCATGCTGATCGCGCCGACGCTGGCGACGGCCGCGCAATCGAGCCTGTCGGACGTGCTGCTGGCTGCCTTCTACGCGAGCTTCTGCGGGCTGTGCCTGGCGCTGCTGCTGTTCAACATGGGCCTCGCCCATGCGCTGCGGCACCGCTTCATGGCGTTCTACTGCGTGATGATGGTGGGGCTGCTCGCCTACGGCATCACCTCGTCGGGCGCGCTGGCGTGGATCTTCCCGGATATCCCGAACACGCTGCGGCTGCGCATCAACTACACTTTGCTGGCGATGGTCAGCGTGTCCGCGCTCGCCTTCCTGTGCAATTTCTTCGAGGAGGGCATCGTCACCCCCGCGCTGCGGCGTGTGGTGCGGACGGTGGGCTGGATGGTGACGTGTTCCACCGTCTGCTTTGCGCTGCTCGCGCCGTGGCAGATGCGGGTGCTGGACACGGCCTATGCACTCAGCCTGCTGTCGCTGATCTGTGCGCTGGTGCCGATCCTCATCAACGCCTGGCGCCGGCAGAGTGCATATCTGGGCTTCTTCACGCTCGCGTGGAGCCTGCCGCTCGGCTTCGCGCTGGCGCGCGCCGCGTTCAGCCTGGGGCTGACGCCCTATAGTTTCTGGGTCGACAATTCGACCATCGCCTCGATGGCGCTGGAGGCTTTGCTGTCGAGCCTCGCCATTGCGCACCGCATCCTGCTGATCGCGCGCGAACGCGACGAGGCGCGCGAGCAGGAGATGGCGGCGCGGCTCCTTGCCGATACCGATCCGCTGACCGGGCTGCTCAACCGCCGCGCGTTCCTGCGCGAGGCGATCGGGCGCGAGGGCGAACAGGTGTTGATCATCGCCGATCTCGACCATTTCAAGCGCGTCAACGAAACCATTGGCCATGACGGCGGCGACGAGGTGCTGCGCATCTTCGCCCGTACGCTGCGCCAGTCGATGCCGGAAGGCGCGCTGATCGCCCGGCTCGGCGGCGAGGAATTCGGCGTTGTCGCCGCGCGCGGCAAAGCGCCCGATCCCCAAGGAATCCTGGAACGCCTGCGCGTCGCGCGGATGCCGTTCGACATTCCCGTCACCGCCAGCATCGGCACCTGCGTCGGCCCGTTGCTGCGCGAGGCCGACTGGAAGATGCTGTACCACAGCGCCGACCGCGCGCTGTTCGAGGCCAAGACCGCAGGCCGGGACCGCGTACAGGTTGCCGCCGCACCGGAGCGATACGCCGCTTAACCAATCTTGCCGTCTCGTTGCGGATGCGATATGGCAAAGCCATGCGGAATCGACGTCTCGCATTGCTGATCGGCGCGGCCCTGTTGCTGATCGCGGGCGTGCGCCATCCGTCGATGGACCTGCGCGTGATCACGCACGACGCCGCCGACCTCTCCCCGCACAAGGTGCAGGCTGCGGTCGAACTCGGCATCGCCTCGGTCTCGGTGCTGATCACCTGGACGTCGAAGAAATTCGCCTGACCTGAGGGGCGGCGCGAAGGCCGCCCCGGTCGACCCCTATCTCCCCATCACCGTCACCCGCGCCGCGTCCAGCCGCGCGCTGTAAGCGTCCAAGACCTTGGCGATGCGTCCGGCATAGACGTTCGCGTCGTCGAAACGCCGCTCCTCGATCGCCTCGCGCACGCCCGGCAGCGTCTTGGCGCCGTAGCCGGTGAAGCGGCCGGGCGCGTAGATCATGTGCTTGTACCAGGTGCGTCCGGGCAGTCCGCGATCGTCGAGCAGCAACTGGTCGATATCGCGCAACTGGCCGTTGAGCTTCACCCGCGCCGCCGGCGTCAGTTTGCCACCCTTGTCGGCATAGGCGCTGTCGTACGCTGCCGCCGCCTTCTTGAGCCGGTCGACCGCATCCTCCAGCGCGGCGAGTTCGACATGCGGCGTGTCCGCCTCCACCGCCGCCGGGCCGACCGGCTTCAACGGGTCGCTCGCCAGCCGGAAAGCGTCGTCCTTGAGCAGCTTCTCGCGCTTGCGGTCAGCCTCGCGGCGGCCGTCGGCGAGCTTCTTCACCTCGTCGAGATACGTGCCGACCGTGTCCGCGAAATCGCCGAAGCGCTGCGGCGGCGTGTCGCTGTCGGCCACGCGCAGCACCAGCCGCCCGACCACTTTCGACAGCGCAGCACCATATTTCAGGCCGGGATCGTCGAAGGTCGTGAAGTGATGATAGCTGTCGTAGATCGAGTGGTAGACGCCGCCGCTCTCGTCCTCCCCGCCGAAGCCGATGTTGAGCGCCGGCAGGCCGAGATGCTGGAGATAGGCCGAATAGTCCGACCCCGAACCGAGCGCCCCGATCGGCACGTCGCCGCCCTTCTCCGCCGCCGCCAGCGTCGCCGCGTCGTCGCGCCCGGTCTTGTCGTACGCGCCGACACGGATCGCCGCGCGCATCCGTTCCGCCGCCGAGGCACCGGTCTCGGGATCCTTCACGTCGGCGGCGACACCGTTGACGAGATGCTGGAAGTCGTGGCTCCCCTGCGCATAGAGGAAGCCGCGCCCGTTGCCGTCGGTGTTGATGTAGAGAACCGCCCTCTTCTGGAGCTCGTCGGCGTGCGCCTCGGCCCATTCGGTCGAGCCGAGCAGCATCGGCTCCTCCGCATCCCAGCTCGCGAAGACGATCGTGCGCTGCGGCCGCCAGCCCGATTTCCACAACGCACCCAGCGCCTTCGCCTCGGACAGCATGGCGACGTTGCCCGACAACGGATCGGACGCGCCGAACACCCAGCCGTCATGGTGATTGCCGCGCAGCACCCACTGATCGGGATATTGCGAGCCCGGCAGCTTGGCGATCACGTCGTAGACGGGCTTGAGCGACCAGTCGGACTTGACCGCGAGGTGGACCTGCACGCCGTTGTCGCCGCCGAGGTGATAGGCAAGCGGCAGGCCGCCGCGGAACGGCTCCGGCGCGAGCGGACCGCCGAGCTTCGCCAGCAGCTTCGATGCGTCGCCGTACGACATCGGCAGCACGGGGATCTTGAGGATCGTCTGCGCCTGCGCGCGGCTGAGCCGCTTCGCTCCTGCCGTGGCGCCGATGCCGGGCGTCAGCGGATCGCCGGGATAGGTCGTCATGTCGGCGACCGAGCCGCGCTGCACGCCGAAATCGGGCCGCGCGCCGCCCTTGGGATAGACGTCACCCTCGCCGTAGCCGTCGTCGGCCGGGTCCGAATAGATGATCGTGCCGACCGCGCCATGATCCTGCGCGAGCTTCGGCTTCAACCCGCGCCAGCCGACGCCGTAGCGCGCGATGACGATCTTGCCCCTCACGTCGACGCCGCGCCGCGCGAGCGCCTTGTAATCGTCGGGCATGCCGTAATTGACGTAGACGAGATCGGCGGTGACGTCGCCGTCGCCCTGGAAGGCGACGTAGGGCGGCAGCGCGTCCTTGGTGATCGCGGCGGCGGAGGTGTCGTCACCCGGCACCGGCGGCTCCTGCCCGCCGAGCGTGATCTTCTCCGGGCTCACCATCTCGACCGTCGTCGAGATCGGCGTGGGATAGAGCACCTGAAAGGTCTCGATATGCGCGTCCCAGCCCCATTCCTTGAACTTCGACAGGATGAAATCGGCATTGGCCTTGTCGTGGGGGCTGCCGACATGGTTCGGCGCCGACGACATCTGCTTCATCCAGTCCATCTGGTCCTGCGAGCTGACCGAAGCGTCGAATTGCGCCTCCAGCGCCTTGCGGTCGGTCGGGGCTTGCGCGACGGCCGCCCCCGCCAGGGCGAGCACGCCCACGCACGCCAGAAGACTTGCCCGCTTGATCATGTCGCTACCCCTGTATGCTGATGTTTAGGCAGCATGCGTCAGCGCGGGAGCGAGCGCAATTGCGGCCCGGCGCCCCATCGCGTAAACTTGCGTAAATTCGTGAGAATGCTGCGGAGAAGCGATGTGCCAAGGTGTACAGCTGCGCTGAGTATCGCGATCTCGGGCGCGCTCCTGACGGCGCCGATCGCCCCCCTCGCTGCACAGCAGGGCGCGATCGTCCGCTCGACATCCATAGCCGGCGCGCCTGCCGGAGCCGCCGCCCACCGCATCAGCTATCGCTCGACCGACAAGGACGGGCGCCCGATCGTGGTGACCGGTGCCGTCGTCGTCCCGACCGGACGCGCGCCCGCCGGCGGAAGACCGGTGGTGGTCTGGGCGCACGGCGCGTCAGGCGTGGCGGAGCCCTGTGGGCTATCTGACAAGCCGGGACTGTTCGCACAAATCGCCGGGCTGAAGGAAATGCTCGCCGCCGGATACGTCGTGACGGCGCCCGACTATCAGGGTCTCGGCAATCCCGGCCCGCATCCGTTCCTGATCGGCCCCGCCGCCGCGCACAGCGTGCTCGATGCCGTGCGCGCGGCACGTGCCATGCCGGGCGCGCAGACATCGGCTCACTATGCGGTATGGGGCGAGTCGCTGGGCGCGTATTCGGCGCTGTGGTCGGGCAAGCTGGCCGCACGTTATGCACCGGAACTGACCCTGGTCGGGGTCGCAGCGGCGGCACCGCCGACGGATATCAAGGCCAATCTCACCGGCGGCACCAACGCCGCCGTGCGCGCTTTCCTAATGGCCTACGCCGGGGAAAGCTGGTCGAAAGTCTACGGCCTTCCCCTCACCACCGTCGTCAAGCCGGCCACCGCGACGCTCATCACCGCGATCGCCCGAAATTGCGTGTCGCTCGATGGCTTCAAGCTGCGCACCAAGATCGGTATGCTGCGCCTCGCGCATCAATTGCGGAACGTGGATCTCGCCGCATCGCCCCGCTGGGCCGCGCTGATGACCCAGAATTCCGTCACGCCCGACGGGCTCGCCGTGCCGCTACTGATCGCGCAAGGGTCGAAGGACGTGATCGTGTCGCCCGCAGTGACGAAGCGCTTTGTCGACCGGCTGTGCGCAGCGCGTGCGACGGTGCGCTACGTCCCGATCGCAGGCGGGGATCATGTCTCGGTCGCGAAGAGCTCGGTGGCCGTGACCACCGCGTGGTTGCGGCAACGCTTCGCCGACGCACCCGCGCCGAACGATTGCGGCAGACTGTAAGGTCTCACCCCTCCCCGCGCACCCGCTCGTGATGGCGGATCACTTCGTCGATGATGAAGCGCAGGAACTTCTCGCTGAAATCGGGATCGAGGTTCGCCTGTTTGGCCAGCCCGCGCAGCCGCGCGATTTGCGTGTCCTCGCGACCCGGATCGGCGGGGGGCAGGCCCGCGGTCGCCTTGTACTGCCCTACCGCCTGCGTCACCTTGAAGCGCTCGGCGAGCAGAAACACCAGCGCCGCGTCGATATTGTCGATGCTCTGGCGGAAGCCGTTCAGCGTCTCGTCGGTCATCGTGCATTCCCCGCATGTAGATCGGCGCCTTTTGATGGCCGCTTCGTCGCGGCGCAAGCCCGCGCGGGGTTGCCTTTAATCAACACAGCGGCCACATCGCCAGCGAGATGAGCGCCACCATTCACCGCCTCGATCCGCGCCCGGCCCCTTCGCTCGACGCGATGGTCAATCTGGTCTCGGGCGATCTCAACCTCGTCAACGCCGTGATCCTCGACCGGATGCAGTCGGAGATCCCGCTGATCCCGACACTCGCCGGGCATCTGATCGCGGGCGGCGGCAAGCGGATGCGGCCGATGTTGACGCTCGCGAGCGCGAAGCTGCTCGGCTATACCGGCACGCGCCACCACCGGCTGGCCGCCGCGGTCGAGTTCATCCATACCGCCACGCTGCTGCACGACGACGTCGTCGACGGATCGGACCTGCGCCGGGGCAAGCGCACCGCCAACCTCATCTGGGGCAACCCGGCGAGCGTGCTGGTCGGCGATTTCCTGTTCAGCCGGTCGTTCGAGCTGATGGTCGAGGACGGCAGCCTCAAGGTGCTGAAGATCCTGTCGGGCGCGAGCGCGATCATCGCCGAGGGCGAGGTCAACCAGCTCACCGCCGCGCGGCGCATCGACACGCCCGAAGAACGCTATCTCGACATCATCGTCGCCAAGACGGCGGCACTGTTCGCCGCCGCGTGCAAGATCGCCGCGGTGGTGGCTGAACGCAGCGAGGCGGAAGAAGCCGCGCTCGACGCCTATGGCCGCAACCTCGGCGTCGCGTTCCAGCTTGTCGACGACGCGATCGACTATGTTTCCGACGCGGGTACGATGGGCAAGGACGCGGGAGACGATTTCCGCGACGGCAAGGCCACCTTGCCCGTCATCCTCGCCTATGCGCGCGGCAGCGAAGAGGATCGCAAATTCTGGAAGGCCGCGATCGAGGGCCATCGCAACCGCGACGAGGATTTCGCGCACGCCATCCAGCTGGTGCGCTCGACGCACGCGGTCGAGGATACCCTTGCCCGCGCGCGCCACTACGGCCAGCGCGCGATCGATTCGCTCGGCATCTTCCCGAACGGAAAGGCCAAGGATGCGATGGTCGAGGCGGTCGAATTCGCGGTGGTGCGGGCGTTCTGATCGCGCCGCCGGCGGCTGCTGGCGATTGCAAATCCCCGCCGTCCTGCCAAACCTCCCCGCAAGACAATAAGAGGATGGCATGAGCGCGCCGGTATTGAGATCCGCGATCGACCTCGACAGCGACGAGGCGAAGGCACGCAGCCGCCACAACCGCGCGCTCGCGGCGACTTTGCGCAACAAGGTCGCGGATGCGGCTGTCGGTGGAAGTGACAATGCGCGCGAGAAGCACCTCGCGCGCGGCAAGCTGCTGCCTCGCGACCGGGTGGAGCGGCTGCTCGATCCGGGCTCGCCGCTGCTGGAAATCGGCCAGCTCACCGCGAACGGCCTGTACGGAGACGAGGTGCCGGGCGCGGGCGTCATCACCGCGATTGGTCGCGTATCGGGGCGCCAGTGCATGATCGTGTGCAACGACGCGACGGTGAAAGGCGGCACCTACTTCCCGCTGACGGTGAAGAAGCACCTGCGCGCGCAGCAGATCGCCGCGGAGAACCGGCTGCCGTGCATCTACCTCGTTGATTCGGGCGGCGCTAACTTGCCCAATCAGGCCGAGGTGTTTCCCGATCGCGAGCATTTCGGCCGCATCTTCTTCAACCAGGCGAACATGAGCGCCAAGGGCGTGCCGCAGATCGCCTGCGTGATGGGAAGCTGCACGGCGGGTGGCGCATACGTCCCGGCGATGAGCGACGAGACGGTGATCGTGCGCAACCAGGGCACGATCTTCCTCGCCGGCCCGCCGCTGGTTCAGGCCGCGACGGGAGAGGTCATCAGCGCAGAAGACCTGGGCGGTGGCGAGCTGCACACGCGTAAGTCCGGCGTCGCCGATCACCTCGCCGAGAATGACGAGCATGCGCTGACGATCGTGCGCGATATCGTCTCGCACCTCGGCCCGGTCCACGATCACGGCCTGCCGCTCAAGGAGCCGCGCGCGCCGAAATATGCTGCGGAGGAGCTCTACAGCATCATCCCCGAGGATGTGCGTGCGCCGTACGACGTACATGAGGTGATCGCGCGGCTGGTCGACGGGTCCGAGTTTCACGAGTTCAAGGCGCTTTACGGCGCGTCTTTGGTGTGCGGCTTCGCGCATATCTGGGGGATGCCGGTCGCGATCCTCGCCAACAACGGCGTGCTGTTTTCGGAAAGCGCGCAGAAGGGCGCGCACTTCATCGAGCTCGCGTGCCAGCGCAAAATCCCCCTGCTGTTCCTGCAGAACATCTCGGGCTTCATGGTCGGCGGCAAATACGAGGCGGAAGGGATCGCCAAGCACGGTGCCAAGCTGGTGACGGCGGTGGCGACCGCGACCGTGCCGAAGATCACCGTGTTGATCGGCGGGTCTTTCGGGGCCGGAAACTACGGCATGTGCGGGCGGGCGTACGATCCGCGCTTCCTCTTCACCTGGCCCAACGCGCGCATCTCGGTGATGGGCGGCGAGCAGGCGGCGAGCGTGCTGGCGACCGTCCACCGCGACGCCGCCAAATGGTCGGCCGAGGAGATGGAGGCGTTCAAGGCCCCCGTCCGCCAGAAATACGAGGACGAGGGCAACCCGTATTACGCCACCGCGCGGCTGTGGGACGACGGCGTGATCGACCCGGCACAGACCCGCGACGTGCTGGGGCTCGCGCTGGCGGCGACGTTGGAAGCGCCGATCCCCGACCGGCCCGCCTTCGGTGTGTTCAGGATGTGATGGGCGTGCCTAAAACCTTCCGTCATGCTGAACTCGTTTCAGCATCCATCGTGCCGCAAGGGCGCAAGTCCGAGGCCGGGCGCAAGGTCCGCCCAATCCGGATTGTCGCTCTCGATCAGATTGATCTTCCAGTCGCGGTGCCAGCCCTTGAGCTGTTTCTCGCGCGCGATCGCGCTAGGCATGTCGGCGAACATTTCATAGCGCACCAGCAGATGAACACCGTAGCGATCGGTAAAGCCCGGCATCGCACCGGTCCGGTGCTGATGGACGCGCTCGAGCAAATGCGCGGTAACACCGATGTACAGCGTACCGTAGCGCTTGCTCGCCAGGATATAGACGCACGGCTGCTTGCTCATCGCGGCCCAAAACCTGCCGCACGATGGATGCTGAAACAAGTTCAGCATGACGGCCGTGGAGGAGATGTTCGTGCTTAAATCGCTCCTCATCGCCAATCGCGGCGAGATCGCCTGCCGGATCATCCGCACCGCGCGGCGCATGGGGATCCGCACGGTCGCGGTCTATTCGGATGCCGATGCGAACGCGCTGCACGTGCGGCAGGCGGACGAGACGGTGCATATCGGCCCCTCGCCTGCGCGCGAAAGCTATCTGGTGGGCGAGAAGATCATCGCCGCCGCCAAAGCGACCGGCGCGGAAGCCGTCCATCCCGGCTACGGCTTCCTGTCCGAGAATGCCGCGTTTGCGCAGGCCGTCTCCGACGCGGGACTAATCTGGGTCGGCCCCCGGCCCGCCAGCATCACCGCGATGGGCCTGAAGGACGCCGCCAAGACACTGATGGCCGCCGCCGGCGTGCCCGTCACGCCCGGTTACATGGGCGAGAACCAGGAGCCCGCTTTCCTCGCCGCAGAGGCCGCCAAGATCGGCTATCCCGTGCTCATCAAGGCGGTGGCGGGCGGCGGCGGCAAGGGCATGCGGCTGGTCGAAGCGCCGGCGGACTTCGCCGACGCCCTTGCCTCCTGCCAGCGCGAGGCCGCATCCTCGTTCGGCAACGCGCATGTGCTGATCGAGAAGTACATCCTGAGCCCGCGCCATATCGAGGTGCAGGTGTTCGGCGACACGCACGGCAACATCGTCCACCTGTTCGAGCGCGACTGCTCGCTCCAGCGCCGCCACCAGAAGGTGATCGAGGAAGCCCCCGCCCCCGGCATGGACGAAGCGACGCGCGAGGCGCTGTGCGTGGCGGCGGTGAAGGCGGCGGCGGCGGTCGACTATGTCGGCGCGGGCACGATCGAGTTCATTGCCGATGGGTCCGAGGGCCTGCGCGCCGACCGCATCTGGTTCATGGAGATGAACACGCGCCTGCAGGTCGAGCATCCCGTGACGGAGGAGATCACCGGCGTCGATCTGGTCGAGTGGCAGCTGCGGGTGGCCTCGGGCGAGGCGTTGCCGAAGCGGCAGGACGAGTTGAGCATCAACGGCTGGGCGATGGAAGCGCGGCTGTATGCGGAGGATCCGGCGAAGGGGTTTTTGCCGAGCGTTGGGCGGCTCGAACTGTTCGAACTCGGCGATGGGGGCCGCATCGACACTGGCGTTTCCGACGGTGGAGACGTTACGCCATTCTACGATCCGATGATCGCGAAGGTCATCGCTCGCGGTGACAACCGTGGCGAGGCTCGCGAACTGCTGCACGATCTTATGATGCAAACCGTCGTGTGGCCGGTCAGGACGAACGCCGCCTTTCTGGTCAAGGCGCTCGAACATCCAGATTTCATAGCCGGAAATGTCGATACTGGTCTGATCGGCCGCGACGGCGATGCGATGGCAGAGGCACCAATGCCACGCGCCGAGGGTGTCGCTTGGGCCGTTGCGGATCTCATGCCCATCTACGGCCAGCCGGGCTTACGCCTAAATGCCGAACCAAAAACAACGGGCTGGTTTCTGGTCGATGGCGAAGCGATGGAGGTGCGGCTCGACTATCCGGGCGTTCCCGAGCCACGGCTTTCAGTGAAGTACAGCGCGCTCGGACAAACTTGGGAGTTGACGCCGTGGCGCGCGGCGGGCGGGGCCACCGGCGGCATCTCCTCAGGCGCGATCCTCTCCCCCATGCCCGGCCGGATCATCGCGGTGGAGGTGGCCGCCGGCGACACCGTCACCACGGGACAGAAGCTGCTGACGCTCGAGGCGATGAAGATGGAGCATACGCTCACCGCCCCGTTCGACGGGACGGTTGCCGAGCTCAACGCCAGCCCGGGCGCGCAGGTTCAGGTCGAGGCTTTGCTCGCGCGGATCGAGGCGGCGGAGGGCTGAGCCACTCGCCGCCTACGCCGTTGCCTATGCCTTGGCGGCGAGCGCAGCCTGGGCCGCCGCGAGCCGCGCGATCGGCACGCGGTACGGCGAGGCACTCACGTAATCGAGGCCGATCTTCTCGCAGAAGGCGATGCTCGCCGGATCGCCGCCGTGCTCGCCGCAGATGCCCAGCTTGATGCCCGCGCGCGTCGCCCGCCCGCGTTCCGCCGCCAGCTCGATCAGCTCGCCGACGCCCTCGATATCGAGGCTGACGAACGGGTCGCGCGGATAGATGCCGCGCTCGACATAGGTCGTCAGGAAGCGCGCGGCGTCGTCGCGGGACACGCCGAGCGTCGTCTGGGTGAGGTCGTTGGTGCCGAACGAGAAGAATTCGCCGATCTCGGCGATCTCGCCCGCCTTCAGCGCGGCGCGGGGCAGCTCGATCATCGTGCCGACGAGATATTCGATCTCGCGGCCCTTATCCGCGAACACGGCCTTCGCCGCCGCATCGACCACAGCCTTCATCAACTCCAGCTCGCGGCGGGTCGCCACCAGCGGGATCATAACCTCGGGGATCGGCGCCGCGCCCGACTTCTCCGCGACCTCGATCGCCGCCTCGAAGATGGCCCGCGCCTGCGTCTCGTAGATTTCGGGATAGGTCACGCCAAGCCGGCAGCCCCGATGGCCGAGCATCGGGTTGAATTCGTGAAGCTCGCTCGCGCGGCGCTTGAGCACGTCGATATCGACGCCCGCCGCCGCCGCGACCTCGGCGAACTCGGCTTCCTCGTGCGGCAGGAATTCGTGCAGCGGCGGATCGAGCAGGCGGATCGTCACCGGCAGGCCGGCCATCACCTCGAACAACTGCACGAAATCGCCGCGCTGTTCGGGCAGCAGCTTCTCCAGCGCGGCACGGCGGCCAGTCTCGTCCTCGGCGAGGATCATCTGGCGCACCGCGGTGATGCGCGCCGCGTCGAAGAACATATGCTCGGTACGGCAAAGGCCGATGCCCTCCGCGCCGAATTCGCGCGCGACCCTGGCGTCGAGCGGCGTCTCGGCATTGGCGCGCACCTTCAGACGGCGCACGCCATCGGCCCATTCCATCAGCGTCGCGAAGTCGCCCGACAATTCGGGCTGCACGGTCGGCACTTCGCCCGCCATCACTTCGCCGGTCGTGCCGTCGATCGTGACGATATCGCCCTCGGCGATGGTCCGCCCGGCGACGCGCATCACCTTCGCCTTGGCGTCGATCGCGAGCGTGCCCGCGCCCGAGACGCAGGGGCGGCCCATGCCGCGCGCGACGACCGCCGCGTGGCTGGTCATGCCGCCGCGCGCCGTCAGGATGCCCTTGGCGGCGTGCATGCCGTGGATGTCCTCCGGCGACGTTTCGACGCGGATCAGGATCACCGCGTCGCCCGCCTGCGCGCGTTTTTCCGCCGTGTCGCTGTCGAACACCGCCGCGCCGCTGGCCGCTCCCGGCGAGGCGGGCAGGCCCTTCGTGAGTACGTCGCGTACCGCCTTGGGATCGAGCGTCGGGTGGAGCAACTGGTCGAGCGCCTGCGGATCGACGCGCGCGATCGCCTCCTCGCGCGTGATCAGCCCCTCGGCCGCCATCTCGACCGCGATCTTCAGCGCAGCCTTGGCGGTGCGCTTGCCGGAGCGGGTCTGCAGCATCCACAGCTTGCCCTGCTGCACGGTGAACTCGATGTCCTGCATGTCGCGGTAATGCGTTTCGAGCGTGTCGAACACCTTGGCGAGCTCGCCGTAGACCTCGGGCAAGGCCTCTTCCATCGACAGCGGCTTGGCACCCGCCGCCTCGCGCGCGGCGAGCGTCAGATATTGCGGCGTGCGGATGCCCGCGACGACGTCCTCGCCCTGCGCGTTGATGAGGAATTCACCGTAATAGGCGCGGTCGCCCTTGGCGGGATCGCGCGTGAAGGCGACGCCCGTCGCCGACGTGTCGCCCATGTTGCCGAACACCATCGCCTGCACGTTGACGGCCGTGCCCCACGAGGCGGGAATGTCGTTGAGGCGGCGGTAGACCTTCGCACGCTCCGACTGCCACGATCCGAACACCGCGCCGACCGCACCCCAGAGCTGATCGTGGACGTCCTGCGGGAAGGGCTTGCCCCACTGCGCCTCAACGAGTGACTTATATTCGGCGACGAGCTTCTGCAGGTCGGCGGCGGTCAGATCGGTGTCGAGAAAATAGCCATTGTCCTCCTTGGCGATCTCCAGCGCTTCCTCGAACGCACCGTGATCGAGCTCCAGCACGACATCCGAATACATCTGGATGAAGCGGCGGTAGCTGTCCCACGCGAAGCGATCGTCGCCCGAGGTCGCGGCGAGGCCCTGCACCGTCGCGTCGTTCAGCCCGAGGTTGAGGACCGTGTCCATCATCCCCGGCATCGACGCGCGCGCGCCCGAGCGGACCGAGACCAGCAACGGATCGGCCGCATCGCCGAAGACCTTGCCCGTCACGCCCTCGATATGGGCGATGCCGGTGGCAACCTCGTCGCGCAGGCCCTGCGGGAAGGCCTTGCCCTCGTCATAATAGACGTCGCAGAATTCGGTCGAGATCGTGAAGCCTGGCGGGACCGGCAGGCCGATCGACGCCATTTCCGCCAGATTCGCGCCCTTGCCCCCCAGCAGGTTGCGGTCGCCCTTGCCACCGTCGGAAACGCCGCCGCCGAAGCGGTACACATACTGTGTCATGGTCTACCCTCTAAGACGTTGTTTTCGCTGGGGAGGCGATTGGAAGGTCACACTAAAGTCACACTGATCGGCGGGTGCTCATCCATCGATTCGGGAGAAATCGGCGACGTTGTGCACTGCAGCACGCACGCGATCAAGCAGAGCCAGACGCGACAGGCGCTTGTCCCGTTCCGGGTCGTTCACAATCACGCTGTCAAAGAACGCGTCGATCGGCGCACGCAGGCTCGCAAGCGCCGACATGGCGCCCTCGAAATCCTCCCGCGCGACCGCATCGGCGGCGGCGGGCTCGGCCGAAGCGAGCGCCACCGCGAGGGCAGCTTCGGCCGGTTCGGGCGTGTAGGACAGCGCTAAATGCGTCGCCCCGGCGGAGGCCGGGGCCTCGTGCGGCTCCTGTCCCGCGCCATCGCCTGAGACCCCAGCTTGCGCTGGGGTGACGGACTGCGGGAAGCCTTCCTTCTTGAGGATATTGGCGGCACGCTTGTACCCGGCGAGCAGGTTTGCGCCGTCCGGGGTGGCGATGAACGCCTGCAGCGCGTGGACGCGGGCGAGCAGGCGGACGAGATCGTCCTCGCCCCCGAGCGCGAACACCGCGTCGATCAGGTCGTGGCGGACGCCGGCTTCGCGCTGCTGGACTTTGAGGCGGTCGGCGAAGAAGTCGCGAACGGGAGTGATGTATTCTTGAGGTGAAACGACGTACCCTAGAACGGCATCAATCTCATCAGGCATCAAATATTCGTAGCCGAACCCAGCGCCCCAACTTTTAGCATAGTCTAAAAACGAGACGACCCAAGCTGTAGCTTTATATTGCATACCGAATGTCATTTCGGTCTGCTTCGCGTTACCTGCCGCGTCTAATCCATCAAATTCGAAGCACGCTCCGGCGTCAAGCTGTTCTAAACGCAGTCGACGCTGCTCCAACAACGCTTCCGTAACTTCAAACCGAAGGCTGTTGCGCAGGATAACTTGGATCACGCCGAGAGCTGCACGTCTTAAAGCGAACGGGTCTTTCGAGCCGCTAGGCCGCTTAGCGACTGCAAAAAAACTACCAATCGTGTCCAGTTTGTCCGCCAGCGACACCGCCACCGTAACCGGCGCAGTCGGCACCTCGTCGCCCTGCCCGACCGGCTTGTAGTGATCGCGCACCGCTTCCCACACTTCGCGGGGTTCGCCCTGCGCGGCGGCGTAATAGCCGCCCATCAGGCCCTGCAATTCGGGGAACTCGCCGACCATGCCGGTGACGAGATCGGCCTTGGCGAGGCGGGCGGCGCGTTCGGCGAGGTCGGCCAGGCTCGTCGCCCCGGCGGAGGCCGGGGCCGCTGCGTTCGGGGCAGCCGGCTCGCCAGATGACCCGGCGGCCCCGGCCTTCGCCGGGGCGACGGCTGCCCCGACAATCCCCTCCTCCACCAGCCAGCGCGCGAGCTTCGCGACGCGCTCGACCTTGTCGGCGACGGTGCCGAGCTTCTCGTGGAAGACGATGTTCGCCAGCTTCTTCGCCTGCTCCTCGAGCGGCACCTTGAGGTCGGTTTCGTAGAAGAACTTCGCATCCGACAAGCGCGCCGCCAGTACCTTGCGGTTGCCCTCGACGATCTTCGTACCGCCGTCCGCCGCGTCGATATTGGCCGTGCAGACGAAGGCGTTCGCGAGCTTGCCCTCGGCATCGCGGCACACGAAATATTTCTGGTTCACGCGCGCGGTGAGCTGGATCACCTCGGGCGGCACGGCGAGGAACGCCGCGTCGAAGCGACCGAGCAGCGGCACCGGCCATTCGGTGAGGCCAGCATTCTCGGTGAGGAGGCCGGTATCCTCGATGAGTTCGAGCCCCGCCTTGCGCGCCGCCATCTTCGCGCCGAGCGCGATGATCTGCCGCCGCTCGTCCTGATCGACGATCACGTGGCAGGCGCGCAATTTCTCTTCGTAGTCGCTCGCCGAGCCGATCGTGATGACGCCGGGATGATGGAAGCGATGCCCGAGCGTCGCCGCGCCGGAGGTGACGCCGGCGATCTCGCACGGCACGATCTCCTCGCCCAGCAGCGCGACGATGCCCTGCAGCGGGCGTACCCAACGTAAGGATTCGGTAGAGGCGGAGGCATCGCCCCAGCGCATCGACTTGGGCCAGGGAAAGGCGCGGATGACGGCGGGGATCGCCTCGGCCAGCACCTCGGCGGTGGGGCGGCCGGGCTTGTCGAGAACTGCGAAATACACGCCGTCGCGCTCGACGAGCTGGTCTTGGCTGAGGCCGGTCTTGCGCAGGAAGCCCTCCAGCGCCTGCGGCGGCGCCGAGGTCTTTGGGCCCTTGGTTTCCTCGGAAGACTCGGCGGTCGCGGCGGGCAGATCGCGCGCGATCAGCGCGAGGCGGCGCGGCGTCGCGAAGGTGACGATGGCATCGGTGTGGAGTCCCGCCTTCGCCAGTTCGGCCGCGAACAGCCGCGCGAGATCGTCGCGCGCCTTGTCCTGCATCCGCGCCGGGATTTCCTCGGAGCGGAGTTCGAGGAGGAAATCCATCACAGTCCCTCTCCCTTTGGGAGAGGGAAGGAGGAGCGAAGCGATGGGAGGGTGAGGGTAGAGAGGCTGCCCTCACCCTTCCCACCCGGCTGCGCCGGGCGGGCCCCTTCCCTCTCACAAAGGGAGAGGGAGATTGGTGTCGCCCGCATCACGCCGCCCATCCGTTCTTGTCCATCCAGCTCGCGCAGGCGCCCTTCGCGAGATCGCGGACGCGGCCCATGTACGCCTGGCGCTCCGCCACCGAGATCACGCCGCGCGCCTGCAGCAGGTTGAAGACGTGGCTCGCCTTGATCGCCTGTTCGTAGGCCGGGATCGGCAGCTTCGCATCGAGGCAGTTCTCGCACTCGGCGGTCGCCTTGCGGAACAGGTCGAACAGGCGTTCGGTATCGGCGATCTCGAAATTCCACGCGCTCATCTGCTTCTCGTTTTCGAGAAAGACGTCGCCGTACGTCACCCCGGCATCGTTGAAGGCGAGATCGTAAACGCTGTCCTTGTTCTGCAGGTACAGCGCGAGCCGTTCGAGGCCGTAGGTCAACTCGCCCGCGACGGGCTTGCAGTCGTAGCCGCCCATCTGCTGGAAATAGGTGAACTGCGTCACCTCCATGCCGTCGCACCACACTTCCCAGCCGAGCCCCCACGCGCCGAGCGTCGGGCTCTCCCAATCGTCCTCGACGAAGCGGATGTCGTGGAGCGTGAAGTCGATGCCGATCGCGGCGAGCGATCCGAGGTACAGTTCCTGCAGATCGGGCGGCGAAGGTTTCAGGATTACCTGATACTGATAGTAATGCTGGAGCCGGTTCGGGTTTTCGCCGTAGCGGCCGTCGGTCGGGCGGCGGCAAGGCTGGACGAAGGCGGCGTTCCACGGGTTCGGGCCGAGCGCGCGCAGCGTCGTCGCGGGGTGGAAGGTGCCCGCGCCCATTTCCATGTCATAGGGCTGCAGGATCAGGCAGCCCCGCGCGCTCCAGTATTCGTGGAGCTTCAGGATCATGCCCTGAAAGCTGAGAGGCTTGTCGGTCGCGTCGCTCGTCATCGCGGCGGGCTTTGGCGCATGGCCCGAAAGGGGTCAACCATGCGTGGGCGGCCCGTTGACGGCAGGGGGCGTTTCGGCTGTGTTCGCGGGGTGAGGGCAAGGCGCAGCTTCGTTGGCGATTGGGGAGCCTGGTGCGCTGTCGCCGGGCTGTCGTTGGCGATGCCCGCCACGGCGCAGCGCATCGCCTATCAGCCGACCGATCCCGGTGAGACGATCGCGCTCGGTGCCGCGCCGTACATCGTCTATGCCGTGCCCGACGCCAGCGAGGCCATCACCTGGCGCGGCCAGCCCGCTTCGCCGCGCCTGATCTACGCCGCCCTCCCCGCCGACGAGCGCGTCGCGCCGACGATGCTGTTCGATGTGGTCGGGTCGGAGGACGAAGGCCCCGGCACGCCTGTCGCGCAGGACTACGCACCGCACCCGGCGATCTGGCGGATCGGCGATAAGGACACGACGATCTGGCTGTTCGGCACGGTCCATGTCCTGCCGCCCGGCTTCGTGTGGCGCGATGCGCGGATCGACAGCGTGGCGAAGCGTGCCCGTGCGCTGATCGTCGAATCGATCGACAGCAGCGCACCCGCATCGTTCCGGCCGGAGAAGGAGGCGAAGCTGCCGCCGCTGGTCGAGCGCGCCTCGGCCGATCATCGCGACGCGCTGCGGGCGCAGCAGGCGAAGATGCCCGCGCCCGCCGTCGCGCTGATGGACCGGATGCCGACGTGGATGGCGGCGATCGCGATCGGCTTCACGCGCGAGGTTCACGCCGGGCAGGCCTCCGCCGCCGGCGCGGACGACGATCTCGAGACGCGGTTCCGCAAGGCCGGCAAGCCCGTCACCGCGATCGAGGACGGCGCGGCGGTGATGAAGGCGCTGAACGCGACGCCCGAGGCGCAGCAGCGCGAGATGCTCGATCAGGCGATCGACGCCGAGACGCAGAGCGACGATGCGCGCTTCGCCGCCGTCCATGCCTGGGCGAAGGGCGATCTCGCCGCGCTCGCCACCGAGCTCGGGCGAACGGCCGATCCGCTGTCGAAGCCGCTGATGCACGATCGCAACCGGGCATGGGCCGCGGCGCTGGCGACGCGGCTGCGGCGGCCGGGCCGCGTGCTGTTCGCGGCGGGCGCGGCGCATTTCGTCGGGCCCGGTTCGGTGATCGCGCTGCTGCAAAAGCGCGGCATCCGGGTCGTCCGCCTGCCCTGATCGCGTTAAGACTAGCGCTACCCGCCAGTTCCTATATCGCGGCGATCCACTCGTAGGGGCTCGTCCATGCGCTTCATCAAGATCGTCACCGCCGCTTTCCTCGTCGCCGCTACGCCGGCCTGCGCGCAGCCCGCTCCCGCGCCTGCCGCCTTCAAGGACGTCGATCCCGCGCTCTGGGTGGTGAAGGATGCCGACACGACGATCTATCTGTTCGGCACGATCCACGCGCTGAAGCCCGGCCTGTCGTGGTTCGACGAGGCGGTGAAGACGGCGTTCGATTCCAGCGACAGCCTCGTCCTCGAAATTCCGATGCCGAGCCCCGAGGAGGCGCAGAAGGTGATGCTGCCGCTCGCGATCGACGCGACCGGCCCGACGCTGACCGACAAGATCCCCGCCGACAAGCGCGCCGCCTATGCCGCCGGCCTCGCCAAGCTCGGCGTGCCGGCCACCGCGTTCGACCGGTATCAGCCGTGGTTCGCCGCCGCGCAGCTCGGCCAGCTCAGCCTCGCCAAGGCCGGGTTCGGGCGCGAGGAGGGCGTCGAGAAGCAGCTCGACGCCGCCGCGCAGGCCGCGCACAAGCCGGTGTCGGGGCTGGAGACGCTCGGCCAGCAACTCGGCTATTTCCACGATCTGCCGCAGGACGCGCAGATCGCCTTCCTGCTCTCGGGCGTCGAGGACATCGACAAGTTCGACGGCGAGATCAACAAGATGGTCGATCTGTGGAGCGCCGGAAACCCCGACGGGCTCGGCAAGCTGATGAACGAGGATCTGACCAAGCAGCCCGTCCTCAAGAAGGCGCTGCTGACCGATCGCAACGCGCGCTGGGCCGAGTGGATCGAGAAGCGGATGGACCAGCCCGGCACGATCTTCATCGCCGTCGGCGCGGGGCATCTTGCGGGCAGCGAGAGCGTGCAGGCGCTGCTGGCGAAGCACGGGCTGAAGGTGACGCGGATCAAATATTGAGGGGCCGCCGGAAACACGCAGAGTGAGAGTCCGCTTGACACATTGACACTCAAACGGAAAAAATCACTTCCGATCGTTTCCGAAATTGCACCAATCGACAGCCAGGGATTTCAAAGAGCAAGCGCGACCGTCGCATATTCCGGGCGTGTAGGACAGGGTACCCTTGCCCTTTCCGCCCTTCTCCGCTATTCGCGCCGCCTTCCGGTCAGGGTCATCCCTGGAGGCCTGGCCGGGGATTTGACCAAACGCATTTCGGAGACCTGCAATGAGCGACCAGTTGACGCTCGCAGCCGAGACGCGCGAACAGGTTGGCAAGGGAGCCTCCCGTTCGCTTCGTCGTGAAGGCCGCGTGCCCGCCGTGATCTACGGCAACAAGCAAGAACCCCTCTCGATCCATGTCGAGGAAAAGGCGCTGATGCGTCTCCTCATGACGGGTCATTTCATGAATTCGGTCGTGATGATCGACGCCGGCGGCAAGGCCGTGCGCACGCTCCCCAAGGACGTCGCGTTCAACCCCGTCACCGATCGTCCCGAGCATGTCGATTTCCTGCGCATCGGCGAGCACACCACCGTACACGTCAGCGTGCCCGTCCACTTCACCGATGAAGACGACGCTCCGGGGATCGCCAAGGCGGGCGGCGTGCTCAACATCACGCGCCACGAAATCGAACTGGTGTGCGACGCCGCCAACATCCCGAGCGAGATCGCCATCTCGCTCAAGGGCCTGGACGTCGGCGCATCGATCCACATCTCGGACGTGAAGCTGCCCAAGGGCGTCGAGCCCGCGATCGCCGACCGCGACTTCGCGATCGCCACGATCGTGCCGCCGACCGTCCCGACCGTGGAGGACGAGGCGCTCGAGGCCGAAGTCGCCGAGGCGCAGGCCGCTGAGGCTGCCGAGGCTTCGGACGAGGCCGCACCCGAGGGTGATGCCGCTGCCGAGGGCGAGGACAAGGGCGAGTAATCGCTGGCAAAAGCCCTCTCCCCTTCGGGGAGCGGGTTGGGAGAGGGGCAGTTCCGGGCGTTGCGCTTGCGACTGCCCCTCTCCCCGGCCCTCTCCCCAGAGAGGAGAGGGAGAAGAAGAGTGCAAATCTGGGTCGGCCTCGGCAATCCCGGTCCGCAATATGCGATGAACCGGCACAATGTCGGCTTCATGGCGCTCGACACGATTGCCGATTTCCATGATTTCGGCCCCGTGAAGAAGGCGTTCCAGGGCTGGACGCAGGAAGGGCGCATCGGAGCTGAGAAGATCCTGCTCCTGAAGCCCGCGACCTTCATGAACGAAAGCGGCCGCAGCGTCGGCGAGGCGATGCGCTTCTACAAGCTCGACGAAGGCGACGTCAGCGTGTTCCACGACGAACTCGATCTCGCGCCCTTCAAGGTGAAGGTGAAGATCGGCGGCGGCACTGCCGGGCATAACGGCCTGCGCTCGACCGAGGCGCATATCGGCAACGCCTATCGCCGCATCCGGCTCGGCATTGGCCATCCGGGGCACAAGGACAAGGTGAGCCCCTATGTGCTCGGCAACTACGCCAAGGCGGAGATCGACGATCTCTCCGACATGCTCGGCGCGGTGGCGGCGGAGGCGCGCTGGCTGGCGGCGGGCGACGACGTGCGCTTCATGAACGATGTCGCGCTGCGGTTGAGCGACGCATGAGCGTGCGCAGCCTGTTCCCGACCCCGCTCTATAGCGGTGCGCTCGGCAATGACGCCCTGCTCGCCGAGCTGGAGGACTCGTGCCTGATGCTCGCGCAGGAGGACCGCGCCGGGCGGGCATGGTCGAAGGCGCACACGTATCGCGGCTATACCAGCTACGCCTCGCTCAACGACCTGCCGCAGCGCGACCCCGCCTTCGCCGATCTCCAGAAGGCGCTGGGACGCCACGTCGCCGCCTTCGCCGATGCCGCCGGCTTCGATCTGGCGGGGCGCAAGCTCAAGCTCGACAGCCTGTGGGTCAATGTGATGAAGCCGGGCGGCACGCATAGCGGGCATATCCACCCGCATTCCGCGGTATCGGGCACGCTCTACGTCGCGGTGCCGCCGGGCGCCGGCGCGATCCGTTTCGAGGATCCGCGCCTGCCGCTGCTGATGGCCGCCCCCGCCCGCCGCGAGGAGGCGAACCCGTTCGTGTATGTCGAACCCGAACCGGGCACTGTGCTGCTGTGGGAAAGCTGGCTGCGGCATGAGGTCGTCGCGGGGAACGCCAAAGAGGACCGGATCAGCATCAGCTTCAACTATCGCTGATCGCCCGCGATTGGCGAGCGGCACGCATCCAAACATATGATAAGCTGATTCATAAAGTCCAAAATCAAGGACCGTCGGGCCACGCCGCCCTAAAACACGGTGCTCATACGGACGTCGGGGTTCCCTTTTTGGGGCGTACCTCCTCCTCTTCCGTCCCAAAGGAAGAGAATGGCCGCCCGCGTCTTCGCCATACGATCGCTTGCCGGGCACCTGAAGGCGCGATACTCCCTCGATCGCGATGATCTTGACGGGATCGAGCGGCTCAACGGCACCGCCCGGAGTTTCGAGCCCAACCAATATCTGCTGCGCGAAGGCGACCGGCCGAAATATTGCTCGTTCCTGGTCGATGGCTTCGTCTACCGCCACAAGATCGTTGCGGATGGTGGCCGTCAGATCGTTTCGATCCACATTCCCGGCGACATCATCGATCTGCAGAACATGCTGCTGCAGGAGGCCGACCACAACATCCAGGCTCTCACCGCCGCCACCGTCCTGCTCTTCCCGCACGAGGAGGTGGTAGCGCTCGCATTTGCACGCCCTGCCGTCGGCAAGGCGATGTGGCGCGAGACGCTGATCGAGGCATCGATCTCACGCGAATGGATCGCCAATGTCGGGCGCCGGGACGCGCGCGAGCGCACCGCGCATCTCATCTGCGAACTTGCGATGCGGCGGGAAAGCGCCGGCCTCGGCCCGCGCGAAGCGTACGAGCTGCCGATGACGCAGGAACAGCTAGGCGATGCGCTCGGGCTGACGGCGGTACACGTCAACCGTACGCTCAAGGCGTTGCAGGACGACGGGCTGATCACGCGCAGCAAACGATCGGTCGCGGTCAACGACTGGGAGCGGTTGCGCGCGGTCGCGGACTTCACGACCAACTATCTCCACCTCGGCCAGGGCTAGCCGCAGCGTCCCGCAGCCGCTATCGGCGGCGCTCACTAACGAGCACGAGGATTACATGGGTTTCCGCTGCGGTATCGTCGGCCTGCCGAATGTCGGCAAATCGACCCTGTTCAATGCGCTCACCGAGACGGCGGCGGCGCAGGCGGCGAATTACCCCTTCTGCACGATCGAGCCGAATGTCGGCAACGTCGCGGTGCCAGACGCGCGGCTGAACCAGCTCGCCGAGATCGCCAGCTCTCAGAAGATCGTCGAGACGCAGCTCGCCTTCGTCGACATCGCGGGCCTCGTGCGCGGCGCATCGAAGGGCGAGGGTCTGGGCAACCAGTTCCTCGGCAACATCCGCGAGGTCGACGCCATCGTCCATGTGCTGCGCTGCTTCGAGGATGGCGACGTGACGCACGTCGAGGGCAAGGTCGATCCGATCGCCGATGCCGAAACCGTCGAGACCGAGCTGATGCTGTCCGACCTCGAGAGCCTCGAGAAGCGCGTGCCCAACCTCGGCAAGAAGGCGGCGCAGGGCGACAAGGAGGCGAAGGTCGCCGCATCGGTGCTGGGCCAGGCGCTCGACCTGCTGCGCGAGGGCAAGCCCGCGCGGCTCACCAAGCCCAAGGACGAGGAGGAGGCGCGCGCCTTCGCGCAGGCGCAGCTCCTGACTTCGAAGCCCGTCCTCTACGTCTGCAACGTCGATGAGGGCGATGCGGCGAACGGCAACGCGCTGTCGGCGCGGGTGTTCGAGAAGGCGAAGGCCGAGGGTGCCGAGGCGGTCGTGGTCTCGGCCGCGATCGAGGCCGAGATCGCGACGATGCCGCCCGAGGAGCGCGGCGAGTTCCTGTCCGAGCTGGGGCTGGAGGAGACCGGGCTCGCCCGCGTCATCACCGCCGGGTACAAGCTGCTCCACCTCCTCACCTTCTTCACCGTGGGACCGAAGGAAGCGCGCGCCTGGACGGTCCATGTCGGCGCCAAGGCCCCGCAGGCGGCAGGCGAGATCCACACCGATTTCGAACGCGGCTTCATCCGTGCCGAGACGATCGCCTTCGCCGATTATGTCGCGCTGAAGGGCGAAGCGGGCGCGCGCGAGGCCGGCAAGCTGCGGCAGGAGGGCAAGGAATACGTCGTGCAGGACGGCGACGTGATGCTGTTCCGGTTTAACGTCTGACGGGCGCAGGCGCGGCTACGTCCGCGCCGATGCGCGCGGCGCAGCGCCCGGCACGGCCGGCGGGTCGTGCGAAGCAACGAACCCGGCCTACCGCCCGTCAGGCGCGTGGTTGGTCAGATCGACCGACTGGTTATAATAGGTCAGCACGGTATCCAGGTCGCGCGGATCGCGGCTTTGCTTGAAACCGCGATATTCGCCGATCATCTGCACCAGAGTGCTCGCCGCGTTGGGCTCCTGCCGGCCCGCCTTGGTCGCCTCCGCCCGCGCATCGGCGACCGCCTTTTCGATGATCACGATCTCGGCGTCGCCCTTCGCGATGAGCTCGGGCTTGGTCGGATCCTTCTCGCCGTTGAAAATCTCGATCAGCTTCTTGGAATGGATCAACGCCAGCTTGGTCTGGTATTTGACCGGATCGGCATCCTTCAGCTTCTCCAGCAAAACGACATCCCGCTGATCGAGCGCCGTATCGAGCAGCTTGCTGAAGGCGACGAGGTCTTTCCCGGCGGCGTCGATCTCGGCCAGCATCACGGGATCCTCCGCCTTGCCGCGCGCGAGCTTGTCGTCGAGATATTTCTTGCTGGTATAATATTCGTCCAGGCTGGCCATGTGCGTCTCGACCTTGCCCATCGACGCGATCAGCGCATCGGCCGCCTTGTCGAGTTCGGCCGAACCGCCCGGCAGCGCGCGCGCTTCCTTGAGCGCGGCGACGCCCTTCCCGATCCAGCCCGGATCGGCATGGAAATAGCCTTCGAGCGAATGATGCGCGACATCGTCCTGGATATATTCGCCTGTCTTTTTCTCGAAACCGAAGGAGGAATCGAGCAGCGTATTGTGCCCCTCGGTATAGCCGTCGAGCTTCTTGCTGGCGGAGGAGTCGCTGGAGGTGACGTCGCCGCCCGGCAGCTCGAGCTTGTCGCACGCGCCGAGGGACAGGAGCGCGGCGCCGATCAACGCAAGATTGGCTTTTCCGAATTTCATGGATTTGAGCCTCTGCTGCCAGGATTCGCCGGGCATCTTAGGGTTCTCTTCGCCGCGAGGGCAATGATGCGCAGCAAAAATCCAGCGATTACTTGCGGCTGTTCATGTCCGTGACAGTGGTTGCCGGTTCCGCGCGCGACGCCTAGAAGCGCGGGGAGATGCTCCGCCTGCTGCTCATCCTGCTGATCGCGTTTGCCACACCGGCGATGCCGGCCGCTGCCTGCGAAAGTACGCCGCCGGTCGCGATGCATCACGCGATGCCCGGCATGCCCCATCACGGTGAGCGCAAGGCCCCGCCGGCCGAGCATCTGTGCGTCGGGTGTGTGCCTGTCGCCGATCTCGACGCCACTCCGCTCGACCGGCGCTTCCTGCTTCCGGCTCCCGCCCCGCTTTCGCGGATCGCCGCGCTGCCGCCGGTCGCGGCTGAGGGCCCCGTGCCGCCCCCGCCGAGGAATGTCTGAAGCCCCGCTGCTTCCCCTGACATTTCCCGGAGATTTTCATGACCAGAACGATCTGGCGCGCGGCCGTTGCGGCTGTCGCGCTGATGCCGGCCGTCGCCGCCGCGCAGGACCACGACCATATGCCCGGCATGGAGATGCCGGCCCCCACGCCGACTCCCGCGCCGCACGATCATCAGATGGCCGACATGCCGGCTCCCGCCCCTCCCGGATCGAGCGACGGCTCCGGCACGTCGCGCAACCCCGGCACGGAGCCGATGCAGGGGCTGCACCTCATGGCCGGCGACTGGATGCTGATGCTCCACGGCTATGCCTTCGCGGCCTATACCGATCAGGGCGGACCGCGTGGGAGCAACGAGGGCTTCGTCCAATCGATGGCGATGATCACCGCCGCGCGCGATCTCGCGCCCGGCGTGGCGCTGCAATTGCGATCGATGCTGAGCCTCGATCCAGCGATGGGCGCGCGTGGCTATCCCAATCTTTTCGCGACCGGCGAGACCGCGAACGGCGTCGTCCCGCTGATCGACCGCCAGCATCCGCACGATCTGTTCATGGAGCTGTCGGCGCGGATCGACGTGGATGTCGGGACGACCACAAAGCTGTTCCTCTACGGCGGGCCGGTCGCGGAGCCCGCGATCGGCCCCTCTGCCTTCATGCACCGCAGATCGGCGCAGTACCTGCCGCTCAGCCCGATCACGCACCATTGGCTCGACAGCACGCACATCAGCTACGGCGTGGTCACGGCGGGCATCGCGCGGCGGCACTGGCAGATCGAGGCGTCCGGCTTTCGCGGGCGCGAGCCCGACCAGTATCGCTGGGGGATCGAGACGCCGGGCCTCGATTCGTGGAGCGTGCGCGCGACCTGGAACCCCTCGCCTTATTGGTCGGCGCAGGTCAGCCACGGGCATATCAAGGAGCCCGAGCAGCTCGAACCCGGCATCAGCGAGGAGCGCACCACGGCGAGCGTGCAATATGCGCGCGGCGGGCTTTCCGCGCTGATCGCCTTCTCCGCCAAGAACAAGCAGCCGGGGCGGACGCTGCCGGCGTGGCTGGCGGAGGTGAGCTGGGACGTTACGCGCCATCACACGCTGTTCGGGCGGTTCGAGAATGTCGCCAATGACGAGCTGTTTCCCGATCACGCCGATCCGCTGCACGATACGAAGTTCCGCGTCAGCAAGGTCGAGGGCGGCTATGCGTACCGGCTGCCGATCGGGAAGTCGTTCCAGCTCGCGCTGGGCGGCGCGGTCGGGGTCTACGGCAAGCCCGCCGCGCTCGATGCGGCCTATGGGACGTTTCCGGTCAGCGGTACGGTGTTCGCGAAGCTATCGCTTGGCAAATAGTCGCGGTGTCGCGATGCTGACATGAAAGTGGTGAAGGGCGCGTCCATGCGGTGGTTCAGCAAATTCGCGGTCGCGGCGGCGTGCGCCTTTCTTCAGGCCTGCGCGACGCCGCCCGCCGTCGCGCCCCTTACGCCCTCTGCCGTGACAGAGGCGCGGCAGCCGGTCACGATCCTGATCTCGATCGACGCCTTCCGGCCCGATTATCTCGCGCACGGCAACACGCCGAACCTGGATGCGCTGGCGGCGGGCGGCGTACAGGCGACGATGCGGCCGAGCTATCCGACGCTGACCTTCCCCAACCACACCACGCTGGTGACGGGCCTCCGCCCCGATCATCACGGCATCGTCGCCAACACATTCCGCGATCCCGCGCGGCCGGGCGAGAAATTCTACAACAAGGATCTGAGCGCGCTCGATCCCTTCTGGTGGGCGCAGGAGGAGCCGTTGTGGATCACGGCGGAGAAAGCCGGCATCCGCAGCGGCACGATGTTCTGGCCCGGCGAGGAAGCCGCGCACGGCAACGTGCGGCCGAGCGACTGGGCGCGCTTCGACCCGAATTTCACCAGCGCGCAGCGCGTGCTGACGCTGGAGGACTGGATGCGCCGCCCGGCCGCGCTCCGGCCGAAGTTCATGACGCTCTATTTCGACGACGTCGACAAGACCGGGCACAAGCAGGGCCCGATGGCGCCGGAGACGATCGCGGCGGTGCGGCATATCGACGCGCTGATCGGGGGCTTGCGCGATACGCTTTCCGGGCTTGGTCAGCCGGTCAATTTCGTCATCGTCTCCGATCACGGCATGCGCGATGTCGAGCCCGACAAGGCGGTGCTGCTGCAGAAGATCCTGCCGAGCGAGAGCTACGATCTCGTCTTCTACGGCCCGCTTGCCGCGATCGCGCCGAAGCCGGGGCATGAGGAGGCGGTCGCGCGGGCGCTGACCGCGCCCAATCCGCTGATGACGTGCTGGCGCAAGGCCGACGTGCCCGCCGCCTTCGCCTATGGCAGGAGCCCGCGCGTCGCGCCGATCATCTGCCAGGGCATTCGCGGCGGCGACGTGCTGCCGGGCGCGCCGACCAACAAGGGCGAGCACGGATACGACATCGACGACCCGGAGATGACGGCGCTATTCCTCGTCAACGGCCCGGCGTTTCGTCGCGACGCGCGCATCCCGGTAAAGTTCGACAATGTCGATCTGTACCCGATGCTCGCGCGGCTGGTGGGCGTCGCGCCGCTGCCGAATGACGGCAACGCCGCAACGCTCGCGCCGCTGCTGGCCGCGCGCTAGACCCTAGCGACGGCGGCCGCCGCCACGGCCCTGCCAGCGCTGGCCGCCCTGCACGCCGTAATCCTTCCACATCGGGCGGATCTCGCGGTGAGCGTTGTTCCAGTTCTGCGAGCGGCCCTGCCAGTAGCGCTGCTGATCGCCGTTCCAGCGGCGGCGGCTGTTGTCGCGGCCGTAGACGTAATAGCCGCTGCCCGGATAATAATAATCGCCCTGCCAGCCCCAGTACGGATCGGCGCTGAAGCCGCCGTAATAGGGATCCCAATTGTCGCTGGCATAACCGACGCCGTAGCCGCCGCCATAGCCGTCATCGACACAGGCAGTGAGGCCGAGGCCCGCCGACGCGACGAGGCCGGCGATGAGGATTTTCTTGGCGAACATGGTGCGACTCCAACTGAAGGCGCGTCGCCGGGGGAGGATTCGCGTGACGGCGCGTCGTGCAGGGAGAACGATGAAGCGAGGCTGGGGTTCCGGGCGAAGGTAACACCTGGTTGTCACGATTGACACCTGAATGGAAACTGTCCGGGTCGATCGTTTCCGATTTTGGACAGATCCGGTGCGGAAAGTCACACTAAGGTCACACTGATCGGGGGGTGTTCGGCGCCCCCGTGTTGGACGGGTGTGCGCGGAAGTTTACAAAGTTTACGCTACGTCTGCGCCTGTTGCCCCTTTCCGACGGCCGCGCGGCGCGGGCGCGAGAAGGGTTTTCGCGAGAATGGCGAGCGGCGGGTCCGACAGTTCAAAGAGCGATGGTGCGATATCGCAGATCGGTTGGGTGTAGGACAGCGGGAATGTCCGGGTTGGGTGGAAAGCGGCCATTATGAAGCTACCGAAAGACTAAGTAGAGAACCGGCCCTAGAATCACCGCAAATCCGACGCACCCCCAAAGCGATATGCGCGTGCCGAAGCGATCGCCGTAAGGGTCATGCTCTTGCCAGAACTCGCGTTCGATGGCCCACACCGTTGCCACCAAATCCCTGAATGTCGTAGTCGCATCTGGAGTGCTGCCAGTCGCTTTCAGATACCGGAGTAGCAAACCGCTCAACTCGTCTGGCCTATCAGACTCGCCGGTCGGTTCGATTACAACGTGATCGCCGTCAGCTTTGATCCGGTAGGATTCGCCGTTCGGGCCATACGCTGCTGGGTAGACGCCATTCCGCACATCTATTGCTTCAAGGTGGCTTTCTGCTGCCGCGACTGACGGATATACCAATAGCGGTTCGTCTGCCGCTACGAAAAGAGCGCCGGGCGGAACCGCTGCCGAAGCGTAGTCGAAGTCTGTCGTGTCGGTCGCCATTGCGCCCTTGTTCCAGCCGAACGTAATATCCGCAACTGGGGCGGCAGCAGCCATCAGCATACCCCCCGCTGAATGTCCGCTATGGGTCGCTTAGCAGACATTCGGTACACAAGGAGTTTGGGCGGTAGCGAACACGCCGCGGCGAAGCCGCGTCGTCGGACGGGTTCGGGGCTTCGCCCCGACCCGCCGGCCGTGCCGGGCGCTGCGCGGCTTGCCGCGCACCGGCTCGCGGGGCGCTCGCCTGCGCCCGTCAGTGCCCCTCGAAACTCAGCAACGCATCCACCGCGATCCCCTCGCCGCGCAGCGCGTCCGCGCCGCCGAGGTCGGGGAGGTCGACGAGGAACTGCGCCTGTTCCAGCACCGCGCCGGCCTTGCGCAGCAGGCGGACCGCCGCGCGGGCGGTGCCGCCGGTGGCGATGAGGTCGTCGACCAGCAGCACGCGCTGGCCGGGGACGAGGGCGTCTTCATGCATGGTAATGCGGTCGGTGCCGTATTCGAGCGCATAATCCTCGGCGATCGTCACGCCGGGCAGCTTGCCGTCCTTGCGGATCAGCAGCACGCCGGCGTTCAGCGGCGCGGCGAGCGCTGCGGCGAAGAGGAAGCCGCGTGCCTCGATGCCCGCAACCAGATCGACCGGCCCGCGCGTCGCCACCGCCATCCGCGCGATCGTGGTCTGGAAACCCGCCGCGTCGAGCAGCAGCGTGGTGATGTCGCGGAACTGGATGCCGGGCTTGGGAAAGTCCGGGATCGTGCGGATGAGGGCCTTGAGGTCGTCGTTATCGGCCATTGCCAACTCCGTCGCCCCGGCGGAGGCCGGGGCCGCTGGGCGCGGGGCAACCGGCCAGTCCCATATCATAGCGGCCCCGGCCTCCGCCGGGGCGACGGTACATCTCAGTGCTTCAGGTCGCGCCAGACGTTCTGATACGCGCCCCAGGCGAGGAAGCAGAAGATCAGCAGGAAGCCGAGCACCGCGAGGCCCGCGCCGTGGCGTGCATCGAGATTGGGTTCGGCGGTCCACGTCAGGAACGCGGCCACGTCCTTCGCCATCTGGTCGACCGTCGGCTTGGTGCCGTCGAGATATTCGACCTGACCGGCCGACGTCAGCGGCGGCGGCATGGCGATGTTGAGGTTCGCGAAATACTGGTTGTAGTGCAGGCCCTTGGGCGTCGCCGCATCCGGGAACTTGGCGAGCAGTTCCTTGGGCTGCGGCACGTAGCCGTGGCCGACCAGCGAATAGATGTAGTCGGGGCCGTCGTGACGCGCCTTGGTCATCAGCGAGAGATCGGGCGGCACGGCGTTGTTGTTGGCGGCGCGCGCGGCAACATCGTTGGCATAGACCAGCGGGAAGTGATCCGCAGGCGTGTTCTTGCGCGTCGCGGGCTCGCCCGTTTCCGGGTTGACGCTGGGCTGTTCGACGACCCAGGCGGCGGCGATCGCCTTTACCTGACCCTCGTCATAGCCGATTTCCTTCAGATCGCGGAAGGCGACGTGGCGCAGCGAGTGGCAGGCCGCGCAGACTTCCTTGTAGACCTGGAAGCCGCGCTGCACCTGGCGCAGATCGAACTTGCCGAGCAGGCCCGACGACGGAAGGCCGGCATCGAGCAGCGGATGCTCCTCATGCACGAAATGCTCGGCGGTCGGCGGGGCGGGATCGGTGATGACGCCCACGATGCTGCTGAACAGCCCGAGCGACACGACGAACACGAAAGCGAGGCCGACAAGAGCGGAAATCCAGCGAATCATTCTCGTATTGCCCCTTATTCGGCCGGAACCGGATGAGCGCCATGCTTGGCCAGCACCGCTTCGGTGATCGAATTCGGCAGCGGGCGCGGGCGCTCCATGCGCGACACCATCGGCACGATGATCAGGAAGTGTGCGAAGTAATAGGCCGCCGCGATCTGCCCGATGATGACGTTGCGCGCGATCGGCTCTGCGCCGCCGACATACCCGAGTGCGAACACGTCGAGGATCAGGATCCAGAAGAAGATCCGGTAGGTCGGACGGTATTTGGCGCTGCGCACCGGCGAGCTGTCGAGCCACGGCAGGAAGAACATCAGCAGGATCGAGCCGAACATCGCCAGCACGCCCCACAGCTTCGCCGGCAGGATGAAGTCGACGGTGAAGGACTTCAGGATCGCGTAGAAGGGCAGGAAATACCATTCGGGCACGATGTGCGCGGGCGTCGAGAGCGGGTTGGCCGGAATGTAGTTATCCGGGTGGCCGAGATAGTTCGGCGCGAAGAAGATCAGCGCCGCGAACACCAGGAAGAACACGGCGACGCCGAGGCCGTCCTTGGCGGTGTAATACGGGTGGAACGGCACCGTATCCTGCTCGCCCTTCACTTCCACGCCGGTCGGGTTCGACGAGCCGGGGATGTGCAATGCCCAGATGTGCAGCACGATGACGGCCGCGATCACGAACGGCAGCAGATAGTGGAGCGAGAAGAAGCGGTTGAGCGCCGCATCGTCCGGCGCGAAGCCGCCGAGCAGCCACACGCGGATCGTCTCGCCGACGATCGGGATCGCCGAGAAGAAGCCGGTGATGACCTGCGCGCCCCAGAAGCTCATCTGGCCCCACGGAAGCACGTAGCCCATGAACGCGGTCGCCATCATCAGCAGGAAGATGACGACGCCGAGCAGCCACACCATCTCGCGCGGGGCCTTGTACGATCCGTAATAGAGACCGCGGGCGATGTGGGTGTAGACGACGATGAAGAACATCGATGCGCCGTTCGCATGGGCGTAGCGCAGGAACCAGCCGGCGTTGACGTCGCGCATGATGTGCTCGACCGAATCGAACGCGATCGCGCCGTTCGCCGCGAAGTGCATGGCGAGCACGATGCCGGTGACGATCTGGCAGGCGAGCGCCGCGCCGGCGAGGACGCCAAAGTTCCAGAAGTAATTCAGGTTGCGCGGCACCGGATAGCCGCCGCCGACGGCGCTATAGACGAAGCGCGGGAGCGGCAGGCGCTCGTCCACCCACTTCGTCAGTGCGTATTTCGGCTCGTAATGCTTGGCCCAGGGAAAGCTCATTTAATCGATCCTCAGCCGACGGTGACCGTCGTGTCCGACGTGAAGTTGTAAGGCGGCACTTCCAGGTTCTTGGGCGCCGGGCCTTTGCGGATGCGGGCTGCGGTATCGTACTGCGAGCCGTGGCACGGGCAGAAATAGCCGCCGTACTGGCCGCGATTCTCACCCTCGGCGGCGCCGAGCGGGATACAGCCGAGATGCGTGCAGACGCCGAGCGTGATCAGCCAGTTCTTGTGGCCCGCCTTGGTCCGCTGCTCCAGCGTCTGCGGGTCACGCAGCGTGCCGACGTCGACCAGGTCGGCCTCGTCCATTTCCTTCTGCGTCAGGTTGCGCACGAACAGCGGCTGCTTGCGGAAGGTCGTCTTGATCGCCTGGCCCGGCGCGATCTTCGACAGATCGAGCTCGGTCGTCGACTGCGCGAGCACGTCGGCCGACGGGCTCATCTGGTTGACGAGCGGCAGCACGATGACGGCGCCACCGACGCCGGCCCATGCGACCGCGGCGATATTGATGAAATCGCGGCGGCGGGGATCGGACACCGCCTCATGAAACGGTGCCGGGTCTTCCCCGGGTGGCACGGCGGTATCAACGTTTGCCATTCACAAGCCCTTGCAGTTCGCCCCTTGCCCAAAGGGGGAGCGACACCATGTTCTTCACTGAGGATGACGTTCGCGAGATCGCCCCGCCAGCCCCGGCCCCTTTCCGTCCCCACGGAGGGTTGCGGGCCTGATAGACGTGCAACCGCGCCTTTGCCAACTGCATTTTAGCCCTGTTATTGCACTGCGGTGCGTATCGCCCTTCATCAGCCCGAAATCGCAGGCAACGTCGGCACCATCCTGCGGCTGGCGGCGTGCGTCGGCGTGGCCGTCGATCTGATCGAACCGATGGGTTTTCCGTGGAGCGACAAGGCGCTGGCGCGCTCCGCGATGGACTATGGCGAGGCGGCGGAGGTGCGCCGCCATGCCGACTGGCATGCGTTCCGCGCCGACGTGCCGGGGCGGCTGGTGCTGCTGACGACGCGCGGCGGCGTGCGGCTCGATGCGGCGACGTTCGAGAGCGGCGACGTGCTGCTGTTCGGATCGGAGGGCAGCGGCGTACCGCAGGCCGTACACGACGCGGCCGATCTGCGGGTGCGGATTCCGCTGCGCACCGGAATGCGATCGCTCAATCTCGCGGTGGCGGCGGGAATCGCGCTGGGCGAGGCGCTGCGCCAGACGGGCGGGTGGCCGGAGTAGGACAATCCGTCCCACTCGACTCCGCGCGCCGGCATGGGCAAAGCGCAGCCATGCAACCGCTCGACGATCAACAAGCCGCCGCCCGCGCCTGGTTCGAACAGCTTCGCGACCTGATCTGCGCCGAGTTCGAGGCGATCGAGGCCGAAGCAGGATCGGACGCGCGTTTCGAATACACGCCCTGGGACCGCGCCGATCCGTCCGGCGAGCATGGCGGCGGGGGGTTACGCGGCACGATGAAGGGCAAGGTGTTCGAGAAGGTCGGCGTCAACGTCTCGACCGTGGGCGGCGTGCTCGACAGCGAGTTCGGCAAGACCATCAACGGCGCGGCCGAGGATCCGCATTTCTGCGCGACCGGCATCAGCCTCGTCGCGCACATGGCCAATCCGCACGTGCCCGCCGTTCACATGAACACGCGCTTCCTGACGACGACGAAGCGCTGGTTCGGCGGCGGCGCCGATCTCAATCCGCCGTTGCCGGTCGCGGCGGATACGGAGGATTTCCATGCGGAGATGCGGGCGGCGTGCGACGCGCACGATTCGGCGCACTACCCGCGCTTCAAGGCGTGGGCGGACGATTATTTCTACATCCCGCACCGGAAAGTGCATCGCGGCGTCGGCGGGATTTTCTACGATCACCTGGAGGGCGATTTCGCACAGAATTTCGCGTTCACGCAGGATGTTGGGCGGGCGTTCCTAAGTGTCTATCCGAAGATCGTGCGGCGGCGGATGCACGACGCCTTCGCGCCCGAGGACGTGGCCGTGCAGCGCGAATGGCGCGGTCGCTATGCCGAGTTCAACCTCGTCTACGATCGCGGCACGGCGTTCGGGCTCAAGACCGGCGGCAATATCGACGCGATCCTGATGAGCCTGCCGCCCGTGGCGACGTGGGCTTGATGTGGGGGGCCTGACGTTGGTCGCCCCCGGCGAGGTCGCGGCGATCGTGACCACGCTGGAGATGCGGGAGCGCCCTGCCCTGCCGCCGATCCCCGATTCGCCGCTGCGGCTGGTGCGCCGCGAGCGGCCCGACGCGGAGGCGTACCGCGCGCTGTTCCGGCGCGTCGGCGAGCCGTGGCTGTGGTTCTCCCGGCTGGTGCTCGACGAGGCCACATTGCTGGCGATCGTCCACGATCCGCAGGTACAGGTGTTCGCGGTGATCGATGCGGCGGGCGAGGATGCCGGGATGCTCGAACTCGATTTCCGCCATTCGGGCGCGTGCGAGCTGAGCTATTTCGGGCTCGCCCCCGGTTTCGAGGGCAAGGGCAACGGGCGCTGGCTGATGGCGGAGGCGCTCACCCGCGCCTGGGCGGCGGGCATTACGCGGGTGTGGGTTCACACCTGCTCGCTCGATCACCCTTCCGCGCTCGGCTTCTACCGGCGGCACGGCTTCACGCCCATCGGCCGCGCGGTCGAGACATTCGCCGATCCGCGCCTGCACGGCGTGCTGCCGCGCGAGGCCGCGCCTCAGGTGCCCCTCTTGATCCCGCGCAACTGATAGTAGAGCGCGATCCGCACGAGGATCGCCGCCAGCAGCGCCGCCGTCGCCGAGGCCGCCGCCAGCGCATCGAGCACAGCCTTCACCACCGGGTTTGCATCGGGCGCGCCGCCGAGGATCGTGCCGAGCGCGAGGAACGGCGCGCTGGCGAATTGCCCGGCGAGGATCATGATGCCGGTGATCGCCATCATCAGCAGGCCGTTGCCGCGCGTCATTTCGAACGAGCGCCGGATCGCCTCGATCGCGCCGACCGGCCGCTCCGCCACCAGCTCCGGCGTGGCGAGCAGCCAGCGGCCGAACAGGTAGAGCGCGGGCAGCACCATCGCGAGCCCGATCACCGGGATGGCGATCGCCATCGCCGGTGCCGACACCAGAATCGCGACGAGGAAGAAGCGCGGCAGGAGCCGGAGCGAATCCGCCAGCGCCTTGCCGAGCGTCGGTCGGTCGCCGCTGAGATAGGCCATCTGCAGCACCAGAGTGCCGTAGAGCGCGATCACCTGTACCGCCGCCAGCCAGGGCCCGTTCGCAGAGAACCATGTGACGAAGGCATCACGCGCCGCCGCTTCGTCCGAGCTCGCGTCGATCTGCATCGCCGGCACCAGCAGCAGCGCCGCGAATTGCGGGAGAAAGATCAGCGGGCCGACGATGCGCAGCAGCAGATCGCGATCGGCGCTCCACATCGACCAGGCATCGGCGAGTGCGGTGTTGATGTTGATTTTCATGACAATTCGACAATCATCTCGCGCATATCGCGCACCGCAAGGAACAACCGCGCGGTGAAGGCGGTCGCGAACACGCTGAAGCCCGTCTGCACCAGCGCGACAAGGATCGTCGCAAGCGCGGTGATGCCGAGCGGGACGATCACCGCGCGCACCAGCATCGCCGCCACCTGCGTGACGATCAGGTAGAGCAGGAGGAGCCCAACCAGCTTCCACGTCATGCCCTGCGTCAACCGCAGCGAGCGGAGGAGCGCGCCGAAACCGGCCCGCTCAGCGACCAGCGCAGGGGTGAACAGCAGCAGCCGCGCCGCAATCAGCAGCGCGAGCGGGCATACGAGCAGGCAATAGCCGACCACCGCCGTCGCTGCCGCGCCGTTGTCATCGCGCATCGTGTTCAGGAACGCCCAGGCGAGCAGGACCAGCGGGCCGAACAGCGCAACGAACCCCAACGCCGCGACCGCGAGCGCCACCGGCAGGCGCGCGGCGGTGGTGCGGATCGCGCCGCCCGCCCCCGCCGCCGGATCGATCGCCAGCGCCGTGACCGCGAGATTGCCGCCGACCGTGACCAATGCGAGCGCGAGCGCGCCCAGCCCCATCATCCAGTCGCCCGGCGTGTCCTGTCCGCTCATCGACGTCAGCAATATACCGAGCGCCGCCAGCGGCACGAAGATGCCGCCCGCCGCGATCGGCAGGACGTTCGCATAGTCGGTTTTCAGAAAGCCGGTCGTACGATCCCAGACCGATCCCAGATTCACCATCGCCTGCTTCGGTCTCCAGTCCCGGCCGCGTTAGCGCAAGCACGCCGGCGTTGCCAGTGACGCGCAGCTTGATTTGCCGAACGCCCGCGCCCAATTGCCGCGGGTGAGCGAGACGATCGAATGGCGCGTGACGCCGGGCCTTACCGACTATGAAAGCGCCATCGCCGAGATGGAGGCGCGCGCCGCCGCCGTGACAGCGGGCGATGCGGGGGAACTTGTCTGGCTGCTCGAACACCCGCCCGTCTATACCGGCGGCACCAGCGCCGATCCGGCCGAACTGCTCGATCCGCGCTTTCCGGTGGTCAAGACCGGGCGCGGCGGGCGCTTCACCTATCACGGGCCGGGACAGCGGATCGGCTATCTCGTGCTCGATCTCGATGCGCGCGGGCATGACATCCGTCACTTCATCTGCAGCCTGGAGGGGTGGCTGATCGCGGCGCTCGGCGAGATCGGCATCGCGGCGTTCCGCGCGCCGGGCCGGGTCGGGATCTGGACGCGGCTCGCCGATGGGCAGGAGGCCAAGATCGGCGCGATCGGCGTGCGCGTGCGGCGCTGGGTGACGATGCACGGCTTCGCGATCAATCTCTCCCCGGACCTTGCGCATTTCGGCGGGATCGTGCCGTGCGGCCTGCCCGACTTCGCGGTGACGAGCGCTGCCGCACTCGGCAAGCCAAGCGAGTTCGCCACGTTCGACGCGGCGCTTTCGGCCACGTTCCCGGCTTTTCTGGAGCGATTGACGGCCGCCGCCTGAGGCAAAACCCGCTTGAGAGAACAAGCGGTTCCGTCTAATGCCTACCTTGGTTTGGGTATTAAAGGCCGGAACGGCCAGCCCGGATCGACTATCTAGGGAGCTATTCAATGCGTGCATTCATTACCAAGGTCGCAGCCGGTTCGCTGATCGCCGTCGCCGCCGTTTCGCTTTCGGCTTGCGGTGGCAAGACCGAGACCGTCGACAACACCACGGTCACCGATCTGAACTCGACCGAGAGCACCGACACGATGTCGGACAACATGACCGCCGTCGACAGCACGATGAGCAACGACGGCGCGATGATGTCGAACGAGACGTCGAACGCGATGTAATCATCCGCAAGGATGACAGAGAGGGCCGTCCGGTGCGCCGGGCGGCCCTTTTGATTCCGGCCTTTTGATTCTGGCCCGAACCCGAGCCGGACTCGCTTCGGCGAAAAAGCCTTGGGCTGCGCGCAAAAACGCCGTAATCAGCGCCAAGGAGTTGGGGACGAGACAAATAATGAGTATCTTGCGTATCTTAGCCGCGTCGCCTTTGATGACGCTCCTCGCGCTGGCGCAGCCCGCCTCCGCGCAGTTCTTTTTCAAGTCGCACGACATGACGGGCCCGGCGGTGACGGGGACCGAGGGCGAATTCAGCACCGCGTTCCCCAAGGCGACCGCCGACGAGGTGCGTGCGGCGCTGGTGTGGCGCGTGCGGTCGGCGCTCAACGTGGCGGCTCTGCAATGCCAGTTCGAACCGACGCTGATGTCGGTGCAGAATTACAATGCCGTGCTGTTCAACCACGAGGCCGAGTTCAAGAAGAACTATGCCGTGCTCGGCAAATATTTCGTCCGCGTCAGCAAGACGCCCAGGATCGGGCAGGACGCGCTCGACCGCTTCGGGACGCGGACCTACTCCAGCTATACCGCTGTCAACGCGCAGCGCGGTTTCTGCCAGACGGCGAGCAAGATCGCCGAGCGGGCGGCTTATGCGCCGCGCGGCACCTTCGTCGACATCGCGCTCGACCAGTTCCGCACGCTCAACAACAGCCTCGTCTACTGGAGCGAGGAGCGTTTTCCGGGGCGCCCGCGCATGGCCTCCGTCGCGTACGTGCCGAACCTCGATCCGCGTTGCTGGGACCGGCGCGGCTGGCTCGCCAAGAAATGCGGCGCTTTCTACGGCCCACTCGCCAGCAACTGAGCCTGCTCAGCGCATCCCCAGATATTTGTGAGTCTGGAGGCTGAGGCGCCATTTCGGGCGGGTCATCGCGACGTCGATGGCGGCGGCCTGATTGGCGTCCGCCGTGGCGCTGTCCATCGGCTGGATCAGGAAATGGGCGAAGTCCCACGCCTCCAGCGTGTCGAGATCGCTCCCCGCCTGCGGCCAGACCAGCTTGAGCTCGTCGCCGGTGCGCTGGACGACGTCGCTTCCCGCCTTGGGGCTGACGCAGACCCAGTCGATGCCGGGATGGACGGGCAAGGTGCCGTTGGTCTCGATGGCGATGCGGAAACCGCTCGCGTGGAGGGCGTCGACCAGCGCGTCGTCGACCTGCAGCATCGGTTCCCCGCCGGTCAGCACGACGAAGCGCGCCTCCGCCCCCTCACCCCAGAAGCCGGACACCGCCGCGACCAGCGCGTCCGCGTCGGCGAACTTACCGCCGCCCGCGCCGTCCGTGCCGACGAAATCGGTGTCGCAGAAGCGGCAGATCGCGGCCTCGCGGTCCTGCTCGCGGCCCGACCACAGGTTGCAGCCGGCGAAGCGCACGAACACCGCGCGACGACCGGCGTTGACCCCCTCGCCCTGTAGCGTGAGGAACATCTCTTTCACGGCGTAAGACATCAGACGGCGTAGGCGGTCGGATCGGGCAGCGCCGCTTCCTCGAAGCCCTTCTTGCGCAGGCGGCAGCTGTCGCACAGCCCGCAATGCAGGCCGCCCGGCGCGGGATCGTAGCACGACCAGCTCAGCCCGGCGTCGAGCCCGAGCCGGTCCGCCTCGCGGACGATGTCGGCCTTGGTCATGAACTGCAGCGGTGCCTGGACGCGGAACCCCTCGCCCTCGACGCCCGCCTTGGTGGCGAGCTCGGCGAGCTTCACGAAGCCTTCGATGAATTCCGGGCGGCAATCGGGATAGCCTGAATAATCGAGCGCGTTGACGCCGATATAGAGGTCACGCGCGCCCGCGGCTTCCGCCCAGCCGAGCGCGAGGCTGAGGAAGATCGTATTGCGCGCGGGCACGTAGGTGACGGGGATGCCCTCCCCCACGCCGCCCTTCGGCACGTCGATATCGGCGGTCAGCGCGGAGCCGCCGAAACCCGAGAGATCGAGCGGCAGGACGATGTGCCGCTCCGCCTTCAACATGCTGGCGATGCGGCGCGCGGCGGCGAGTTCGAGCTGGTGGCGCTGGTTATAGTCGACCGAGAGCGCGAGCAGCTTGTGCCCGTCCTCCCGCGCGCGTGCCGCCGCGACCATGGAATCGAGGCCGCCCGAAAGAAGGGCGACCGCATACGTGCTGCCGTCTGTCATGATGCGAGCGAGTGTAGGGTGCCGGTGCGGGCGGCGCAATGGAGGCGACGGAAACGCCGCAGCGGCTTTTTGCGGTTGGCAAGCGTCATGGCTGCGGCGACACTGCGGCGAACGATCGAATGGAGAAGCCTGATGTGCGACGAATTCACCGGCACCGCTGACGAGACCACCGGCAGCCTGACGCGGCGCCAGTTCGCGACCGCCGGCACCGCCGCCGCGATCGCCGCCTATGCGACGCCCGCGCTCGCCGCCGGTTCGCTGAGCGAGAACATGGTCGACGTGACGACGCCTGACGGAAAATGCGACGCCTTCTTCGTCCATCCCGCCAAGGGCAAGCACCCCGGTGTCATCATGTGGCCCGATGCGCTCGGCCTGCGCGATGCCAACAAGGCGATGGCGCGGCGGCTGGCCGGCGACGGCTATTCGGTGCTGATCGTGAACCCCTATTACCGGCTGCTGCGCGGGGCGGTCGGGCTCGATTTCTCGGCCTTCAGGACGCCGGAGGGCCGCCAGAAGATCACGCCGTTGATGGGCTCGCTCACGCCTGCGGATATCGCCAAGGATGCCGCCGCCTTCGTCGCCTTTCTCGACGCGCAGCCCTCCGTCGATACCAAGCGCGGGATCGGCGCGCAGGGCTATTGCTTCAGCGGCGCCTTCGCGATCCGCGCGGCGGCGACCGTGCCGGAGCGGATCAAGGCGGTGGCGACCTTCCACGGCGGCGGCCTCGTCAACGACAAGCCCGAGAGTCCGCATCTGTCGATCGCCAAGACCAAGGCCAGCTTCCTGATCGCGATCGCAAAGGACGACGATGCCAAGCAGCCCGACGCGAAGGATGTGCTGAAGGCGACGGCAGCGGCGGCGGGGCGTCCCGCCGAGATCGAGGTCTACAAGGGCGACCATAGCTGGACCGTCCCCGACGCGCCCGTCTACGACAAGGCCGAGGGCGACCGCGCGTGGGCGCGGCTGTTGGCGCTGTACGCGAAGCTCTGAACAAAAAAAGGCCGCCCGTTTCTGGGCGGCCATGAAAGTCGTGCCCATACGGGCCTAGGGAAAAAGCATGCTCGAAAGCATACTTCGCATCCCTAAACGCAGCGGACTGACGAAAGACTTAACGGCAGGCCGAAATATTCAGCGCAGCGCCGCCTTGCGCGGGTCGCAGTCGCCGACGCGGCGGCCCTGCATGTCGATGTCGAAGGGCGCGCGGTTGACGATGCCCTGCGTTTCCAGATCGAACGAGCGCGGCGTCGCGATTTTCACGACGGTGCGGCCGTGGCCGCTGCCGGGGCACGTGTAATGCACCGTGGCGCTGTCGGGCGTATCGTCGATGACGAAGCGCGAGCAGTTGGCGTCGGGATGTTCGAGCTGGATCAGCACCGCCGCATTGGCGATGCACAAGGATTTCGGCGGGGCCGACGAACCGACCTCCTTGAGCTGATACAGGCCGGGCTCGATCCGCGACAGCGCGACCAGCGGCGCCGAGGCCGGAGCCGCCGCCGTGAGCGCGCCAATCAGCACCGACGCGCCGAGGCACGTTCTGACAACCGGAAACCTACGCATTCCGCTCAATCCCCAAACTCGCGGGCAAACCCCGCGAATCCCCCACCGACAATGTGGAAGGTCGATGAGGGAGTTTCAACAGGATTCACGAAAGCGAACGTTCTCCGATTGGTACAGGAAACTTCTGCGCACAAAAGGCGCAATCGACCGTAATCATGCCCGAGTCGTCGGCCATTTCACGCTGGTCCTCGATCGGGAATTTGGCGAGGACCGAGGCGATATAGTCGGGGGAGCAGCGGCAGCCGCGCACGATCGACTGTGCCGGCAGGATGCGGACTTCGGATTCTTCGTTGAACAGCCGCCACACCAGGGTCTCCAACGGCAGGCTCTCATCGGCGAGCTCGTCCGCGCCCATCGTCCCGCCCAGCACGGCGACATGCTCCCACTCGGCATGATCGTCGCGGACGTGCAGGCGCTCGCGCCCCTCCTCGCCCTCGGGCAGATGCTGGAGGAAGAGGCCGCCGGTGATGCGCGGGTTGTGCGGGTTCGCGCCGAGGCGGATCAGCGTCGGGATCTGTTCCGACTGCACGAAATATTGCGCAGCGACCTCGGCCAGCGAATCGCCGTCGAGCGGGACGATGCCCTGATAGCGCTCGCCCGTCGCCGCCTGATCGAAGGTGATGGCGAGATAGCCGGTGCCGAACAGCGCGAACAGGCTGGGGTCGCTCGGCGCATCGGCGAGGCGGTCGGCGTCGAACTGCACATAGCCGCGCAGCTCGCCGCCGCGATAGTCGCACACCAGCAGGCTGACGATGCCGCTTTCGGTCTGCGCCTGCAGCGTGAGCTGGCCGCCGGTGTCTTTGGTGCCGTCCTTGAGCGTGGAGCCGATCAGCGCGGTCAGCGTCAGCGCCTCCGCCAGCAGCGCCTCGATCGGCGGCGGATAATCGTGCGCGGTCAGAATACGGTCGAGCACCGGCCCGAGCCGCACCATGCGCCCGCGCGCATGGCGCTCCGGGATGGTGAAGCCGAGGGCGAGATCGAGGTCGGGGGTGCGGATGGGGTCGTTCATCGAAGTCTTTCGTCACCCCAGCGAAAGCTGGGGCCTCTTGCGGCGAGGGCGCGCCATTCACCGCGAGATCCCAGCTTTCGCTGGGATGACGGATTTTGGCTTGGCACCTTATTTGGGAGCCGAAGCCTCCCCGATCAACCGATCTGCCCGAAGCACCAGCGCAGCACCGATTTCTGCGCGTGCAGGCGGTTCTCCGCCTCGGGCCAGATCAGCGACTGGGGCCCGTCGATCACCGCCGCCTCGACCTCCTCGCCGCGGTGGGCGGGGAGGCAGTGGAGGAACTTGGCATCGGCCTTGGCGCGCGCCATCAGCGCCTCCGTCACCTGGAAGGGCATCATCGCGGCGAGCTTGGTCTCGGCATGGGCCTGGCCCATCGAGATCCAGGTATCGGTGACGACGACGTCGGCGCCATCCACCGCCTCCTGCGGGGTGCCGACGATGCGCGCGCGACCCTGGCCCCGCATGACGTCGCTCTCGGACGGCATGAACCCCTGCGGGCAGGCGGCGACGACATCGAACTGCATCAGCCCGGCCGCCTCGATGATTGAGGCGAGGACGTTGTTGCCGTCGCCGAGCCACGCGACCTTGAGGCCGGGCAGCGCCTTCCCGCTTTCGAGGATGGTCAGCAGATCGGCCATGATCTGGCACGGATGCGAATTGTCGGTGAGGCCGTTGATGACGGGCACGGTCGCGTAATGCGCCATCTCCTCCAGCTTCGCGTGATCGTCGGTGCGCAGCATGATCGCGTCGCAATAGCCCGAGATGATGCGCGCCGTGTCGGCGACGGTCTCACCGCGGCCGAGCTGGGTGGTGCCGCCGTCGAGCACGATCGAGGTGCCGCCGAGCTGGCGGATCGCCATGTCGAAGCTGACGCGCGTGCGGGTCGAGTTCTTCTCGAACACCATCGCGAGGGTGTGGCCGGCGAGCGGGGCGTCGGCATCGGCCTTGCCCTTCGGCCAGCCCTGGCGGGCGGCCTTGCGGTCTAGAGCGTCGGCCAGCATCGCGGCGATACCGTCCGGGCCTGCGTCGGAAAGGTCGAGGAAGTGGCGCATCCTAATTCCTCCCCCGCAGGGGGAGGGGGACCATTTGCCTCTTCCGGCAAATGGTGGAGGGGGGAGCCACGGACGGGATCGCTTGTGGCGTCCCCGTCCACCACCCGCTGAAGAAGCGGGCGGTCCCCCTCCCCGTACCGGGGAGGAATGAAGAAGCCGCCATCACGCCGGCACAGGCGCGAAGCTCCGCGCGCCTTCGCTCATCTTCTGGACGAATTCGGTGATGTGGCTTTCCTCGATCACCAGTGGCGGCAGGATGCGCACGACGTTCTCGCCCGCCGAGACCGTCAGCAGGCCGTGATTGTCGCGCAGATGCCCGACGAACGCGCGCGCATCGGCGCTGTCCGCCAGCTTGATACCGAGCATCAGGCCCTTGCCCCGCGTTTCCACGAACATGTCGTGATTGGGGATCATCTGCTCGAGCGCGCCGCGCAGGCGCTCGCCGGTCTTGGTGACGCCTTCGAGGAAGCCGTCGCCGAGGATCACGTCGAGCACCGCCTCGCCCGCCGCCATCGCCAGCGGGTTGCCGCCATAGGTCGAGCCGTGCGTGCCGATCACCATGCCCTTGGCGGCTTCCTCGGTCGCGAGGCACGCGCCGAGCGGGAAGCCGCCGCCGATGCCCTTCGCCACCGCCATGATGTCCGGCTCGATGCCGTAATGCTCGTAGGCCCACATCTTGCCGGTGCGGCCGTAGCCGCATTGCACTTCGTCTAGCACCAGCAGCAGGCCGTGTTCGTCGCACGCCTTGCGCAGGCCCTGGATGAAGGCCTCGCTGCCCGCCGTCACGCCGCCCTCGCCCTGCACCGTCTCCAGCAGGAAGCCGGCGGTGTGATCGTCGATCAGCGCGAGCGCCGCGTCGAGATCGTTGTAGGGCGCGTATTTGAAGCCCGGCAGCAAAGGCTCGAACCCGTCGCGCATCTTGGCCTGATTGGTCGCCGAGATCGTGCCGAGCGAGCGGCCGTGGAACGCCTGGTTGAAGGTGATGAGATCATGCCGCTGCGGATTGCCGCTGGCATAGTGATAGCGGCGTGCGGTCTTGATCGCGCATTCCACCGCCTCGACGCCCGAATTGGTGAAGAACACCGTGTCGGCGAAGCTCGCGTCGACCAGCCGCTGCGCGAAATGCTCGCCCTGCGGGCTGCCGTAGAGGTTGGAGACGTGCATCAGCGTCGCCGCCTGATCGGCGATCGCCTTGACCAGCTTCGGGTGGCCGTGGCCGAGCGCGTTGACCGCGATGCCCGCCGCGAAATCGAGATAGCGCTCGCCGCGCTCGCCGATCAGGTAGCAGCCCTCCCCTCGCACCGGGCGCACGCCGCAGCGCGGGTACACGGGCATGAGCGGGGTGATCGGCATCGCGGAGGACTCCTGAAACGAAAAAAGCGGCCCGTGCTGGGCCGCCGGAGGAGGCATTTACTTGGGATGCGGGGGTGGGGTCAACACCGTGTGCGAGGCCGAGCGCGCGACGCGATCTGCTAGCCGTCTAGCGGCAACTCATCCGCATAGACCACTATCGCATGTCCCTCCCGTACCGCATCTTCAGCGGCTGTTCGCAGGGTGGGATCGGCAATCGCAGACGGACCGGAATCCAGTACCTTCTCCCTGCTCACCTCGACAAAGCGCCATCCCTTGCCTTCTGCGCCCGAAATCGCGGCGGAGCGAGCAGCAACGGTATTCGAACCGCTTCCGAAAAGCATGAGAGCATGTCTCGCCCCTTCACGAAATTTTGCGTTATTGGTCGCGACTCCTTTCGCAAGGAACATGAACAGCGAAGCCGTCATGATCTAACTCTTCAGCCGCCACCCGCGCGCCAGCAAGACGTAGCACGCCACGAACAGCACCACATCGACCGCCAGCACGACGATGCTGCCGATCAGCACCGGCGAGTCGGCGGTGCCGAGGAAGCCGTAGCGGAAGCCCGAGATCAGGTAGAAGAACGGGTTCGCGTGGCTGAATGCGCGGAAGGCGGGGGCGAGCTTGTCGACCGAATAGAAGGTGCCCGACAGCAGCGACAGCGGCACGACGACGAAGTTCGTCACCGCCGCCGCCTGATCGAACTTGTTCGCCCAAATGGACGTCAGCACGCCGAGCAGCGACAGGAACAGCGTGCCGAGCAGCCCGAACCACAGCACCGCCCAGGGGTGCGACGGGATCACGCCGGTGCCGAGATAGACCAGCATCGCCAGCCAGCAGACCAGCCCGACGATGAACGCCCGCGTCATCGCGCCGCCGAGCAGGCCGATCAGCAATTCCATCGTCGACAGCGGTGGCATCAGATAATCGACGATCGTGCCCTGCAGCTTGCCCGCGAGCAGCGAGAAGCTGGCATTGGCGAAGGCCGGGCCCATCATGCCCTGGCTGATGATCAGCCCCGGCGCGATGAACAGCGCGAACGGCACCTCGACCCCGCCGACCAGAACCGGGCGCTTCGCCCCGGTCGCGACCGTAAAGACCACCAGGAAAAGCAGCGTCGTGATGGCGGGTGCCCAGATCGTCTGCAGGTGGACCTTGAAGAAACGCCGCACCTCCTTGATATAGAGCGTCTGCAATCCGCCCCAGTTGACGTCCTTGATGACGGGAACGCCCGGGGCGCTGCGCACCGCCGACTGGATTTCACCGGATGGGGGCTGGCTGCTCATGGCGCGATCGGTTAAGCGCTGCGGCCGTCGCCCGCAACCCGGCACGCTGAGAAAGAACGATTGAATGGCCTGGACGGACGAACGGATCGAAACGCTTCGGAAAATGTGGGAAGACGGCCAGACCGCCAGCCAGATCGCGGAAGCGCTGGGGCAGGTCAGCCGCAACGCCGTGATCGGCAAGGCGCATCGCCTCGGCCTGCAGTCGCGCCCGTCGCCGGTGAAGCCCAACGATGCCGAGGCCAAGGCGAAGCCGGTCCCGGTGGCCGTCGAGCCCAAGCCCGCCGCCGCGGCTCCCCCGCCCCCGCCCGCCCCGAAAGTCGAGGCGGCTCCGCCCGCGCCGCCCAAGGTCGCGGCACCCGTGGTCGAGGACGAGCCCGAGGATATCGAGGACGAGATCGAAGAGGATGACGGCGCAGATGAAGGTGGGGTCGTTCCGGCGCCGAAGCCGCAGCCGATCCTGCGCTCGATCGGGCCCGGCGGCTTCCTGCGTCAGGCGCCCGGCGAGCAGCAAGCGCCCAGCACGCCTGCCCCGCCGCGCCGCCTCGTCCCCGCCAAGCCGAGCGCCGACATGGCGGGCAAGACGACGCTGCTCGATCTCAGCGACAAGATCTGCAAATGGCCGCTCGGCCATCCCGGTGAGCCCGACTTCCATTTCTGCGGCAGGCCGGTGAATCCGGGCTTCCCCTATTGCGTCGATCATTGCGGCCACGCCTATCAGGCGCAGCTTCCCCGCCGTGACCGCCGCCCACCGCCGCCGCTGCCGTTCGGCGGCCCGCGCGTCCGTTAACACGATAGGGCCCGGCACGATGTGCCGGGCCCTTTCTCGTTGCGTCAGAAGCGGAACTGCGCGGTCGCGCGCACGCTGTGCCAGCGAAACTTGTCGTCGCTGCGGCGGAAATCCGTCCCCGTCGTGTTGGGCGGGAGGATGAAGGGGTTGGTCGCAGGCGCCGTCCCCGCGCCGACGCGCACGCGGTAGTCGCCGTCCTGATACTGGTTATAGAGATATTCGAGCCCGATCGAGAAGTGCTTCGAAATCTTCTGCTCGATGCCGCCACCGCCGACGAGACCCCACGCGCCGTTGTCACCGCGCGCGGTGAAGGAATTGGCGGCGTTGGTGGTGGTGAAGCTGGAATTGATACGGGCATAGGCACCGCCGCCGGTCGCGTAGAACAGCGTCTTGTCGAACGCATAGCCCGCGCGCAGGCGGAGGTTCGCGTTGAAATCGACCTTGCGGCTCATCACGTAATTGGCAGGCGTCGTGCTGAACGCGGAGACGCTGTCGCGGACCTGACTCTTGCCGAACTCGCCGAGCGCGCCGATCACGAAATGGCCGTACTGCTTGTCGAAGCCGACGCGCGCCGAATAGCTGATATTGTCCTTATCGTTGGTACATCCGGTCAGCCGGCCGGTGCTGGTCGCGGCACCGTTGCAGAAACCCGCGCCCGGCTGCGCGGCACTCGGCGCGAAAGCATTGGCGCCAGTCGCGGTCGCAACCGTGTCGCCGAAGGTGCCGTCAAGGTTGCGATCGAACAAAATAGTCGATCCGACATCATTGGGCTGCGCATCAAAGCCGATCGTGCCGCCGGCATAGAAACCGTCGAAATGTTTCTCGATTGTTTCTTGCGCCATCGCAGGGGTCGCAAAGACAAAGGCGGCGGTGGCTAAAAACAAAGATTGGATACGCATAAAAACTCCCTGGCTGCTTCTTCAGCAGACCAGAGACGTTTGAACCGGATGTTTTGACGCACGGACGTGAAAATTTTGTCATGTTCGTGATGTTCTTGCCACGGAATACCCATTTTTGGGCACCGCGAAATCCGCTGCGCGCGCGGCCGCCAGGGCAAAACAAGATTGCGCTTGGCCGGGGGATTCCGCTGCTTCTATACCGGGCCATGTCCGACGACGATCTCTTCGCTTCGAGCCCCAAGACCACCAGCGACTACGACGCCTCCTCGATCGAGGTGTTGGAGGGGCTGGAGCCGGTCCGCCGCCGACCGGGCATGTACATCGGCGGGACGGACGAGCGCGCGCTGCATCACCTCGCCGCCGAAGTGCTCGACAATTCGATGGATGAGGCGGTGGCGGGCCATGCCAACCGCATCGAGGTGACGCTGGAGGCGGGCAACCGGCTGACCATCGTCGACAACGGGCGCGGCATGCCGGTCGATCCGCACCCGAAGTTTCCGGGCAAGTCGGCGCTCGAGGTGATCCTGTCGATGCTCCATTCGGGCGGCAAGTTCGAGGGCAAGGCCTATGCGACCTCGGGCGGGCTGCACGGCGTCGGCATCAGCGTCGTCAACGCGCTGTCGAAAGACACGGTGATCGAGGTCGTGCGCAACAAGACGCTGTACCGCCAGTCGTTCTCGCGCGGGCAGACGCTCGGGCCGCTGGAAGCGTTGGGGCCGATGCCGAACCGGCGCGGCACGTCGGTCACCTTCACGCCCGACGACGAGATCTTCGGGCCGGAGATGCACTTCAAGCCCGCGCGGCTCTACAAGCTGGCGCGTTCCAAGGCGTATCTGTTCGCGGGCGTCGAGATCCGCTGGAAATGCGATCCCGGCATCATCACCGACGATACGCCGGCGGAAGCGGTGTTCCAGTTCCCCGGCGGCCTCGCCGATCACCTGCGCGACCAGCTCGGCGGGCGCGAGTGTGCGACGGCGGATTTCTTTTCCGGGCGGCAGGATTTTCCCGGCGAGAACCAGGGCCGTGTCGAATGGGCGGTGGCCTGGCCGTTGTGGAGCGACGGCAGCTACAGCTGGTATTGCAACACCATTCCGACCCCCGACGGCGGCACGCATGAGGCCGGCCTGCGAACCGCATTGGTGAAGGGCGTGCGCGCCTTCGGCGAGCTGGTCGGGCAGAAAAAAGCCAAGGACATCACGTCCGAGGACGTGATGACGGGCAGCGAGCTGATGCTGTCGGTCTTCATCCGCGAGCCGCAGTTCCAGAGCCAGACCAAGGACCGCCTCACCTCGCCCGAGGCGGCGACCCTGGTCGAACGCGCCGTGCGCGATCATGTCGACCATTTCCTTTCGGACAATATGGAGCGCGGCAAGGCGCTGCTCGGCTATATCCTCGAGCGGATGGACGAACGCCTGCGCCGCAAGGCCGAGCGCGAGGTCAAGCGCAAGACCGCGACCAGCGCGCGGAAGCTGCGCCTGCCCGGCAAGCTGACTGATTGCGCGGCGGACAGCCCCGAGGGCACCGAGATTTTCATCGTCGAGGGTGATTCCGCCGGCGGCTCCGCCAAGCAGGCGCGCGACCGCAAGACGCAGGCGATCCTGCCCATCCGCGGCAAGATCCTCAACGTCGCCTCCGCCACGTCCGCGAAGATCCTCGCCAATCAGGAAATCGCCGATCTGGTTCAGGCGCTCGGCTGCGGCACGCGCAAGGACTGCCTGCCCGACAATCTCCGCTACGAACGCATCGTCATCATGACCGACGCCGACGTCGACGGCGCGCACATCGCGACTTTGCTGATGACGTTCTTCTTCCAGGAGATGCCGGAACTGGTGCGGCGCGGGCACCTCTATCTCGCGCAGCCGCCGCTCTACCGGCTGACGGCGGGCACCAGGAGCCTCTACGCGATGGACGATGCGGCCCGCGCGCGGATCGAGGCGAAGGAGTTCAAGGGCAAGAAGGTCGACGTCGCGCGCTTCAAGGGGCTCGGGGAGATGAACCCGATGCAGCTGCGCGAGACGACGATGGACCCCAAGACGCGCCAGATGCTGCGCATCACGCTGCCGCAAGAATATGAGGAGCGCGCGGGCGTTAAGGATCTCGTCGACCGGCTGATGGGCACCAACCCGGCCCACCGCTTCGCCTTCATCCAGGAAAATGCCGCGCGCATGGACGAAGCCGCGATCGACGCCTGACAAGCCCCTCTCCGCGTGGCAAGAATGCGCGCATGACGGGGGAAGATCGCATCGATCTGGCGCATCAGGCGCCGTTCGCGCTCGGTGCGCTGTCCGTCCTGCCGCCGACGCGCGAGGTCGTGCTGGGGACCACGCGCGAGGTGCTGGAGCCGCGGGTGATGCAGGTGCTGGTCGCGCTGGCGCGGGCGGACGGCGCGATCCTGTCGCGCGACGATCTCGGCCGCATGTGCTGGGAAAACCGCGTGGTCGGCGAGGATTCGATCAACCGCGTGATGTCGCGCCTGCGGCGCGTGGCGGAAGGGATCGGCAAAGGCAGCTTCCACGTCGAGACCGTCACCAAGGTCGGCTACCGCCTGATCCGTGAGGGCGGCGCGGTGCCCGTCGAGGCGGCCGTGGTGGGGTCCACCCCCGCCCCTGCTTCAAGTATCAACCGGCGTGGCCTGATCGCCGGCGGCCTCGCGGCGGGCGGCGTGCTGGCGGCGGGCGGCGGCACTGCCTGGTGGCTCAGCCGCCACAAGGCCGATCCGGCGGTCGCGACGCTGCTCCAGCAGGGCGGCGTTCAGATGATGCAGGCGAGCCCCGAAGGCGTCTCGCAAGCGATCGGCCTGTTTCGCCGCGCAACCCAGATCGATCCCGATTATGCCGACGCCTGGGGCATGCTCGCCAGCGCTTACTCGAACGCCGCGCACGGCCGCGCCGCCAGTCAGGTGCGCGAATTGCGCGACCGCACCCGCTCCGCCGCCGCCCGCGCGCTCGCGCTCGATCCGGCGAACCCCTATGCCAAACTCGCGCTCAGCGGACTGATGTCGCGAAGCGGCGGCTGGACGGGCGCGGAAAAGATCATGCGCGACGGGCTGGCGGCCCGGCCCGGCGACATCGGCATGTCGGTATCGCTGGGCTTCCTGCTCGCGTCCGTCGGCCGCAACCGCGAGGCCGCAGCGCTGCTCGACGGGTTGATGGCGCGAATACCGCCTGCGCCGGGCCCGCTGTTCATGCGCGCGCAATGCCTGTGGGCGGCCGATCGACTGGAGGATGCCGACCGCGCGATCGCCGAGATGTACGCGCTGTTCCCGATGCATTTCGCGGTGTGGTTCACGCGCTTCTACTATCTCACCTACGCCGGGCACCCGGACGAGGCGCTGGCGATGGCGAACGATGTCGGATCACGGCCGCCGGGCATCCCGGACGACAATTTCAACCAGGTGATCGCCTGCGCCCGCGCCGTGCAGAGCCGCTCCGCCGCCGATATCGACGCCGCGCTCGCCATCGTCGTGCCGGCGGCGCGCGCGGCGGCGGGCGCGTGCGAGAACGTGGTCGCCTTCGCCGCCTTCGTCGGCCGACCCGACATCGCCTTCATGCTGTGCGACGCCTATTATTTCGGCCGCGGGTTCGAGATCGGCGACGTGCGCTTTACGCGCCAGCAGGGCACCTACACGCGGCGCGGCGACCGCAATTCCCGCTTTCTCTTCGGTCCCGCTGCAGCGCCTTTGCGGAAGGACGCGCGCTTCGCGGCGCTGGTCGGGGAGATCGGCCTCGACAAGTATTGGCGCGATGCCGGGGTGCAGCCGGACTACCGCCGCACCGCGTGAGCAAGTGCGGTAAGCCTTTGGTCGTAAGCATTAACCCTATCGCAAAATCCCGTAAGCGTGAATCTCCCTAGGGTGTTTGTACGAAATTTCCCCGAATCATTAACCATGATGAAAGGATGACGTCAGCACGGGGGAAGCCCAATGAGTCGTCCATTCATCGGAAGTTCTATTTGCGAAATCAGCCGCAATGGCGATCTTTCGCTTTCCGATAGTTTTTGTATCGCGATCACTTCGCGTGATGCCAAAGAAAATCTCTACGTCGGCCTGCACGATTACATGAATTGCCTGGTCGTGTACGATGACGTCCTGCTCAACGACCGGCTCGACCGGCACGAGCGCCGCCGCGTTGCCGAGGGCGGCACCGCCCCGGCCGAGCAGCTCGACCGGCTCCGCAGCAATTTCGGCTTCGCCTCGGCTACCAAGCTCGACGGCAAGGGCCGCATCGCCATCGCCCCCTGGCTCCATGAGCGCGGCGGCGAGGCCCACCGCGCGCTCGTCGTCGGCATGGGCCACTCCATCGAGATCTGGGATCTCGACCATGTTCTCGCGCACGGCAGCCGTGACCTGCGCAACCTCGCCATCCGCCATCTCGAAATCATCACTGCCAAGTCGGCCAACAACAAGGGGGACCAATATGTCTTTTCTCTGCAATCTGTTCGGACATCGGGCCTCGACCACGACGCTGGAAAATCAGGGCTTCCTGTTCACCCGCTGCACACGCTGTAACCACGACATGCTGCGGACCGTCGGGTCCGAGACGACGTGGCGCTCGGTGCCGGCCGGTTTCCGCATCGATTGGGGCAAGGTCGACATGCGCAGCTTTCAGGATCCGTCGTGGATCGTGCGGAAATGGCGCGCGGTGACGGCGATGTTCACCACGCTCGATCTGCTGGTCTCGTCGCTCTGGTGGACCGTGGTGGACGTCATCAACGCCGTCCGCTGCACGATCAAGGATGCCTATGCGGCCGCGCGCCGGCGTCCTCAGGCACCCGATCCGCTGTGGAGCCTGCCGCCCGCTGGCATGAACCGTCACGCGGCGGCGATGGCGGCGGTCGCCAACGACTTCGGCTACGCCCGCAAGCCGCGGCTCGCCGCCTGATTTCGCGTTCCGGCGTCAGGCCGGACCGGCGCTCCGTTACCCCGCCCCTTGGGTCGCATTCTAGGGCGGGACGCGAGCGGAGCGCCGGCTTTTTTCTACCGATTACCGCCGATGATATCGCCGAGCCCGCCGAGCAGCGATCCCTCGCCGCGATTCTGCCCGCCCGTCGGGCCAGCCACCGCGATCACCCGCCCGGCAAGCCGCGCGAACGGCAGCGACTGGATCCACACCTTGCCCGGCCCGGTCAGCCGCGCGAAGAACACGCCCTCGCCGCCGAAGATCATGCTCTTCACGCCGCGCACCATCTCCAGATCGAAATCCACCGTCGAGGTGAAGGCCGCGACGCAGCCGGTATCGACATGGAGTTGCTCGCCGGGGCCGAGCTCGCGCTCGATCACCGTGCCGCCCATCTGCACGAACACCCAGCCGTCGCCGTCCAGCTTCTGCATGATGAAGCCCTCACCGCCGAACAGCCCGGTCATCACGCGCCGCTGGAAAGCGATGCCGATCGACACGCCCTTGGCGGCGGCGAGGAACGCGTCCTTCTGGCAGATCAGGGTGCCGCCGACGTCGCTCAGCTTGATCGGCAGGATCGCGCCCGGCGTCGGCGCGCCGAACGCGACGCGCGCCTTGCCCGATCCGTTGTGCGTGAAGACGGTGGTGAACAGGCTCTCGCCGGTCACCAGCCGTTTGCCCGCGCCGAGCAGCGCGCCCATGAAGCCCTGCCCCTGATTGGCCGAACCGTCGCCGAACACCGTCGTCATGCCGATGCTCGCGTCTTTCCAGACGAAGGCGCCGGCTTCCGCCACCGCGCTCTCGCCGGGGTCGAGTTCGATCTCGACGAACTGGAGCTCCTGCCCCTTGATCTCGAAGTCGATGTCGTCGGAGACGCCCGACTGGCGGCGATGTTCGTACGTCTGGTCCCACGGTCCCGGCACTGACTGTCCTCCTATAGGTGGTGTAGCCTTATAATACGCATCACACGGGGCGGAAGATTGGATCGATGCGACGTACCCCTCAAAGCGCCGCCAGCACCGCGTCTCCCATCGCCGCCGTCGTCATCGTCCCGCCCAGATCGGCCGTGCGCGCGCCGCCTTTCAGCGCAGCGGACACCGCCGCCTCGACCCGCGCCGCTTCGTCGTGGAGGTCGAGCGAGTGGCGCAGCAGCATCGCCGCCGACAGGATCGTCGCGCACGGGTTGGCCTTGCCCTGCCCGGCAATATCGGGCGCGGAGCCGTGGATCGGTTCGTACAAGCCGTTGTCGCCGCTCCACGCGCGCAGCGACGCGCTCGGCAGCATCCCGATCGAGCCCGCGCACATGCTCGCCTGATCGGAAAGGATGTCGCCGAACAGATTGCCCGTCACGATCACGTCGAACTGGCCGGGGTTGCGCACGAGCTGCATCGCCGCGTTGTCGACATACATGTGCGTCAGCGCGACTTCGGGATAATCCTTCGACAACTCGATCACCACGTCGCGCCAGAGCTGCGAGGTTTCCAGCACGTTGGCCTTGTCGACCGAGCAGAGCTTGTTTTTGCGCCGCTTCGCCATTTCGAAGCCGACGACGGCAATGCGCCGAACCTCCTCCTCGTTGTACGACATGACGTCATAGCCTTCGCGCTTGCCGTCGGCGGTCGTGCGCAGGCCTTTTTCGCCGAAATAGACGTCGCCGGTCAGCTCGCGCAGGATCACCATGTCGATCTCGCGTGCGACTTCGGGGCGCAGCGCGGAGGCGTCCTCGAGGCCGGGGAACAGCGTGGCGGGGCGCAGATTGGCGAACAGGCCGAGCTGCTTGCGCAGGCCAAGGATCGCCTGCTCGGGGCGCAGCGCCCGGTCGAGCGCGTCGCCGCGCGGATCGCCGACCGCGCCAAACAGGATCGCATCGGCGCGCTTCGCCAGCTCCCACGTCGCGGGCGGCAGCGGATGCCCGGCGGCGACATAGCCGGCATAGCCGATCGCCCCCTCCTCGAAAGTGATATCGAGGTTCAGGGCTTCGAGAATCCGTCGCGCCTCCGCGGTAACTTCGGGGCCGATGCCGTCGCCGGCGAGGATCGCGATCGTCTTCATGAGGATTCCTGTCATTGTCCCAACCTCCGTTCGCCCTGAGCTTGTCGACGGGCTGCTCTTCTTGGCACGAAGAAAGGACAGGGCTTCGACAGGCTCAGCCCGAACGGGCTTGGAAAGGCTTTGGCGGGCGTCAGGCGCTCACGCAACCGCCCTTTTGATGCGATCCACCAGCCGCACGCGCGCATCGAGCACCTCCGCCCGGCGATCGGTCAGCACGTCGCGCTCCAGGAAATGGCCGGTGATGCGCAACGCGGCGAGGATGTCCTCCCACCCCGCCTCGCCGCCCGCGCGCAGGAACGGCGGCAGCGGCATCAGCCGCTCCTCGTAACCATAAGCCGCACCCCTGCTCACCGCACCGCCGCTCTTGGGGCTGACGAAGGCGAGATCGTCGCTCCCCCCGGTGACGACGCAGGCCTCCAGATCGAGCCCGAAGCCAAGTTCCGCCAGCAGCAGCAGTTCGTAGCGCGCCAGCGCCACCGCCCAGCCGCGCGCCGCCGGTGCCGCCGCGATCGCGGCGATCACGCCGGAGAGCGCCGCGTGAAGTCGCGGATAGGGCAAAGCCTCGGGCAAGGCGGTCGCGGTCAGCGCAGTCACCCATTCGATCGCCGCTGCCGCCAGCGGCTCGGCATAGAGTGGCGCGCGGCTCAGCACGAGTTCCACCGAAAGCTGCGCGAGCTGATCGTCGGTCCGCGCGCGCCATTCCGCCATCACCACATTGCCGGGCTGGAGGATAGGCCGCAGCCGCCGTGAGCGCCCGCCGCGCACGTAGCCGGGCTGCAACCCGTCGTCGGGCGTCAACGCCCGCACGATCGCGCCATGCTCGCCGTGCGCGCGGACGGCGAGGATCAGCGCTTCGGCGGAGAGGTGCATCGGCGCGTCAGGGTTTGATCCCGAATTTGGCGTAATCGCTGTCGATGGTCGGCTGCATCAGCCGCGCCGCCGCCAGCTCTTCCTGGCCGGTCTTGGCATCACCCATCTGCTTGTGGATCACGCCGCGCAGGAACCAGCTGCTCGCCTGACCGGGATCGCGATCGATCGCGGCGTTGAGATCGGCGAGCGCATCGTCGAAGCGTGTCATGCGGAAGAACACCATCGCGCGACTGTCGAGTGCCGCAGAGCCCGAATCGCCCAGTTCGATCGCGCGCGAACAATCCTTCAGCGCGGTGTCGAGCCCGACGTTGAGCGTGCCCTTCACCCAGCAACGCGCATTGAGCAGATCGGCGTTGCCGGGGCTCGCCGCAATCGCGCCGTCGATCGTGCTGATCGCGCGATCCTTGTCGCCGCTTTCGGACAAGATCGTCGCCTTGGTGGAGAGGAAGGCGTTCTTCTCCTTGCCGCCCTCCGCGATGCGATCGTCGAGCAGTTCCAGCGCCGCATCGAGATGCCCGCGATCCGCCTCGAGCTGCGCGAGCTGCGTGGCGGCGGCGGACGATCCGGGATCGATCTTGCGCGCCTCGGCGATATCGGCCGCCGCCTTGTCGCGGTCGCCAAGTTCGGCGAGCAGGCGCGCGCGCTTCAGGTACGTGCCGGCGTCGGGATCGATCGCGATCGCCTTGGTCAGATCGTCGATCGCCTCGCGTCGCAGATACAGCTTCTCGTGGAACCAGGCGAGATCGGTCAGCGGATCGGCCTTGTCGGGCCGCGCGGTGATATCCTGGCGGTAGAGCGCCAGCAGCGCGTCGAAGCGCTTGGCTTTCTTGCCGGTCTCCACGACCTGCCACAGCGCCGGATAGCCGGCCGGGGCATTTTCGCGCAGCAGGTGCGTCTTGGCGCGCGACACCCGCGCGCGCTCGGCGGCGATATCGGCCGGGGCGATCTCCATGCGCGTGCCCTGCGCCTTGTTCTCGATCGTGAGGACACCGCCTGCGACGCTCGTCGTGCGCTCGATCCGCACGCCGGCGAGCGTGTCCGACAGCTTCTCGGCACCGTCGAGCGTGAAGCCCGCGCCCCCCTTTGTCATAGAATCGGGCAGGATGATCGTCGTGCGCAGCTGCAGATTGCCGTCGTTGCCCGCCATCACCGGAATGTCGCGCCACGCGGCGCGCGCGCGGTCCGGCTCGAAGGCCAGCTTCGCCAGCGTCTTGTCGAGGATGACGCGGTAGCGTTCCTCCTCCTTGTTCCAGTCGGGATAGGCGATGCCGGTCGCCGCGACGGTCATCTCGCCGGTCGTCTCGTCATATTTGAGCGACCGCGTGACGACCTTGCCCTCGCCGTAGAAGCTGGAGAGCAAGGTGGTGGCGAACTTGTCGATGTCCTCCTTACCAGCCTGTTGCGAGGCGGCGTGGATCATCTGCGCGATCGGCCCGCGATAGACGGCGGTGATCTTCATCGGTGCGGGCATGCCCACCCCCGCCGATTCGTCCAGCGCGAGGTCGACGCGCGCGTCGGCGCGGGCGGCGGGATGGAACGGGATCCTGATCGGCTCGGCCCCGGCAGCGCGCACCGGCAGCACCCAGCCGAACGGCGGCGTGTCGTGGATGTCGACCAGCCGCGCGCCGCTGCTCGTCCCGTCGAGCCACAGCACGTCCGCGCCGATCGTCGCGCGCACCAGCACATGATCGAACGCCGCCGGCAACGGCAGGCGGCCCGGCACCATGTCGCCGAGCTGGCTGCTCGCCAGCACCGGCTCCGCCTCGACGCCGAGCGCGCGCAGCAGCGCGACCAGCAGCAGCGTCTTGGCCTTGCAGTCGCCATAGCGCAGCGACCAGGTCTGCGCGGGCGACTGGGGCATGTAGTTGCCGCCGTCCATGCCCTGGAACAGATAGCGGATCTTGCCCTGCACGAGTTCGAGCGCGAGCTCGGTGCGCTTCAGCGGATCGCTCTCGGCCGCCTTGATCTTCGCGACCTCGGCGGCGAGCGGGCTGCCGTCCGCGATCAGCCCGTCGGTCTTGTAGAGCGGCGCCATGATCTTCGAGATCGACGCCCAGTCGGCGAAGCTCGACGCTTCGATCAGGCGCGGGCCGCGATAGCGCACCGGCGCATCGCCGGGCATTTCCGGCTGCTTCGCCAGCGGCATCCTGAACTCGAGCTGGTGATAGCCGCCCGCATCGGTGATCTGCGGCACCGCGCCGGTCGCATTGGTCTTCCACGCGATCTTTTCGCCCTGCGGCCACAGCAGGCGGACGCGCGCGAACTGGACGCGGACCGGATCGGCCAGCACGCCGTTGAGCGTCTGCACGTTGCCGCCGAGCGCCGCATCCTTCTGCGTGACCGAGGCGACGACATGCAGCACGTCGCCGACGCGCAAGCCCTCGACCGGCATCGTCGCCGTCAGGAGACCATTGAGTTGACGCTGTTCGAGACCCTCCTCACGCCGCAGCACCGACAGCTTCGCGCCGCTCGCGAGCAGATCGATATGTTCGGCCCCGCGGATGATCTCCAGCTTGTGGACGATCAGGTCGCCCTTGTCGGGCAGCCATGGGAATTTGAGCGTGCCGATCGCGTCGAGCACCTGCTGCGACGCCGCGCGGGTGGCGGCATCGGTGTAGTTCCACACCTCGCCGTTCTTCAGCCGCTGCTGCGTGTCGAGCTGGAGGATGACGGGCGCATCGTCCTTGATCGCGGTGGCGTCGATCGGCGGCGCGGGCTTCACCCAGTCGGGCACCGGCTGGTACAGCGGCTTGTCGCCGGCGTGAGCGGCGGCGGCCGTGGACAGCAGCGCGGCGAACAGCAGCTTGCGGATCATCATTTCCCCCATTTTCGCGGCGGATCGTAGCGCAGCCTCAGCCCTTCACAAGCGTGGATCGGGTGCAGGACCGATCATTTCGCGTGGTAGAAATCGTGTACCTGCCGCGCCACCGCCGCGCTCACCCCCGGCGCCTTCTGCAGATCCTCCAGGCTCGCGCCGCGCACCGCGCGCGCGGTGCCGAAGTGCATCAGCAGCGCCTTCTTGCGCGCCGGCCCGATGCCCGGCACCTCGTCGAGCGGGCTCGCGCCGATCGCCTTCGCGCGCTTCGCCCGGTGCGCGCCGATCGCGAAACGATGGACCTCGTCGCGCAACCGCTGGAGGTAGAATAGCACCGGCGCGTTGACGGGAAGCTGGAACTCGCGCCCGTCGAGCAGGTGGAACACTTCGCGCCCGTCGCGGCCGTGATGTGGGCCCTTGGCTATGCCGACGAGGCAGACGTCCTCGATCCCCATCTCCTCCAGCACGCCCTTCACCGCGTTGAGCTGCCCCTTGCCGCCGTCGATCAGCACGAGATCGGGCCATTCGCCCGCATCGCGATCGGGATCCTCGGCGGCGGCGCGGGCGAAGCGGCGCTGGAACACCTCGCGCATCATCGCATAATCGTCGTCGGTCGCCGCGGTCTTGATGTTGAACTTGCGGTACTGGCCCTTGCGGAAGCCCTCCGGCCCAGCGACCACCATTGCGCCGAGCGCGTTGGTGCCCTGGATGTGGCTGTTGTCGTAGATCTCGATGCGGTCGGGCGGCTCGGGCAGGTTGAACAGATCGGCGACCTCCTGCAGCAGCTTCGCCTGCGTCGTGCTCTCGGCGAGGCGGCGGTCGAGCGCTTCTTCGGCGTTGCGCTTGGCCTGATCGAGCAGGCGTCGGCGCGTGCCCCGTTGCGGCACCGACAGATCGACCTTGCGACCGGCCTGCACCGTCATCACGTCGGCCAGCAACGCGGCCTCGGGCAGCTCGCGATCGACGAACACGGTGCGCGCGGGCGGCACCTCCTCGTAGAATTGCGTCAGGAAGCTCGTCAGCACCTCGTCCTCGGGAACGTCGGCGGTGTGCGCGGGGAAGAAGCTGCGGTGGCCCCAGTTCTGGCCGCCGCGGATGAAGAACGCCTGGATGCCGATCACGCCGTTCTTGCACGCCATCGCGAAGATATCGGCGTCGCCCACCCCTTCCGCGTTGATCGCCTGGCTACCCTGGATGAAGGTGAGCGCACGCAGCCGGTCGCGGATCACCGCCGCCAGCTCGAAGTCCATATTCTCCGCCGCCGCCTGCATCTGCGCGCCGAGTTTGGCTTGCACCTGCGTGGATTTGCCCGCGAGGAACGCCTTGGCGTCGGCGACCAGCTCCGCATAAGCATTTTGCTCGATCCGCCCGACGCACGGCGCCGAGCAACGCTTGATCTGGTAGAGCAGGCACGGCCGGTCGCGTGCGCGGAAAAAGCTGTCTGTGCAGCTCCTTAGCAGGAACAGCTTCTGCAGCGCATTAAGCGTGTTGTTGACCGATCCGGCGCTGGCGAAGGGGCCGTAATAGTCGCCCTTGATCTTCCGCGCGCCTCTGTGTTTCTGGATACGGGCATAGTCATGATCCTGCCGCAGCAGGATGAACGGAAACGATTTATCGTCTCTGAGCAGGACGTTGTAGGCGGGCCGATACCGCTTGATGAGCTGCGCCTCGAGCAGCAGCGCCTCAGCCTCGTTGTTGGTCGTCACGATCGTCATCGACCGCGTCTGCGCGACCATGCGCTGTAGCCGCTTCGGCAGGCGATCGACCTGCGTGTAATTGGTCACGCGGTTCTTTAGCGCGCGCGCCTTGCCGACGTACAGCACCTCTCCGCGCGCATCGAGCATGCGGTAGACGCCCGGCCGCGTCGGCAACGTCTTGAGCACATTGCGGATCGCCGCGACGCCCATCTCCAGATCGGGCGCATCCGAGCCGCGGACGGTGTAGGTCGATTTCTCTTCGTTGAAACGATCGGGGGAATTGGGGGAGGACATGGCAGGGATTTAGGCGCTGCGGAGTCGCTGCGCTACCCGTCTCCCCGGAAGCACAAAGCAAAACGCCCGGAGCCGCTAGGCCCCGGGCGTTTGATGCGACGTGAAGCAGCCCCTTACCGGGGCGACTGTTCAGTTCAGCCGACCCAACCCGGCGATCGTGCGATCGACCAGCGCCTTGTCGGCGTCCGCGCCGTGCTTCTCGGCGAGGATCGCGGCGGCCGCGCGGGTGGCGGCGTCGGCTGCCAGCGCACGGACTTCGGCGATCGCGGTGCGCTCGGCGGCGGCGATCTTGTCCTCGGCCATCTTCTGGCGGCGCGCGACGAGATCGGCGCTGTCGGCTTCCGCCTTGGCAAGCATCGCCTTGGCCTCAGCCTCCGCATGCGCGACGATCGCGGCGGCGTCGCCTTCGCTCGCGGCGTTGCGCGCTTTGGCCTGCGCCAGCTCGGCCTCGGCTTCCGCGCGCAGCTTGGCGGCTTCGTCGAGCTGGGTCTTGATCTGCGCGATCTTCGCGTCGAGCATGCCCGCGATCATCTTGGGCACCTTGGCGTACAGGATGATGCCGACCACGACGAGCATCGACAGAGCGACGAACATCGGCGGCGTCAGGACGCCGAACGCCGCCATCTCATGATGCAGCTCGGTCACGCCCGTCTGCGCCGCCATCGATGCGGGATGAGCTTCAGCCATGCGCCAGTTCCGCCTTCACTTTGCCTTCGACCGTGGCGCGGTCGACCGACACGCCCGACAGCTTGGCGACGATCTGCTCGACCGCCTCGACCGTCGTGCTTTCGATTTCCGCCACGGCGGTGGACTTGGCGGCGGCAACCGCGCCGGTCGCCTCCGCCAGCCGTGCCGCCGCCGCCGCGTCGCCCGCCTTCAACGCGGTCTCCGCATTGGCGGTGGCCGATGCCTTGGCCTCGGCCAGCGCCTTCAGCGCCGCCGAACGTGCGGTATCGAGACCCGCCTGATAGCGTTGCTCGCTGGCGAGCGCCGTCTGCCGTGCCGCCTCGGCGGCGGCGATGTCGCCCGAGATGCGAGCGTTACGGTCTTCGACCGTCCGCTCGATCTTGGGCACCATCGCCTTGCCGATCCCGAAATAGATCAGCGCGAACACGATCGCGAGCCAGAACAGCTGCGAGGCGTAGATCTCGCCGATCTGGGAAATCTGCGGCATTTCGGGGGTTAGCCCTTGACGACGAAGAGGATGAGGATCGCGACGACGAACGCGATCAGGCCGAGAAGCTCGGATGCCGCGAAGCCGATGAACAGGCGGCCCTGCTGGCCGTCTGCAGCGCCCGGATTGCGCAGCGCGCCTTCGAGGAACGAGCCGAACACGTTGCCCACGCCGAGTGCGGCGAGGCCGATGCCGATCGCTGCGAGGCCGGCACCGATGTACATTGCACCAAGATCAGTCATGATAAGCTCCCTTAGAATTCGTAACGTAAGTGATTGAAATGTAACTTAGTGCAGATGCACCGCGTCGTGGAGATAGAGCGAGGTCAGCAGCGCGAACACGTAAGCCTGGATCGCGCAGACCAGCAGTTCGAGCGCCGAGACGCCGACGATCATCACGAAGCTGAGGATCGAGACGCCGTAGCCGATGCCGCCCGCATTCAGGCCCTGCACCACGAAGCTCGCGAACACTTCGAGCAGGATGTGCCCGGCGGTCATCGCGACGAACAGTCGCAGGCCGAGCGAGAACGGACGCACCAGGAACGAGACGAGCTCGACCGGGATGATCACCGGCATCAGCCAGCCCGGCGCACCGTGCGGCACGAATAGCGAGAAGAACTTCAGGCCGTGCTTCGCAAGGCCGACGAACATCACGATCCCGAACGAGAAGAACGCCAGCACCGCCGTTACCGTGATGTGGCTAGTCACCGCGAAGGTGTGCAGGCCCGGCACGATCGCCAGCGGCAGCACGCCGACCAGGTTCGAGAAGAGGATGAAGAAGAACAGCGAGAAGATGTACGGCGCATATTTCTTGCCGCCCTTGCCGATGTTCACGCGCGCCATGTCGTCGATGAAGGTGACCATCATCTCGACCAGCACCTGCCAACGGCCGGGAATGAGCTGGCGCTTGAGGCCGCCGCTCACCAGCACGGCGAGCAACACGCCGACCACGACCATGAACAAAGCGGAATTGGTGAAGGACAGATCGAACCCACCGATGTGGATCGGCCGCACCAAAGGTGCGACGTGGAACTGCTCCATCGGGTCGATCTTGCCGGCGCTCATTCGGCGCGCTCCTTCGAAATACGGTAGATGTTGCGGAAGGCGACGATGACGCTCAGCACGATGAGAATCAGCATCGCCCAGGGCTTGGTGCCGGCCCAGTAATCGATCGCATAGCCGATCACGCCGCCGCCGAGCGGGGCGCCGATCAGCTCCATCAGCACGCGCGAGCCCTGCGCATAGCCCTTGGGTTGCGGCTTCACCGGGGTTTTCGCCGCACGCGCCTCGTCCGCCGCCTTCGCCTGCGCGATGCGGTCATCAAGGTCATCGTTGTGGCGAAGTTCGGCCAACACCCCGGCATCCTGATAAGAAAACGCCGCCGGGCTTGCGCACGGCGACGGGAAACAAGGGGTAATGCCCCCGTTGGGGTGCGTTTAGAAAAGGGGTGCGGCCAAGTCAACCGACTCGGATCCTGCACTTTTGGCCACTATAGTCGCGGCGGGCGAAGACCCCGTCAGACGCAGCGCGAATCACGCTCCGGCGCACCGCTCCCGCGCGTCGCCCAGCCGCCGCCCGGCGTCTTGTACTTTTCGCCCGGCGCGGTCTTGAGGATCAGGTTGCAGCCCGATGTGAAGGCGAACTGCTCGACCGTGGCACCCGCAGCGGCGCTCTCGGTATATTTGGCCTTGCGCTGGATATTGATGTTGCTGACCAGCGCGCGCAGCTCGGCCGAGCCCGCACCGACCACGCCGAGGTAGCCGTCGGGCTGCTCGCCCACCTGCCCGGCCGAGCGCGCCGCCTGATAGGCGGGATCGCGCTGCGCGACGGCGGGCGCTGCGATAAGCGCGGCGGCGATAAGTGCGGCGGAAACAAACGTCTTCATCTCAGAAAATCCCCGGATTCGACTGGATCAACGATTTCGCCTCGCCATCGAGACGATAGACGACCTCCTGCGTCACGTTGATGTTGAGATTGATCACGATCGGCTTGTCCGGCGCGGTGACGTTGACGCAGCCCGATGTCAGGCTGGCGAGCGCCGCGCAGGCGATGATGACTGGTCTCTTCATCCTGTGACTCGTCGGTGTCCTTACGATATTCGTCAATCCTGTTTCGGTCATGGCGCATTCTCGCTTGCGGGAGGCTGAACGGGTTTGGGGGCGGAGCCGCGTTTCTTTTTCTGCTCCTCGAGCAGCGCGGGCAGGTTTCGCTCGATCAGGCGGCGCGGGTCGTAGAAGGACTGCGCCGAATCGATGAGCTGGCGGAAGGGCGCCTTGATCGTCACATTGAAGACGAGCGGCAGCTTCTGCAGCCGGTCGAGCAGGAAGTTGCGCTTGGTTCCCTCGCCCTGCGCGACGCCGGCGAAGCGCACCTGCGTGATCATCTCGCCCGCCAGCGGCCCGTTCATCTCGATGCCGAGCCGCTTGTAGCGCAGCGACTTGAGCGACTGGAAGGCGAGGTTGCCCCAGAAGCCGACGTCCTTCTGGCTGACTTCGCCGACATAAGCGATCGTGCCGCCCTCCCCGCTCGTGACGGAAAGGTTGCCGTTTTCGATTCGCCCGCCGGTGCTGTCGAAGATCATCGGCAGCACGCCCGCGAAGGTGCCGGTCGCGTCGAGGTTCTTGAACTCGAACTGCTGGAGGAACAACCCGGCGTCCATGTTGGAGACACGGAAGGTCATGCGTCGCTCCACCGGCTGCGCGAAGTCGAGGACGGTCGGCTCCAGCACCAGCGCGCCGCCCGCGAACGGCCAGCGCCCATCCTCGATCTTCACGCGCGTGCCGGGCAGCAATTGCAGGCGGATCGTGCCGTCGCTGACCGGCACGCCGGGGTTTATCGTCTTGATCCGCACGATCTGGCCGGGCGCGCTCTGCAGGGTGAGCAGATCGGTGAAGCGGATCGTGCCGGATATGCCCGAGACGGTGCCGAACGCGGCGGCGAGATCGGTCGCGCCGGTGCCGAAGCTGCCGTCGCTGGTCACGCCGGCCTTGTCCCAGCGGATATGCCCCTCGCCCGAGACCGTGCCAACGACGGCGGCGATCACGCCGAAGGTGAGCGGCGTAATCTGGTCGGGCTGGAAATCCTTGCCGAAGCTGATGCCAGGCACGGTCAGATCGGCATGACCGGTCGCAGTGTTGAGATCGTGCAGGATCGCGACATCGGCAACCTTGGTCCGCGTCGCGGGCTCGGCCAGCATCCCCCTCACGCTGATGCGCCCGCCGGTGAGATCGAGCGCGACCGCATCGGCGGCAAGCGGCTTGAAGCGCGGCGCGTCGGTAACGGCATCGGCGACCGCGAGGGTGCCGGTAAGGCCGAGCCTGCCGGCCGCGAAGCGCCAGTCGCCCGCCGCCGCCGACAGCAGCAGCGGCACGTTGGCGATCTGTCCCCCGCCGCCGGACAAACGCCCGCCGAGGCCAGCCTTGCCCGCGCCGCCCTCGATCTTTGCGAAATCGAGCCGGGTCTGGCGATCGGCCGGACCGAGCCGAGCAGCTACGCCTGCCAGCGTGAAACCGCTGTCGCTCAGCCGCAGCGATCCGCCCGATGCCGCCAGCGAAAGCGGTGCGCCGCCCATCGTACCGGTCAGTTTCGCCGCCGCAAGACGCGCGCCGCCGCCGAGCCTGCCACCGAGCAAGGTCACGAGGCCCGCGCCTTGCGGGCATAGCGACAGGCGCGCGGGGTCGAGGTCGAGGCTCGACACGGCGACGCGGCGCACGCTCAGCGGTGTGCAGGACGGGTTGACGATCACCCGGTCGCGGCCATTCCAGTAGAGCGACAGCGGCGCGCGCAGTTCGTCGACGCGGCCACCCGCGAGTGGGCCGGAAAGCGTAGCGATGGTCTCGACATGCGTGTTGCCGCCGGGCGTCGCGCTGAAACGAACCGGCGCGAGCGCGATGCGCGCGCCGCCGGCCTGATAAGGCGCGATCGTGGCGACGCCCTGCGCCGCGCCGCCGGGCGCCTGCGCGAGCGTGACGCGCGCATCGGGCAGGCCACCGCCACCCATCATCACGGCGGTGTCGATCCGCACGCCGTCGTTCGGCCAGCCGTAATGCAGCCCCGATCCGCCGCCGACCGACAGATACGCGCCCGATGCGGCCCGCGCTTCGATGCGTGGCACTGCGATCATATTGCTGGTGCCGAGCGCCACCGAAAGATCGGTGCTCAGATCGGCCGCGCGCGCCGCCTTCGCCCCCGCATCGGCGATGGCTTGCACGATCGGCGCGAGCGGGGTGCCCGCCCCCGTCTCGCGATAGGCGGCGAGCGTGTGCAATGTCGCGGCAGACGCCGACACAGCGCGCGCCTCGATCCGCCCGTTGAGCTTCGCGCCGCCGTTCCAGAAACCGTATTGCCCGCGCAGCGTCAGCGCCTTGCCGCCCACGCCGCCCGCCGCGAAAGCGCCGCTGCCGAGTTGCGCGGTTCCGCCGGTGTATTTGGCCGTACCGTTGAAGCCGATCCTGCCGCCCAGCGCCGCCGCGCGCATGCCGTCGCGTTCCACCGACGCCACCGCGAGGCGGGCATTGCCCGCCCAGCTTTCGAGATGCTTGCCGAGGCGCAGGCTGAGCGTTACCGCGGGCGATGCGGCGGCAATACCGCCGCAAGCGATGGCGCGTGCGCGCACCGGGCCTTTCAATGTGGACGCGCCGCTCGCGACGGTTACGGAGAATGCCGCCTGCGCGTCGGCGATATCGCAGCCGGCCTGCTTCCATCGCCGCGTCACTACCGCCACGCGCCCGGCGAAGCCGTCGCTCAGCAGTCCGCTCCCGCTCAGCTTGACGCCGACCACGCCCTGCGGCGCCTCGATCCGCATCCGCCCGTCCTCGACGCCAAGGCGGATCGCGGGCAGCGCGAACGGCGCGCCGGTCGCTTTCGGCAGCAGCCGGTCGAGCGCGCCGAACGACAGCGCGCCGTTCACGAGCCGCGCGCGCGTCCGCACCCGCCCTGCCCGCACGCCGCGTACCTGCGCACCGCCGGTGCTGATCGCGGTATCGAGTTCGACCCAGTCGGCGACGAGATCGGGATGCGCGGGATCGCCCAGCACGACGTTGGTGAGGCGCTGCCGACTGAATCCGAGATCGGCGATCTCGTAGCGCCCCGGCACCTGCTGCCCCGCTAGAAAACGATCGGCATAGCCGCGCGCGATCTGCTTGCGTTGCGTCCACAGCGCGATCAGCGCGACGAGCAGCAACAGCGCCGCCACCAACAGGACGCGGCGCAGGCGCGCGAAGCCCCAGCGACTGCGATATTGCGCGTCCGGCTCGTCGATCCTGTCCGCCGTCACGCTGCGTCACTACTCCCGAAACCGGCCCACACTAGGTCACGCGCGCCGCAATTGCACGTCCGCCGCCCGGGCATTAAGCGATGGACCGCGATGAGCGTTCCGCAGCCCCCTTTTTCTGGCCCAGACCACAGCGGCCACCGCGCGCGCCTGCGCAAGCGCCTCGCCGAGCAGGGCGGCGACGGGCTGCTCGACCATGAGCTCATCGAATATCTGCTCGCGCTCGCCATTCCCCGTCGCGACACCAAGCCGCTGGCGAAGGCGCTGCTGGCGGAGTTCGGCGGCATCGGCGGGCTGCTGACCGCCGATGCCGAGGCGCTGTCGCGCGTCTCAGGCATGGGCGAGACGTCGATCGCGGCGATCAAGATCGCGCATGCCGCCGCGATCCGACTGGTCCGGGCCGAGGTCGCGGCCAAGCCGGTGCTCGCCAACTGGCAGGCGTTGCTCGACTATCTCCGTGCCGACATGGCGCATCGCACCAACGAATGCGTGCGCGTGCTGCATCTCAACGCACGCAACATGCTGATCCGCGACGAGAAGATGAGCGAGGGCACGATCGACGAAGCGGCGGTCTACGTGCGCGAGGTGATCCGCCGGGCGACCGATCTCGGCTCCGCCGCCATCATCCTCGTCCACAATCACCCGAGCGGAGACCCCGCCCCCAGCCGCGCCGATATCGAGATCACGCGCCGCGTCGGGCAAGCGGGCAAGCCGCTGGGCATCGCGCTGCACGATCACATCATCATCGGCGCGGAAGGCCATTCGAGCCTGCGCGCGATGGGACTGATCTAGATACTCATCTCGACCGTCGCCGCGTCGCCCGGCACCAATCCCGTCTGCTTGCGCACCGCCGCCTTGACCGGCAGCAGATAGCCGCCGTCGCGCGGGAACAGCGAGGTGCGGAATTCGACCCCGCCGATCTGCGCCGAGACCGGCACGCAACCCCAGCCATAGCTCGCCGTGCGCGCGGCATCGGCGACCGCGCCGACATGCTCTTCCGGGATCGGCACGAAATAGAAGGGCGCTGGCCCGCGCCATTCGATGACCGGCGCGACGAAGGCGATCGTGAGGATGGGGTCGAGGTCCACGCGCGAGACCTAGCAAGCAGCGCCTGCACGAGAAAGGCCGCCGGACCCTTTCGGATTCGGCGGCCAGCTCGCTGCGTGCGAACCGTGAGGCGTTACGACTGGCCCTGCGACAGGAAACCGGTCAGCTCGGTCTTGGACACCGACTTGCTCTTGTCCTTGTCGGCGGAGGCGAAGGCCTGGCCGACCCAGGTCTTGGTCGCCGGCGCGTCGGCCTTGGTCGACGGATCGCTGGCACTCTTCAGCGCGACCATCCAGGCGCCGAACTCGGCCTTGTCGAGCGTGCCGTCCTTGTTCTTGTCGTAGGTCGAGAATTCGTTGTCGACTACGGCCGCAACCTGCGTCGCTGCGGACGCGGGCTGGCCGGTGGTCTGCGCCGGGGCAGCCTGTGCTACCGCCGGATCGGCGGGCGCCTGCGCCGTGGGGGCAGGAGCCGCAGCAGCCGGAGCGGCGGCGCTGGGATCGACCGGAGTCGTCTGCACGGGCGCGGCCGGAGCAGTCGGCGCTGCGGCGGCGGGAGCAGCGGGCGTGGTCTGCGGATCGGCCGGCTTGTCCTGCGCAAATGCCGGGGCGGCAACGGTGATGGCGGTGGCAAGAAGAACATATTTCAGCATGAAGAATCTCCACTTTGTGTTCTGAACTATATTGAGGCTGCGGCGGCGGATGCTTTCGCGAACCTTCGGGAAAAGAACCGTTGGCTTGCCGAAATGGTCCCTGCGCGAAGCGTTTGGCGCGTCGGCTCGTCCCTGCTAACGCGCGGCTCATCGCGAGTCAGACGCGAATCCGCGACAATCCGCCCGAAGGAAACACATGGTCCCCCGTTATTCCCGCCCCGACATGGTTGCGATCTGGACGCCGGAGGCGCGCTTCCGCATCTGGTTCGAGATCGAGGCGCACGCCACCGACGCGCTGGCCGAGCTCGGCGTGGTGCCGAAATCGGCGGCCAAGGCGCTGTGGGACTGGTGGGCGACGAACCCGGCGATCGACGTCGCGGCGATCGACGCGATCGAGGCCGTCACCAAGCACGACGTCATCGCCTTCCTCACCTGGGTGGCGGAGCAGGTCGGCGACGAGGCGCGCTTCATGCACCAGGGCATGACCAGCTCGGACGTGCTCGACACCTGCCTCGCGGTGCAGCTCGCGCGCGCCTCCGATATCCTGCTGGCCGATCTCGACGCGCTGCTGGCGGCGATCAAGACGCGCGCGTTCGAGCACAAGATGACGCCGACGATCGGCCGCAGCCACGGCATCCATGCCGAGCCGGTGACGTTCGGTCTGAAGATGGCCGAGGCCTATGCCGAGTTCGCGCGCTGCAAGAAGCGGCTGATCGCGGCGCGCGAGGATATCGCCACCTGCGCGATCTCGGGCGCGGTCGGCACCTTCGCCAATATCGACCCGTCGGTGGAGGTGCATGTCGCCGAGAAGCTCGGCCTGTCGGTCGAGCCCGTATCGACGCAGGTCATCCCGCGTGACCGGCACGCGATGTTCTTCGCGACGCTGGGCGTGATCGCCTCGTCGATCGAGCGGCTTGCGGTCGAGGTGCGGCACCTGCAGCGCACCGAAGTGCTGGAGGCGGAGGAATATTTCTCGCCGGGTCAGAAGGGCAGCTCGGCGATGCCGCACAAGCGCAACCCGGTGCTGACCGAGAACCTCACCGGCCTCGCCCGCGTCGTGCGCGCGGCGGTGGTGCCGGCGCTGGAGAACGTCGCGCTGTGGCATGAGCGCGATATCTCGCACTCCTCCGTCGAGCGCTTCTTCGGGCCGGACGCGACGATCACGCTCGACTTCGCGCTGGCGCGGCTGACCGGGGTGATCGAGAAGCTGCTCGTGTATCCGGCGCGGATGGAGAAGAACCTCAACAAGATGGGTGGCCTCGTCCATTCGCAGCGCGTGCTGCTGGCGCTGACACAGGCGGGGGTGAGCCGCGAGGACAGCTACCGCCTCGTCCAGCGCAACGCGATGAAGGTTTGGGAATCGGACGGCGAGCTTTCGCTGCTCGAGCTGCTCAAGGCCGATGCGGAAGTGACGGCTGCGCTGTCGCCGGAGGAGATCGAGGACAAGTTCGATCTCGGCTATCACCTCAAGCACGTCGACACGATTTTCGCGCGAGTGTTCGACTAAAGTCTCAACTCATCGACAAAATGGCACGGTTCAGCGTGCAAATGCTGCAACTGCGAATGCGCGTAATAATATTGCGCAATCGAGCAACAAATTTCATATCGCCGGTGCCGGACTGATCCGGCATTCGGAGACCCAACCATGCGCATCATGCAGGGCCTCGCGAGCAGCCTTATGGCGTTCGCAGGCGTCGCGCTGGTGGTCGAGGTTCTCTACCTCTGATCCATCGGCCCACCCGCTCCTGCTAATCACAGGGGCGGAAAGGGCGGTGGAGGGTAGCGCCAGCGTCGCACGAAAGTGATAGTTCGCTTGACAGATTGACGCCTGAATCGAAACTTTCCGGGTCGATTGTTTCCGAAATTGATCCGATCTGCGGCGAACGCTTCCATATAGATCGACACGTTCTGATGCGCATACGCTTCAGGAAACGCCCGGCTGCTTGACGACCGACGATAAGAAAGAACGGTCATAGCGATAGCATGGGAGGGCAGATGTAGGACAGCGCGTTCGATTGGGTTGCTGCCGTCGACCATCCCAATCCGTCACCGCGGCCTTGTGCCGGGGTCCAAGGCTCCGCACGCTGCGGCAGGTGGTTCGAGCGGTATCGCCCGCCCGACGTTGGCCCCCGGAACAAGTCCGGGATGACGGTTACGCACGTGGATGGGACGTCAGCAATCAGCGCTGATCGCCAGTGAGTGCCTAGCCCCAGGCTTCCTTCATCTTCTGGAAGAAGCCGGTCGATTGCGGTGTCTCGGCGCCGGTCTCGGTCGCGCGCAGTTCCTCTAGCAGTTCGCGTTGCCGCGCGCTCAGCTTGGTCGGCGTCTCGACCTCGATCCGCACGACCAGATCGCCGCGTCCGCGCCCCTGCAGCACGGGCATGCCTGCACCGCGCTGGCGCAGTTCGCGGCCGTGTTGCGTGCCGGCCGGGATCTTGAGGACATGATCCTCGCCGTCCGGGCCCGGAATGACGATCTCGCCGCCCAGAGCCGCCGTCGTGAAGCTGATCGGCGCGCGCGCGAGCAGCGTCGTGCCCTCCCGCTCGAACAGCGGATGCCGGGAGACGTGCAGGAAGATGTAGAGGTCGCCCGCGGGCGCGCCGCGCAGGCCCGCCTCGCCCTCGCCGGTCAGGCGGATGCGCGTGCCCTCATCCACCCCAGGCGGGATGTTGACCGTGAGCGTCTTGGTCTTTTCGACGCGGCCCTCGCCGTGGCAGGCGTTGCACGGATCGGAGATGACCCGGCCCGCGCCGTGGCAGGTCGGGCAGGTGCGCTCGACCACGAAGAAGCCCTGCTGCGCGCGCACCTTGCCGTGGCCAGCGCAGGTGTTGCACGCCTTGGCGGAGGTGCCCTTCTTGGCGCCGGTGCCGTCGCAGGTGTCGCACGCCGCCGACACGTCGACCGTCACGTCGGTCGAGTGGCCGTGGAAGGCATCCTCGAGGCCGATTTCCATGTCGTAGCGCAGGTCCGCGCCGCGGCGCGGGCCAGCGCGGCCCCCGCCCTGCTGGCCGCCCATGAATTCGCCGAAGATGTTTTCGAAAATGTCGCTGAACGCGCCGAAATCCTGCGCGCCGCCACCGCCACCGCCGGGCCCGCCGTTACGGAAGGCGGCATGGCCGAAACGATCATAGGCCGCGCGCTTCTGCGGATCCTTGAGGCAATCATAAGCCTCGCTGATCGCCTTGAAGCGGCCCTCGGAATCCTTGCACCCGGCGTTGCGATCCGGGTGATATTTCATCGCGAGCTTGCGGTACGATGCCTTGATCGTGCCATCGTCCGCGGTGCGCTCGACTTCGAGCAGTTCGTAGAAATCGACTTCGGTGGTCATGTCCGGCCCTTAAGCCCTCTCCCCGATTGCGGAGAGAGGGTTTGGGAGAGGGGCAGTTCCAAACCGGACGTTCACGACTGCCCCTCTCCCGCCATCGCTTCGCTCGGCTACCCTCTCCCCGCAAGCGGGGAGAGGGCGACCATCATGCCTTGTTGTCGTCGACCTCGGAGAATTCGGCGTCGACCACGTCTTCCTTCGGAGCTTCCTCGGCCGAGGGCGAAGCCTCCGACTGCGCCTGCTTCTCGTAGATCGCCTGGCCGAGCTTCATCGCGACCTGCGCGAGCGCCGCCGCCTTTTCCTTCATCGCCTCGGCGTCGCCGCCCTCGATCGCCGTCTTGGTGTCGGCGATCGCGGTCTCGATCTCGCCCTTCAGCGCGGCGTCGACCTTGTCGCCATTCTCCGCGAGCTGGCGCTCCGTCGTGTGGACGAGGCTCTCAGCGTTGTTCTTCGCCTCGGCCGCCTCGCGGCGCTTCTTGTCCTCTTCGGCGAACTGCTCGGCATCGCGGACCATCTGTTCGATGTCGCGATCCGACAGACCGCCCGAAGCCTGGATGCGGATCTGCTGCTCCTTGCCGGTGCCCTTGTCGCGCGCCGAGACGTTGACGATGCCGTTGGCATCGATGTCGAACGTCACCTCGATCTGCGGCACGCCGCGCGGCGCCGGCGGGATTCCGACGAGGTCGAAATTGCCGAGCTGCTTGTTGTCGGCCGCCATCTCGCGCTCGCCCTGGAAAACGCGGATGGTGACGGCGTTCTGGTTGTCGTCCGCGGTCGAATAGGTCTGCGACTTCTTGGTCGGGATCGTCGTGTTACGATCGATCATGCGCGTGAACACGCCGCCCAGCGTCTCGATGCCGAGCGACAGCGGGGTCACGTCGAGCAGCAGCACGTCCTTGACGTCGCCCTGCAGCACGCCCGCCTGGATGGCGGCGCCCATCGCCACGACCTCATCGGGGTTGACGCCCGAATGGGGCTCCTTGCCGAAGAAGTCCTTCACGACCTGACGGACCTTGGGCATGCGCGTCATGCCGCCGACCAGCACCACTTCGGTGATGTCGGCCGCCTTCACGCCCGCATCGGCCAGTGCCTTCTTGCACGGATCGAGCGTGCGCTGGATCAGATCCTCGACCAGCCGCTCGAGATCGGCGCGAGTGATCGACTTGACGAGATGCTTCGGGCCGTTCTGGTCCGCCGTGATGAAGGGCAGGTTGACCTCGGTCGTCGCCGCCGACGACAGCTCGATCTTCGCCTTCTCGGCCGCTTCCTTCAGACGCTGGAGCGCCAGCTTGTCCTTGGTGAGATCGATGCCTTCGGCCTTCTTGAAGTCTTCCGACAGGAAGTTGAGCAGCTTGTTGTCGAAATCCTCACCGCCGAGGAAGGTGTCGCCGTTGGTGGCCTTCACCTCGAACACGCCGTCGCCGATCTCGAGGATCGAGATGTCGAACGTGCCGCCGCCGAGATCGTACACGGCGATGGTCTTGTTGGTGTCCTTGTCGAGGCCGTAGGCGAGCGCCGCCGCCGTCGGCTCGTTGATGATGCGCAGCACTTCGAGGCCCGCGATCTGGCCGGCGTCCTTGGTCGCCTGGCGCTGCGCGTCGTTGAAATAGGCCGGCACGGTGATGACGGCCTGCGTCACGGTCTCGCCGAGATACTGTTCGGCGGTTTCCTTCATCTTCTGGAGCGTGAAGGCCGAGATCTGCGACGGCGAATATTCCTTGCCGCCGGCGCCGACCCAGGCGTCGCCGTTGTTGCCGCGCACGATCTGGTACGGAACCAGCTCGGTGTCCTTCTTGGTGATGGGATCGTCGAAGCGGCGGCCGATCAGGCGCTTCACCGCGAAGATCGTGTTCTCAGGGTTGGTCACCGCCTGGCGCTTGGCCGGCTGGCCGACCAGCCGCTCGCCATCCTTGGCGAAGGCGACGATCGACGGCGTGGTGCGCGCGCCTTCCGCATTCTCGATCACCTTGGGCTTGCCGCCTTCCATCACGGAAACGCAGCTGTTGGTCGTGCCCAGATCGATACCGATTACTTTTGCCATTGGTCCTCTACGGCCCCCGTCAGTTCAAAGTTTGCCACAATCGCGGCGTGCCCCGCGTGGGAGAGCGCCGCTTTACTGCCGGGGATATAGGGGGGCTTTCGCTTGTCGCAAGATTTTCGACAGCCTAGAGCGAAGCATCCTTTCCCGAAGCGGGAGCGTGCCCCTTGCGCCTGTTGTTGTTGCTGATCGTATCGCTGGCAGGTCTGGATGGCTGCGGCCAGCCCAAGCAGGTCTATATCGACGATGCCTATATCCGCACCGCCGCTGCGCCGGGGCGGCCGGCGTCGGGCTATTTCACGCTTCATGGCGGCACGGCGGCGACGACGCTGATCTCGGTCCATACCGAGGTCGCGATCAAGACCGAGATGCACGAATCGATGACGCACGGCGGCATGGCGATGATGAAGCCGATCGATCACGTCGCGCTGCCCGCCGATGCGACGGTGGCGTTCAAGCCGGGCGGGAAGCATCTGATGATCTTCGATCTCAATCCGGGAATGAAGGTGGGCAAGACGATCACGCTCGTCTTCACCTTCTCCGACGGCACGCGGCTGGAGAAGGAGGCCGTACTGATCGCGCCGGGCGCGGCGGCGCCGTATAGCTGATGCCGCGAGAGGTTCGGGCGCTGACCGCGGGCGAGGCCGCGCTTGCGGCGACCGTGTTCGGCGACGCGATCGATTACGGCGCGGTGCGGATGGTGCGCGGCAAATGGGCGTTCTTCCAGCCGCGCGAGACGGTGATGGCGCCGTGCGGGCACATTCACTTTCACCCCAGGGGCCATACGTGGAGCGAGGATTTCGCCGCCGCCGACCTCTCCGCGCAGGGGCTGTTCGTGCATGAGATGACGCATGTGTGGCAGACGCAGACGCGCGGCCGCTGGTATCTGCCGACGCGGCGGCACCCCTTCTGCCGCTACGATTATGCGATCCGGCCCGGACAGCCGCTCAGGAGCTACGGCATCGAGCAGCAGGCCGAGATCGTCCGCCACACCTTCCTGCTGCGGCGCGGGAGCCGGGTGATCGGCGCGCCGGATCGGGCGGTGTACGAGACCATCCTGCCATTCGGCACCGCGCCGCGCTGAGTCGGCCCGCACCACCTCTTCACCCGCACGTCATCATCCCGTCATCGCCGGCCGCACTAGTGTTCGCACTTGCGGCAAAACGATGCGATCGCGCGACGAACAGGTGACAATATCTCATTTCACGCTAGTGACATTATAACATGAAGGCGTAGAAAGCGGCCTCGAGTTCAGGGAACAGACGAAAAATCATGAAATCATTTGCCTTCGGTATCAGCGCGCTCGCGCTTCTCTCCAGCGCGCCGGCCTTCGCGGAAGTCCCCTCCGATGCCGCCGCCAGCGATACGGCTGCCGATCAGGCCGCTCCCGCCGCCGGCACGCCGCAGGACGTCATCGTCACCGCCCCCTTCCGCACCAGCGAGAGCGACGTGCTGCAGGGCACCTCCGTTCTGAAGGGCGAGGAGCTCGCGCGGTCGCTGCGGCCCTCGATCGGCGAGACGCTGGCGCATCTGCCCGGCGTGTCGGCGACCTCGTTCGGGCCGACCGCGTCGCGCCCGATCCTGCGCGGCTTCCAGGGCGAGCGCATCCGCGTGCTGACCGACGGCATCGGCTCGATCGACGTGTCGAACACCTCGGTCGATCACGCCGTGGTGATCGATCCCCTGCTGGCCGAGCGGATCGAGGTGTTGCGCGGGCCTTCGGCGTTGCTGTTCGGATCGTCGGCGGTGGGCGGTGTCGTCAACGTCGTCGATACGCGCATTCCGCGCACCGTGCCCGAGAACGGCTACCGGCTGGCAGGCATCGCCACATACGGTTCGGCCGCCAACGAGCGTTCGTTCGAAGCGGCGGGCGATGTCGCGCTCGGCAAGCATATCGTGCTGCATGCCGACGGATCGTATCTGAAGTCGGACGATCTCAAGATCGGCGGCTATGCCCTCTCCCCTACCGCACGCGCCGCCGCGCTCAGCCAGGTCGGCCTGCCGCAGCCCGGTGCGGACGAGCCGATCGACTTCGCCGCGTCCGCCGCGATCAAGGGCACGCTCCCCAATTCCGCGGCGACCACGTGGACGGCGGGCGTCGGCGCGAGCTACATCACCGATGGCGGGATGCTCGGCGTGTCGTACAGCCATTACGACAGCTTCTACGGCGTACCGATCCGCTACGCGACCGAGGTCGGACAGGAGCAGGAAGCGCCGCGCCTCAGCATCGTGCAGAACCGTGTCGATCTGCGCGGCGAGGTGAAGACCTACGGCGGCTTCCTCGACAGTATCCGCATCCGCGTCGGCCATGCCGATTACCGCCATTTCGAGCTGGAGGAAGACGGCTCGGTCGGCACCGCCTTCTACAACAACGGCACCGAGGGCCGGCTCGAGCTGGTGCAGGCCAAGCGCGGCGTGTGGAGCGGGGCTTCGGGCGTGCAGTTCTTCAACCGCCTGTTCCGCGTCGTCGGCGACGAGGCGTTCCTGCCGCGCAACGAGACCAACCAGGTCGGCCTGTTCACCGTCCAGCAGCTCGATTTCGGCGCGCTGAAGGCGGAGGCCGGCGTGCGCTACGAGATGACCGATCTCGCCGCGCGCGCCGACGAGGGCGACCTGCGCTTCTTCACCGGCAAGCGCAGCTTCGGCGCGGTGTCGGGCTCGCTCGGCGCGAGCTACGGCATCACCGACAATATCCGCATCGGCCTCAACGGATCGCACACCGAGCGCGCGCCGTCCGCCGAGGAACTGTTCGCCAACGGCGCGCATGCCGGCACGCAGGCCTATGAACTCGGCGACCCCGATTTCCGCGTCGAGAAGAGCTGGGGGCTGGAGGCGACGCTCCACATCCACGGCGACCGCGTGAACTTCGACGCATCGGCCTACTACAACTGGTTCCAGAACTACATTTCGGAGAATCAGGTCGATCCGTCGGTCTGCGAGGCGGCGGCCGCGCCGTCGGGCCGCACCGTCGACCTGCCGTGCTTCCAGAGTCAGCAGGCCGATGCCCGCTATTACGGTTTCGAGGGGAGCCTGCAGGCGTATCTGTTCTCGGTCGGATCGACCAAGATCAACGCCGACGTCATCGGCGACTATGTCCACGCCACGATCGTCGACGAGGGCCCCGCCCCGCGCATCCCGCCGATGCGCGTGCTCGGCGGGATCGAGGCGCAGAACGATCTGTTCAGCGTGCGCGGCGAGGTCGAACATGCCTTCGACCAGACCCGCGTCGCCCAGTTCGAGACGCCGACCGACGGCTACACGATGGTCAACGCCAGCGTCGGCGTGTCGCCCTTCGGCAAGGACAGCAAGACGCGACTGACGCTGAGCGCGAACAACATCTTCGACGTGAACGCGCGCCGCCATTCGAGCTTTCTCAAGGATTTCGCCCCGCTCGCCGGGCGCGACATCCGGGTGTCGCTGCGCGTCGGAATCTAGGCTAAACGTCCGTCATGGACGACAGGCAGCGTTGCGCATGGGCGGGCTCCAACCCGCTCATGCAACACTATCACGACACCGAATGGGGCGTGCCGGAGCGGGATCCGCGCATGTTGTGGGAAACGCTGATGCTGGAGGGTTTCCAGGCCGGGCTGTCGTGGGAGATCATCCTGCGCAAGCGCGAGGGTTTTCGCGCCGCCTTCGCCGGGTTCGATCCGGTGAAGGTCGCCGCCTTCGGCGACGCGGATATCGAGCGGCTGATGGCCGACCCCGGCATCGTGCGGGCGCGCGCGAAGATCGTCGCGACCATCACCGGCGCGCGCCTCTTCAACGAGATGCAGGCAGCGGGCGAGGATTTCGCCGCCTATTGCTGGTCGTTCACCGGCGGCAAGCCGATCGCCGGCAGCACCGCGACCACGCAGAGCGACATGTCCGGCGCGATCTCTAAGGATCTGAAGAAACGCGGCTTCAAGTTCGTCGGCCCGACCATCGTCTACGCCTGGATGCAGGCCGTCGGCATCACCAACGACCATGAGAAGGGCTGCTTCCGGCGAACGGAGGCGTGATGCGCGCCGGAGAGCGACCGGCTAGAAGCCGATGCGCCCTCCGTGTTCCGGTTTGACGAGACTCTCGCACCGCAGCCGCTCGACGATCTCGAGCGCGTTCGTCGCAGGCGCGTGCCGCAATTGTCGCGCGACGACAGCGAAGTCGCCGGGCGTCAGGTTGCGCAATTCGCCCAACGCCGCCGGGGCCGCCACCCCGAAGAAGCGCACGAACGCCTGCGCGGCGCGCGCCTGTCCGAGCGGACGCAGATCGAGCTTGAACACGAAGCGTCGCAAGGTCGCCGGATCGAGGCTGCCGGGGTGATTGGTCGCGGCGACGACCGGCAGCGGGTGCCGGTCAAGCCAGGTCAGCAGTTCGTTGACCTGCCCCACCTCCCAACTGCTGGTCGCGCGCGTCCGGTCGAACAGCAGCGAATCGGCCTCGTCGAACAGCAACACGCTTTCCGCACGCCGCGCCTCGGCAAAGGCCTCGGCGATCTGCTTTTCGGTCTCACCGACCCATTTCGAAAGCAGATCCGACGCGCGCTTGAC
>NZ_JAUQSZ010000006.1 GCF_030580995.1 Sphingomonas immobilis
CGCCCGAGCCGAGCGCGGAGCTGCGCGAGGCGCTGGCGGGCGCGCGCGACGCGGGCTCGGCGCGGCGCTGGATCGGGCGGCGGCTGGCGGAGGCGCATGAGACGCCGCTCAGCGCGATGCTGGTCGCGCTCAACCGCTTCGACATGATCAACACCGCCTACGGCCGCACCGTCGGCGACGGCCTGCTGCGCGGCGCGCTGAAACGCATCGAGGAGGCCGCACGCGAGGTGCTGGGTCGCGAGGCGCTCGTCTCGCGGATGAGCGGATCGTCGTATCTGGTCGCGGCGCGGAGCCCTCGGACCCGCATCGATCTTGCCGCCGAACGCATCGCTGGCGAACTTGCGCGGCCGTTCGTGACCGGCGAGACGATCGCCGTGCTGGGCTGCCGCATCGGTCTCGCCGAGGCGGTGGCGGCGGACGATTCCGGCAGCCTGCTGCGCCGCGCAAGCGAAGCGCTGGCCGACGCGCGCGCCTCCGACAGCGCGACGGTGCGCGTCGCGGAAGCGGGCCCGCGCGACGAGACGCCGATCGACATGCTCGCCGTGGCACTCCACCACGCGATCGAGCAGGGCGAGATCGACATCCTCTTCCAGCCGCAGGTCTCGGTCTCGACCGGCGCGATCGTCGGCGTCGAGGCGCTGGCGCGCTGGGAACATGCCAAGCTCGGCACGATCGGCGCGGAGACTTTGTTCGCCGCCGCCGCCCGCGCCGAGCTCGAGATCGGCCTGTCCGACCATATCCAGAAGATCACGCTGGAGCGCGCCGCCGCCTGGCCGGCGGAACTGCGGGGGCTTCGGCTCGCGCTCAACCTCACCGCCGCCGACATCGCCCGGCCGGGCTTCGCCGATCGGTTCCTCGACCGCGTCGACACCAGCGGCTTCCCACGCAGCCGCCTGACGCTGGAGATCACCGAGAGCGGGCTGATCGAGGATCTCGGCATCGCCGCTAGCCTGCTCTCGCAACTCCGCACGGCGGGTTGTCGCATCGCCATTGACGATTTCGGGACGGGCTATTCGAGCCTCGCCTATCTCAAGGCGTTGCCGCTCGATTACCTCAAGATCGACAAGAAGCTGGCACAGGACATCACCGGCACGCCGCGCGACCGCGTGGTGGTGCGCGGCGTCATCGACATGGCGCGCTCGCTGGGGCTGACGGTGATCGCGGAAGGGGTGGAGACGGCGGAGCAGCTCGAACTGCTCGCGAAGGAGGGGTGCCAGTTGTACCAGGGCTTCCTGCGCAGCGAGGCGGTGTCGAGCGCGGTGTTGGTGGGGCTGGTGTCGGGGTAGACGTTCCCACGCTCGCGTCGTCACCCCGGACCTGTTCCGGGGTCCAAGGTTCCGCCGGCGAAGCGGCATGATGTTCAAGCGTCACGCGCGCCGCACGTTGGGCTCCGGCACAAGGCCGGAGTGACGCCTGAGGCTTGGGGAACAGCAGCCAACCACCCGAACGGGACGTCCGCTCCGACCCGTAGCGCACGCTCGCAGACCATTTGAGCTGTACCGCAAACCGTTGTAGAAAGCCGCCGCGGCGGGGGGCAGAGGAAACCCGCAAGGGTGCCAGAGGGTAGTGCTGACCGCGCCCAGGGACTTGGGCACCGCTCGCGTTAAGCCTATGCGCGAGCCTTAGCCCCGCCGCACCTCGCGTCCGCTAATCACCCATCCCGGACATTTCCGCTGTCCTACAGCGCCCGTCATATGCGATGCCCAGCCGTCGCTCTTTCAAACCGTCGATCCCTGGGTTGTGCGCCCGCGGCGCACAGCCTCCGCGCGTCCGTATGCCGCAGTCGTCGGTGCCGGCGGACGGGGGCACCAGCGTGAATCGGTGTGAGCTTCGGCACCCTATTGGTGCAATTTCGGAAACGATCGCGCCTTACATTTTCGATTCAGGTGTCAATCTGTCAAGCGAAGTCTAACTCTACGCCCACCCCTCCAGCACCTGATCCGGCGGCCTGTGCCCGTCGGCCCACATGCGGATGTTCTGGATCACTTTCTCGCCCTGCGCCATGCGGCCTTCGAACGTGGCGGAGCCCATGTGCGGGGTCATCACCACGTTGGGCAGCGCGAGCAGGCGCGGGTCGATCTCGGGCTCGTGCTGCCACACGTCGAGGCCCGCGCCCGCCAGTCGCCCGCCTTCGAGTGCCGCCACCAGCGCCTCCTCTTCGACGATGCCGCCGCGCGAGGCGTTGATGAGGTGGACGTGCGGCCGCAGCAAGGCGATGCGGCGCGCGTCGATCAGGTCGCGGCTGTCGGCGTTGAGCGGCGTGTGGATCGTCAGGATGTCGATCGCGCCCAGCATCTCGTCGAGGTTCGGATGCCATTGCGCGCCGAGTTCCGCCTCCAGCACCTTCGGCAGGCGCTCGCGGTTGTGATAGTGGATCGACAGGCCGAACGCGCGCGCGCGCCTTGCCACCGCTTGCCCGATCCGCCCCGCGCCGATGATTCCGAGCGCCTTGCCGCCGATGCGGTGGCCGAGCATCCCGCCCGGGCTCCACCCCTTCCACTGGCCCGAGCGGACGAGCTTCTCGCCCTCGGCCAGCCGGCGCGGCACCGACAGGATCAGCGCCATCGTCATGTCGGCGGTATCCTCGGTCAGCACGCCGGGCGTGTTGGTAACGATGATGCCGCGTGCGCGCGCCGCTGTCAGGTCGATATGATTCACGCCCGCGCCGAAATTGGCGATCAGCTTCAGCCGGGGGCCCGCGCCGGCGATCAGCTCCGCGTCGATCGCGTCGGTGACCGACGGCACCAGCACGTCGCACTCGGCAACCGCCGCGGCGAGATCGTCGCGGGTCAATGCCACGTCCGCACGGTTGAGCGTGGTGTCGAACAATTGCTCCATACGCGCCATGGTCGCATCCGCCAGTTCGCGGGTGACGAAGACCTTGGGATGAGCGACGCGTCTCGTTTCGGGCATATGCGCGGCTTGGCGAAGCGTGGCCGCATCGTCAACGCCATTGAAGCCTGCAGCAATCGCGCGGTAGAGATGGCGGGGGAGGATGAGGGAACGAACATGCGGGGTTTCAACAAAGGTGTGGCGGGCGCGCTCGCGGCGGTGATGATCGCAACGACCGTCGGGCCGGCGATCGCCGCGCTGGTGCAGCGCAAGCCGCCATACTACGCCTCGATCGCGGCGGGCCGCGCGCGGATGCGCACTGGCCCCGCGCGTACCTATCCGGCGATCTGGCAATATCAGCGCGCCGACCTGCCGGTGAAGGTGATCGACACCTACGAACACGGCAACTGGTTGAAGGTCGAGGATCCGGGCGGCACGCAGGGCTGGATGCTCGGCTCGCTGATCCGCGATACGCGCACCGGCTTCGTGATGGGCCCGCCGGCCGAGCTGTTCGATCAGCCACATGCCGATGCGCGCATCCGCTGGCGCGCGGCGCCGGGCGTGGTCGGCCGCCTCAGCAAATGCGCGCGCGGCTGGTGCTATTTCGACGTGCGCGGGCGCGGCGGCTATATCGAGACGATCCATCTCTGGGGCGTCGATCCGACGGAGATCATCCCCTGAGCCTCCGGTTCGAGCGCGATGACCTGACCCGGCCCGACGTGGTCGCACTGGTCGAGCTGCACCTGCGATCGGCGTTCGAGAATTCGCCGCCGAACGCGGTGTTCGCACTCGACCTGTCGGGCCTGCGCGATCCTGCCGTGGCGCTGTGGACCGCATGGGAGGGCGATACGCTGCTCGGCATGGGCGCGCACAAGAAGATCGAGGACGGGCACGGCGAGCTAAAGTCGATGCGTACCGCGCCCGTCGCGCTCAGGCGCGGGGTGGGCGGGGCGATCCTCGCGCACCTGATCGCGGAAGGGCGCGAGGCGGGCTATTCCCGATTGAGCCTGGAAACCGGATCGAACGAGGCCTTCGCCCCCGCGCGGGCGATGTACGAACGCGCCGGCTTCGTGCCATGCGGCCCGTACGGCGACTATCCACCAGGGGATTTCAGCCGGTTCTATACGCTCGACCTGCGCGTTTGAGCGATATGGAAACCCTCACCACGGTCCTCAAATGGATCGCCTCCGGCGGCGGCATGATCGCCGCCATCATGGTCTCACTCGACATAGGACGGAAGATCACCGGCTGGGGGCTGGTGCTGTTCGCCGCCTCTGCTGTGGTGTGGGTGGCGGGGGCGATCATCACGAAGGACGGCGCGCTCGGCACGCAGAACGCGGTGCTGTGCGCGATCGATCTGTTCGGGGCGTATCGCTACCTGATCCGCAAGAAGGCCGATGGCTGAGCTGATCGTGTGGGCGGTGCTGCTCGGTCTGCTGGGAGCGGTGATCGGCAGCTTTGTCGCGACGCTGGTGATCCGCTGGCCACAGGGGCGGACGATGGGCGGGCGCTCGCAGTGCGATAGCTGCACGCGGACGCTGGGCGCGCGCGACCTCGTGCCGCTGCTGAGCGCGGCGCTGTCGCGCTGGCGGTGCCGGACGTGCGGTGCGGGGATCGACGCGCGGCACTGGCGGATCGAGGCGATGGCGCTGCTGATCGGTGTCGCGGCGGGGCTCGCGGTGCCGGGGCCGGTAGGGCTGGCGGGGGCGCTGTTCGGCTGGCTGCTGCTGGCGCTTGCCGCGCTCGACGTGACCGAGTTCTGGCTGCCCGACCGGTTGACGCTGACGCTGGCGCTGGCGGGGCTCGCGACCGGGGTCGTGGGGATCGACCCGCCGTTGACGGATCGCCTCATCGGCGGCGCGGCGGGGTTCGCGAGCCTGTGGCTCGTCGCCTTCGGATACAGGCATCTGCGCGGGCGCGAGGGGCTGGGCGGGGGCGATCCCAAGCTGTTCGGCGCGATCGGGCTCTGGATCGGCTGGCGGATGCAGCCGGTGGTGCTGTTCCTCGCCGCGCTGGCAGGGCTGGCGGTGGTGCTGTTCGGCATGGTGCGCGGGCGCACCGCGCGGCTCGACGACCGCTTGCCGTTCGGGGCGCTGCTGGCGGTGGCGGCTTACCCGGCGTGGCTGTTCCTGCTAGGCAGCGGGGCATGAGCCTGCTCCTCGCCCTGTTGCTTGCCGCCGACGATCTGCCGCTCGGCACGCTGCCGAAACAGGCGCTGCCGGCGAGTGGGTGCGCGGCCTTCCTGTGGAGCGGCGGCGAGCAGAAGACGCTGATCGCAATGGCGACCGCCGAACCGGGGCAGTTGCGCCTGGTACTGAACGGTGCCCCTGTCGATCTGCCGCGTACCGCGCGATCCGGCGCGAGTACCTACGGCCTGTCCGCGACGACCGACTATGCCGCGCCCGGTGTCCGCGCCACGCTCGATATCAAGGTCGAGGCGCGGGGTGATGTCGTCAAGGGCGGCGTGGTCTCCGAAGGGACGCTGCGGCTGGAGCGCGACGGGCAGGATGGGGTCGTCGTCCCCATCACCGGCATCGTCGGCTGTAGCTAGCGGACCTGCGGCGCGGGCTGGACGTCCTCCGCCTCGACCGGTTTGGGATTGCGGATCGAGGGGCGCAGGCGCGCAACGCTGCACAGCCCCGCCACCACCGCCAGCCCCGCCGCGACCAGCGCAGGCGTGCGGCCGCTCCCGATGCCGAATGCGAGCAGGCACGCGACGAGCGTCGCGCCCGTCGTCTGTCCGACCAGCCGCACCGTCGAGACGAGCCCACCCGCCGCTGCTGCGCGATCCTGCGGCGCAGAGCCGATGATGAGGCGCGCGTTGGGCGGCAGGAACAGGCCGAAGCCAGACCCGCACAGGGCCATCCGCCAGGCGATGTCGAAATAGCTCGGATCGGCTGGCATGAAGGCAATTAGCGACAAGGCCGTCACCGCCACCGCCATACCGATCCCGCCGAGCAGCCCGGCCGGAACCCGGTCTGACAGCCAGCCGGAGAAGGGTGCCACAAACATATTGGTAAGCGGCCACGGCGCGATCGCTGCGCCGACCTCGGCAGGCGTGAAGTGGAATTCGTGCTGGAGGCGGAAGGGCGTCGACAGCAACAGGGTCATCGAGGCGATGAACGCCGTGTAGGCGCCGATCGCCGACAGCGCGAGAACGGGACGGCCGAGCAGATCGATCGGCAAAATCGGATTGCTCTCCTTGCGTTCCCGCTGAACGAAGCGATAGCCGATGATGAGACCGACGATAACAATCGCCGCCGACACGACGTGGCTGCCACTCGTATCGTGTACCGCCGATTCAAGTCCGCCGATGACGAGTCCGAACGTTGCCGCACACATCACCGCGCCGAGAATGTCGAACGGCTCCTCGCGCGGTTCCGATTCGGGTAGCGCCTGACCGAGTACCAGCGAAAGGATCGCGAAGGGCACGGCGCTGGCGAACACCCACGGCCACGGCGCGACCGCCAGGACCAGTCCGCCAAGCGTCGGGGCGAGTGCGGCGGAGCTGGATACGATCACCGAATTGATGCCGAGCCCGCGCCCGAGCTGCGCCTTGGGATAGACCTGCCGGATAAGCGCCGCCGAGACGCTGAGCGATGCGGCCGCGCCGATCGCCTGCGCACCGCGGACGATCAGCAGGAACGGCAGGCTCTTGGCAAAGAAGCACAAAACCGTCGCGACGGTGAAGATCAGCTGACCGAGCTGGTACATCCGCCTCAGCCCGATCCGTTCGCCGAGGCCCGCGAACGGCAGGAGCAACATGACGAGGGTCAACTGATAGATGGTGACGACGCTGACAACGGCGCTGCTGTCGACGCGAAGGTCGCGGGCGATCGTGGGAAGCGCGACATTCGGCACCGCGCCGTCGATGATGACGAGTGCCGAGCCGCAACAGAGCGCGCCGATCGCCATCAGGCGGCGCGGCATGGGAAGACCGTCGGACATCTACCGTGCTTCCGGCCGAGAAAGAATATGGTTCATGCGGGCGACCATCCCGGCGGCGCGAGTTCGAAACCGTCGAAGGTGAAGCCGGGCGTGACGACGCAGCTTACCAGCCCCCAGCCCGCCGGGGCCTCGGTCGATTGCCAGGCGTGTGCGGGAACGAGGCCCTGCGGCGTATCGGCGCTGAGCACGATTTCACGGGTTTCGCCAACTTCATGGATGAGGAGCGTGAGCGGCGATCCGGCGTGCCAAAGCCAGAGTTCGACGGCGTCGACGCGGTGCCAGTGCGATCTTTGCCCCTCTTCGAGCAGGAACAGGATCGCCGAGGCGAGGCCGCGCGGGTCGCCGCCGGGCGCGGGCTGGCGCATCGTTTCGCGATACCATCCACCCTCGGGATGCGGCGCGAGATCGAGGCTGGCGACGAGGGGATGCGTCATGCCGCCGCGCTAACCCCGGCGGGAGAAGTAGGCAAGCGTCCCAAAACAAGGCGCGTCAAGTCTTGCTGCGCTGCGGCATTTTGCGTACAGGTCGGACTATGAACGCTACCGCAAGCCTGGCCGTGAAAGAAGCCCCGTCCGCCGACGTCCCCACCGTATTCGAGGGGATCGTGCGCAAGCGCTGCCTCTCCGCGACGTATAACCGCACCGAGGTAACGCTCGCGCCGCACGTCATCTATACCCGCCATGGCGACCTGTTCGTCGATGGCGTGGTGATCGAGCGTGACGGCAAGCCGCCCAAGGAACTCAAGCTCGGCACGTTCAAACTGGCCGGGCTGACCGCGCTGCGCCTGACGCCGCGCGCCTTCAAGCCGAGCCCGCTGTTCATCGCCGGCGATCCCAAATACGCCGAGACGGCGCTGATGACGGTCGAGCCCTAAGCCGCTTTTCCGTCGAAGATGACGTTGCGGATCTGCGCGGCTTCACCGACGTAGCGCGTGTCGGGTTCCGCCACGCCGCGCCGGTTGGTCTGGGCGGGCAGTTGCGAATAGAGCGACGATTCCTCGTGATGGATGCGGGTGCGGATGCGCTGCATCAGCGCGCGCGTCGCCCGCACGTAATCCGGCCATTCCGCTTCGCTGGCGAGCGAGCCCCAGCGGCGGACGTGGTCCTTGAAATCGTTCAGCAGGCGGTTCTGTTCGGCCAGCGCCTTCGTCGCCATCGCCGCGACGTGCGGGCGGCGGTCGTTCATCAGCGGACGCAGCAGCGTCGCTTCCTCGTTGGCGAAATGGGCCAGCAGCTCGCGCGTGAAGGTCCAGCGTTTGGCGGCGAGCTCGGCCGAGCTTTCGGGGCGCGGGCCTGCGATCTGGCGCTCATTGCCGGCCACCGCCGCGAGGATGCGGCGATGTTCGTCGAGCAGTTCGGGCGCGCCAATGATCATGTTGCTCCGACTAAATGCGTTTAGTGACCGAAAGGTTGTGACGGCCGCCCGTACTGCTACTTAAGGGCCATGGACGAGGAGGCTCCCGTGGCGCCGGGTACGCGGCTGGGCGTGCCGTGGCTGTGGCCACTTGCGGCGCTTTTCGCCGTGTCCGCGCTGTTGCTCGGTATCCATATCGCGGGCGAGCTGATCGAGGGTGAGGGGTTCGGCTTCGACATTCCGATCCTGCTCGCGCTCCGCGTGCCGGGGCATCTCGACACGCCCGTCGGACCGGTGTGGCTGACGCAATCGGCGATCGACCTGACTGCGCTGGGCGGATTCACGTTGATGTGGTTGTTCGGGGCGTCAGGCATCGCGTTCCTCGTCTATCTGGGCCGCCGGGCCGAAGCGGCGTGGATCGCGGCGGCGCTGATCGGCAGTTCGCTCATCAGCACGCTGCTGAAGGGCCTGATCTCGCGACCGCGGCCGGCGCTCGTCCCGCATCTTGCCTGGGTCGACAACGCCAGCTTCCCGAGCGGCCATGCGATGATCTCCGCCGCGACGTACCTCACGCTCGCGCTGATGCTGTGCGAGACCTATACGGCGCGGGGCGTGCGGGTGGCGATCGTCGCGTTCTTTTCCCTTCTGGTCGTGCTGATCGGGTGCAGCCGTGTGTATCTGGGCGTCCACTGGCCGAGCGACGTGCTGGGCGGGTGGTGCTTCGGGACGGTGTGGGCGGCGGCGATGTTCGCCGCGAACCGGGCGTTGAAGCGGCGGATCGTCTGAGCTGCCCGAGCCTTCGGATCGGGTCCGAAGGTAACGAAGGTGCCGCAAAACGGGGGCGAAAATGCGACGAACCGAGTGGCTATCCGTTTCTGTCGAAGCGGGGGCGCATTGCCGCGAGCAACAGGCTCGTATTGTACCGCTTGCGACTGCCGACCTGTTGGCCGCGGTAGAATACCGGCACCTCCTCGCCCTCGATCGCGCGGTCGATCGCGGTGCCGTCGCGCATGACGCCGCCCGCTTCGACAGCCCGGTCCCAGGCTGCGGCGAAGCTGCTGTCCGGGCCTGCGCGGCGGCGTAGCGCATAGGCCGACTTTGCGCTCATCCCCGCGCTTCTGGCCGCCGGGCGCACCGCACCGATCTTCGCGAGACCGGCGATGAAGAGGCGCTGCCGTTCGGGCGTCCAGCCGTCGTGGCGGGTGGAGGCGGACGGGACGGGGGTGAAATCGAAGGGATCCGTACCGTCGTCGGACGGGGCCTCACCGAGCTCGCCGAGCAGGGCATAGAGATCGGGGAGGGTGCGGGGCTTGCTCATCTAGGAGCGTATGACGCGGGACGGGGTGTGTAGGACAGCGGATTTTGCAGGTGGGGAGGAGCGCGAACGCGCCCCTCCCTTCGCGGTCAGCGGCAGATGCGGACGCGGCGGTGATGGCGCCATTCGGTGCGGCAGCGCCTACGGCCGTTGTTCCAGCCACGGCGATCGTGGCGGGCATAGCTGCGGCGCTCGCTGCGGCGATCCCAGCGGCGGTCCTGCCGGCCGTCGTGGCGATCCATGCGGTCGCCGCGACGATCGTCGCGCATGCCGTCGCCGCGATGATCGCGCGAGACCGCGCCGTCGTGCATCTGCGCCGAAGCCGCGCCGGACATGCCGATACCGGCGGCCATCAGGCCGGCGGCGATGAGGTGAGTGAATTTCATGAGGTTCCTCTCGCAGGCCCGGTTCGGGCCTGCGGGGGATACGAATGGCGGGGGTTATGGTTGCGCTATCGTAATCGTCGCGTGTCAAGTGACGGTTGACAACATGACTGTATCGGGTTAGTCGGAAGCGTGGAGATCGAGAGCATTCGGCACAAGGCGTTGCGATCGTTTGCGGAGACTGGCCGGGCGAAGGGCTTGCCCGGCAACCTCATGGATCGGTTGCGCAATATGCTGGCCTATCTGGCGGCGGCTGCATCGCCGGATGAGTTGAAGGTTCCGCCCAATTTCGGGGCGCACGTCCTGACCGGCGACCGCGCCGGAGAATGGTCGCTGACGGTGACGAAGAACTGGCGGATGACGTTTCGGATCAACGCGAACGGCGCGATCGAGGATCTCGATCTGGAGGATTATCACTGATGGCGATCAAACTTCATTCCAGCTTCGCGGTGCATCCCGGCGCGTGGCTGCGCGCGGAAATCGTCGAGCCGCACGGGCTGTCCGTAACGGATGCGGCGGCGCGGCTGCACGTGACGCGGCAGGCGATGAGCAATCTGCTCGGCGGACGGGCCGGGCTGTCGGCGGAAATGGCGATCCGCTTCGAAAAGGCATTCGGGTTGAGCGCGGATACCTTGATGCGGATGCAGGCGGCGCATGATCTGGCCGAGGTGCGCGCGCGGGCGGGGGAGATCGAGGTGGAGCGGGTGGCGGCTTAAACTATGAAAAAAGTGACCAAGCCGGAATCGGAAAAGGCGATCCGACATCTTGTCCGTCAATGGGCAAACGCAAGCGGAGTTCTTCCGGGCCAATCAAAGATGCCTAGCTTCGACGATTTCGTATTGTGGCTCCGGCAACGAGGAGGGAGCAAATATCTAGAATTCCGCTCGGTGATGGGGGCCCTCGAGGATGCTGAACTATGGTTTGACGAAGAATTGCGTCAGACTTGGCGTAACTGATCTCAAGCCGCCTTCAAATCCCTGAACGGTAGCGCGCTGGTTTCCAAGGTCGTCAGGTCGAGCTTGGTCGAGGCGTGGTCGATGTCGATGCCGACCACCGCGCCGTCCGCATCGAAATCGGCGTTTACGCCATCGGCGATCTCGCGGGTTTCAGTGCCAGCGGCCTCGCGCAGTTCGATGTAGAGACTGTCGGTCTCAGGATAATAATGCAGCTTCATCACTCGGCCTCGCGGTAATTGCGGTCGAAGAAGGCGTTATGCACCGTCTCGCCATCCTCCAGCGTCACGACGCGAAGGATATAGGATTTGACCGGATCGGACAATTCGACGCGGCCCCAATAGCGGATGCGGGCATCGGGTTGGACTTCGCGACGGAGCGGATCAGTAAGGGTGGCCACGATCCATTCGCGTTTGAGGTTGGGTCGCTTACGCATCACCTGCTCCTCGAAATAGCGCGTCGTCTTCACGCGGGGATGGTCACGAAGCTATCCATAACCCGCTTCCGGCCGGCCTCTTCGAAATCGATCTCGAGCTTGTTTCCCTCGATCTCGGCGATCGTGCCGTAGCCGAATTTCTGGTGGAACACCCTCAACCCTACCGACACGTCCGCGCGGCCCTTGTTGCCCAGGCTCACCGCGCTCGCGCGGGCCTCGACCACGCGGCTCGGTTCGCGCGAGAATGTGCGGCTGGTGAAGGTGCCCCCGTCCTTGAAGGAACCGTCCTTCACGCCCGCCGCGCGTTGCCAGCCGGGGCCTCGGCCGGTGCCGCGCGCGACGTCGGCGAACGGGTCGGCCCGCTCCGACCAGTTGGCGCGCCACAGGCTTTCGCCGCCGCTCATGCTGTTTTCGGATTCGACATGCGCTTTCGGCAGTTCGCCGACGAAGCGGCTGGGGATGCTCGACGTCCACTGGCCGTAGATGCGGCGGTTGGCGGCGTGAAGGATCACCGCTTTGCGCCGCGCGCGGGTGATGGCGACATAGGCGAGGCGGCGTTCCTCCTCCAGTGACGCATTGCCGCCCTCGTCGAGCGAGCGTTGCGAGGGGAACAGGCCTTCCTCCCAGCCGACAAGAAAGACGGTGTCGTATTCGAGCCCCTTGGCGGCGTGGATCGTCATGATCGTCACCTTGGCCTCGTCGGCCTGCGCCTCGTTGTCCATGACGAGGCTGACGTGTTCGAGGAACGCGCCGAGACTCTCATATTCCTCCATCGCGCGGACGAGTTCGTTGAGGTTTTCCAGCCGGCCCGACGCCTCGACCGATTTCTCGGCCTGGAGGACGCCGGTATAGCCGCTTTCGTCGAGGATCTGGCGGGCGAGTTCGGCGTGCGGCAGGTCGTTGGCCATGCGCCGCCAGCGGGCGAGATCGATGACGAAATTGCCGAGCGATTTCCGCGCGGCGCCGGTCAGCTCGTCGGTGTCGAGGATGCGCGCCGCCGCCGTCGAGAGCGGGATGCCCTCGGCGCGGGCGAGCATGTGGAGCTTCTGCACCGCCTTGTCGCCCAGGCCGCGCTTCGGGACATTGACGATGCGCTCGAAGGCGAGATCGTCGGCGCTTTGGTGGACGATGCGCAGATAGGCGAGCGCGTCGCGGATCTCGGCGCGTTCGTAGAAGCGGAAGCCGCCGATGATGCGGTAGTTCATGCCGATCGCGATGAAGCGGTCCTCGAACTCGCGCGTCTGGTGCTGGGCGCGGACGAGGATGGCGACCTTGTCGAGCGACAGGCCGTTCCGCTCGGCCGCCTCGATCTCGTCGCCGACGCGGCGCGCCTCCTCCGGGCCGTCCCACACGCCGAGAACCTTGACCTTCTCGCCCTCGGCCTCCTCGGTCCAGAGCGTCTTGCCGAGGCGGCCTGAGTTGTTGGCGATCACGCCCGATGCGGCGGCGAGGATGTGCGGGGTGGAGCGGTAATTCTGTTCGAGCCGGATCACCTTCGCGCCGGGGAAATCCTTTTCGAACTTGAGGATGTTCTCGACCTGCGCGCCGCGCCACGAATAGATCGACTGGTCGTCGTCGCCGACGCAGCACAGGTTCTTGCGCTCCTGCGCGAGCAGGCGGAGCCAGAGATACTGGACGCTGTTGGTGTCCTGATATTCGTCGACCATGATGTAGCGGAAGCGCTGCTGGTATTGCTCCAGCACTTCGCGGTGCGTCTTGAGGATGACGAGCATGTGGAGCAGCAGGTCGCCGAAATCGCAGGCGTTCAAGGCGGCGAGGCGGGTCTGATACTGCTGGTACAGCTCGCCGCCGCGGCCGTTGGCGTAGCGTTCGCTCTCGCCGGCGTCGATCTGCGAGGGGATGAGGCCCTTGTTCTTCCATTCGTCGATCAGCCCGGCGAGGCTGCGCGCGGGGAAGCGCTTCTCGTCGATGTCGGCGGCGATGACGAGCTGCTTGAGCAGGCGGAGCTGGTCGTCGGTGTCGAGGATGGTGAAGTTGCTCTGCAGGCCCACCAGTTCGGCGTGGCGGCGGAGCATCTTCGCGCCGATTGCGTGGAAGGTGCCGAGCCACGGCATCCCCTCCACCACATCGCCGACGAGGCGGCCGACACGCTCGCGCATTTCGCGCGCGGCCTTGTTGGTGAAGGTGACGCTGAGGATTTCCGACGGATAGGCTTTCCGCGTCCACAGCAGGTGGCCGAGCCGCGCGGTCAGCGCCGCCGTCTTGCCGGTGCCTGCGCCCGCCAGCACCAGCACGGGGCCCTCGGTGGTGAGCACGGCCTCGCGCTGCGGAGCGTTGAGACCCTTGAGATAGGGCGGTTCGCCTGAAGAATCGGAGGGGGACGGTACTGGCATGGACATCGGTGAACAGGTAGGGAACAAGGCGAGTCGGGGCAAGTTGCTTGGAAAGGATCGCTCATGGCCCTGGAGGGCGGATGCCATTGCGGCGCGGTGCGCTACGCCCTCGAAGGCGAGCCCGAGCATAGCGCTTTGTGCCTGTGTACCGATTGCCGCAAGGCGGCGGGCGCGCATCTCGTCGGCTGGGCGCTGTTCCGGCAGGATCAGGTTTCGGTTTCGGGCACGACGCGGGCGTACAATTCGTCCGGCGATATCGAACGGCATTTCTGCCAGGAATGCGGCACCGGGCTGTTCTATCTGAGCGAGAGCATTTTCCCCGGCAAGATCGACGTGCAGACCGCGACGCTCGACGATCCCGAGGCGCTGGCGCCGCAGCTATGGGTGCAGGCGGCGGACGCGCCGAGCTGGGCGGGGGGTATAACAAATCTGCCACGGTTCGATCGCTATCCGGTCTAGGAGCCGATCTCGCCGTATTGAGCAATTGCCCCGCGCCTGCGAACGCGATATGGGCGCTCCTCGAAACGCGGTGCAGATGGTGCATCGCTCCGGCCTCGTCGATCGACTGGGCTGCCGTCAAACGGTAACAGACCAGGCAACGCCGACCTTATGGCCTCAAGTCCCCTAGCGCAGCCCGATGCGGGCGAGCGTCACGTCAGCGCGCCGCATCTCGACCGGGCGCTGCACCCGGCCGGGCGCTGGATCTTCCTGGCGGTGCTGATCGGCGCGCTGGGCTATGCCGGCGCGAGCATCCTGTTCGACACGCGGCAGGCGGGCGAGGGCATGGCCTTCGCGACCTTCGCCTTCCTGGGGCTGGCGCTGCTGATCGCGCTGGGCTTCGAATTCGTGAACGGTTTCCACGACACGGCCAATGCGGTGGCGACGGTGATCTATACCCACTCGCTGCCCGCGCCGGTCGCAGTGGTGTGGTCGGGCCTGTGGAATTTCCTGGGCGTGATGTTTTCGAGCGGGGCGGTGGCCTATGCGATCGTCACCTTGCTGCCCGTAGACCTGATCCTGCACGTCGGATCGGGCGCCGGTTTCGCGATGATCTTCGCGCTGCTGTTGGCCGCCGTGATCTGGAATCTCGCCACGTGGTTCGTCGGCCTGCCCAATTCGTCCAGCCACGCGCTGATCGGATCGGTCCTCGGCGTCGGTTTCGCCAATCAGTTGCTGGTGGGCGGCGACGGCACGTCGGGGGTCGATTGGGGCCAGGCGCAGAAGGTATTGTCGGCGTTGCTGTTCAGCCCCCTGATCGGCTTCGTCGCCTCGCTGGTGCTGCTGCTCGTGATGAAACGGGTGCTGCGCAATCCCAAGCTGTATTCGGCGCCGGAGGGCAATGCCCCGCCGCCCAAGGGCATCCGCGCGACGTTGATCGCGACCTGCACCGCCGTTTCCTTCTTCCACGGCAGCAATGACGGGCAGAAGGGCATGGGGCTCATCATGCTGATCCTGATCGGCTGCGCGCCGACGGCCTATGCGCTCAACCGCACGATGCCGGCGAGCGAGACGCCCGCCTTCGTCGCATCGGTCAACGCCGCCGCCACCGCCTTCCGCGCGCATGGCGGGGCGAGTACCGCGGGCGATGTCGAGGCTTCGCGGAAAGTCCTGACGCAGGCGCTGCAGACGCGCACCGCGACGAGCGCGCCCGTCTACGGCGCGATGGAGACGCTGTCGCGCGACGTCAGCGCGCGGATCCAGGGCTATGGCTCGCTCGACAAGGTACCCGCCGCCGCCACCCCGAACCTGCGCAACGATATGTACCTGTTGCAGGGCGTGGGTCAGCTCGTCATCAAGGACAAGACCGCCGCCAAGACCTTCTCCGAACCCGAGCTGAAGGCGATCGGCGATTACGAAAAGCGGCTGGAGCAGGGCACGCGCTTCATCCCGCTGTGGGTGAAGATCGCGGTCGCCATCGCGCTGGGGCTCGGCACGATGGTCGGCTGGAAGCGGATCGTCGTCACCGTCGGCGAGAAGATCGGCAAGACGCACCTGACCTACGGCATGGGTGCGTCGGCGGAGATCGTCGCCGCCTTCACGATCATGACCGCCGATATGTTCGCCGCGCCCGTCTCCACCACGCATATCCTGTCGAGCGGCGTCGCCGGTGCATCGGTTGCGAGCGGAAGCGGCCTGCAGGCGCGCACCATCGTCAACATGGTGCTGGCCTGGGTGATGACGCTGCCCGCGGCGATGCTGCTGTCGGGCGGGCTCTATTGGCTGTTGCTGGGCGTGGTGAAGCTCGTCGGCTAGCCGCGCAGGCGAGGGCTTACTTCGCCGCCGTCAGAATCTGCTGGCCGGAATGTTCGGTCCAGGCATTGAGCCAGGTCAGCGCCGCGAGTTCGGAAATGAACGCCTGGCCCTGACTGCTCATGTCGGCCTTGAGCCGAAGCTTCATCATGCTGTTCGTCACCAGCATCGCGGTACGATCCCCCGGCTGGCGGATCGCGGCCATCGCATCGATGAGGTCGCGGCGCGCCTTTTCGCTGAACCGCGCTTCCAGACGATCATCGAATATCAGGCGATAGGGATCGCCGTTGCGACGCGCAGCGACCATCGCGGCGGTAAGATCCGCGATGAGGCGCGGAACTTCCGAATCCCGGATGGCGCGTTGGACTTCCAGCACGATCACGCCGTCGCCACGGTCTTCGGCGGGGGAAAGTAAATATGGTGGCATTGCGCCGGGCCCCTGGCTCATGTCTGTCCGTGTCGATCCGTCGGGAATGGCGCGAACAAGGTTAAGATCGTTCAAAAACAGCGATTAGACATTGGTCGAAGTGACGGAGCTTGACCGCCCGGCGCGACCACGCAATCAGGCATGGGTGAAAGCCCATCCGATACCCGCGCACCCCATGATACGTCACCGGCGGGTGCTGCTCGCCAGCCTGACCGGCACCACGGTCGAGTTCTACGATTTCTACATCTACGCGACCGCCGCCTCGCTGGTGTTCGGTCCGCTGTTCTTCCCCGGCGAAGACAAATGGGTGCAGATGCTGTCGTCCTATGCGGTGTTCGCGGTCGCCTTCGTCGCGCGGCCGGTGGGAGCGGCGCTGTTCGGGCATTTCGGCGACCGGATCGGGCGCAAGTCGACGCTCGTCGCCAGCCTGATGTTGATGGGTGGATCGACCGTCGCGATCGGATGCCTGCCGACCTACGAACAGATCGGCTGGTGGGCACCGGCGATCCTGTGCGTGCTGCGTTTCGGCCAGGGGCTGGGGCTGGGCGGCGAATGGGGCGGTGCGTCGCTGCTGGCGGTCGAGAATGCGCCGAAGGGGTGGGAGATGCGCTACGGCATGTTCCCGCCGCTCGGCGCGCCCGTGGGGTTCATCGCCGCCAACGGCTTCTTCCTGGTCCTGGGCGCGGTGCTGGACGACCGTCAGTTCGCCGACTGGGGCTGGCGCCTGCCGTTCCTGACGAGCGCGGTGCTGGTGCTGATCGGTCTGTGGGTGCGCCTGAAGCTGACCGAGACCCCCGCCTTCCTGGAGGCGGAGGCGCAACACGCGATCCCCAAGGTGCCGATCGGCGAGCTGCTGCGCGATCATCTGCGGCCGGTGCTGGCGGGGACGTTCTGCGTCGTGTCGACCTTCGCGATCTTCTACCTCGCGACCGCTTTCGCCATCGGGTACGGCACCGGCGTGCAGGGCCATCCGAAGCAGATCTATCTCTCGGTCGAGATGGCGGCGATCCTGTTCCTGGCGCTCGGCGTGGTCGTCGCGACGACGCTGTCGGACTGGTACGGCGTGCGGCGCGTGATGACGCTGGGGTTCGCGGGCTGTGCGATCGCGGGGCTGACGATGGCACCGGGGCTCGGTGCGTCGTCAATGGTCACGGTGTGGTTGTGGCTGAGCTTCGCGCTGTTCGGGATGGGCTTCACTTATGGCCCGCTTGGCGGGTTCCTGCCCGAACTGTTCCCGGCGGGCGTGCGCTACACGGCGGTGTCGCTGGTGTTCAGCCTCGGCGGCATCATCGGCGGCGGGCTGGCACCGATGGGTGCCGCGGCGCTGGTCAAGACCGGCGGGCTGGCATCGGTCGGCTTGCTGCTGGTCGTGGCGGCGACGCTGAGCCTGATCGGTATGGCGCTGATCAGGCCGCGCGCCGCAGCAAGGTGATCTTGGCCTTGCCGTAGACGCGGCTGGCCTCTTCCTCGAAGCCTGCCACATCGACGACTTCGCGCTTGCCGGTCTCGATGCTGACGATCGTCGCGTCGTTCACCCAGCCGAGCCGGGCGAGCTTGTCGAGCGCGACGAAGCCCGCGCCGCTGTCATAGGGCGGGTCCATCAGGATCAGGTCGAGCGGGGCGACCGCGGGCCCGAGCGCGAGGACAGAACCGGCGCGGACATCGGCCTTGGCCCCCAGTTTAGAGACCTCCAGCTTGGCGATGTTGGCGCGCAGCGCGTCGAGCGCGGGCTTGTCCTGTTCGACGAACAGGCAGGAGGCGGCACCGCGCGACAGCGCCTCGAGTCCGAGCGCGCCCGAGCCCGCGAAAAGATCGGCGACGGCAAGCCCTTCGAAACTGCCGACGCGGCTGGCAAGCATCGAGAACAAAGCCTCTCGAACGCGGTCGGCGGTGGGGCGGGTGGCGTCGCCCTTCGGCGTTACGAGCGGGCGGCCGCGCCACTCTCCGGCGATGATGCGCATGACTTACTTCCGGCTGCGGGGAGGACGGGGTTTGCCGCTCGGCTTGCCGCGACCGCCCGAGGGGCCGGCCGTGCGGGGCGAGGCGGGGCGCGGCGGACGCGGGGCGGCATCGTCGCGATTGGCGCGGTGCGCGGCGGCACGCGCGGCGCGGGCGGGCTTGGCGACGGTCGACGGGGTTTCTGTGCCGCGCTTGGGCTTGGCGTCGTAGAAGCGCTTCGGTTTTATCGGCGCGGGTTGCGTCGCGCGTTCCTCGGCAGGGCGGCTGTCGCGCGGGGACCAGGTGGCGTCGCGCTGCGGGCTTGTCCTGGCGGCGTTGGCGCGGCGCGGCGCGGGGCGCGGTTCGGCGAAGGCGGCCTTGTCGGCGCGGGCCGCGACTTCGCGGGTGATGCGGGGCTTCGCCGGTGCGCGCGGGCCCTTCGCCGCAGCCGGTGCCGCGCGGCTTTCGCGCGGCGGCGCGGGGGACGGGCCTTTCGCCCGCGCCGGTTGCGGCAGGTCGATGCGCGTGGGGTTCTTGCGGAAGCTGGCGACGTCGTGCCCACGAACCTCGCCGACCTGGCCGGGGCCGAGATCGCCGAGCACGAACGGGCCGTAGCGCGTGCGGATCAGCCGCGAGACCTTGAGGCCGAGATATTCGAGCACGCGGCGGACTTCGCGGTTCTTGCCCTCGGTCAGGATCATCTCGATCCAGACGTTCGCGCCGGTGCGGCGTTCGAGGTTGGCGTCGATCGAGCCGTAGCGCACACCCTCGATCTCGATGCCGTGGATCAGGTCTTCGAGCTGTTCCTGCGTGATCGGGCCGTAGGCGCGCGCGCGATAGGCGCGCTCGACGCCGGTCGCGGGCAGTTCGAGCTGGCGCTTCAGCTCGCCGTCGGTGGTGAGCAGCAGCAGTCCCTCGGTGGCGAGATCGAGCCGTCCGACGGGCACCACGCGCGGCAGATCCTTCGGCAGGCGATCGTAGATGGTCGGCCGCCCCGCCGGGTCGCGCTCGGTGACGAGCAGGCCGGGCGGCTTGTGATAGAGGAACAGGCGCGCGGGCGCGGGGGCTTCGACGGGGTTGCCGTCGACCGTCACGCCGTCGAGCGAGGGCAGGATCGTCGCGGGCGTATCGATCACCGTGCCGTTGAGCGCGACGCGCCCCTCGGCGATCATCCGCTCGACCTCGCGGCGCGAGGCGATGCCGGCGCGCGCGAGCAGCTTGGCGATGCGCTGCGTGTCTTTGGGGGCGGTGGGGGGCGGGGAAGGACGTTTCACCCGCACCTGATAGCGATTTTCGCTGTCCGCACCCGCAAAATTTCTTGCGCCCGATTTGTTGCCCGCGCGTTAAGGAACCGGACACGTAACGAAAGGCATCGGCAAACGATGTTCGGGCGCAAGAAACGACGGATCACGCGGCTCCTCATCGTAGAGGACGAACCGCTCGTGGCGTTCGATACCGAGCATTTCCTGCGTGATGCCGAATATGAGATCGTCGCGACGGTCGACCGTGTCGCCGATGCGCTGGCCGCGATCGGCGATGGCGCGGCGATCGATCTCGTGCTGGTCGACGTCAGCCTGTCGGATGGTAGCGGCGTGGATGTCGCCAAGGCGGCGCACGCGGCGAACATCCCCGTGCTGTTCGTGACCGGCCAGTGCCCCGAAGGCGGGCGCGCAGTGGCGAACGGGTGCCTCGCCAAGCCCTATGCGCAGCGCGATCTGCTCGCCGCGATCGGCGTGATCGAGGCGGTGCTGGACGGCAAGGCCACGCCGAAGCGACTTCCCGGCGGCCTCACGCTTTTCGCGGATGCCGCCTGAGCGCCACTGTTGCGGGAACATTGCGCGGACTCTAGGCTGGCGGCGTGCCGGGGCTGGAGTGACGGAATGGACGTGGTGGGGGAAAAGACCTGGTTCGACGGGATAAAACCCTATGTCGAGAAGGCACCGCTGGCCTCGCTGGCGCTGGGCGTATCGTCCGCCTTCCCGCTGACGATGATCAACAGCACGCTGGCGAGCCGGCTTGCGGAAGCCGGGATCGAGAAGAAGAGCGTCACCGCCTTCGCGCTGATCATCCTCGCCTATAATCTCAAGTTCCTGTGGGCGTGGATCGTCGAGGGGGTGAAGCTGCCGTTCCTGCACCGGCTTGGGCAGCGTGTGTCGTGGCTCATCGTCATCTCGGTGCTGGTGTGTCTTGCCGCGATCAACCTAGGGCTGGCCGATCCCAAGGTGTCGCTGGCGGGGACGGCGACGGCGGCGCTGCTGCTGGGGATCGCGGGAGCGACCTTCGACATCGTCATCGACGCATACCGGATCGAGCTGCTCGAACCGCGCCAGTTGGGTGTCGGCGCGGGCATGGGGCAATATGGCTGGCGGATCGGGTCCGCGCTGCTCGGCGGGCTCGCGCTGGTGACGGCGCAGCGCTACGGCTGGGCGACCGCCTATTTCGTGAGCGCGGCCTTCGCGCTGCCTGCGCTGGTGACGGCGCTGCTGATGGGCGAGCCCAAGCGGCACGTAGAGATCACGGCGAAGCGCCCCGGTGGCAATATCGGCAAGGCGCTGGTCGGGCCGTTCGTGGAATTCTTCCAGCGGCCGGGCGCGGTGATCGTGCTGCTGTTCATCGTCATCCACAAGATCGGCGATACGCTGGCGAACCTGACCTTTCGCATCCTGTTCAACGACCTCGGCTTCAGCAAGGACGAGATCGCGCTGTACGATGTCGGCGTCGGTTTCTGGGCATTGATGATCGGCGTGTTCGTGGGCGGCGTTCTCTATGCCAAGCTCGGCATGAAGCGGGCGGTGCTGATCAGCCTGGTGCTGATGGCGGTTTCCAACCTCAGCTTCGCAGGGCTGGCGGGGGCGGGCCACTCCAACCTCGGCATGGCGGCCGCGATCGGCTTCGAGAATTTCTCGAGCGGCGTCGGCGGCGTCGCGGTGACGGCGTATTTCTCGGCGCTGACCGACCTGCGCTTCACCGCCGCGCAATATGCGCTGATCTCGGCGGCATCGAGCATCTTCGGGCGGATCCTGTCGGGCACGATCGCGGGCGGCCTGGTCGAGCGGTTCGGCTTCGTGGACTTCTACCTGCTGACGACGGTGGCGGCGCTGCCCGGCGTGCTGCTGTTCTGGTGGATGCTGCGCGCAGGGATGGTCGACCGTTCGATCGGCGACGCGGGGACGCGCGATTCCGACGGGAGCGTCGATCCGGCATGATCCTCTATCTCGCCATGTTCGCGATCCAGGTCGCGTGCATCATCGACGTGATCCGCAACGGACGGAATCAGCTCTGGATCATGGCGCTGATGTTCCTGCCGGGCGCGAGCGCCTTCGCCTATGTGATCCTGGAGGTGCTCCCGCGCATCCAGAACAATCGCCACGTCCGCACCGCGCACGCCAAGGCGGTCGACGCGCTCAACCCGGAACGCGAGGTGAAGGCCGCGCGCCACGCGCTCGACATCGCCGACACCGCCGCCAACCGCCTGCGCATGGCCGACGCGCTGACCGCGCTGGGGCGGCATCCTGAAGCGCTGCCGTATTACCATGACGCGATCGAGCGCGGGCCGCTCGACATGCGCACCGGCGAGAAACTCGCGCGGTCACAGTTCGAAACGGGCGATGCGGCGACGGCGCTGGCAACGCTGGAGGCGAACCCGCCCGCCAGCGCGCAGAGCGACCGCGACCGGCAGGGCTTGTTGCGCGCCCGCATCCTCGACGCGCTGGGGCGCAAGGAAGAGGCGCTGGAAATCTACGCCGATCTCGTCACGCGCATGCCGGGCGAGGAGACACGCTGCCGCTATGCCGCGCTGCTGATCGAGCAGGGCTGGGACAAGAAAGCGCTCGGCGTGCTGGAGGAGGTCGAGGCGCGGATGAAGCTGCTAGACCGCCAGCAGCGCGCGGCCGAGGCCGATATGTACCGCTGGGCGATGGAGCGGCTGCGCGAGTTGCGGGGGAAATAGGTCGGGGTGGGCAGGCTTGGGGCGAGTGCTGTCCCTTCCTCACTCCAGCCCACCCCTGGCCCCTTCCGTGACCGGAAGGGATAAAGAAGACTTTAGCCCCGACCGATCGGCCGCCCCGCATCCGCGAACGCCGCGGCGACCGCGGTCGCGCTCGCCAGCACGCCATCGGCGCGGCGCACGCCGAGCAGATCGCCGAGCAACACCGCCGCGCTGTCGGGTTGCGTTTCGCAGCGCGCGAGGATCGTCACCAGCGTCCGTTCCGATGGGGTCATGCGGCCGCAGCACACGGGTGCGATGGCGATCGGCATGGTCGAGGCGGACGCGAGATCGGCCATCAACGCGCGGATCAGCGTCAGCGGGCGGCGGAAATCGCGGCCGAAACCGTGGACCAGCGCCTGCGCCGCGACCGCGTCGTTCAGCCCGTGCGCGCCGATCCGCCGCATCGCGAACAGGGCGAGCCGCGCATTGTCGCAGTCCGGCATGGGTGCGAGCGGGGCGTTGCTGGTCAGGGCGGCAATCGTCATCGGGGGCTCTCCTGTTGTCGAGTCCCTTGTCCGAAATCCGCTATTGATAGTCAATCGCAATAATATCAGTCGGGAATCTCGTCGTTCGCGCGGAGCACTTCGCCCGCCAGATAGAGCGAACCGAGGATGAGGACGATCGGCGGCTCGGCCTGATCGGCGATCTCGACGATGTCGGCGAGCGCGCCCGGCACGTCTGCGGCGGTGTGCGCGGCGATACCCAGCGCGCGGGCGGTGGCGGCGAGATCGGCGGGCGCGTGATGCGCGTGATCGGGCACCGGCACGGCATGGAGCGTGGTGGCGAGGCCCGCGAACGGCGCGAGGAGACCGGCGGGATCCTTGTTCGACAGCATGCCGAGGATGAGGTGAACCTCGCTGCGGCCGGTGCCGGGGTGCGCGATCTGTTCGAGCGTCGCGGCAATGGCACCGGCGGCGGCGGGATTGTGCCCGCCATCGAGCCAGAGCTGGCTGCCCGGCGGGAGCATCGCGGCGAGCGGGCCGGGCGCAAGATGCTGCATCCGCGCGGGCCAGGTCGTGCCGGTCGCCGCGGCGGTGAAGGACTGCGGCGGGATGGCGAGCGCGCTCTGGTGGCGCAGCATGGCGATGGCGAGCGCGAGGTTGCCGGGCTGATGCGGCCCGGCCATGCGCGGGAGCGGGGTTTCGACGGTGCCGCGTGCGTCCTCATATACGAGCGTCGCCCCGGCGGAGGCCGGGGCCGTTGCGTGTCGGGCACCTGGCTCGCCGTGTAACGTGGCGGCCCCGGCCCCCGCCGGGCCGACGATGTGGTGACGCCACTCGGTCCTCACTGCGCCTGCCTTCGCCGCGACTTCGGCGACGCGCGCGGCGATGTCGGGCGGGTATGCCATCGTCAGCAGCGGGACTCCCGGCTTGGCGATGCCCGCTTTCTCCCCCGCGATCTCCAGTGCGGTGTCGCCGAGGAAACTCTGGTGATCGATACCGAGCTGGGCGATGCCGGTGACGAGCGGCGCGGGGATCACATTGGTCGCGTCGAGCCGCCCGCCGAGGCCGACCTCGATCACGCAGGCGTCGGCGGGGGTGCGGGAGAAGGCGAGGAAGGCGGCGGCGGTCGTCACCTCGAAGAAGCTCGCGCCGATATCCCCGGCATGGTCGAGCACTTCCGAAAGCAGCGCGGCGAGCGTGTCGTCGTCGATCAACGTGCCCGCGATGCGGATGCGCTCGTTGAAGCGGACGAGGTGCGGGCTGGTGTAGACGTGGCACGTCAGCCCCGCCGCCTCGATCGCCGCGCGCAGGAAGGCGCAGGTCGAACCCTTGCCGTTGGTGCCCGCGACGTGCAGCACCGGCGGCAGGCGAAGGTGCGGATCGCCGAGCCGCGCAAGCAAGGCGGTGATGCGTTCCAGCCCGAGAATGTCCGCGCCTGGGGAGAGTGCCCACAACCGGTCGAGCTGCGCCTGCACGGCGGGAGCGGAGGAGGTGGCGGAGTCCATTCAGCTCCCCTCCCGCTCGCGGGAGGGGTTGGGGGAGGGCAGTGTCGCGAGCACCCGTTCGATTTCGGCGACCACGCCCTCCGTATTATGCAGAATGTCGTTGTTCCAGAAGCGCATGACGCGAAAACCTTGTGACTCGATAAAGGCCGTGCGGGCGGCGTCATCACTCACAGCAAGAGCGTGCTGCCCGCCATCGACTTCGATCACCAGCCCACCACTCCGCGAAACGAAATCGCAAATGAAAGGGCCAATCGGCACCTGACGGTTGAAGCGAACACCGGCGACCTTGCGCGCGCTGATAGCCCGCCAGAGACACTTTTCGGCCTCTGTCGGATTGGCGCGGAGAGCGCGAGCGGCGGTTCGTTGCTCCATTCCCTCCCCCAACCCCTCCCGCAAGCGGGAGGGGAGTTATTTCGGTGCCCTCTCCCCGGAGGGGAGAGGGCATTTTATACTTAAGCCGCCCGTTTCGCGCCGAGGAAATCGACGACGCTCGCCAGTGTCGCGCGCAGGTCTTTCCGGTGCTTCACCATGTCGATCATGCCGTGATCGAGCAGATATTCCGCGCGCTGGAAGCCCTCGGGCAATTTCTCGCGGATGGTCTGTTCGATCACGCGCTGGCCCGCGAAGCCGATCAGCGCGCCGGGCTCGGCGATCTGGACGTCGCCGAGCATCGCGTAGCTCGCCGTCACGCCGCCGGTCGTCGGATCGGTCAGCACCGCGATATAGGGCAGGCCCGCGTCATGGAGCAGCTGGATCGCCGCCGTGGTGCGCGGCATCTGCATCAGGCTGAGAATGCCTTCCTGCATGCGCGCGCCGCCGGCCGCGGTGAAGATGATGTACGGGCATTTCTCCGCGATCGCCGCCTCGACGCCGCGGATGAACGCCTCGCCCACGGCAAGCCCCATCGATCCGCCCATGAAGGCGAAATCCTGCACGGCGACGACGACCTTCAGCCCTTCGATCTTGCCCTTGGCGGTGATCAGCGCATCGGTCTCGTTGGTCGCGGCGCGCGCGGCCTTGATGCGATCGACGTAGCGCTTGCTGTCGCGGAACTTGAGCGGATCCTCGGGCACCTTGGGCACCGGCAGCAGGGTGTAGCCTGGATCGAGCGTATATTCGAAGCGCTGAGTCGGCCCGATCCGCTCATGATGCTGGCAATGCGGGCATACGTGGAGGTTCTCCTCCAGCTCCTTGACGAACACCATCTGCCCGCAACCCTTGCACTTGTGCCAGAGGTTGTCGGGCGTCTCCTTCTTGACGGGGACGACGAGCGAGAGCGCGTTGCGGACGTTGCTGAGCCAGCTCATGCGGCGATTTCCTGCCTGGCACCGCGAATGGCGGCGGATAAGGTTTCGATATAGGCGCGAACCGGGGCGGGCGCATCCTTGCCGTGCGCGCCGACCAGCTCGACGATGGCCGAGCCGACGACGACGCCGTCCGCGACGCGGGCGATGGCAGCCGCCTGTTCGGGCGTGCGCACGCCGAAGCCGACCGCGACGGGAATGTCGGTCGCGGCCTTGAGGCGCGCGACGGCATCCTCGATCGATGCCTGTGCGGCCTGCTGCTTGCCCGTGATGCCCGCAACCGAGACGTAGTAGAGAAAGCCGCTCGCGCCATCGAGGACGGCCGGCAGGCGCGCGGCGTCGGTAGTGGGGGTGGCGAGGCGGATCAGGTCGATCCCCGCGCTGCGCAGCGCGGGGCCGAGCGCGGCGTCCTCCTCGGGCGGGATGTCGACGCAGATGACGCCATCGACGCCCGCGTCCTTGGCGGCGGCGGCGAACCAGTCTGCCCCGCGGATCGTCATCGGGTTGGCATAGCCCATCAGGACGAGCGGCGTTTCGGGATGACGCGCGCGGAAGGCCTTGGCGATGCTCAGGATGTCGGCGGTGCGCGTGCCGGCACCGAGGCTGCGGATGTTCGCCGCCTGGATCGCGGGGCCGTCGGCCATCGGATCGGTGAAGGGCATGCCGAGCTCGATCACGTCGGCCCCGCCGGCGACGAGCGCGTCGAGAATGGCGGCGGTGTCAGCGGGAGTCGGGTCGCCCGCCGTGACGAAGGCGACGAGCGCGGGATGGGCTTTGGCGAAGGCGTTGGAGAGGCGGGTCATACGGCAGTCCGTCTTTGAACGATAAGTTGTGAGAGGGCGCCGATGGCGATGCCTGCTTGAACAGCCTCAACGAGTCGTGGGGCGTGCAAACTCCAAGCCGCGAAATTCAGCCCGTATTCGTTGAGTTGGCGGACCACAACTGCGATAGCCGCGCCCACGACCGCGGCAACTCCCACGTTGAGTAACCGGCGGGTTTGTCGGTTCACACATCTACCTCGTCACCCCGGACTTGTTCCGGGGTCCAAGGTGCCGCGTGCGAACCAGTCGCGGTTCTTGCGACGCGGTGGATGCCGGAACGGGTCCGGCATGACGAGTAGAGAGTGGCGGCGCGGGTCATCGCGCGCCTCTTAGGCGAAGTGGGACGCGATTGGAAAGCCGCGTCCTCAGCCTGCTTCGTCACCCCAGCGAAGGCTGGGGTCTTTGTGGGGCGGGCGTCACGCTCGCCCACGCGGAGATCCCGGCTTCCGCCGGGATGACGGAATGGAGATCAGGCCGCCTTGCGCTGGAACATGGTGATGCCGATCGCGGCACCCATGCCCATCGCCAGGGCCTGCATCAGATTCTCCGGCGATACTGCGCCTTCCAGCGGCTGATCGAGCGCGCCGGCGAACAGTACGCGCATCACGATGATCGTCGTCATGATCACCAGCATCGACGTGATGCCACGCCGGATCATCTCGTTGTTCAAACCGTTCATTCGCCACCCCCCGGTGAGCATTAACCAAATCAGATCGCCACACCCAATGCCTCGGCAACCGTGAAGATATCCTTATCGCCCCTGCCGCACAGGTTCGCCAAGATGATCTGGTCGCGCTTCATCTCGCGCGCGCGGCGGGCCACCGCAGCGATGGCGTGGGAGGGTTCCAGCGCGGGGATGATGCCCTCGGTCCGGCACAGCAACTGGAACGCATCGAGCGCCTCGGTGTCGGTCGCCGAAGTATATTCGACGCGGCCGATCGAATGCAGCCAGCTATGCTCCGGGCCGATGCCGGGATAGTCGAGCCCCGCCGAGATCGAATGCGCCTCGTCGATCTGGCCGTCCTCGTCCTGCAACAGATAGGTCTTGTTGCCGTGGAGGATGCCCGGCGCGCCGCCCGCGAGACTGGCGGCGTGCTGCTTGTCGAGGCCGTGGCCCGCCGCCTCGACGCCGAGCATCGCCACGTCGGCGTCGTCGAGGAAGGGGTGGAACAGCCCGATCGCGTTCGATCCGCCGCCGATCGCCGCGACCAGCAGATCGGGCAGGCGATCGATGCGGCTCAGCATCTGCGCGCGCGCCTCGCGGCCGATCACGCTCTGGAAATCGCGGACCAGCTCGGGGTACGGGTGCGGGCCCGCCGCCGTGCCGATGATGTAGAACGTGTCGTGGACGTTCGCGACCCAGTCGCGCATCGCCTCGTTCATCGCATCCTTGAGCGACTTCGACCCGCTCTCGCACGCGCGCACTTCCGCACCGAGCAGTTTCATGCGGAACACGTTGGGCTGCTGCCGCACGATGTCCTTGGCGCCCATGTAGATGACGCAGGGCAGGCCGAAGCGCGCGCAGACGGTCGCGGTGGCGACGCCGTGCTGGCCCGCGCCCGTCTCGGCGATGATGCGCGTCTTGCCCATCCGCATCGCCAGCAGGATCTGGCCGATGCAATTGTTGATCTTGTGCGCGCCGGTGTGATTGAGTTCGTCGCGCTTGAACCACACCTGCGCGCCCATGCCCTCGGGGGCGTTCTCGCGCAGCGCCTCGGTCAGGCGCTCGGCGTGATAGAGCGGGCTGGGGCGACCGACATAATGTTCGAGCAGATCCTCGAACTCGGCCTGGAACGCCGGGTCCGCCTTCGCCGCCTGCCACGCTTTGTCGAGATCGAGGATCAGCGGCATCAACGTCTCGGCGACGTAACGTCCGCCGAAGGGCCCGAAATGCCCGGTCTCGTCGGGCTGGGCGCGGAAGGAGTTGGGAGCGTTCATGGGGTGGGCTTTAGCACTCCTCTGCGATCATCCAACCCCACCCGTTCGCCCTGAGCGAAGTCGAAGGGCATGTCACGAGCGCTGCGTTTGCGGCACGTGCTTCGACTTCGCTCAGCACGAACGGTTAGAGGGAGGCGACCGCCGCCAGAAACGCCGCGATCTTGCCCGCGTCCTTGATGCCGGGCGATATCTCCACGCCGGACGACACGTCGACCAGAGTCGCCCCCGTCCGCGTCACCGCCTCGCGCAGATTGACCGGATCGAGCCCGCCAGACAGCGCCCAGGGCAGGGGATGGCGGAAGCCCTCGAGCAGCGTCCAGTCGAAGCGCACGCCCATCCCGCCGGGCAATGCCGCGCCGGGCGGCGTCTTGGCGTCATAGAGGATGCGATCGGCCGCGCCCGCGAAGGTGACGGCTGCGGCGAGGTCGGCGGCGGTGCGCACCGCGACGGCCGCCCAGATCTCGCGGCCGGTCTTAGCCTTGATCGCGGCGGCGCGTGCCGGGGCGGTGTCGTGGAGCTGCAGCGCATCGAGCAGGCCAGCGTCGAGCGCCGATTCGACTGTCGCATCATCGGGATCGACGAACACGCCAACACGGCGGACATGGCCGGGCACGCGCGCGGCGAGTTGCGCGGCACGCTCCCGCGACAGGTTGCGCGGGGAGGGCGGGAAGAACACGAAGCCGACATGGCTCGCGCTGCCGGCGATGGCGGCGTCGAGCGTTTCGGGTGTGCTGAGGCCGCAGATTTTGGCTGTCACTGGCATGGCGTCTCATCATCAGACGACGCGGCCATGTCCATCCCCAATCGTCACCCCAGCGCAAGCTGGGGTCTTATGGGGGCGGGTGCTGCGTTCTCCTCCTCGCGACCCCAGCTTGCACTGGGGTGACGGTCATCGGAGGGGTGACGGTTGCGCGAGGCGCTTCGCCAGCACCGTCATGAACAACGGCGGATCGAGCGGGATCGGGAAATCGCGGCGCTCGCCGGTCTGCGCATAGCCGCGGCGTTCGTAATAGGCGATCAGCTCGGCGCGCTGCTCGATCACGGTCATCTCGATGCCCATCGCGGCGAAGCTATCGCGGGCGAGATCCTCGGCGGCGGTGATGAGCTGACGGCCCAGCCCGCCGGCCTGCAAGAGCGGATCGATGCACAGCAGGCCGAGATAGGCGATGCCGCTGCCCTTGTCGCTCACCTGAACGCAGCCGATCGGGGTATCGCCGTGGAGCGCGACGATGAGCCGCGTCGTCGGGTCGGCGAGGATGCCCTCCAGCGTCGCCATGTCGGTGCGCGTGCCTTCGGCGATGATGTCGGCCTCGTGCGTCCAGCCCGCGCGGGCGGAATCGCCGCGATAGGCGCGCTCGATGACCGGGTGAAGCCGCTCGAGATCGGCCGCGACGGCGAGGCGGGAGGTCGTCAGCCTCATACGTGGCCGTTGAACGCGACGTGCGTGAACGTCTTGGCCGCCACGTCATATTCCGCGCCGAAGAACGCCTCGCCCCCGTCGCAGACGATGATGGGCTCGCGGCGCCAGCGGCCATCGTCGCCACCCGCGCCCTTGGGCACGAAATTGCCATAGATCAGCCGCTTCCCGCCGCGCACGATGCCAACATATTGCCGGATCCAGCCATGCGGCGCGGAGGCGAAGGCGGGCCGGTGCCTGATCTGCTCGGTCAGCACCGTGGGCAGCGCCGCCTCCATCGCCATGATGTCGCCCGCCAGCGGCGTCCACCCCGCTTCGCCGACCGGCGGCGTATCGCGAGAGCATTGGTGCAACAGCGTCGCGACCTTGCTGCGGTCGAACACGACGTAATCGCCATCGGCTGCGAGGGCGGGCGTCGCGGCGAACACCGCGAGCAACAGGATCAGGCGCTTCATCGGGAAATCTCCTCGCTCACCTGCCACAATACGCCGGCGGGATCGAACAGGAAGCCGACGCGCAGGCCCCAGGGCTGGACCTTCGGCGCGCGCGGTTTCTGGACGTGGAAGCGCGTGGTCAGCCCCTCCGTGCGCGTCCACCAGCCGTCGAGGTCGCGCACGAACAACTGCAGCATCATGTTCTCCGCCCATTCCTTGACGTAGAATTTCTGCAGCAGAAACCCCGCGCCCTCGAAATCGAGGATCGCGAGGTCGTCGTCCTGCCAGTCGATCGTGAAGCCGATCGCTTCGTAGAACGCCTTCGACACCGCGAAATCCTTCGCGGGCAGGAACGGGCGGATCATCGCGCTCACTGGTTGGGCGCGACCCAATTGTTGGCGGAGATGAAGCGGTCGTCGATCCGGTAGTTCCCGCCCGGGCAGAAACGCTTCGTCGCGGGCGAGCCGGTAAGGACCAGCTCCGTCAGCGCGCCGCTCTTGTCGTATTTGAAGGTGAAATCGACCGTGTCCGCGCCGCTCGTCCAGCGTGCGCTGGTCGGGCCGGTGATCGTCGCGACGAGCGAATCGCCGTCGTTCTTGGGCAGCATGCAGTAATTCTTGCTGTCGTCATCGACGCTGCTGCGGCGCAGGCTGAACAGGAATTCGCGCGCGTTGCGATGCTCGACATGCAGATAGGCGATATCGGCAGTCTTGTAGTTCGCCTCGAAATCCTCGGTCTCGAAACCCTGGAGGTTCGTCAACTGGCCCTCGTAATCCTCCTCGACCTTCTTCGCGTCGCAGGTCTTGGCGCAGCTCCGGCGCATCAGCGCCTGCCAGTCGCGCTGCTGGCCACGGAAGTTTCCCTTGTCGAACAGGACGGACAGCCGCTCGCGGTAGAGGGCGGCGACGTCGGCGTCGAGTTTCGACAGCTTCGGGCTCGCGCAGATCGTCTTTTCGAGCGGATGGCTGGCCTTGGCGCAATCGAAGCTCGGACCCCCGGCAGCGGCGGCAAGAAGCAGAAGCGTGATCATATCCATCCCCCCGGATTGTCTGGTTAGAGCGTCGCCTCGATGGCCCTTGCGGCGGTATCGGGATCCTCCGCGCCGGTGATCGGGCGGCCGATGACGAGGATCGAGGCACCCGCGTCGAGCGCGGCGCGCGGCGTGACGATGCGCTTCTGGTCGCCCACTTCGCCGTTGGGCGGGCGCACGCCGGGGACGACGAAGAAGCCCTTGGGCCACAATTTGTGCGCCGCGCCGACCTCCTCGCCCGAGCAGACGATGCCGTCGACGCCGGAGGTCATCGCCAGCTCGGTCAGGCGCAGCACCTGCTCGTGCGGGTCGCCATTGACGCCGATCGACTTGAGGTCGCTGCCGTCGAGGCTGGTGAGCGTCGTCACCGCGACCACCTTGGTGCCGAGCGGGGCGGCCGCCTTGGCATCCTCCAGCATGGCGCGGCCGCCGGCGGCATGGACGGTCAGGATCGCCGGCTCGAGCCCGCGCAGCGCCATGATCGCCTTGGCGACGGTGTTGGGGATGTCGTGGAACTTGAGGTCGAGGAAGATCGGCAGGCCGAGATCGTGCATCTCGTGAACCCCCGACCGCCCGTTCGCCATGAAGAATTCGAGCCCGAGCTTGATGCCGCCGACATGATGGCGGACGCGCGCGGCAAGCGTCTTGGCGCGCTCCAGATCGGGCGTGTCGAGCGCCACGTAGATGCGGTTGCTCACAGCGTCGCCCCGGGCAGGAGCGGCGCGGGTGTGGGTGCCGCGACGACGGGGCCGTCGGGCTCCAGCACGGGCGGTGGCGGCGGGGTCAGCGCCTCGCGCAGCGTCGCGATCGTGCGCTCGGCATTGGCGAGCTTGCCGCGCAGCCGCCACCGCGCGGCCTGATGGAACAGTAGCATCGGCAGCAACCCGATGAGGAAGGTGATGAGCAGCAGCAGCGGCAAATTCACCTCGGCGACGAGATTGCCCCACAGCGCGATCCGCACCGTCGTCCAGTTGGCGAAGGTGAACAACGCCCCGACGCAGGTGAGAAGGCACCAGAAGAGGATTTTCAGGAACTGCATGGCGACGAGGCTAACGCGGACCAAGCCGTCATGCCAGCGAAAGCTGGCATCTCGGGGTTTCGGTCGCGCCAATTGCCACGAGACCCCAGCGTTCGCTGGGGTGACGAATGTGGCGTGCGCTACCCGATCTCCAGCCGCAGGCTCGCGATCAGCGGGGCGATTCCCGTCAGCCGCGCTTCCTCCTCGTCCAGGATCGCGTGGAACGCCGCGCGCTTGATCGCGGCGACGCGGCCGGGCTTCAGCCGCGCCTTGCCGTCGAGCGTGGACACGGTGATGTCGATCATCCGCTCCGCTCCGTGCAGACGGCCCCACAGATAGTCGTTCTCGCGATACGCGCGGCTGAAGAACGCGCCGAAGGTGTTGAACTGCACGCCCTTCAGCGTCGCCTCCGCGACGCCGCTGCGGATGCCCGTTGCGTCGTCGGGCGCGATGCGATCGACCTTGATCGGATCGAACTCGTCGAGGCCCTCGCCCTGCAGCAGCGGCAGCGTGGCGACGTCGAAGAACGGGAAGCCGAGATAGGCGAGCAGCAACGGCCGCTTCACCTCGCGGCTGGCATTGCCGAGCGCCTCGGCCAGCCGCGCGTCGGTATCGGTATCGAGCGTCTTCAGGTTCAGCGATTCGGCGAGCGCGTCGAGCAGCGGCCCCGCGTCGCCGCGCAGCAATCGCACCTCCTTGCGCAGATGCGCGTGATGCTCGGTGCGCTGGCAATCGAGATAGTCGGCGAGGCTGGCATAGACGGCCTCGCGCACCGCGATCAGCGTGGTGTCGGTCGTGTCGGCCTCCATCGCCGATACGCGCCGCGCGAGCAGGCGCAGGCGGCGGATGCGAAAGCCGAGGTCGAAGGTGCGCAGGAACGCGATCGTCTCCGCGCTCGCCCCGCTGGCGAAGGTGGTGGCGACGTCGAAGCCGCGCCCGCGCACCGCCGCGACGATATCGGCGCGGATGCGCGTCCAGCGGTGCGGTTCGGGCTCGCCGCCGGCGTGGCAGAGCAGCGACACGATCGTCTCGATCACGCCCGATATCTTGAGGTGGCCGTATGCCGCATAGCCGTAGCCCGCTTCCTTGGCGGCGGCGGATTGCGCGCGGGTGCGCCACGCGGCGAGGCGCTGCGGCGTCGGATAGTCGAGGAACAAGGTGTAGCCGAACAGCGCCTCGATCTGGCGTTCGACCTCGGGACGGATCGCCTCGGTGATCGCGCGCATCCGCTCGATCCGGCGTGAGCGTTCGGCGATCTCGTCGAGATTGTCGCGGATCGGCTGCTGGCGCGGCAGTTCGGAGACCGCGCCGATGATCGTCTGGAAGAAACCGGGCGGCTTGGTGCCGCTGCCGCCGAAGCTGAAGTTCAGCCCCGGAAACGGATCGATATAGACGAAGCGGCGGTCGACCTGGCGGCGCGCGGGGCGTTCGCGCAAAGCCTCGATGGCAGGGCGGAACGGCGCGTTTGCGAGCACCGATCCGTCGATCAGCACCGCGCTCTCGGCGGCATTGGCGGCGGCCTGCCGCGGCAGCACGCGGGCGATGAAATCGGCGCGGCTGGGCCAGCTCACCGCGCGGTCGGCCAGCACGCGGTCGAGCTCCCCCAGCATGAAGGGCGGGAAGGCGCCGGGGAAGCTCGACGTCGAGCGGGCCGCGAAGGCGAGCTCGGCGGTGTGCGCGAGGCTGTCGACCGCCAGACCGTGATCGGTGAAGGGCACGACGAGGCGATGTTCGGTCTCGACCACTTCGGGCGGCGAATTGAGCGTCAGGCGCTCGGGATGGCCGCGGAAATCGGTGACGGTGACGAACAGGTCGAGCGGCTGGCCCTCCGGCAGCAGGCGGGGGCCGCGCGGCGCGACCGTCATCGCATCGAATGCATCGATGATGAGATTGAGAAAGCGCTCGCCCCCGAACGGCGGCTCGAACCAGCGCGAGCGGATGAAGTGCGACAGCTTCGCGCGCACCTCGTCGCGCGCGCCCGCCTCCACCGCTTCATCGACGGTGCTGCCGCTTTGCTGCGCAGCATACCAGACGATCGGGAAGGCCCACATCTTCGAGAAGCGCGATCCCGGCGCCTGCTTGGGATCGACCAGGGCTTCGATATCGGCGGTGTCGAGCCACAGGTCGGTCAGCGGATCGAGCGACTGGCCGGTGCTGATCGCCTGCGCGAGGAAGATCGCGTTGATGCCCCCCGCGCTCGCGCCTGCGAGGATATCGACCAGCGCGCGCAGCCGCACACCGGTCTCGTCGGCGATCTCGGCGAGCAGGGCGTGATAGACGCTCTCGCTGCCCGGAGACGGCGTGGTGCCGGCATGGAAGCCCTGGCTCGCGCGGGCGAGGCGCCAGATCTCCTTGGTGATGCCGTGCATATAGACCGCCAGGCTGATGCCGCCGTAGCAGACGAGCGCGAGGCGAAGCTCCTTCTCGCGCAAGGGTTATGCACTCCCTCCGTTCGCCCTGAGCTTGTCGAAGGGCTGTCCTTCTTTTCGATCGTCGAAAGAAGAACAGTGCTTCGACAAGCTCAGCACGAACGGTTTAGGGGCGATTGTCACGCCTCCTCCAGCACCGCCCATACGGGCAGGTGATCGGACGCGCGTCGCGCCGTTGCGCTCGCATGGACGCCGCATTCCACCACGCGCAGTTCGCGGCTGACCATGATGCGGTCGAGCCGGCCGATCGGGCGGCGCGCGTGAAAGCTCGGGGGCGTGGGGGCGCTGGGATAATGCTGGCCGAAATCGCGCAGGCACCCGCCGTTCGCGCTCCATTCGTTGAGATCGCCCATCAGCACCGCCGGTATTTTCCGCACGCTCGATTCGACATGCGCGAGGATCGTGTGCGCCTGCCGCCTGCGCCAAAGTCCCGACAGATCGAGATGCATTCCGACGATCCGCACCAGCGACCCGCCGACGCGGATATCGGCGGAGACCGCGCCGCGCGGCTCCAGCGCGGGCAGGTGGATCGTCTCGTGATCGATCACCTGCGCGTCCTTGCGCACGAGGATGGCGTTGCCGTGCCAGCCCATCGTGCCGTCGTGCCGCCCGAAGGTGACGGCGCGAAACGGCGAATGCTCCTCGATCTGGTGATGCGGGATGATCCGCGCCTTCGCGCCGAAGCGGCGGTCGCATTCCTGCAGTGCGACGATATCGGCATCGACCTCGCACAGCACGTCGAGGATGCGGCGCGGATCGCGCCTGCGGTCGAGCCCGATGCCCTTGTGGATATTGTAGCTGGCGACCTTGAACATGTGCGTCGCGCGGTAACGCTCCGGGCCGAAGGATGGTGCCGAGAGCACCGGGGCATCGGATTGCGCCGCGCTGTTCGTCGGGTCAAGAGGTCCGGGAGCGCAGCGCCGCGTTCAGCGCATCCCGGTCGAGTACGCCCTCCCAGCGCGAGACGACGATCGTCGCCACCGCGTTGCCGATGAAGTTGGTGAGACTGCGACATTCGCTCATGAAGCGGTCGACGCCGAGGATCAGCGCCATGCCCGCCACCGGCACCGAGGGCACGATCGACAGCGTCGCCGCCAGCGTGACGAAGCCCGCGCCGGTCACGCCCGCCGCGCCCTTGGAGGAGAACATCGCCACCGCCAGCAGCAGCACCTGCTGCTCCAGGCTGAGCTGCACGTTGGTCGCCTGCGCGATGAACAGCGCCGCCAGCGTCATGTAGATGTTGGTACCGTCGAGGTTGAAGGAATAGCCGGTCGGCACGACGATGCCGACGACCGACTTCGGGCAGCCCGCCGCCTCCATCTTGGTGATGAGCGCGGGCAGCGCGCTTTCCGACGAGGAAGTGCCGAGCACCAGCAGCAGTTCGGCCTTGAGGTACACGAGCAGCCGCAGCACGGAAAAGCCGCAGGCCCAGCCGACGAGGCCGAGCACCACCACCACGAAGAAGATCGACGTCAGGTAGAAGGTCGCGACCAGCGCCGCGAGGTTGGCGAGCGTGCCGACCCCGTACGCGCCGATCGTGAAGGCCATCGCCCCGAACGCGCCGACGGGGGCGGCCTTCATCAGGATCGCGACGACGCGGAACACCGCCGCCGATACGTCGTCGAGCAGCGCCGCGACCCGCTCCCCGCGCTCGCCGATCAGGACGAGGCCGATGCCGAACAGCACGGCCACGAACAACGTCTGCAGGATGTTGCCCTGCACGATGCCCGACAGGAAGCTCTCGGGAATGATGCCGAGCAGGAAGCCGATCAGCGTGGTCTCGTGCGCCTTCTCGGCATAGCCGCTGACCTTGCTGACATCGAGCGTGGCGGGATCGATGTTCAGCCCAGCGCCGGGCCGCACGACGTTGGCGACGACCAGCCCGACGATCAGCGCCAGCGTGGAGAAGGTGAGGAAATATCCGAACGCCTTCGCCGCCACGCGCCCGGTCGAGGCGAGATCGCGCACCCCCGCGATCCCGCCGACGATGGTCAGGAAGATGACCGGCGCGATGATCATCTTCACCAGCTTGATGAAGGCGTCGCCGAGCGGCTTGAACGCCTTGCCGATATCGGGCCAGAAATGCCCGAGGATCACGCCCAAGGTGATCGCCACCAGCACCTGCACGTAGAGATGCGCGTACCAGGGGTGCGGCGCGGCCGGTGCGGCATCGGCGGAGGGGATCTTCAGGCTCATCTCCTTCAGGTGATCGGGGAGATTCGCCGGGTTGGCAAGTTCGGGCGGCGCGATCTTTTCGGGCTACGCACGTCGCGTCGACGCGCTAAGACGCGCGCATGATGAAACGCCTTCTCGCGCTCGCCGCCATCGCCATCGCCACCCCAGCCGCCGCGCAGGGCGTAGACCCCGCCGCGATCACCAGGACGGTGCAGGACATTTCCGCCGACGCCTTCCAGGGCCGCGCACCCGGCGGGCCCGGCGAGACGGTGACGATCGACTATCTGGTGAAGCGCTTCGCGGCACTCGGCCTGCAACCCGGCGGCCCGGATGGCCAGTGGACGCAGACCGTGCCGCTCCTGCACACCAGGCTCGGCCAGCCCGAGCGGTTCGGCGTGTCGGTCAAGGGCAAGTGGCAGGGCTGGACGCGCGGCGAGCAGGCCTATGCCTGGTCGTTGCAGCCGAACGACAAGGCGGTGATCGACAACGCCCCGCTCGTGTTCGTCGGCTACGGCGTGACGGCCCCCGAGCGGAAATGGGACGATTTCAAGCGGGCGGACCTGCACGGCAAGGTCGCCGTCATCCTCGTCAACGATCCCGATTTCGAAGCGGTGCAGGGTGAGCCTGTCTTTCAGAAGTTCGGCGGGCGCACGATGACCTATTACGGCCGCTGGACCTACAAGTTCGAGGAGATGGCGCGCAGGGGCGCGATCGGCGCGCTGATCGTCCACGATACGCCCGGCGCGGGCTATGGCTGGAACGTCGTGATATCGGGGCAGGGCGAGGCGTATGACATCGTTCGGCCCGCCGGTCAGATCACCAGCCTGCGCCTGCAGGGCTGGTTGAACGGCGACGCCGCGGCGACCCTGTTCGCCCAAGCCGGGCTGGACCTGCCGGCGCTGCGCAAGGCGGCACGCGACCCCGCTTTCACGCCGGTCCCGCTCAAGGGCATCACTTTCTCGGCGGCGATCCCGGTCAGCCATGAAGTCGTCGAGAGTCACAACGTCCTCGCGAAAATTCCGGGCAAGGCCGCGGCGGATCAGACGGTGATGTTCGGCGCGCATTGGGATGCGTACGGCGTCGGCCCGGCCGACAAGCAGGGCAACACCATCCGGCGCGGTGCCAACGACGACGGCATCGGCGTGGCCGCGCTGCTGGAGATCGCCCGCATCCTGAAGGCCGAGCCGGCACCGCGGCGCACGATCGCCTTCGCCGTCTGGACGGCGGAGGAGCGCGGTCTGCTCGGTTCCGAATATTATGCCACGCACCCGGTCTATCCGCTCGAGACGACGGCGGCGAACCTGACGATCGATATCCTGCAGACCGCCGGCAAGGCGAAGGATGCGATCCTGGTCGGCGTCGGGCAGGACAGTCTGCAGGACGACATGGCGCGTGTCGCCGCGACGCAGGGGCGGCGCGTGACGCCCGAGGGCCTGCCCGAGCGCGGGCTGTTCTACCGCGCCGATCATTTCAGCCTGGCGAAGCGCGGCGTGCCCGTCCTGCTGCAAATGGGGATCGCCGGCGCCTCCGATCTGGAGACGGGCGGCACGGCGGCGGGGCAGGCGTGGATCGATGCCTATACCGGCAAATGCTATCACCAGCCCTGCGATGCCTGGTCGCCCGACTGGAATCTCGACGGCGCGAAGCAGGATATCGACCTGATGCTCGTGATCGGCCGCGAGGTGGCGAACGGCACTGCATGGCCGAGCTGGAAGCCGGGTTCCGAGTTCAAGGCGATCCGCGACAAGAGCGCCGCGCTCAGGAAGTAAGCGCCAGCAAAGCGAACGTGGCGAGCCAGTGCGTGCCCATGTAATCGTCGGCGATGTGCGGCAGGCTGGCGGTGATATGGGCGTCGGCGGCCGCGCACGCGGCGGGCGTGACGGGGTGCGCATCGCCGAGCGCGGTGGCGATCGTCCGCCAGCACCACGCGCGGCTGAGGTTGAGGCCGTCGAGATGCGCGATCTTGCCGTCGCTGCGATCGGAGACGTGGGCGGGGGTGAACAGGGTCGCGGGGCGGCCTTCGGTCAGGTGCGGCAGGAAGGCGTCGAACCATTCGGGGAACGCCGCGCCGAGCAGGCGGCTCATCAGCGTGGCCTCGATCAGCGAGGATGACAGGAACTCGTCGCCGCCCGGTTCCCACGCCTGACAGTCGCGGTCCTCGCTGAACCAGCCGCGCGCGGTGGTCTCGATCAGTGCGGCGAGATCGGGGTCGTGGGTCCGCGCCCAGTCGATCGCCAGCGTCAGCGCGAAGGCGGAATTGCCGTGCGTGCCGGTGCGGATCGGGTAGGTCAGCTTGGGCAGGAAGGCGCGGAAGCGATCCGCGAAAGCGCGTGCCAGCGGCTCCAGCGCCGCGCCCCACGGCGCCCCGGTTTCATCTGCGTGCCGCGCCGCCTCGCCGTGCAGCGCCAGCGCCCAGGCCCAGCCATATGGCCGCTCGAACCCGCCGGAGCTCGGCCGCGCGAGATAGGCAAGCTCGCCCGCGACGTTCTCCGGCGTCAGCATCGCGTCGGCGCGCGCGCGGATCGCCTCGGCCTCGGGCATGTCCGGGAACAGCCGCGCCAGCGTCAGCACCTGCCACCAGCCATGCACGCAGCTATGCCAGTCGAAGCTGCCGTAGAAGATCGGGTGCAACGCCGACGGCGTCGCCGCATCATCGGGGCCGTCCAGCACGTGATCCAGCTTGTGCGGATATTCCTGCCCGAGATGCCCGAGCGTGAGCGCGGCGAACCGGGCGGCGAGACTCTGGTCGAGCATCATCGGATCACCATCCACAACAGCACCACGTTGAATACGAACAGCGGCAGCGCAGTCGGCAGTTGCGCCTTGATCACGCCGTTCCGGTCCTTCAATTCCAGCAGGGCCGCCGGCACGAGATTGAAGTTCGCCGCCATCGGCGTCATCAGCGTCCCGCAGAAGCCCGCAAGCATCCCGATCGCCGCGACCGGCGCGGGATCGGCACCGTGCAGCCGCACCAGCAACGGCAGCCCGACCGCCGCGATCATCACCGGGAATGCGGCGAAGGCGTTGCCGATCGCGATCGTGAACAGCAGCATCCCGCCCGCATAGACGATCACCGCGCCGATCAGGCTGCCGCCCGGGATCGCCTGTCCCGCCAGCACGCCGACCGCAGTGCCGACGCCCGCGCTCGCGAACACCGCGCCGAGGCTGGCGAGCATCTGCGGCAGCACCGCCGCCCAGCCGATATCGTCCATCAGCCGCAACCCCTCGCGGAACGGCGCGGCGGGGGCGGGCCGCAGCCAGACATAGCAGACCGCGAGCGCTACACCCACGCCGAGCGTCAGCGCGACGAGCGTCGCCTGCTTGGGGTCGATCAGCGCAGGCATCTGCTTGAACGCGAAGGTGCCGATCAGCGCGGTCGCCGGGATGATGAGCGCGGGCACGAACAGCATCGCGCCGCGCGGTCGCGTCGGGGCGATATCGTCGGTGCGCCGCGCCCGCATCCGCCCGAACGCGGCGACCGCGACCAGGGCGATGACGAGACAGCCATTGCCGAGATCGCCCAGCCGGTCGCCGGCGAGGAAGCTGAGCGCGAGCAGGGCGTGGAAAGCGGCATTGCCCCAGCGCCGCCCACCCGCGCTCAGCACCGCGAACGTGAGGAACACGCAGCCCGCGATCGGATAGACGAGGTTCAGCCCGATCATGCGCGTTTCGCCCGGCGGTCGAGCCACAGCAGCCGCGCGCCGTGGATCAACAGCGCGGCGATCGCAGTCGGGATCGCCCAGACCGAGAGGTGGAGCGGCTCGATGGCGATGCCGTACCCCTGCAGCACGCCCTTCATCAGCAGGATCGATCCGATCGCGATGAAGATGTCCTCGCCGAAGAAGAGCGCGATATTGTCGGTCGCGGCGGCGAGCGCGCGCAGTTTTTCCGGGTCGTGATCGCTGCCTTCCGCCGCCGCCTCGGTCATCGGCGCAACGAGCGGGCGCACGGTCTGCGGATGCCCGGCAATCGACGTCAGCCCGAGCGCGGCGGCCCCCTGCCGGAAGATCATGTAGAGCAGCAGCAACCGCCCCGGCGTCGCCCCGCGCAGCGTGCGCACCAACCCCGCCGCGCGCGCCTGCAGGCCGTGGCGTTCGAGCAGGCCGATCACCGGCAGCACGATGTAGACGACGGTAACGAAGCGGTTCTCGTTGAACGCCTTGCCGAACAAAGCGATGATCCGCAGCGGATCGAACCCCGCCGCCAATCCCGTCACCAGCGCCGACGCTGCCACCACCAGCAAGGGATTGAAGCGCAGCGCAAAGCCGAGCGCGATCACCGCGATGCCCGCGAGTACGAGCATCAGTGATCCATACCCTGCCGCCGCAATCCCACACTCCGTTCGGGCTGAGCGTGTCGAAGCCCTGCACTTTCTTCCGGGGAAGAACAGCCCTTCGACAAGCTCGGGGCGAACGCGGGGAGGGTGAAGGTTTCCATCGCTGCAGCTTTGCATATCGATGCGAAGGTCGCCAAGCAGGGACGATGAACGGCTGGCAATTCTGGATCGATCGCGGCGGCACCTTCACCGATGTCGTCGCGCGGCTGCCCGACGGCCGCGTGCGCACGGCCAAATTGCTGTCGCACGATCCCGCCCGCTACGAGGATGCCGCCGTCGCCGGGATCGCGCGGCTGCTGGCGGACGGCGGCGCGACGCTCGCCCACGTGACGGCGGTGAAAATGGGCACGACCGTCGCCACCAACGCGCTGCTCGAGCGCAAAGGCGAACCCACGCTGCTCGCGATCACGCGCGGCTTCGGCGACGCGCTGCGGATCGGATACCAGGCGCGGCCGGAGATTTTCGCGCGGGCGATCGTGCTGCCCGAACAGGCCTATGCCGGGGTAATCGAGATCGCCGAACGGGTGGATGCGGACGGCGCGGTGCTGGAACCGCTCGATACGGACGCAGCGCAGCGCGATCTGGCGGCGGCGTATGCGCGCGGCCTGCGCTCCATCGCAATCGTGCTGATGCACGGCTATCGCCATACCGCGCACGAAGCGGCGCTGGCGGAGATCGCGCGCGCGATCGGCTTCACGCAGGTCTCTGTAAGCCATGTCGTCGCGCCGTTGATCCGGCTGGTCGGGCGCGGCGAGACGACCGTCGTCGACGCCTATCTGTCGCCGGTGCTGCGGCGCTATGTCGATCGCGTCGCTGCGGCGCTGGGCGATACCGAGCTGCTGTTCATGCAATCCAACGGCGGTCTCGCCAGCGCGGGCGCGTTCCAGGGGCGCGACGCGATCCTTTCGGGACCGGCGGGCGGCATCATCGGCATGGCGGAGACGGCGCGTCAGGCCGGGATCGCGCGTGTGATCGGCTTCGACATGGGCGGCACCTCGACCGACGTGTCGCATCATGCCGGCACGCTGGAGCGGATCGGCGAGGCGGTCGTCGGGGGCCTGCGCGTTCGCGCGCCGATGTTGCAGATCCACACCGTCGCGGCGGGTGGCGGATCGATCTGCCGCTTCGACGGAATGCGGCTGCGGGTAGGCCCGGAAAGCGCGGGGGCCGATCCGGGGCCCGCCTGCTACCGCCGCGGCGGGCCGCTGACGATCACCGACTGCAATCTGCTGCTCGGGCGGCTGCAACCGGCGCATTTCCCGAAGCTGTTCGGCGTAAACGGCGACCAGCCGCTCGACCGCGACGTGGTTGTGGCGAAATTCGATACGCTCGCCGCCGAGACCGGATCGACGCCCGAGGCGCTCGCGCTCGGCTTCATCGAGATCGCCAATCAGGCGATGGCCAATGCGATCCGCACGATCTCGGTCGCGCGCGGCCACGATCTTGCGCGCTATGCGCTGGCGAGTTTCGGCGGGGCGGGCGGGCAACATGCCTGTGCGATCGCCGATATGCTCGGCATCGACCGGGTGATGATCCACCCGCTCGCGGGCGTGCTGTCGGCGTTCGGCATGGGCATGGCGGCGCAGCGCGTGGTGCGCGAGGCAACCGTGGCGCTGCCGCTCGACGCGGGCGAACCTGCGGCGCTCGACATGCTGGCGCGCGATGCGGAGGCCGCACTCGCCGCGCAGGGCGCGCAGCTCGAACGCACCGAGCGGCGGCTGCGCCTGCGTCACGCGGGCGCGGACACGACGCTGACGCTCGATGCCGCGCCGTTCGAGACGCTGGCAGCGCGTTTCGCCGAGCGACACCGCGCCCGCTTCGGCTATGTCGATGCCGCCACGCCGCTGGTGATCGACGCCGCCGAGGCCGAGGCGGTCGCGCGCTCGACCGCCGCCGAGGTGCGCTTCGAGCCCGGTAGCGGTGCGACGTCGGAAGCGGTGGCGCTCCACGACGGCACCGCGCCGCTGTTCGACCGCGACACGCTCCCTGCCCGATGGTCGTGCGAAGGCCCCGCGATCGTCGCCGATGCGTCAGGCACCAGCTTCGTCGCGCCCGGCTGGCGCGCGGAGATCGACGCCACCGCCAATCTGATGCTGACCCGCGCCCAGCCGCTGGTGCGTCAGGCTGCGGCCGGCACCGAGGTGGACCCGGTGCGGCTCGAACTGTTCGCCAACCTTTTCATGGCGATCGCCGAGCAGATGGGCGTCGCGCTCCAGCAGACCGCGCGGTCGGTGAACATCAAGGAGCGGCTCGATTTCAGCTGCGCGCTGTTCGATGCCGAGGGCAATCTCATCGCCAATGCACCGCACATTCCGGTGCATCTCGGCTCGATGGGAGAGAGCATCCGCACCATCATCGCCAATCGCGGCGATACGATGCGGCCCGGCGACGTCTATGCGCTGAACGATCCCTATCACGGTGGCACGCATCTGCCCGACGTGACCGTCATCATGCCCGTATTCGCGGATAGCGACGGCCCCGCCTTCTTCGTCGCGGCGCGCGGCCATCAGGGTGACATCGGCGGAACGACGCCCGGTTCGATGCCCGCCGACAGCAAAGTGATCGGCGAGGAAGGCGTGCTGATCGACGATTTCCTGCTCGTCCGGGCGGGCCGTTTTCGCGAGACCGAACTGCGCGCGCTGCTGGCCTCGGGCGACTGGCCCGCGCGCAACCCGAACCAGAACGTCGGCGATCTCCGCGCGCAGATCGCCGCGTGCGCACGCGGCGGCGAAGCGTTGCTCGCCGCCGTAGCGGAACACGGGCTCCCGGTGGTGCAGGCGTACATGGCCCATGTCCGCGCCAATGCGGAGGAAGCGGTGCGACGCCTGCTCGCGCGGATCGAGGGCGGCTCATTCCGCTGTCCGATGGATAACGGCGCGGAAATCGCCGTCGCCGTCACGATCGATCGGATCGCGCGCAGCGCCCGCGTCGATTTCACCGGCACCAGCGCCCAGCGACCCGACAATTTCAACGCGCCCGCCTCGATCGTGCGGGCGGCGCTGCTCTACGTCGTGCGCGTGCTGGTCGACGAGCCGATCCCGCTCAACGAGGGCTGCCTCGTCCCGTTCGAGATCGTCGTGCCGGAAGGATCGATGCTGCGCCCGCTTCCGCCGGCGGCGGTGGTCGCGGGCAATGTCGAGACCAGCCAGATCGTGACCGATGCGCTGTTCGGCGCGTTCGGCGCGATGGCTGCGGCACAGGGGACGATGAACAATTTCACCTTCGGCGACGGCGCGCGGCAATATTACGAGACCATCGCGGGCGGCTCAGGCGCGGGCCCGGATTTCGCGGGCGCCTCCGCCGTCCAGACGCACATGACCAACAGCCGGATGACCGACCCCGAAGTGCTCGAAACGCGCTTCCCCGTCCTGGTCGAACGCTTTGCGATCCGCGCCGGCTCTGGCGGGGCGGGGACGTATCCGGGCGGCGACGGCACCGTCCGTCAGATACGCTTTCGCGAACCCATGACGGCGACCCTCCTCACCAACCGGCGCGAGACGGCGCCGTTTGGCTTGGACGGCGGCGCTGACGGTGCGCCGGGACGCAATAGCCTCGTCCGCGCCGACGGCGCTACGCAGACGTTGCCCGCCTCCGTCCGGCTCGACGTCGCAGCGGGGGATTCGATCGTCGTCGAAACGCCCGGTGGCGGAGGTTTCGGCGACGGCCGCTAAGTCCGGCGTTCAGCCGCGCGAGACGCAGCGAAAGCCGATGTGGCTGGTGGAGGAATCGATCGGCTGCGGATGCCGCGCGGCGGGCCGGTATCGCTGACAGTAATTGGCGGCGCAGAGATGCGATCCGCCTTTCAGGACTTTGCGGCCGATCCTGATCTCGGGCTCCAGCGGGTCGAAGCTCGCGGCGCGCGTTCCGCCCCTCGGATTGGCTTCCGCGGGCGCGCAGCATGACCTGGCGGGCTTGCCCTTCGCGCCGCCACGGACGCCGTACCAGTCGGCGGTCCATTCCCAGACGTTGCCGATCATGTCGTACAGGCCAAAGCCGTTCGGCGGATAGATGCCGACCGGAGAGGTTCTGGCCCAACCGTCGAGCAACTGGTTCGCGAAGGGAAAGAGCCCCTGCCAGTAATTGGCGAGCATGGCCCCGTCCGGCGCAAGCGTGTCGCCCCAGGCATAGTCGGCATCGTCGAGCCCGCCGCGCGCGGCATATTCCCACTCGGCTTCGGTCGGGAGGGTCTTGCCCGCCCAGGCGGCATAGGCCTGCGCGTCGGCATAGCTGACATGGACCACGGGATGATCCTCCAGCCCGTCCAGCGAACTGTCGGTCCCGAGCGGCCTGCGCCAGTCCGCTCCGGCGGTGAAATGCCACCAGAGCGAGGGATCGTTCGTATCGACCGGCGTGGATGTCGGCTGGAACACGCCGGATCCGGCAAACGCCATTTCGGGCAACATGCCGGGGTAATCCGCGGGATCGGGCACCGTCTCCGCGATGGTGACATGGCCGGTCTCCGCCACGAACCGCGCGAACTGGCGGTTGGTGACGGGAAAGCGGTCGATACGGAAAGCATCGACGCGAACCTGCCGCCGCGGCGCTTCTTCCGCGTAGAAACGATCGGAACCCATGCCGAACGTGGCACCGGGCAGCGCGACCATGTCTCCGTCAGGATCCGTCATCATGCGCCCTATATCCGCACGCGCACACCCATTGTGTAGGTGGTTTCGTCATAGAAGGATTCGAAGGACAGGTAGGAATTGCCGACATAATCGCGGGTCTTGCTCCGCAGGATGTTCGTGCCGCCGACATCGAAGCGGATCTTCGGGGTGATATCGTAGCCGAGGCTGAAATCGAGGCGGCCGGCCGGGCGGACGTAGCTCAGCAACGTGGTCGTGCCCGCCGGGCGCACCGAGATCGAACCGGTCTGGTCGCTGTCGAAATATTGCGATCGATAGGTGTAGATCAGGCGGCCGCTCAGGCCGTATTTCTCGTAGAGCAACCCGGCGGTGAAATTGTACTTCGAAACGCCCTGAAGCGGGTTGCCCGCGAGCGGATCATTGCCCTCGATCTTGGAATCCGCCAGCGTGAAGGCACCCTGCACGCCGATGCCGGACCAGGCGCCCGGCAGGAAATCCGCGAAATACTGGCCGCTGACCTCGATGCCTTTCAAGCTCGCCTCGCCGAGATTGCGCGGGCGGGTGACGCTGTAGGTGACGGCGTTGTACGTTTCGGGTGCCGCGCCGTTCAGCACGCGGTCGTGGATCTTCCGATAGTATCCGGCGACGGCGATATACCCACCGTGGAAATAATATTCGACCGTGGCGTCGAAATTGTCGGATTTCTGCTCGCGCAGATTGGGGTTTCCGGCGCTGCCGCTGCTCTGCACGAACGGGTTGTTCGACAGCGCGAGCGTGACGACGGGGTTGAGATCGGTGAACTCCGGCCGCCGGATGGACTTCGAGTAGCTGAGGCGCGCCTGCAGGCCACCGTCGAGCTTCAGGCGCGCGGTTGCAGTGGGCAGGAAATCCCGGTCGGTCGTGTCGGCGTTGATCGGCGTGTAGGTCGTCACGCCGGCCGCCGTCGTCGCCTGGAAGAAGTTCAGGGATCGATCGGTCTGGACGAAGCGCCCGCCGACGATGCCGTCGATGGCCAGGCCTTCGCTCACGTCGAGCGCGTAGTTCAGCTCGGCATAAGCGGAGATCGTCTGCTCATCGGCATTGAACTGCCTGTCCTTCTGGTACGCGGGGCGTCCGGCCGCCAGGCCGACGTAGCGCCGCAGCGCATCCTGACCCGCGCCCGACAGCAGATAGTCGGGATTGGGCACGTAGAAGGCTTGCCCGCCATTGATGCCGGGCGCGGCCGAGCCGAGCGACAGGAAATCCGCCGGCAGCCCGGTCGCCGAAACCTTGACCGCCGTCGGCTCCGTCGCGGTGCCGAGGTTGCCGCCCGGCACGGCGGTGTTGAGAACGACCTGCTGCGTGCTGGCCGATCGCTTCGCATAGCGCGCGCCGACGCGGATGCTCGACAGGAACCCGCCCAACTCCTTCCGCGCGTCGGCCTTCGCCGCGAACAGATAGCCGTCTGTCAGCTGGAAATTCTGCTGATAGCTGTTGCGGATATAGAGCCCGTCTGTGGTCTGGAGCGCTCTGCCGGGGATCGTGAAGCGCGGAACGCCGTCCACGTTCGGCTCCAGCGTCACGCTGGCGAGGCGCTGGCCGATATCGGCGATGATGAGCGTGTTGTCGGCGTGCGACGTCTGGTAGGAAAGGTCGAGATTGGCATTCCACCCCGCCCGGTCGAAGGTGATGCCGCCGGCGATACTCTTGTTGTTCGTGTAATTGTCGCGCGCCTGCGTCGTCTGGTTCACGACGAGATTGTTGAAGGTGATGCTGTTGACCGCGCAGAGCGTCTGCAGCGTGGATGCGGCCGTTCCCGTCGGGTTCTGGCCCGCCGCCGTCGCGTTCGCCTGGAAGCAGTTGTCGCTCTTCGAAATGCCGCTCAGCGTCACGTTGGTGGTATAGGGCTGCATGTTGGCGCCGTAATGCGCGCCGCGATCGTGCGAATCCGTATAGAGCCCGTCCAGGTAGACCTGCACGCCCGGTGCGGCCTGCCACTGTACGGACGCATTGACCTGGGTGCGGTCCAGCCGGCCTTCTTCCGGGAAATTCTGCATGATGTTGGGAAGCAGCAAGCCCGGCGTATTGAGCGGCGCAGCCTGCGAGCTGCGGACACCGCTCAGGATCGTCTGGTCCCGTTCGTAATCGTTGCGCTGCCACGTCGCATTCACCAGCACGCCGATTTCGCCGATGCCGGTGTCGAACCGTTTCGTGGCGAGGCCGCCGAACGAGGGGCTCACGTCGCCGGCGCGCAGGCCGTAATTGCCGCGTGCGGACAGGACGACCGTCGGCTTGGTAAAGCTGAACGGCCGGTTGAGCTTGAGGTCGATCACGCCCGCCAGGCCGCCTTCCACGAGATCCGGCGATTGCGATTTGTAGACATCGACGCCCGCCAGCGCCTCGGCGGGAAGATCCTGAAGGTTGAACTTGCGACCCGTCGTCGTGAAGATTTCGCGGCCGTTCACGGTGGTCAGGACATCGGGCAGGCCGCGCACGCGAACATCGCCGAGTTCGTTGTTGCGATTGACCGACACCTGAATGCCGGGAACGCGCTGAAGCGCGGCGGCCGTGGTCGGATCGGGGAGCTTGCCGATATCCTGTGCGACGATGGAATCGACGATCTGCGTGGCGTTCCGCTTGATGTCGGCGGCGCGTTGCAGCGACTGGCGGATTCCGGTCACGACGACTTCGCCGTCGTTCTGCGCGTCGTCTGCGGCCGCGGCGGCGGGAGGAGCGGGGGCGTCGGTGTCGCGCGCGTGTGCGGGCGCGGCGGCGGCAATGGTCAAAAGCGAGGCTGAGAGCCCGAGGGCGATACGCGCGTTCACTGGAATGTCTCCCTGTCGTGTCGCGACACCAGCTAGCAAAGCTCGTGAAAAGCTGGCGCAAGAATTCCTATCAACGTAGTATGATTTATCTGCACGCGGGGATTTGCGATCCTGCTAGGACGCGCAAACGCCTCGCTGGCCGAAGGAGATTGGAGAATGTCCGTACCCCGCAAACGCCCATTCCTGCGCGGTGCCGCCGTCGCGCTCGCGCTGGCCGCGCCGCTGGCCGTCGTCGCGACGACGGCACCGGCAACGGCCAAAGAAGCGCCGGCACGTCCGGTTCCCGCCGCACAGCGCCCGAACGTGCTCTTCGTGCTGGTGGACGACATGGGCTATGGCGATCTGTCGATCATGGGCAATCGCAAGGTCGCGACGCCCAATCTCGACAAGCTCGCACGAGACGGCGTGCTGCTCACGCAGTTCCATGACGCATCGCCGATCTGTTCCTCCTCGCGCGCCGGTTTTATGACCGGGCGTTTCCCCGCGACCGTGGGCTTTGTCGGCATCACCGCGACGCGCGCCAAGAATGCGGAACAGGGGCAGGCGGACTGGCTCGATCCCAAACTGCCGACGCTGGCCAAGTTGCTGAAAGGCGCGGGCTATACGACGGCGCATATCGGCAAATGGCATCTCGGCGGCGGGCGCGACATCGGCAACGCGCCCTGGCCGACCGCCTACGGCTTCGACAAGAGCTTCACCACGTTCGAGGGGCTGGGGCCGCGCGTGCTGGTATCGGACGAGGAACGCGATCTCGCGCAGGCGTCGGACAAACTCGGACAGGGCCCGCGGTTCTGGGAAAACAAGACGAACCTGACGCGGCTATATGCCGACATGGCCGTCGATTTTGTTGCGCAGCATGGCGACAAGCCGTGGTTCGTGAACCTGTGGCTCAACGACGTGCATGATCCCTGGGCCCCCGATGACGAGAGCCTGTCCGAAGTGATGGGCAAGGGGACGAGCTCGGACGACGACCGTTTCCTCGCGAGCCTCGTCAAGATGGACCGGACGCTGGGGCGGCTGTTCCAGCGGCTCGATCAGATGGGCCAGCTCGACAACACGCTTGTCATCGTGACCTCCGACAACGGGCCGTCTTCGCTCCAGAAATATTACAAGGATGGCAATACCGCGCCCGGCAGCGCCGAAAACCTTCGCGGCCGCAAGTTCAGCCTTTACGAAGGCGGCATCCGGCAGCCGTTGATCCTCTACTGGCGCGGCCATGCCAAGGCGGGCACGCGCGACGAGACCACGGTTGCGGGCGGTGTCGATCTGTTGCCGACGCTGGCAAGCATCATCGGCGCGCCGGCGCCAGAGGGGAGCGTGGGTATTGATCTCTCGCCGGCCCTGGCCGGCACGCCCATCACCACGCGCCCGCCGCTATTCTGGGCTTATGGCAAGGAAGGTGCGAAGACGCAGCCGAACGTGCCGTTTCAGGAACGCGACGTGTCGCCGCGTTTCGCGATCCGCGACGGCGACTGGAAGCTGCTTGCCGAGTTCGGCGGTGCCAAGCCGCAGCTCTACAACCTGGCGTCCGATCCTGCCGAAGCGAAGGATCTCGCGGCAGGGCAGCCGGCGGTTCGTGATCGCCTGCTCGCCAGGCTGAAGAGCTGGATGAGCAGCCTGCCACGCTATGTTCCGCGTGACGAACCTGCGAAGCCGGTGCCCGCGGCCTCGCCAGCGCCCGATCAATAGCGACGAGTCATTGGAAGCGCAGCGCGCGCTCCGCTTTCAATGGCCGCCGGCGCGTTTGCGGAAGGAGGTTGGCGCGTCGCCGAAGTGATTTCGGAAGGCGCGGTTGAAATGGCTCTGGCTCGTGAAGCCGAGCGAATCCGCGATGAAGGCGATCGACACGTTCGACTGGTTGAGCATCTGTTCCGCACGCTCGAGCCGGGCCTTCAGCACATATTGATGCGGCGAGATGCCGACCGCCTGCTTGAACACGCGGCAGAAATGCGACGGCGTGATGCCGGCGATCGCCGACAGATCCTCCAGGCTGTGCTCGGCCTCCGGCGCCTTGTTGATGGCGCTCAGCACATTGTGGATGCGGTACGAGGAAAAGGACGAGGTCGGCACGTCGGCGGGCGCCGCGCTCGACGGGCCGCGCATCATGTGCGCCTTCAATGCGTCGATCAGCGCGGCGACATAGACGTCGCGCCCGTCGGACGACGGCTTGTACAGTTCCGACAGGATCTGGCGCGCCAGCGCCGCGCCGAGCGGATCGGAAAACGCGAAGCGCATCTTGGCGAACTGCTCGAAAACGGATGCCGCCTGCAGGTCGTGCCGGTTGATACTGAAAGTAATGACATCAAGCTCGCCATCAACCAGCCAGCGCGTCGGCATGGTCGCGGGCACGATGGTGGCGGCACCGGGGAAGGAGGTGGTTTCACTCCAGCCGTCGCGGTCCCACGTCCGCACGCTCGGCTTGCCGCCGAGATGAATGACGAACATCGGATCGGGCAGGCCGGGCAGCGTGTAGCTGCCGACGAAATTGCGCCAGCGGCTGAAGCGCCAGCGGCCGTCCGAAGACGCCGCCGCCATTTCGGGTCCGCGCTGCAGCGTGTCGGAGATGATCGCCTCCGAATGCCAGACATCCTGAGTCGGATCCTTGCCGGCGCGGGTCAGCATGCCGCCCCCCGTTCGAGGGCCGAGTGTCGGGAAACGGCGCATCGACGCATCTGGGGCAAGATCAATCCATATCCTCTCTGCGCGGGCTGCGCCCGTCTCGGCCAGGTACTATAGCGCACATTGCGGTCGAATCTTTGCAAAAATCGTCGTGGCTTTGCCTTTGCCACGCGCCGTTCGGATTCTCGGCGATTGCCATCAGGCCGTCCCCTCGCATCACGGGATCAGCACGGCTTTGATGCAATCGCCGCGATGTTGCGCCGCCACCGCCGCGTTGATCTCGGCGAGCGGATAGGTCGTCACCAGCTTGTCGAACGGGAAATGCCCCGCGCGGTGCAGCGCGATCAGTTCGGGGATGAAGCCGTCGAGATCGGTATCGCCCTCGATGATGCCGACGATCCGGTGGCCGTAGGTGATGACCGAGGCGAGGTTGATGGTGAGCGTGCTTTCCGGCCGCGGCGGCACACCGACGAGTCCGAGCATGCCATGGCTGCCGAGTGTCGCGAGCGCCGCTTCGACCACGGCTTCGCGCCCGCTGGTCTCGATCGCGAAATCCACGCCTGCGGGCAGGAGTTCCCGGACCGCGGCTGTTACGTCGCCGGCGGCGGGATCGATGACATAGGTGGCGCCAAGCTCGATCGCCATGTCGCGCCGCGAGGCGAGCGGTTCGACGAGGATGATGGTCGCGCAGCCGCGATAGGCGGCCGCCATCACCGCTGCCTGGCCGACCGGCCCGCCGCCGAAGATCGCGATCGAGGAGCCCGGCGGGCAATCGAGCGAGCGCATCACCGCGCCCGCGCCCGTCTGCAGCCCGCAGGCGAGCGGACCCAGCAGCTCGAGCGCCACGCCGTCGGTATCGACCTTGACCAGATTGCGCTCCTCCGTCAGCGCGAAACCGGCGAAGGACGACTGGCCGAAGAAGTTCGCCGACAAGGGCGCGCCGTCACGGTGAAGGCCCGTGCTTCCGTCCGCCCGCGCGCCCGCATAGTTGAGGTCCGGGAAGGACTGGCAATAGGAGGGCAGGTGTTCCGCACAGCGCGGGCAGTGGCCGCAACTGCTGAACCCGATCACGACGGAGTCGCCTGGCTGTACCTTGGTGACGCCTGCGCCGATCGCCTCGACGACGCCAGCACCCTCATGGCCGAGCACGGCGGGCAGCGGGATCGGGATGAATTGGTCCCGCGCGACGAGATCGGTGTGGCACAGGCCGACGCCGGCAATGCGCACCAGCACCTCGCCGGGGCGCGGCGCGTCGATCTGCACGGTCTCAACGGTGAAGTCGGGTATCGACCTGCTCGTGACCGACCATATCATGCCACAGATGACCGGTGCCGACCTCGCTCGCGCCGCGAAGAAACTGCGGCCCCGGCTGCATGTTCTGGTGGTCTCGGGATATTCCGATGCGACAGGCCTCGCGGCCGATCTGCCGCGACTCGAAAAGCCGTTCCGGCAGGCCGAACTGGCCTCGCATCTGGAAGCGGTGATGAGCCCGCGTTCGTCTGCCACGAGCGTTCACTAAAGCGACCGAAATGCGATGCGGACGCCCTCGACCAAGGGCAGTCGATGCGCGTGCCTGTCGTGGAAGCAGAACTGCCTCGATAATGTCACGATACCGCAACGCCGCGCGTGCAGGCGGCGCCTAAGCCGATAAACGGCGGATCAGGGGAATACACATCATGACTGTCCGAGCATCTCACCTGCTTTGCGGGTCGCTTCTGCTTGCCTGCACCTCCACCGCGGCTCTCGCACAGAGCAACGAGACGCCGAGCACTGCAGCGCCCGCGGAGGCGGATACGGCGACCGACATCGTCGTGCTCGGCTTCGGTCAGTCGCGTCAGGTGCAGACGGTGACGCAGGCCGACATCCTGCAGCTCACGCCGGGTTCGACCCCGCTGAAGGCGATCAGCAAGCTGCCGGGCGTCAACTATCAGGCGGCCGATGCCTTCGGCGCGTACGAATGGTCGTCGCGCATCACGCTGCGCGGGTTCAACCAGAACCAGCTTGGCTTCACGCTCGACGGCGTTCCGCTCGGCGACATGAGCTACGGCAACTCGAACGGCCTGCACATCAGCCGCGCGATCATCTCGGAGAATATGGGCGCGGCGTCGGTCGCGCAGGGCGCCGGCGCGCTCGGCACGGCATCGAGCAGCAACCTCGGCGGCACGATCGAGTTCAATTCGCTCGCGCCGTCGAACACCTTCGGCATCGCGGCCTCGGCCACCTACGGCAGCGACCAGACCTTCCGCGGTTTCGTGCGCCTCGAAAGCGGCGACATCACCGGGGGTGGCCTGAAGGGCTATCTCAGCTACGCCTATCTCAAGACCGACAAGTGGAAGGGCTTCGGCGAACAGCGCCAGCACCAGATCAACGCGAAGATCGTGCAGGATCTGGGGGATCGCGGTTCGATCACGGCATTCTTCAACTTCTCCGATCGCCGCGAGCAGGATTACCAGGATCTCAGCCTCGATCTGATCAACCGGCTCGGCTACAATCTCGACAACATCTCGAACGACTTCCCGCTCGCGAACCGCCTCGCGCAGATCTACGCCAACCAGAACGCGCCGGTCGGCGGTCCGCTGCCCTACCCGGGCGTCGGCACCGTATTCCCGGCACCGTACCAGACCGTCGACGACGTCTATTTCGACGCGGGCGGCCTGCGCCGCGACTATCTGGCGGGTGCGACCTTCGACAGCCACCTGACTGACAACCTGTCGCTCAAGCTGACCGGCTATTACCACAACAACCACGGCCAGGGCGTCTGGTATCTGCCGTACACGCCGACGCCGGGTGGTGCCGCGCTGTCGGTGCGCACGACCGAATACGATATCCACCGTGGCGGTATCCTCGGCCATGTCGCGCTCGATACCGGCCCCAATCACCTCGAGGTCGGCGGCTGGTACGAATCGAACGACTTCGAGAACGCGCGCCGCTTCTACGGCCTCGCCAATCAGGCGACCGCGTCGCTGCCGACGCTCGAGTTCAAGACCAACCCGCTGTTCACGCAGTTCGACGCGAAGTTCAACACCGAGACGCTGATGTACTACGTCTCGGACAAGCTGGCGCTTGGCAGGCTGACGCTGACCGGCGGCTGGAAGGGGCTGAAGGTCACCAACAACGCGATCGGCATCGTCGGCGTGCTGGCGACGGGCCGGATCGAGGCGAAGGACTGGTTCCTGCCGCAGGCGGGCGCGCTCTACCGGCTTTCGGATCAGGCCGAGCTGTTCGCCAATTTTACGCAGAACATGCGCGCCTTCACCTCCGCCGCGGTCGGCGCTTCGCCGTTCGCCACGACGCAGGCCGGCCTCGATGCGATCCGCAACACGCTGAAGCCGGAGCGGTCGACCACCTATGAGGCGGGCGGGCGTTTCCGCATGAACGGCTTCCAGGCGTCGGTCGTCGGCTATTACGTCGACTTCTCGAACCGCCTGCTGTCGCTCGCCAACGGCACCGGTGGTGCTGGCAACCCGACGACGCTGCAGAACGTCGGATCGGTGCGCAACTACGGCATCGAGATCACGGCGCTCTACAAGGTCTTGCCCGCCGTCTCGCTGTTCGCCTCCTATTCCTATAGCCGGGCGGAATATCTCGACAACGTCATCAGCAACGCCATCGGCAGCGTCGGCGCGATCGATACGGCGACCAAGGGCAAGACCGTGCCCGACAATCCCGAGCACATGCTGAAGGGCGAGGCGGTGTACGACGACGGCCGCTTCATGGGGCGGATCAGCGCGAATTATATGTCGAAACGCTATTTCACCTATCTCAACGATCAGTCGGTGCCCGGCCGGGTGCTGGTCGATGCGGCGATCGGCTATACGTTCAAGGGCGAGGGCTTCCTCAACGGCTTCGGCATCGAGGCGAGCGTCACCAACCTGACCGATCTCAGCTATGTCGCAACGATCGGCTCGAACGGCTTCGGGAAGAGCGGTGACAGCCAGACGCTGCTCGCAGGTGCGCCGCGCCAGTTCTTCGTGACGCTGAAGAAAGGTCTCTAAGGGCTGAAACGCAAAACGGGGGCGCCGGCCGGCGCCCCCGTTCTCTTTTTCCCGTTCGAAATGCCCTCAGCCGGCGGCGTTGCGCCCGTGCTGTAGAACCGCCGTGTGGCCGATCATCGCCTTGCGCGAGGCCGTCTTGATCGTGTCCATCATCACCCAGTCGTTGCTGATCCGGTCCGGCGTGATCGTCGTCGCCATATAGCCGCGGCGGCTGGTGTCGCACCATTTCAGCTCGGGATTGGCCGCCACCAGTCCGGCGGCGACGCGCTTGGGATCGGTGCGGACGCTATGTTCGTAGCCCGGCGAGGTCACGCTGTGCCCGGCGAACTCGACGCCGGCGGGCTTGCCGTCCTGCGCCAGATCGTAGCTCCAGGCATTGTGGCTGTCGCCCGTCAGCACGACGAGGTTCGCGCCCATCGCCTGCGCCGATTTCAGGAAGCGCGACCGCGCGGCGGGATACCCGCCCCAGCTGTCGTAGTTGAACGGCAGCCCCGCCTGCGCCGCCGCGATGCCTGCGAGGATATACCCCTTCGAACTGTCCTTGGCATCCGGATCGATCCAGTCTGCCGCCTGCGCCGGCATCACCGTACTGCCGAGGATCGTGCCGAAGCCCACTACCTGCCAGTGCGTGCCGCGTGCGACAGAGCCGCGCATGGCGTGCGCGAGCCAATCCTCCTGCTGCGACCCCATCATCGTCGCGGCCGGGTCCATCCACGCGCCGTCGCGGAAGGCGACGAGCGCCTTCGCCGGATCGGCTTGCTTGAAAAGATCGGCGATATCGGGCTGCCGCGTGCGCGCCAGCAGCCGCGTTTCGGTGCGGAACAGCGTCGCCAGCGTGCCGATGTCATAGGCCTTCCACGGCTCGTCTGACACCGGCATCCATTCACGGTAGGCCTGGATCGCGGCGGCGCGGCGGATGCCCCAGTCGCCCTCCGCCGCCTGGTGGTTCTCGGCGCCGCCCTCCCAGCTGTCGTTCGCGGATTCATGATCGTCCCACTGGACGATCATCGGCACCGACGCATGCAGCTTCTGGAGATCGGGGTCCGCGCGGTAGCTGGCGTAGCGGAGGCGGTAGTCGGCGAGGTGCAGGAGTTCGGTCGACGGCTCCAGCGGGCGCCCCGCCACGACCTCCGCGGCGGCGGGATAGGTTCCCGCCTCATATTCGTAGAGATAGTCGCCGAGGTGGATGGCGAGATCCACGTCGCCGCGCGCGACGGCGTGGCCATAGGCGTTGAAATAGCCGAACGGCATGTTCGAACAGGAGAAGGTCGCAATGCGATAGCTCGCGGGGATGCCTTCCGGCAGCGTCTTGGTGCGTCCGGTCGGCGAAAACGTGCCGTCGGGCGCGACGAAGCGGAAGTAATAGCTGCGGCCCGGCGCGAGCCCGCCGACGGTGATCTTCGCGGTGTGATCGCGCCACGGCCCGGTAATCTGCGCGCCGCCGGAGACGATCTTCGCGAAGTCCGGCGTTTCCGCCACTTCTACGCGAAGCTCGACGGCGTCGCCGTTCGTGGGAACATAGCGCGTCCACAACAGCATCGAATCCGCCGCCGGCTCGCCGCTCGCGACGGCATGGGTGAAGCCCCGCGCGGTCGCGATGCTGGCCGATTTGGCGAAGCCGGGCACGGCGAGGGCCGTCAGGCCGAACGTGCCGGTCATGAGGAGAGAACGGCGGTTGATCGACTGCATTGGGAGGCCTCCTGCGCTTCCCGCGAAGTCCTGCATTGTCGATAAGTCCTGCGCGTGACACTTTGCCGGAGCGCGGTGAGTCAGCGCCCCGCCGACGGAGTCAGATCACGCGCGGGTCAACGCCCGGCGACGCCTCACGCCGCCGCCGGGTTTATATGGTCAGTTCGCCGGCAGTGCCCAGGCGATCACCTGATCGCCGATCGGGGTCTTCATGAAGTGATGGCCGCCGGTCATCAGCACGACATATTCGCGGCCGTTCTGCTCATAGACCATCGGTGTGGCCTGACCGCCGGCGGGAAGCGCGACCTGCCAGAGGATCTTGCCGGTCTTGATGTCGATCGCCTTGAACAGATCGTCGGTCGCTGCCGCCACGAAGATCACGCCGCCCGCTGTCACCACCGAACCGCCGTTATTGGGCGTACCGATCGTGAAGGGCAGGTAGCTCGGAATGCCGAACGGCCCGTTCTTCCGGGCCGAGCCGAACGGCCGGTCCCAGATCGTCTTGCCGGTGGCGATGTCGATCGCGCGGATGCCGCCGTATGGCGGCTGCTTGCACAGCATGCCGGTGAACGGCATCTGCCAGCCGGCGTTGACGTCGATCGCATAGGGGGTGCCGGCCTGCGGGTCACCGGCACCCTCGGCACCCGCCTCGACCTTCACCTGCTTGCCGTCCTTCAGCATCGCCGCTTTCTGTTCGCGCGTGAACCAGCCCTGCTTGTCGGCCTGAACACGCGGCACGAGCCGGTTGTAGTTCGGCATGTCGTTATAATTGGCGACGATCACGCCACGCGCCGGATCAACCGCAAGGCTGCCCCAGTCGCTGCCGCCGTTATAACCGGGATACTCGATCGAATGCCGGTCCACCTCGGGCGGAGTGAAGAAGCCCTTGTAGCTCGCACGGCGGAAGTTGATGCGGCAGATCATCTGATCGATCGGCGACATGCCCCACATATCGGACTCGGTCAGCGGATCCTTGCGCAGCGTCTGCCACAGCGACACGATCTGCGTAGGCGAGCGCTGCCCGGGTTCGATCCCGCCCCCCGGAGCCTTGATCGTCCCGACCGGCGTCAGCGGTCTACCCGTCGCGCGATCGAGCACGTACATGTCGCCCTGCTTCGAGGCGACGAGCAGGGCGGGCGTGCCCTTATAGTCGATCAGCGAAGGTTGGCTGCCGAAGTCGTAATCCCAGACGTCGTTCTTCACGGCCTGGAATTTCCAGCGGGGCTTGCCGGTCGTGACATCGAGCGCGACGATCGAGGTGCCGAAGCTGTTCTCGATCGGGGAGCGCAGCGTGCTCCAATAATCGACCGTCGAATTGCCCATCGGCAGGTAGACGAGGCCGAGCTGTTCGTCGCCGCTCGCAATCGTCCACATATTGGGGGTGCCGCGCGACCATTCCTGGCCGGCGGGCGGATAGCCGTTCCACTCCGGGTGTTTCATGTCCCAGGCGAAGCGCAGCTTGCCGGTGACCGCGTCGAAGCCCTGGATCACGCCCGAAGGCTCCCAGCGCTCCTGCCCGTCGGTGGTCTGGTGGCCCGTCACGGCGATGCCGCGGATGATGACGGGCGGCGAGTTGATCGAGACGAGGCCGGGAAACACCTTGCCCATGCCGATCTTGGCATCGACCTGGCCGTTCGCGCCAAAATCGGCGCAGGGCTTGCCGTCCTTCACGTCGACCGCGACCAGTCGCGCATCAAGCGTGCCCTCGATCACGCGCTCCGCGCAGGCATCGCCGGGCTTGGCGACGGGGTTTTTGTAGTAACTCACGCCGCGACAGGCGGCGGTGTACGGAATCCATTCGTCCGCGACCTTCGGATCGAAGCGCCAGCGCTCCTTGCCCGTCGCCGCGTCGAGCGAGATCATGATGTTCTTGGCCGAACACAGATACAGCGCGTCGCCGATCTTGAGCGGCGTCGTCTCCGCGCCGTACATCTTCGCGGCGGCAGGGGTAGCCGGCATGTCGCCGGTGTGGCTCAGCCAGACCTGTTGCAACTGGCCGACATTGCCGGCGTCGATCTGCGTGAGCGGCGAATAGCGGCGTGCCGCGCCGGTGCCGCCATAAGCGGGCCAGTCGGCGCCGGTCGCCGTGCCCGATGGATCGCCCATGCCGATGGAATTTTGCGCGGGCAGTGCCGCGACCGTGCTATCCTGCGACCCGAGCACGGTGAAGAGGACGGCCGTCGCCGCGATCACCGCCGCCACGCCGCCACCCGCCAGTTTCCAGCGGTTTGGCGCGCGCGTCAGCGTCGGCATGACGAGGAAGGTGGCGATCAGCAGCACGATCGGCGCGACGATGCGCGGCACCAGCGCCCAGACGAGATTGCTGTGAGCATCCACGAACGCCCACGGCACCGTTACCGCCACCACGCCGATATACACATAGGCGCCGATCATCCGGCTGCGCATCAACTGCACGCCCGCGGCGAGCATCGCGATGCCGACGACGAGATAATAGAGCGACCCACCCAGCACCGCGAGCCATGCTCCGCCGATGCCGAGCACGATGCCGATCGCGGCAATCACCAAACCGAGTAATATTGCCGACCAGCTGCGCCGTCCGCCCATCTTCAAGTCTCCATCTTTGTCCCGGTGGGCATCTGCTGGGCGCGCGTGGAGAACGCCTGATCTGCTTGGCGTGGCCAACCGGTCACGGCGCGGAGAGTTCCTTGTGGATACATGCAACACAGGGTTTCCGGTTTGTTGCTGCAGACCGCAGGTTCATTGCCCGCCGATCGTCGCTCCACGTTTGTCCGGCAGTCCGTGGCGCATCCGTACGATACGATCGTCCGCTTCTGAATCGAAACGGTCGAAAAACGCCGCGCGGAGACAATCCGCACATATCGCACTCGAGTATAAGGGAAATATGGTGGACGCACTTGGGCTCGAACCAAGGACCCGCTGATTAAGAGTCAGCTGCTCTACCAACTGAGCTATGCGTCCGTATCCCTCGTCGGCAGGGGCGCTGTTGGCGCGGCCGCTTCGGGAGGTGCGCGGTTAGCAACGCTTGTCCGCGCATGCAAACGGTTTTTTGCTACCAGCGCGTCACATTGCTGTTTTGGCGGTCGATCGACATCAGGATGCCGAGGCACAGCATCACCGTCATCTGCGCGGAGCCGCCGAAACTGATGAGTGGCAGCGGCACGCCGACGACCGGCGCGAGGCCCATCACCATCGCCATGTTGATCGAGACGTAGAAGAAGATCGTCGTCGTCAGCCCCGCCGCCGTCAGCCGCGCGAAGCGGCCTTCGGCGCGCAGGGCGACGCTCAGGCCCCATTGCACGATGATGCCGAACGCCACGATCAGCAGCACGCCGCCGACCAGGCCCCATTCCTCCATCATCGTCGCCAGCGCGAAATCGGTATGGCCCTCCGGCAAATAGTCGAGGTGGCTTTGCGTCCCGTTGAGGAAGCCCTTGCCGAAAATCCCGCCCGATCCGATCGCGATCTTCGACTGGCTGATGTGATAGCCGATGCCGAGCGGATCGCTCTCGGGATCGAGGAAGACGAGGATGCGGTTGCGCTGGTATCCGTGCAGCACGAAGTTGATCGCCAGCGGCACGGCCGCCGCCAGCCCCAGCGCGGCGCCGATGAACAGCCGCAGCGGCACGCCGGCCAGGAACATCACCGTCACGCCGCTCGCCACGATCATCAGCGCGGTGCCGAGATCGGGCTGCTTCATCACCAGCGCGGCCGGTAGCAGGATGAGCAGGCCGGCAGGCCAGATCGCGCCGAATTTGCGGATCTCACCGGGCGGCAGCATGTCGTAGAATTTGGCGGCAGCGAGCACGATGCACGGTTTCATCAGCTCGGACGGCTGCAGGCGGATGATGCCGAGATCGAGCCAGCGCTGCCCGCCGCCGCGCACCGCGCCGACCAGCTCGACCAGCACCAGCATCACGATCAACACGCCGTAGGCTGGAAGCGCGAACTTCGGCCAGAAGCGCCCGGGCACGCGCGACAGCACGATGGCACCGCACAGGAATACGATGAAGCGGATGCCCTGTGGCACGGCCCATTGCCGCGCGTTGCCGCCCGCCGCCGAATAGAGGACGAGCAGGTCGAAACCGCCGATGCACAGCACCAGCAGGATGATCTTCCACGGCAATTGCGCGAGCGGCTTGGGGACGTAATCGAGCGTGCTCACTGGTCGCGCTCCGTCGTCCCGTCAGCGGCGACGCTGTTGCCGGATTCGGTGGTGTGGGCGACGGCCTCCGCGGTCGAGACGTCGGCAGCTGCGGCGGCGTTGACGGCGGGGGCTTCGGTCGCGGCGGTGGCGCCCACCTCGGTCTGCGCGGCGACGGTCGGCGGCGGGGCGTTGGCGGCAAGGCGGTACGCTTCGGACTCCGCCGCCATGCGCGTCTTGTAGTCGCCGCCCCAGGTCGGCTCGACCTCCGCAAGCGACTTCAGCGCACGCTCGCGGTCGAATAGATAGGTCATGATGTCGCGGCCTATCATCGGCGTGTCGAGGTTGCGGACAGTATGGCCGTTGTGTTCGAGCACGATCGCGGCGGCATAGCGCGGCTTGTCGGCGGGCGCGAAGCAGACGAACAGCGCGTGGTCGCGCAGCTTGAACGGCAGGCTCGCGTTCTTGAGCACGCCGCCGGCGCGTTCCGCCATCGTGATGCGGCGAACCTGCGCGGTGCCGGTCTTGGCGGCGAGGCTGATGCCCGGCACCTGCATCCGCGCCGCACCGCCGGTGCCGCCGCCGTTGACGACGTTGAACATCGCATCGCGCACGACGGCGAAATGCTCGGGCGCTATGCCGATTTCCGGGGCGTCGTGCGCCTGGCCGGCGATGATGCTGGGCTTCAGCGCCCGGCCGGATGCGAGCCGGGAGGCCATGACGGCAAGCTGCAGCGGATTGGCGAGTACATAGCCCTGGCCGATCGAGGCGTTTAGCGAATCCGCCACCGTCCAGGCGGTCTTGTATTTCTTCAGCTTCCACGCCGGATCGGGCATCGTGCCGTAGCGCTGGCTGGCGAAGGGCAGCTCGAACTTCTGCCCAAGCCCCATCTCGCGCGCGATGGGGGCGATCTTGTCGTACCCGACCCGCCGGGCCATCTCGTAGAAATAGATATCGCAGCTCTGCATGATGGCATGTTTCAGATCGAGGCCGCCGTGCCCGCTCTTCTTGTGGCAATGGAACACGCCGTTGCCGACGCGCAGCGCCCCGGTGCAGTTGACGCGCGCGCTGGGATCGATCCCGGCGGCGAGCAGGGCGAGGCCGTTCATCGGCTTGACGGTAGATCCCGGCGGGTAGAGCCCCTGCAGAACCTTGTTCATCAGCGGCACGTGATCGTTGTCCGACAGCATCTTCCATTCGAGGTGGCTGATACCATCGGTGAAGCTGTTGGGGTCGTAGGCCGGCATCGAGACCATCGCCAGCATCTCGCCGGAAAGGCAGTCGATCACCACCGCCGACCCGGAGTTGGTGCCGAGCCTGCGCGCCGCATATTCCTGCAGACCCGCGTCGATCGTCAGGCGCGCGGTGTGGCCGGGCTGGTCGGGGCGGGTGGCAAGCTCACGCACCAGCTTGCCGCGCGCCGTCACTTCGACGCGCTTGGCGCCGGGCACGCCGCGCAGCGTCTGCTCGAGCGTCTTCTCCAGCCCGTCCTTGCCGAGCTTGAAGCCCGGCGCGAGCAGCAGCGGATCCTTGGTCTTGAGATATTGTTCGGAACTCGCCGCACCGACATACCCCGTAAGGTGCGCGACCGCGGCACCGAGCGGGTAGCTGCGTGCAAAGGCCCGCGTCGGCTGAACGCCGGGCAATTGCGGCAGGTGGACGCTGATGCTCGCGAACCGCTCCCAATCGAGATTGTCGACTACCTGCACCGGCTGGATGCCGCGGGCGTGCTTCAGGTCGGCGGCGATGCGGGCGAGGTCGGTGTCCTTCAGGCCGAGCAGGCGCTGCAACTCGGCGATGACCCGGTCCTTGTCCTCGAGCAGATCGGGGATGAGATCGACACGGAAATCGGTGCGGTTGTTGGCGATCGGCCGGCCGTGGCGATCGACGATCCAGCCGCGACGGGGCGGCACCAGCGTGTTGTTCACGCGGTTGCTCTCAGACAACAGGCTGTAATGCTCGTTCTCGGCGATCGCGAGCCACGTCATACGGCCTGCCAGCACCAGCGCGAACGCTCCCTGGCCCACGCCCAGCATCAATGCCCGGCGCGAAAAGCTATAGGATTGCGTGGCCTCGGTAAGGATCCGCTCGGGACGGCTCATGCAGGTTCATAATCCCGATCGAGCCACGCGCAAAGCAGCGATACGACCGGAAACAGCATCACCGAGATCGCGATCTGCAGCACGACCGCCGTGTCGACATGCGCGGCGAGCGGCGACGCGGTGAGGCGGGCAAGCGAAAGGCAGAAGGCGACGCCCCCCGCCGCGATCAGCCAGTTCTGCCAGAAATCGCGAAACACGAGACGCTGGTCGATCAAATCGATCATGAAGAAGCACAGCATCCACATCGTCATCGCGCTGCCGAAGGGCTGCCCGCTCAGCAGATCGTCCCACAGGCCAAGGCCGAGCGGTGCCCAGATCGGGATTGCATCCGGCCGCATCAGCCGCCAGCCGAGCAGCATCAACAACCCGAACGGCGGCAGAATGGGGAAATGCGCGACCATCGGCAGGATCGCGATCAGCGACCCGGCCATCACGCTCACCGCCGGGCGAACGCGCATCCAGGTCGAGTCGGGCGCCTCGTCGAACGGGCCGCGCTTGCGCGGGGGCCTCATTTCTTCGGGGCCTTGGGCGGTGCGGCCGGGGCGGGCGGGGGCGGCAGCGGCGGCAGATAGGCACGCTCCACCATCGCATAGTCGAGCGTGTCGGCGCGCGCGAAAGCCTGCGCCAGCGCGATGTCGCGGCCGCGCTTCACGACGCGCGCGACCGGAATGTTGGGCGGATAGACGCCGCCCGCGCCCGAGGTGACGAACAACTCGCCAGCGACGAAATCGGCGTTGCCGCTCACGGCGCGCACATCGAGCAGCCCGTCGCCGCGCCCCTGCGCCAGCGCGGCGAGCCCGTCGCGCGTGCGGCGGACGGGCACCGAGCTTTCCGGGTCGGTCAGCAGCAGCACGCGCGCGGTGTTGGGGCCGGTCTCGATCACCTGGCCGATCAGGCCTCCGGGCCCGCGCACCGGCTGCCCCGTCTCGACATGCTGCCACGCGCCCGCGTTGAGCGTCGCGAAGCGCCGCGTGCTCGATCCCGAGGAGGAGACCAGCCGCGCCGTGACGACCGGCTCGGCGATCCGCTCGCGCACCTTGAGCAGCGCCTTCAGCCGCCGGTTCTCATAGGCCAGCGCGCGCGCGCGCGTGAGCAGCGCCCGCTCATCCTCGATCTGCTTGCGCATCGCGGCGGTCTGCCCGCCAGTCACGAAATCGACCACCGTCTGCGGCGCCGCGCCGACCGTGCGACCGGCCCAGGCGATGCCCGAGGAGATCGGCGTGGTCACTTCGGCAACGCCAGCGCGGAACGCCGCGAACGCGACCGGATCGAAATGCGAGAGCGCAAGCAGGATCGCGCCGACCAGCGTCCCCGCGACGGCGATCACATAGCTTGCGAATACGCTATATTGCGCGCGCCTGGAAAATCCCGGACGCCGATTGCCGGACGCCGCCATCAATACCCCGTGTAAGGCCGCAACGGCCCGCTAGAATCGTCTGCTGTCCTACACCGGGCGGCCGGCATTGGGTAGCGATCAGGCGCTGTGCAGCACCCCGCGATAGACCGGATCTTCCAGCGCGCGGCCGGTGCCGAGCGCGACGCAGGTCAGCGGGTCTTCGGCGATGGTCACGGGCAGGCCGGTCTCGTCGCGCAGCACCTCGTCGATCCCGCGCAGCAGCGCGCCGCCGCCGGTCAGGACGATGCCCTGGTCGACAATGTCGGCGGCCAGTTCCGGCGCGGTGTTCTCGAGCGCGATGCGCACGCCCTCGACGATCGTGCCGACCGGCTCCGAGAGCGCCTCGGCGATCTGGCCCTGGTTGATCTGGATTTCCTTGGGCACGCCGTTGACGAGATCGCGGCCCTTGATGTGGATCGTCAGGCCGATGCCGTCTGCGGGCGGCTTGGCGACGCCGACTTCCTGCTTGATCCGCTCGGCCGTCGCATCCCCGATCAGGAGGTTGTGGTTGCGGCGGACGTAGCTGACGATCGCCTCGTCCATCTTGTCGCCGCCGACGCGCACCGAGGTGGTGTAGGCGAGGCCGCGCAGCGACAGCACCGCGACTTCGGTCGTGCCGCCGCCGATGTCGACCACCATCGAACCGATCGGCTCGGTGACCGGCATGTCGGCACCGATCGCCGCCGCCATCGGCTCCTCGATCAGCCACACCTGGCTCGCGCCCGCGTTCGATGCGGCGTCACGGATCGCGCGGCGCTCGACCGAGGTCGAGCCCGACGGCACGCAGATCACGATCTGCGGCCAGCGCATGAAGCGCCGCTGCCCGCCGTGGACCTTGTGGATGAAGTGCTTGATCATCTGCTCGGCGACGTCGATGTCGGCGATCACGCCGTCGCGCAGCGGGCGGATCGCCTGGATGCTGTCGGGCGTCTTGCCCATCATCAGCTTGGCGTCGTCACCGACTGCCTTCACGCGCTTCACGCCGTTGATCGTCTCGACCGCGACCACCGAAGGCTCGTTGAGAACGATCCCGCGCCCGCGCAAATACACAACCGTATTCGCCGTACCGAGATCGATCGCCATGTCGTGCGACATGAGTCTGAAGAACTTCGAAAACCAGGCCATTGGGTAATCCGTCTTGCGCCGCTTTTCAAAGAACACGCGGCAGGTCGCACAGCCCCGCGAGGGACCACTTTCATGAGTGATTGCGGGTCGCGGGATGGCTGCGCTTGGGCTAGAGCATGACCCATGTCAATACGGCGCCTGCCCGAACACCTCATCAATCGAATCGCCGCAGGGGAGGTCGTCGAACGCCCTGCATCGGCGCTCAAGGAACTGGTCGAGAATGCTATCGACGCCGGTGCCACGCGCATCGCGATCCGCCTCGGCGCAGGCGGCACGGACCTGATCGAAGTGACCGACGACGGCTGCGGCATGAGCCCCGCCGACATGGCGCTCGCGCTGGAGCGGCATGCCACATCGAAGCTCCCCGACGAGGCGATCGAGGCGGTTGCGACGTTGGGTTTTCGGGGCGAAGCGTTGCCCTCGATCGCGAGCGTCGCACGGCTTTCGCTGGAGAGCCGGGTGCCGGGAAGCGAAGGCTGGTCGCGCACGGTCGACAACGGCGAAGTGACGGGCGAAGGGCCCGCCGCGATTCCCCCCGGCACGCGGGTGCGGGTCGATAGCCTGTTCGAGCGCGTTCCCGCGCGGCGGAAATTCCTGCGCTCGCCGCGCAGCGAATATGCCGCCTGCCTCGATGTCGTGAAGCGGCTCGCGATGGCGCGGCCCGATATCGGCTTCACGCTCGAGCATGACGGGCGGCGCGTGCTCTCGGTGAGCGCGGGCGAAACGCTGCCCGATCGCGTCGCCGCGCTGACCGACCGCGGCCTCATCGAGAACGGCATCGGCATCGACTTTGTGCGCGAGGGCGTCGCGCTGGGCGGGATCGCCGGCCTGCCGACCTTCAATCGCGGCGTCGCCGATCACCAGTATCTCTTCGTCAACGGCCGGCCGGTGAAGGACCGGCTGCTCGTCGGCGCGGTGCGCGGTGCCTATGCCGACTTCATGGCGCGCGACCGCCATGCGGTGGTCGCGCTGTTCCTCGACGTGCCGCCGAGCGAAGTCGACGTCAACGTCCACCCCGCCAAGACCGAGGTCCGCTTCCGCGAGCCCGCCCTGGTGCGCGGATTGATCGTCAGCGGGCTGCGGCGTGCGCTCGATGAGGCGGGCCACCGCAGCGCGCAGCGCGCCGACGCGGCGACGATGGAAATGTGGACCTCTTCTTCTTTTTACCCCTCCCCTTCAGGGGAGGGGCAAGGGGTGGGGGATGCCTCGCAGAGCTTTGCGTTTGAGGCGCAGCCCCACCCCAACCCCTCCCCTGAAGGGAAGGGGCTTGGCTCGCGGGTGTACGACCGCCGCCCCACCTTCTTCACACCACCCCCGCAGGCCCGCGCCGAGCCCGCCTACGCCCCGCCGCCCGAGACCGTCAGCTTTCCGCTCGGCGTGGCGCGGGGGCAGGTGGCCAAGACCTATATCGTCGCCGAGGCCGAAGACGGGCTCGTGCTGGTCGATCAGCACGCCGCGCACGAACGGCTCGTGCTGGAACGGATGCGCAAGAGCATGGCCAATGGCGGCGTGGCGTCACAGGCGCTGCTGCTGCCCGAGGTGGTCGAGCTGGACGAGCCCGCCTGCGACCGGCTGGAGGCGCGCGCGGGTGAGCTGGCCGAGTTCGGCCTCGACCTCGATCGCTTCGGCCCGCGCGCGATGCTGGTGCGCGGCGTCCCGGCGATGCTGGGTCAGGGCGACGTGACTGGCCTCGTCACCGACATCGCCGACGAACTCGCCGCCTTCGACGAGGCGCTGAGCCTCAAGGAACGGCTCGATCACGTCGCCGCGACGATGGCCTGCCACGGCTCGGTCCGCGCCGGCCGCGTGCTGTCGGTGGCGGAGATGAACGCGCTCCTCCGCGAGATGGAGGTCACGCCGCACTCCGGCCAGTGCAACCACGGCCGCCCGACGTGGGTGAAGCTGGCGCACGGCGATATCGAGAAGCTGTTCGGCAGGCGCTAGGGGCGTAGCCCCGGTGCGCGGGAGCGCAAGCGCCGCGCCCGGACGGCGGGTCGGCGCGAAGCCCCGAACCCGGCCGACGGCTTTGCCGTCGGCGCGCCAGTGGATGGCAGAAATCGACCTATAGTGGACGTTCGCGGCGGATTGTGGACGGCAGCTATCGCCCCAAGAGCGGACGTTCGCCGCCATTCGTCACCCCGGCCTTGAGCCGGGGCCCATGCCTCCGCAAACGCAACGCGGCGGCTCAGGTGAGCGACGACAAACCAAGGCCGATCGCCAAATCCTCCCATTGCGGATTGTCACGTTCGATCACGCAATCTTCCAGTCGCGCAGCCACTTCTTGATCCGCTTCTCGCGGAGGATCGCAGCTTCCATCGTGTCGCCCAGCTCGAACCAGACGAGGCGCCTGACCCCATATTCCTTGGTGAAGCCGTCGAAAGTGCCCTCGCGGTGCTGGATGATGCGACCGAGCAGGTTCGAGGTCACGCCGGTGTAGAGCGTGCCGTAATGGCCGCTCGCCAGCATGTAGATGGATGGGCTCACTTCCCTCATACCGGCACGTCTGCGGCAGCATGGGCCCCGGCTCAAGGCCGGGGTGACGATCGGCTGGTGCAAACGGCAGCTCCTCACCCACCCCAAACACCGCTGTCCTACACCCACCTCTCCAGGTTATACCGCACCCTCGCTCTTTGAACCGTCGGCCGCCACGTCCCGCCATTCCGGCGAATGCCCGCTCTCGCCCACATGCAAACCACGCGGGGAAGGGAGGAAGGGGGCAGACGTAACGTAAACTTCGTAAACTTCCGCCGCGAAACGCGCCGGCTCCCGACCCCCGGACCAGTGTGACCTTAGTGTGACTTTCCGCCGCGCCGGCCGCTAAACCTCGCCCACTTTCACCCGCTTCAACCGCGGCAGCCGCTCCAGATCGGCCGCCTCCTTGATGCCCTTGCGCAACTCGTCGCGCTTCTCGTGGATCGAGGCGATCACCGGGCCGACCGCCACACCGAGATCGGTCAGTACGGCTTCCGACAATTGCAGCGAGCTTTCCAGCGTCTCGGGCACGGCATCGGTAACGCCTGCGCGGTACAGCTCCGCCGCGTGATCGACATCGCGGGCGCGCGCCACGATCGTCAGCCCCGGCACCCAGCCGCGCACGCGCCGCGCCAGCCGCACCGTCAGCACCGGATCGTCCATCGTCAGGATCAGCGCGCGCGCACGGCCGAGGTTGAGCCGGTCGACGAGTTCGGGACGCGCCACGTCGCCGAAGATCACCGAATAGCCCTCCTGCCGCGCCGTCTTCACGACATCGATATTGGCCTCGACCGCGACATAGGGCTGGTTGTGGACGGCCAGCATCTCCGCGACCATCCGCCCGACGCGACCGAAGCCGATGATGACGGTGCCGGGGCCTTCGACGGAGATCACCGTGTCGCTGGTGTCGCCGCCGCTGCGCCGTTCGAGCCGCGCCGCCACCGCGCGGCCCATCATCGCGAGCAGCGGCGTGATGGTCAGGCCGATCGCCGTCACCGTCTGCCAGAAGGCGGCGGTGGAAGGTGCGATCAACGATGCCTGCGCTGCGGTGCCGAGCACGATCAGCGTCGTCTCGGACGGGCTCGACATGAGGAGCCCGGTCTCGGCCGCGACGCCGCTCTTGGCGCGGCCCATCTTCAGCAGCACGAACGTCACCAGCGATTTGACCGCGATCACGCCGACGATGCCGAGCAGCAGCGCCTGCCAGTTCTGCGCGACCTGCCGCAGATCGAGGCTCATGCCCACGGTGATGAGGAACACGCCGAGCGCGAGGCCCTTGAACGGCGCGGTCATCACCTCGACCTCGCTGTGATAATCGGTCTCGGCGATCAGCAGCCCGGCGAGCAGCGCGCCCACGATCGGCGACAGCCCCGCCGCCGCGGTCGCCAGGCTGGCGACGATGACGATCAGCAGCGATGCGGCTAGGAACAGCTCCGGGCTCTTGGTACGCGCCGCCTGCGCGAACAGGCGCGGCAGGATGAAACGGCCGGCGACGAACAGCGCCGCGACCGTCAGCAGCCCGCGCCCCAGCACGCCGACGAACGCCCAGTTGCCGCCCGCCGCATTGGGGGCGAGCGCCGCCAGCACGAAGATGATCGGCACGAGCGCGAGATCCTCGAACAGCAGCATCGCGAAGGCTGAGCGGCCTACGGCGCTCGTCGTCCCCGCGATCGGGATCACCAGCGCCGTCGAGGACAGCGACAGCGCGAAGCCGAGGCCCATCGCGCCCGGCCATTCCTGACCCAGAAAGTGCAGCGCCACGCCGATGATGAGGCCCGAGGCGATCAGTTCGGCCGCGCCGGTGCCGAACACCTGCGCGCGCATCGCCCATAATCGCTTGAACGACAGTTCCAGCCCGATCGAAAACAAGAGCAGGATGATGCCGAACTCGGCGAACGGCTCGATCGAATGCGGGTCCGAAATCGTGATGTAATAGAGCCAGGGATAGTGCGGCGTCAGCGCGCCCAGTCCCGCCGGGCCGACCAGGATGCCGACCAGGATGAACCCGATCACCGGACTGATCTTGAACCGTGCGAAGGTCGGGATAACCAGACCCGCCGCGCCGAGAATAACGAGCGTGTCGCTCAGCCCCTGATTGTCGATCCCCAATGCCATGCGCTAACCTTAGGGGGCTCGTGAAGGATTTGTCATCCCATGACTGATAGCGATGTGCTGATTATCGGCGGTGGCCCCGCCGGCATGGTTGCGGGGCTGTTGTTCGCGCGGGCCGGGCTACGGACGACGGTGCTGGAGAAGCACAAGGATTTCCTCCGCGACTTCCGCGGCGACACCGTGCATCCGTCCACGTTGCGGATCTTCCACGAGCTCGGGCTGCTGGAGGCGTTGCTGGCGCGGCCGCACCAAAAGGTGCGGCAACTCGGCGCGCGGGTGGCGGGGCGCGATCTGCACATCGTCGATTTCACGCATCTGCCGGTGCCCGCGCCGTACATCGCGCTGATGCCGCAATGGGATTTCCTCGATTTCACGGCGGAGGCGGCGCGGCGCTATCCCGGCTTCGCGCTGCGCCAGTCGTGCGAGGGCGCCGCGCTGATCGAGGAGGACGGGCGCGTTCGTGGCGTGCGCACGGCAGCGGGCGAGGAAATCCGCTCGCGCCTCACGATCGCCGCAGACGGGCGCGATTCGCGGCACCGCGACGGGCTGCCCTCGATCACGGTCGGCGCACCGATGGACGTCTTCTGGTTCCGCATCCCCAAGCGCGCGGAGCCCGAGAACGAGAGCATGGGCGTGTTCGACACCGGCCTGCTCTTCGTGCTGATCGATCGCGGCGACTATTACCAATGCGCTTTCGTCTTTCCCAAGGGCGGAGCGCAGGCGATCCGCGCCGAGGGGATCGCGGCGTTCCGCGAACGCGTGCGGGCGGTCGGCCCGGAGACGACCTCGATCGACGAGACCGTAAAGAGCTGGGACGACGTCAAGCTGCTGACAGTGACGGTCGACCGGCTGGAGCAATGGCACCGCCCCGGCCTCCTCGTGATCGGCGATGCCGCCCATGCGATGTCGCCGATCGGCGGAGTTGGCATCAATCTGGCGGTGCAGGATGCGGTGGCAACGGCGAACCTGCTCGCCGCGCCGATGGTGGCGGGGGAGGATGTCGATCCGCTACTCCATAAGGTCCGCGACCGGCGGATGATGGCGGTTAAGCTGACGCAGCAGATGCAGAAGCTGGTTCAGGACGCGATCGTCGCGCCGCTGCTTTCGGCGACGGAACCGATGGACGGCCCGCCGCTCGCGGCGCGGTTGCTGGACCGCGTGGCGCTGCTCAGGCGGATACCGGCGCGCGTTGTGGGGCTGGGTTTCCGGCCGGAGCATGTGAAATCGCCGGAGGCAGAAACGGGGGAAAGTCTATGATGAGCGTGGTGATGGTCGCGGCGATGTTGGCGGGTGCGGCTCCTGCCGATCCGTTGATGGAGGCGGCGCAGCTCGTGAAGGCCGGCAAACCGGAGGCGGCATTGCCGATCCTCGACGCATCTCTTGCCGGCTTCGCGAAGGATTATGCCGGTGAGAAGCGCCGTATCTATTGCGGTAACGCTCCCACGGAGACGATCGTTTATATGCTTGGGGCGGCAAAGGACAAGGCGGACGCCGTGGCGATCAAGCCCGATTGGTGCGAGGCGCTGTTCCTCAAGGCCTTTGCGCTGGTCGATCTCGGCCGCCTGCCGGAGGCGCGCACGCTGCTGGAACGCGCGGTGGCGATGGCGCCGATGCACGCGCACTACCTCAACGAACTCGCCTACAACTACACGCAGACGCGCGAATGGCCGCGCGCGCTGGAGCTTTACGAGAGCGCCATCTCCGCCGCCGAGATCGGAGCGAAGGAAGCGCGGATCGAGGAGAAGGGACGCGGCTATCGCGGCGTCGGTTTCGTGCGGGTCGAGCAGGGCAAATGGGACGAGGCCAAGACTGCTTATGACGAGACGCTTAAGCTCGACCCGAACGACGCGAAATCGAAGGGCGAGCTCCGCTACATCGCCGAGAACCGTCCGCACGACCCGAAATGAGAAAGAGCCGGACCCGCATCGGCGGGCCCGGCTCTTTTCAGAACGCGGCGCGTCGAGGGATCAGAGACCCTTGGCCATCGCCTGTTCGAGGTTCTCGCGGACGGCCTCGAAGAACTGCTCGGTCGTCATCCATGCCTGATCGGGGCCGATGAGGAGCGCGAGATCCTTGGTCATCTTGCCGCTCTCGACGGTGTCGATGCAGACCTTCTCCAGCAGCTCGGCGAACTTCGTCACCTCGGGCGTATCGTCGAACTTGCCACGATAGATGAGGCCGCGCGTCCAGGCGAAGATCGAGGCGATCGGGTTGGTCGAGGTCGCCTTGCCCTGCTCGTGCATGCGGAAGTGGCGGGTGACGGTGCCGTGCGCCGCCTCGGCCTCGACGGTCTTGCCGTCCGGCGTCAGCAGCACCGAGGTCATCAGGCCGAGCGAGCCGAAGCCCTGCGCGACCTGGTCCGACTGCACGTCGCCGTCGTAGTTCTTGCAAGCCCAGACGAATTCGCCCGACCATTTCAGCGCCGATGCGACCATGTCGTCGATCAGGCGGTGTTCGTAGACGATGCCGGCTTCCTTGAACTTGTCGGCGAATTCGGCCTCGAACACCTCGGCGAACAGATCCTTGAAGCGGCCGTCATAGGCCTTGAGGATGGTGTTCTTTGTCGACAGGTACACCGGCCACTTGAGGTTGAGGCCGTAGTGCATCGAGGCGCGGGCGAAATCGCGGATCGAATCGTCGAGGTTGTACATCGCCATCGCGACGCCCGAGGACGGGAAGTCGAAGACCTCCTTTTCGATCTTGTCGCCATTTTCGCCGACCCAGGTGATGCTGAGCTTGCCGGGGCCGGGGACGCGGAAATCGGTCGCACGGTACTGGTCGCCGAAAGCGTGGCGGCCGACGACGATCGGCTTGGTCCAGCCCGGGATCAGGCGCGGCACGTTGGAGATGACGATCGGCTCGCGGAAGATGGTGCCGCCCAGGATGTTGCGGATCGTGCCGTTGGGCGACTTCCACATCTGCTTGAGCTTGAATTCCTCGACGCGCGCCTCGTCCGGGGTAATCGTCGCGCACTTCACGCCGACGCCGTATTTCTGGATCGCATGCGCGCTGTCGATCGTGACCTGATCGTTGGTCTCGTCGCGGTACTGGACGCCGAGGTCGTAATAATCGAGCTCGATGTCGAGATAAGGCTTGATCAGGCGCTCGCGGATCCATTCCCAGATGATCCGGGTCATCTCGTCGCCGTCGATCTCCACGACGGGGGTCTTCACCTTGATCTTCGCCATGTGCGGTTTCCTGTTTCCGGGAGTGATTTGGGGCAGCGTCTAGGAGGAAGGAGGGAAGGGGGTCAAGCGCGTCGGGCACGGGAACGTAGCTGAGAGGCCGGGAAGCGCGCCGTGTTGGCGCGGCAATACGCTGGCCATCGGCGCGGACGCGGGGTAGACCGGGGCCATGCCATCACTCGAAAAGCCGGAAATCGTCACCACCACCGTCAAGTGGCGCGTGCCCGACATGCACCCCGAAGGACGTAAGTACGTGCTGATCGCGGGCGCGGCGACGTTGGTCGCGCTCTGGTGGGTCGGGTGGTTCCTGGCGTGGCCGCTGGTCGCGCTGACGGTGTGGATCGCCCTGTTCTTCCGCGATCCGCTGCGCGTGACGCCGCAGGGCGACGGGTTGATCGTTGCGCCAGCGGACGGGCTGATCACGATGATCGAGCGGGTGCCGGTGCCGGTCGAGATCGCCGGCGAACTCGGCGACGCGCCTATGGTGCGCGTGTCGATCTTCATGTCGGTGTTCGACGTCCACATCAACCGCACGCCGATCGCGGGGTCGATCAAGCAGGTGGTCTATATCTCCGGCAAATTCCTCAACGCCGATCTCGACAAGGCGAGCGAGGAGAACGAGCGCCAGCATATCGTCGTCGAGGGGCGGCCGGACGCGAGCGGAAACGCGCGCAAGATCGGCTTCACGCAGATCGCCGGGCTGGTGGCACGGCGGATCGTGCCGTTCGTGAAGCCGGGCGACATGGTCGCCGCGGGGCAGCGGATCGGGCTGATCCGCTTCGGCAGCCGCGTCGACGTGTACCTGCCGGAAGGCTGCATCTGCCAGGTCGCGCTCGGCCAGCGCAGCATCGCCGGTGAGACGGTGCTGGGCCGCGTCGGCGGCGACGCGGTGACGGGCGTCACGCAGTGATCGTGTCCGTTATGAGTCCTCCCCCGCAAGGGGAAGGTGGCATGCGAAGCATGTCGGAGGAGGAGGACAGGGGTGTCCTCTCGAATGGTCCGCAGACATCCCCACACGTCGCTGCGCGTCACTTCCGCCTGGCGGTGAAGGATACGGAGACGGCATGAGACCGCCAAGCCTCCGCCGCCGTACGCCGCGCGGGCTGCCACTGCGGGCGGTCGCGCCCAATGTGGTGACGGCGCTGGCACTGTGTGCGGGCCTGACCGGCATCCGCTACGCCATCTCGGCCGATTGGGAAGCGGCGGTCACGATGATCATGATCGCGGGCGTGCTCGACGGGCTCGACGGGACGGTCGCGCGGCTCGTGCGCGGCGAAAGCCGGTTCGGAGCAGAGCTCGATTCGCTGTCGGACGCGATCTCGTTCGGCGTCTCGCCCGCGTTGATCCTCTATCTGTGGTCGCTGAAGGAAGCGCCGCGGCTGGGCTGGGCCTGCGCACTGGTCTTCGCGGTGTTCTGCGCGCTGCGACTGGCGCGGTTCAACGCGGCGATCGACGTCGGCGCACAACCTCACAAGTCGGCGGGATTTCTGACCGGAGTACCCGCGCCGCTCGGCGCGGGATTGGCGATGCTGCCGCTGTACCTGACGTTCTGGACGGGTGAGCCGCTGTTCCGCAATCCTGCGGTGGTGCTGCCCTGGGTTGCGATCATCGCATTGCTGATGATCTCCAGCGTGGCGACCTTTAGCTGGTCGTCGCTGCGGCTGCGCAATCACATCCGTTTCGAGGCGCTGGCCGTGGTCGTGCTGCTCGGTGCGGCGCTGATCTCCGCGCCGTGGCACACGCTGACCGCGCTGTGCGTAGTCTATCTCGCAATGCTTCCGTTCAGCATCACGAGCTACCGCCGGGTCAGGCGACTGCGCGAAGCGGCGCAGCCGGGCGTGCCGCCGTCGCCGGACGCATCGTCCGCGCCCGGACACGCGGATCGCTGATCACCAGCCTGGCCTGATCGAGCGCCGGATCGGGCAGGCCACGCAGCAGCGCCGCGATGCGCGGGAGGGAAGGAACGAGGGTAAACGCGAACACCCAGGCTGCGACCGCGAATCCGGCGGCGAAAACCATGCTATCGAGAACAGCGACCATCCCTCGAAACTCCCTATTGCGGCGCGAGGACCGAATCGCTGGTACGCCCCAATGCGACCAATGGTTCCGTGTCCTCTCTTGAGTCCCGTTATGTTCCATTCATGTTCCGACTGTCAAGCGCCCTGCGCGCTTGATTTGCGCGAAATGTTCCGCTAACGGCCACGCCTTCACACCGCATGGGAAGCACATATAGCCGGTGTCCGGGGCTGAGCCCGATGGATCACACGCTTCCCAGAGGAACAACCGGAAAGGAAATATCTATGGCGGCACCTGTCGTCTCCATGCAGCAATTGCTCGAAACGGGCGCGCACTTCGGCCACCAGACTCATCGCTGGAACCCGAAGATGAAGCCTTACATTTTCGGCGACCGCAACGGCGTCCATATCCTCGACCTCTCGCAGACCGTGCCGCTGTTCGCGCGCGCGCTGGAGTTCGTCGCCGCCTCGACCGCCGCTGGCGGCAAGGTGCTGTTCGTCGGCACCAAGCGCCAGGCGCAGGAGCCGGTCGCAGACGCCGCGCGCCGTTCGGGCCAGCATTTCGTCAACCACCGCTGGCTGGGCGGCATGCTCACCAACTGGAAGACGATCTCGAACTCGATCAAGCGCATGAAGGCGCTTGAGGAGCAGCTCTCGGGCGACACGCACGGCCTCACCAAGAAGGAAGTGCTGCAGCTCACCCGCGAGAAGGACAAGCTCGAACTGTCGCTCGGCGGTATCCGCGACATGGGCGGCATCCCGGACGTGATGTTCGTGATCGACGCCAACAAGGAAGAGCTGGCGATCAAGGAAGCCAACACGCTCGGCATCCCGGTCGTCGCGATCCTCGATTCGAACGTGTCGCCGGACGGCATCGCCTTCCCGGTGCCCGCCAATGACGACGCCAGCCGCGCCATCCGCCTCTATTGCGAGGCGATCGCCATCGCCGCGACGCGCGGCGGCAACGAGCAGGTCGCGCGCCGTCAGGACATCGGTTCGATGGAACAGCCACCCGTCGAGGAAGCGCTGACTGTCGCGACGCCGGCAGCCGAGCCGGCCGATGTTCCTGCCGAGCCGGAAATGGCAGCGGAAGCCGAGCGCCAGCTCGACGCGTAAGTGTCACAAGGTGCGTCTACGGGCGCACCTTTATTGCCGTTCGCCCTGAGCCTGTCGATGGGCGTGTCCAGCACGTGTTTCGACAGGCTCAGCACGAACGGTTCTTTTTATCGGGCCGCAAACGGCTCAAAACACGAGGAAACGTAAGATGGCCGAGATCACAGCCGCTGCGGTGAAGGATCTGCGCGAAAAGAGCGGCGCGGGCATGATGGATTGCAAGAAGGCGTTGACCGAAGCGAACGGCGACACCGAAGCGGCAATGGACTGGCTGCGCGCAAAGGGTCTGGCCGCCGCCGCCAAGAAATCGAGCCGCACCGCCGCCGAAGGTCTGGTGGGCGTCGAGGTTTCGGGCACCAAGGGCGCTGCCGTCGAAGTCAACTCCGAGACTGATTTCGTCGCGAAGAACGTACAGTTCCAAACGTTCGTGCGCGACGTCACTTCGGTCGCGCTCGAACTGGGCGACGATCTCGACACGATCAAGGCAGCCCCGCTGGGCACCGATACGGTCGGCGAGATCCTGACCAAGAACATCGCCACGATCGGCGAAAACCAGGCGATCCGCCGCGCGAAGCGGCTGGAAGTGACCCAGGGCGCTGTCGTGCCGTATGTCCATAACCAGCAGGTTGCGGGCCTCGGCAAGATCGGCGTGCTCGTCGCGCTCGAAAGTGCCGCGCCGGTTGAAAAGCTCGAAGCGCTGGGCAAGCAGATCGCAATGCACATCGCAGCCGCCTTCCCGCTGGCGCTGAACGCCGACGGCATCGATCCCGCCATCGTCGAGCGCGAAGCTGCGATCGCCAAGGAAAAGAACGCCGACAAGATCGCGGGCAAGCCGCCCGAGGTCGCCGAGAAGATCATTCGCGGGCCGGTCGACAAGTTCCTGCGCGAGAACGCGCTGCTGACGCAGGCGTTCGTGATGGACGGCAAGACCCCTGTGCAGGACGTCGTCGCCGCCGCCGCCAAGGAAGCCGGCTCGCCGATCGTGCTGAAGGATTATGTCCGTTTCCAGCTCGGCGAAGGCATCGAGAAGGAAGTCAGCGACTTCGCGGCGGAAGTAGCGGCCGCATCGGGCGTTCCGCAGAACGCCTGATTCGCCTTCCAGGCACGGATACGGCGGTCGGAGCGATCCGGCCGCCGTATCCAGTTTCGAAGGATAATGTATGCGGGAACGACGAAGCGCGCGGCAAGCAGTTGCCCCTTCAATCCGCCCCGCCTAAGGTCCGCGCCGCTCCCACCGGCCAGCCACGCAGGACATTTGTGACCAATCCGCGATTCAAACGCATCCTGCTCAAATTGTCGGGCGAGGTTCTGATGGGCGAGGGTGGCCTTGCCATCGATCCCGTCGTCACCGCGCGTGTCGCCGGCGAGATCAAGGACGCGCGTGAGGCGGGGTTTGAGCTGTGCGTCGTCGTGGGCGGCGGCAACATCTTCCGTGGTCTTTCCGCAGCCGCCAAGGGCATCGAACGCGCGACCGCCGATTACATGGGCATGCTTGCGACTGTCATGAACGCGCTCGCGGTGCAGAACGCACTCGAGCAGATCGGCGTCGATACGCGCGTGCAATCCGCCATCCCGATGCAGTCGGTATGCGAGCCCTTCATCCGCCGTCGTGCAGAGCGGCATCTGGAAAAGGGCCGCGTCGTGATCTTCGCGGCAGGCGTCGGTTCGCCGTTCTTCACTACCGATTCCGGCGCGGCGCTGCGCGCCGCCGAGATGAAGTGCGACGCTTTGTTCAAGGGTACGTCGGTCGACGGTGTCTATGATGCCGATCCGAAGAAGGTGGCAACGGCAAAGCGTTATGAGACCGTCGCTTACAGCACGGTCCTCGCACAGGATCTCAAGGTGATGGACGCCAGCGCCATCGCGCTCTGCCGCGACAACAACATTCCGATCGTCGTCTTCAACATCCGTGAAGCCGGGAACCTCGCCGCCGTCTTGCAAGGCGATGGCGTGTCGACGATCGTGCAAGCTCAGGGAGAGTAAATATGGCCGCATACGACAAGGCCGATCTGGAACGCCGCATGGCCGGCAGCGTCGAGGCGCTGAAGAGCGATCTCGGCGGTCTGCGCACCGGCCGCGCGTCGACGTCGCTCCTCGATCCGGTGACGGTCGAGGTGTACGGGTCGCACATGCCGCTCAACACGATCGCGACGGTATCCGTGCCGGAACCGCGAATGATCTCGGTGCAGGTGTGGGACAAGTCCAACGTCGGCCCTGCGGACAAGGCGATCCGTTCGGCCGGGCTCGGTCTCAACCCGATCGTCGACGGCACCACGCTGCGACTGCCGATCCCGGACCTGACCGAGGAACGCCGCAAGGAACTCGCCAAGCTCGCCGGCAAATATGCCGAGGGTGCCCGCATCGCCGCGCGCAACGTGCGCCGCGACGGTATGGATGCGCTCAAGACCGACGAGAAGAAGGGCGTCTATTCCGAGGACGAGCGCAAGCGGCATGAGATCGAAGTTCAAAAGCTCACCGACGCGACAATCGCCGACATCGATGCGGCGGCGGCCGCAAAGGAAAAGGAAATCCTGGGCAAGTGAGCACCCGGCCCGCTCCTGCTGATCCGATGGCTGCCGGCGGGGCTGTCCCGCGGCACGTCGCGATCATCATGGACGGCAACGGGCGCTGGGCCAAGAACCGCTTCCTGCCGCGCGTTGCTGGGCACAAGGCCGGGATCGACGCCGTTCGCCGCGTTACCCGCGCCGCCCGCGCGATGGGAATCGAGGCGCTGACACTCTACGCCTTCTCCTCGGAGAATTGGCGCCGTCCCGAGGACGAGATCAGCGATCTGATGGCGCTGATGCGTGTCTTCATTCGCTCCGACCTCGAAGAACTGGTGCGCGAAAACGTGCGGCTGCGGATCATCGGCGACTATCGCCGCTTCTCCGACGATCTGGTCGAGATGATCGACAACGCCGTCGCGCGTACGTCGGTCAATACCGGCGCGATCCTTGCGGTCGCGCTGAATTACGGATCGCAGGCAGAATTGGCTAGCATCGCACGACATTTCGCCGAAGCTGCGCAGCGCGGCGAGATCGACCCTGCCGCGATCGATGCGAACATGATCGAGGCCGCGCTCGACACGCGCGATCTGCCACCTCTCGACCTGCTGATCCGCACGTCGGGCGAGGTGCGGCTGTCGAACTTCCTGCTGTGGCAGGCGGCTTATGCGGAGTTGCTGTTCACCGAGACCCTGTGGCCCGACTTCGATGGCGATACGCTGGCCGAGGCGGTCGCGACGTTCTCACAGCGGCAGCGCCGGTTCGGGGGCCTGTGAGCGAAGGCCCCGTGTCAAAGCAGTTGCCGGAATTGGCGACGCGCGCGATCGTCGGCGTCGCGCTTGTCGGCGTTGCGCTGGCCGCGATCATCTTCGGCGGGTTCATCTTCTGGCTGGTCTGTTCAATCCTTGGCTTGCTGATGATGGCGGAATGGGCGGACCTGTTCAAAACGCCGGCGGGTCAAAAGAGACTTGCGCAGTTCGCCTTGTTCGCGGCGCTCTCGGCAATGTCGCCGATCACCTGGGGCCCGGGCTTCTTCACGCTCGGGCTGGTGGCGGCGGCGGGCTTCTTCATTGTCATCGTGACACAGCGGCCGATGCTCGCACTAGGCGCGGTGTATGTCGGTCTGCCGACCTTGTCGCTGTTGCTGATCCGCGAGCAGCACGGATCGGGTTATGACGGGTTCGTGCTGACGGTCTGGGTATTCGCGCTGGTCTGGGCGTGCGACGTCGGCGCCTACGCGGCGGGGCGAACGATCGGCGGGCGCAAGCTGGCACCGCAGATCAGCCCGAACAAGACCTGGGCCGGGCTGATCGGCGGAATGGCGTTCGCGAGCCTCTTCGCGGCGGCGATGCATTCTTTCTACGGCCTTCCGCTACGTCTGACGCTGGCGACCCCGGTGCTTGCGCTGATGGCGCAGGGCGGCGATTTATACGAAAGCTGGTTGAAGCGCTGCGCCGGCGTGAAAGACAGCGGCAACATATTCCCCGGCCACGGCGGCGTGCTAGACAGGCTCGACGGATTGGTGCCGGTGGCACCTGTCGCCGCATTTTTGGTCATTTTGCCGAGATTCTATTTCTGATGAAGACCGTTACCATTCTCGGCGCGACCGGATCGGTCGGCACCTCGACGCTCGACCTCATCGAACGCGACCCCGAACAGTTTCAGGTGCTGGCGCTGACCGCCAATAGTGATGTCACGAAGCTGGCAGCGGCGGCGATCCGCACCAATGCGCGCCGCGCGGTGGTGGCGGACGAGCGCTGTCTCGACGCCTTGCGCGAGGCGCTGGCGGGAACGGGCATCGAAGCGGCTGGCGGCGCGCAGGCCGTCACCGATACCGCCGAACTCGGCGCGGACCTGACAATGGGCGCGATCGTCGGCTGCGCGGGGCTGGAGCCGGTGCTTGCGGCCGTCGATCAGGGCCGCACCGTCATCATCGCCAACAAGGAGCCGCTCGTCTCGGCCGGCGACGTCGTACTCGCTGCGGCGGCGAAGAGCGGGGCGACGCTGTTGCCCGCCGATTCCGAGCACAATGCGATCTTCCAGTGCTTCGACGCGGCGCGGCCGAACCGTGTACGGCGGATCATCCTGACGTGCAGCGGCGGGCCGTTTCGGGAAAAGTCGCTTGAGCAAATGCGCACGATGACGCCCAAACAGGCGGTCGCGCATCCCAATTGGTCGATGGGCGCGAAGATCTCGGTCGATTCGGCGACGCTCTTCAACAAGGGCCTCGAACTGATCGAAGCCGCGCGGCTGTTCCCGGTGCCGCACGATGCGATCGAGATCGTCATCCACCCGCAATCGGTCATTCACTCACTGGTCGAATATATCGACGGCTCGACGCTGGCGCAGCTCGGCCCGCCCGACATGCGCGTGCCGATCGCGAGCTGCCTCGCCTGGCCGGACCGGATGGCGACGCCGATGGAGCCGCTCGATCTCGTGAAGATCGGCCGGCTCGATTTCGAGGCACCCGATCCGGTGCGCTTCCCGGCGCTGCGACTGGCGCGCGAGGCATTGGACGCGGGTGGGGCACGGCCTGCCATCCTCAACGCCGCAAACGAGGTCGCGGTCGCCGCATTTCTCGGCGGAGACATTCGCTTCCTCGAAATTGCCGCAATCGTTGAGGATACCTTGACCCGCTACGATCCGCCCGCGCCTGGGGCCCTTGCCGACGTGCTTGCCGTCGATGAGGAGGCGAGGGTAATCACGGCAGCGCGTGTGAAGGATTGTGTTGCGTGACCCAAAGCCCCGGCATCCTGATAACGATAGTGGCGTTCGCGCTCGTCATCGGGCCGCTGATTTTCCTGCATGAAATGGGGCATTACCTCGCCGGGCGACTGTTCGGCGTGAAGATCGACGCTTTCTCGATCGGCTTCGGCAACGAGGTTTTCGGCTTCACCGACAAGCGCGGCACGCGCTGGAAATTTTCCTGGCTGCCGCTCGGCGGATACGTGAAGTTCGCCGGCGATATGAACGCGGCGAGCGTACCCGACCACGACTGGCTGATGCTCCCGCCCGAGGAACGCGCGCGCACGCTGCAGGGCCGGCCCGTGTGGCAGCGGATGATCGTCGTGGCGGCGGGGCCGATCGCCAACTTCGTCGTGGCGATCGTGCTGCTGACGGGTTTCATCATCGGCTATGGCGACTTCATGGCGCCTCCGGTTGCCGGGACAGTGGTGGCAGGCAGCCCCGCTGCAGTCGCCGGTATTCAGCCCGACGATCGCATCACCGCTTTCGACGGCCGGGCGATCACCACCTTCAGCGAACTTGCCGCGCTGACGCAGCCCAATCCGGGCAAGGCCGTGACACTTACGGTCGAGCACGAGGGCGTGTCGCGTACCGTGACGGTCAAGCTCGACGTGCAGACGGTGACGACCAAGAGCGGCAAGACGCTGCGGCTCGGCCTGCTCGGACTTCAACGCCGTCCGGTCAGCCTGATCGAAGCACCTTTCGTCGGCGTCCGGCGCACGTTCGAACTCACCGGCATGATGGCGAAGGGGCTCGGCCAGATCATCGTCGGCCAGCGGTCGGTGAAGGAGCTTGGCGGGCCGCTCAAGATCGCACAGGTCTCGGGCCAGCAACTGGCGCTGGGATGGGATTCACTGATCTGGCTGGTCGCGATGATCTCGATTAATCTGGGATTCATCAACCTCTTGCCAGTTCCCATCCTGGATGGCGGCCATCTGTTCTTCTACGCCATCGAGGCGATCCGCAGGCGGCCGGTGCCGCCGCAGGTGCAGGAATGGGCGTTCCGGGGTGGGCTCGCCGCGATCCTCGCGCTGATGGTGATGACGACCTTCAACGATCTCGATTCATTCGGGCTGTGGAAGAACCTCGCCGGGTTGATTGGCTGACGAAGCTGGGGCAGGGCAGGCCCGCGAAATATTGCCAGTGTGTGAATTCTCCGATTTGGGGTGGGATGTGACAGCGATCAAGGTTTCAACGTTCGGGAAGCGCGCGCTGCTCACGCTGATGGCGGGGACGATGCTGTCGACCGCCTTTGCTGCCGCCGATGCACAAGGTCCGGGTGGCCGCGGCGGCCGCCCGCCGCGTGGTGGCGGTGGCCCGCGTGGTGGTGCCGAGAGCCGCCCGGTCGATCTGCCGCCGCCGCCTCCGACGGCCCCGGCGGTCGTCGTCAGCGATCCCAACGCCAAGAAGATAAACTCGCTGCGCGTCGAGGGATCGCAGCGTATCGAGCCCGATACGGTGTTGTCCTACACGAAGCTGCGCGTCGGCATTCCGTACAATAACGAATCGCTCGATCAAGCAATCAAGGATCTGCTCGGCAGCGATCTGTTTGCCGACGTGACGATCGATGGTGCCGTATCCGGCGACATCGTGCTGCACGTCCGTGAGAACCCGATCATCAACCGCGTGATCCTGGAGGGCAACAAGCGCCTGAAGGAAGACAAGATCACCAAGGAGATTAAGCTCAAGCCGCGCCAGATCTTCACGCGTTCCGCCGTCCGCCAGGACGTCGCGCGCATCGTCGAACTGTATCGCCGCCAGGGCCGCTTCGCCGCCGCGATCGAGCCGAAGATGGTCAATCTCGACCAGAACCGCGTCGACGTGGTGTTCGAGATCGACGAGGGACCGAAGTCCAAGGTCCGCCAGATCAACATCATCGGCAACGAGGTGTTCTCCGATAAGGCGCTGCGTGGTCAGATGGCGACCAAGCAGGCGCGCCTGACGACGATGCTGTCGTCGAATACCAGCTACGACCAGGATCGTCTCGCTTACGATCAGCAGAAGATGCGTCAGTTCTACCTGACCAACGGCTACGCCGATTTCCGCGTCACCTCCGCCGTGGCCGAGCTGACGCCGGACAAGAAGGACTTCATCATCACGTACGTGGTGGAGGAAGGAAAGCGCTACAAGTTCGGCGACGTCACGGTCGACAGCGACATTCGCGACTTCGACAACAAGAAGCTGGCCACCAGCCTCGGCATCAAGAAGGGCGATTGGTACAACGCGAAGAAGGTCGAGGATTCTGTCGATGCGCTGAGCCAGTCGGCGGGCCTGTTCGGCTATGCCTTCGCGGAGGTGAACCCCGAGTTCAACCGCGACAAGGACACGCTGACGATGGGGATCAATTTCCACATCGCCGAAGCAAAACGTACCTATGTCGAGCGCATCAACGTGACGGGCAACACGCAGACGCAGGACAAGGTGGTCCGTCGCGAGATCCGTCTCGCCGAGGGCGACGCCTTCAACGATTTCCAGATCAAACGCTCGCAGGACCGCATCAATTCGCTGGGCTTCTTCCAGGACAAGTTCGAGATCAAGAAGAGCCAGGGCTCCTCGCCGGATCGCATCATCCTCGATGCCGCGGTCGAGGAGAAATCGACCGGCGAGCTGTCGCTCTCGGCAGGCTTTTCGAGCCTTGAGCAGTTCATCGTCCAGGCCTCGATCACGCAGCGCAATTTCCGCGGCAAGGGCCAGGAGCTGCGCGCATCTGTCAATTATTCGAGCTACTCGAAGTCGGTCGAGCTCGGCTTCACCGAGCCGTATCTGTTCGACAAGAACATCGCCATTGGCGGCGACATCTTCCGCCGCGATTACAACGCCTTCAACTATATCGGCGACCAGCGGCAGACGACCTACACGCAGGTCTCCACCGGCTTCCAGATCCGCGCGGGCATTCCGCTGACCGAATATTGGTCGCTCGCGGCGCGCTATGGCCTCACCTATGACCAGGTCGGTCTGGACTCCTCGTATTTCAACAGTGCCGGGCAGTGCGATCCGCTCGTTGCGGGCCGGTATCTCTGCGAGGCGATCGGCAATCGCTGGACGTCGTCGGTCGGCTATTCGATCCTGTTCAGTTCGCTCAACAGTCGATTGCGGCCGACTGCGGGCCAGAGCCTGTCGTTTAGCCAGGATTTTGCCGGCCTCGGCGGCGACGTGAAATATCTGCGCACCAAGTTCGAGGCGAGCAAGTTCGTCAACATCGGCGCGGGATTCATCGGGTCTGCGCGGCTTGAGGGCGGGTACATTTTCTCGCTCGAAGGTGCGAAGGGGGCTGGCGTCGATAAGGTCCGCATCACCGACCGCTTCTACCTCGGCGAGCCCGATTTCCGCGGGTTCAACATCCGCGGTGTTGGCCCGCGCGTGACACGCACCGGCTACACGACGGACAGCTCGGGCAACCAGGTTCTCGTCACTGACCGCAACAGCATCGTCGATGACGCGCTGGGCGGCACCAAATATTACCTCGGCCGTCTGGAAGTCGAGATTCCGCTCGGCTCCGGCGCGCGTGAGCTCGGGTTGCGGCCGTCGATCTACGTCCAGGCGGGCGCACTGTGGGGGATCACGCGCCCGTTGCCGACGATCGCCAGCGGTTTCCCCGAGACGATCGATCCGGTAACCGGCCGCAAGACCATCCTGCCGCTGATTCTGCCGGTACTGGCGTCGAATGGACAGGCGCTCTATCAAGTGCCGACGACCGACGCGAGCAATCCGGGCCTTACCACGACCTGCGTGGTCGGCTATTCGAGCGCGATCGGCGGGGCCTGTGCAGGCTCCTCGACCAACATTGCGGTCACCAACTCCACGGCACCGTTCCTCGAACAGTTCCTCGGCGATTCCGCGAGCCCCAGGCTCTCGGTCGGCGCCGGCGTGAACTGGAACTCGCCGTTCGGGCCACTGCGCATCGACGTTGCCTATGCTTTCCTGAAGCAGCCGGGCGATGATTCCAAACTCATCACATTCAACGTAGGGACACAATTCTGATGAAGACGCTCAAGGTTATCCTGCTCGGTTGCGCGCTCGCCGCGCCCGCGCTGCTCGCCGCCGGTTCTGCCAACGCCCAGGTTGCGGGTGTGGCCGTCGCCAACCCGGAAGCCGTGATCCTGGGTGCGAAGGCGCTCGGTACCGCGTTCCAGACGATCGGCACCACGTACAAGCCGCAGCTCGATCAGGCACGCACGCGCCAGACCCAGCTTGAGGCACAGATCAAGACGCTCAGCGCACCGCTCGATACCAACAAGGACGGCCAGATCTCGCAGGCCGAGCTTCAGGCCGGTCAGGCCGCCAAGAGCCCGGCGCTGACGCAGATCGAAAATGCGCAGAAGGCCGCGCAGCAGGAAATGTCGCGCCTCACTCAGCCCGCTACGCTGGCGCAGATGTACGCCATCGACCAGATCACGCAGAAATATCCGGCCGCGCTCAAGACCGTCGTCGACGCCAAGAAGATCAGCCTGTTGCTCAGCGCGGATTCGGTGATCTTCGGAACGCCTGCCGTGGACGTGACGGACGACATCCGCACCGCGGTCGACGCCGCCGCCCCGACCGTTCCGGTCACGCCGCCCGCCAACTGGCAGCCGTCGCAGCAGGATGCGCAGCTGCTCCAGCAGTATTTCCAGATCGCCAACGCCCAGGCTCAGCGCGCGCAGCAGGCTGCTCCGACCCCCGGTGCCAAGCCGACGACGCCGGCCCCGGGCCGCTGATCGGGCGCTCGGTAGGTGAGTGAAGACGAGGGCCGGGGTGCCACAGGCCCGCTCGATATCGGGCGGGTCTTGGCGGCGCTCCCGCACCGCTATCCGCTGTTGCTGGTCGACCGTGTCGAGGAGCTGATCCTCGACCGGTCGATCGTCGCGATCAAGGCGGTGACGATGAACGAGCAGTTCTTCCAGGGGCATTTCCCCGGCCGCCCGATCATGCCGGGCGTGCTCCAGGTCGAGGCGCTGGCGCAGGCGGCGGGCGTGCTCGCGGTCGAGAGCCTGGGCCTCGCAGGATCGGGCAAGCTCGTTTATTTCATGTCGATCGACGGCGTGAAGTTTCGCAAACCGGTCGAGCCCGGCTGCCTGCTGCGGCTTGAGGTCGAGTTCGTCCAGAAGCGCAGCCGCGTGTGCAAATTCGCGGGGAAAGCGATGCTCGACGGCGAGATCGCGACCGAATGCGAATTTACCGCGATGATCGCCGACCCGCCCAAGGCGTAGCGACGCGGTGATTGCGTATCCGGCGCGGCTCTGTTAGGGGCCGCGCCTTCGCTGCCGGTCGGTAACCGGTGGCTTGACCCGGAGAATTTAACGTGAAGAGCAACATCCACCCCGATTATCACACCATCAAGGTGCAGATGACCGACGGCACGACCTTCGAGACCCGCTCGACCTGGGGCAAGGAAGGCGATCTCATGCAGTTGGAGATCGATCCGCTGGCGCATCCGGCATGGACCGGTGGCAAGGGCCAGATGCTCGACGCGGGCGGCCAGGTGGCGCGCTTCAACAAGCGTTTCGGCGGCCTCACGCTCAAGAAGTAAGCCGGTGCGCGCGTTAAGCGCGCATTAGGTATAAGTGCTTAGGCTCCCCCTTGCGCTACCCTGGCGCGAGAGGGAGGGGCCATGCTTGCAGCCGAATTCGAACCCGCCGTCGCCATCGCGCGCGGCTCTCGCCGTGGCAGTCCGCGCGCGCCGGTGTCGCTCGACGCACGCATCGGCCGGGGTGGGCTCGACCGCACGCTTTGCCGTGTGACCGATATCTCGCTGCACGGCGCACGGCTCCACACCTATTCGCCGCTCGAGGAGGGCGCGATGATCTGGCTGACGCTGCCCCAACTCGGCCAGGTCTGCGCGACGATCATGTGGGCCGACGATTTCGTCGCGGGTTGCGTCTTCCACGCGCCGCTCGACGATGAATTGTTCGCCAAATTCGCGGAGACGCATGCGGTGGCGGAGCGGCCACGCTCGTTCAGCTAGGCGATCAGCCGAAGATCGCCATCTTCGCCAGCGGCATGTCGCCCGCGCAGCCTTCGATATTGGCCTTTAGTCCCGGCTGGAAGCGCTTCGCCTGGTCGAGCAATTCGCGCCGTCCTTCCAGTTCACGCATCACCGCCTGCCCGCGCCGGTAGCTCTCGCACGCCAACGCGCGATCCCCGGCGGCGCGCGCGATATTGCCCATCGTCACCTCCGCCGCGACCAGCCGGTTGAGCGCCGCCGCGCGCCGTGTCGGGCCCGCCGCCGCCTCAAACAGCGCCAGCACCTGCGTCTGCAGTGCAATCGCCTCGGCATGGCGGCCGTGGGTGGAGGCATTCTGAGATTCGATTTGACGCACGTTGGCGCCGAACGAGCGCAGCGATATGTCGTTGGCCTCGATCTTCAGCAGCCGTTCGTTGGCGTCGTGCGCGATGGCGATGAAGCGCTTCGTCTCGGATTCGCGCCCGGCAAGGCCGGTGGCGGTGCCATAGCCGATGTAAGCGTTGTACATGCGCGCGTAGAGCACGACCGGATCGTTGGGCACCGCTGCTTCGAGCCGGGCGAAGCGCGCCTCGGCATCGAGCAGATGGACGACACCCTCGTCAAGCGCGTCGACCAGATACCCGCGCAGGCCGCGATAATGCGCGGCATAGGCGCGGTCGAGCTCGGCCAGCCGCGACGCGCGCATCGCTGAGGGCCACTCCGCGATATCGCTCTCGAGGCGGGATGCGAGCTGCGCGAGCCGGTCGGGCCGGTTCTGCAGCGTGGCGAGTTCGAGCTGGGCGCGGCGCAGCTTCCGCCGCGCGTCGTGCCATCCCTGCGATCGATCGGCGGGCGCGATCCCCGCGAGTACCTTTTCGGCCTCCGCCAGCGTCGCGGTGGCGGCGTCGGTCCTGGAATCGCCGTGCGCCTCGATCATTGCGCGCGCGGTCAGCGCCTGGACGAGATCGGTCGCCGCGACGGGCCCGCCGATCGCACGCAGCATCCCGACGGCGCTCGCGATATTGGCGCGTGCCTGCGCGAGATCCCCCAGATTGGGCTGGGCGGGCACGCCCTGCGCGTTGGCGAGCGCGACGAAACCCTGCGCGGCTTCCAGTTTCAGTGCGTCGTCCGCCCCGGCCTTGGCGGCGAGCGCCGAGAGATAGCGTTGTGCCCGCCCCGCGAGCGACACCCGCGCGGCGGTGTTGCCGACGACGCGCCCGAGCCGCCCGTTGAGATCGAACACCATGTAGCGCGCGAGGCTGCGCAATTCCTCGAAACGCGCGGCCTCCGCCCGCTGCGCCGTCTGCGCGCGCGTATAGGCGGCGAGCGTGAGCGCAAGCGCACCGACCAGCAGCAGCGTCGCGGCCGTGACCGCCGCCGCGCCGAGCCTGTGGCGACCGAGAAACTTGCCGAAGCGGTAACGCTTGCCGCCAGCCACAGCCGAGACCGGAAAGCCACCGTTCCACGCAGCGACATCGTCGGCGAGCGCGTCTACCGTTGCATAGCGCGCGAGCGGATCGGAGGCGGTAGCGCGCGCGACGATCGCGACAAGTTCGCGGTCGCCCGGCCCCGGCGGAAGCAGCTTCTCCAGCAGCTTGCCGAGCGAATAGACGTCGGCGGCGGTCGTCACCGCGTTGCTCGTCAGCCGCTCGGGCGCGGCATAGCCGGGGGTGAGGCTGAGGCTGCCGATCGACGGCGCATCGCCTGCGGGCGCGGCATCGAGCGGGCGGGCGATGCCGAAATCGATCAGCTTCACCACGCCGCCCTGCGTCACCAGCACGTTCGACGGCGTGAGATCACGGTGAATGACGAGCGCGCGGTGCGCGAAGGCGACCGCCGCGCAGATATCGCAGTAGAGCCGCACGCGCTGGGCGCGCGACGGTCGATGCTCGGCCACCCAGTCGAGCAGCGGCAGGCCGTCGACATGCTCCATGACGATATAGGGCGACCCGCCCTCGGTCTCGCCGCCGTCGTAGAGTTGGGCGATATTGGGGTGCGTGAGGCCCGCGAGCGTCTGCCGCTCGCGCTGGAAGCGTTCGACCAGTACCTCGGAAAGCAAACCGGGCTTGATGATCTTGATCGCCACGACATGGCCGAAATCGCCGGTGTCGCGCTCACCGCGATAGACGGAACCCATGCCGCCGCGCCCGATCCGCTCGACGATGCGATACGCGCCGATGCGCTCGGGCGGCAGTTCTTCGTCGAGGGTGCCGATCGCGCCGCCCGTCTCCAGCGCGCTCAGCCGGTCGGCGGCGCGCATCGCCTGCAGGCGCGCGGCGAGATCGGGCCGGCCCTGCGTCGCCTGCGCGATCCAGGCATCGCGATCCGCCTCGGGCACCTCGAGCGATGCCTCGAACAGCGCGAGCACGGTGCGTTCTAGATCGTCGCTCATTGGTCGATCGGATTGGCGAGGGCGTCGGTCAGCCAGGCCCGCGCGACCTGCCAGCGCCGTTTCACCGTCGGTTCCGACATCCCCGTCACCCCGGCGATATCGCCCGTCGTCATTCCCCCGAAATAGCGCATCTCGACCAGCTCCATCAGGCCCTCGTCCAGGGCCTTCAAACGGATAAGCGCGGATTCGAGCCGATTCAGATCAAGCCTTTGTCCGCCGTCGATCTGCGTGACGAGCTCGACCTTCTGATGCTGGCGCTTGGCGGACCCTTTGGAGCGGGCGTGATCGACGAGGATGTGGCGCATCATCCGCGAGGCGAGCGCGACGAAATGCGCGCGGTCGCTGAGCGAGACGCGCTCCATCTGCACCAGCCGCAGCACCGTTTCGTTGATGATGTCGCCGGTCGAGAGCGAGGAATCGCGCTCCTTGCGGAGGCGCGCGGCGGCGATCTGCGCGAGTTCGGGATAGAGCCGGTGGATCAGCCGGTCGCGCGCGCCGGTCTCCCCCGTCTGCCAGCGCAGCAGCAACGCATTGGTTTCCGGCCGATGTTCCATCAATTCCCCCGGACCGAAAGCGTAGCGGCGCAGTCGGGCGATTCAATGCGATTCGAAAAAGATACGTCCCGGCGTGATCCGGTTTCGCGCTTTTCGTCGCTTTACCTGGAGAGAGGGGGCGAGGGGCCTCCCGCATCACACGGGGACTGCTTCATGCAAAAGTATTCACTTCGCCTTTCGGCCAGCGCGGGCGTGCTCGCCGCGATGATCGCCTTCCCCGGCGCGGCGGAGGCGCAGCAGGCGCACCCCGGCGATGCGAAATGCCCGATCGTGGCGGGCGTCGCCAATTGCTCGGGCGATCTGAAGGCGGGCATCACCTATACCCCCGCCGATCCGGCCGTGACCGAGATCCAGGTGACATCCGCCAACGCGCCGATCGATCCCGGTTACTTCGCGATCGGGGTCAACCGCAGCGACCGCGATATCAAGCTGACGATCGCCAATGGCATCACGATCAACAATTTCGACGATCCGGCCATCGGCGGCCCCGCGCAGGGCGTGGTGGTGATCTCCGCCGGGCACGACGTGACGATCGACAGCGGGGCTACGATCACGCAGGACGGGCGCGCGGGGCCGGGCACCGGCATCGGCGTGAACACCAGCGGCGCAGGCTCCGACCTGTCGATCACCAACCGCGGCAACATCACGACCAAGACCAATACGCAGCAGGCGGCCGCGATCAACGCGCAGGTGAGCACCGCGACCGGCACCGTTGCGATCACCAACAGCGGTGCCCTGACGGCGACGTCGGGCGGCAGCGGCGAGCGCAACGACATCACATCGGCCATCACGATCAACGGCACGGCATCGCCGACCTATACGATCAACAACAGCGGCAACCTCGCTATCACGACCGGGCCTAACACATTCGACACCGATTTCGTCGGCGAGGCGACGGCGATCATCACCAACAGCTTCGCGGCGACCAACACGACGACGATCGTCAACAGCGGCACGATCACCGGCACCGGGCCCAATGCCAGCGGCATCGTCGGCTTCTCGCGCAACAACAACGGCGCGGCACCCTCCGTCATCGATATCCAGAACACCGGTGCGATCACGCTGACGGGCGGCGAGAGCTACGGCATCCAGGGCCAAGTGGAAGGGATCGCGGCGAACGTCACTATCGTCAACAAGGGTGCGCTCACGCTGAACGCGACCACCGGCGGCATCGACGCGATCCGCGCGATCGCGACGGCGGGCACGATGACGATCAAGATCGACAACCAGGCCAATTTCTCCGGCACCGCGAGCGCGAGCGGCGGGCTGGGCGGCATCAGCATCATCAGCGATCCGGTTTCGAAGAACAATCGCGGCGACTACACGATCACCAACACCGGCGCGTTCAGCTATGCCAATTCGCCGATCGTGCAGGGAATGACGGTGTTCAGCACCGCCGGCGACACGGTGACGGCGCGGATCACCAACAGCGGCAACATCGATGCGTCGGGCACGATCAGCAACAGCAACAGCTGGGGCATCTACGCGCGCTTCGATCAGGTCGACAGCTCCGAGGCGACGGGGCGCAGCACGCTGAGCCTCACCAACAGCGGGAGCATCAGGATGGGCTCCGGCACGGCGCTGACGCTGCATGCGAGCGATATCGCCGTCACCAATTCGGGCGCGCTGTCGACGACGGGGGCGAACAGCGCCGTCGTCGATCTTTCCAGCAAGGAAGCGAACGGGTCGATCGATTTCGCGACCACCGCCAGCCTGACCGCGAGCGGCAGCGGCAGCGACGGCATCCGCGCGGTGGCGGGCAACGTGGCGCAGGTCACGGTCGGCGCGGGCGCGACGGTGCAGTCCGGCTCCGGCACGACCGTTGCCGCGCTGCGCATCGCCGCCGCGCCGGTGACGCCGCCGCAGCAGCAGTCTGGCGTCGGCGCAGCGGCCGAGGGCGGGCAGCAGGCGCAGGCCGTGCCGAGCGCACCGGGCGCTTACGTCAACGTCGCGGGTGCGCTGACCTCGGCGGCGGGCACCGGCCTGCTGGTGGCCGACGTCGCGGCGCTGAACCTGACGGTCGCCAATGGCGGTGCGATCACCGGCGGGCTCAACGCGATCACCTCGAACGTGCAGAGCAACATCACGCTTGGCGCGGGGAGCATCAACGGCACCGTCGTGCTGAGCAGCTTTGGCGACGTCATCGACGCGACGGCGGGCGGCGGCAAGTTCACCGGCGCGATTGCGATGGGCGACGGCAACGACGTCTTCCGGGGGAGCGGCACGCAGCTTACCAAGCTCGACATGGGCGACGGCGACGATCTCGTCGAGCTTTCCGGGCTGGTCAGCTTCAGCGAGATCCAGGGCGGCAGCGGCACCGACATCGCGCGCTACACGACGGCTGCGGGCGCGGCGCTGTCGCTCGATCTGACGCCGATCACGATCAACAGCTTCGAGCAGTTCATTCAGGACGGGCCGGGGCAGATCACCTTCACCGGTAGCAACAGCTTCACGACCGCATACGAGCTGCGCAGCGGCACCTTGGTGCTGAACGCGGCGGTGGCGAACGTCGATATCGCGACGCTGGCGGGATCAACGCTCAGCCTGGGCGGTGCGACGCGCAACGTCTCGGCGGCGGGCACTGTGACGGTCGACGGCGGGCGCAAGGCGACGAGCGCATCGGTGACGATCGCCGGCGGCAATGCGACGGTGACGGGTGCAGGATCGGTGTGGACGGTCGGCGGGCCGTTCACGGTCGGCAGCACGGGCAGCGGCACGCTGGTCGCCAGCAACGGCGGGCAGATCAGCACGAGCGCGCTGACGCTGGGCGGCGGTGGCACATCGAACGGGACGCTGACGATCGGCGGGGCCTCGGGCGGCGCGGCAGCGGCGGCGGGCGTGATCGATGTCGCGAGCATCACCCTCGCGGGCGGCACCGCCGCGAACACTATCCTGTTCAACCACACTGCCGCCACGGCGTCTCCGTTCGAGCTGAAGAGCGCGATCGGCAGCGCCAGTGCGACCAACGCGATCATCCGCCAGGCGGCTGGCGCGACCCTGCTGAGCGGCAACAGTGCCGGCTTCCTCGGCACGACGCAGGTCGATGGCGGTGCGTTGCTGGTCGGGGGTACGCTGGGTGGGACGGTGAACGTCGGCGCGAACGGCCTGCTCGGCGGCACCGGCACGGTCGGGACGACGACGGTGGCGGGTACGCTGTCGCCGGGGCGCTCGGCGGGGACGCTGAATGTCAATGGCAACATCACCTTTGCGGCGGGATCTACCTTCCTCGTCGAGCTGAACGCCAACGGCACTGGCGACCGCGTCACCGCCAGCGGCACCGCGACGATCAACGGCGGCACGGTGCGCGTGGCGACGCTCGATCCCGAGACGAGCTATGTCGGCGGCACCGTCTATCGTTTCCTGCAGGCGAACGGCGGGCGCACCGGCACGTTCACCGGACTGAGCGAGACGTCGGCGTTCCTCGACTTCACGCTGGGCTACGACGCGACGGGCGCATTCCTGACGGTGGCGCAGGTGCTGCGCTTTCCCGACGTGGCGCAGACGCCGAACCAGATCGCGGCGGCGGGCGGCCTCGCCGCGTTTGGGCAGACGGCGGGGTCGGACAGCCTTGCGGTCTACAACGCGCTGCTCATCACCGATGCGTTCAACGCCCGCGCGGCGTTCAATTCGGCTTCGGGTGAGATCTATGCGAGCACGCTGGGCGCGCAGCTCAGCCGGGGGGCGGCGATCTCGGGTGGGCTGATCGCGCGGGCTAACGTGGTGGCGGAGCCGGGCTGGGGCATCTGGGGCGGCGGCGATCTCGACGCCAGCCGCGTCAACGCCGACGGCAACGGTGCGTATTACAGCGCGCAAAGCGTCGGCGGGTCGCTCGGCATCGACTATCGCGGGGCGGGCAACGGCTGGGCGGTCGGCATCCTCGGCGGGCGCAGCAACGGCAATGTCGATCTCATCGCACGCCTGTCGCGGGCGGAGACCGATAGCTGGAACGTCGGCGGCTATGTCCGCTACGGCACCGGCGGGGCGGGGCTGACCGCGACGGCGAGCGTCGCCTATCTGACCGGCGACGCGGCGGTGGCGCGAACGGTGACGGTCGGCGCGGTGACGCGGACGGCGGGCGCGCGCACGAAGCTCGACACGGTCGCGGCCGGCGGCGAGCTGCGCTACGGCCTCGGCCTCGGCGTCGGCACCGGCGGCTGGTCGGCGGGCCCACTCGGGCGGATCGTCTATGCGAGCAGCAACCTCGGCAGCTTCACCGAAAGCGGCGCGAACAGCCTCAACCTGAACGGCGCGGGCACCAAGAACGACCGCGTCCGCTACGGCGGCGGCGGCTTCGTGCGGTGGCAGGGCGGCGCGAGCGCGTTCGACCTCAACCTCGCCTACATGACCGGGGACCGCACGGCGGGCGCGGCCGCGCTGGCGCTGGCGGGGTCACCGGCGACGCCGTTCGTGGTGCGCTCGGCGGTCGGCGACAAGGGCGCGGTGGCGCTGGGGGTGAGCGGGCTTGTGTCGCTCGGCGGCGGCTGGTCGCTCGGCGGCAATGTCGATGGGACATTCGGGTCGCAGCAGCGCGACCTGACCGGCACCGCGCGCGTGAGCTTCCGCTTCTAGGCGGGAGGGGCGGGCACCGGCGCGGGACTTCGACCCCTTGCGCCGGTGCCCGTTCTCGCGTTCCACACCTTGCCGCGGAACGGAGTCCGCCGCGGTAAGTTACGCATCTGTCACGTTCCTATTCCGGGTGCGCAACAGTCCAGGTCATGCCCATGCGATTCCTTTCCGCTGCCGTAGCTCCCATGCTCCTCGCCGGCGCCGCGCTGGCCCCATTCGCCGCCGCCGCGCAACCGCGCGACGCTGTCGCCAGCAACGAAATTCCAGGCGCGGTCAACGTCCTCGGCTTCGGCGACATCAAGCCGCAGAGCGGCGGCAAGCTGAGCTTCGCGCCACAGGGCATCACCTTCGCCAACGACAAGGAGCAGGCGACGATCCCGTTCGCCGCCGTCCAGGCGTTTTCGATCGAACATTCGACCACCGGGATCCTGCGCGGCACGGGCAGCGCCGTCGCGCGCAACGTGCCTTACGGCGGCGGACAGCTCTACAGCGCGATCCGGCTCGGCGCGGAGACGCTGACGATCTTCTACCGCGACGAGCACAAGGCGCTGCACGGCGCGGTCGTGATCCTGCCGAAGGATCGCAAGGACGATGCGTTGCAGGCGTTCGCGGCGGCGCGGTTGCGGCCGGGCGTGGGGCCCGCCGCCGGCCTGGCGCTCACCAAGGCATCCGCCCGCAAGCGTGGCAAGCGTCAGCGTAGCGTGCCGGTCAGCGATGTCCACGCTGTGCAGGTCGCGCTGCCCGCGACGCTCGCGCCCGATCTGCCGACCGCTTTCACCGCCGGCATCTATGAGGAACTGGTCGAGAAGCTCGGCCAGAACTCCGCCTTCGACGCGGTGTGGCGGCAGGGCGACGACCGCGCGGCACCCAATGCGCTGGCGTTGAACCTCACCGTCACCAAGCTCCAGAAAGGCAGCGCCGCCGTGCGCGGCGCCATCCCGATCGTCGGGATGCTGGCCGGCAAGACGCTGATAACGGCGGACCTGCAACTCGCCAATTCCACCGGCACGCCGCTCGTTCGCCAGACGATCAAGGGATCGAAGCGCTGGATGGGCGAAAGCATGATCGCTACCAGCAGCCTGGCAGAGCGCGCGAGCAAGGCATTGCAGGATGCGCCGGTGCTGGCGGGCAAGAGAACTGCTCAGGCCAGCAAGTAAACGGCGAAGATGACGGGCGCTGATGCAGAGGCGTGATTACACCGCGACCTCGCGGGACAGTCCACCGCTTGCGCGCCGCCGCCGCATCGCTCCGCCAACGATTCCGAAACCTCCGATCATCATCGCCCAGCTCGCTGGTTCGGGTGCCGCGGACTGCAACGAGAAGGACAATTGCTGACCCGTCGCGGTCACAACGGTCGCAAAGTCGTCATTGGACGAATATGCGCCAGATGTAGCGTTGGCGTTGGTGACTTCCCAATGGGTCCCGATAGCCGTGGGGTAGTTGAGGCCGAACCAATATTGCGTATTGGCCGCGGCCTGGAATGGCGTCTCGAACGAGAAGGACACCGTCTGCCCCGCGTAGCCCGGGCCGTAGCTTCCCGATCCTCCTGGGCCTATGACGACGTTCTGTGCGATCCCGCTGTCGATCAAGTTGCCGGTCGATGGCTGAGCGCCGGAATAGATATAGTAGTTCAGCGGTAGCGTTGGCTGGCCAATCGCCGTCTCATACACGTTCGTGAAGGTGGCGCCCGTCACATCGGTCGTCGTCGCGAGCGTGAAATCATCAGCGACCTGCCTTGTTCCGTCGATCGGGAAAATGTTCGCACCGTTTGGCGCGCCGTTGTTGTAAACGGTATCCGCCCGGGCCACGCTGGGCATAGCCACCGCCATCGCCAGCATCGCCCACAATCTCGCCCGCATCGCCAGCCCCCTGAAATTTTCGCTCTACTACTGCGCTTTAGGGCACTTCCTTCCAAAGTACACGGCTATTGCAAACGTCGCGATGAGGCTTCGGCGGCAGGTATTGCGGGCCGTGCAATCGCCGTGCGCGCACCCACGGATTGGCGGAGAGAGTGGGATTCGAACCCACGGTGAGCTTGCACCCACGGCGGTTTTCAAGACCGCTGCCTTAAACCACTCGGCCATCTCTCCGTGGTTGCCTGCGCTTACGGCGAGGCGGGGGATTTGTGCAAGGTTTGGGGTTCATGTTGACGTTTCCTTGTGCCAGAGTCCGCCGCTATGCGGGGACTTATGACGACATGGCGCCGGATCGGCATCACAGCCGTAGCGGCGCTGCTCGGCGCGGCGCCGGTGCAGGCGCAGGACGATGCGGGCTTCCAGAGCTTTCTCGGTGAGCTGCGCGTGAAGGCGCAGGCGCAGGGCGTGCGCACAGCGACGATCGATGCGGTGCTGCCGACGCTGACCCTCAATCCGCGCGTGATCGAGCTCGACCGGCAGCAGCCCGGCGGCGACCCCAATGCCGCTCCGCCGCCGTTTGCGCCCTACCGCATCAAGCATGTCGACACCTCGCGCATCACGCGCGGGCGCAACGCCTATCAGGCGCAGCGCTTCCGGCTGAAGCGGATCGAGGACGAGACGGGCGTGCCCGAATCGATCATGGTCGCGATCTGGGGGCATGAGACCAATTATGGCAACGTGATGGGCGGCTTCGACCTGCCGCGCGCGCTGGCGACGCTCGCGTATGAGGGCCGCCGCCGCGAATTGTTCACCGACGAATTCATCGGCGCGCTCAAGATGATCGATCGTGGCGTCCCGCGCGAGCGGCTCGTGGGGAGCTGGGCCGGCGCGACCGGTGGGCCGCAGTTCCTGCCCTCGGTCTACAACCGGCTCGCGCGCGACGGCGACGGCGACGGGCGCGCGGACATCTGGACGAGCGATGCCGATACGCTCGCCTCGATCGGCAATTATTTCGCCAATGCCGGATGGCGCAAGGGCCAGCCCTGGGGTCTGGCCGTCACCGTGCCGGCCGGGTTCGACCGGGGCCAGATCGTCAACCGGCTGGTCAGCCCGCGCTGCCCGCGCGTCTTTGCGCGCCACAGCGGCTGGAAGACGGTGGCCGAGTGGCGCGCGCTGGGCGTGATGCCGCAGACCGCGCGCTGGCCCGACGATACCGTGCTGGCGACACTGATCGAACCCGATGGTCCGGGCGCCACCGCTTACCTGCTGACGGGAAATTACCGCGTGATCCTCGATTACAATTGCTCGAACTTCTACGCGCTTTCGGTCGGGCTGCTGTCCGATGCGGTGGCGCAATAATGCTGACGCTGATCGCCCTGCTCGCCGCCGCTGCGGCCGAACGCCACCCCGCGCCGACGATCCTGCTGCCCGAGGGCCAGTCGCGCACCGAATGGTCCGCGCCGGTTCAGGCCGGGCCGGACGCGGCGCCGCTGCCTCCGACGGAGAATTACCAGCGCAACCCGAGCTACACGCGTGCGCCCGCACCGCCGCCGCAGGACGTGCCGCCCGAGGTGGCGCGAAGCTCCGGCCCGCGTGCGACGTCGGGCACGCAGGACTACGATTCGGTCGTCCATGCCGGGATGTTCGACGGTCGCGGCGAGGATCAGAAGTACGACCGCGCGACCGCGACGATCGCATCGCCCGATCTGCCGGTGGGCTCCTTCGCGGAACTGACGGCGCTCGACAGCGGGCGGACGATCGTGGCGCTGGTGGTTGCCAACGGCATCCGCGACGGGCGCGTCGCACTCTCGCCGGAGACGGCGCAGGCGCTCGGTGCGGGGCCGGATGCGGGCATCCGCGTGCGCGGTGCGATCCCCAGCCCGCAGGAACAGAATGCATTGCTCTCGGGCGGTCCCGCGCCCGCGCGGATCGACGCGCCCGAGGCGTTGCTCGTGGCGCTGCGCAAGCGGCTGTCGGTGGCCGGCGCGCGCACGCCGGTACGCCCGAAGCCGCTGCCCGCCACGCGCCCGCAGCCCCAGCCACGACCGGTCGCAACCCGCCCCGGCGCGCCTTATGCGCTGCCCGACGGCGACGCACCGCCGCCTCCGCCGCCAGCACGACCTTCGGTGCGCCAGTCCGCACCGATCCGCACGCCGCAGCCGGCCGCGGGCGGCTTCCTCGTGCAGGTCGCGGCACTTTCCAGTGCCGCCCGCGCGCAGACCGTCGCGCGTTCGCTCGGCGGGCGCGTGCTGCCCGGCGGCAACCTCTACCGCATTCAACTCGGCCCTTTCGATGCCGGATCGGCGAAGCGCGCGCGTGACGACGCCGCCCGGCGCGGTTATCCCGATGCGCGCGTGATCCGCGCCAATTGATTCTCGTAGTTTAAGGCCCGTTCCTATGAAGAAGTTCGCCGCCGCCTCGCTGATCGCGATCCTCGCAAGCGTCCCCAGCATGGCCGCCGCGCCCAGCTACGACACGCCCGCACCGGTCGCCTATCTGGAGGACGTCACCTCGGGCGCGGTCCTCTATCAGAAGGACGCCGACCGCCGGATGCCGCCAGCATCGATGGCGAAGATGATGACGGTCTACGTCGCCTTCGACATGATCAAGAAGGGCGAGCTCAAGCTCGACCAGAAATTCCACGTCCAGCCCGAGACGTGGCGGAAATGGCATTCGCAGGGATCGACCATGTTCCTGTCGGTCGACGAGGACGTGGCGGTCGACGATCTGCTCAAGGGCATCGTCACTTTGTCGGGCAACGATGCCTGCGTGGTGCTGGCAGAGGGGATCGCGGGCACCGAGGCGAACTTCACCGAGCGGATGAACCAGGACGCCAAGCGGCTCGGCCTGACGAACAGCCATTTCGGCACGTCGAACGGCTGGCCTGACGGCGGCGTCACGTATGTCACCGCGCGCGATCTCGCGAAGCTCGCCAAGGCGACGATCAAGGATTTCCCGGATCTCTACAAGCGCTTCTATTCGCTGCGCGATTTCACCTGGGGCAAGACGCTGGGCGCCGCCGCACCGATCCGTCAGGACAATCGCGACCCGCTGCTCGGTCGCGTCGCCGGGGCGGACGGGCTCAAGACCGGCCACACCGAGGAGGCGGGCTATGGCTTCACTGGCTCCGCGCAGCAGGGCAATCGCCGCCTCGTGATGGTGATGGCGGGGCTCGGCACTTACGGCCAGCGCGCCGAGGAATCGGTCAAGTTCATGAACTGGGGCTTCGGATCCTGGAAGTCGCAGCCGGTCGTGAAGAAGGGCAAGAAGGTCGAGACCGCAGAGGTGCAGATGGGATCGACCAACAAGGTCGATCTGATCGCGCCGGAGGATTTGACCGCGACTTTGCCCGCCGGGCTGATCTCCAATATGTCGCTGAAAGTGGTCTACGAAGGCCCCGTGAAGGCCCCGATCAAGCAGGGACAGCATATCGCCGATCTCGTCGTCACCAGTCCCGACATGCCCGCGCAGACGCTGCCGCTGGTGGCCGCCGCCGACGTGCCGCAGGCCGGCTTCTTCGGTCGCGTCTGGGCTGGGCTGATGAGCCTGTTCGGCGCCTGAGATGATCGTATGAGCGGCCGCTTCATCTCGCTCGAAGGCGGGGAGGGGGCGGGCAAGTCCACGCAGGCGCGCTTGCTGGTCGAGGCGCTGGCGGCGCGCGGCATCGAGGCGATCATCACGCGCGAACCCGGCGGCAGCGAAGGCGCCGAAGCGATCCGCGAACTGCTGATGCAGGGCGAGGTGACGCGCTGGAGCGCGCACAGCGAGGCTTTGCTCTTCGCCGCCGCGCGTGCCGACCATGTCGAGAAGCGCATCAACCCCGCCATCGGCGCAGGCATCTGGGTGATCTGCGACCGCTTCCTCGACAGCAGTCGCGCCTATCAGGGTGTCGCGGGCGGGATCGACGATGCCGCGATCCTAGCGCTGCACGGTTTCGGATCGCGCGGGCTGCTGCCCGACCGCACCTTCGTGCTGGAAGTGTCGATCGCGCAGGGCCGCGCGCGTGCCGAGGTGCGCGACGGCGCGGCGGCGGATCGTTTCGCGGCAAGGGGCGATGCCTTTCACGCCGATGTCGCGGCGGCATTCCGGCGCTTTGCCGAGGCCGAGCCCGAACGCTTCCGGGTGATCGACGCAGGCGGCGACGTCGCCAGCGTCCACGCGGCGATTCTGGCCGGTCTCCGCGACCTGCTGCCATGACCCTCCCACTCGGAAACGACGCCGCGCACGCCGCCTTCGCCGATGCGATGGCGAGCGGATCGCTCCACCACGCCTGGCTGTTCGCGGGGCCGGAAGGGATCGGCAAGGCGCGGTTCGCGCGCGCCGCCGCCATGCGAATGCTCGCTGACGCCATGACACCGGGCGCGCTGCCGCCAGGGTTCGACGTGCCCGAGGACCACCAGACACGACGCCTGATCGAGGCGGGCTCGCACCCCGATTACCGCGAACTGGTGCGCATGCCCAAGGAAAGCGACAAGACCGGCACCGAGCTCGCGCGCTCGATCCCGATCGCGCAGGTGCGTGCGCTGTTGCCGCTGTTCGCGATGAAGCCGTCGCTTTCGCCCCGCCGCGTCGTGCTGATCGACGCGATCGACGATGTCGAGCGGCCCGGCGCCTCGAACGCGCTGCTCAAGAACCTTGAGGAGCCGCCGGCGGGGACGATCTTTCTCCTCATCAGCCACGCGCCCGGCCGCCTGCTGCCGACGATCCGCTCGCGCTGCCGTCTGCTGCGCTTCGATCCGATCGGCGAGGGCGAGATGCGCGGCATCGTCGGTGCGCAACTCCCGCAGGCCGACGATGCCGAGATCGCGGCGCTGGTGCGTGCGGGCAACGGCTCCCCCGGCCGTGCGCTCGGGTTCGCGGGGCTGAACCTCGCGGCGATCGACAGCGCGCTCGCCGGCATCGCGCGCGACGGCGACCGCAGCAACGGCGCGCGCGTGAAGCTCGCCAAGGCGCTTGCGCTGAAGGCGGCGCAGCCGCGCTACGAAGCATTCCTCGATCGCGCGCCCGCCTTCATCGCCGATGCCGCGCGCAATCGGCAGGGCGAGCGGCTGCGCACCGCGCTCGACAGCTACGACACCGCCCGCGCTCTGGCGGCGAGCGCACGCGCGCTGTCGCTCGACGCGCAGGGAACGGTGTTCGAGATGGCCGGCCTCGTTGCGAAGCTCGCCGCCTAGCCCTAGGGAGACGGCATGGCCGAACCCTATTACATCACCACCGCGATCAGCTACCCCAACGGCAAGCCGCATATCGGCCACGCTTATGAGGCGATCGCGGCCGATGCCATCGCGCGCTTCCACCGTCAGGCCGGCCGCGACGTGCGCTTCCAGACCGGCACCGACGAGCACGGCCTGAAGATGGTGCAGACGGCGCGCGACAAGGGCGTCGAGGTGCGCGCGCTCGCCGACGAAATGTCGGGACTTTTCCGCAGCATGTGCGACAGTCTCGATATCTCCTACGACCATTTCATCCGCACGACCGAGCCCGATCACCACCGCGCCAGCCAGGCGATATGGGAAGCGATGGCCGCGAACGACGACCTGTACCTCAGTCGCTACGAAGGCTGGTATTCGGTGCGCGACGAAGCGTTCTACGACGAGAAGGAACTGGTTGAGGGGGAAGGGGGCGAGAAACTCTCGCCGCAGGGCACGCCCGTCACCTGGACGGCGGAGGAGAGCTGGTTCTTCCGCCTCTCGAAATATCAGCAGCCGCTGCTCGATCATTATGCCGCCAACCCCGATTTCATCCGCCCGGAGAGTCGCCGCAACGAGGTGATGCGCTTCGTCGAGGGCGGGTTGTCGGACCTGTCGGTGTCGCGCACCAGTTTCGACTGGGGTGTGAAGGTGCCGGGTGCTGAGGGGCACGTCATGTACGTATGGGTCGACGCGCTGACCAATTACCTGACCGGCACCGGCTATCCGGACGCGGCATCACCGCTGGCGAAATACTGGCCCGCAGATCTGCACGTCATCGGCAAGGATATCGTGCGATTTCATACGGTTTACTGGCCAGCCTTCCTGATGAGTGCGAAGCTGGCGCTTCCGAAGGCGGTGTTCGGCCACGGCTTCCTTCTCAACCGCGGCGAGAAGATGTCGAAATCGGTCGGCAACGTCACCGATCCGATGGATCTGATCGCGCGGTTCGGCGTCGATGCGCTGCGCTATTTCATGCTGCGGGAAGTGAGCTTCGGACAGGACGGCAGCTATTCGGAAGAGGCTATCGTCACGCGCTGCAACGCTGATCTTGCCAACAACCTCGGCAATCTGGCGCAGCGCTGCCTCTCGATCATCGCCAAGAATTGCGACGGCAAGGTGCCCGCCCCGGGCGAATCGACGGCGATCGAGCAGGCGTTGTCCGACAGTCTCGCGAAGGCCCGGACCGAACTCGACGAGGCAATGGACGATCTCGCGCTGCACAACGCGCTGGAGGCAGTGTGGTCGGCGGCGCGTTTCGCCAACCAATATTTCGCGGAACAGGCACCGTGGAGCGTCCGCAAGACCGATCCGGCGCGCGCGGACACGATCCTGTACCACGCGGCGGAGGCGATCCGCCGGCTGGCGATCCTGGCGCGCTGGGCGATTCCGGGCGGCGCGGACAAACTGCTGGATCTGCTGGCCCAGGCCCCGGACGCGCGTGATTTCGACGCGCTCGACCGGCCGCTCGCACCCGGCATCGCGTTGCCGGCGCCGAGCGGCGTCTTTCCGCGTCTCGAAATGCCGGCCGACGCCTGATGTTCGCCGACAGCCATTGTCATCTCAATTACAAGGGCTTGGCCGAGCAACAGCAGGACGTGTTGCAACGTGCCCGCGCGCGCGGCGTGTCGGCGATGCTCAACATTGCAACGCGCGAAAGCGAGTGGGACGATGTGCTCGCCACCGCGGAGCGCGAGCCCGACGTCTGGGCGACGGTCGGCATCCACCCGCATGAGGCCGACGAGCATCCGCATATCGATACCGCCCGCCTGATCGACCGCGCGCGGCACCCGCGCGTCGTCGGCATCGGTGAGACCGGCCTCGACTATTATTACGATCACAGCGACCGCGCTCGCCAGCAAACGTCTTTCCGCGCGCACATCGCCGCGGCGCGCACGACGGGGCTCCCCATCGTCGTCCACACCCGCGACGCCGAGGACGACACCGCCGCGATCCTGCGCGAGGAGATGGGAGCGGGGGCCTTCCCCGGCGTGATCCACTGCTTCACCGCGAGCGGCGCCTTCGCGGACATCGCGCTGGAACTCGGCTTCTACATCTCGATTTCGGGCATCGTTACTTTCAAGAACGCGCGCGACCTGCAGGAAACCGCCGCGCGCCTGCCGCTCGACCGCTTGCTGATCGAAACCGACGCGCCCTTCCTCGCGCCCGTGCCGCACCGGGGCAAGACCGGCGAGCCCGCCTTCGTCGCCGATACGGGCACCTTCCTCGCCGGGCTGCGCGGCGAGAGCGTCGACACGCTGGCCGCAGCGACCGCGCAGAACTTTCACGATTTGTTCGCAAAGACGCGCGTATGAAGGTGAGGGTGCTCGGATCGGGCACCTCGTCGGGCGTGCCGCGCATCGGCAACGATTGGGGCGCTTGCGACCCGGCGGACCCGCGCAACCGCCGCACGCGCGTGTCGATCCTGGTCGAAACCGCGACGACGCGCATCCTCGTCGATACCGGGCCGGACATGCGAGAGCAGTTGCTGGCGGCCGATGTCAGCACGCTCGATGCGGTGATCTGGACGCATGATCATGCCGATCATACGCACGGTATCGATGATCTACGGCAGGTTTTTCACGCGATGGGCCGGCCGGTACGATGTTTCGCGCGGATGTGGACGGCGCGAAGCCTGCGCGGGCGCTTCGGCTATGTGTTCGAAGGCACCAGCGGCTATCCGGCCACCGCGACGATCGAGGATCTCGCCGATACGCTGACGATCGGCGATATCGCCTTGCGCATCGCCGACCAGCCGCATGGCAAGATCACCTCCGCCGGCCTGCGTTTCGAAGCGGACGAGGTGGCGCTCGGTTATGCTACCGATCTCAATGACATGACGGACGATGTTGCAGCAATCTACAAAAATCTCGACCTGTGGATCGTCGATGCCCTGCGCGAGCGCGTCCACCCGTCTCACGCCGATCTTGCCATGACGCTCGGCTGGATCGATGCGCTGAAACCACGCCGTGCGCTGCTGACCCACATGGACCAGTCGATGGATTACGAAACGCTGCGCGCCGAACTGCCGCCAGGTATCGAGCCGGCATATGACGGCCTGGAGGTCATACTGTGACGCCCGGAGCGCTGGCCCTCGTGCTGATGCTGATCCTGCCGGTCATGGCGCTGGCGGCGCGGCGGTTGCCAATGGGCCAGCTCGCGACGATGGCGCTGGCGTGGGTCGGCATCTTCGCGATCGCCATCGTGATCGTGTCCTTCGTCAGCCAGAACAGTTCGCTCACCAACGGCATCAACTCGGTGTTCTACGGCGACAGCGTCACCGGCAGCGAGACGCGCATCACCAAGGGCGAGGATGGCCATTTTCACGCGCGCGTCTCGATCAACGGTGTGTCGCGCACGATGCTGATCGACAGCGGCGCGACGACGATCGCGCTGTCTCAGGAAACGGCGCGCGCTGCCGGCCTGGACCTGGAGGAATCACCGTTTCCGGTGCTGGTCGAGACCGCCAATGGAACGGTTTCCGGCAAACGAACGACGATCCCGAACCTCAAATTGGGGTCTATCGACGCAGAGGGCCTCGGCGCGATCGTGCAGGACAATCTTGGCGATCAGGATCTGCTCGGTATGAATTTCCTGTCGCGGCTCAAATCGTGGCGGGTGGAGGGCAACACGCTCATCCTCGTCCCGGCATCTAAACAGACTTAACATAATATATATTATCGGACTTGGTGATATGGCGAAGCAGGAACCCCTTTCGTGAGTTCGGCAGGCATCGAGCGGCTGGTGGCGATCATGGCGCGGCTGCGCGGCCCGGACGGTTGCGAATGGGACCGCGCGCAGAGCTTCGCGACGATCGCGCCGTATACGATCGAGGAAGCCTATGAAGTCGCCGACGCCTGCGCGCGCGACGACATGGCCGAGCTCAAGGACGAGCTCGGCGATCTGCTGCTTCAGGTCGTCTTTCACAGCCGCATGGCCGAGGAAGCCGGCCATTTCGCGCTCGCCGACGTCGTCACCGCGATCAGCGACAAGATGGAACGCCGCCACCCGCATATCTTTGGTGATGTGGCCGACGGCGGCCATCACCTCTGGGAAGTCATCAAGGCCGAGGAACGCGCCGCCAAGGCCGACCGTAGCGCGCTCGCCGGCGTCGCGATCGGCCTGCCCGCGCTGCTGCGGGCGGAGAAATTGCAGAAGCGTGCCGGCCGCGTCGGCTTCGACTGGCCCGACACGCGCGGACCACGCGCGAAGATAACCGAGGAAATCGCCGAGGTCGAAGCCGCGACGACCCCCGAGGAGATCGAGGAGGAAATCGGCGACCTGCTCTTCGCGACAACCAATTGGGCGCGGAAACTGGGCGTCGATCCCGAAGCGGCCTTGCGCGGTGCGAACGGCAAGTTCGAACGCCGCTTTCGCGCGATGGAGGCCGCAGACGAGCGGTTCGCGGAGCGGTCGCTGGAAGAACAGGAAGCGTTGTGGCAACGCGTGAAGGCTGCCGAGCGCGCGTGATCGACCGGCTTGCCATCGCCGGCTATCGGTCGCTGCGCAAGGTCACGATCGCGCTCGGCCGTATCACCGTGGTCACGGGTGCCAACGGCAGTGGCAAGTCGAGCCTCTATCGCTCGCTCCGCTTACTGTCCGAGGCTGCGCAAGCTCGACTGATCGCCTCGGTCGCGGCGGAGGGCGGGCTCGTCTCGACACTGTGGGCGGGCCCGGAGAAATTCAGTCGCGGCATGAAGGACGGGAGCACGCCCGTTCAGGGCCTCCGGCGATCGGAACCCGTCGCGCTGAAACTCGGTTTCTCGAGCGACACGCTCGGCTATGCGATCGATCTCGGGCTGCCGGGCCCGAGCGCGGCTTCGAGCTTTCCGCATGATCCCGAAATCAAGGTCGAGGCGCTGTGGAACGGCCACACGCTGTCGCCGCGCGACCTGATCGCCGAGCGGCGCGGGCCCGGCGTGCAGGTCCGGCGGCAGGATACCGGCGAATGGCGGCGCGTCAGCACGACGATCGCGCCGTTCGACAGCATGATGACGCAATGCGCCGATCCGGTCGACGGCCTCGAACTGCTGATGCTGCGCGAGCAGATGCGCGGCTGGCGCTTCTACGATGATCTTCGCACCGATCGCCACGCCCCGGCGCGGCGGCCGCAGGTCGGCACCTTCACGCCGGTGCTGTCGGCGGATGGCGGCGATCTCGGCTCGGCGCTGCAGACGATTCTCGCGATCGGCGACCGAGCCGGCCTCGCGGAGGCCGTCGCCGATGCGTTCGACGGCGCGACGATCGACGTCAACGAGACGTTCGAGGTCGAGATGCGACAGCACGGCCTGTTGCGTCCGCTGCGTGCCGCCGAATTATCCGAGGGCACCTTGCGCTATTTGCTGCTCGCGGCGGCCCTGCTCTCGCCGCGCCCGCCCGAACTGATGGTGCTGAACGAGCCGGAGGCGAGCCTGCACCCCGATCTCATCCCGCCGCTCGCGCGCCTGCTCGCGCATGCGGCGAAAGCGAGCCAGATCATGATCGTGTCGCACGCCGAGGCGCTGGTCGAGACACTGATCGAGGAGCGCGACGCGACTCACATCCTGCTCGAAAAGCAACTCGGCGAGACGATCGTGGCGGATGCCGACCCTGTCGACTGGACTTGGCCGAAGCGTTAGTCGCGTTCCAGAAAACGCCCGTAATCGCGCTCGCTCATCCGCACGTCGTAGGTCGCCGCCTCATTCTCGACGCTCTGGCCCAGCACTTCGCCGTGCGCGTGCAGCCAGGCCGCCCCCGCCCCGTCGGCCGCATCCAGCGTGATCGTGTAGCGGCGGTGGCCCTCCGTCAGCAGCGCGGCGACGGTGTCGAGCAGGCCGGGCACCCCTTCCCCGCTCAGCGCCGAGATCGCCACCACGTCGTCGCGCCGCGCGGCCTCGGCCAGCATCAGTTCGCGCGCCTCGCCCGCCAGCAGGTCGAGCTTGTTCCACGCCTCGAAGCGCGGCGTCGTGTCCGCCACGCCGATCTCGCGCAGCACCGTCTCGACATCCTCGCGCTGCGCGGTCGTGTCGGGATGCGCGATGTCGCGGACGTGGATCAGCAGGTCGGCTGAGACCACCTCCTCCAGCGTCGCCTTGAACGCCGCGACGAGCTGCGTCGGCAGTTCCGAGACGAAGCCGACCGTGTCCGACAGGATCGCCTTGTCGATACCCGGCAGCGAGATCTGCCGCAGCGTCGGGTCGAGCGTTGCGAACAACAGGTCTTCCGCCATGACGTCAGCACCGGTTACGCGATTGAAAAGCGTGGACTTTCCCGCGTTGGTATAGCCCACCAGCGCGATTACCGGCCACGGCGCGCGCTGGCGCCGGTCGCGGTGCAGGCCGCGCGTGCGGCTCACCTGTTCGAGCTCGCGCCGCAGCCGTGCCATGCGGTCGCGGATCAGGCGGCGGTCGGCCTCGATCTGTGTCTCGCCCGGACCGCCGAGGAAGCCGAAGCCGCCACGCTGCCGCTCCAAGTGAGTCCAGCTCCGCACCAGCCGACCCGCCTGATAATCGAGATGTGCGAGCTCGACCTGCAACCGCCCCTCGGCGGTCGCGGCGCGCTCACCGAAGATTTCGAGGATGAGGCCGGTGCGGTCGATCACCTTGCACTCCAGCGCCTTCTCCAGATTGCGTTGCTGGATTGGCGTGAGCGCGGCGTCGAACACCGCCAGCCCCGCGTCCTCCATACGGATCGTCGTCGCCAGCGCCTCGACCTGCCCGCTGCCGATCAGCGTCGCGGGCTTAGGCGCACGCACCCTCAGCGCGACTTTCTCGACCACCGAAACGCCGATCGCCTCGGCCAGCCCCGCCGTTTCGGCCAGACGCGCCTCGGCGTCGCGCGCCGATGCGCCGTGATCGGGATAGATCACGACGGCGCGTGCGCCGCGCGCGAATTCGTCGCGGTCGCGTTCGAATCCGCTAGTCATGCAAAGTTATCAATCCGCGTCGGAATCTTCGGTCTCTTCCGAGAGGTTGAGCGGATGCGCCGGCTGGATGGTGGAGACCGCATGCTTGTAGACAAGCTGCGACATGCCGTCGCGCTGGAGCAGCATGCAGAACAGATCGAACGCGGCGATATGCCCCTGCAGCATCACGCCATTGACCAGGAACATCGTGACATTGTCATTCGACTTGCGCACGGCACTCAGGAAGATTTCCTGCAGAAGCGGCTGTTTACGCTGCGCTTCTCCCACCGCGCTGACGATCGCGGCGACGTCCACCGCGTTCGACGGCATGATCGTCGAGATGGCGTGCTTGTAGATCAGCTGCGACTGGCCGTCGCGGCGCAGCAGCACCGAGAAATTGTCGAACCAGGTGACGATACCCTGCAACTTCACGCCCTTCACGAGAAACATCGTGACGGGGGTCTTCGAACGGCGCAGCGCGTTGAGGAACAGGTCTTGCAGGGAAGCTTGCTTGTCGGCCATCGGTCGATCCTTTGTTCTTGGCGGGTCTTTCCCGCGGCGCGCCGGTTCCGGCGTCGGTTGTGCGATTGTCGCAATGCACAATCTAGGGCCGGTTGGGGCGTTCGTCCACAGGCCAAACCCACAATCGTCATCCCGGCGAAAGCTGGGATCCTGCGGCGGCGGTCGCGAACCTCGCCGCGAGACCCCCAGCTTTCGCTGGGGCGACGTGTCCGGCTCAGTCCTCCCGCACCTCGGAAATGCCGAGCAGCTTCAGCTTCCGGTGCAGCGCGGAGCGCTCCATGCCGATGAAGTTCGCGGTGCGCGAGATGTTGCCCGAGAAGCGCTTGATCTGGATGCGGAGATACTCGCGTTCGAACGTCTCGCGCGCCTCGCGCAGTGGTGAACCCATGATCGCTGTCGATCCGCCGCCAAGCTCGCCCGAATCGCCCAGCACCTCGGCGGGCAGCATGTCGAGATCGATGCGGCCGATGCGGTCGCCCGGCGCCATGATGATGACGCGCTCGACCACGTTGCGGAGCTGGCGGACGTTGCCCGGCCATTCGTAGCTTTGCAGCGCGACCATCGCGTCGGGCGCGACTTCGGGCGTCGGCACGCGGCGTTCGGAGGCGTAATGCGCGACGAAATGATCGATCAGCGCGGGGATATCCTCGCGCCGGTCGGAGAGCGGCGGGATCTGCACCGGCACGACGTTGAGCCGGTAATAGAGATCCTCCCGGAAGCGCCCCTCCGCGATCTCGTCCGACAGGTCACGCGCGGTCGCCGACACGACGCGCACGTCGACCTTCACCACGCGCTGCCCGCCGACGCGGGTGAAACTCTGGTCGGTCAGCACGCGCAGGATACGGGCCTGCGTCGCGACCGGCATGTCGGCGATTTCGTCGAGGAACAAGGTGCCGCCATGCGCCTGTTCGAGCAGGCCGGAGCGGACGAGGTCACCCCCCTCCTCCACCCCGAACAATTCCTCGTCGACGCGCTCGGGCGTCATGCGCGCGGCGCTGACGATGACGAAGGGTGCATCGGCGCGCTGGCTCCAGCCGTGAAGCAAACGCGCAGCGATCTCCTTGCCGACGCCCGCCGCGCCCATCACCAGCACGCGGCTGCCGGTCGAGGCGACGCGCTTCAGCGTTGCGCGCACGGCGTTGATCGAGCCCGAATTGCCGGTGAGGTCGGTATTGTGCCCCGCCGACGCGCGCAGCGACGCAACCTCGCGGCGCAGCGCCTCGGTCTCGGTCGCGCGCGCCACCATCAGCAACAGACGCTCGGCCTCGAACGGCTTTTCGATGAAGTCGGCCGCGCCGCGCCGGATCGCGGCGACGGCAGTGTCGAGATTGCCGTGGCCCGAGATCATCAGCACCGGCACGGTCGGGTCGCGGCGCTTGATCTCGTCGAGCAGATCGAGCCCGTCGAGCCGCGAGCCCTGCAGCCACACGTCGAGCAGCACCAGCGACGGCCGCCGCGTCGCGATCGCCTCCAGCGCGGCGTCGCTGTCGGCCGCGGTGCGCGTGCCATAGCCCTCGTCCTCGAGCACGCCCGCCACCAGATCACGAATGTCGTGCTCGTCGTCTACGATCAGGATGTCGAGTGCCATGGGTCAGGTCCGATTGCGGGTGAGTTCTATGGGGCGTTCGTCGGCGGCCAGCGCATCGCCGCCGTCAAGTGCGGAAAGGGCGGTCATGTCGAAGCGGATCGTCACATGCGTGCCGCCGCCGTCGTTATCCTCGAAGGCGATCGTGCCGAAATGCTCCTCGACGATCTTCTTGACGATGGCGAGGCCGAGCCCGGTGCCGCGTGCGCGCGTGGTGACGTACGGCTCGACGATGCGGTCGCGATTGGCGGGCAGGCCGACGCCGTTGTCGCGCACCTCGATCGTCGCGCACTTGCCGTCGTGGGTCACGCGCATCGCGATGGCACCGGCCACCCCGTCCTTCGCCTCGACCGCCTCGACGGCGTTCTTGACGATATTGGTCAGCGCCTGGCCGATCTGGCGGCGGTCGCAGACCAGCGTCGCGCCGGGCTCGTCATGCGTCAGCGTGAAGGCGATGTCGGGATGCGCGACCTCGTGCAGGAACAGCGTCTGCCGCGCGAGATCGAGCAGGCTTTCGGTGCGGAACACGGGCTTGGGCATCCGCGCGAAGGAGGAGAATTCGTCGACCATCCGCCGCAGGTCGCCGACCTGGCGGATGATCGTATCGGTCAGCCGCGCGAACGTACCGTCGTCGGTCGCGATCTTGTTGCCGTAGCGCCGTTGCAACCGCTCGGCGGCAAGCTGGATCGGGGTCAGCGGGTTCTTGATCTCGTGCGCGATGCGGCGCGCGACGTCGGACCAGGCGGCGCGGCGCTGGTCGAGCAATTGCCCGGTGATGTCGTCGAAGGTCAGGATCGGCCCCTCCTCCGCTCGCGTGATCTTCACCGCCAGCGTCTTGACGTCACCGCCGGTGTCGAGCTCGACGATCGCCTCGCGCTCGTCGCCCTCGACCAGCGCGCCGAGCTCGGGCGAGATCAGCGACAGCGGCTTGCCGACCGGGCTTTCCTCGCCGGTCCTGAGCAGCGCCACCGCCGAGGGATTGATCAGTCGGATCGCTCCGTCGGCGCCGATCGAGATGACCCCCGCCGTCACGCCAGACATCACCGCCTCGATCAGCGCCCGCCTGCTCTCCAGCGCGCCCGTCTGGCGCTCCAGGCGGCTCGTCATCTGGTTGAAGGCCGTGCCGAGCGTGCCGACCTCGTCCTGCGTCTTGGAAACCGGCACGCGCGCGCTCAGGTCGCCGCCCGCCACCTGACGCGCGGCATCGACCAGCTTGTTGATCGGCTGCACGAGCTGGTCCGCAAAGGCCAGCGCCGCCAGCATCGTCAGCCCGACGATCAGCAGCGCCACCATGAACAGCGCCACGTTGAACTTGAGCTGCAGCGACAGCGCCTGCTGCTGGACGGAGGCATATTCGCGGTTGATCGTATCGGCCGACGCCACCTGCCGGTTGAGGAACTCCACGTTCACGCTGGTCGCGGCATAGAGATAGAGGTTGTCGGTCCCCTGCACCGGGATGATGACCCACAAGGCCTCCTTGTCGCGATCGACGAAGGGGAAGCGCTTGGAGGCCTTGAGCGCATTGATCAGCTTCTGGTTCACCCGCCGCGCGAAGGTCGCCGCGGGCGGGGGATTGAAGGCGTAGAGCACCGGCAGTTGATCGCCCGGCCCTTCCACGAACAATGCCGATTGCTCGAGGTTGCGATAATAGGTCTGCTGGTTGAGGAATTGCTGGAATTGCGGCGACTGCATCGGGATGCGCGGATATTCGCGCGTCATGTCCAGCATCATTTGCCGCGTCTCGCCGGCCCAGCGCTGCACGACGAGGTTCTGCCCGTCCTCGGCGAGTTTCAGCGACGAGTTGAACGCATTCTGCGCGCGGTCGGACAGCCAGAATTGCGTGCCCGACTGGAACATCACCGACGCGGCGATGACGGTCAGCACGATCGGCACGCTGGCGATCAGCGAGAACATGGCGACGAGGCGGACGTGCAGCCGCCCGCCCCCTTCCGAAGCGGCGCGCGCGGCGCGGCGGCGCGCGATGCGGCGGCCGATCAGCACGATCAGCGCGACGAGCGGCACGAGGTTGGCGAACAGCAGGGCGACGGCGGCGAGCGGGCTCAGCAAGCGGCCGCTCGCGTCGCTCTGGCTCACCACATAAGAGGTCGTGATGGCGGCTGCGATGGCCAGCGCAAGGACACCGAATTCCACCGCCGGGGTCACGTTGAACCGGCGGCGCGGGGCTTCCGTCTCCATCACCTGTTGCGCTGGGGCGTCCATTGCGGCCACGCTAGACCGAGATTGTGGCCAAAAGAACACACAATCTTGATCGGCTTGTCGCTATTCAGCACCACTTTGGCGGATCAGAAGTCGATCCCGAGCAGGTCGAGCCGCTTGCGCAGCGTGTTGCGGTTGATCCCCAACGCCCGCGCCGCGCGCAACTGGTTGCGGCCGTGGCGCTCCAGCAGCGCCTCGATCAGCGGGCGCTCGACCTCGCCGATGATACGGTCATAGAGCGACCCGTCGTCGAGCGCGGCGGGCTCCTCGATCGCCATCCGCTCGAGCCGCGCGCGCACCGCGGCGGCGATGCCGGGATCGACCGCGGCGGGCGATGACGCCGTGGCGGCGCTGCCCAGCATCGCGCGCACTTCGTTGGCGTCGATCGTGTCGTCGCGGCTCAGCACCGCCATGCGGCGCATCATGTTCTCCAGCTCGCGGACGTTGCCGGGCCAGTCGTAGCCTTCCAGCACCGCGGTGGCGGGCGCGTCGAGCTGCTTGCGCGGCAGTCCGCCTTCCGCCGCACGGTCGAGGAAGTGTCGCGCGAGCAGCGCGATATCCTGTCGCCGCGCGCGCAGGGCGGGCAGCGAGATCGGCACGACGTTGAGCCGGTAGAACAGATCCTCGCGGAACCCCCCGTTTGCCACGAGCAGCGCGAGATCCTTGTTGGTCGCCGCCACGATGCGCACGTCGGCGCGGATCGTGCGCGCGCCGCCGACGGTGGTGAACTCGCCCGATTGCAACACGCGCAGCAGCCGCGTCTGCGCCTCCATCGGCATGTCGCCGATCTCGTCGAGGAAGAGCGTGCCGCCCGCTGCCTGCTCGAACCGCCCGGCAGAACGCGCCTGCGCGCCGGTGAAGGCGCCGCGCTCGTGCCCGAACAGCTCCGCCTCGATCAGCTCGCGGGGGATCGCCGCCATGTTGATCGCGACGAACGGCGCATGGCGGCGCGGGCCGAGATCGTGGATCGCGCGCGCGACCAGCTCCTTGCCGGTGCCCGACTCGCCCGACACCAGCACGGTGAGGTCGTTCGACACCACGCGCGCGATCACGCGGTAGACGTCCTGCATCGCCGGCGAGCGGCCGATCAGCGGCAGCTCGCGGTCGCCCTCGTCGATCGGCTCCGCCACACCCGCCGATCCCCGCGCCAACGCGCTCTGCACCGCACGCGCCAGCACATCGAGATCGAACGGCTTGGGCAGATATTCGAACGCCCCCACCTCGGTCGATCGCACCGCCGTCGTCAGCGTGTTCTGCGCCGACAGCACGATGACCGGGAGGCCAGGGTGCGCCTTCGTCACCCGCCCCACCATGTCGAGCCCGTTGCCGTCGGGCAGCACGACGTCGGAGATCAGCACGTCGGGCAGCCCGCTCGCCAGCCGCGCGTCGCATTCGCCCAGGCTTGCGGCAGTCGTCACGCGGTGTCCGTCGCGGCGCAGCGCCTGCGCGATGACGGTACGGATCGCATTGTCATCGTCGACGACGAGGATATTCCCGGTACGGTTCAAGCGGCGCCCCTCGGCAAGAGTATTCGGAAAACGGTCATCAGCGGCGATCCTTCGCGCGCGTACTGGACGATCCCGCCCATGTCGCGCACCAGCTTGTCGACCAGCGCGAGGCCGAGCCCCTGCCCCTCTGGCTTGCCCGAGATGAAGGGATCGAACAGGTGATCGGCGATCTCCTGCGGCGCGCCGGGGCCGTTGTCGATCACGCACAGCTCGATCGGCAAGGCCTGGCGCGGGCGCCCCGGTGCGGGGCTGACGGCCATGCCGTGGCGATAGGCGGTCGAGACGACGATGCGCGGATCGGCCTGCGCAGACACCGCCTCGCACCCGTTCTTCAGCAGGTTGAGCACAACCTGCAGCAGCGCATCACGGTCCGCCAGCACCGGCGGCAGCGAGGGATCGAACCGCTCCTCGATCGCGACACTGCGCCCGAACCCCGCGAGCGCGACGCGGCGGCCGTGATCAAGCAGCGGGTAGATGTTGTGCGGCTCCAGGTTGAGCGGTCGCGTGTCGGTGAAATCCTGCATCCGGTCGATCAGCGCGGCGATGCGATCGACCTCGGTGGTGATGAGCGCGGTCAGCCCGTCATCGCCCTTCACGCCCGACAGCAACTGCGCCGCACCACGGATGCCCGAGAGCGGGTTCTTGATCTCATGCGCCAGCATCGCCGCCGCGCCGATCGCCGCGCGCGCGCTGGCGGCGCGATCGGCGGAATGGCCCAGCCGGCGCGACTGCGCGGCGTGGTGCAGCGTGATCGTGCGCCAGCCCGGCCGGTCGGTCACGCGCGCCTCGAGATAATCGACCCGCACCCGCCCGCCCCGGCGCAGCGCGATCTCGGTGTCGAAGGCGGCGAACCCGCGTCCATCGCGGTCGCTCGGCTCGCGCGGCGGCTCGATCACGCTGTCGAGCTTCTGCCCCAGCATCGCGCGTTCGGAGAGGTTGAGCAAAGTCTCGCACTCGCCGTTGGCATAAGCGACGCGCGATTCGGGATCGATCACCATCACCGCGACCGGAAGCGTCGCGAAGAATTCGGCGAAACCCGGTTTCGCCCCGCCGGTCATACTCTCAAGACTCTGGGTCTCACGCCGCCGCGCGGCTCAGATAGGGCGCATAGAATTCTGCAAGCATCGCCAGCACGACCTTATGGTCGGCGATCTGGTTGACCTTGTTGCGGAACTCGGCCGATCCGTGCAGCCCGCGCGTGTACCAGCCGATATGCTTGCGCGCCATGTTGACGCCCGTCACGATGTCATAATGGTCGAGCATCGCTTCGTAATGCTCTTTGATCGCGTGATATTGTTCTTCGATCGTCGGATCGGGAACACGGTGGCCGCTGCGGAACCACTCCATCACCTGACCGAGCAGCCAGGGACGCCCATACGCGCCGCGCCCGATCATCACGCCGTCCGCGCCAGATTGCTCCAGCGCGGCCTCGGCATCCTCGATCGCGCAGATGTCGCCATTGGCGATCACCGGCACCGACACCGCGTTCTTGACGTTGCGGATGAACGCCCAGTCGGCGCTGCCCTTGTACATCTGGTTGCGCGTGCGGCCGTGGACAGTGACGAGCTTGACGCCGAGATCCTCGGCGATCTTCGCCAGTTCGGGCGCGTTGAGGCTCGAATGATCCCAGCCCATCCGCATCTTGAGCGTGACGGGCACGGTGACTGCATCGACCACGCCGCGGATGATCGCGCCGGCATTGTCGAGATCGCGCATCAGCGCCGATCCCGCGTCGCCGTTCGTCACCTTCCGAACCGGGCAGCCCATGTTGATGTCGATGATCGCAGCCCCGCGATCCTCCGAGAGCTTCGCCGCCTCGCCCATCTCATGGGGCGTGCAACCGACGAGCTGCATCGAGACCGGATCCTCGATCGGATGCCACGCTGCCTTCTGGATCGACTGGCGCGTCTCGCGGATCGCCGCCTGGCTCGCCACCATCTCCGTCACGTTGAGGCCCGAGCCATAGCGCCGCACGATCGTGCGGAACGGCATGTCGGTGACGCCGGTCATCGGCGCCAGGATCACCGGCTGGTCGATGCGGACATTGCCGACGGTAATGGGAGCAAGGGTGCGCGCGGTCACTTCTGGTCTGCCTGAAAAACAGGCAGCCTATAGGGGAGAGCGAGGCTGCCCGCAACACGCGTCATCCCAGCGAAAGTTGGGATCTCCCCGTGAAAGCGCGGGACAAGAGCCGCACGAGACCCCAGCTTTCGCTGGGGTGACGGAGGTGCTACGGGCCGCTCCCGATGTCCTCTCCTCCCCGCACCGCCGCGCTGATCGTCGCCGCAGGCCAGGGCCTGCGCAGCGGCAGCCCGCTTCCCAAGCAATATGCGCCGCTCGCCGGCAAGCCGATGCTGGCGCACTCCCACGCCGCGCTGTCGGCGCATCCCGGCATCCACAGCGTGCTGGTCGCGATCGGCGCGGATCAGGCGGCGATGCTGGAGGCGGCACTCGGCCCCGTCGCTCACGTCACCGGCGGCGCAGCGCGGCGCGACTCCGTGCGCGCCGGGCTGGAGGCGCTCGCCGCCGACGCGCCCGACTATGTGCTGATCCACGACGCCGCCCGCCCCTTCCTCTCCGCCGCCGTGATCGATCGCCTCATCGCCGCGCTGGATACCCACGAAGGCGCGATCCCCGCCCTGCCCGTCGCCGACACGCTCGTGCGCCGCTCGGGCGAGACGGTGCCGCGCGACGATCTCTACCGTGTCCAGACCCCGCAGGCGTTCCGCTTCGCCACCATCCTCGCCGCGCACCGCGACTGGCCCGCCGATGCCGAAGCGACCGACGATGCGCAGATGCTCGCCAAAAGCGGCTATGAGGTCGCAATCGTTCAAGGCGACTCGATGTTGGAAAAGATCACCCACCCCGAAGACTTCGCCGCCGCCGAGGCTCGCCACGGCGCGAACCTGCGCGTGCGCTCCGCCAGCGGTTACGACGTCCACCGCCTCGTTACCGGCGAGGATCTGTGGCTCGGGGGCGTGAAGATCGATCACGACAAGGGCCTGTCGGGGCACAGCGACGCCGACGTCGCGCTCCATGCCATCACCGATGCCCTGCTCGGCACGATCGGCGACGGCGACATCGGCATGCATTTCCCGCCCAGTGACCCGCAGTGGCGCGGGGCAAACTCCGCGCAATTCCTCCAGCACGCGGCCTCGCTGATCGCGAAACGCGGCGGCGTGGTCGATTTCGTCGATCTCACCATCATCTGCGAGGCGCCCAAGATCGGCCCGCACCGCGAGGCGATGCGCGCCCGCATCGCCGATCTGCTGGTGCTGAAACCCGGCCAGGTCAGTGTCAAGGCGACCACAACCGAGAAGCTCGGCTTCACCGGCCGCGGCGAGGGCATCGCCGCGCAGGCGGTCGCGACCGTGCGGGTGCCGGAGGCATGATGCGCACCCTCTTTGCCGTCCTCGCCGCCTGTGCCCTCTCCACGCACGCCAGCGCGCAGACGTTGCAGGCGCGCGAATGCCTGACCGCGCCCGAGGCGGAGGCGTTGCTCATCACCGTCATTCCCGACGCGCTGACCGAGGTGAGCCGCACCTGCGCCGCGCAGCTCCCCGCTGGCGCGCTGCTCCGCACGCCGGAGCGCAGCTTCGGCCAGACCTACCGCGACCTTGCCGACGCGAGTTGGCCCGCGACCCGCCGCGCGCTTGCGAAGATGCTCCCGCCCGATGCCGCGCCGATGCTCGACAACGATCTCGCGCGGCTGATGCTGATCTCGGTCGCGGGCCCCATCGTCGCCAAGCAGGTCAAGCCTGCCGATTGCGGCCCCGCCAACCGCTTCCTGACGATGATCGCGCCGCTGCCGCCGAAGAACGCCGCCGCCGCCATCGTCGCCGCCCTGCAGATCGCGGGCGTCGACCGAAAGAACGGGCAAAAGGCGCCCGCCATCCCTATCTGTGCGTTCGAAAGCAAATGACCACCGATTCCATCCTCCCCGAGGAGATCCTCGCCGCCGCCCGCCGCGCGGTCGACGCCAACCGCGCCGCCGGCCGCACCTTCGCGCTGGCCGAGAGCTGCACCGGCGGGCTCGTCGCCGCGGCGATCACCGAGATACCGGGTTCGTCCGACGTGTTCGAACGCGGCTTCGTTACCTATTCGAACGAGGCGAAGATCGAGATGATCAACGTCAGCGCCGACGTGCTCGATACCTTCGGCGCGGTCTCGATCGCGACCGCATGGAGCATGGCGCAGGGCGCGCTGGAAGCGAGCGGCGCGGATATCGCCATCGCCATCACCGGCGTCGCGGGCCCCGATGGCGGCACCGAGAAGAAGCCGGTCGGCACCGTCGTGTTCGCCCGCGCGGAGAAGGGCGCCGATCCCCAGCACGTCGTCGCCGATCGCAAGGAATTCGGCGATCTCGGCCGCGGCGGCGTGCGTTTTCAGGCGGTGCTGTGCGCGCTCGAACTGCTGCTGCCCTCGCATGACGGCGGCGACGGGCTGGACGGCGACGCATAGAGCGCGGCGGCGCGCTCCTCGAACGCGCCGATCATCTTCCGCAGCGCGACGCCGAACACCTGCCCCGCCAGCATCTCGAACATCCGGTTCTTGAAGGCGAAATCGACCGTGAAATCGACCGCGCAGCCGTCGCCTTCGGCGCGGAACACCCAGTCGTTGCGCAGATATTTGAGCGGCCCGTCGAGATATTCGACATGGACCTTGCCCGGCCGCTGCTTGTCGACCTTCGACGTGAAGGTCTCGCGCAGGCCCTTGAAGCCGACGATCATGTCCGCGACCATCTGCGTCTCGCTGTCCGACCGCACGCGGATCGCCGTCACCCACGGCAGGAACTCCGGGTAACGCCGCACATCGGCGACGAGATCGAACATCTGCGCCGAGGTGTACGGCAAGCGGCGCGTTTCGGCGTGCTTAGGCATGAGCCGTCGCCCCGGCGGAGGCCGGGGCCGCCGTGTTCGAGGCACCGCATTCGCCAACCATCCTAACGGCCCCGGCCTCCGCCGGGGCGACGAAAACGCGCGACGTCACGCCCCGACCTTCGCCAGCTTCGCCTCCCGCGCCGCGCGCAGGCGGGCGAAATCGTCGCCGGCATGATAGCTCGAGCGCGTCAGCGGCGAGCTCGCCACCAGCAGAAACCCCTTCGCGCGCGCAATCGAAGCATAGGCATCGAACGCCTTCGGGGTCACGAAATCCTGCACCTTGGCGTGGCGCGGCGTCGGCTGGAGATACTGGCCCATCGTCAGGAAATCGATGTCGGCGCTGCGCATGTCGTCCATCACCTGATGCACCTCCAGCCGCTCCTCGCCGAGCCCGAGCATCACGCCCGATTTGGTGAAGATCGACGGATCGTGCCGCTTCACGCTCTCCAGCAGCCGCAGCGACGCATAATAGCGCGCGCCCGGCCGGATCGTCGGATACAGCCGCGGCACGGTCTCGAGGTTGTGGTTGTAGACGTCGGGCCGCGCCGCCACGATCGACTCGACGGCGGCCTGCGCCTTGTTGCGGAAATCGGGCGTCAGGATCTCGATGGTCGTGTTCGGCGTCGTGCGGCGCAGCGCCTCGATCACCTTGACGAACTGCGACGCGCCGCCATCGGGCAGGTCGTCGCGATCGACCGAGGTGATGACGATATGCTCCAGCCCCATCTCGGCGCAGGCATCCGCCAGATTCTGCGGTTCGTTCCTGTCGACCGCGCGCGGCATGCCCGTCTTGACGTTGCAGAAGGCGCAGGCGCGCGTGCAGGTGTCGCCCAGAATCATCACCGTCGCGTGCTTCTTGGTCCAGCACTCGCCGATATTGGGGCAGGCCGCTTCCTCGCACACCGTGGCAAGGCCCTTGCGGCGCATCAGATCCTTGGTCTCCTCGAACGCCTTGCCCATCGGCGCCTTCACGCGGATCCAGTCGGGCTTGCGCTGGCGTTCAGGCCGGGCGATGGGAGTGATCTCGTTCATGCCTTTGCATCTAGCGACGCCTTGATGCCGATACAACTCGCGCTAAGGAGCACCTCATGACCGATTTTTCCGATCTGCTCGATGGCTATCAACGCTTCCGCACCAGCGAATACCGCCGCCACCGCGAACGGTGGGACGAACTCTCCGAGGGCCAGAGCCCGCGCGTGATGGTGATCGCCTGCTCCGACAGCCGCGTCGATCCCGCGCAGATCTTCGATACCGTGCCCGGCGAGATCTTCGTCGTGCGCAACGTCGCCAATCTCGTACCGCCGTTCGAGGACGATGCGGGACGCCACGGCGTCTCCGCCGCGCTCGAATTTGCCGTCACCCAGCTCGAAGTGCCCGAGATCGTCGTGCTCGGCCACGGCAAGTGCGGCGGTGTCGGCGCGGCGCTCTCCCGGCGCTTCAAGCACGCGGCACCCGGCCACGGCGGCTTCATCGGCCACTGGGTCGACATGCTCGACGACGCGCGCGACCGTATCGTCGCCGATCACGGCACCGGGCCGGAGGCGATCCGCGCACTCGAGCATGAGACCGTCCGCGTCAGCCTCGCGAACCTGCGCACCTTCCCCTTCGTGCAGGCAGGCGAGTCGGCCGGCAAGCTCAAGCTCCACGGCGCCTATTTCGCGATCAGCGACGGCATCCTGCACGTGCTGGGCCAGGACGGCACGTTCGCCGCAGCCTGACGGAAACGCCCGTGTGGTCCGACATTCGCGATGTCTACCGCGCCGCCGGGGCCTTCGCGCTAGCCTGCCCGCTGCTGTTCCTGATCCCGCCGCTGTGCGAGATGCTTCAGCACGTCGTCGAATACCGGATCGGCATGTACGACAGCCTCGCCGCGTTCAAGGCGGTGGCGAACGACAACAGCCGCATGGGCTTCGGCATCCTGAAAGTCGTCGCGACGCTCCTGCCCGGCTATTGGTTCACCCGTTTCATGGGCAACGGCCATGATGTCCGCGCGGCGCACGATTTCCGCGCATTCGGCTGGTGGGGGCTGGTGATGCTGGTCAGCCTCCTCCTCACCGCGACCGGCCTGTTCCTCGGCGATATCCTCGCCCCGCTGCATCTCGGCAAGCAGGCGGCGACGTTCGTCGGCGCGGGCTACAACATCGCCACCGCCGTGCTCGGCATCTATCTCACCGCCTGGGGCGTCGCCTGGGCGCTCGGCAACCGCGCGATCGGGCCGCGCGGCTCGATCCGCATCATGGCGGGCTCGTTCTGGCGGACGATCGGATACGTCATCGCCGGCGCGCTGCCGCTGATGATCGTGCATTATGCGCTGGGTTACGGCGCGCTCGGGCGGCCGCCCGCGCTGCTCTGGCCGATGCTGACGCTCGATGCGCTGGTCGTCGGCTTGCTCGCGCTCACGCTGGCGGGTGCCTCCTTCGTCGCCGCGCGCCACGCCGCCGCCAAGAAGCAGGTGTCGCTGGCTTAGGATTCGTCGGGGATCGTCAGCGTCGCGGTCGCGGGATCGTCGTCCTCCAGCCCCGGCGCCACGCCGCGATGCACACGCACCCCGCCCGAGATCCGCACCGATTTCGCACCCGGAGAGGAGACGGCCACCGCCGCCTTGGCCGCGGGTTCGCCCGGCGCAGATACCGCCTTGGCAGGCGCAGCGCGGAAGATCGTCACGCCGGCGACCTGCTGGATGCCGCTGCTCGGCCGCTCCGACTGGTCCATGCCCGACGCCGCGAGGTAGGACGTGCCGCGATCGGGCACGCTCTCGGAGCCCGAATAGCCCTGCCGGAACGCCAGCGACCGCTCCATCGCGCCCTTCCACTGGTAGAAGATATGCGCGCCGATCTGCGTCACCTGCTTCATGCTCGCCGCCCACCACGGGTTGACGTAATTCGCATGATAGAAGGTCGCCGATCCGACCGGCGCATAGACCGCCCCGGACAAAGCCTCGCTGGCGATGCCCTGCGCGCGCGCCCAGGCGGTCGGCTGGATGGGGTGATCCATCGATCCGTCGCAGGTGAAGCTGAACTGGCAGCCGGTGCGCCGGTTCGATCCCTGATAGACGACGCCGCACACGCTCGGCGGGAAAGCGCGGTCACGGACGCGGTTGAGCACGACCTGCGCCACCGCCCGCTCGCCGTCGTCGGTCTGCGAACGCGCCTCGTAATAGACCGCCGCCGTCAGACATTCGAGCGCGCGGCCCGCATCGTCGGGACTCGCCGAGGCGAGGGTGAACGACGGCGCGGCGCTGGCGGTGGTCGTGATCGCGAGGCCACCGTCCTCGGGATCGTTCAGCGCGATATCGCCGACGTCCTTGGGGATGTTGAGGTCGAGCTTCTTGAGCAGATCGGGCGCGCGGACAATCGGCGGAATGTCCATCACCACCTGCACCGGCCGCGGCTTCGCACAGCCGCTCACGAAGAGCAGCGCGATCAGCGCGATGAGCAGGCGTGCGTACATGAAAGTCCGGGCGCGGTTGTCGACGCTGCCCGCTGTACCGCCCAAGCCTTAGGCTTTGGTTAAGGACGCCAGTCACCCTCACCCTTCCCACCCGGCTGCGCCGGGCGGGCCCCCTCCCTCTCCCATTGGGAGAGGGAGGGAGGAGCGAAGCGACGGAAGGGTGAGGAATAGGCTATATCCCCAAGGCCTCCCGCGCGATCTTCTCCACCGCCGGGTCCAGTTCCGGCGGCGTCATGTCCACCCCGGCCTCCAGCGCGTCCGCGATCGCCGTCAGCGCGGCGATGCGGGCGGATTTCTTGTCGTTGCCGTCGATGATCGTCCACCCGGCCCAGCGCGTGTCGGTGCGCGCGAACATCTCGTGCATCGCCTTCAAATAGTCCTTGCGCTTCGCCCGGTTGCGATAATCGTCCGCCCCGGTTTTCCAGCGCTTCCACGGATGCTCCAGCCGCGCGGCCAGGCGCTTGTCCTGCTCCTTCTGTGTCACATGGACGAACAGCTTGACGATGGTCGTGCCCGAATCCGCCTGCTGCGCCTCGAACTCGTTGATCTCGTCATAGCCGCGCTTCCACTCGGCCTCGGATGCATAGCCCTCGACCCGCTCGACCAGCACGCGCCCGTACCAGCTCCGGTCGAACACGGCGATATCGCCATTGGCCGGAAGTCGCCGCCAGAAACGCCAGAGGAAATGCCGGTCGCGTTCCTCCTCGGTCGGTGCCTTGATCGGCCAGACCTCGAAATTGCGCGGATCCCATTCCGCGGTCAGCCGCTGGATGACGCCGCCCTTGCCCGCCGCGTCCCAGCCCTCGAACAGCACGATCGCGCGCTTCTTGTGGACGATATGCGCGACCTGGATATGCGCCAGCCGCTTCTGCAGCTTCTCCAGCGCGTCCTTGTAGTCGCCGTCATATTTGGCACCGGCTTCGAATTTCTTGAGATCGATCGACATGGCGCGACCCTAAAGCGGATCGCGCCATGCTCAAAGGCTCAATAGCCGACGGTGAAACGCTCGCGGCTGTGCTTCGGGCTCTCGATCTCGTCGGCCATCGCGATCGCATAATCGGCGAAGCTGATGAAGCTGATGCCCTCGGCATCGTGCAGCAGGTCATCCTTGCCGCTGCGATAGCCGCCGGTACGCGGGCCGGTGTCGAACAGCATCGACGGCGACAGGAAGGTCCAGTCGAGCCCCTCGCTCGCCTTCAGCAGGTCGAGAAAGGCGATCCCCGCCCCCGCCTCGGCGCGGTACGCCTCGGGAAAATGAGCGGAGTCGAACAGGCGCTTGCCGTCTGCGGTGCGCAGGCTCGCGGCACCGCCCACGACGAGCAGGCGCGGCACGCCCGACGCCGTGACCGCACCGATCATCGCGGCGGCATCGGTATCCGCGAAGCGCCTCGCGGTGACGACGGCGTCCTGCCCGCGCAGGGCTTCGCTCAGCGCGGCGCTATCGGCGGCATCGAGCGCGAGCGGCGTCACACGCTCCGCCGCCTCGCCCGGTTTGCGTGCGATCGCAAGCACCTCGTGCCCGCGCCGCGCCAGCTCGCCGACGATCTCCGACCCCGCACGCCCCGTCGCGCCGACCACTGCTACCTTCATTGATGCCTCCATCGTTATGCGCCGGAACTAGGGATCGGGCGTCACGAGGATAAGGGCCCGCACGGAAATCCTGCGTTTCAGGGATGAAGCCTTTGTTTACCATGATCGCCTAGACCCGCCCCATGCAGCCGGTCGCCTTCGATCCCGCCTTCGCGCGCCATCTCGAGGCGCTCGGCCTCGCCATCGGCCCGGTCGGCGTGAAGCACGTCCATCCCGAAACCGAACTCGAAGGCCCGGTGTCGATCTACGGCGCGGATATCTGGCGTGACCGGGTGAGCATCGGCGCGTTCAGCTACGTCTGCCCCGGCAGTATCGTCGCGGGCGCGACAGTCGGCCGCTACTGCTCGATCGCGGAAGGGGTGCAGATCGGCATGACCGGCCATCCGACCGACTGGCTGACCACCTCGCCCCTTTCCTACGCGCCCGATTTCCTCAATTTCGAGCGCCACTTCGCCACCTGGCTGCCCGAATGGCGCCGCGGCCTCGCGCTCCATGATTTCGAGATGCGCCCGCACACGAACATCGGCAACGACGTCTGGATCGGCGCGAGCGTTTACATAAAGGACGGCGTCACCATCGGCGACGGTGCGATCATCGGCGCGCACAGCGTCGTGACAAAGGACGTCCCGGCCTATGCGATCGTCGTCGGCAATCCCGCCCGCGTCCTGCGATACCGCTTCCCGGACGCCCTGATCGAACGCCTCGCCGCGCTACGCTGGTGGGACTATGCCATCCTCGATTTCGAAGGTTGGGACGTCCGCGACGTTCCCGGTGCCGTCTCCGCGCTCGAGGACGCCGTCGCCGCCGGCGCGGTCGCGCCCTACGCGCCGCAGCCGGTCAACCTCGTCGACGAATGGACCTGTTTCCGAGAGGCGGGACAGGCCGCCTGACGCCTCAGGCCTTCACGTCCAGCTTCAAATTCAGCTCCTTGAGCTGCTTCGGCGTCGCGAAGTTCGGTGCGCCCATCATCAGATCCTCGGCCTTCTGCGTCATGGGGAAGGTGATGACCTCGCGGATGTTGGGCTCGTCGGCCAGCAGCATGACGATGCGGTCGACACCCGGCGCGGAACCGCCATGCGGCGGCGCGCCGCACTTGAAGGCGTTGATCATGCCCGCGAAGTTCGTATCGACCTCGGCCTGCGTATAGCCCGCGATCTCGAACGCCTTGTACATGATCTCCGGCTTGTGATTCCGGATTGCACCCGACGACAGCTCGATGCCGTTGCAGACGATATCGTACTGGAAGGCGAGGATATCGAGCGGGTCCATCGTCTCCAGCGCGCCCATCTCGCCCTGCGGCATGGAGAAGGGGTTGTGGCTGAAATCGACCTTCTTCAGATCCTCGTCATATTCGAACATCGGGAAATCGACGATCCAGCAGAATTCGAAGCGGTTCTGGTCAATGAGCCCAAGCTGCTCCGCCACGCGCGTGCGCGCCAGCCCCGCGAGCTTCGCCGCCTGCGCTTCCTTGCCCGCCGAGAAGAAGATGCCGTCGTTCGGGCCGATGCCGAGCGCGTCGGCGATCGCCTTCATGCCCTCCTGCCCGTGGTTGTTGGCGATGGGCCCGCCGAACACGCCGTCCTTCTGCGTCGCATAGCCGAGGCCGGGGAAACCCTCGCCCTGCGCCCAGCTATTCATCTCGTCGAAGAATTTCCGCGACTTCTCCGCCGTGCCCGGCGCCGGGATCGCGCGTACGACATCGCCGCCCTCGACCATCGACGCGAACCGCCCGAAGCCCGAACCACGGAAATGCTCCGACACGTCGGTGATCACGATCGGGTTGCGCAGATCGGGCTTGTCGTTGCCGTATTTCAGCATCGATTCGCGGTAGGGGATGCGCTGGAACGGCAACGCCGAAACCTTCCGCCCCTTGCCCTGCCAGTCGGCGAACTCCTCAAACACGCCGTGCAGCACCGGCTCGATCGCGGCGAACACGTCCTCTTGGGTCACATAGCTCATCTCGAAATCGAGCTGGTAGAACTCGCCCGGCGAGCGGTCGGCGCGCGCATCCTCGTCGCGGAAGCACGGCGCAATCTGGAAATAGCGGTCGAAGCCCGCCACCATCAGCAGCTGCTTGAACATCTGCGGCGCCTGCGGCAGCGCGTAGAACTTGCCCGGATGCACTCGGCTCGGCACCAGATAGTCGCGCGCGCCCTCGGGGCTGCTCGCGGTCAGGATCGGCGTCTGGAACTCGGTGAAGCCCTGCCCGATCATCCGCTGCCGCAGCGACGAGATCACCTGCGAGCGCAGCATGATGTTGGCATGAACCTTCTCGCGCCGCAGATCGAGGAAGCGGTAGCGCAGGCGGATATCCTCGGGATATTCGTTCTCGCCGAACACCGGCATCGGCAGCTCGTGCGCGGCCGATTGCACCACGACCTCGCGCGCGCGGATCTCGATCTCGCCCGAGGGCAGGTTGGCGTTCACCGTCTCCGCGGAGCGCGCCACCACGTCGCCGGTGATCGTCACCACGCTCTCCGCGCGCAGCTTGTCGAGCTGGGCGTGCGTCGGGCTGTCGCTGTCGGTCACGATCTGGGTGATGCCGTAATGGTCGCGCAGATCGACGAACAGCAGGTTGCCGTGGTCGCGCTTGCGGTGGACCCACCCGCTGAGCTTCACCGAAGTGCCGACGTCGGCGGCGCGGAGCTGGGCGCAAGTGTGCGTGCGATAGGCGTGCATGACCAAAACTTCTCTCAATCGTCACCCCAGCGAAAGCTGGGGTCTTGTGCGGCAAGGGCGGTGCGCCAGCCCCACGAGATGCCAGCTTTCGCTGGCATGACGGACGTTGGCGGGAACGGCGCGCACTCCCTTCCCGCAGCACCTTTGTCAACCCGCGCAACCCTCGCTATGGGGTCGAGATGCATATCCACCCCCTGATTACCGACAGCGCGACGCTCGCCAATCTCTGCGCCCGCCTCGCCGAAGCCGACTTCGTCTGCGTCGATACCGAGTTCATGCGCGAGAATACCTTCTGGCCGGAGCTGTGCCTCATCCAGATCGCCGACGAGAACGAGGCCGCCGCGATCGATCCGATGGCCCCCGGCCTCGACATGCAGCCGCTGCTCGATCTGCTGGTGAAGAACGAGGATGTGCTCAAGGTCTTTCACGCCGGCGGGCAGGATCTGGAGATCGTCTACAACCTCACCGGCAAGACGCCCTACCCGCTGTTCGACACGCAGATCGCGGCGATGGCGCTCGGTCAGGGCGAGCAGATCGGCTATTCGAACCTCGTCGACGCCTATCTCGGCATCGTCGTCGACAAGGGCGCGCGCTTCACCGACTGGTCGCGCCGCCCGCTCGATGCGCGCCAGATCGAATATGCCATCGGCGACGTGACGCATCTCGCCAAGATCTTCCCCAAGATGCTGGCGAAGCTGCGCAAGACCGGGCGCGGCGCGTGGCTCGATATCGAGATGGAGCGCATCGGCGATCCCGCCAATTACGCCAACGACCCCGACGAGGCGTGGCGCCGCATCCGCATCCCCGGCCGCAAGCCCGACGTGCTCGGCCGCCTCAAGGCGCTGGCGAAGTGGCGCGAGCTCGAGGCGCAGGGCAAGAACCTGCCGCGCGGCCGCATCGTCAAGGACGAGACCATCGCCGACATCGCCGGCCACCCGCCGCGCAAGCAGGCCGATCTCGCCAAGGTCCGTGGCCTCTCCGCCACCTGGGCCGGCAACGATATCGGCGCGCGCATGATGGCCGCGCTGGAAAGCGCCGAGCCGATGAGCGCCGACGAAATGCCCGCTCGCGACGATCGCAAGCCGGGGCTGGGCAAGGACGGCGCGCTGGTCGCCGATCTCCTCAAACTCCTCCTCAAGATCCGCTCGCGAGACATTGATGTCGCGGCAAGATTGCTCGCCCGCGGCGACGATCTCGATGCGCTGGCGGCGGGCCAGCGCGAAGGCCTCGCGATCCTCGAAGGCTGGCGCTACGACCAGTTCGGCAAGGACGCGCTCGATCTGGTCGAGGGCCGCCTGGCCTTCGCGGTGATCGGCGGCAAGCTCAAGATGACGCGGACCGAGGATGTTGTGGAGGGGTAATCGCCCACCCGTCACCCCGGCCGGGGCCCACTAAATCGTTTGCTCGACCGAACGGCTTAGTTGCGATGCTTATAGCAAAGGGACACAATCTATCCAGGTTGGCGGACGAGGACTATGGCTCGGGTGAAAACATCATCCATATATACGCCCGTATCCGTATAGCAGTAATTCCAACGCTCCTGATTGATTCGTAGTTTTTCCCCTTGCCTTTTGACGTACCAGATGCCCGTTGAACCTTGTTCATCGCCCTGATCGTTTGGTCCGAGCTGAGATACCAGCCAGTTATTTGAATCTTTTTCCCAGGCCGAGTATGCGATTTGACCTTCAAAATCGCGTGAGGCGTCTTTTATCGCTTTCGTATAGTCGCCCCCCCCGCCGTAGATAAGTCCCTCGATGCCACACGTCGCCGCACCGCGCGGCTGTTTCTCAGCATTTAACGATGTGACTGTGGAGAGACGCGCGCCGTCCTTAGTCTGCGTGACCGCCGCATATCCGATAAGCGTTCCGGTTTTGTCAGGCTGAACGTAGATATCGCAACGCGATGGCGCGTGCTCGGGTGGCACGTCGAGCGTGCAAGCTACTTGAGCATACTTGGCTAAGTCGCCATCGACCATTTTGAGGTCGCTATTCTGCGGCAAATCCTGAGATTTTAGATCTCCGACGCGATCAACCTTGTAGGCAACACCCTGCGGCGACTTATAAATCTCGTTGGCAGGTGATGAGACAGCGTGGCGTGAATTTTGGTTTCCATCAATTGGCGAAGCACCACAAGAGGATAACCCTAAGACAGCAAGCGCATTTAACCAAGTCGCTCTCATCCAATCCCCCTGTCCTACACGCCTCGCCTCTGCCACACCCGACGCTCGCTCTTTCAAATCGCCAGAATCGGTGCGGTTCCGGAAACGATCGATGCCGATAGTTTCCGATCAGGTGTCAATCGTGTCAACCACGCGTGCTCTTCGGCACAGCACCGGACCCGCCAAAACCCTGCGGATCAGTGTGACCTTAGTGTGACCTTCCGCGCCCTCACGCCGCGAAGATCGCCGTCCGCCCCAGCACCCCGGCCAGCGCCGCGTGCCGCCGCTCCACCGCCTCGCTATACAGCGCCCGGTCCTCGGGCGGTGCCTGGAACAGGATCGCGGCACCGTCGTCGATCAGCTTCGTGCGCTGGAGCGGCCCGGCCAGGCCGCCGCTCATCCGCTGCCCCAGCCGCATCGCCAGGCCCCAGCCGACCGCGCGCTTCAGGTCGGCGGCGCTCGCCAGATCGGGGATCGGCACGGGCGTGTCGGTGCCGCCGCCCAGGCTGGTGAACAGCGCCTGCGCCATCAGCGCCCGGCCGCGCGCGTCGATGCCGACCCAATTGCCGTGCAGCGCGATCTCGACGCCGCGCTCGGCGCGGAACTCCGGGTTCGCGCGCCAGCCCACGTCGGCAAGGTGGCACGCCGCGATCCGCAGCCGCGCCATCGCCGGCGTGTCGCTCGCGAACAGCGGCGCGATCCAGGCGTCGAGCAGGTCGCCATGCTCCGGGAAGCGGCCGTGCCGCCGCCCCTCGTCGCGCGCCGCCACGATCAGCGGATCCTGCGCGCGCGTCTCGTCGTCGAGATCCTGGAACAGCAGCCCTTCGCGCAGGCCATAGGCGGAAACGATCGTCCGCTCCGGTCCGAGATGCTTGAGCAGCGCGGCGAGCAGCGCGGCGGCATCGCCCAGCGTCCCCGCGCGCGCCGAAGACAGGCCGGGGATCGCGCGCAGCCAGCTCTTGTTGACGTGGCTGATCGTCCGCCCCATCCGCACGATCGCCCCGCGCGACATGGCATATTGGTGGATCACCGGCAGCGGATAGCTCTTGAGATGCATGTCGAGCCGCGCCAGCGCGCGCCACGATCCGCCGACCAGATAGAGCGGCAGGCCCTCGCCCTTCCCCGCCCAGCCCGCGCCGTTCAGCGCCTTGAGCAGATGCCGCTCCAGCGCGCCCGGCCCCTTCGCGCGCACCGCGCCGATGCGCAGCACGCCGAGCGGGAAGGACACGCGCTCGTGCACCTCGCCCTTGCTCACGCGGATCAACTCAAGGCTCCCGCCGCCGAGATCGCCGACGATGCCGTCCGCCTCGGGAATGCCGGAGAGTACGCCGAGCCCCGCGCCGATCGCCTCCTCCTCGCCGGAGAGGAGCTGGACGTCGAGCCCGACCGAATCGGCCATGTCGAGCAGGGCCTTGCCGTTGCTCGCATCGCGCACCGCGGCGGTGGCGACGGTCCGCAGCGTCGTCACCTCCATCTCGCGCGCGACGGCGGCGAAGCGCGACAGCGCATCCTCCGCCATCCGCATCGCATCGGGGGCGATCCGCCCGGTTTCGCTCATGCCGCGCCCGAGGCCCGCCATCACCTTCTCGTTATACAGGATCGCCGGCAGCCGCGCCGGGCCCTGATAGACGACGAGGCGGATCGAGTTGGAGCCAATATCGATAATGGCGGTACGCGGTTCTGAAACGGACAGCTTCCACTCTTTGCGCAACAGGAGGGCAGTTTCGCTCAAGACCGCCGCCGCAACGAGAGCTTGGGCACCGCATCGCTCGCCGTCAGCGCGGCACCGCGACCCGACAGCGACGGGTTGGTCATGAAATAGCGGTGCAGGTTGAACGGCCGGTCGCCCGGTTCGACCCGCACATAGCTGCCGTTGGGCTGGAGTTCCCAGCTCTGCTCGTTGTCGATCAGGTTGGCGACCATCACCTGATCGAGGATCTGGTCGTGGACCGTCCGGTTCTCGATCGGCAGCATATATTCGACCCGCCGGTCGAAATTGCGCGGCATCCAGTCTGCGGAGGAGATGAAGATCTTCGCCCCGTCATTGGGCAGCGCCTTGCCGTTGCCGAAGCACCAGATGCGGCTGTGCTCCAGGAAGCGACCGATCACGGATTTGACGCGAATATGCTCGGACAGCCCCGGCACGCCCGGCCGCAGGCAGCAGATGCCGCGAATGATGAGGTCGATCTCGACCCCCGCAGCACTCGCCTCGTAGAGCTTCTCGATCACGGCGGGATCGACCACCGAGTTCATCTTCGCCCAGATCGAGCCCGGCTTGCCCGCCTTGGCATTGGCGATCTCGGCATCGATCAGCCCCATCAGCCGCGGCCGCAGGTCGCGCGGCGACAGGCTCACCTCGGTCATGTTGACCGGCTCGACATAGCCGGTGACGTAATTGAACATCTGCGCCGCATCGCGCCCGATCGCGGGATCGGCGGTGAAGAAGCTGAGGTCGGTGTAGATCTTGGCGGTGATCGGGTGGTAATTCCCCGTCCCGAAATGGCAGTAGGTGCGGTACTGCCCGCTCTCGCGCCGCACCACCATCGATACCTTGGCGTGCGTCTTCCAGTCGATGAAGCCATAGACAACCTGCACGCCGGCGCGCTCCAGCGCGGAGGCCCAGAGCAGATTCTGCTCCTCGTCGAAACGCGCCTTCAGCTCGACCACCGCCGTCACCGACTTGCCGGCCTCGGCCGCGGTGATCAGCGCGTTGATGACGGCCGGCTGCTTGCCCGCGCGGTAGAGCGTCTGCTTGATCGCGACGACATCGGGGTCATTCGCCGCCTGTTTCAGGAAAGCCAGCACCACCTCGAACGTCTCGTAGGGATGGTGGACGACGATGTCCTTCGCTCGGATCGCTGCGAAGCAATCGCCGTCGAACTCGCGGATGCGCTCCGGGAAGCGCGGCGAATAGGGCGGAAACTTGAGATCGGGCCGGTCCTCATCGACGATCGATTCGAGATCGCCCACGCCCAGGAAAGCGCCGCTCTCCGTTACGAAAGCGTCCGATCCACCCAGCTCGTCGCGCAGCACCGCACCCAGCACCTCGGGCATGCCGCTTTCCAGCTCGAGCCGGATCACCCGCCCGCGCCTGCGCCGCTTGATGGCGTTGGCGAAGTACCGGACCAGATCCTCCGCCTCTTCCTCGATCTCGATATCGCTGTCGCGCAACACGCGAAACTCGGCCGCGCCGAGCACGCGGTAGCCGGGGAAGATCAACGGCGCGAACCGCTTCACCAGCGATTCCACCGCGATGTAGCGCGCCGTCTCGCCCGGCACGCGCACGAAGCGGGGCATTGGCGCGGGCAGCATCACCAGCTCGCGGATCGGCTGGTCGTCCGACAGGCGGACGAGATCGAACATCACCGCCAGCCCCTTGTTGGGCATGAACGGGAAAGGATGCGCGGGATCGAGCGCCTGTGGCGTCAGGATGGGGAAGATCTGCTCGCGGAAATGCGTTTCCAGCCACGCCAGCTCTTCCACGGTCAGCGATTCGTCGATCGTGCGAGAACTCAGCACGGCGATCCCGGTCTCGGCGAGCAGACGGCGCAGCTCGCGCCAGACGTTGCGCTGGCTCTCGATCAGGTGATCGGCCTCGGCGACGATGATGGCGAGCTGCTGGCTGTTGTTGAGCCCGTCGACCGAGCGGCGGTCGACCTCCGCGAGTTGCTGTCCTTTGAGACCCGCCACGCGCACCATGAAGAACTCGTCGAGGTTCGATCCCGAGATCGACAGGAAGCGCAGCCGCTCCAGCAGCGGATGCGCGGGGTTGCATGCCTCTTCCAGCACGCGGCGGTTGAACGCCATCCACGACAGCTCGCGGTTGAAATAGCGCTCGCTGCCTTCCGCGCCGGCGAAGGGATCGTCGTCATCTTCGAGATGCGCGATATGGGCCGGTCTCGTCATGGTGCTCCTGCCGATTCGTTAAGTCGAAGCGTCCACCAGCCCTACCCGCGCCAGGGTCGCGCGGGCGAGCGGAATCGACAGCCGCTTACGGCTTTCCAGCGCCGCTTCGTCGAGCAGATCGACCGTGCGCAGCAGGGCGACGTGCGTGCGCTCGATACGTTTCACCAGCCATTCGATCAGGTCCGGCCGTGCATCGAGATGGCGGTGCAGGAACTGCCGCTCGAACAGCGCGCGCATCAGATCCTCGTCGGGTGCGCCGAGCCGCACGGTCGGGCTGGCCGCGAGGCGGGAACGCAGGTCGGGCAGCTTGATCGGCCATTCCGGCGGCGCGGCATCGGCGACGATCACGACCGGCCGCCTGTCCTCCTGCGCGCGGTTCCAGGCATGGAAAATCGCCGTCTCGCTCTGCCGCTCGGCATCGTCGATCAGCTCGCCGCCGGATTTCGCGACGAAGATGCGCGCCAGCAGGCTGCGGCCGGACTTGCGCGGCCCCGTCAGCACCAGCGACATCACCGGCCAGGTACTCCAGCGTTCGAGTTGCTGGACGGCGCGGATGTTCGATCCGGTCACAAGGAATTCGTCGTCGCGCGGATCGGCCGGCCAGTCGAAGGGCAAAGCGAGCTGCCCGCTCACCCCGGATTGCTCTCCGCCCCGGCGCGGCGGATGCGGAAGGTCGTGCCGCTGCCCGACACCGTCCAGCCCCGCGCCTCCAGCTCGGCGCGGAACAGCGCGGGGTCGGCATCGAAGGTCACGCGCATCACCGATACGCCGCCGAGCGCGAGGCTCGTGGTGTTGGCGCTGCGCACGCCCGGCAGGCCGCGCAACGCCGATTCGGTCGCCGTTACCGCGCCCGCGCTAGCGGTATCGACCTGCACGGTGATGCTGGTCATCGTGGACTCGCCCGGCGTCAGCGTGATCGCGCCGGTGGCGGCATCGGTCGGCAGGTCGGTCGGCGTCTCGGTCGGCGTCGGTGTCGGGATCGGCGAATAGAAGGCCAGGCTGCTGTCGGGCTGGAGTCCGCCCGCGCTCAGCTCCGCCTGATAGGCCGCGTCGATCCGCTTCACGCCCTCATCGAGCAGCGCGGCCATCGCGTCGCCATTGCTGACGCGCAGCGTGAAGCGCGTGACGAGCCGGCTGTCGGGCCCATGCCGCGCCTCGAACGCGCCGATGACCGGTCCGCCCGGCCATTGCCGCGACAGCCGCACGATCGGCACGAGCACGTCGTTCGATCCGTACTGATCGAGCACCGTGCGCCACCACGCCCGCCCCGGCCGCGTCACCTGGCCGAGATTGAGCAGCAGCGAGTCGCCGCCGGTCCCGTTCGGCCGGACATAATCGATCGAGGTATTGGCAGTGCGGAAGCGCGCCCACGCCTTCTGCCACTCGCTCTCCTGTTCGAAGGCGATCGCCGCGCCGCCCGAATATTCGATCGGGATCGTCAGCATCTGCGTCGACCGCTGCGTGTCGCCCGCCACGCCCAGGATCGCGCCCGCCTTCCCCCGGCTGAACAGCACGCCGAGCCTGGCGATATAGCGGTTCGGCCCGATCTGCTCGTTCTCGACGATGATGCCCGTCACCATCGAATCGAGCGTGCCGTCAGAAACCTGCCCCGCGCCCACGCCCAGCCGCTTGCCGAGCATCAGCCAGCCCTGCCGCTGCGCGATCCGCCAGCCCGCCAGCCGCGCCGCGTCGGCGGTCTTGCCGGTCACGTCGACGCGAATGCCGCTGACCTCGTAGCTGCCGGTCGCGTCCTGCATCGAAGGCGTCGTCACGTCCGCGTCCTGCGCCAGCAGCAGCCCGCCGCTGGCGACGAGCACCGCTGCAAGCAGCAAGCGGAGCGAAATGGAAAAGCGGCGCGGGGGCATGTCGCGGCCCTTTTGGCGAAGCAGGCGTGGAAATCCAAGCGCGATGTGGCTAGGCGCTGATCGCATGAGCGATACCGAACCCTATACCTACGCCCAGGCGGGCGTTTCGATCGCGGCGGGCAATGCCCTCGTCAAGGCGATCGCGCCGCTGGCAAAGGCGACGCGGCGGCCCGGTGCCGATGCCGATCTCGGCGGCTTCGGCGGCTTCTTCGATCTCAAGGCGGCGGGCTTCACCGATCCGCTGATCGTCGCGGCCAACGACGGCGTGGGCACCAAGCTCAAGCTCGCGATCGAATACAATGCCCACGATGGCGTCGGCGTGGATCTCGTCGCGATGTGCGCCAACGATCTGATCGTCCAGGGTGCCGAGCCCCTGTTCTTCCTCGATTACTATGCCACCGCCAAGCTGGAGGGCGACGTGCCGGAGCGCGTCATCGCCTCGATCGCGGAGGGCTGCAAACAGGCCGGCTGCGCGCTGATCGGCGGCGAGACGGCGGAGATGCCGGGCATGTACGCGCCCGGCGACTACGATCTCGCGGGCTTCTGCGTCGGCGCGGTCGAGCGCGACCGCGTGCTGACGGGCAAGGACATCGCGGCGGGCGACGTGATCCTCGGCCTCGCCTCGTCGGGGGTTCATTCCAACGGCTTCTCGCTGGTGCGCAGGCTGGGGGCGGACAAGGGCTGGAAGCTCGATCGCCCGGCGCTGTTCGATCAGGAAACGCTGCTGATCGACGCATTGATGGCGCCGACGCGGATCTACGTGAAGAGCCTGCTGCCCGCGCTCAAGGCGGGCAAGATCAAGGGCCTCGCGCACATCACCGGCGGCGGGCTCCTCGAAAATATCCCGCGCGTCCTGCCCGCCGGCACCCACGCGCAGGTCGATGCCGATGCCTGGCCGCAGCCGCGCCTGATGGCGTTCCTGCAGGCGCAGGGCGGGATCGAGCCCGAGGAGATGGCGCGCACCTTCAACTGCGGGGTCGGCATGGCGGTGGTCGTCGCGGCGGGCGACGCCGACGCCGTCGCAGCGATGCTGGGCGAGGCCGGGGAGACCGTGCTGCGGATCGGCAGGATCGAAGCCGGGGAACGCGGCTGCACGGTATCGGGCTCGACCGAGACCTGGGGCGGCCGCGACACTTGGTCCGCGACACACAATCACACCTGACCTGTTCCCCGGCGAAGGCCGGGGCCCAGTATCGAGCCGGCCCGTAACTGGACCCCGGCCTTCGCCGGGGAACAAGAATGGCCAGACACAAGGTTGCAATTCTCATTTCGGGTCGAGGCTCGAACATGATGTCGTTGGTGGCGGCATCGCGAGAACCGGACTGTCCCTACGAGGTCGCGATCGTCATTTCGGACAAGGCCGACGCAGCCGGTCTGGAATGGGCCGCGACGGAGGGGCTATCGACTCTTCATATTCCGTGGGATCGCAAGGTCAAAACGCAGTACCATCAAGTACTTGATCTCAAATTGCGCGCGGCCGGCGTCGAAACCATCGCGCTCGCCGGCTACATGCGCCTGCTCTCCGACGCTTTCGTCGCGGCGTGGCGCGGGCGCATCCTCAACATCCATCCCTCGCTGCTACCCAAATACAAGGGCCTCGACACCCACGCCCGCGCCATCGATGCGGGCGACGCCGCCGGCGGTTGCTCGGTCCATGTCGTCACCGAGGAGCTCGACGGCGGCGAAGTGCTCGGCCAGGCCGAAGTGCCGATCCTGCCCGGCGACACGCCCGAAACCCTTGCGGAGCGCGTGCTGGCGGAGGAACATCGCCTCTACCCGCGCATTCTGTCGGAGTTCGTGAAGCGATGAGCCCAGACCCCGAAACCGTTCTAGCCCGTGTCCGGGATCTCGCGCTCGCCATGCCGGAGGCGGACGAGCGGCTGTCGCACGGCTCGCCGGGGTTCTTCATCACCAAAGGCAAGTTCTTCGCCTATTTCTGGCATAATCATCACAGCGACGGCGAGACCATCGCCATCGTCAAGACGAGCGGCCGCGACGAGCAGGCGATGCTGATCGAGAGCGACCCGGCCTTCTATTATTCGCCGCCCTACATGGGCCCCTCGGGCTGGGTGGCGATGCGTCTGGACGGCGAGGACGTCGACTGGGACCGCGTCGGCGACCGCATCGCCTATAGCTGGGAACTGGTCGCGCCGCGCCGCTTGCTGGAGGCGGGCGGGCGTTGAGCGACGACGGCGAGATGCAGGCGGCGGCGACCGAAGCCGTCGCAAAGGCCGAGGCCGCCGCGACCCGGCGGCGCTGGATCAACCTCGGCGAATTCGTCGCGGTGGCGGGCCTTATCATCGCAGGCGTGTCGCTGTGGCTCACGTGGAGCGACCGGCGCAGCGACCTCGCCGACAAGCAGGCCGAAAAGCGCGCCGAGGCCAAGGCGCAGACTCGCTACGAAATCGCCGCGACCGTCGCCAAGGACGGCACGCTGACGCTGGCGCAGGACGAACATCACCCGCTGACCGGCGTGACGATCGCCTTCCCCACCGCGCTCGGCATCGGCACGAAGACGACGCCGACACGGACCGTCCCGAAGGATTGGTACGAAGACGCGCTGCTCAAGGCGACCAGCGGCGAGCCCGACGTCCAGACCGGCACGCTGCCGGTGCTGGTGACGGTCAGCTACATGACCCTCGACACGCCGATGACGGCGAGCGCGCTGGCGGAGATCGTCTGGCAGACGCACGGCCGCCCGCTGCGGCCCCGCGCGCTGGAGATCGTCGGCTTCAACCGCCGCGCGGGCGGCGGCGATCAGGCCGGAATCGACAAACTCTGGAAGGCCCGCAAGCCCCAATAACTGGCGTTCGCCCTGAGCCTGTCGAAGGGCTGCCCTTCTTGCTACGAAGAAAGGGCATTGCGTCGACAAGCTCGGGACGAACGGCGTATCGAAGGCTGATTGGCTGGCCCGACGCGGCAAAGCCGCGTCGTCGGACGGCGCTATGGCGCCGCCGGCCGGGCGAGGCTGAAGCTCGGGACTGGCTTGCGCTAGTCCCGTCGCCGCCTCAGCCCACGATCTCTTCCGGCTTGAAGAAGTATGCGATTTCGATCGCGGCATTCTCGTCGCTGTCCGAACCGTGGACCGAGTTCGCCTCGATCGATTCGGCGATTTCCTTGCGGATCGTGCCGGGCTCGGCATTCGCCGGGTTGGTCGCGCCCATGATGTCGCGGTTGCGCTGCATGGCGTTCTCGCCCTCGAGCACCTGCACGACGACCGGGCCGGAGATCATGAACTCGACCAGCTCGCCGAAGAACGGGCGCTCCTTGTGGACGGCGTAGAAGCCCTCGGCCTGTTCGCGCGTCATGTGGATGCGCTTCGAGGCGACGACGCGCAGGCCGGCTTCCTCCAGCATCTTGGTGACGGCGCCGGTCAGGTTGCGGCGCGTGGCGTCGGGCTTGATGATCGAGAAAGTGCGGTTCGCGGCCATGACCGTGAAGCTCCTGTGTCTGAAAGGTAAGGAAAGTCGCGTCCCCCTAGTCGCGGGGCCGCGGCGATGCAAGCCGGGCGGAGGCCAGCGGAAGTCTTAGCCTCCGTTCGTGCTGAGCGAAGTCGAAGCACGTGTTTCGGGCGGCAGCGTCTGCGGCACGTCCGTCGACTTCGCTCAGGACGAACGGGAGGTGAGGATCAAGCCGCCTGCTCCCAGCGCCCCGTTTCGCCTTGCTTCCAGTAGCGGCGCTCCACGCCTTCCCTGTCGCCCAGCGCCCGCCAGGCGGCGCGGGCCTCGACGATGCGATCCTCGTCGAAGAAGTGAAAGGCGCGGTCGAAGCCGAGCGCCGCGTCGCGCCACACGCCATCGACCAACGCGACGTTGCGCGCGGCGTTGGCGGGCTCTGCCTCCGGGGCGATCAGCACCGGCTGGCGCGCATCACCCTCCCCGCCCGCTTCGCCGTGGGGCAGGAAACTTTCCGGGCTGTAGGTCCACAGCAGGCGGTCGAGCGTCGCCCGCTGGCTCTCGCTCTCCGTGACGATAAGCAGGCGGCCGCCCGTGCCGAGCACCTTCTCCGCGATCTGCGGCAGCGCCCGGTCGAGCGGGGTGACGGTCAGGTGGTAGAAATCGACTTGCATTACGTCGCCCCTTCGCCCTCGCCCCGCTTGCGGGGAGAGGGCAGACCGACCCCGGCCTTGTGCCGGGGGAGGTCGGGAGAGGGGCAGTGCAGACTACTCACGGTGCGATCTGCACTGCCCCTCTCCCCGACCCTCTCCCCGCAAGCGGGGAGAGGGAGACTCACGCTTCGAAATTATCGCTCACGAACCGGTCCAGCAACCGCACGCCGAACCCCGTCGCGCCCTTGTCGAAGGTCGATCCGGCCTTGTCGGCCCACACCATCCCGGCGATGTCGAGGTGCGACCAGCGCACGCCGGTATCGATGTAGCGCTGCAGGAACTGCGCCGCCGTGATCGAACCGGCGTAGCGCGGTCCCACGTTTTTCATGTCGGCGATCGGCGAATCGATCAGCTTGTTGTACGCCTCCGACATCGGGAAGCGCCACAGCAGGTCGCCCGAGGCCTTGCCCGCCGCCAGCAACTGGTCGGCCAGCGCATCGTCGTTGGCGAAGCAGCCGCCATGTTCGCTGCCCAGGCTGATCAGCATCGCGCCGGTCAGCGTCGCGAGATCGACGATGGTCTTGGGGTGATGCGTGCGCTGCACCCAGGTCAGCACGTCGCACAGCACGAGGCGGCCTTCCGCATCGGTGTTGATCACCTCGATGGTCTGCCCCGACATCGAGGTGACGACGTCGCCGGGGCGCTGCGCATTGCCGTCGGGCATGTTCTCGACCAGGCCGCAGACGCCGATCACATTGGCCTTCGCCTTGCGCGTGGCGAGCGCCTTCATCGCGCCGACGACGGCGCCCGCGCCGCCCATGTCCCACTTCATGTCCTCCATGCCGGCGGGCGGCTTCAGCGAGATGCCGCCAGTGTCGAAGGTCACGCCCTTGCCGACCAGCGCCAGCGCGGGATCGCCCGCACCCGCGCCGCTCCATTTGAGCGCGAGCAGCCGCGCCTCGCGCACCGAGCCCTGCGACACGCCGAGCAGCGCGCCCATGCCGAGATCGCGCATCTCCGCCTCGCCCAGCACGGTCACTTCGAGGCCGAGCCCCTCGACCGAGGCGAGCACGCGCGCGACGAAGCTCTCGGGGTAGATGACGTTGGCGGGCTCGGCGACGAGCGTGCGGGTCAGCTCCAGACCCTGCGTCACCGCGTCCTGCTTCGCCCAGGCGGCCTCGCTGCCCTCCGGCGCGCCGTGCAGCGTGACCGCGGCGAGCGTCGGCTTCTGCTTCTCGGGCAGCTTGGTGCGATAGACGTCGTGACGCCACGCACGTTGCGCGGCAGCGGCGGCGAAGCGCGCGACCGCCGATGCGGTCGGCCGTGCGCCCGACAGGTCGACCGCGACATCGGTGACGCCAGAGGTGAGCAGCTTGGCGGTCAGCGCGCCGCCCGCGCGCTCGTAATCCGCGACGCTGCCCGATCCGACGCCGAGCAGCAGCACGCGCCGCACATCACCAGCCGCTGGCAGGAACAGCTCGATCGCGCCGCCCGCTTCGCCCTCGAACCGGCTCGCGCGCGCCGCCGCGACGGCGGCCGCCACCGATGCCGCGTCGAGCGTGGCGGAGGCGAGCCTGGCGATGCCGTCCTTCTCGACGGTGATGGCGAGCGTACCGGCCGGATCCGGCGCAGCGGCGGAAAACGCGATCTTCATGGGGAAATGCCTCGGCAATCAAACTGGAATGAGTCGGTGATCTCTAGGCCAGCCGCGCGCCGCTGGCAAAACGCGGCAACAAAAGGGCGACGTTGCAGCATTGCTTCGCGGATGCGATAGGGCAACCGGGACACCCGCCTTTCGCGCGGACACCGGGGTAAAGTGCCGTCGTGAAGCGTTTCTTCCTACTCGCCAGTTGTGCGCTGTCCGTCGCCTTGTGCCCCGGCGCGGTCCACGCGCAGGATCTGCAAAAGCCGGTCGCCGAGCCGCCACCCCCCTCGACCAATCCGACCCCTTCCGACGATCAGGTCCAGTTCAGCGCCGCCACGCTCGAATATGAGAACGAAACTGATATAGTCACCGCCACCGGCGACGTCCGCATGTACCGTTCTGGCGATCGTCTCCGCGCCGACAAGGTCGTGTGGAACCGCAAGACCGGCAAGGTGGTGGCGAACGGCAACATCGCCGTCACCAACCCGACCGGTGATGTGGCCTACGGCGATTCGATCGAACTGACCGATTCGCTGAAGGACGGCGTGGTCGACAACATGCTAATCGTGCTGGAACGCGGCGGGCGCCTCGCCGCGCGCAAGGGCACGCGCGGCCTCGATGAGGTCGTGACGCTCAACGACGCGGCCTACACTCCCTGCGCGGTCGCCACCAGTTCGGGTTGTCCGAAGGAGCCGTCGTGGAAGATCACCGCCGTGAAGGTGGTCTACAGGCCCGACAAGCAGCGCATCTATTACAAGGGCGCGCAGATCAATCTGTTCGGCCTGCCCACGCTCCCCCTGCCCGCCTTCTCGCACTCGGTCGGCGACGGCAACGCGACCGGCCTACTCGAACCCGATTTCCGTTACGATCGCGTCAACGGTCTCGCGCTGGCTGCACCTTACAACTTCGCCCTCGGCCCCAATCGCAGCCTCATCGTCACGCCGCGCGTATTCAGCGCCGCGCTGCCGATGCTGCAGACGCAGTTCAGCGCGCTGACGTCGCTCGGCGCGTACAAGATCGGCGGCTATGTCACCGTCAGCCGCCGCAGCGACGATCTCACCACCGGCGGCACCGCCTTGTCGTCGGAGAACGCGCTGCGCGGCTATGTCGACGGCGTCGCGCGCTTCCAGCTTTCGCCGGAGTGGAGCATCAGCGGGTCGCTGCGCGTGGCCAGCGACCGCACCTTCCTGCGTCGCTACGACATTTCGCGCGACGACCGCCTGCGCTCGACCGCCAGCCTCGAGCGGATCGATCGCGACAGCTATTTCGCCGTCACCGGCTGGTACGTGCAGACGCTGCGCCTCAACGACCGTCAGGGCCTGCAGCCGTTCGCTTTGCCAGAGATCGATTATCGCCGCCGCTTCAATGACGGCGTGCTCGGCGGCAAGTTCCAATTGCAGCTCAACAGCCTCGCCATCACTCGCACCGCCGGGCAGGACAGCCAGCGCGCCTTTGCCAGCCTGCGCTGGGATCTGCGCAAGCTGACGCCGTGGGGCCAGGAAGTGACCTTCACCGCCTACGGCCGCGGCGACATCTACAATACCAGCGATTCGGCGACGACGGCGATCGCCAGCTACCGCGGGCTCGACGGGTTCCACGGTCGCGCGATCGGCGCGCTGGCGGTCGATATCAAGTGGCCTTTCATCGGCAACCTGTTCGGCGGCACGCAGCGGCTGACGCCGCGCTTCCAGATCGTTGCCTCGCCGCACACGACCAACCTCGACGTGCCGAACGAGGATGCGCGCGCGGTCGATCTCGAGGATTCGAACCTGTTCGCGCTCAATCGCTTCCCCGGATACGACCGCTGGGAGGATTCTACGCGCTTCACCTACGGCCTCGACTGGGCGCTCGATTTACCGGGCCTGTCGATTCAGTCGACGGTGGGTCAAAGCTACCGGCTCGACAACCAGCCGACGCTGTTCCTCAACGGCACCGGCCTCAGCGACCGCCTTTCGGATATCGTCGGGCGGACCGAGATCCGCTTCCACGATCTTTTCTCGCTCACGCACCGCTACCGGCTCGACAAGGACAATTTCGCGGTGCGCCGCAACGAGATCGACGCGACGATCGGCACGCGGGGGACGTATTTGTTGCTTGGCTACCTGCGCCTCAATCGGGATATCACTCCGACGATCGAGGATTTGCAGGATCGGGAGGAGGCGCGCGTCGGGGCGCGGGTGCAGATTTCGCGCTTCTGGTCGGCATTCGGATCGACCGTGATCGACCTTACCAACCGCGACGAGGATCCGCTGTCGGTCGCCGATGGCTTCAGCCCGGTGCGCCACCGCCTCGGCGTCGCGTATGAGGACGATTGCCTCCGCCTCGGCCTCACGTGGAAGCGCGATTACCAGAACACCGGCGACGCGCAGCGCGGCAACAGCTTCCTGTTGACGCTGGCATTCAAGAATCTGGGCCGCTAAGCGGTGGTTCAGGTGCGATCGGCGAAGAGAGCGACCGCCGAACGGGCGGCAGGGCGTTTCGCACGCAGGATGGGAAGATCTAAACACGTGAACAGCAAGTTTCGTAAGGTGACGGCGATCGGCGCTGTATTGGCCGCTTTTGCAGGCGCTGCCCCGATTCCGGCACAGACGGTGAGCGACAATGCCACCCCGGCGGCCTCGCTCGACCTGCCCGCCAACCTCCAGATCTTCGGCAAGGTCGATCCCAACGTCCGCAAGGCGACGGCGATCGTCAACGACAACGTCATCACCGGCACCGACGTCGATCAGCGCGTCGCGCTCGTCACGGCGGCGAACCAGCTCAACCTGTCGGCGGAGGACAAGGACCGGCTCAAGCTGCAGATCCTGCGCTCGCTGATCGACGAGACGCTGCAGATCCAGGAAGCCAAGAACAACGACGTCAAGATCACGCCCGAGCAGATCAATCAGGCGTTCGCCCGCGTCTCCAGCAATTTCGGCCGCACGCCCGCCGACATGCGCACCTATCTGCGCTCGGTCGGGTCGTCGGAGCGTTCGCTCAAGCGCCAGATCGAGGCGGAACTGGCGTGGAGCGGCTTTCTGCGCCGCCGCGTCGAGCCGCTCGCCAACGTCGGCAACGAAGAGGTGCAGGGCATTCTCGATCGCATGAAGGCGTCGCAGGGCACCGAGGAATATCACCTCAAGGAAATCTACGTCTCCGGCTCCGCCGACCGCACGCAGCAGGCCTATACGAGCCTGCAGCAGATGATCCAGGAGATCCAGAAGGGCACCAAGCCCTTCGAATATTACGCGCAATATTCGGAAGCGACGACGCGCGGGACGCAGGGCGATCTCGGCTGGGTCGGTTCGGCGCAGCTCGGTGCGTTGCCAGCCAGCCTGGCAGAAGCGGCGCGGACGATGAACGTCGGCCAGCTCGCCGGGCCGATCGAGGTGCCGGGCGGCTTCTCGCTCCTGTATCTGGTCGACAAGCGCAAGGTGCTGGAGGCCGATCCGCGCGACGCCAAGCTGTCGCTCAAGCAGATCAGCGTGAAGTTCGCCGCCGGCCTGACGCAGGCGGATGCCAACGCCCGCGTCGCCGCCTTCGCCAAGCAGCTCAAGGAAATCCACGGCTGCGGCGCGGTCGCCGGTGCCGCGACGGCAATGGGCGCCGAGGTGGTCGATAACGACGCCGTCAAGGTTCGCGATCTGCCGGCACAGTTGCAGGAAATCATGCTCAAGCTGCAGGTCGGCGAAGCGACCCCCGCCTTCGGGTCGCAGCAGGACGGCGTTCGCGCGCTCGTGCTGTGCGGTCGCGACGATCCCAAGGGCGCGGTCGCGCTGCCCACGGTCGATCAGGTTCGCGACCAGATGGAGCAGCAGAAGGTCAACCGCCGCGCCCAGCAGATGCTTCGCGATCTGCGGCGTGACGCGGTGGTCGAATATCGCTGACCGGGATGCTCCGGGCATGACCTTGCCGCTCGCCATCTCGATGGGCGACCCGGCCGGGATCGGCCCGGAGATCATTGCCAAGGCATGGGCGCTGCGGCGCGAGCATGACCTGCCGCCATTCTTCGCGGTCGGCGATGCCCGCGCCGTGACGGCGGTGTGGAACGGGCCGATCCGCACCATCGGCGATCCGTCCGAAGTGGCGGGCGCGTTCGACCAGGGCCTGCCGATCCTCGCGGTCGATGATGGTGGAGAGATCACGCCGGGCTCGCCCGACGTCGACGGCGCGCGCTGTGCCTTGCACTCGCTGGAGGTGGCGGCGGGCATGGCGCGGTCGGGCGCGGCGCTCGGCCTCGTGACCGGGCCGGTATCGAAGGCGCAGCTCTATCAGATCGGCTTCACCCATCCCGGCCAGACCGAATTCGTCGCCGAACGCTGCGGCATCGCCCGCGAGAATGCGGTGATGATGCTCGCCGGGCCCGGCCTGCGCGTCGTGCCGATCACCACGCACATCCCGCTTGCCGAGGTGGCGGGCGCTCTGACCGTCGAGCTGATCGCCGCGAAAGCGCGCGCGACGGCGCGTGGACTGATCAAGAATTTCGGCATCCTTCGGCCCCGCATCGCCTTCGCCGGTTTCAACCCCCATGCGGGCGAGAGCGGGAAGATCGGCCGCGAGGAGATCGAGCTCATAACCCCCGCCATCGAACTGTTGCAGGCGGAAGGCATCGACGCGACCGGGCCCTTCGCCGCCGATACGATGTTCCACGACCGCGCGCGCGTGACGTATGACGCGGCGATGTGCTGCTATCACGATCAGGCGCTGATCCCGATAAAGACGCTGTATTTCGACGATGGCGTCAACATCACGCTCGGCCTGCCGATCGTGCGGACCTCGCCCGATCACGGCACCGCCTTCGGCATCGCCGGCAAGAACATCGCCGAGCCCGGCGCGATGATCGCCGCGATCCGCATGGCGGGCGAGGCCGCGATCCGCCGCGCCGCCTACGCCGCCCAGTGATCTTGCACGCATGACGGTCGAACTTCCGCCGCTGCGCGACGTGATCGCGCGGCATGGCCTCGCCGCCAGCAAGGCGCTGGGGCAGAATTTCCTCCTCGATGCGCAACTGCTGGCGCGGATCGCGCGGATACCGGGCGATCTCAAAGGCGCGGAGGTGCTGGAGATCGGCCCCGGCCCCGGCGGCCTCACGCGCGCGTTGCTGGCGGCGGGGGCGAAGGTGACGGCGATCGAACGCGACCGGCGTTGCATCCCCGCCCTCGCCGAGTTGAGTGAAGCCTATCCGGGTATGCTCACCGTGATCGAGGACGATGCGCTCACGGTCGATGCGCCTGCGCTCTTTTCAGGCAAGCCGCATATCGTCTCGAACCTGCCCTACAATATCGGCACCGCGCTGCTGATCCGCTGGCTGGAGGCCGATTGGATGCCGTGGTGGGCGAGCCTGACGCTGATGTTCCAGCGCGAAGTCGCCGACCGCATCGTCGCGGGCACGAACGACGAGGCTTACGGACGGCTTGCGATCCTGTCGCAGTGGCGCAGCAGCGCGAAGCTGGCGATGCCCGTCCACCGCTCGGCCTTCACGCCGCCGCCCAAGGTGATGTCGGCGGTGGTGCATATCCTCGCCACCGACGCCCCCGAAGGCGTCAAGCTGGCCACGCTGGAGCGGGTGACGGCGGCGGCGTTCGGCCAGCGGCGCAAGATGCTGCGGCAGAGCCTGAAGTCGGTGGCCGGCGCGATCGAGGCGCTAGAGACGCTCGGTATCGAAGCGACGCGGCGGCCGGAAACGCTGAGCGTTGCGGAGTTCTGCGCGATCGCGCGGGTTTTGGGTTAGTTCTTCGCAGGCACCGCAGGCGGCACTGCCGCGGCGGTCTGGATCGGCGGGCCCTTGACGATGGCGGCGTTGAGCTGCGCGATTTCGGTGCAGGTACGCTTGCCGCAGATCTGCTTGAGCTTGGCGAGATTGGCCTTGGCGCGATCGACCGCGCCGCGCTCGACCAGCGCCTCGCCCTGCTCCTTGAGCGCGACCACGTCGTCTGCGCGCAATTCCAGTGCCTCACGATAATAGCGGATCGCCTTGCCCGGCAGACCGCGGCTGCGCGAGACCTCGGCGAGGCCGATGAAGGCGCCGCGATTGCGCGGATCGACCACCAGCGCGCTCTCGTACGCATCGGTCGCTCCGTCGAGATTGCCTGCCGCCTGCGCGCTCCGCCCGCTTTCGAGCAGCGCCAGCGAGCGCGGGTTGATCGCCTCCTCCGGGCGCTGGCCATGCACCGCGCTGGACACGGTGAGGATCGTCATCGCGGCAGCAGCGGCGACGGGCAGATAACGCATGAGCAACTCCAGCTTGGGTACGATCCTGGGCACAATGCCCGAGGCTAGCATGGTGCCGATAGCCTTGCGACAAAAAAGCCGTCGGTATCATCCCTTAGCGGCGTGAGGCGCAGGCCCGCGCCGTGCGGGGTGCCGGCCGGGAGCGAGAGCGGCTCCGCCGACCAATCGGGATGGTCGCCGAGGAAACGCGCGACCTGCCCAGCGCCCTCGTCATCGAGCAGCGAGCAGACGATGTAGACGAGCGCGCCGCCCGGCCGCACCAGCCCCGCGCCGATCTCCAGCAGCCGCGCCTGCGTCTCGACCAGCTTGGCGAGCCGCGCGGGGGTGAGCCGCCAGCGCGCCTCCGGGTTGCGCCGCCAGGTGCCGGTGCCCGAGCAGGGCGCGTCGATCAGCACCGCGTCGGCCTGCGCCTGCCAGTCGGCCAGCGCCTCTGCCTCGCGATTGGGATCGAGCAGGCGCGTCTCGACGATCGAGACGCCCGCCCGCTCGGCGCGCGGGGCGAGTCGCGACAGGCGCGCGCGGTCGCTGTCGGTGGCGAGCAGCGCGCCGCGGTTCTCCATCGCGGCGGCGAGCGCGAGCGTCTTGCCGCCCGCGCCTGCGCAGAGATCGACGATGCGCTGTCCCGGCTGCGCCCTGGCGGCCTGGGTGACGATCTGGCTGCCGGCGTCCTGCACCTCGAGCCCGCCCGCCTTCCAGAGGTCAAGCCCCTCGACATTGGTGCCGCTCGGCAGGCGCAGCGCATCGGGAAGGCCCGCAATCGCCTCCCCGCCCGAGATCTCGACCGATCCCGCGACCTGCCGATTGATGCGGATATCTAGCGGGGCGCGTTCCAGAAGCGCGGTCGCCTCGCGGTCGTCGTGATCGACTGCGGCGAGCACTTGCGACATCGCCCAGCCTCCGAGCTGGCCCGGACGCCAGACTTCGTTGGCACTCAAAGGCGCGGGGCCGTGGGCGCTGCCGTCGAAGAGATCGGCAGAGAACCAAGGCAGTTCCTTTCGCCAGTCCGCATCGGCAAAGGCGTCGACATACGATGCCAGCCCGGCGATGGCGGCGCGCCCGGATGGTGGCAGTTCGCCATGTTCGCGGATCGCGGCGTACACGAGCTCCCGCACCGCGCGCCGGTCCTTCGATCCGGCGTAGCGACGCGCCGCGAAATAGCGGGCGATCAGCGTGTCGGCGGCCGCCCCGCCCTCGCGCGCCGCCGCGATGATCTGGTCGAGCAGCTCGATCGCCGCCTGCGCGCGCGACGCGGGGGTCATCGGCCGACCGCCACGTCAGCGCGTCGGATAGTTCGGCGCCTCGCGCGTGATGTCGACGTCGTGGACATGGCTTTCGCGCAGCCCAGCGCCAGTGATCTGCACGAAGCGCGCCCGCGCCTGCAGGTCCTCGATGGTGGCGGAGCCGGTATAACCCATCGCCGCGCGCACGCCGCCGACGAGTTGGTGGATCACGTCCTTGGCCGGGCCCTTGTAGGCGACCTGCCCCTCGATCCCCTCGGGCACCAGCTTGAGCTGATCCTTGATGTCGCCCTGGAAATAGCGATCGGCCGAACCGCGCCCCATCGCCCCGACCGAGCCCATGCCGCGATAGGATTTGTAGGCGCGGCCCTGGTACAGAAAGGTCTCGCCCGGTGCTTCCTCGGTGCCTGCCAGCAGCGACCCGATCATCACCGCCGACGCGCCCGCCGCCAGCGCCTTGGCGATATCGCCAGAGGTGCGGATGCCGCCGTCGGCGATCACCGGCACGCCCGCCTTCAGGCCGATTTCGGCGCAGTCCATCACGGCGGTGAGCTGCGGCACGCCGACGCCGGCGACCACGCGCGTCGTGCAGATCGAGCCCGGCCCGATGCCGACCTTGATGCCGTCCGCCCCCGCATCGATCAGCGCCTGTGTCGCCTCGCCGGTAGCGACGTTGCCGGCGATGACCTGCACCGAATTGGAGAGCTTCTTCACGCGCTCGACCGCGCGGGCGACGTCCTTGTTGTGGCCGTGCGCGGTGTCGATCACGACGAGATCGAGCTCGGCGTCGATCAGCGCCTCGGTGCGGGCGAAACCCTTGTCGCCGACAGTGGTGGCGGCGGCGACGCGCAGGCGGCCGGTCGAATCCTTGGTGGCGTTGGGATAGGTGACGGCCTTTTCGATATCCTTGACCGTGATCAGGCCGATGCAGCGATAGGCGTCGTCGACCACGATCAGCTTTTCGATGCGGCGCTGGTGGAGGAGGCGGCGCGCTTCTTCCGATGTGACGCCGGGAGAGACGGTGGCGAGATTGTCGCGCGTCATCAGTTCGGAGACGGGCTGGCGCGGGTTCTCCGCGAAACGCACGTCGCGGTTGGTGAGGATGCCGACCAGCTTGCCGCTCGCTTCGACCACGGGGATGCCGCTGATCCGGTTCGCGCCCATGATCGCCTGCGCCTCCGCCAGCGTGGCATCGGGCGCGATCGTGATCGGGTTGACCACCATGCCGCTTTCGAAGCGCTTCACGGCGCGCACGGCGGCGACCTGTTCCTCGACGGTGAGGTTGCGGTGAAGCACGCCGATGCCGCCGAGCTGCGCCATCACGATCGCCATGTCGGCCTCCGTGACGGTGTCCATCGCCGAGGAGAGGATCGGAATGTCGAGCGCGATACCGCGCGTCAGCCGGGTCGCGGTGTCGGTCTGGCTGGGGACGACGTCGCTCTCGGCCGGGTACAGCAGGACATCGTCGAAAGTGAGGCCGAGCCGAATGTCCATGAGGTGCCGTTTCCTGCGCGTTTGGGGAGGTGCGAGTCGTGGCGGTCCATGTAAACAACGCCCCCGGTTGGCGCTAGGGGCGCGGGAAGGCGATTACATGCGCCGTCGCAATCTGCTAGTTGCAGGGGGAATATCTCGGGGGAGGATCTGACTATGGCGATGACGCTTGCCGGCCTGCTGGTCGTACTGGTCTTCATCTATCTGATGATGGGCATGAAGGTGGTGCGGCAAGGCTATCGCTACACGATCGAGCGGTTCGGCAAATTCACCGCCGTGGCGCAGCCGGGGCTGACCTTCATCATCCCGTTCTTCGACCAGGTCGGCCGTAAGATCAACATGATGGAGCAGGTGCTTGATATTCCGGGACAGGAGATCATCACGAAGGACAATGCGATGGTCGCGGTCGACGGCGTCGTGTTCTTCCAGGTGCTCGACGCCGCCAAGGCCGCCTATGAGGTGAGCGACCTCTACGTCGCGATCATGCAGCTCGCGACGACGAACCTGCGCACCGTGATGGGCTCGATGGACCTCGACGAATTGCTGTCGAAGCGCGACGAGATCAATGCGCGGCTGCTCGCGGTGGTCGATCAGGCGACCGAGGCGTGGGGCGTCAAGATCACCCGCGTCGAACTGAAGGACATCCGCCCGCCCGCCGACATCGTCAACGCGATGACGCGCCAGATGAAGGCCGAGCGCGAAAAGCGCGCGACCATCCTCGAATCGGAGGCCGCGCGTCAGAACGAGATCAACCGCGCCGAGGGCCTGAAGCAGTCGCAGATCCTCGAGGCCGAGGGCCGCAAGGAAGCAGCCTTCCGCGACGCCGAGGCGCGCGAGCGTTCCGCCCAGGCCGAGGCGACGGCGACCAAGATGGTGTCGGACGCGATCGAAGGCGGCTCGACGCAGGCGATCAACTATTTCATCGCGCAGAAATATGTCGAGGCGATCAGCCAGTTCGCGACCTCGCCCAACGCAAAGACCATCCTCTTCCCGGTGGAGGCGACGCAGTTGATGGGCACGCTCGGCGGCATCGGTGAGCTCGCCAAGTCGAGCTTCGCCGCCGGCCCGACGCCCCCGCCCGCGCCGCCGACGCGCCGGCCGGGTCCGTTCGAAGGCGGCGCGCAATGACGCTCGGCGGCGTCCTCTGGACCGAAGGCGCGCTGTGGTTTGCCGCCGCGATCCTGTTCGTGATCGCGGAGATGCTGGCGCCGGGCTTCTTCCTGATCTTCCTTGCCGCCGGGGCGGCCGTCACTGGCGTCGTCGTGCTGGTCGCGCCGGGGTTGCCGGTGCTGGTGCAGGCGCTGATCTATTGCGGCTTTACCGCCGTGGCGGTGGCGATCGGCTGGCGCTGGTACATGCGGGCCAAGCACGCGATGCCGGGCGATCCGTTGCTCAACGACCGCACCGCGCGGCTGATCGGCAAGCAGGTCGAGGTGTGCGAGGCGATCGTCGGCGGTTCGGGCCGCGTGACGGTGGGCGACGGCGCATGGAACGCGGAAGGGCCGGATGCGCCTGCCGGGACGCGGATGCGGGTGACCGGCGCGAACGGAAACGTGCTGCTGGTGGAGCCGGCCTGACGTTCACACCGGGACGGTCGGCTGCCGCACGCGATCGAACGCCCGGTCGCGGTAGCGGCCGTCGGCATCGACCCAGTGCAGGAACAGGTGCGCCGACCAGGCATTGGGATTGGGTTCGATCCGTCCGTGGCGGCGATCGATGCCGCGATAGGCCACCGCGTCGCCGGGACGCATCGGGACCGACGCGAAGGGTCTGTCGTCAAAATCCTCGCGCACCTTCGAATCCGGTCCGTCAGTGGTCGCCAGCGAGAGTGACCAGGGCGCCTCCCCCTCCGCCGCGACGGTGAGCGACAGGCTGTGTTCGCATTCGACGCGGTCGGCGTGAACGCGGCAGATCTCGTCCCGCTGATAGATGCGGAAGAAGGCGAAGCTGGGGAGAAGATCGCGGCCGATAAGCTGCGCCATGCGTGGCGTCAGCCCCCAGTGAAACGTCGTGAGCGGGGCATATTCGGCGGCGTGAATGTTTACCGTCACGCCGCGCAGCAGCTTGTCGGGTGCCATATATCTGACGACATGCCCCTCGGCAAAACCGAGGTCGGCGCGCAATTGCCGGTGAAATGCGTCGAGTACCGCGACCGGGAACAGCGCCGGAAGCGCGAGAAAACCCTGCTGGTCGTAAAGCTCGGTCTCGGTCATCGCCGCGAGAGAACGCGCGGGCGGCATGTCCGCCCGCGCGTGCATCCTTATTCCTTGCCGCCGAACAGGCCGCCGAGCGCACCGGCGATGCCGCCTTCCGCGCCAGCGCCGGCGTGGAACAGGCTGGCGAACTGCGCGAGCGAGCCCTCGCCGCCGATATGGCCGATGATCTGCTGGATCGTATCCGCCGGCAGGCCGGTCGATTCCGCCGCCGTGGTGACGGTGTCGGTCGGCGCGACATGCGCATGGGCCAGCGCCTGGATCGCCGACTCGGCAATCTCCGGCGAAATGCCGACCTTGGCCGCCAGATTCTTGATATCCACGTTCTCAGTGACTTGGCCGAGCAGACCGTCGAGCAATCCCATGTGCGTTTCCTTCGTTGATGGTCCCTGAAAGGCAAGCCTAGCGGCGTTTCGTTACGGGTATAAGCCCTAACGCGGGAGCGGCTGCAGATCAGGCTCCATGAAACCGAGCCGAGCCTCAACCGACATCAACCGTGCCTCGCTGTAGAAGCGCAACGGCCAGTCGCGCCTGCCTGCGGGGCTCGCCAGCAGCGCGTTCACCGCCTCCACCAGCGGCTCGCCTTCGGGCCGGTCGCGCAGACATGCGCGGACGCCGGCGATGAAGCAGCGCGTGATCGTGTCGTGATAGCCCTGGGTCGCGTCGTTCACCCCGCCGACCGAGGCGTTGTAGGCCGAGATCAGCCCGGCGATGCGCGCGTCCACGTCGATATCGGGCCGGTCGCGGATCAGCCACAGCGTGGTCGATAGATGCGCCTCGTGCGTCCATTCCTCCTTGGGCAGCGTGCGCGCAAGGAAACGCTCGCCGGTCTCGCGGACGGCGGCGCAGCTTTCGAACGGACGGTACGGCAGGTCGGTCATCGATCGGGCTTTCACTGGAAGCCCGATCGAGGAACCGGGCAGGTCAGGCGTTGGCGGTGGACTTGGGCGCCGATTGGCGGACGCCCTCGTCGACGTGATCGGCGAATTGCGCGAAATTGGCGACGAACTCATCGACCAGCTTGGCGGCGGTCACGTCATATTCGGCCTTGTTCTCCCACGCCTCGCGCGGGTCGAGCATGTTGCCGGGGACGCCATCGACCGCGACCGGCACCATGAAGCCGAAGTTGGGATCCTTGCGGAATTCAGCATCGTTCAGGCTGCCGTCGAGCGCCGCATTGAGCAGCGCGCGCGTCACCTTGATCGGCATGCGCTTGATGCCCGGCATCGTCGCCTTGCCGCCCGACCAGCCGGTGTTGACCAGCCAGCAATCGACGCCGCCCTTGTTGATTCGCTCCTTCAGCAGATTGCCGTAGACCGACGGGTGGCGCGGCATGAACGGCGCGCCGAAGCAGGTCGAGAAGGTCGCGGTCGGCTCGGTCACGCCGATCTCGGTGCCTGCGACGCGCGCGGTGTAGCCCGAGAGGAAGTGATACATCGCCTGTTCCGGCGTCAGCTTCGCGATCGGCGGCAGCACGCCGTAGGCGTCGGCGGTCAGGAAGATGATGTTCTGCGGCACCGGCCCCATATTCTCTTTCGAGGCATTGGGGATGAAGTCGATCGGATACGACCCGCGGCTGTTCTCGGCGAGCGTATTGTCGTTGAAGTCGAGCTGGCGCGTCTCGGCGTCCATCACGACATTCTCGAGCACCGTGCCGAAGCGCTTGGTGGTCGCGAAGATCTCTGGCTCGGCTTCCGGCGAGAGGTTGATCATCTTGGCGTAGCAGCCGCCCTCGAAGTTGAAGACCGCCGTGTCGGACCAGCCGTGCTCGTCGTCGCCGATCAGCGTGCGGCTGGCGTCGGCCGAAAGCGTCGTCTTGCCGGTGCCCGACAGGCCGAAGAACACCGCCGTATCGCCGTTCGGGCCGATATTGGCCGAGCAGTGCATCGGCATGACCTTCATCGGCGGCAGCTTGTAGTTGAGCAGACCGAACACCGACTTCTTCATCTCGCCGGCGTATTTGGTGCCGCCGATCAGGATCAGCTTCTCAGTGAAATTGACCGCGATCACGGTCTCGCCGCGCGTGCCGTGCTTGGCGGGGTCGGCGCGGAAGCTCGGCAGGTCGATGATCGTGTATTCGGGGTCGAAGCCCTTGAGATCGGCTTCGTCCGGGCGGACCAGCAGGGTACGGATGAAGCTGTTGTGCCACGCCAGCTCGTTGATGACCCGGACACGGACGCGATATTCGGGCTGCGACCCGCCGAACAGATCCTGGACGAACAGCGTCTCCTTGGCGGCGACGGCAGCGAGGAAATCTTCCTTCAGCGCAGCGAACTGATCAGGCGTGATCGATTTGTTGGTGTCGCCCCACCAGACCGTCGATTCGGTTTCGGCATCGCGGACGATGAACTTGTCCTTGGCGGAACGGCCGGTATGCGCACCGGTTTCGACCACGAGCGCGCCGTCGATCGACAGGCGCCCCTCGCCACGTGCGACAGCCTGTTCGACCAGGGCCGCCGTCAACAGGTTCCAATGCACCTTGGCACCGGTCTTGATACCCTGGGCCTCCAGGCCCGCCGCTGGGATGCGTTCGCTCACCAATAAATCTCCTCATCGCGCCGGTTTAGGGACAGCGGTGTATGTGATATCTCTTGCGAGCCATTATCGCTACGTCCCGCTTCGGTCAAACGAGACAAATTGATCTGGTTGAGCGTGTCCCGGCTTTGGACTAATCGGGCATCCGGTAACAAAGGCCACCGCCCAAGATGACGGCTACGATCGCGCTCGTCGATGACGATCGCAACATCCTGACCTCGGTGTCGATCGCGCTTCAGGCCGAGGGCTTCGTCACGCGGCTCTATTCGGATGGCGAGACGGCACTGAAGGCGCTGACCGAGAACCCGCCCGAGCTGGCGATCTTCGACATCAAGATGCCGCGCATGGATGGATTGGAGCTGCTCCGCCGACTGCGCGAGAAGAGCACGATGCCGGTGATCTTCCTCACCTCCAAGGACGACGAGCTCGACGAGGCGCTCGGGCTGGCGATGGGCGCGGACGACTACATCGCCAAGCCTTTCTCACACCGGCTGCTGATCGCCAGAATCCGCGCAATTCTGCGCCGTACGGAGGTCGCACAGGCCCCGGCGGGCGAGAGTGGCGAACCGTCCGAGACGGTGCTGGTGCGCGGCCGGCTGGAGATGGATACCGCGCGCCACCGCGTCACCTGGGGAGGCGGCGTCGTCACACTGACCGTCACCGAATTCCTGATTCTGGAGGCGCTGGCGCAGCGGCCCGGCGTCGTGAAGACGCGCAACCAGTTGATGGACGCGGCCTATCACGACGACATCTACGTCGATGACCGCACCATCGACAGCCACATCAAGCGCGTGCGCAGGAAATTCCGCCAGGTCGATCCAGAGTTCGACTCCATCGAAACGCTCTACGGTGCCGGATATCGATTCTCGGAGGAGTGACGACCGCGAGCTGACGCTGCGCTGGTCCGCCCGGGTTTCGCTGACGCCGCGAATCCTGTTCGTCAACGTGTTCGCGCTGGCGCTGCTGGCGGGCGGGTTCTTCTACCTCGATTCGTACCGCAGCCGCATCGTCGACTACCGCGTGGCGCAATCGGGGCGCGAGACCCGGCTGATCGCCGAGGCGCTGGGCGCGGCACCGACGGCGGAGCGGCCTGCCCTCGCGCTCAGGCTGGCGCGCGATACCGGCGTGTGGGTTCGGCTCTACACCACCAACGACGCGCCCGCGCTCGACACGCGCGCGCTCGGCCTGCGCAATTTCGGGCTGGCCGATCCCGACAAGCAACCCTGGACGCTTGGCGCAGCGCGTTTCCTCGACGCGATGATCGACACCGTGGCAGGGGCGCCGCGCGCGCCTTTGTACCGCGAGCGTCGAAAAGCGCTCGACTGGCCCGATGTGCGCCCGGCGCTCGTCATGTCGCGGGCGCACGCGACCGTCTGGCGCGCGCCGGATCGCACGCCCGTGATCACCGCCGCCTCCGCCATGCCCGGCGGCGGCGTGGTGATGACGACGGTCAACGCGCGCGACATCACGCAGACGGTGCGGATCGAGCGCTACCGGCTGGCCATCATCCTGCTGGTCGTCTCGATCGTGTCGATCCTGTTGTCGCTGTTCCTCGCGCGCACCATCGTGCGGCCGCTGCGCCGCCTCGCCCGTGCGGCGGTGCGGGTGCGGCTCGGGCGCGCGCGCGAGGTGGTGGTGCCGCGCCTCCCCACCCGCCGCGACGAGATCGGCATGCTCGCCCGCGCGCTCTCCGACATGAGCCTCGCGCTGCGTGCGCGCATCGACGCGATCGAAGCCTTCGCCGCCGACGTGACGCATGAGATGAAGAACCCCCTCGCCTCGCTGAGATCGGCGGTGGAGGGGCTCGCCAGCATCCGCGATCCGGCGTTGCAGGAGCAGCTGATGGCGATCGTGCGGGACGACGTTCACCGGCTCGATCGGCTGATCACCGACATTTCGGAAGCCTCGCGGCTCGACGCGCAGCTCAGCCGCGTGAAGTTCGAGCGCGTCGATATCGGCGCGATGATCGCCGCCTTGCTTGCGCAGCGCGACGCGCGCGGCGTAGAACGCGGCATCACCTTGCGCTTCGACCGCCTCGATGCCGAACAGCTCGTCACGCTCGGCGAAGGCGCGCGACTGGAACGGGTATTCGAGAACCTGATCGACAACGCGATTTCCTTTTCGCCCGACGGCGGCCTGATCGTCATCGCGGCTGCAGGGGCCGAGGGCGACCTGCTCATCCGCGTCGAGGACGAGGGCCCCGGCGTGCCCGAGGATGCGCGCGAACAGGTATTCCGCCGCTTCCAGTCGCTGCGCCCCGATGGCGAGGCGTTCGGCAAGCACAGCGGGCTCGGCCTCGCCATCGCGCGGACCGTGGTCGAGGCGCATCACGGCACGATCAGCATCGAAAACCGCGCGGACGGCACGCCCGGCGCGGCCTTCGTCGTGCAGCTTCCGTTGGCGCAGGCGTGACGCCGCCGCTGCGCATTCACGCGACCGCCGTCGCGATCGGCGGGCACGGCGTACTGCTGCTCGGCGGATCGGGCGCGGGCAAGTCCGACCTCGCGCTGCGGCTGATCGATCGCGGCGCGCTGCTGGTGAGCGACGACCAGACCAACCTCACCACCGACGACGGGAGCCTGCTCGCCTCCCCCCCGAATACGATCGCGGGCCTGATCGAGGTACGCGGCATCGGCATCGTCACGGTGGCGCACCGTGCCAGCGCGCGCGTCGCCCTGCTTGTCCGGCTCGAAGGCGAGGTGCCGCGCATGCCCGACAAGGGCTTGTCTGAGGAGATCGCGGGCGTCCGCCTGCCGGTGATGACGGTCGATCCCGCCGCGATGTCCGCCCCGATCAAGGTAGAGCTCGCCTTGCGTCTGGCGACGGAGGGGGCCACATGACGATCGACATGAGCAGCGATCGCCAGGACATATTGCTCGTCACCGGCATGTCGGGCGCGGGCAAGTCGACGGTATTGCGCACGCTCGAGGATCTCGGCTGGGAGGTGGTCGACAACCTCCCGCTGCTGTTGCTCGACCGGCTGCTGAGCGCACCCTTGCCCAAGGGGGCCGAACGCTCGACCCAGCCGCTGGCGATCGGCTTCGGCGCCAAGACGCGCGATTTCGACCCGGCGCGCATCGTCGCCCGCATCAAGGCGCTCGGCGAGGAGCAGGGCCGCGATATCGGCACGCTGTTTCTCGATTGCGCGGGCGGCGAACTGGAGCGGCGCTATTCGGAGACGCGGCGGCGGCATCCGCTCGCGCTCGACCGCCCCGCCGCCGACGGCATCGCCCGCGAACGCGAACTGCTCGCGCCGATCCGCCGCTGGGCGAACCGGCTGATCGACACGACCGATCTCAGCGCCAACGAACTCGCGCAGCAGGTGCGCGCGACCTTCGGCGGCGAAGGGCTCGGCGAGCCGACGTTGCAGGTCATGTCGTTCGGCTTCGCACGCGGCCTGCCGCGCAACGCCGATCTCGTGTTCGACATGCGCTTCCTGCGCAACCCGCACTGGGTGCCCGAGCTGCGCCCCGGCACCGGCCTCGACGCCGACGTCAGCGCCTATGTGGCGGCGGATCCGGCCTATGAAGGTGCGGTCGGGCAGATCGAGTCGCTGCTGCTGCTGTTGCTCCCGCGCTACAGGGCGGAAGGGAAATCATACGTTACCGTCGCCTTCGGCTGTACCGGCGGGAGACACCGGTCTGTCCACGTGACGGAACGTGTTGCTGGCCGGTTGCGCGAGGCGGGATTTTCGCCCACGGTCCTGCATCGCGATCTCGCCACAGCGCCGCAGGACTCACTGGAGGGCGCGTCCGGGAACGCCGACGGGGTCGGGAAACAGAATTGATGATCGGGCTTGTTCTGGTAACGCACGGTCGGCTCGCCGACGAATTCGTGATGGCGATGGAGCATGTCGTCGGCAAGCAGGAGCGGATCGCCGCGGTCGCGATCGGCCCCGACGACGACATGGAAGCGCGCCGCAACGAGATTGCCGAGGCGATCAAGGCGGTGGACGCCGGGCGCGGCGTGATCGTTCTGACCGATCTGTTCGGCGGCACGCCCTCCAACCTTGCCATCTCGCTGATGGAACGCGGCCGGATCGAGGTGATCGCCGGCATCAACCTGCCGATGCTTATCCGGCTGGAATCGGCGCGAAAATCGATGAAGGTGGTTGACGCTGTCGCCGCCGCGCGTGAAGCTGGCCGCAAATATATCTCGGTCGCGTCCGAGGTGCTGGGAGAGGCGGCTGCGTGAGCCAGGTTACCAAGACGGTCCTCATCACCAACAAGCGCGGCCTGCACGCGCGCGCTTCCGCGAAATTCGTGACGCTCGCCTCCACGCAAGCCTGTGAGGTCGCCGTCGAGAAGGACGGTTCGGGATCGGTCACCGGCACCTCGATCATGGGATTGATGATGCTGGGCGCGGCGATGGGCGATTCGATCATCATCAGTGCCGACGGCGACGGTGCCGAAGCCGCCGTTAGTGCGCTCGCAGAACTGGTCGAGGCGCGTTTCGGCGAGGAATGACCGCAGATCGTTACGCTGGTGAATTCTTGGTCATAAACCGTTCAGCCGCGAGACTTTATTTGCGCTCGATCGTTCCCTCATGCGATGGCGCTTTCGGCTCGTTTCACCGCAAGCGCTGACTGGACTGGAGCTCTTCAGATGTTGAACACAAAGAACGCACGCCGCGGCATGATCGGGGCGTTGCTGGCCGCTACCCTGCTGACGGCGGGTTGCGCGACCGAGACTACCTATCGCCCAGCGACCGGCCAGGGCTTCGCGCGCAGCGGCTATAGTGACCGCCAGATCGAATCGAACCGCTTCATGGTGAGCTTCGCGGGCAACAGCTACACCTCGCGCGATACCGTCGAGCGCTACCTGCTCTACCGCGCCGCCGAGCTGACCGTGCAGCAGGGCTTCGACAATTTCGTGATGGCCGAGCGCCAGACCGACAAGCGCCAGCGCACCTACACGACGCCGGGAATCGGCTACGGCGGCTATGGTGGCTTCGGCGGCGGGTTCGGCTTCGGCTACGGCGGCTGGGGCCCGAGCTGGCGCTACGGCGGGCGCGGCTTCGGCGGCTGGCGTTCGTGGGATCCGTTCTGGGGCGATCCCTTCTTCGATCGCAGCATCGACGTCCAGACGATCGACAAGTTCGAGGCCAATGCCGAGATCATCCTCGGCCACGGCCCGAAGCCCAGGGACAACATCCGCGCCTTCGACGCGCGCGACGTCATCAAGAACCTGGGCCCGACGATCGTGATGCCGGAAACCGGCCCGAAACGCTGATGTCTTTCTAGCCCCTCCCCTTCAGGGGAGGGGTTGGGGTGGGGCCGCGTCGCAAGCGATCTCTCTGCGAGACGTCCCCCGCCCCTTGCCCCTCCCCTGAAGGGGAGGGGTTTTCCATGTCACACCGCCCCGTGGCAGTGCTTGTACTTCCGCCCCGATCCGCACGGGCACACCGCGTTGCGGCTTACCTTGCCTTCCCAGCTAGCAGGATCCTGGCCGATCTCGTCGCCTTCTGGGCGCGGGATCGACAGCGGCGGTTGCATCGTCGTCGTAATCAACCCGCCACCGTCGAGATCGAACGTATCGTCCTCGCCGCTGAACGGGTCGAAATGCGTGGTGATGAAGTCGGGCAGATCGGGCAGCGTGGGCGGCGGCTGGATCTGGAACTCGGCATAGGCGATCGTCTTGGTCACGTCCTCGCGGATCTGGTCGAGCATGCGCTGGAAAAGCGAGAACGCCTCCTGCTTGTACTCGTTGATCGGCGTCTTCTGCGCATAGGCGCGCAGATGGACGACCTGACGCAGCGCGTCGAGCGTCGCGAGATGCTCCTTCCAGTGATGGTCGAGGTTCTGCAGCAGGATCGACTTTTCGACCTGGATCCAGGTCTCGGGATCGAGCGACGCGGCCTTCTCCGCCACCAAGGTATCGGCGGCGGCCTTGACGCGCTCCTCGACGATCTCGGGGTCGATGGCGTCCTCGCTCAACCATTCCTCGACCGGCGGCACGACGTTGAGCAGCTCGCCCGCGCGCACCTTCATGCCTTCGACGTCCCACTGCTCGGGGTATGATCCCGGCGGGCACGCCTCGCCGACAACGGCGTTGACCGTCTCCGTGCGCATGTCCTCGACCACGTCGCCGACGGTATCGGCGTCCATGATGTCGCTGCGCTGCTCGTAGATGACCTTGCGCTGGTCGTTCATTACGTCATCATATTCGACGACCTGCTTGCGGATATCGTAGTTGCGCGCCTCGACCTTTCGCTGCGCCGTCTCGATCGCCTTCGACAGCCAGGGCGAGCCGATCGCCTCGCCGTCCGGGATGTTCGAGCGCATCATCTTGGCGAACAAAGTGTCCGGGCCGAAGATGCGCAGCAGATCGTCGTCGAGGCTCAGGTAGAAGCGCGAGAGGCCGGGATCGCCCTGACGGCCCGAACGGCCGCGCAACTGGTTGTCGATGCGGCGGCTCTCGTGCCGCTCGGTGCCGAGCACGAACAGACCGCCCGCGTCGAGCACCGCCTGTTTCTCCGCCGCGATCTCGAGCCGGATGCGCTCGATCGCCGCCTCGCGTTCGGGCCCCTCGGGCATTTCCGCGAGCTCGTCGTTGATGCGGAATTCGAGATTGCCGCCAAGCTGGATGTCAGTGCCGCGACCCGCCATGTTGGTGGCGATCGTCACTGCCGACTTGCGACCGGCCTGCGCGACGATATGCGCCTCCATCTCATGGAAGCGGGCGTTCAGCACCTTGTGATCGACCCCTTCCTGCGTGAGAAATTCGCTCAGCAGTTCCGATTTCTCGATCGAGACCGTGCCGACCAGCACCGGCTGGCCGCGCTCGGCATGCACGCCGATCTTCTTGGCGATCGCGGCGAACTTGTCCTGCGTGTTCTTGTAGAACTCGTCCTCCTCGTCGACGCGCTTCACGTCGACGTTGGTGGGGATCGTGACGACGTTCATCTTGTAGATTTCGAAGAACTCGGCCGCCTCGGTCGCGGCGGTGCCCGTCATGCCCGAGAGCTTGGGGTACATGCGGAAATAATTCTGGAAGGTGATCGAGGCCATCGTCTGGTTCTCGGGCTCGATCTCGACGCCCTCCTTGGCCTCCACCGCCTGGTGCAGGCCGTCCGACCAGCGCCGCCCGTCCATCATGCGGCCGGTGAATTCGTCGATGATGATGACCTTGCCGTCCTTCACCAGATAATCGACGTCGCGCTTGAACATCATGTTCGCGCGCAGTGCCTGGTTGGTGTGATGCACGACCTGCGTATTCTCGAAATCGTAGAGGTTCGCGCCCTCCAGCAGCCCGGCGGTCTCGAGCATCCGCTCGACCTTCTCGGTGCCGTCCTCGGTCAGGATGATCGACTTCTGCTTCTCGTCCTTCTCGTAATCCTCGGGCGCGAGCTGCTTCACGACGGCATCGACCAGCTTGTAGAGATCGGACTTGTCGTCGGTCGGGCCGGAAATGATCAGCGGCGTGCGCGCCTCGTCGATCAGCACCGAATCGACCTCGTCGACGATCGCCATGTTGAAGGCGCGCTGCACCATCGATCCGCGATCATACTTCATGTTGTCGCGCAGATAATCGAAGCCGAACTCGTTGTTCGTGCCGTAGGTGATGTCGGAATGATACGCCGCCCGGCGCTGATCGTCGCTGAGATTGGGAATGATGACGCCCACGGTCAGGCCGAGGAAGCGGTAGACCTGCCCCATCCACTCGGCGTCGCGCGCGGCGAGATAGTCGTTGACGGTGATGACGTGGACGCCGGTGCCCGGTAGCGCATTGAGGTAGGTGGCGAGCGTTGCCACCAGCGTCTTGCCCTCGCCGGTGCGCATCTCGGCGATCTCGCCGCGGTGGAGGACGATGCCGCCGATCATCTGCACGTCGAAGTGGCGCATGCCCATCGTGCGCTTCGCAGCTTCGCGCACCGTGGCGAAGGCCTCGGGCAGCAGATCGTCGAGCGTCTCGCCCGCCGCCAGCCGCTCGCGGAAGCGTGCGGTCTGCTGCGAGAGCTCCTCGTCCGACATGGCCGAGAGCGACGGTTCGAAGGCGGCGATCTTGTTGACGATGCTGCCGAGCGATTTGACGTAGCGATCGTTCGAGGAGCCGAACAGGGTTTTGGCAAGGCCGCCGAGCATGGGCAATTCCAGTGTTTTCGAATTTGAGGAGAAGCGCCCGCAGGCACTGCCGGGGCGCGAAATGCAGGAGCAGTCAGGACGGCACCCGGCCGTCAGGGCGCGATCAGATCCGCAGGCGGCTCGCGAAGATCGGCACCGCACGCGGGAGCGCCACGACGACCTGCGGCATCGCCGCGAGAGTCCGCAGGCCCGGCAGTTCGAATGGGACGGCCCGCGCGAGCGCCGGGCGGGCGCGCGAAACCTGACGAACCTCGCCCTGCGCGAGCGACACCGTGTGCGCGCTCACCGCGACCGCACGCCCGCCCGAGATCGCGCCGGTCAGCGCGGTCATCAGGGCCGAGAGGATGAGCAGCAGGTTCACAAGGCGCATCTATGAAGTCTTGCGGCTCCCGTCCAGTCGGGTCGCACGGTCAAGCCGCGCGCGCGGCCGGGACCGGGAACGTCACCACGTCTCCCTCGGCTGCCGCCGTCGTTGCGAACCGCCGTTCGCTGAGCAGCGCCATGACCGGCGCGCAGAGGAAACGCACGCCGGACACGGTCGCGCCGAGTGCGATCAGAAGGCCGACATCGTCGTTCGCCCCCTGCCGCAACGCCAGCGCGGCGATCGCCAACGCGACATGCGCGAGGCCGATGAGCGTCTCCGGCATCGTCTCGGTCAGCGCGCGCAGGCCCGCCGCCTGACCGCGGAACTTCGGGGTGCGTCGCCACGCCAGCGGCTTGGCGGAGAACCCTGCGAACCCGCCGACCATCTGGATATGCGTCAGCGACATGCGCGCGATTTCGCCGAGCAGCATGTCGCCCATATCGTTGCAGTCGCTCAGACGGTAGCGCAGCCATGTCGCGGCGAGCGAGCCGCCTGCCGCGATCAGCGCCGCCGTCCAGAACACCGGGGGCAGATCGAGCGTCGGCACGTAGCCGGCGGCGATCGAGACAACCCCCGCAATCGCCCCGACGAAACCGAGGATCGTGCCGATTGCCCCGAGCAACGGCTCGACGCCGCGCTGCCATTCGAGCACCTTCGACCAGCGGTTGAGCTGCGCCGATCCGCCCAGCACGCGCGGCAGGTACATCCGCCAGTGGCGCCGCAACTGCTGCACCGGCCCCGCCGTCCAGCGGAAGCGCTGCTTCTTGTAGTCGGCGAAATTCTCCGGGATCAGTCCGCGCCCGAACGTATCGCGCAGATAGATGCCGTCATAGCCGAGCTCGCGGAAGCGCACCGACACTTCCGAATCCTCGGTCAGGCACCATTCCGCCCATTTTCCTGCGGCGAGCAACGCATCGCGGCGCACGATGCACATCGTGCCGATCGTGATCGCGGCATTGTATTCGTTCAGGCCCGACAGCTCGATCTTGTTGTTGGGCATATATTCCCAATAACACGAGGTCAGATACGCATCGCCCTCATAGGCGCGGTAGTCGTGCGGGGTCTGCACGTAGCCGATCTTGGGATCGTCGAAGAACCCGGTCAGGCGCGACAGGAAATCGGCGTCCGACACGTAATCGGCATCGATCACCGCGACGAGATCGGCATCCGATTCGACATGATCGAGCAGCCAGTTGAGCGCCCCCGCCTTTGCGCCCGGCAGCGGCGAGACGTGGAAGAAGCGGAAACGCGCCTCGCCCAGGCCGCGGTTGAGCCGCTGGCAATGCGCCTCCACCGGCATCCACAGATTGCGATCCTGCGTATTGTTGTCGCAGATCAGCACCTCGAAATTCGGATAATCGAGCCGCGACAATGCATTCAGCGTCGCGATCACCACTTCGGGCGGCTCGGCGTACGCGGGCAAATGGATCGACACCTTGGGCGCGCGGCGCGCGGGGATCGGGTCGGCGGGCATGATCGGGCGTCGCCAGTCGCGATGCGTCAGCACCGCCTGCCGCGCCAGCGATACCGCGAATGTCAGGCCGAGCAGCAGCGCCGACACCGCGCTCGTCAGCGCCATCGCGATGAGCATCCACGTCGGCATCGCGGCTTCGGTAAACAGCGAATAGGTCCACAGCGTGCCGACGATCCAGCCGAGCGGCAGCAGCGCGAGTTGCTGTGCGCCCGCGATCGTCAGGCGCGGGAGCGCGATGCGGATGCCGAGCGTCAGCAAGGCACTGACCGCCGCCACGAGGATCGCTCCGCTAACCACGCCGCTCACCAGCGCCGCCACGAGCGCGCTCACCAGCGCACAGACCGCGAGTTGCGCCGGCTCGCGAGCAGGATCGTCCTCGATCGCGAAGGCCCGGCGGATGGTGATCGCCATCAGCGCTGTCGTACACAGGCTCATCATGGCCAGATAGATCAGGCCAGGATCAAGGATTTCACGGGTAATCGACATGCGGCTCAGAAACTCCGAGTGATCACGATGGTCCGGGCGACAGCCCGGACCCCCGACCTGCCGCAATAGTCGTTACGTTGGTGCAGCGCACAAGTTCCGCGGTCCAGTAGAAAGTCTGGCTTTTACCGCACATGAACACCCGTCCGCCTTCCGCGCGGCCTTTTCGTGGGCTCGGCCACGCGATAAGGGGCCGCGCATGACTTCGCCCCTCTCCCCGCTCGCGCCCGCCGCGTTCCCGAACCTGCCCGCCGTCGCCGGAGTCGTGCCGCACGTGGCGCGCGCGCGGTACAAGACCTGGGACCGTTGCGACCTCACCTTCGTGGCGCTCGATGCGGGCACGACAGTCGCGGGCGTGACGACGACGAGCAAGTGCCCATCGCCCGAGGTGGAGTGGTGCCGACAGGCGCTGACGCTCGGCCAGGCGCGCGCGCTGGTGGTCAACGCGGGCAACGCCAACGCCTTCACGGGCCATCGCGGACGCGCGGCGGTGGAGGCGATCGCGGCGCGCGCGGCCGTGCACCTCGGCTGCCAGCCCTCCGACGTGTTCGTCGCCTCGACCGGGGTGATCGGCGTGCCGCTGCCGATCGACAAGGCCGAGGCCGGGCTCGACGCCGCCTTCGCCGCCGCAGAATGTTCGTGGGAAGAGGCCGCCGTCGCGATCAGCACGACCGACACTTTTCCCAAGGGTGCCGTCACCACCGCCATCGTCGACGGGCGGACCGTGACGCTCACCGGCATCATCAAGGGATCGGGCATGATCGCGCCGGACATGGCGACGATGCTCGGCTTCATCTTCACCGACGCGGCGGTTTCGCCCGCCTTTCTGCAAACCGCCCTCGCCGAGGCGAACCGCGCGAGCTTCTCGTGCATCACCGTCGACAGCGACACATCGACCAGCGACACCGTCCTCGCCTTCGCCACGGGCAAGGCGGGCAACGCACCGCTCTCCGGCGACGACGATGCGGGGGCCGACGCCTTCCGCGCGGCGCTGTCCGACCTGTGCCTGCAACTCGCGCACCTCGTCGTGCGCGACGGCGAGGGTGCGACCAAGTTCATCGAAATCGCCGTCACCGGCGCGGAGAGCGACCGCAGCGCGCACCGCATCGCGCTATCGATCGCCAATTCGCCGCTGGTCAAGACCGCCATCGCCGGGGAGGACGCGAATTGGGGCCGCGTCGTCATGGCGGTGGGCAAGGCGGGCGAGCCGGCCGAGCGCGACAGCCTCGCGATCCGCTTCGGCGACACGCTCGTCGCGCGCGAGGGTCTGGTGGTGGCGGGCTATGACGAAGCCCCGGTCGCCGCGCACCTGAAGGGCAGCGAGATCGAGATCGGCGTCGACCTCGGCCTCGGCGACGGCAAGGCGACGGTGTGGACCTGCGACCTGACGCACGGCTACATCTCGATCAACGCCGACTACCGGAGCTGAGCGCGATGCTGACGAGAGTCCTATGCTGAAGATTTGGGGCCGCCTCAATTCGCACAACGTCAAGAAGGTCGCGTGGCTCGCCGAAGAGATCGGCGTCGACTATGTGCGCCATGACGTCGGCGGGCAGTTCGGTTTCCCGGAAGATTACGCCGCCAAAAACCCCAACCGCCTGATCCCGACGATAGAGGATGCCGGCCTGGTCTTGTGGGAATCGAACGCGATCCTGCGCTACGTCGCCGCGAAATACGCGCCCGACTTGTGGCCCGCCGATCCGGCAGCGCGCGCGGCCGGCGACAAATGGATGGACTGGCAGTTCAGCTATGCCGACGCGCAGCGCGACGCCTTCGTCAATCTGGTGCGCCGCACGCCCGACGCGCGCGACATGGCGGCGATTGCCGCGTCGGCGGAGCGCGCGGGACAGGCGATGGCGATCCTCGACCGCTATCTGGCGGAGACGCCCTGGCTGTCGGGCGATGCGTTCGGCATCGGCGACATTCCGATGGGCGTCTATACGCACACCTGGTTCACGCTCGACATCGAGCGGCCCGAGCGGCCGCGTGTGCGCGCGTGGTACGAGCGGCTGATGGAGCGGCCTGGCTTCGCCTCGCAGGTGATGATCCCGCTGACTTGACGTCCACGCGACCCGCGTTCATCTGCGCGAGGCCGGTCCGTACCGGCCGAACCAGAGGAGGCGATCATGCGCACTATCGATCACTTCGCCGACCTGCCCTGCTTTCGAGGTCAGCTCGAAGCGGCGTAAGGGTTTCCCGTCCGAAACGCATGTGAAGCGCGGCCTCCGCGTCGTTCACGGCGACGTCGAACTCGTCGAAAAGCTGGGCCGTAACGATCCCTGCCCCTGCGGTTCGGGACGCCGGTTTCAAGGCCTGTTGCCTCACCAGCGGCCGGTTTCGACGGCGCAGAGCGGCATGACTATTACCGATAGATAGAAAACGGGCCGCGATCGGTGAGGATCGCGGCCCGAATTGCGTGTTTTACGCCAGCTCGCCTTCGAGCCACGCCTTCAGGCGGCCCTTGGGCTCCGCGCCGACCTTGGTCGCGGCGGGCGCACCGTTCTTGAACAGGATCATCGTCGGGATGCCGCGCACGCCGTACTTGCCCGGCGCATCGGGGTTCTCATCGATGTTGAGCTTGGTGATCGTGACCTGCTCGCCGAGCTCCTCGGAGATTTCCTCCAGGCTCGGCCCGATCATCTTGCACGGCCCGCACCATTCCGCCCAGAAATCGACCAGCACGGGGCCGCTCGCGTTGATGACGTCGGCTTCGAAGCTCGAATCGGTAATCGCCTTGGTGGCCATGATGTATCTCCTTGTCGGGGCGCAATCTAAGTGTGCAACGCGCCTCGCTCAAGCCGGGTCCGCCCCTAGCTTTGCTCCGTGCCTGCGAAGCCGGGCTTGTGAGGTGCGAGATCGTCGGCCGAAAGCGCGATCAGCGACGGGCCGGCGGTGTAGAGCAACGCCGCTTCCACCGTGCGGCCGGGGAAGATCACGCCGAGTGCCGCGACATAGGCCGCCATCTGGCGTAGGTGATAGGGCGGCGCATCGGCGGCGGTAGCGGGCGCGTGGCGGCCGGTCTTGAAATCGATCACGCGGATGCGCTCCGGCGTCACCAGCAGCCGATCGACCGTGCCCGACACGACGATGCCATCGCCGACCACCGCCGCGATCGGCGCCTCGGCCAGCGCGTCGGCTGCGAACAGATCGGCGAAGCGCTGATCTTCGAGCACGGCGAGCACCGTGGCGATGATCTCGGCGCGTTCGGGCTGTTCCGCGACACCGCCCGCCGTCGCCAGCCAGCGATCGGCCGCCTGACGTCGCGTCTCGGGCGCGACCTGCGGCAGGCGTTCGAACAGCGCATGGAGCAACCGCCCGCGTTCGGCGGCGGCGCGCATCGCCGGGCCGGGCGGCGGATCGGCGACCGCATCCTCACCCAGCGACGACGGAGCGAGCGGACGCGGCGGGCGCGCCTCCTGCGGTGCCGCGCGCGTGGCCCATTCCGGCAGCGGATCGGGCACGACGATATCGCGGGCGCGCGGGGTGCGCGGCGGCACCGGCTTCAGCGCGACCGTGCCGGTGAAGGCGCGTGCGGCCTCGGCCGGGCCGTCTATACCCAGCGCCGCCATCGCCGCTTCGGATGCCGCATACCAGCTATCGGGCGGCGGCACGCCCTTGGCGCGCGCGCTGAGCGACCCGGCGATCTCCAGCCGCTCCTCGGCGCGTGTGGCCGCGACGTAGAACAGCCGCCAATGCTCCTCCAGCTCGCGCGCCTCGGCGGCATCGACGATCCCGGCGAGCGGACCGGCTTCCTCCTTCTTCGGGCGGAAGATCGGCACCTTCACGTCCTCGCCCAGTTCCCAGTCGAGCGTCGAGCGGGGGCTACGCGTGGGATCGACGGCGGCATCGGCGAGGATCACCAGCGGCGCCTGCAAGCCCTTCGCGCCGTGCGCGGTCATCACGCGGACGGCATCGAGCGGCGCGGACGGATCGCGCTTGATCTCGACTTCGCCGCGATCGAACCAATCGAGGAAGCGCTGCAGCGACGGCGTGCCTTGCGATTCGAACTGGAGTGCTGCGGTCAGCAATTCCTCGATCGGATCGCGTGCCTCCTGCCCCAGCCGCCGCAGCAGCGCGCGCCTGCCGCCGAGCCCGCCCGACAGCAGCTCCTCGAGAAACTGGTAGGGCGTGGCGATATCGGCGCGACCGAGCATCGCGCGCAGGGGGGCGAGCGCGTCGCCCTTGGTGCGGAGCAGATGCTGCCACAGGCTCCCGCTTTCGCGCGGGGCGGCGGCCATCAGCGCGTCCTGGCTCCAGCCGATCAGCGGCGAGACCAGCAGGCTCGCGAGCGACAGATCGTCTTCGGGCTGCAACACGAAGCGGATCGCGGCGAGCAGATCCTGCACGCTGAGCGGCGCGTTGAGCCGCAGCCGGTCGACCCCCGCGACCGGCACGCCCTCCGCATAGAGCCGCGCGACGATCAGCGAGGCGAGCTCGCCGCGCCGCTTGACGAGGATCATCACGTCCTGCGGCTGGAGCGTGCGGCCCTTGCTCTCGAGCATCAGCGTGCCGATCCAGCCCTTGATCGTTCGCGCGATCCGCCGCGCCAGCTCGCGCACGGAATCGTCGATCCAGCCTTCCTCGTCCTCCTCGGTGCCGCCCGCGATGACGAGCGGCCAGAGCGTCACCGTGCCGGGGCCGGGCACTTCGCTGGCGTGCGTCTCGCGCGCGGCGACGTTGCCGAGGCCGGGTTCGGGCAAGGCGGCCATCGCCGCATCGACGAACTCGAGCACCGGCCGCGTCGAGCGAAAGCTCTGCGTGAGCGAGAGGCGGTTCCACGGCGCGGCGAAGGTCGGTTCGCCCCGCTTGCGCGCGTCGGACTCGGCATCCCAGGCACCGCTCGCGAGGGTGCCGAAATGCTTTTCCGCAGCCGCGAAGAAGATCGGGTGCGTGCCCTGGAAGCCGAAGATCGCCTGCTTGAAGTCGCCGACCGTGAACAACGTCCGCGTCTCGCCGCCATGCGACCCCTCGCCCGCGAAGAACTCGTCGGCGAGCGCGCGGACGATGCGCCACTGGTCGGGATTAGTATCCTGCGCCTCGTCGATCAGGATGTGCGAGGTCTCGCGGTCGAGCTTGTAGCGCACCCACGCGCCGATGCCGGGCTGGCCGAGCAGGTCGATCGTCGCCGCGATGAGATCGTCGAAATCGACCGCGCCGATCCGCCGCTTCGCCCGCGCATAGGCGGCGGCATACTCACGCCCGACGTCGAGCGCCGCCGCGAGCAGATCGGCGTAGGCCGCGCGCGTGCGCATCCCCAGCAGCTCGGCGCAGCGCGTGCCGACAGCCAGCGCCATCTCGGCATAGTCGGGCTCGGCGTCGAGCAGCTTGGGCGAATATTTGCGCGGCTCCCACTTGGCGGTGAAGGGCACGCCGACGAGATCGCCGAGCATCCGCGCGCGCATCTCCGGCGCGGCCTCGACCCAGCATTCCGCGATATCGGCATGGTTGCCGCCGGTCGCGGTGCCCCACGCGCGGTTCGCCGCCGCCAGCGCCGCGACGGCGTCGGTATCGAATTCGTCGTCGCCGCAGGCCGCGACGATCGCCGCCTCGACGTCGCCCGTGGGCAGATCGAGCGCGCGGCGGATCATCGCGTGCAGCCCATCGCCGCCCGGCAGCAGCGCCATCGCCTTGGGTTTCCGCGCGCAGGCGAGCAGGAACCCCTCCGCCGCGCCCTCGCCCAGCCGCACGCTCAGCGCGCCGACCGCCTCGATCACGCGGCCACGCCCCTCGCGATCGGCATCGACCAGCATCTCGGCCAGCGCCTCGCGCGCCAGCACCGCCTCCTCGCGCGCCTCCAACGGGCGGAAGCCCGGCGACAGCCCGGCCTCGACCGGAAACGCCGCCAGCAGGCCCTGGCAGAAGCCGTGGATCGTCAGGATGCGGATGCCGCCCCCCGGCGCGTCGAGCACGCGCGCGAACAGCGTCCGCGCGCGCTTGCGCAGGTCCGGCGACGGGTCCTCGCCCAGCGCCATCAGATCGGCGACCAGCTCCGGCTCGGGCATCCGCACCCACGCCGCCAGCCTGCGCCCGATCCGGTCCGCCATCTCGGCCGCGCCCGCCTTGGTGAAGGTCAGGCACAGGATCGCGCTCGGATCGACCCCGCGCAGCAGCAGGCGATAGACGCGCGCGGTCAGCACCTGCGTCTTGCCCGTCCCCGCCGAGGCCGACAGCCAGACGTGCCCGCCCGGCGCACTCGCGCGCGCCTGATCGTCCTTCAGCGGGGGGAGTGGCGTCGTGACGTCACTCACGGCCATACCATTCGTCGCGGCGCATCAGCTGATCGTATTCGGCATAGGGCGCGAATTCGGGGTGGAGCTTGGCGGTGAAGGGCTCGGTCCCGGTCAGCCACGCCTTCACGGCTTCCGTGAAATGATATGCGGCGTGCGCCGGGAAATCCTCGGGCGTGGGCTTGCCGTTCTTGCCCGCCGCATCGACCGGCGACGCGACATAGCCGAACTGGTCGAGCTTCTTCGCCAGCGACCAATATTCGAACCCGCGCGCGAGGCCGGTGATCCCGTCATACCCCCCCTGCTCGGCAATCAGCCCGAGCAGGCCGAGCTGCAAACTGAACCCCGCCTGCACCGCCGCATTGGAGGGCGGCGCACCGGTCTTGTAGTCGATCACCGCCAGCGTGCCGTCGGCGAAGCGATCGATCCTGTCGAACTTGCCGGTCAGCCTGACGCCGGCAATGTCGATCGCGCCGTCCTTCTCGACCGCGACGATCTTGCGCCCGATATCCTCCTGCGCGGCGATCTTCCCCGCGATCCAGTCGATCGCCTGCATCAGCCGCGGTTGCCACAGCGCGCGCATCATCGGGTGGGTGCGTTCGTCATCGAGCATGGCCAGCGCGGCGGCGTGGAGCGTCTCCGGCACCTGATCGCCGCGCGCCCATTGCTCGAGGATGTCGTGGACCGCCGTGCCGCGCCACGCCGCGCTCGGATCGGCATCGACCGGATCGAGCGCGGCCAGCCGCAGGATGCGCTTGGCGTAAAAAGCGTAGGGGTCGGCCTTGAGGCGATCGACATCGGTGACGGCGATGCGCTTCGGCCGCAGGATCGCGGGCGGCATTGGCTCTGGGCGCTCGGCGGGGTCGTGGACGCCGGGATCGTCAAGCGCGCGCGTCCAGTGTTCGAGCGAGGTCGCGCGGCCCCGTGCCCAGCCCTCCCCGGCCAAAGCCTCCAGCCGCAGCCAGAAGCGCGAGGCGATGGCGGGCTGCGTCGCGTCACGGCGCGCGCGCGTCAGCAGCGCCTGCGGTGCGCCGAGTGCGCTCGCCAGATCGTGCGCCGCCATGCCGATGCCGCGCTCCAGCCCCGGCAGGCCAAGCGCGGCGCGAATACGCGGGGCGAGCCACGGATCGGGCGCAGGGTTCCCCGGCCAGGTGCCTTCGTTGAGCCCGCCGAGGATCATCAGGTCCGACGTCTGCAGCCGCGCCTCGATCAGGCCGTAGATCGCGAGGCGCGGATGCCCGCCCTGCGGCGGCCGCACCGCGATCTCGTCCATCAGGGTCTTGAGCAGCACCGCGAGCTCGGCCGGATCGAACAGCGCCGGGCCGTCGCCGGCGCGCGCCTCGACCTCGCTCAGGAAGTCCGCCGCCGCGCGCCCGGCCGGGCCGCTCCACAGGAAATCGCCGCACAGCGCCTGCGCGGTGTCGCGCAGCATCGCCACCAGCGCGCCGAGCGGCGCGGGCCCGCCCATGAACACCGCTTCGGCGGGCGCGAGCAGCGCGCGCGCCTCCGGCCACCACGCCGCAGCTTCCGCGCGCCGCCTGCGCTCACGCTCGGGCGGATCGGCGAGGTGCGCGTCGATCCCGTCCAACCCCGCCGCCGGGCGCGGGCCGCGCAGCACGCGGTCGAGCTTGCGGACGCCCTCCAGCCAGGCGCCTCGCGTCTCGCCCGATCGCACTAGCGGATGTTTGAGCAGGGTCAGCAGCGGTAGCGGTGCGAAGCGTTGCGCCGCCGCCTCCGCCAGCGCGGTCAGCAGCGTGCCCGACGGCAGGATCGACAGCGGCCGCCCCGCCGAATCGTCGATAGCAATGTTCCAGCGCCCGCAATGCGCCGCCACGCGCCGCGCGAGCGCCCGGTCGGGCGTGACGAGCGCCGCCGTCCGCCCCGGCGTCTCCAGCGCCTCGCGCAGGGCGAGCGCGATCGCCTGCGCTTCTTCGGCGGGCGTCGCCAGTTCCGCCGCCGCGATCCCGCTCAGGCGGCGCTCGGCGGCTGGCAGATCGGTCCAGCGCCCGGTGAAATCGGCGGGCGCGAGCGCGTTGGCGATGGCCTTGCCGCGCGCCGCCGTCGCGTCGAGTTCGGAGGCATCGGTCCAGCGCGAGACCTCGGCCCGGTTGAAGCCCATCCGGTCGAGCAGCAGCTTGAGATGGAATTGCGGATGCGTCTCGATCGATCGTTTTGCGAAACCCGTCGCCGGATCGGGATCGTGCGGCCCCAGCGCCTGCCACTCCGCCTCGTCCATCGCGGTGGCGAGATCGGCGAACACCACCATCCCGCGCGGCATCTCCGCCACGCGCCGCAGCAGCAACGCGACCGCAGGCGCGGAATCCGACACACCCGCCGCGCACACGAAGCCTGCGGGCGGCGCTTCCTTCCACCGCTCCGCCAGCCGCCGCAGCAGCCGCGCGCGCCGGTCGGCAGCGTCGATGCAGCCGAGCCGGGCAAGCTCCGCCGGCCAGCGCGTCTGCACGATCTTGAACAGGTCGAGCGCCTTGTCCCAATGTTCGGACAGATCGTCGCCCAGTTCCAGCTCCACCAGCGCGGAGGGCGGCACCTCCTCGACCAGCAGCTGATCGAGCGTCCGCGCGAGATCGCCCGCCAGCCGCACCGCCTCCGCCGCCTCGACAGGCTTCACCGCCGCGACCAGTCGCGCGAGGATCATGCGGCGCTGCATCGGCGGCACGGCGGGCGGGACCGAATCCGCATCGTCGGCGGGATCGAACGCCGCGCCGATATCCGCGACCTCCGGGTCGCCGATCGCGACGAGGCGCGGCAGCAGCAGCCCGCCGCCGCTCGCGCGCACGAACGCATCGGTCACAGCGCGCTTGGCGCGATTGTTGGGCAGCAGCACGACGCCGCGCGCCAACCCGAGCGGATCGTCGCCGAAGCGCCGGATCAGCCCGGCGGCAAGCGCGTCGGCGAACGCCCGGTGCGCGGGGATCGTGTAGAGCCGGGGTTTTCCCCGATCAGCCATCCGCGAGAATCGCCTCGGTCGCGGCGATGGCGGGCGGCGTGCCGACGTCGAACCACAGGCCCTGGTGGACCATGCCGTAGGCCCGCCAGCCCTCGATCGTGCGTTCCCAGAACAGCCGCGTCGAGAACGGCCCCTCGGGCCAGTCGCGGATCACGCGCGGGCTCAGGATCTGCACGCCGGTGTAGACGAACGGCGCCAGCCTGCCCGGCTGCCGCCAGCCCGTGATCCGCCCGTCCGCCGCCAGCCGGAAATCGCCGAGCCCGAGGTGGTTGTGCGCGCGTGCCAGCGGGATCATCAGCAGCAGAGCGTCCATCTTCGCGTCGTCCCACTGATCGGCCAGCATGCGGATCGCGTCGCTCGGCCCGTCGACCCACAGGTTGTCGCTGTTGACGACGACGAAGGGCTTGTCGCCGATCAGCTCGCGCGCCTGCACGATGCCGCCGCCTGTCTCCATCAGCAGCTTGCGCTCGTCGGAGACGACGACGTCGATCCCCTTCACCCGGTTGCGCAGATGCGCCTCCAGCGCGTCGGCCATGTAGTGGACGTTGACGATCGCGCGCTTCACGCCGGCGGAGCGGAGGCGGTCGAAGACATGATCGATCAGCGCCTTGCCCGCGACCTCGACCAGCGGCTTGGGCCGCGTCGCGGTGAGCGGGCGCATGCGCTTGCCGAGGCCGGCGGCCATCACCATCGCGGTTTCCGGCACCGCGCCCGCGGGCGTCGGCCGGATCGCCAGCGTTTTCTTCGCGGTCATTGCCCGGCGATCGCCATCGGGTCGCCGCGCTTGTCGGCCGGGATGGTCGCGTCGAACCACGCCTTCACCGGCGCGAGCGCGGGATGTTCGAGATCGCGGTTCAGGTAGCGCCACACGCGCGGGCAGAGCGTGGGGTAGCGCGGCTTGCCGTCGCGCTTCCACAAGCGGGTGAAGATGCCGACGATCTTGGCGTTTCGCTGCGCGCCCAGCACGTGATAGGCGACGTCGAACGCCTCGTCCGTGTGCGTTGCGGCGTGATAGCGCGCCAGCATCGCTGCTTCGGTCGCCTCCGGCACGTCGCGCCGCGCATCCTGCAGCAGCGAGACGAGATCATAGGCCGGATGCCCCGCCAGCGCGTCCTGGAAATCGAGCAGGCCGAGCGCGTCGCGCCCCTCCGAATCTTTGGCCCCGGTCAGCATCAGATTCTCGGCGTGATAATCGCGCAGCACCGTCACCTTCGGGCCAGCGAGCGCCGCGTCGAACACCGCGTTCCACGCCGCATACCAGGCACGGCGGTCGGGCTCGATGCCGATCGCGGGGCAATACCAGTCGACCAGCAGATCGACCTCGCGGTGCAGAACTTCACGATCGTACGGATCGAACGCGCCCGCCTCATGCTTGTGGAGATCGACCAGCAGATCGATCGCCGCGCCGTACAAAGCGGCCTCGCGCGCCGGATCGGCATCGACCGTCTCGCGCATCCGCACGTCGCCGAAATCCTGCAACAGGACGAGGCCGTGCGACAGATCCGTCCCGTGGATCACCGGCGCCGCGAAACCGCGCGCCGCAAGCCAGCCCGCCACATCGAGGAACGGCTTCGGATCCTCATGCGGCGGCGGCGCGTCCATCAGCACGGCGCTGCGCTCGCCATCGACGACGCGGAAATAGCGGCGGAAGCTCGCATCGCCGGCGAGCGGCAAAATCTCGGCATCGCCCCACCCGATCGAGGCGAGGAAATCGGGCGCTGCGGGCGGCGGAGTCATCAGAAGGGCCATCGCGCCTTCCATGCCGCCGGGACGTGCGCTGTCAAGCGGCGCCCGCCATCCGGTTCGGACGCCAGGGCAAGCGCCAGCGCATCGGGCCAGAAACCCGGCGCACGCTCAGGCCATTCGACGATCAGCACGCCGTCCGCCGCCTCCTCGTCGATGCCGAGTTCGTCGATCTCGCGCGGAGTCTCGATCCGGTAGAGATCGACGTGCAACACCGGGATGCGCACCTCGGGCGGCGCATAGGGCTGGACGATCGCGAAGCTCGGGCTCGGCGCCTCGCCCGCCAGCCCGAGTGCCGCGAGCAATCCGCGCGCGATGCTCGTCTTGCCCGCGCCGAGCGAGCCGGAAAGCGTGATGACGTCGCCGGGCCGCACCAACTCCGCCAGCCGCACACCGAGCGCCAGGGTCGCCTGCGGATCGGGCAGGATCACGACGCGCGCGGCAGCGTCACGGCGATGGCGGTGCCCTCGCCGGGTTCGGAGAACAGCTCGATCGTGCCGCCGTGCGCCTCGACGAATTGCTTGGCGAGCGGCAGGCCGAGGCCCAAAGCCCGCTCGCCGTCGCGCGTCACGCCCGGCTGCGCGAAGCGATCGAAGGCATGTTCGACGGCCTCCGCGCTCATCCCCGCGCCATCGTCCGACACGACGATCCGAGCCGAGGTATCGGTGCCGTCGAGGTGCAACAGCACGCGGCCCTTTTCCTGCGTGCCCGCAATGGCATGGCGCAGCAGATATTCGACCACCTGCCGCAATCGCTTGGCGTCGCCCGACACGCTGCCCGCGGTCGGCGCGATCTCGACCGCGAATTCCAGCGCGCGCTTGCGGATCAGCACCGCGATCGTCTCCGTCGCCGCCTTGGCCAGCGCGCCGAGATCAACCGGATGCCGCTCGATCTCGGGCGCGACACCGTCGTTCTGCGTCAGGTCGAGCACCTCGTCGACCAGCGTGCCGAGCCGGTCGACCGATTCGAGAATCGCATCGACATAGCTCGACGCCGATTCGGTGAGCTTCCCGGCATAGCCCGCGCTCATCATCTCGGCGAACCCGCTGATCGAGGTGAGCGGCGTGCGCAGTTCGTAGCTCATGTTGGCGACAAAACTGGTCTTGATCTGGTCGGCCGTCTCCAGCGCCTCGTTGCGGTCGCGCAGCGCCTGCTCGATCCGCCGGCTGTCGGAAATGTCGAGCATCGTGAACAGCCCGTTGCCGTCGGGCAAAGGCACCGCCGCAAATTCGAAATGCCGCCCGTCCGCAAAGCCGACGCGCCCGCCCCGCTGCTGCCGGTCGACCGTGGCAAAGCGCACAAGCTCGCCGATCAACTCCGACCGTTCAGGCCGGGCGAGGCGCGGCGCGGCCGCCTTCGCCAGCATGTCGACGCGCGGATGCGTCGCGAGGAACGCCTCGTCGAGGCCCCAGAGCGTACGGAACTTGTTGTTCCAGATCTGCAGCCGCCCATCGGCCGAGAACACGCCGAGCGCCTCGAACAGATTCTCGAACGTCGCCGCACGCACGCGCAGCAAGGTGTCGAGCCCGCTCGCGAGCTGTACCTGCTCGGTGCGGTCCTCGAAGATCAGCAGCAGGCCGCCATCGGGCAACGGCTGCGCCACGACACGCAGATGCGCGCCGCCGGGCAGATGCCACTGCTCCTCGATCGCGTCGCCCGTCGCCACGAACCACGCGCGCCGCTCCGCCTTCCAGCCGGGGAAGTCGCGCACTTCTGGCAGGCGATTGGTGTCGCGCATCCGCTCCAGCACGCGGTCGAACTCCGGCCTGTCGGCGATCCAGTCGTGCTTCAGCGCGAAGATGCGCTGAAACGGCTGGTTGCAGAAGGTCAGCGCGCGGTCGGCGTTGAACTGCGCGACGCCCGCCGAAAGCCGGTCGAGGATCGCGCGCTGCGTATCGCCGAAACGCTTGATCGAGGCGCGCGCTTGTTCGAGATCCTCGATATCGACCGCGAAGCCCGCAACCCCGCGGTCGGGCATCGGCACGTCGTAGACGCGCAGCATCCGCCGTTCGCCCTTGATCGTCGCCGGCACCGCCGCCACGCGCACGCGCCCGGTATCGCGCGCCTCCAGCGCCCCCGCGAGCGGCCCGCCGATGCTGGAACCCTCGATCAACTCGAGCCCGCGCTCGACCACATCCTCCGGGTCGGTCGCATCGACCGCATCGGCATAATGGCTGTTGACCATCGCCAGCGACAGGTCCGGCGCGCGATACCACATCGGCATCGGCGCGGCCTGGATCAGGCTGGTCAGCACTTCGAACGCGCGGTGTGCGCCGAGCAGTTCGTCGGCCAGCCGCTCGATCTCCGCCTGGCTATCGGTCGCGTCGAACAGCCAGAGTACGACCCCGCCGGGCGCCTGGAGGCCGTCACCGGCCTTCGCCCCCCGGATCATCAGCGCCCGCGCCGATCCGACTGCGTGGACCGACCTGCTGAACGGCCGCCCTGCACTCTTGGCGGCGGCGATATCCGCGGCGAGCGCCTCCGCATCGTGCGGCGCCAGCCCGCCGTTCAGCGCCCCGCTCAAATCGGCAAGATAACGCGGCGATGCCCCCAGCCCGAGCCAGCCGGCAAGCTGTTCCGGCGCGTCGATCCGTCCGTCGGCGCGCACGATAACCGAAATCGCGGGCGAAGAGCGGAGCAAGGCCGACAGACGCACATTCTCCGCCAGCGTATCCGCCGCCTCCCGCCGCGCGCGCAGGCCGACGAAGAGCAGCCAGACACCGACGCAAAGCAGCAACGCGAGAACGAGGCCGCAGACCGCCAACTGGATGACGCTCACCTCAGCCATGTCGATACACTGGACGAGACTCGATACCGGAAGATTCCATCACCGGCCTTTACGGTATTGCGGACGAATTCGGCAAAATTCGGCGTGGCGATCCTACGATCAGTCGGGCCAGTTTTCTGGCACGGCGGGATACAGGTCGAGGACCGGACCGAGCGCCGCCTTCAACGGGCCGAGCCAGGGCTCGTAATTGCGCCACTGATCCATGCCGTCCCGGTTGATCGGGCGCCGCACCTGCTCGGAACTCGGCGTATGCACGGCCCGCTTGTTCTCGAAGAAACGCAGGCACGCCGCGTCGAACGGCAAACCCAGATACGCGAGCAGCCGACGCACCTCGCCTTCAAGATCCGCAACCACATCCTCGTAGAAGATGCGATGAATGCGACCCGGCAACACCCTGTCGAAATGCGCCATCTGCCGCACATAGTCGCTATAGAAACGCCCGATATCGGTGAGGTCGTGCGAGAAATTCATTCCGAAGCTGTAGAGTTGCGCGAAGTTCGCGAAGCCGCATCCGAGCGGATGCCGCCGTATGTCGATGATTTTCGCGTTGGGCAGAATCAGATGCAAAAGGCCGGCAAACTTCCAGTTGCCCGGTGTCTTATCCGTAAAAAACGGCCGGTCGGTCGAACGATGCCGGCGCGTCCTTGCGAGATATTCTTCGCCTAACTCACGCAAGGCAGCGGGAGGAAGCCTCGCCACCTCATCGAGATAGGTCAGCGGATCGCTCTTGTTTGAAATGCTGCGGGCGATCCCCTCCATTTCGAACAGTTCTTCCGCGCCCTCTATCATCGGATGGCTGGCGAGCACCTGCTCGATCAACGTCGACCCGGATCGCGGCAGGCTGACGATGAAAATAGGATCGGTCGTGCCCGATCCCACCCCTTCCCGCGCCTTGATAAAGGCCGGGGAGAACACTTGCTCGCCCTTGCGCACCGCGCCCGACAATATGTCGGCATCGTAGGAAAACCGCGCGTTGCGCAGCCTGTTGCCTGTCGCATATTCCGCGAATGCCGCCTCGTAGTCCTGCTGATCGTTCAGCGCCCGGCCCAGTGCGAAATGGATTTGGATCCGCTGGTCATCCGCTTCGCTGGCATCCGGCAAGGCGGCACGCATCGTAGCGATATCGGCCTTGGTCAGCTTTTCCGTCTTCAGGTTCGCAAGCCCGAACCAGGCACGCCCATTGGCCTTGTCGGCGCTTATCGCCTGACGATAGGTCGCGATACTTTCGTCGGTGCGGCCGACCGTCTTCAACAAGTGACTGTAGTTGACGAGCGCCATGCCGTCCCGCGGATGTTTCGCGATGATCTTGCGGAACTGGCGTTCCGCCTCGACGAGCTGGCGATCATGGCTCAGCAGCGCCGCCTTCAGGTTGAGCGTCTCGAGATGTTCGGGATCGCGCGCCAGCCCTTCATCAAGTACGGCCAGCGCGTCTTCACCCCGCCCGATGCGACTGAGCAAGCTCGCCAGCGCCAGCCGCGCTTTGTAAAAACCCGGCGCGAGCGCCAGCGCACGCCGGTAAAATATTTCGGTTTCGCGAAACGCGCCGAAACGCACGGCGATGTCGGCCAGGAGCTTGGACGCCGCTGCATCCTCCGGATCGCGCTTCAGATGCTCGCGGATCACGGTTTCCGCTTGTTCCCACTGCCCGCTCTCCGCGGCCTTGCGCGCAGCAGCCGGCGCAGGCTGCTGTTCAGAAAGGGCGATTGCCTCCAGATCGACCGCATCGGCCTCCCGGTCGCGCTTCGCCTTGCGCAGGATGAAGGCGAGCAGCCTGTGGACGGCGGGCATTTCCGGCCAGTCCCGCGCCGCGGCACGAGCCTGCCGCAGCGCCTCGACCGGATCGTGTTCGCCCGCTTGCAGGATCGAAGAGATCGCGCGACGTACGTCGCCGGTCTGCCCTGTCTGCGCTGTCGCCAAGCCGCTTCTCCATCAACACGCCCGTCCGCTTTCTTACGAACGACGCACAAAAAAGAAAACGGACGGAGCCTGCGCTCCGTCCGCTCTCCCTATCGGTCGCCCCGCGCCCGCAGGCGCGCGCGATCAGAACTTCCGAACGATCTCGACGAACACCGAGCGGCCAAGGAAGTCGTAGCCGCTGTAGTTGAAGTAGTTGCCGATACGCGGCAGCCCGTCGGTCGAGCTGATCATCTCCGGTTTCCGGTCGAACACGTTGTTCATACCGAGCGTGAACTCACCGAGATCCTTGATCCTGAGCTGAACCGAGAGATCCTGCTTCACATAGGGCGCGGTGTGCAGATCGGAGACAGCCTGCACGCCGCCCACGAAGTCCGCCGTGTTCACCTGGTTCGTCATCGGGCCGACGTAGTTTGCCGCGTAACGGAAGGTAACCGGCCCGGTGCTGACGATGAGGTTGGCGGTGCCCACCCACTTCGGACCACCGGCGGTGCCCTGGTTGCCCAGCGTTCCGTTATAGTCGTCCGTCGGCAGTTCGGCGAACGGCTGATAGTTCTGATGGATGATTCGCGTCGCCTTCACCGACAGAATGTTATTCAGCTCACCCAGTTCGAACTGATAGCGGAAATCGAAATCGATGCCCGACACCTGCTGGCTGGCGATGTTGAGATACGCATTCTGAACAGTAGTCAGCGTGTTCTGGACCGATTCACGCGCGCCGATGAACGAGCAATAGACGTTGCCGGCGCGGAAATCGCTCGATTCGTAGCACCGCTGCAGGATCGTCTGCGCGCCGAGCTGCGAGACTTCGCCGTTCACCGTGGTGTTGAAATAATCCACCGCGAGCTGAACCTTGGCAAACTTCGGCTCGACTACGAAACCACCGCCCCATGAGGTCGAGGTTTCCGCTCTCAGCGCCTTGCCACCGCCCGAGGTGAAGATCTCCGGAGAACCAGTCGAAATGAAGTTCAGCGGCAGACCTTCTGACGCGCAATTCTTGTAAACATTGCTCGTCGGCGCAAGACGGCTACCATATTCCCGGCAGGGATCGGGGGTCGTCGAGAAGCCCGACTGGTCGGCAACGAACTGCTCGTAGAGGTTCGGCGCACGGAACGACGTACCGTATGTTCCGCGGAAACGCAGAAAATTGGTCGGCGCGTAGTTTCCACCGACATGGTAGGTCGTGCTCGATCCGTACGAATTGTTGTTCGTGTAGCGCACCGACCCGTTGAAATCGAGCGCATAGGCGAACGGCTTGTCCTTGATCAGCGGAACCTTAACCTCGCCGAACACTTCCCAGAGATCACTGGTGCCACGGGTACGGCCGCTCGACGAATAGTTGTACAGATTGCGGGTCTGCGACGCTTCCGAAGGATTGTCGTCGATCGAATCCGAGCGATATTCGCCGCCGAGCGCAAAGCCGACCGGTCCGGCCGGCAGGCGGAACAGCGTACCGTCGATGACCAGCTGGGCGATCTTCTGCTCGTACATCGTGGTGCCGACATTGTCGCCATAGATGTAGTTGAACAGCCGTGGATCGAGATTGCCCTGCAGCGACTGCGGATTGAAGAAGTCGCCCGCGATGCAGGTGCCGCCGTTATAGGCCCCGGCGGTCACGTTGCTGGCGCAAGTGTAAGCGTTGCCGGCACCGAGCTCGCCAGCCAGCGCCGTCGTGACGACGCCTGCGGGGGTGCCCGCCGGCGCGAGCACCGGCTGGAGCGACGCCCTCAGGCGACGGGTGTCGATATTCTGCAGCGAATACGTCGCCTGGCTGCGGCTGTATTGGAAGTTCGCATCATAGCGGATGTCGCCGATACCGGTGCTGCCGCGCAGACCACCGTTGACCCGGTAGAAATCGACCTTCTGCTTCGATTTCAGGATCGGCGGCACGATGAAGACGCGCAGGATGTCATTGCTCCCACCCGCTGCACTTGCCAGCGAAGTCGGGAAGAACGGCGACGACACCGGATAATAGCCTGGATAAGCGGCCGACAGCGCCGGGCTGGCGACCTCGAACCCGATTTGTGTCGGATCGAAGCTGATCTGGCCCATGAACTCCTGTTGCGACTCACGGTGCGTGAACAGGCCCTCGGCGTAGATTTCGGCATCGCCCAGAATGCCCAGCTCATACGATCCGTTGAGATAGCCGGTGTAGGTTCGCACCGGCGAATAGACGTCTTCCTGCAGCTGCCTCTGGTTGGCAAGCGGACGGATGTTGGTATTGTTGACGTTGATCGGCGTGTTGATGTTGCCGTTCGCGTAAGTGTAGCGATTGACCTGACCGGTTGTCAGCGCACTGATACCCAACACGTAGTTCTGCGCCGTGCCGACGCCGCCATTGGCGAACGGGAAGCAGCGCAGCGTGGTGCCGCCGGGAACGGTCTGGCCGATCGGCAGACCCGTCGTCGGGCTAGTGAGCAGGTCGGTCGGGCAGCTGAAGTCCTCGCGGTCGCCGACCTTCACGGCGCCGACATCGCGATATTCGAACGATGCGAGGATGTGGCCGCGCTCGAACGTCTTTCCAGCCGTCACCGACAAACGATACTGCGTACCTGCGCCGCCGCTATTGAACGGAACACTGCTGTAGCCGTCGAGGGTAACACCATTCAACTTGGTGTCGGTGATCAGGTTGATCACGCCGCCGACCGCGTCCGAACCATAGACCGACGATGCGCCTTCCTTCAGGATTTCGACGCGGCTCAGCACCGCGTTGGGCAACACGTTGAGGTCGGCCGAAATCAGCTGCGGGCCGACACCGGCCGGGGGCAAGCGGCGGCCGTTCAGCAGCACCAGCGTACGCTGCGAGCCGAGCCCGCGCAGGCCGACAGTGTTCGCGCCGGGACCGCCTTCGGAAACATAACCGAGGAAGTTGTTGTTGATCTGCGCCGTACCGGACGTGACGTTCGAATCCTGCAGGATCTCCGCGACGGTGCGATTGCCGGCGAGCGCGGTGTCGGCCTTGGTGATGACGGTGACGGGCGAGCTCGTCTCGAAATTGCTCGGCGTGCGGATGCGCGAGCCGGTAACGACGACTTCTTCGTCGCCTGCATCAGCGGGTGCGCTGGACGGGAGCGACGCGGTCTGCGCGTGCGCAGCGACCGGCATCATTGCGAGCGCGATGGCGCTGGCGGACGTGGAGAACGCGAATGCGGTCGGCAAAAGCCGATGCTGATTTTTCATGTATTTACCCCTGTAATCGGACACGATTCCGACTGCGATGCATGAACCTCACTCACACGCGCGCAGACTGCAATGCCTTCGTCACAATGCGTTTTGTTTTTGATGCAGTATGTTGCCGGATTGTCACAACGGTCCCAAATCGGGCAAAAAAATGACGAAATCGCCAGTCCGCAATGTGCGGTTCAGCTTCCCTGCGTCGTCGTTACGGACCCATCACTGAAAGAGTCGTTACGGTGCAGACACAAAAAGACCGGCGCCCCGCGTGGGACGCCGGCCTTTTCAGCCGCCGGGTGTAAAGCCTCAGTAGCGGTAGTGGTTCGGCTTGAACGGCCCTTCCACCGGCACGCCGATATAACCGGCCTGCTTCGGCGTCAGCTTCGACAGATGCACGCCGAGCTTCTCAAGGTGCAGCGCCGCGACCTTCTCGTCGAGGTGCTTCGGCAGGACGTAGACGTCGTTGCCGTAATTCTCGCTCTTGGTCCAAAGCTCGATCTGCGCGAGCGTCTGGTTGGTGAAGCTCGCCGACATGACGAACGACGGGTGGCCCGTCGCGCAGCCGAGATTCACCAGGCGGCCCTTGGCGAGGATGATGATCTGCTTGCCGTCGGGGAACTTCACCAGGTCGGTGCCCGGCTTCACTTCCGTCCACTCGTAGTTCGACAAAGCAGCGATCTGGATTTCGCTGTCGAAGTGGCCGATGTTGCAGACGATCGACATCGGCTTCATCGCCTTCATGTGATCGGCGGTGATGACGTCGGCATTGCCGGTCGCGGTCACGAAGATGTCGGCGCGCTCGACCGCCTCTTCCATCGTCACGACCTCGAAGCCCTCCATCGCCGCCTGCAGCGCGCAGATCGGGTCGATCTCGGTGACCATCACGCGCGCGCCGCCGTTGCGGAGCGACTGGGCCGAACCCTTGCCGACGTCACCGAAACCGGCGACCGCGGCGACCTTGCCGGCGAGCATCACGTCGGTGGCGCGGCGGATCGCGTCGACCAGCGATTCCTTGCAGCCATAGAGGTTGTCGAACTTCGACTTGGTGACGCTGTCGTTGACGTTGATCGCCGGGAACGGCAGCTCGCCCTTCTTGGCGATCTCGTACAGGCGGTGGACGCCGGTGGTGGTCTCTTCCGAAACGCCCTTCAGGTTCTTGACCGTCTCGGTCAGATAGCCCGGATACTTCGCCACGAACGCCTTCAGCGCGCGCTGGAACTCGACCTCTTCGTCGTTCTCCGGCTCGCCCAGCGTCGCGCCGGCTTCGAGCTTGGCGCCCCACAGCGCGAACATGGTGGCGTCGCCGCCGTCGTCGAGGATGATGTTGGCGGTCGTGCCGTCGCCATCAGCGCCCCAGTTGAAGATGTCGCCGACGTAATCCCAGTAATCGGCCAGGCTCTCGCCCTTGATCGCGAACACGGGAACGCCCGTCGCGGCGATGGCGGCGGCGGCATGGTCCTGCGTCGAGAAGATGTTGCACGTCGCCCAGCGGACGTCGGCACCGAGCGCGGTCAGCGTCTCGATCAGCACGGCGGTCTGGATCGTCATGTGGAGCGATCCGGTGATGCGCGCGCCCTTGAGCGGCTGCGCCGCGCCGAACTCGCTGCGCAGCGCCATCAGGCCCGGCATCTCCGTCTCGGCGATGTTGATTTCGGCGCGGCCGAAATCGGCGAGGCTGATGTCGGCGACGACATAATCTTTCGGCTTATCGAGAACGGTGGCCACGTGCTGAGTCTCCGGTTTACGCGGTTGGATGCGCAGCCCCGTAGCGCGAGTCCGCCCCGCAATCAAACATAAAGATATCTTTATATGTTCATTGCCCGCGATCGCGGGAAGAACAGCGGCCCGGCGATGAGCCCGAACGCGAAGCCGCCGACATGCGCCTCCCACGCGAGGCCACCGCCGCTCCCCGAGAGGAAGGCGGGCACGGTGAAGATCACGATCAGCAGCAGATTGTCGGTCACGAAGCGCCGCACCGCCAGCGCCATCTCCCGCGACCACAGCGGCATCAGCCCCGGCCCATCGGGCGACACGCGCAGCAACGCGCCGACCAGCCCGTAGATCGCGCCCGACGCGCCCAGCATCGGCACCGCGCCGTGCGGATTGATCGCCAGATAGACCGCCGCGCCCGCCAGCCCGCTCACGAAAAACAGCCCGAAATAGCGTACCCAACTCGTCGGCGCCCGCCCGAGCCGCAACACGAGGATCGGGCTGAGGCCGATCAGCACCGCCATGTTCATCGCGATGTGCAGGATCCCGCCATGCGCGAACATATGGATGAGGAGCGTCCACCAGCGTCCCTCGGCGAGCGCCTGCCCCGACACGCCCCAATCGTACATGCCGTATTCGGGATAGCGGACGAAATAATATAGGAACGCCGCGATCATCGGCGCGGCCAGCAGCCATCCCGGTGCCTTGGCGGATCGCGGCATGCGCCATTGTCGGTCGGGTGCGGTGATCTCGGTCATGGGCGCCATGTAGGGCAGGAGAAGTTTTTTCGCGAGGGCATGTCACATCGCGCGGGTCTGTCTCGTCATGCCGGTATACTCCACGAAAGGACCGACCATGACTGCCCGCCTCAACCCCTATACCGCAGCACCCGAGACGATGAACGCCTTCATGGCGCTCAGCAACGCCGTCGCGGAAAGCGGCCTCGAGAAGCCGCTGCTCGAACTGGTCAAGATCCGCGCATCGCAGATCAACGGCTGCGCGAACTGCCTCAACATGCATACCTACGAAGCGCGGCAGGCGGGCGAGACGGAGCAGCGCATCGCCCTCCTCTCCGCCTGGGAGGATGCGCCCGCCGCGATCTTCACCCCGCGCGAGCGCGCCGCGCTCGACTGGACCGATCACCTGACACAGATTGCCACGCAGCGCGCACCGGCGCACGTCTACGAAGCGCTCGGCGCGCAGTTCAGCAAGGAAGAGCAGGTCAAGCTGACGATGGCGATCACCGTGATCAACGGCTGGAACCGCATCGCGATCGGCTTCGATATGTTCGTCGCCAGCTACGGCTGGAAATGACCGCCGATGCGACCATCTTCGACGCGCAGCGGCCCATGCTGCTGCGCGTCGCCTACCGCATGCTCGGCTCGGTCGCCGATGCCGAGGATGTGGTGCAGGACGCATGGCTGCGCTGGATGGGCACCGACAAGGCGGCGGTGCGCATCCCCGCCGCCTTCCTGCGCCGCATCGTCACGCGGCTCTGCCTCGACCAGATCAAGTCGGCGCGGGTGCGGCGCGAGGACTATGTCGGCCCCTGGCTGCCCGAGCCGATGATCGAGAGCGCTTTGGAATATGGCGAACAGGACGACGTCACCCTCCCCCTCATGCTCGCGCTCGAACGGCTCTCGCCGCTGGAGCGTGCCGCCTTCCTCCTGCACGACGTGTTCGGCGAGAGTTTCGAGGAGGTCGGCGAAGCGCTCGACCGCGATCCCGCCGCTTGCCGCCAGCTCGCCGCCCGCGCCCGCGCGCATGTCCGCGAGGATCGCCCGCGCTTCCCGGTGGAACGGGACCGCGGGCTGGAAATCGCCGCCGCCTTCTTCGCCGCAGCGCGCGGCGGGGAGATCGCCGGGCTCGGCGCGCTGCTGTCGAGCGATGTCGCGATGTATTCGGACGGCGGCGGCAAGCGTCCCGCCGTCGCGCGCGTGCTGCGTGGGGTGGGCGAGGTGACGCGCGCCCATGCCGCGCTCGGTCGCCTCAACCGCACCGGCTCCCCGCCGGTGCGCTTCACGCTCATCAACGGTCTGCCTGGCTTCGTCACGCGCGAGGGCGACGGCATCCTGCAAACCACCGCGCTGCTGATCGAGGACGGCCGGATCACGGCGATCTACGTGATGCGCAACCCCGACAAGCTCGGCCATCTCGAAGGCGACGGGGCGCCGGCCTGAGCCTAGTCCAGCACCCCGGCCATCTTCACGCCCGCCGCCGTCTGGTCGGCGATCCCCAGCCGCGCATAGAGCCGGTCGCGCCGGTCGCCGTCATGCGGCACGCCGGCATCGACAAAGCGCCCGCGCGTATCGAGCAGCCGGAACCACTCCTTCTCGCCGCCGCAATCGTGCGGATCGCCCGGATCGACCGCGCAATTGTAGCCGAGCATCACGTACCGCACCCGCTGCGCGCCCGTCAGGCACGCCCAGGAGACGACGTAGCGGCCCCGCACGCGGTGCCCGTCGACCAGCGCGCTGCCGGCCGGCTCCAGCGCGACCGCCACGCGCTTCTTGCCCACGCGCCGCGTCAGCGACTGGGCGACCGGCGCGGTCGTGCCCGCCAGCGCGTGGCTCGTCACGCGCAGGTCGGCCGCGCCGCAGCGCAGGTCCGCGACATGCTTCGTCAAACCGGCATCGCCCGCCGCCGCGAGCGAGAGCGCCATCAGCAGCATCATTGCGCCTTCTCCGCCACCTTGCCGCCGGCATCGGCGAAGTATTTCTCGGCGACGGACGCGGCCAGCCGCGACTGTTTCGCGCCGGGCAACGAGGTCCATTCGTTCTTCAGAAGCGCATAGGCCGTGGTGAGGTCACCGTTGCAAACCGAGCCGAGCGCTCCGCGCGACTTGAGCTTGGCAAACGCCAGCTTGTCCTGCGACGCGGGCTTGAAATCGGTGACGATCTTCTTGTCGAACGCCTCTTTCCAGGTGCCGTACAGGATCTGGTACGCGCCCGCCGCCGTGGAGGTATGCCCCCATTTGCTTACCGCCGTATTGGGGTGCGCCGCATCGCCCTTGAAAGTCCCGCCGCCGTAGAGCGTGTAATAGAAATTGTCGCTCGCGTCGGGATAATGTTCGGCATAACGGATCAGCTTGAGAAACGCCTTCACGTTCGGCGTGTTGATGTCGCATTCGGCCATCGACCATCCTCGTCCCGGTTGTGGGAGCGGACTATCGGCCGAGCGTGACGGGATCAAGACGATGCTTCGGGCGGCCATTTTCGTCTGCCGCTGTCCTACACGATGGCTTTCTGACATGTCCGTCGGGTGACGTTGCCGCCAACCCCTCGAACCGCACCGACCGCCCATGCTCGACCACTCGGTTCGTCGCATTTTCACGGCCCAGTTGCGTTACCTTCGTTACCTTCGTTACCTTCGCGCCTCCCTCACGCCGTCCCGGTTTCGATTCCCAGCATCCGCGAATCGATTCCCGCCGAACGGAATCCGGCATCCCAGCGATCCTCGGCCTCGGTATCGAACAGCAGCCCGGTATCGCCCGGCACGTTGAACCAGCCGTGGCGCGACATCTCGCCGTCGAGCTGCCCCGCACCCCAGCCGGCGTAGCCCAGCGCCACGAGCCAGCGGCCCGGCCCCGTTCCGGCGGAGATCGCACGCAGCACGTCTATCGTGCCCGACAGCGCCCATTTGCCGTCGACCTCGATCGTGTCCTGTCCGCTCCAGTCGAGCGAATGGACGACGAATCCGCGCTGCGGATCGACCGGACCGCCCAGATGCACCGGTGCATCGGGCGCGGCACCGGGCGAGATATCGAGCTGCACCAGCAGTTCGTGCAGGCCGAGGCCATCGATCTCCTGCCCGATGCCGATGCCGATCGCGCCCTCCACGTCGTGCGCGCACATCGCGATCACCGCGCGTTCGAAGCGCGGATCGCCGATCCCCGGCAGGGCGAGCAGGAACTGTCCGGTCAGGCGGCTGGTCGATTCCATACGCGCGATCATAAAGCGCATCGGCCCCGCGTCACCCTTGAATTGCTGTGCCCGAGCGAGGACATAGGGCACGCGAACCACATTCTTAGGAGAATCCCCTATGACGATCAGCGTCGGCGACCGCGTTCCCAGCGTCACCCTCACCAAGGTTACGGCCGATGGCCCCGATCAGGTCAGCTCGGACGAGTATTTCGCGGGCCGCAAGGTCGCGCTGTTCTCGGTGCCCGGCGCCTTCACGCCGACCTGCTCGGCCAAGCACCTGCCCGGCTATGTAGAGAATGCCGAGGCGCTCAAGGCCAAGGGCATCGACGAGATCGCCTGCACCGCCGTGAACGACGCCTTCGTGATGAAGGCCTGGGGCAAGGACGCGGGCTCGGACTCGTCTGTCACGATGCTCGCCGACGGCAATGGCGACTTCGCAAAGGCAGTCGGGCTGGAAATGGACGGCTCCAAGTTCGGCCTCGGTCAGCGCGGCCAGCGTTTCTCGATGCTCGTCAACGACGGCGTGATCGAGCAGCTCAACGTCGAGGCGCCCGGCGAGTTCAAGGTCTCGAGCGCGGAGCATCTGCTCTCGGAAATCTGATGCCGGCCCGGTCCTCCACCGGGACAAAAGACGTTTCGGCATGGGAACGCTTCCCCTCTCCCCTTCGTTTAGGACGGGATTTTAGAGAGAAAGGGAGCGTTCCCATGACCGAGACCATCACGCCGACCACCGACAGCACCGCGGACACCGCCACCACGCTGGCAGACACCGCCGCCAAGACGCTCGACAGCGCGACGCAGGCGGTATCCGACGCCGCGCAATCCGCGGCTGAGACGGGCTCGAGCTTCCTCGCCCAGGCGCGCGAGACGATCGGCCAGGCGGTCGATGCGACCACCGCTTATGTGAAGGAACATCCCGGCACCGCTGCCGCGATCGGCGCGGGTGCGGCCGCCGCCGTGGCGGGTGCGGCCTACGGCGTCTCGACGCTGCTCAAGGATGAGCCGAAGCCGAAGAGCCCCGCGAAGAAGCATTGATCGGCTACGGGGCGGTCTCGAGCCGCCCCAATGTCTTGTCAGCGTAACGAGGCTGCGATAGCCCCGGTGGATGACGACAGCATCCACCATCGTCGCTGAGCTCGACCGGCTCTACAGCGCATCGGTCGCCCGCCTGCAGGCGGCCCTCACCGATTATCTTACGTCCGGCACCACACCCGATCCCGACAGCCGCCGTGACGGCAGCTTCGCCTACCCCGAGATCATCGTCCGCTACGCCGGCGCAGCCCCCGATGCCCGCGCCCGCGCCCGCTCGTTCGGGCGGCTCGTGTCGCCCGGCGAATACCGTATCAGCGTCACCAAACCCGCGATGTTCGCCGCCTATCTGACCGAGCAGCTTACGCTCCTGATCGAGGATTACGACGTCTCGGTCGAAGCGGTGGCGGGTCGGCAGGAAATCCCCTTTCCCTACGTTCTCGACGCCGGACACGCCTCCAGCCTCGACGGCATCTCCGCCACCGAACTCGCGCGCTATTTCCCCGCGACCGAGCTCGCCTATATCGGCGACGAGATCGCCGACGGGCTATACACGATCCCCGACGACATCCGCCCGCTCGCGCTGTTCGACGGTCTGCGCACCGATTTCTCGCTCGCGCGCCTGCGCCACTACACCGGCACCCCGCCCGAGCATGTCCAGCGCTTCGTGCTGTTCACGAACTACCACCGCTACGTCGACGAATTCATCCGCTGGGCCTTTGCGCAGCTCGGCGAGGGAAGTCGCTTTACCGCGCTCTCCGGCGCGGGCGGCGTCACGCTGCACGCGGGCGACGATGTCGAGGCGTTCATGGCCGATACGTCGGCATGGCGACGGCACCAGATGCCCGCCTATCACCTGATGGCCGACGACGGGACCGGCATCACGCTCGTCAACATCGGCGTCGGCCCGGCCAACGCCAAGACGATCTGCGATCACCTCGCCGTGCTGCGGCCGGAAGCGTGGCTGATGATCGGCCATTGCGGCGGCCTGCGCCCCAGCCAGCGGATCGGCGACTACGTCCTCGCTCACGCCTATCTGCGCGACGACCATGTCCTCGACGACGTGCTGCCGCCCGAGATCCCCGTCCCCGCCATCGCCGAGGTCCAGCTCGCGATGGCGCGCGCGGCCGAGACGATCTCCGGCCAGACCGGCGAGGAGCTCAAGCGCCGCCTGCGCACCGGCACGATCGTCACCACCGACGACCGCAACTGGGAACTCCGCTATTCCAAATCGGCGCTGCGCTTCTCGCTCAGCCGTGCGGTCGGCATCGATATGGAAAGCGCCACCATCGCCGCGCAGGGCTATCGCTTCCGCGTGCCCTACGGCACGCTGCTGTGCGTGTCGGACAAGCCGCTCCACGGCGAACTCAAGCTGCCCGGTCAGGCCAACCGCTTCTACGAACGCGCCATCGCCGAGCATCTCAAGATCGGCATCGAGGCGTGCGAGGAACTCCGCCGCGAGGGCGACAAGCTCCACTCGCGCAAGCTCCGCGCCTTCAACGAGCCGCCTTTCCGGTAGGCGCCCCGGCCTTGCAGGGAAACCGATCGTCGGTCATGCGTTACGGTGGCTCAACGAAACAGGATGCAATGATGGCCGACGAACCCGCCAAGCCCGCCGCCCCGAAGGCACCAGCGAAACCCGCAGCCGCAAAACCGGCCGCGACCAAGGCTCCCGCCGCGAAGGCCGCAGCCAAGCCCGCCGCGCCGAAAAAGACGACGCGCACGATCGCCAAGAAGCCCGCCGCCGCCGCTGCCGCCAAGAAGCCGGCCGCGAGCAAGGCCCCCGCAAAGAAGCCCGCGTCGAAAGCGACCTCGAAAATCACCCAGGTCACGAGCGGCCTCGGCTGGCCCGCCGCTGCCATCGCGGGCGGTGCCGCAGTCGTCGCGGCCGCCGCCGGTGCGACCGTCTACGCGCTCCGCAAGCCGAAGAAGGCCCAGGATGCCCCCACGACGCTCGCCGACACGGTCGAGACCGACGCCAAGGGGCCGGTTAAGTCCGCGGACTAACCTCCCAAGCGCCAAAAACCGTTCGTGCTGAGCCTGTCGAAGCACTGCCCTTCTTCGACTGTGGAAAGAAGGGCAGCCCTTCGACAAGCTCAGGGCGAACGGCGTAGTTTCGGCCTAAACGATCACCACCCGCTCGGCTTCCCCTTGTTCTGCGCGTCTAGCCACTTCTTCAGCGGCGCGAAATAGTCGACCAGCGCCTGCCCGCTCATTTCGCGCGTGCCGGTGAAAGCCTGCAGCGCCTCGGGCCAGGGCTTCGACTGGCCCATCGTCAGCATCGCGTCGAGCTTCGCGCCGACAGCTTTGTTGCCGTAGAACGAGCAGCGGTGCAGCGGCCCCTTCCATCCGGCCTGCTTGCACGCAGCCTGATAGAACTGGAACTGCAGCAGCCGCGCGAGGAAATAGCGCGTGTACGGCACGCTCGCTGGCACGTGATATTTCGCGCCGGGATCGAACTTGGTCTCGTCGCGCGCGACCGGGGGCACGATGCCCTGGTATTTCAGGCGCAGGTCGTTCCAGCCTTTTTCGTAGCCGTTCGCCGGGATCGCGCCCGAGAATACGCCCCAGCGCCATTTGTCGATCAGCAGGCCGAAGGGCAGGAACGCCACCTTGTCCATCGCCTGGCGCAGCAGCAGGCCGATATCCTTGTCAGCGCTCGGCACCTTCGCCTGGTCGAGCAGGCCGATCTTCACGAGATAATCCGGCGTGATCGACAGCGCGACGAAATCGCCGATCGCCTCGTGGAAGCCGTCGTTCGCGCCGTTCTCGTACAGGAACGGCTGCTTGTTATAGGCGCGCTGGTAGTAATTGTGGCCCATCTCGTGATGGATCGTCACGAAATCGTCGGCATTGACCTTGGTACACATCTTGATGCGCAGATCGTCCTTGTTGTCGACGTCCCAGGCCGAGGCGTGGCAGATCACCTCGCGGTCGGCGGGCTTCACGATCTGCGAGCGCACCCAGAAACTGTCCGGCAGCGGCTTGAAGCCGAGCGAGGAGTAGAAACCTTCGCCGGTCTTGAACATCTTGATCGGGTCGTAACCCTTGGCCTTGAGCAGCTCGCCAGTATCGTAGCCGAGATCGCCCGCTCCCTTCGGCGCGACGACGTCGTAGATATTGCCCCATTCCTGCGCCCACATATTGCCGAGCAGATCGGCGCGGATCGGGCCGGTCTTGGCCTGCACCGCGTCGCCGTATTTCTCGTTGAGCTTGGCGCGGACATAGGTGTGCAGCGCGAGATACAGCGGCTCGACCTGCTTCCAGAGTTTGTCGGTCAGCGCGGCGAACTCGTCGGGCTTCATGTCGTAGCCCGAGCGCCACAGCGCGCCGACATCGGCATAGCCGAGTTCCTTGGCGCCCTCATTGGCGATGACGACGTGGCGCTCGTAATCCTTGCGCATCGGCGCGCCGACATTGTCGTGCCAGCTGACCCACATTTCCTTGAGCTTGGCGGGATCACGGCTCTCGCCCATCGCCGCCTCGATATCGCTGCCGTTGATGGTTTTCCCGTCGAGCGTGCCCTTGCCCTTGCCGTAGGAGGAGCCCATCCGCGTCACCAGCGTCGACAGCTCGGTCGCAGCACCCGGCTTGGTCGGCGCAGGGAGCGTGACGGCGGAGCGCAGCAGATCGAGCTTGCGCTTGGTATCGAAAGACAGGCCCGGAACGTTCGCGAACTTCGCCGCGCCGAGCGCGTATTTCACCTGCAGCTCGGTCGCGTCGGCACCGTATTTGGCGGCGATCGCATCGGTATCATCGGTGATGTAGGTCGCGTTGATCCACGCGACCTGCTGCGCCGGCGTCGAGAAATCCGCGCCGACCTTCTCGGCCTCGGCGACGAAGGCGTCGGCCTCGGCGGCGGTCGGCGTCGCGACGGCGGTGGCGACAGGCGCGGCGGTGTCAGCGAACGCAGGCGCGGCGAGGAATGCGACCGCGATTGCGATCGAGGAGATTCCGGTGCGGATCATGGGGAGGCCCTTTTTCGTATCGTTGGATACGGCCAACCTGTCCCGCCGGGCGCTGCGGGTCAAGCCGCGAGGAAGTCCGCGATCTCCTGCCCGAGCTCGGGCTTGATGACGGCGCTCATGTGATTGCCCGGTATCTCGCGGAATGTCCCGTTCGGCATCGCAGCCGCCAGCTCCGCGCCCGATCCGTTGTCGTCGTCATCCACGCCGGTTAGCACGAGAGCGGGCTGAGTGATCGCCGCGATGGCCTCCGGCGGCGTGTCGACGAACGTGTCGAGGATGCGCAGCAATGCCTCCGGGTCGCCCTTGGTGGTCTTGAGGAAGGCCTCGATCATCCACTCGTTCGTGCCGCGCTCGAAGCTGCCGAGATTGGTGAGGACATGGTGGAAATAGCGCCCGCGCCCGGCAGTGTGGACGATCCCCTGATAGCCCATGCCCGAAAGCACGACGCGACGCGGGCCAGCGCCGTTGGCGAGCATCCGCATCGTCGTCCGCCCGCCGAGCGAATAGCCGGCGAGATCATAGTCGGTGAGCCCGAGATGCTCGACCAGCGCGAAGCCGTCGCGCATCAGCACGTCGGGCGGATAGCTCGCGGCGTCATGCGGCTTGGCGCTGCTGCCGTGCGCGCGCAGATCCGGCATGATGACGCGGAAGCCGCGCTCGGCGATCCGCGCCGCATGCCCGTAGCGAATCCAGTTGGTGAAGGCGTCGGAGAAATAGCCGTGGATCAGGATGACCGGGCGTCCCTTCCCCGTTTCCCGCCACGCGAGCCGCGCGCCGTCGAAACCATCAAAGAACTCGGGATCAATCGGGGAGTTTGCCAACGGCTTCCATCCAGCGGTCTGCGGTCGAGGGATTGTCCTCGCTCCTTATGCCCGGCAGGCCGCGCGTGTCGATCCACGCTTCGTGCATGCTCTCGATCGCGAAGTGATGCTTGGGAACGAACCGTCCCGGTGCATCGAAGCTGCCGACGGTCAGGTCCATCGTCTCGCCGGGCTTGAGGAACTCGAAGGTCAGCGGCGTCCCGCACTCCCGACAATGGCCGCGATGCGCGATCGGCGAAGACTGGTAGCGCTCGGGCTCCCGCGTGGTCCATTCCACATCGGCGATCTTCACGTTCTTGAACGCGATCGAGACGCCGCCGGTGGCGCGCTGGCACATCCGGCAGTGGCAGAGATAGGCGTCGTCATCCGCGATCGCGACCGCGTACCGGATGCGCTCGCATTGGCAGCCGCCGGTGACGATCTCGCTCGTCATCGGCTGAGCGCGGCCTTCATCTCATCCGGCGGTGGCGCAGCGGCGTAAGCGGGTACGCCTTCCGGCAAAAGTACCCAGCGCTGCTTCGTCGCGGTAAAGATATGCGCCACGCACTCGAGCGCTTCCGAATCGTCGAGCGTGCCGGCGCGGATCACCGCGACGCCGGGTCGGCGGGTATTGGTATTGTAGATGCGCGAATGACATTCGCCGCAGACACGCTGGGTCGAGACACGGTCCTCGGTCGTCTTTTCGTAGACTGCGACCGGGCCGGAAACGCTCAGCGCCGCCTCCGGCACTAAAGCCTGCAGGCTGAAGGCGGAACCGCTCCAGCGCTGGCACTGGTGACAATGACAGGCATAGGCGGACGGCAACGCATCCAGCGCGAGCGTGTACCGCACCGCCCCGCAGCGACAACCGCCCTCCAACACTACGCCGCCTTTTGCAGGTGCCGCCGTCCGAGCAGTTCGGCGATCTGCACCGCGTTGAGCGCGGCGCCCTTGCGGAGGTTGTCGCTGACGCACCACAGGCTCAGCCCGTTGTCGACGGTCGAATCCTCGCGCACGCGGCTGATGAAGGTCGCGTATTCGCCGACGCACTCGATCGGGGTCACGTATCCGCCGTCCTCGCGCTTGTCGACGAGCATCACGCCCGGTGCCTCGCGCAGGATCTTCTGCGCCTGCGCGGCGGTGATCTCGTTCTCGAACTCGATGTTGATCGCTTCCGAATGGCCGACGAACACCGGCACGCGCACGCACGTTGCCGTCACCTTGATCTTCGGATCGAGGATTTTCTTGGTCTCGACCACCATCTTCCACTCTTCCTTGGTGGAGCCATCCTCCAGGAAGCTGTCGATGTGCGGGATCACGTTGAAGGCGATCTGCTTGGTGAACTTCTTCGCCTCGGCACTGTCGCCGACGAAAATGTTGCGGCTCTGCTCGAACAGCTCGTCCATGCCCGCCTTGCCCGCGCCCGACACCGACTGATAGGTCGCGACAACGACGCGCTTGATCTTCGCAAAATCATGCAGCGGCTTGAGCGCGACGACCATCTGCGCGGTCGAGCAGTTCGGGTTGGCGATGATGTTCTTGCGGCGATAGCCTTCGATCGCCTCGGGGTTAACCTCCGGCACGATCAGCGGCACGTCGGGGTCCATGCGGTAGAGCGACGAATTGTCGATCACCGTGCAGCCGGCAGCGGCGAAGCGCGGCGCGTGGATCTTGGTCGCGTCCGAGCCGATCGCGAACAGCGCCATGTCCCAGCCCTTGGGATCGAAATTATCGATGTTCTGGACCTTGAGCTTCTTGCCCGTCTCCCCGAAATCGATCTCGTCGCCCTGGCTGCGCGAGGACGCGACGACCGCGATCTCGTCGAGCGGAAACTCGCGTTCCGCAAGGATGTTGAGCATCTCGCGCCCGACATTGCCCGTCGCACCCGCGACGACGACCCTGTACCCCATAACCAACTCCGGCCTTCAAAAAGTAACATGGCAAAATACGAAACGCGCGCATACGCTTCCCGGTCATTTTGTCCAGTCTGCGCAGACGTAGCGTTTCTTTGGCCGGCTGTCGCTCGGGCTAGGGCAGAACGTCGCAGATCAGGTGAACGCGCCGGGTCTCGCCGCGATTGAACACGGCGTGCGGGCGGGTATTGTCGAATTCATAGACGCTGCCCGCTTCCAGGTGATGATCGACGCCGCCGATCATGAAGGAGACCGCATCGTTGGTCAGCACCGGCAGATGGCAGCGGTGCGACGCCACCAGCGCCGGCGCGCCATCGACGTGACGCTGCACTGTCGCTCCAGCGGGCAATTCCGTGAGCATCAACTGCAGCAGCCTCCCGCCCAGCGTCGCCCGGATCGTCTCGCCGCAGGCCGCGACCGCCTTCCGCAACGCGACCGGTGCATAATCGAAAGTGAATACGGGGCCGTCCTCACCATCGCCGCGCCAGTGCAGTACGATCGACCGCGTTGCCTTGTGGACCGGATAGGCCGTCTGCCGCAGCGCGAATTGCGCCCAGACGGGATCGCCCTCCTCCGGCATCGCCGCCAGTATGTCCGCGATCGGATAGGCGAACATCTCCCGCAGCGCCACCTCGAGCTTCACCCCGCGCGCTCCCCGCCCTCGGCCGTCATTTCGCTTTCACTTCGCGATCGAGGAAACTGAGGATCGTCCCCCACAGATGCTCGCTGATCCCCGGCCCGCCGACGCGGTGGGTGTAGCCGGGGTAGAACATCATCTCGAACGGGCGGTTCTTCCGCTGCATCTCGGAGGCGAAGGCGGTCGAGTTTTCGAACACGACGTTATCGTCGGCCATGCCGTGGATCAGCAGCAGCGGATCGCGGATCTTCGCCGCATCGTCGATCGCGTCCGAGGTTTTGTATGCCGCCGCATCCTTCTTCGGATCGCCCATGTAGCGTTCGGTATAATGCGTGTCGTAGAGTTCCCACATCGTCACCGGCGCACCCGACACGCCCGCCGCATAGACGCCGGGGTTCGCCTCCAGCATCTTCAGCGTCATGTATCCGCCGTAGGACCAGCCGTAGGTCGCGATCTTGTCGCCCGCCACGAACGGCTGCGTCTTCAGCCACAGCGCGCCCGCGAGCTGGTCCGCCACCTCGACGCTGCCCATCGCGCGGTAGATCTGGTCCTCGAAGGCCTTGCCGCGATTGTACGATCCGCGATTGTCGATCTGGAAGAAGATCCAGCCCTGCTGGACGAGATATTGCGGGAGCGCCCCCTGCCATCCGCGCGTCACCTGCTGGCCCGTGCCGGGGCCACCATAATGCTGGAAGAATACCGGGTATCTCTTCCCCGGCTCCAGCGGCGGCGTGATCATCTCGTAATGCAGGTCCGATCCATCGGCCGCCTTGATCGTGCCGAACGTCGTCTCGCGGTGCGCGAGCAGGAAAGGATAGTAAGGATGCCCTGCCGTCACCGCATTTTCGTTGATCCACGCCAGCCGCGCACCGGTCGTGTCCGCCAGATAGGTCTGCGGCGGCTGTGACGGGTTGGATCGCGTCACGATCAGCCGGCTCGCCGCGCCGTCCATCGTCGCCGTGTTCCACCAACCGGCCTCGGTCAGCCGCGTGACGGTCTCGGGATGCTTGAGGTCGAGCGTGTAGACATGCTGTTCGAGCGCGCCGTCCTTGTTGCCGACAAACCAGATGCGGCCCTCCCGCTCGTTCACGCCGATGAGCGATTGCACCACCCAATCGCCCGTCGTCAGCGGTGTCCACTTCCGCTTCGCGTAGCGGTAGAGCTGGCGGAAGCCGCTGCGCTCCGACGCCCAGATCAGGCTGCCGTCCCGGAGCGGACGATAGGCATCGCTGAGATTCAGCCAGCTCCGCGCGCCCGATTTCTCGGTGAACAATACCTTCGCCTTGCCCGTCGCCGGATCGACCGCGAGCATATCGAGCGTCTTCTGGTCGCGGCTCTGGCGCTGCACCAGCAAGGTCTTGCCGTCGGGCGTCCAATCGACCCGCGCGAGATAGATGTCGGGATTGCTCCCCAGATCGACCTTCACCCGCGCGCCGTCGAGCGCGACGACATAGAGCTCGACTAGGACGTTCGGCGTGCCCGCCGCCGGATAGCGCTGGTCGTAGACCTTTGTGCCCTTCGCGCCGATCGCCGCGCGCGTGACCACACCGACCGGCGCTTCGTCGAACCGCTCGACCGCGATGCGGCTCTCGTCGGGCGACCACCAGTATCCGGCGGTGCGGTGCATTTCCTCCTGCGCGACGAACTCGGCCTCGCCCCAATGCACCGTCCCCGCGCCGTCCTGCGTCAGCGCGCGCAGCCCGGAATCCATGGGGCCGTCCGCCAGCGGCTGGACGAACAGATTCTGGTCCCGCACGAAACTCACATAGCTTCCGCGCGGGCTTACGTCGGGGTTGAGCTGCCCGCCGGGCGTCGCCGTCAGCCGCCGCGTCTCGCCGTCACGCGTGGCGAGGTAGAGATCGCCGTCGAGCGGGACGAGGATCGCCTTGCCGTCGGGCGCCCACTCGTATTTCACGATGCCCTTGCTGCCGGCGATGCGCGCGCGCTCGCGCTGCATCTTCTCGGTCTCGGTCAGCTCCGCGCCGCTGCCGATCTTGCGCGAATCGACCAGCATCCTCTCCTCGCCAGTGCGCGTGTCGCGCACCCAGAGGTCGAGCCGGTCCTTGTCGTCGGCGCGCGGGCGCAGCGAGGTCAACAACGTGCCGTCGGGCGACAGCTTCAGCGCGCGCGGCTGCGGGCCCGCGAGATCGGGGCTGCCGAAGACGCGTTCTAGCGTCAGCTTTTCGGTAGGCGCCTCAGCCGGCATCGCCGCCCCCGGTATCGCCGCAAGCGCCGCCGCCAGCCACCAGCCATTCCACATCCACGGTCTCCAAACTCATGCCGCTCGCGATGCCCCGACTTCGCGGCGAACGCCAGCCCGCTTGCGCCACGGCAGCGCCCGCCCCTCGACCAGCGAGCGCCACGTCCATTCCACCGGCGCTATATCGAAATAGCGGAGATAGAGGTTCGCCGCGAGCAGGAGCAGCACATCGATGACGAGCGCCATGCCCATCAGCGGCGCCCAGCTCAGCGTGCCGTACAGGCCGAGCGCAAAGGGCGGGAAGATCAGCCACAGCCCGATCAGCGATTGCAGGATATAGAGCGTCAGCGCCGTTCGCCCCGCCGCCGCGAGCGGCTTCAGCAGGCGCGCGCCGAACGCTGTCGTCAGCAGCAGGTTGACCGCGCCGACATGGCCCAGCGTCATCGCCAGCCGCGCGACCTCGCCGATCGCGAAACCGATCTTCGGAGCATCGTCGAAGTGCATCGTCTCGATCGCGCCCGTCGTGCGCAAGGTCACGCCGATCGCATAGGCGAGGAGGGTAAGCCGCCAGTAGAAACGTCGCGAGCGCAGCCCCTGCACGATGCCGAGCCGGAACAGCCCTGCGCCGATCAGCATCGTCGCCGCAGCTTCCCAGATCGCGCCGATCGCGGCGGGATCGGTCTCGCGGGCCAGCGCGACGCGCCATTGCGCCATGATCCAGCTTGCGGAATCGCCGCGCCGTGAGCGGTCCTCGTCGGCGATGCGCGCCTTCGCGGCGGCATCTGCGGCGATGACGCGCTTGCGGTAGTCGGCATCGGCGGCAAGCAGGGTGCGGTCCTCCTTGCCCAGCGCCGCGCCGGATTGCTGCTTCGCCTGCACCACGGTGAGATCGGCGCGGTACTGCGCCTCGCCAAGATAGTTCGATGTGCCCGTCACCAGCGTAAAGGCGGCCAGGCTGAGCCCGAACATGAAGAGATCCTGCGCGCGCAGCCGGCTGAACAGGAACGCGATCATCGCCGCCAGCGCATAGGTGTGCAGGATATCGCCGGGCCATAGCAGCACGAACAGATGCACCAGTCCGAACAGCAGCAGGATCAGGTTGCGCCAGTAATAGCGCGCCATCACCTTCTGGAAGCTGGCCGTCGTCATCGCCTTGTCGGTCAGGATTACCATGCCCGCGCCGAATAGCATCTCCAGCATCCCGCGCGCCGTGCCGTTGGCAAGCACCTCGCGCAGGAACCAAATGGTCCGGTCCGCAGCATCCCACCCAAGACTGCGGATGTCATCGCTCGACGCCCAGAGCGATCTTCCCATGTCATTGAAGTTCATAAACAGGATGCCAAGAATCGCCACCCCGCGCAGTATGTCGAGCACCGCGATGCGCGGCGCGCCATCGGGCTCAGTCGTCGTCGCAGGGTCGCTCATCGCCTTCGCCTAACGCAGGCGGATCAGCCGAGATAGCCGAGTTGCTCCAGCGCGGTGTGGACGCCGAAACCGATCAGCACGAGCCCGCCGATCACCTCCGCGCCCGATCCGAGCCGGTCGCCCGCCGCGCGGCCGATACGCAGGCCGATGCCGGTGATGATCAGCGTCGAAACGCCGATGCACAAAGCGATGATGAGGATCGGCGTGCCGATCAACGCCAGCGACACGCCGACCGCCGCCGCGTCGATGCTCGTGCCGATCGCCATCGCGATCAGCAGGAAAGGGTTTTGCGAGGGCGGCGCGTCGTCCTCCTGGTCGCGGTGGAACGCCTCCCAGATCATCCGCCCGCCGACGACGATCAGCAGGGCGAAAGCGATCCACGGCGCGACCGCGCCGACGAATCCACTCGCCAGCTTGCCAAACAGCCAGCCGATTACCGGCGTGATGCCCTCGACCACGCCGAACACGAGCGCGGACTTGATCGTCTGGTTCCAGTTCGGGCGATGCGACGCACCGCGACCGATCGACGCGGCAAAGGCGTCGGCGGACATGCTGAGCGACAGGGCGAGAATGGCGAGAGGGGTCAAGGGAACAACTCCACCGGGCGCGCGCGACAGCATATCGCCATGCCGGCCGGTGCGGCATGGGACATGCTGGTCTCGCAAGGCGGTGAACCCGCTGGCCGCACCATAGACCCGAAAGGTCCAAGTGTGTTGATGCGACCCCGGCTATGAGTGAGCGAAACGCCCGCGCCGGATGCTACTCCCCAACGCCCGCCCTCTAACAAGAAGCACGGTCAGCATCAAGAAGTCAGGCGTCGGCCTTCTGCTCATGCGAGGCGATGAGGTTCTGCAGCAACACGATCCGCTCGCGCTCCGCGGTCAGATCCGCGGACGGATGGTTCTGCACCTTGTCGAGAAGGACGCGCAGTTCCTTCGTCCATTCTGCCTTGTGGTCCATGTCGGCCTCTCCTTGCTGCTATCGATTGAACATAGGAAACGCGGCAGCCGCCTGACAGGTCCGAAAACGCGAAAAGGGCGCCGGAGCCACGCCCCGACGCCCTTTTCACAATCACTGACCGCGCGCTTATTCGGCGGCGACGGTGCCCTTGGCGGGGCGGTTGTCGCGGCGCTCGGCGATACGCGCCGACTTGCCGGTGCGGCCGCGCAGGTAATAGAGCTTGGCGCGACGCACGGCGCCCTTGCGGACGACTTCGATGCTGTCGATGTTCGGCGAATACAGCGGGAAGACGCGCTCGACGCCCTCGCCGAAGCTGATCTTGCGAACCGTGAAGTTCGAACCCATGCCCTTGTTCGAACGCGCGATGCACACGCCTTCGTAGTTCTGCACGCGGGTGCGCTCGCCTTCGACGACCTTCACGCCGACCTTCAGCGTGTCGCCAGGGCGGAATTCGGGGATCTTCTTCGCTTCGAGAAACTTGGCGATGTTCTCGGCTTCGATGGTCTGGATGAGATTCATCTCATGCGTCCTTTTTCTCTCGCCGCGCGCCAGAGGGAGACTGGACCCGAGCGCCCTCATGGCGCTCCCAAAGGTCCGGCCTCCGTAGCCGTGTCTCGGTCTCGGCCATGAGCTTTCGCCATGCCGCGATCCTCGCATGATCCCCCGATCGCAGCACTTCGGGGATCGTGCGCCCTTCCCATTCATAAGGTCGGGTGTAATGCGGATATTCGAGAAGGCCGCTTTCGAAGCTCTCGTCATCCCCGCTGGAAGGCGCGCCCATTACGCCGGGAAGCAGCCGAATGCAAGCGTCTAACAGCACCAGCGCGCCCATTTCCCCGCCGGAGAGGATATAGTCGCCGATCGACACTTCCTCGATGCCACGCGCTTCGAAAATCCGCTCGTCGAACCCTTCGAACCGCCCGCAGAGGATGGTGACGCCCGGCCCGCTCGCGAGCGCGCGGATGCGGGCCTGGGTCAGCGGCGCGCCGCGCGGCGTCATGGCGAGCAACGGTGCGCCCGTGGCGACGCTGTCGATCGCCGCCGCCAGCACGTCCGCGCGGAGCACCATCCCCGCCCCGCCGCCTGCCGGCGTATCGTCCACGGTGCGGTGCTTGTCGGTCGCAAAGTCGCGGATGTTCCTCGCATCGAGGCTCCACTTCCCCTCCGCCAGCGCCCGCCCCGCCAGCGACGCGCCAAGGGGGCCGGGAAACATTTCAGGATAAAGGGTGAGGATCGTGGCGGCGAAGGTCATGCCACGAAATCAGCGCTCAGCACGAGCCGGGCCGCATCCCATTCGGGCACGGCGTCGGCGTTCATCGGGGCCATGAAGCGCTTTCCATCGGGCCGCTCGATCTCGATCACGTCGCCCGCGCCGAAATCGTCGATCGCGACGACAGTGCCGATCGCTTCGCCGTCCGTCGAGACGACGGCGAGGCCCATCAGGTCGGCATGGTAATATTCGCCCTCGGCGAGCGGGGGCAAAGCCGATCGCGGCACGGTCAGTTCGGTGCCGCGCATCGCCTCGGCTGCGTTGCGATCGGTCACTTCGGCGAAGCGCGCGATCGTGCCGTTGCTGCCGGGGCGCGCCGACTTGAGCGTCAGCGCGCCGCCGTTGAGCACTTTGTAGGCGGCAAGGTCTCCTGTGAAGACCTTTAGCCGGACCTCGCCCGTCACACCGTGCGCGCCGATGACGACGGCGAGCGTGACGGGCCGATCAGCGGACATCAGCCCTCGGCCGGTGCCTCGGCGCTCTCGCCTTCGACCGCGCCCGTGTCGCCAGCGTCGCTGTCAGGCGTCGCCTCGTTGACGGGAGCCTCTTCCTCGGCGGGAGCGGGCGCGGCAGCAGCCTCCGCAGCGGCCGCAGCAGCTGCGGTCTTCGCCTCTTCGGCCTCGGCGAGCTTCGTCGCACGCTCTTCGGCGCGCTCGGTCGCCTTTTCGCCCGGCTTCGCCTTGTTCGGGTTGTTGCGCGCCGGACGCTCCTTGACGCCGGCGACGTCGAGGAAGCGGGCGACACGGTCGGTCGGCTGCGCGCCGACGCTGACCCAGTGCTTCGCGCGCTCGGTATCGAGGATCACGCGCTTCTCGTCATCCTTGGCGAGCAGCGGGTTGTACGTGCCGATCTTCTCGATGAACTTGCCGTCGCGCGGGCTGCGCGCGTCGGCCACGACGATGCGGTAATACGGGCGCTTCTTGGAGCCGCCGCGCGACAGACGAATGCTGATTGCCATTGTAGTTCCTTCTTCTCTTATCTCGTCACCCAGCGAAAGCTGGGGTCTTGTGGTTGTCGGTTGCGCCCTTGCCGCCTGAGATCCCGGCCTTTGCCGGGATGACGGCTCAGGCCGTCACTTCTTCTTGATCAAATTCTCGAAACCGGGGGGCAGCTTGGCGCCGCCACCGCCGAGGCCGGGAAGCCCGCCCCCACCGTTGCCGCCGAGCAACCCGGCGATATCGGGGCCGCCCGCGCCGCCGAGGCCACCCATGCCGCCACCGCCCATGCCGCCGCCGCCCTTGCCGAACATCGCCGCCATGCCCTTCAGCCCGCCCATCTTGCGCAGCTTCTTCATGGCGCCGGCCATTTCGAGGTGCATCTTGAGCAGCTTGTTGACGTCCTGCACGGTCGTGCCGCTGCCCTTGGCGATGCGGATCTTGCGCTTGGCGTTGAGCAGCTCCGGCTTGGCGCGTTCCTTCGCCGTCATCGATCCGATCATCGCATCCATGCGCAGCAGCACCTTGTCGCCGCCGACCTGATCGACCGCGGCCTGCGCCTTCTTCATGCCCGGGATCATCCCCGCGAGCATGCCGAGGCCGCCCATCTTGGTCATCTGCTGGAGCTGCGCGCGCAGATCGTTGAGATCGAACTGGCCCTTCGCCATCCGCGCGGCGAGCCGCTCGGCATCTTCCTGCTGAATCGATTCCGCCGCGCGCTCGACGAGGCTGACGACGTCGCCCATGCCGAGGATGCGGCCGGCGACGCGGCTGGGGTGGAACGGCTCGAGCGCGTCCATCTTTTCGCCGGTGCCGGCGAACTTGATCGGCTTGCCGGTGACGGCGCGCATCGACAGCGCCGCACCGCCGCGCGCGTCGCCATCCATGCGGGTGAGCACGACGCCAGTAAGCGGCACCTGATCCGAGAAGGACTTGGCGACGTTGACCGCGTCCTGCCCGGTCAGCGCGTCGACCACCAAAAGGATTTCGGCCGGCTTCGCCACCTCGGCGACGGCGCGCATCTCCTCCATCAGCGCGGCGTCGACGTGCAGACGCCCCGCCGTGTCGAGCATCAGCACGTCGTAACCCTGCAGCTTCGCCGCCTGCAGCGCCCGCCTTGCGATATCGACCGGCTGCTGCCCCGCCACGATCGGCAGCGTCGCCACCTCGATCTGCGTGCCCAAGGTCGCGAGCTGCTCCTGCGCGTTCGGGCGATTGACGTCGAGCGACGCCATCAGCACCTTCTTCGAGGAGCGCCCGCCGGTGCCAAGATCCTTCTGTCCGCTAGCCAGCCGCTTCGCGATCTTGGCGGTCGTCGTCGTCTTGCCCGAGCCCTGCAGGCCGACCATCATGATGACGGCGGGCGGCGTGACGCCGATTTCGAGATCGGCGACATGATCGCTGCCGCCGAGCATCTCGACCAGCGCGTCGTTGACGATCTTGACGACCTGCTGCCCCGGCGTGACCGAGCGCAGCACGTTCTGGCCGACCGCGAGTTCGGTCGCCTTGTCGACGAATTCGCGCGCAACCGGCAGCGCGACGTCCGCCTCGAGCAGCGCGACGCGCACCTCGCGCATCGCCGCGCGCACGTCCGCCTCGGTCAGCGCACCACGGCCGCGCAACCGATCGAACACACCGCCAAGACGGTCGCTCAGGCTCTCGAACATCAAAAAACCTTCCGTTTCACGCCGCCGCCTGCAAAAACGCAAAAGACGCCGGCGGACGAAACCTCGTCGGCCGGCGTAGCCCCGTGGGGCGAGCCTTTACGAATCCACTGGGGAAACGATCGGTGGGGCCAATAGCGCCGATCGCCCCGACACGCAACCTCTCGCGGGCTTAACCCCAAATACACGGCTCGCATGAGATTGCCGCGCCAGGGAATTTGCGGGGCGCACGCGTAGATGAAGTTTCTGAAGCACGATCGTCAGATGCTGTGGATCGCCGCGATCACGTTCAGCGCGATCCTGCTGTTCGTGGCAACGGGCAGCGTGCTGCTGTCGCGCGCCCTCAGCGGGCAGCCGGTCGGCGCGTTTCTGGTGGTCGCGCTGCTGCTCAACGTCGCGCTCATCCTGTTCAGCTGGTTCCGCCACCGCGAACTCACCGTCGAAGAGGAGCTTCCCGCCCCGGACGAGCGCGCGTACCAGCTTGCGCTGCGCGACCCGCTCACCGGCCTGCTCAATCGCCGCAGCCTCGGAGAAGAGGGCGCGACCTTGCTCGCCGCCGCCGCCAGGCGACACAAGGCGGTCGCGCTGATGATGATCGACGTCGATCGCTTCAAGGCGATCACCGACCTGCACGGCGCGGCGGGCGGCGACGCGCTGCTGCGACAGGTCGCGGCCGAGATTACCGCCGCGCTGCCCGGCGGATCGCTGGCCGCACGCATTGGCACCGACGAATTCGCCTGCGCCTTACTGTTCGACGCAGGCCATCCCGAGCCCGTCACGCTCGCCGCCGAGCGGATCGTCAGCCGCCTTGCCCAGCCGTTGACGTGCGAGGGCCTGATCCTCAACGTCAGCGCCTCGATCGGCATCGCGCGCTCGGACGCCGACTGCGCCGGCGTCGACGCGCTGATCCGCCCCGCCGATATCGCCACGCAGGCGGCGATGGACGCGGGCGGCAACCGTCTCGTCTGGTTCGATCCGGCGATGGAACACGCGCTGCTGGAGACGAAGGTGCTGGAGGCGGAACTGCGCGCCGCCATCCCGCACGGCGAGATCGTCCCCTATTTCGCGCAACAGGTCGATCTCGCGACCGGCGACCTGACCGGCTTCGAAGTGCTGGCACGCTGGCAGCATCCGCAACGCGGGCTGCTCGAACCCGCCGCCTTCATCCCGCTCGCCGAAAAGACCGGGCTCATCGCCGATCTCTCGCTCGCCGTCACACGGCTCGCGCTGCTGGCGGCGCGCGACTGGGATCCGGCGCTCGTCATTTCGATCAATATCGCGCCGCGCCAGCTCAAGGATGCGTGGTTCGCGCAGAAGATCATCAAGCTGCTTGCCGAAACCGGTTTCCCCGCCGGGCGGCTGGAGATCGAGATCACCGAGCGCGCGCTGTTCGACAATCTCGCGATGGCGCAATCGATTCTCGGCAGCCTGAAGAACCAGGGCGTACGGCTGGCGCTCGACGATTTCGGCAAGGGCTATTCGGGCATCGCCCACCTCCGCGCGCTGGAATTCGACCGCATCAAGATCGACCGCAGCCATGTGCTCGCGATGCGCGACGATCCGGAGAGCGCGGCGATCGTCAACGCCGTCGCGCGGCTGGGCGAATGTTTCAACGTGCCGGTCACCGCCGAGGGCGTGGCTGATGCCGCAACCGAGGAGCGCGTGCGTGCGCTCGGCTGCACCGGCGGCCAGGGCTATCTCTACGGCCGCCCCGCGGACGTCGCCGTCACACGCCGCCTGCTGTTCGACCGCCGCCAGCTCCGGGAGCAGCGGCTCGCGGGTTAAGTGGACATGAAGGCCGCCCGCCCCTAGATCGCAGCCCATGTCCGTACCCCAGATCGTCAGCCTCGGCTGCCGGCTCAACATCGCCGAAAGCGAGACGATCCGCGCGTTGCTCGGCCAACGCGACACCGTCGTCGTCAACTCCTGCGCCGTCACCAACGCGGCGGTAAGCGAGACGCGCGCCGCGATCCGCCGCGCGCGCCGTGAGCGGCCGGGCGCGGAGATCGTCGTGACGGGATGCGCCGCGCAGATCGACCCCGCCGGCTTCGCGGCGATGCCCGAGGTCGACCGCGTGATCGGCAATGCCGAGAAGCTGTCGTCACACGCCTGGGAAGCGTTCGAACCCGTCCTCGTCGGCGACATCATGCAGGTGCGCGAGACCGCGCCGCATCTCGCATCCGCCTTCGCCGAACACGCGCGCGCCTTCGTCGAGGTGCAGAACGGTTGCGACCATCGCTGCACCTTCTGCGCGATCCCTTACGGGCGCGGCAACGGCCGATCAGTGCCCGCCGGCGCGGTGATCGAACGCATCGGTGCCCTCGCCGACGCAGGCTACCGCGAGGTCGTGCTGACCGGCGTCGACCTGACCAGCTACGGCCCCGACCTCCCAGGCAGACCGAGCCTCGGCCAGCTCGTCGAACGTATCCTGACTCATACGAAGGTCGAGCGCCTGCGCCTTTCCTCGCTGGACTCCGTCGAAATCGACGACCGCCTGTTCGATCTGATCGCGGGCGAGCGCCGCGTCATGCCGCACGTCCATCTCTCCTTCCAGGCCGGCGACGACATGATCCTCAAGCGCATGAAGCGCCGTCATTCGCGCGCGCAGGCCGTCGCGGTGGTCGCGCGCCTCAAGACCGCCCGCCCTGACATCGCGGTCGGTGCCGACCTGATCGCCGGCTTCCCGACCGAGGACGACGCGATGTTCGCCAACACACGCGCGCTGATCGACGATTGCGACGTGGTCCACGCGCACATCTTCCCCTATTCCCCGCGCGAGGGCACGCCCGCCGCACGCATGCCGCAGGTCCGTCCCGAAGTGCGCAAGGCACGCGCGGCGGAACTTCGCGCGGCGGCGGCGGAACGCAAGGCGGCGTGGCTGGCGAGCCTCGTCGGCACGACGCAGGAGATACTGGTCGAGCGGCCGGGGGACCGGGGGCATACACCCGCCTTTGCCGAGATTTCCTTCCCCCTCCCCGTTCGGGCTGAGCCTGTCGAGGCCCTGCCCTTTCTTCCGGGAAAGAAAGGCAGCCCTTCGACAAGCTCAGGGCGAACGGACGTGGGGTGCGTTTCGCAAATTCTAGTCACCGCCTCCGACGGCGCGCGCCTCTCAGGAATACCGGCATGAGCACCAATCCAAGCTGGCACGACCGCCTCCTCGGCGGGTTCAGGCGCACGTCGGACCGGCTGCTCGGCAATCTCGTCGGGCTCGGCACCGGGCCGCTCGACGATGCGACGCTCGATGATATCGAGGAGGCGCTGATCGCTTCCGATCTCGGCCCCGAGACCTCCGCGCGCATTCGCGCCCGGCTCGCTGCCGGGTCGTTCGAGCGCAACATGGAAGATCTCGGCATCCGGCTGACGGTCGCCGAGGAGATCGAGAAGGTCCTCGAAACCGTCGCCAAGCCGCTCGAGATCGAGGCCTTCCCGCGCCCGCAGGTGATCCTCGTCATCGGCGTCAACGGATCGGGCAAGACCACCACCATCGCCAAGCTCGCGCACTGGCTGAAGGAGCAGGATTACGCGGTGATGCTCGCCGCCGGCGACACGTTCCGCGCCGCCGCGATCGGCCAGCTCCAGACCTGGGCCGACCGCGCGGGCGTGCCTCTCGTGCGCGGCAAGGAGGGCGGCGACGCGGCCGGCATCGTCTACGAGGCGGTGAAGCAGGCGACCGAGATCGGCACCGACGTACTGATCGTCGACACCGCCGGTCGGCTGCAGAACAAGCGCGAGCTGATGGACGAGCTGTCGAAAATCCGCCGCGTGCTGGGGCGTCTGAACCCGGCCGCCCCGCACGACGTGCTGCTCGTGCTCGATGCGACGACGGGGCAGAACGCGCTGTCGCAGATCGAGGTGTTCAAGGAGACGGCGGGCGTGACGGGCCTCGTGATGACCAAACTCGACGGCTCGGCGCGCGGCGGCATCCTCGTCGCGGCGGCGGAGAAATACGGCCTGCCGATCCACGCGATCGGCGTCGGCGAGGGCATGGGCGACCTCCGCCCGTTCGACGCCAACGAAGTCTCGCGCATCATTGCCGGGGTGGAGGGCGTGCGCCGTGGCTGATCCCGCCCAGAAAAGCGCGCCGCTCACGCGCGTCATCGTCGATTACGCGCCGCTGCTGGTGTTCTTCGCGGTGAATTTCCTCACGCCCGGCCCGACGCTGGTGAAGGTCATCACCGCGACCATCGCCTTCATGATCGCCGAGATCGCCGCCCTCCTCTTCTCACTCATCAGGCTCGGTTCGATCTCGCCGATGCTGTGGATCACCGGGGTGCTGGTGCTCGTGTTCGGCGGGCTGACGATCTATTTCCACGACCAGCAGTTCATCCAGATGAAGCCGACCTTCGTCTACGCGCTGCTCGGCGGTATCCTGCTGTTCGGGCTCATCACCCGCCGGCCGCTGCTCCAGATGCTGCTCAGCGCCGCCTATCCCGGCCTCGATGCCGAGGGCTGGCGCAAGGTGACGCGCAACTGGGCGGTGTTCTTCCTGTTGATGGCGGTCGCCAATGAGGCGGTGTGGCGCGGCACGCTGGCGCTGTGGGGCAAGGATGCAGGCTGGAACGCCTGGCTGTGGTACAAATTCCCCGGCTGCGCGATCCTTTCGGTGATCTTCGCGCTGGCAAATATTCCGATGCTGATGAAGCACGGCCTCAACCTCGGTGATGAGCAGGCGCCCGAGGTTCCGCCGGAGGGGTGAGCGTCTCTAACGTCGCCCCGGCAGGCCGGGGCCGCTATGTTATCTGAAGCGCGGTTTGCCCCAAACGCAGCGGCCCCGGCCTCCGCCGGGGCGACGGCACAAAAAAGGGCCGGAAAACCATGCGGTCCCCGGCCCCTTTTCAACCATTGAAGGTCAGCAATCAGCCAGCCTGGTCGGCCCGGCTCACGCCCTCGCCGTCGAGGTTCTGTTCGGCGAATTTCCAGTTGAGGATCTTCCCCGTCAGCGCCCCGAGATAGCCCGGGCGCGCGTTGCGGTAATCGATGTAATAGGCGTGTTCCCACACGTCGATCGTCAGCAGCGGCTTGTAATCGTAGACCACGGGCGTGTCGGCGTCGTGCAGCGACGTCACCTTGAGCTTGTCGCCCTCCAGCACCAGCCAGCCCCAGCCGCTTGCGAAGTGATTGGTCGATTCCGCGACCAGCTTCTTCACCAGCTCCTCGGTCGACCCGAACTCGGCGGTGATCAGCTCGGCGAGCTTGCCCGACGGTGCGGCATAGTCCGGCGTCAGCGAATTCCAGAAGAAGGTGTGGTTCCAGATCTGCGCGGAGTTGTTGAACAGGCCCTTGTCGCCGGTTTCCTTGGCGTGCTTGATCACCTCGACGAGGCTCTTGCCCTCAAGGCCCTTCTCGGTGACGAAGCCGTTGGTCTTGTCGACATAGGCCTTGTGATGCTTGCCGTGGTGGTAGTCGAACGTCTCGGCGGACATGGTCGGCGCGAGCGCGTCCTTCGGGTACGGCAGCGCGGGAAGTTCGAAAGCCATAAGGTCCTCCTTGGCAGATCGGGAATGCGGGGGCGAAACGCCTCGGCGGTCGAAATGGGTCCGTGACGATCATTACGCAACCGATTCGGAATTGAGAATGAATCGCAGTACGTTAGATGCGAATCGTTCGCATCAACCGGCATCGTCACCCCAGCGAAAGCTGGGTCTCCCTGCTGGAGCGCGCATCGCCAAAGCCAAGAGATCCCAGCTTTCGCTGGGATGACGTATGGGGCTCAAGCTCCCGCCGTGATCAGCCCATGCCGCTTCAGCGCATGCCGCAACTGGTCGTAGCTCAGGCCGAGTGCGTCCGCCGTCGCACGCTGGTTGAAACGGTGTTCGGCCATCGCCTTTTGCAGCAGGTCGCGTTCGAAATTGGCGATGCGCGTCTTGAAATCGGCCGCTTCCTCGACCGGCGCGGCCGCGGCGGCAGGCTCGGGCGCGGTCTCGGCGATCACCGTCGCCCCTGCGACCCCACGCGGGCGGTGCGGCGAGGCGAAGGGATCGAATTCGATCACCTCGATCGGCCCCTCGATCTCCCAGCGATAGACCGCGCGCTCCACCACGTTGCGCAACTCGCGGACGTTACCGGGCCAGTCGTAGGCGACAAGCTGTGCCATCGCCGCCTTCGAGAAGCCGTCCCAGTCGCGCGCCATTTCCGAGGCCATGCGCCGCCCGAAATGATCGGCCAGCACCGGCACGTCGCCGGGCCGCGCGCGCAAGGGCGGCAAGGTCACGACCTCGAACGACAGCCGGTCGAGCAGATCGGCGCGGAACTGATGGCGCGAGACCTTGTCGGGCAGATGCTCGTTGGTAGCGGCAACAATGCGTACATCGACACGCAGCGGCCGCGAGGAACCGATCCGCGTCACCTCGCCATATTCGACCGCGCGCAGCAGCCGGTCCTGCGCCGCCATCGACAAGGTGCCGAGCTCGTCGAGAAACAGCGTGCCGCCGTGCGCTTCCTCGAAGCGCCCCTGCCGCGCCTTGGTCGCGCCGGTGAAGGCGCCCGCCTCGTGCCCGAACAATTCCGCCTCGATCAGCGTCTCGGGCAGGGCCGCGCAGTTCATGATGACGAGCGGCTGGTCCCACCTTGGCGAGAGGCGATGCAGGCGCTCCGCCACCAGTTCCTTGCCCGTCCCGCGCTCGCCGATCACCAGCACCGGACGATCGAGCGCGGCGGCGCGGCTCGCGCGCTCCAGCGCATCGAGAAACGGCCCCGACTGGCCGATCACTTGAGTCACGCGCTCCATTGCCATTCCCAAGCCTTGGCGTAATTTCCCAAGCCTTGGCAAGCGCGATTTGCCAAGCTGAACAACAGATAAACGGAAACCCGCGCAAAACTGTCATTTTTGAAATTGGCACGCCTCCTGCATTGCTGAAACCGTACGCCGACAGGCGGATGCGTTAGATCAAGGAGCCACTTCGTTATGGGTATCTTTTCCCGGACCCGCGACATCATCGCCGCCAACTTCACCGACCTGCTCGACAAGGCGGAAGACCCGGCGAAGATGATCCGCATGATCATCCTCGAGATGGAAGAGACGCTGGTCGAGGTTCGCGCCTCCGCCGCGCGCACCATCGCCGACCAGAAGGAAATGCGCCGCCACATCGACAAGCTCGGCAAGCTGCAGGACAGCTGGACCGAGAAGGCCGAGCTGGCGCTGTCGAAGGGCCGCGAGGATCTCGCCAAGGCCGCCCTGGTCGAGAAGCAGAAGGCCGCCGACATGAGCGAGCATCTGTCGAACGAGATCGGCGTGCTCGACGAGGCGCTGAAGTCCTCGGAGGAGGATATCAACAAGCTGCAGACCAAGCTGCGCGAGGCCCGCACCCGGCAGAACTCGATCGTCACCCGGCTGGAAAGCGCGCAGAACCGCTACAAGCTGCGTGAGCTCTACACCGGCCCGCGGATGCAGGACGCCTTTTCGCGCTTCGAGACGATGGAACGCCGCGTCGATCTCGCCGAGGGCCGCGCCGATGCCGCCGGGCTGGGTGCCGAGCCCAAGAGCCTGGAGGAAGAGATCGCCGAGCTGAAGGCGGCCGACAAGGTCGAGGCTGAGCTCGCCGCGCTGAAGGCCCGCATGGGCGGGCAGGGCTGAGATGGAGGACATCATCGTCCCGGTCTTCGTCTGCGGCCTGCTCTTCGTCGGTATGCCCTGGGTGATCCTGCACTACGTGACCAAGTGGAAGCAGGCACCCAAGATCACCAACGAAGACGAGAAGCTGCTCGACGAGCTCCACTTCCTCGCGCGCCGTCTCGAAGACCGCGTCGCGACGGTGGAGCGGATCATCGCCGCCGATCATCCGGGCTGGCGCCCGGGCCAGTCGATCGCCGAACCCAACCCCGAATTCGACCCTTCACGGAGGAACTGAGCCATGAGTGCGAGCCGCACCAAATTCTACCTCGACAAGCACAACGGCAAATGGTCGGGCGTGTGCGCGGGGATCGCCGACTACACCGGCGTCGATGTCACCTGGGTCCGCGTCGGTGCGATCCTGCTGACGATCGCCGGGGGCTTCCCCTGGACCTTCATCGCCTATTTCCTCGTCGCCTGGATGGCCGATGCCAAGCCCAGCGGCCTCTATGAAGGCCCCGAGGACCAGAAATTCTGGCAGGGCGTCCGCAGCAACCCCACGCGGTCGACGGCGGAAGTCCGCTCGAAGTTCCGCGATCTCGACCGCCGCCTCGCCGACATCGAGATGATGTACACCAGCCGCCACAACCGCCTGGCCGACGAAATCGACAGCCTGCGCTGAGCCTGAAGGAAGGATCGACCGATGAGTTTCAACGGACCCGAATTCGTCCTCGCGATCATCGCGATCTCGACCTTCGGCTGGGTGATCTCGAGCTGGATCCGTGCCCGTCACGGCTACCCGGTGGAGAATGAATGGGGCGGCACGGTCAGCGCGAGCGGACCCGATGCCGACCGCCGGATCGCGCTCCTCATCAGCGAGAACGAGCGCCAGGCGGGGCAGATCAGCCGGCTGGAGGAGCGGATTGCGGTGCTCGAACGCATCGCCACCGACCCCGCCGAGCGGACCGCCCGCGAAATCGACGCGCTGCGCTGAACCACTTCAACAGGGAATATCGACATGACCGACGGCAAACTCTTCGTCCTTGCGATCGTCGCGATGGTGATGTGCGCCGGCATCGTGAAGGCATTGATCCGCGCCAAGCACGGTCAGCCGATCGACAAGCCCAGCCGCCTGCGTGGCCACGGTGCCTCCGACATCGAGGCCGAGCGCAAGATCCACCTGCTATCCACCGAGAACGAGCGGCTCGTCGGCCAGGTTTCGAGACTGGAAGAGCGGATCGCGGTGCTCGAGCGGATCGCCACCGATCCCGCCGAGCGGGTCGCCCGCGAAATCGACGCGCTGCGTTAAGCGAAAAGGAAAGCAATCATGGGCCCGAACATCGTCTTCCTGATCCCGATCCTCGCCATCAGCGTCGGTCTGGTCGCGGTCATCGGCGGCACCATCGTCCGCCCCTGGCTGGCCCACAAGGAACGCCGCATGGAAATGGAAGCGAAGATGGTCGCGGAGAAAGCGGCGCAATATGCCGCCCAGACCGAGCGGCTCGAACAACGGGTCCGCGTGCTGGAAAGGATTATCACCGATCGCGGTGTGGATCTCTCCGACCAGATCGAGAGCCTGCGCGACGACTCGCTGAACTAACCCTTCATCACCCGTAAATCGCGGCTGCCTAACGCGCCGCACCACTTCAACCGCCCGCGTCCCCTTCCCCCGGGACGCTAACAGGAAAGTCTTGTCCGATGTTTCTCGCCGTTTTCCTCGCCGTCCTCGCCCTTGGCACCGGCGCCGCCGTCTATGCGATCGAATCTGTCGATCGTCCCCGCCGCCGCGCCGCAGCCCAGACCCCGGACGCAGGCTGATCTTTCGATCTTCCAAATAGGGAGGATTCTTTATGACCGACCCGATCCTTTACGTGACGATGGCCGCAGCGGCGCTCGCCGGCCTTGCTATGGTGACTTACGCCGTCCTCACCGGCTGGCGGGGCTGGCTGGCGTTGAAGCACCAGGAACTGCACGCCCATGCCGAACCAGGCGCGATGCAGAACCTGCCCAACGCCTCGGCCCGCATCGAGATGGCCGACCTCAAGGAACGCATCCGCAAGCTGGAAGCGATCGCCGCCGGGGTGGACCTGTAAGGCCCACCCGGCTAGCGGCTGGCGGCATGACGATGCCAGCCTCCCCGACGCTTTCCGACCTGCGGGACGAATATGAATTCCTCGACGCCGACGATCGCTACCGCCTGCTGATCGATCTCGGCAAAGGCCTGGAGGACATGCCCGATGCGCTCAAGACCGACGCGACGTTGGTGCGGGGCTGTTCGGCATCGGTGTGGGTCTATCCCACCCGGCGCGACGACGGGCGGCTGCACTTCCTCGCGGATTCGAACGCCGCGATCACAAAGGGCATCATCGCGCTTGTGCTGCTGACGGTGCAGGATCAGATGCCTGAGGCGATCCGCGCCGCCGATATCGAAGGCGCGCTCGCCCCGTTCGACCTGAAGAACCAGCTCAGCTCCAACCGGACGCAGGGCATCCCCAACATGATCGCCCTGATCCGCGACACCGCCGCGCGCTACGCCTGACCGGCAGCGCCGGTCAAAGCCATCCGAATTTCTTGAAGCGCATGTAGAGCAAGGTGCAGATCACCAGGATCACGGAGATCGTGACCGGATAGCCCCAGAGCCACTTCAGCTCGGGCATGTGCTCGAAATTCATGCCGTAGACGCCCGCGATCGCGGTCGGCACCGCAAGGATCGCCGCCCAGGCCGCGAGTTGGCGCGTAACGACGCCGACGCGCTGCCCTTCCAGCAGGCTGGAAAACTCGAACACCGAGGTGAGGACTTCGCGCAGATCCTCGACCATCGACTGCACGCGGCGGACGTGATCGAGCACGTCGCTGAAATAGGGTTTCGCTTCCGGGTCGATGCACGGCAGATCGATCCGGGTGAATTTGCCCGCCACCTCCGCCATCGGTCCCAAGATGCGCTGGAACCGCATCAGTTCGCGGCGCAGCGTAAAGATCCGGCCGATCTCCTCGCGATTTAGGAAGCTGTCGATCGCGCGCCGCTCCATCGCCAGCACCTCGTCCTCGAGCTGCTCGACCATCGGCAGATAGCCCTCGGTGATGAAGTCGAGGATGGCATGCAGCACGTAATCGACACCGTGCTTCAGCAGCGTCGGCGCGCGTTCCAGATTGCCGCGCAGTTCCGCATGGGCGCGGGGGCTGCCGTGTCGAACGCTGATAATGTGGCTGTGCCCGACGAAGATCGCCGTCTCGCCATATTCGATCTTCTCGCCTTCAAGGTGCGCGGTGCGCGCGACGACGAAGAGCTGATCGCCGTAAATGTCCACCTTGGGCAGTTGGTCCGCCTTCAGCGCATCCTCCACCGCGAGCGGATGGAGATCGTAGGTCTCCTGCAGCGTGCGCATCTCCTCCTCGTCGGGATTGGCGATGCCGATCCACACGAATTCGGATTTGTCGGAGGCGCAATCGACCTTCTTGTCGATCGGGATTTCGCGTTCGCGCTTGCCGTTGCGGTAAAGATACGCGGCGATGACCGTCATGGCTTTGGGCTCTGCCTGTCGTTGATCTGCTCCCGGACGAATATCCGTGTACGGATATTGGTTGCCGCGCAAGTCGGGCTATAGCGGCACGATGCCGCGCGAGATCACCGCCTATTCGAACCCGCTGATCAAGCGTGTCCGCAACCTGCGCGAGAAGCGCCACCGCCGCGAGGAGGGCCTGTTCCTCGCCGAGGGTCTGCGCATCCTTACCGAAGCGCGCGAGAGCGGACGGTTGCCGGTCTATCTGTTCTTCGCGCGGGAGAGCGCGAACCATCCGCTCGTCCGCGCACTGGTCGCCGATGTCGAGGCGGCGGGTGGCGAAGCGATCGAGACGGTGCCCGACATCCTCTCCAAACTCTCCGGCAAGGATAACCCGCAGGCAGTGGTCGGCGTGTTCGAGGAATTCGCGACGACGCTCGCGTCGCTCGACCGCGCGTCGGCCGATATCTGGCTGGTCGCGGAGCGGCTGCGCGACCCCGGCAACCTCGGCACGATCCTGCGCACCGGCGACGCGGTCGGCGCGGGCGGACTGATCCTGATCGGCGAGTGCGTCGATCCCTTCTCGGTCGAGGCGGTGCGCGCGAGCATGGGGGCGCTGTTCACCGTGCCGATCGTGCAGAGCGGGTGGGAAGATTTCCTGAGCTGGCTGCGCAGTGGGCCGGGGCAGTTGGTGGGTCTCAGCCTCAATACCGAACAGCATTATCGCAGCGCGACCTACGCCGCGCCGACCTTCCTGCTGACCGGCAACGAGGCGCAGGGGATGCCTGCGGACTATGCCGAGGCCTGCGATCTGCTCGTGAAAATTCCGATGCTGGGCAAGGCCGACAGCCTCAACGCCGCCGTGGCGACCGCTGTAATGGCCTATGAAGTGCTCGCGCGTTCGAGAGCGTAGGCTACGCATAGTTACGGAACTCTAAATCGGTTCCCTCATTTCATCGACAAAAAACAACACTTCGTCGCACGCTTCCATTTGCGGTCATGCGGGAGTCGGTCACGCGCGCGGTCTCATCAGCACGGGGAGAGAGGGGACTCGAACCGAGTTTGAGTTGGGGAGTGTTGTGATGGACGGGCTGGCAACTGCATGCGCGATCTTGTGCAATCTTGCCGCGTCGGCGCCCGTCACGCACAGCACTCCCCTTGCTCCGATGACCGTTAAGCTCGCCGGGATGGAACGCGGCATCACGATTGCCGGATACCATCTCGTCCCTGAATTGCGGCTGCGTACCACGCGCGTCTACACGGATTTTCCCGTGGTCGATGGGCCGGACGGCGCGATGCAACGCCGTATCGGCAGTTCGATGATCGATCTGCACCCCAATCCGAACAGCGGCTTTCGCATTTCCGCCGGACTGCGGTTTCTGGAGGTCAGCTATATCGGCCGCGCCTATACCGAGAACAACAACGGCCTCCTGGCCGGCCCGCGCCTCGCGTCTTCGGGCGGTGCCGCCACGGGCTTTCGTCGCTTCACGCCCGCCGCGACGGTCGGATATTCGCTGAACGTGCAGGATCGCATGTTCATCGGCGTGGAGGGCGGCACCGTCCTTGGTCGCGTCAATTCTGGTCCGCCGCGCGGTTTCGATCGCGAGCAGGGTCGCGACCCCGGTGCGATGAGCGGCGGCATGAACCCCGTCGCCAACATGACCTTCGCGCTGAAGCTCTAACGCAGCCGTAAACCTGTACCGCACACTACAGGCACATTCAGGATCGATACGCGCAGGCCTGCGTAAACCAACTCTCGTCCGATCCCCGGACAAGAGGATGGTCCGATGAAAACCACGACGAAACTTGCCGCCGCGCTTGGCCTGATGGTCGCCGGGCTCGGTATCTCCACGTCTGCTTCGGCACAATATTATGGTGGCCGCGGCTACAATTACGATCACCGCGACGACCGCCGGTACGACCGCTACGATCGCCGCGACTGGCGCGACGGACGGCGCGGCTATTACGGCTACGATCGCGGCCGCCGCTACGGCTGGGGCAACAACCGCCGCTGCCACACCGAATGGCGCCATCACCGCCGCGTGACGGTCTGCTATCGCTGATATGAAGAGGGCGGCGGAGCGATCCGCCGCCCTTTTTCTCAATCGCCGGTCAGGATGCGATCGACGAGTTGCTTCACCGTCGGCACGAAGCCGTTCGAATAGAACGGGTCGCGCTTGAACTGGTAGGCGCCATGGCCCGCGAACATCAGGTTCTGCTCGACATCGCCGCCGTGCGCGATGTTCTGCAACGTGGACTGGATACAGAACGAGCGGGGATCGGCCAGCCGGCCGGTCGAATTGGTCTCGCTGTCCGCCCAGGACGAGAAAGCGCACTGGCTGAGGCAGCCCATGCAATCCGCCTGATCCTTGCGGATCACGCCCTTTTCCTCGGGCGTCACGAATACGAGCGTATTGTCGGGCGTCTTGAGCGCTTCGGTGAAGCCTGCCCCGAACCATTCGCGCGCGCGCAGCAGGTCGCCCCGCGTCACCCAGAAATTGCGGCCCTTCACGCCGACGTCGAGCTGGAAGGTGTGATCGCCCGCCTCCTGCTTCGAAAAGGCGATCTGGCGGTTCGAGCGTTCGTCGAGATTCTGCAGGAACGGGTTGCGCACCGCCGACGAGTAGAAGCCGGTCGGGGAGAAGCGGTGCAGCAGCACCTCGCCTTCCTCGATATGGGTGAGCCGCGCCTTCCACGCCTCCGGGATCGGGCTCTCGCGCGTCAGCAGCGGGCGCGTGCCGAACTGGAAGGCGATCGTGCCGAGCTCGGGATTGTCGATCCAGTCGCTCCAGTCGCGTAAGTACCAGACGCCGCCTGCCATCACGATCGGCACGTCGTCGGAAATGCCGCCCTCGCGCATCGTGTCGCGCAGCTCCTTCACGCGCGGATAGGGATCCTGCGGCTTCAGCGGATCCTCGGCGTTGGACAGGCCGTTGTGACCGCCCGCCAGCCAGGGATCCTCGTAGACCACAGCCGACAGCCATTCCGAGGCCTTCGAATAGGCCCGCTTCCACAGCGCGCGGAAGGCGCGGCCGGAGCTGACGATCGGCAGATAGCTGACCTCGTAGGACGAGGCGATCTCGGACAGTTTGTACGGCATGCCCGCGCCACAGGTCACGCCCGAGACGAGGCCCCGCGTACGTTCGAGCACGCCGTGCAGGATACGCTGCGCGCCGCCCATTTCCCACAGCACGTTGATGTTGATCGCGCCGTGCCCGCCGGCAATATCGAACGCGCGCTTCACCTGCTGGACGGCGCCTTCGATCGCATATTCGATCAACTCCTCATGACGCTCGCGCCGAGTCAACGACTTGTAGATCTGCGGGATGATCTTGCCGTCGGGATCGTAGCTGTCGGCATTCACGGCCGATACGGTACCGATGCCGCCCGCGGCGGCCCAGGCCCCCGCGCTCGCATGATTGGTCGCGGCGACACCTTTCCCGCCCTCCACCAACGGCCAGACCTCCTGGCCGCGATAGACGATGGGCTTCAAACCTTTGAACACCGGTACCTCCGAAGAAACATACGTTAGATATAGCCGATGGACGCGGCTTGACGAGAAAATTGCGACTCGCTGTCAGGTGAACGCACCGGGCCGCCCAATGGCCTCAGCATAAAGCGCGGCGTAGCGCGCGATCATCGCCGCTTCGTCATATTCGGCCACCGCCTTCGTGCGGTTCTGCTCGCCCAGCCATTTGCGCGCAGCGGGTTCGCCGGCGGCGACCGACTGGAGCGCGTCGCGCAGCCGCACCTCGTCGATCGCGTTCTGGATGTAGGGCAGGTTTTCGGGCGCGACCATCGCGGCGATGTCGCCGACCGGCGGTGCAACGATCGGCAGGCCCGCCGCCATGCCCTCGACGATCGAGATCGGGAATTGCTCGCTTTGCGAGGACAGCGCCATGATGTCGAACAGGCCGATATATCTGTGCGGATCGGGCAGGAAGCCGGGCAACACGAGCTGATCCGCCAGCCCCATCGCCTCGGCCGCATCGAGGATCGCCTGCCGCTCCGGCCCCTCGCCGACGATCACCAGCCGCACCCGCCCCGGCATCCCGCCGACCGCGCGCACCAGCCGCGGCAGATCCTTGACCGGACGCAGACCGGCGAGCGTGCCGATGACGATCTCGCCGGGCTTGCGCTTGAGGCCGGGGATGGCGTCCGCTGCGGGCTTCTTCGCGTAGAGCGCGGTCGGGATGCCGTTGGCGATGCGGTGGACGCGGGTCCGTGGCTGCTTCCAGGTCTTCAGCGCGATCGTCTCGAGCGTCTGCGACGGCACGACCAGCGCATGCGCGGCACCCAGCGCCATGCGGCGGTAGATGTTGCGCTCCAGCTTGAGCCCATCGATCTCGTCGCTGTTGAAACCGTCCTCGTGATGCACGACCGGCGGACGCGGCCCGCGCGTCGCACGCCTGGCCATCACCCCGTCGATCGCACCCCAATTGTACGTCAGCACCAGATCGAAACGCCGCATGTAGCGCGCGATCGCCTCGTAACGCTTTACCGAAGGCCGCCCGGTCAGCGGCGGCGGATCCTGCGCGATCTCGTAGGAAATGTCTGGCGCGATGGCGTCCCGCGCACCGTATTGGTCGGGCATGCCGGAGACGATGGTATGCCGCGCGCGGTTTCCGAAGGCGTTCATCAGCCGGACGGCGCGCGCCTCCTTCCCGCCCAGATTGAACGTCGAATGGAAGTGGAGGATATTGACGGGAACCACGGCTAAGCCCCCTGCCCGCGATCCGGGTCCGGCTCAAGCGCGATCGTTACGTCAGGCGAACACCTGCTTCCCAACATGTGTGATCCGGCACGCCAAATCGGCCTCGCCGCTCGCCACGACATAATGATCGCCCGCGTCGGCGATGCCGGTCGTGAAGACGACGTTGTCGAGGTACATGAGCTCCTTGAGCGGTTCGGTCAGCTCGGGCGCGGGTTCCAGCACGGGCGTGTCGCTGGTCACCACCACCTGCGCGGGATCGTCGCGGTCGAGGATCGACCAATAGGTGCGATAGACGCCGACCACGCCCTTCGGTTCGACGCCGTGCCAGAGCGTCAGCCAGCCGCGATCGGTCAGCACTGGCGGGGCGCCTCCGCCCATGCGCGCGGTGGCGATGGTCTTGGAATGCGGGCGGATGCCGGGCTTGTCGTAAGGCTTCCAGTGCAGCGCGTCGGGCGAGCTGGCGAGGTTGATCGACGGCCCCGCGCGCCATTCGCTGCCGGGCGGATAGGCGAAATAGAGGTCGCCGAGCGGGCGCGTCTGGGCAAAGTATTTGCCGGCGACCTGCCCCTCGAAGATCAGCATGTCCTTGTTCTGGTGATCGAGCACGAGGCCTTCTAGATGCCAGTCGAGTGCGTTGTCGGAAGAATAGAGCGAAGTCGCCTGTCGCTCCGGGCTCACCGAACAGGCGGTCATGAAATAGCGATCACCGACGCGGCTGACGCGCGCATCCTCGATCCCGTAACATTGGTACGGCGCGCGCGGCGCGATCGCCTTGTCGTAATGCACCGCCACGACTTCGCGTCCGTCCGCCGTCAGTTCTACCGGCAGCAGCCACGACAGCGACGTCAGCGCCATCACCTTCCATCCGGCGCTGCGCATCGCGAAGGCGCGCGGGTCGGTCGTATCGACGAAATCGAGCGGCCAAGGATCGAGCGCATAGCTATCGTCGTCCCACCGGATCGAATGGACGTGCTGGTCGACAATCGGATGCCGCAACGCCTCGGCCACGCGCACCATCAGCAGCAAATTGCCGTTCGCCAGCCGCGTGAGACCGGGGTTGAACGCCCCCAGCACATAGGTTTCCGCGTCGAGCTTCCCCGCCAGCGGCGAGCGCGAAAGATCGACATCGGCGGGGCCGAACACGATGGCGTCGAAGATATGCGTCATGCCGGCTAGACGGTTCACGCCGCCGCCGGTTCCGCCAGCACCCGCGCGAGCAGCCGGTCGATCCCCGCCGCCGCCTCGGGCTCGCTCAGGTTCGGGGCGTGGCCGACGCGCGGCACCGTTACCAGTTCGGCCTTGTCGAGCGACGTCGCCATGCGCTGCGCCGTGGCGTCGGAAAGGAGATCGGAGAGCGCGCCGCGCACCACCAGAGTCGGCACGCCGTGCAGACGTTCCAGCGCCTTCCACATGTCGGGCCCCGCCTCGTTGCCGGGCACGCGGAACGGCTCGGCAATCTTCATGTCGTAATCGAGCACGATCCGCCCCGCGCTGTTCACGCGGTAGGCGCGCTTGGCCATCGTCAGCCATTGGTCGATGCCGTAGTCGGGAAATACCTCGGCATTGTTCTCGGCGACGGCGCGCGCGGCGTGCATCCAGGTCGGCCAGGTGTTCGACTTGCCGACATAGCCGCGAATCCGGTTTATCCCCGCCGCCTCGATCTCTGGCCCGACATCGTTGAGCAGCGCCCCCGCCAGTTTCTCGCGCACGGTGCCCGCCATCAGCATCGTGATGATACCGCCAAGCGACGTGCCGAACGCGACGAAGCTCGGCACGGCAAGTTCTCCGAGCAGAGCCTCGATGTCCTGCAGATAGGTAAGCGGGACGTAGCTCATCGGCTCCTTGGCGTAGGCGCTCTCGCCGCGACCGCGCAGATCGAGCACGATCACGCGCCATTCGCCCGCCAGCCGCGCCGCGACGTCCTCGAAATCGCGCGCGTTGCGCGTCAGGCCGGGGATACAGACGATCGGCGGGCGATCGGAGGGCCCGGCATAGTCGCGATAATGGAGCCGCAGCCCGTCGTTCGACCACCAATAGCGGTTTTCGTATGCGGGCATGGTTGCTTCCTGTGGCTTGGAGCACCCATATCGCCGCATGACCGCCTTCCCGCAAGCATATCGCCCCGATCCGCTGATTCTCGGCCTCGGCGACGCCTTTTACGATCCGGTGACGGCGGCGGACTTCCCCGAGATGCGCCTGCGCTTCCGCAACGACCGAGCGGTGGCGGAGGTCGGCCTCGACGGCCTGAGCGACGCAGAATGGTTGCGGCATTTCGGCCGGTTCGCGCCGCTGCCGGGCAACCTCCAGACACCGCTCGCGCTGCGCTACCACGGGCATCAGTTCCGTGTGTACAATCCCGATATCGGCGACGGGCGCGGCTTCACCTTCGCGCAGATGCGCGACGATCGCGACCGGCTGATGGACCTCGGCACCAAGGGCAGCGGCCAGACGCCGTGGAGCCGCTTCGGCGACGGCCGCCTGACGCTGAAGGGCGGCGTGCGCGAGGTGCTGGCGACCGAGATGTTGCAGGCGCTTGGCGTCGATACCTCGCGCAGCTTCTCGCTGATCGAGACGGGGGAGGCGCTCGACCGCAATGACGAGCCCTCGCCGACGCGCTCGGCGGTGCTGGTGCGGCTTAGCCACGGCCATATCCGCATCGGCGCGTTCCAGCGGCTCGCCTACCACCGCGATGCGGAGAACATGGCGCGGCTGATCGACTACACGCTACGCAACCTGTTCGACGAGGAACCGGGCGACGAGCCCGCCACGCGCCTGCTCGATCTCGTCGTGGATCGCACCGCGACGCTCGCCGCGAGCTACATGGCGGCAGGATTCGTCCACGGTGTGCTCAATTCGGACAATATCAACGTGACGGGCGAGAGTTTCGACTATGGCCCCTGGCGCTTCCTGCCGACCTGGGATCCGGCCTTCACCGCCGCCTATTTCGACCACGCGGGCCTTTACGCTTTCGGCCGCCAGCCCGAGGCGATCCATTGGGACGTGATGCAGCTCGCCGTCAGCCTGCGCACGGTCAGCGAAGCGCCCCCGCTGATCGCCGCGTTGGAGAGCTTCGGGGATCGCTATCAGGTCGCCGTATCGCGCGCGATCCTGTGGCGGCTGGGGCTAAGTCCGCGCGGGCTGGAGGAGGACGGCGCGCTGGTCGGCGCGATCGAGCGAGGGCTGCGTACCGCCAACGCTCCGGTTGATCGCTTCTTCTTCGGCGCCTTCGCCGCGCCTTTGCCCGAAGGCGAAGCCTTCGACGAGGCCCGCGCCCTCGCCACACCCTACAGGCCCCGCAAACCGCGCGATCACGCTTATTGGTCCGGCGCGCCGTGTTCGATACTGATCGACGAGGTCGAAGCGATCTGGTCTGCGATCGACCAAGGCGACGATTGGGCCCCGTTCGATGCCAAAATCGCCGCGATTCGCGAAATGGGCAGCGCGCTCGCATGAAGCTTTCCGCAGCGCAGTAGATTCCCCACAGAATCTGAGGCAAAGACAGCACCGGATGGCCGCGACCGAAATCATTTCCTACGAACCCGCCACTGGCGCGGAACTGTGGCGCGGCCAGATCGGCGACGTCGATGCCGAGGTCGCGACCGCGCGCGCGCATTGGGCGAGCTGGGCCTCGCGTCCGCTCGCCTATCGGATCGAGACGCTGCGCCGCTTTGCCAACGTCGTGCTGCGCCGCGCCGACGATTTTGCCGACCTGATCGCGCGCGAAACCGGCAAGCCGCTCTGGGAGGCCAGAACCGAGGTCGAGACCGTTCGCGCCAAGGTCGATATCTCGGTCTCGGCCTATTCGGAGCGCACCTCGCAGCGGCGGCTGGAAGGCGCGATGGGCAGCCGCATCGCGCTGCGGCACAAGCCGCACGGCGTGCTGGCGGTGCTGGGGCCGTATAATTTCCCGGCGCATCTCCCCAACGGACACATCATCCCCGCTTTGCTGGCCGGCAATGCGGTGGTGTTCAAGCCTTCGGAAAAGACGCCCGCGAGCGGTGCGTTTCTGGTCGATTGCCTGCACGAAAGCGGCGTCCCGCCCGAATGTGTGCGCCTGCTGATCGGCGGGCCCGACGAAGGCAAGGCGCTCGCCGCGCATCCCGGCATCGACGGGCTGCTGTTCACTGGCTCCGCGCGCACCGGCATCGCCATCAACCGCGCCTTCGCCAACAAGCCCGAGAAGATCCTCGCGCTCGAAATGGGCGGCAACAACCCGATCGTGGTGTGGGAATCACCCGATCTCCAGTCCGCCGCGACTGTGATCGTACAGTCCGCCTATATGACCGCCGGCCAGCGCTGCGCCGCCGCGCGTCGCCTGATCGTGGATGAGCGCGTCTATGACGAACTGATCGCGGAACTGACCAAGATCATCGGCCGCATGATCGTCGATGAACCGCATGCGCAGCCCGCACCCTTCATGGGCCCGGTGATCGACAAGGCGGCGGCCGACGAACTGTCCGAGGCGTTCCTCGAACTGATCCTGCGCGGCGGCCGCCCGATCCGCCACCCGGAACGCCCCAAGGATGGCCTGCCCTTCCTGATGCCCGGCCTGATCGACACGACCGCGATGAAGGATCGCCCCGATATCGAGCTGTTCGGCCCGATCCTGCAGGTGATCCGCGTGCCCACGTTCGAGGCCGCGATCGCCGAAGCCAACAACACGCGCTACGGCCTGTCGGCGTCGCTGCTCAGCCAGAACCCGGCGCTCTACGACCAGTTCTGGGCCAATGCGCGCGCCGGCATCGTCAACTGGAACAAGCCGACCAACGGCGCCTCCTCAGGTGCGCCGTTCGGCGGCATCGGCTGGTCGGGCAATCACCGGCCGAGCGCTTACTACGCCGCCGACTACTGCGCCTATCCGGTCGCCTCCAGCGAGGCCGAGCAGATCCGCGCGAGCATCGGCGTGGGCCTGCGCGATTACGAGCCGATCGGCGATTAGCACATGCTTCCGGCATTTCGCCGCGATCGACTGGTCGGGCGCTGTCGGCCCGCGCCAGCCGGGGATCGCGGTGGCGCTCTGCCGATCGGGCGATGCCGCGCCGGAGTTGGTGCAACCCGGCCACATCTGGTCGCGGCAGGACGTCCTCGACTGGCTGGCCGGGGATCTGCCCGAGGATACGCTCGTCGGTCTCGACCTCGGCATCTCGCTGCCCTTCGTGGACGAGGGCGCGTTCTTCCCCGGCTGGAGCGAGAGCCCGCGCGATGCCCCCGCGCTCTGGGCGCTGGTCGACCGGCTCTGCGCCGACGATCCCTATCTCGCGGCGTCGAGCTTCGTCGATCATGTCGAGGCGGCGCGGCATTTCCGGCGGCATGGCGGGCGCAAGGGCGATCTCTTCACCGGCCGCGGCCGCCTGCGCGCGACCGAACATGCGCAGGCCCGCGCAGGGTTGCGGCCGTACAGCAACCTCAACCTCGTCGGCGCGGCGCAGGTCGGCAAGTCGAGCCTGACCGGTATGCGCGTCCTCCACCGCCTCGCCGGCCGCGTGCCGGTCTGGCCGTTCGAAGAGTGCGAAAGCGGATCGGTGATCGTCGAAATCTACACCAGCCTCGCGGCGCTAGCGGGCGGGCGCAGCGTCGGCCGTACCAAGATGAAAACGGGGACTGAGCTAGACGCCGCGCTGCGCCACATTGGCAGTGTGCCGACCGGCCTGAGCGGTGCGATCGACGACCACAAGAGCGATGCGATTCTCACCGCCGCGTGGCTGCGCAGCGTCGCGGATCGGCCCGAACTGTGGCACCCGAGCGGCATGACGCCCGAAATCGCACGCACCGAGGGCTGGACCTTCGGCATCGCCTGACGCATTGGGAGCCTCGGAACGCCGGTTTAGCTCAGCTGGTAGAGCAGCGGTTTTGTAAACCGAAGGTCGCGGGTTCGATTCCTGCAACCGGCACCATCCGCCCGCGACGCGGCGTTATCGGGTCAGTTCGGCGAACGCGCCGTAGCTGCCCTGGAAGAACAGTAGCGGCCGCCCCGGGCTCTCGACCTCCAGCGCGACCACGCGGCCGAGCACGATGTGATGATCGCCCGCCTCGTGAATCGCCTCCAGGTCGCAATCGATCCACGCGACGACATCGTCGAGGATCGGCGATCCGTTCGGCGAGACGCGGTGCGACACGCCTTCGAACTTGTCGATCACGCCCTTGGCGGAGAAACGGCGGCAGAGCGGCTCCTGATCGACGGCCAGGACGTTGACGCAGAAGCGGCCCGCGCCCTGAATCCGCGCCCAGCTGCTCGATTTGCGATCGGGGAAGAACGCGACCAGCGGTGGATCGAGCGATACCGAGGTGAACGAGCCTACGACCATCCCGGTCGGCGTGCCCGCCGCCTCCACCGCAGTGATGATGCAAACGCCGGTGGGATAGTGGCCAAGCACGCGGCGAAAGCTGGCATCGTCGAAACTGGTGGTCATCCGCGCTTTCCCCGTGGGTGTATCAGGAACCTCTTTCCCCGGCGCGGCGCGGTTGGCAAGAGGTCTGGGGCATCGTCGCTGCGATACCACTTACGGCGTGGCAGCGATCACTGCCGGTCCGGTCCAGCCGCCCGCCGTCGCCACGTACAGCCGCGCGACGTTGAGAAACTGCTTGGCGCGCGCATCGACCAGCCCGAGCTGCGCGCGCTGATACAACCGCTCCGAATCGAGCACCGTGAGGATGCCCGAATTGCCGACCTGGAAACTGCGCCGCGACAGGTTGCGGCTGCGGCCGGCGATCGCCACTGAATCCTGATGATTGACGAGCGCGCGCTGGTCGGTCTGCAGCGCGGAGAGCAGATCGGCGACCTGCTGGAACGCCTCGAGAATGGTCTGCCTGTACGTCGCCGCCTTGGCCTTGGCGTCGTCCACCGCCATGCGCTGCTGGGCCTTCAGCGTGCCGCCGTGGAAGATCGGCGCGGTCAGCCCGCCGAAGATGTCGAACCCCTTGAGGTCGTTCGAAAACAACCCGCCCGGCGTGCCCGCCGCATAAGTGAGCGTCGCGCCGATCGAGATATTTGGGTAGAGCTCGGCCGTCGCCACGCCGATTGCGGCGGTCGATGCGTGGAGATCGGCCTCGGCCTGCAGGATGTCTGGCCGCTTGCGCACCAGGGTCGCCGGGATCGCCACCGGCACGTCGGCGGGCAGCGTGAAGGTCGCGATGTCGAAATCGGTCGGGCCGAGCGCGTCGGGCGCCACGCCGGTCAACGTCGCCAGCATGTGCCGCGCCTCGTCGATCGGCTGGCGCAGTTGCGGGATGTCGTCGCGGTCGGCGGCGAGCTGCGCCTGCACGTTGGTGACCTCGGTCAGCGTCCCCTCGCCCGCGATGCGGCGCTTGTCGGTCAGATCGACGAGCTTCTGGTCCTCCGCCAGCAGTGCTTCCGCCACCGCGATGCGCGCGCGGTAGGTGGCGATGATCAGCACCTGCTCGACGACGCGGCCCGCGATGGTGAGGTGCGCCGCTTCGGTCTGGCGCTGCTGCGCCTCGGCGATGGCGACCGCCTGCTCCAGCTTGCGGCGGTTGCGCCCGAACAGATCGAGATCGTAGCTGACGCCGCCGCCGACCGAATAGAGATTGAACACCGGGTTCTTGGTCGAGATGCCCGGAAACGCGCTGCTGTCGAAACCGAATGCCTGCAGATTGACCTGCTCACGCTCGATCCGCGCATTGGCGTCGATCTGCGGCAGGCGCTTGCCCGCGACCGCGCGGATCTGCTCCCGCGCCCTTTCCAGCGTGGCGTTGCTCGCCGCCAGGCTGTTGTTGTTGGCAATCGCCTTGTCGACCAGCGCGTCCAGCTGGGCGGAGCCGAACGCCTGCCACCAGCGCGGGCCGGCGCCTTCACCCAACGTCGCGTGAGGACCGCCCGCGATCGGGCGAACGGCATCGCCCGTCGCCGCATAACCGTTCGAGGCGGGCGCTTCCGGGCGCGCGAAATTCGGGCCGACGGTGCAGCCCGCCAATGCGATCGCGGCGATCAGCACGGAAAGCTTGATGCTATTCGACATGGATCTGAACCTGTGGCCCGCCCTTGGTGACACGCAACAGCAGGACGAGCGGGATAACGGCGAGGGCAGCGATGAACATCGCGGTGAAAACGTTGACGTAGGAAAGCATCATCGCCTGACGGGTGACTTCGCCATTGAGCATAGCCACCGCGGCGGGCGCATCGAAATCGAACCCCGGCATGCGCAGGTCGAGCATCGGATTGTCCGGGCGGATTTTCTCGACGAGCTGCGAATGTGCCGCATCGGCACTACGGATCGTCATCGTCTGTACGATCGAGATACCGACCGCAGACCCGAGATTGCGGATCAGCGTGAACATCGCCGCTCCCTCGTTACGATATCGCTCGGGAAGCGTGCCGAACGCGACCGCCGTCAGCGGAACGAACATCATGCCGGTGCCGAGGCCGCTGAACAGGCCCGAGATGATGATGAGACGATCGTCCATCTGCAACGACATGCCCGCCATCAGGTACATCGAATAAGCGATCAGCGCGAGGCCGCCACCGATCAGCAGACGCATGTCGATCACCTTGATGAACACACCCACGCACATCATCGAAATCAAGGATCCGACGCCGCGCGGTGCCATCACGATCCCGGTCAGCATCACCGGATAACCGAACAATTGCTGCATCAGCGTAGGCAGCAGCGCCATCACCGAAAACAGCATGATGCCGGTGATGAACCCGAACAGGCATCCGAACACGAAATTGGCATCGCGAAACAGGCCGAGATCGATGAACGGCTGCGCTGCGGTGAAGGTCTGCACGATGAAAGCGAACAGGAAGAACCCCGCCAGCGCGGCCTCGATGCAGATTTCGGTCGAGGTGAACCAATCCTGTTGCTGGCCACGGTCGAGCATCAACTGAAAGGTGCCGACGGCGAGCGCAAGCATCGCGAACCCGAAAAAATCGAGCTTCCGCACTTCGTCAGCCTTGCTCTCTGAAAGGAACGCCGACAGGCCGAGATAGGCCGCGATGCCGACCGGCACGTTGATGTAGAAGATCCAGCGCCAACTATAATTGTCGGTCAGATACCCGCCCAGCACCGGGCCCACGATCGGCCCCAGGATCGCGCCCATGCCCCACAGCGCCATCGCCTGACCATGTTGTTCGGGCGGGTTGATATCCAGCAAGATCGCCTGGCTGAGCGGCATCAGGCCCGCACCGGCGATGCCTTGCAATACCCGGAATCCGACCAGTTCGCCGATGTTGCCGGCGACGCCGCACAGCGCGGAGGCGATGGTGAAGAACAGCACCGAAAGCATCATCACGCGCTTGCGGCCGAAGCGGTTCGCCGCCCAGCCGGTGAGCGGAATGGTGATTGCGCTGGCGACGATGAACGAGGTCAGCGCCCAGGTGATCTCCTCCTGCGACGCGCCGACACTGCCGCGCATGTGCGGCAACGCGACGTTGGCGATCGTCGAATCGAGCGACGTCATCACCGTCGCCGCCATCACCGTCAGCGTGATGAGGCGACGGGTGGCGGGATCTGGCAGGGCGGCCGCGGTCATGGCGCGGGCTTGGGGTCCACCTGCGTCGCGCCGCCGAACAGGTGGCGGACATGGCCGGTATCGACGCTCACCTCGGCGCTCAAACCAGCATGGAGCAACAGGTCGGCGGGCGGGTTGTCGATCTCGACCTCGACCGGCAGGCGTTGCACCACCTTCACCCAGTTGCCGGTCGCATTCTCCGCCGGCAGCAGCGAGAAGCTGTTGCCGGTGCCGGGGCTGAAGCTCTTCACATGCCCGCGCAGCGGACGATCGGCATAGGCGTCGATCTTCACCGTCGCGGGCTGGCCGACGCGCATATAGCGCAACTGGCTTTCCTTGAAATTCGCCTCGACCCAGACGTGCTTGCCGACGAGCGTGAACACCGGCTTGGCGGCGCTCACGTAATTGCCGACCTGGAGCTGGTTGACGCGCGTCACCACGCCGTCCTGCGGCGCGCGCACGACCGTGTAGCCGAGGTTCAGTTGCGCCCGTTCCAGCACCGCGAGCGCGGCCTGCACGCTCGGCTGATTGCCCTCGGCCACATCTACCCCGCCGCCGATCGCGGCGCGCACGCTCTGCGTCTGCTGCGCGGCGGTGGCGATCGCCTGCCGTGCGGTCTGCACCGCCAGCACCGCCTGATCATACTGGCTCTTCGAAGAGATGCCTTCCGACAGCAACTGCTTCTGCCGCGCGGCTTCGCCGATCGCATAGGTCAGCTGCGCCTGCGCGGCGCCGACCTGCGCCTCGCCCTGCCGCACGTCGGCCCGCTTGGAATGGATTTGCGCGCGGGCGTCGGCGACCTTCGCCTGCGCCTCGTCGACCGCCGCCTGATAGGGTTTGGGATCGAGCCGGAACAGCACCTGCCCGGCCTTTACCGGTTGGTTCTCATGCACCTCGATCGTGATCACCTGGCCGCTGACGTTGGCCGCCACCGCGCCCTGCCCCGCCTGCAGCGAAGAATCCTCTGTCGATTCATAGCGGCCGCCGCTCAGATAGAACCACGCGCCGCCGATCACCAGGACGAGCAGCCCCAAGATCAGCAGACCGGCCCGCAGGCGGCTCTTCGAGCGTGCCTTGACCGGCTCGTCGTCTGCCGGCGGCTGCATCGACGCGGACGCGATCGTCCCGCCACCGACGACATCGGGATCGTCGGCAAGCGCAATACGCTCGGGATCGCTTCCTACTCTGTCCAACACACTTCCAACCGGCTGTCGCCGGTCGCCTTCTGCAACACTTTGTAATTTCCCTAGTCAGCAGGTTGAGCTACGCCAAATGAATAATGTTCCACTGCAGCCTGCAGGAAATTCATGAAGATCGATCTCAATCTCCTCCGCGTCTTCGACATTCTGATGGAGGTGCATAGCGTCAGCCGCGCTGCCGACCGGCTCGGGCTCACCCAATCCGCCGTCAGCCATGCCTTGTCACGCCTGCGCGAGCAGCTCGACGATCCGCTTTTCGTGCGCGCGCGCGGCGGCCTGGCACCGACCGCCCGCGCCCGCGAGATCGCGCCGAAAGTGCGGGAAGGCCTGGTGGCGCTGCGCGATGCGGTGTCCCATCCCGGCTTCGATCCGGCCTCGACCACGCGCACCTTCACGGTCAGTGCGAGTTCCTATTTCTGCATCACGATCATGCCGATCGCCATCGAGCGCGCGCGCCGCGAAGCGCCGCTCGCGCAATTCCGCATCGTCTTTTCCAGCGACGACTTGCTCGAGGGGCTCGATGAGGGCGCGATCGATCTCGCGATTGGCGTGTTCGGCCGGTTTCCCGCGCGCTACTCCAAGTCCGCACTATACCGGGAACGCCTCGTATGGGTCGCCCGCACCGGCACCACGGCCGACGACCTTGCGTCGCGGCCGCGGCTGGCGCTCTCACGCCGGCCGCAGCCGCATTTCCAGCAGGAAATGCTCGTGCGCGGCGGGCTCGAGCAGCGCAACGCGATCCTTATCGACGAAACCCTTCCGCCCGGTCCAAGCCCGCTCACGATTCACGATCCGCTCAGCGCGGGCGCGCTTGTGGCGACGAGCGATCTGGTCGCGCTGCTGCCGCGCCAGCTCGCGCGCCAGCTGATCCTGCACAACCGCGTCACGATGCTCGAACAAAGCGAGCAGGACGAAGTCGAGATGTCGATGCTGTGGCACAACCGTTCGACAGCGGACCCTGCTCACGTCTGGTTGCGCGACGTGGTGAGCGGGGCGGCGCTGCAGCTGGATGTGGGGGCAGAAGACGCCAGTCCCGTCAGCCCGCCGTCTTGACCTTCTTGTACGGCACGAACTCGTTGAGCCCGATCGAGCCGGACTGCATCCGCGATCCCTGATCGATCAGCCGTACGATATCGATGCTGCACGTCTGTCCGTTGCGCGGTTCGCTGACGAGGATGTCGTTGCTGTCGAGGAATTCCTTGCCGCTCGGCCGCTGGACGTAGATCGTGCCGTCATTGGTCGTGTAGAGGATTGCGGTCCGGTCGATGATCTGGCTCGATCGGATCTGCGTGGTCTGCAGGCAATTGACCGGCTTGCCCTCTACCCGCCCGGCGATCGCCTTGGCGATCTGTTCCTCGGGGGGAAGGCGCTTCGCCTCGGCTGCCGTACCCGTGATCGCCAGCGCGGCGACCGCACTCAGAATATACGCTGCACGCATGCTCAACCCTCCTATTTTATAGGACCGCCGTATCGCTCTCCGGCTGAACGGCGGCTGACTCCCCGAGTTCCTTGTCGCGTTCCTTGTCCAGTTCCAGCTCCGCCACGATCGCCTCGACCGGCGCACCGGCGTGGACCAGCCGCCAGCGACGCCCGTCGCGCGTATCCACCACCGTTACCGCGTTCTTCGGGCACACGCCGAGGCATTTGACCTCGACGATCCCCATCCGTGCCTTGCGGCCCTTCTTCAGCCCGAGATGGCGGCGCAGCGCCTTTCCGAGCGGCTCCTTGCCCTTGCGGCCGAAGCCCCCGCCCAGCTTCTTCGAACATTTCGCGCAGACCAGCAGGGTCCGGTCCCAGTCCGACCGGATGGTTCTCACCCCTCGGGCTTCCACTGCCGGTTTTCTTCGGCGACGCGCAGCACGTCGTAGGCCGCCTGGATCGCCTGAAAGCGCACCGCCGCGTCCTTGTCGCCGGGGCGGATGTCAGGATGGTTCTGCTTGGCGAGCCGGCGCCACGCATTGCGCACGCTCTCGAAATCGGCATCGACCTCGAGGCCGAGCATCTCCAGCGCGCGGATCTCGTCGCGCGAGCGACTGCCGTCGCCCGGCCCCGCCCATTGCTGATGCTTGGAGGCGGTATAGCCTTCGGCGGTGCGCGTCTCCGCCGCCTCGCGCTCTGCGGCTTCCTCGGCGGTCAGGCCTTCGAAGTAGTTCCAGCCGCGATTGTATTCGCCGGCATGCTCCTGGCAGAAATACCAGCGCTCGGGGCTGTTGGGGGATTTCGGCGCCGGGCAATCGCCGCGCTCGGTGCAGCCGTGGCGGTCGCACAGGCGCACCTTCACCGCCTCGCTGCCGCTCTCGCCATAAGCGCGCCAGCGGGGGAAGCCCCAATCGTCTCGTCTCGTCACACGCGCCATAGCCTGCCATCTAAGCATAGCGGCGCGGCATTGCCATGACGCTTTTGTGACGAATGTGATTCCGCTCCGCAAAGCGCCCGTTGCCGCCCGCGCCTTCCCCGCATACATTCGCGCCCGCCGGGGACGCGGGGGCGGACGATGCAGGCGGTCGATCAGTTCAAGGCTTTTCTGCTGCGCAAGCGCCAATGGCGCTGGCTTGCCGCGGCGCTCGCGCTGCTCATCATCGGCAAGGTGCTCGATCACTACGAGATCAAGCTGCTCGGCGTGGTCAGCGCGGGCCAGACGCTGACCGAAGGGCTGGCGGCGCGGTTGAAGGCGGTGCAGCCCGACATGATCTCGGATTTCTACCGCGAGGCGGGCGCGAACCGCCACGGCCTGGGCCTGTGCGGGCCGACCGCGCCGCCACCGCCGCGCAAGGCACCCCGCTTCGTGCCGCCGATGATCGCAGACCCGCTCGATACCGGACGCACCATCGCCCTGTCGCCGCGTCCGATGTCGACCGCCGCCATCGAGGATGTGTTGCGCGAGGCGCGCGAACACCCCTCCGCCCATCCGCCGCTGCGCGGCCTCGGCAGTGCCCGCAGCAACGACGAGATCTACGCGCAGGCTCGCCGCGATATGCTGTCGAGCGGCCCGCCCGTACCCCGCGACCCGCCCTCCCGATATTGGCGCTGCGACGGCTGGCTCGGCATGGCCGACGGCGGCCTACTCACGCTCAGGACGACGCCCGAAGTCGCCTGGCGCGTGTGGAAGACCGGCGGCTGGGCCGCCACGATCGTGTTCGCCCTCACGCTCGCCGTCATCGCCTACGTCCTGCTCCGGTTGTGGAGCGACAAGAGCTTCGGCTGCGCGGTGGTTCCGGCCACGCTGTTCATCCTGGCGATGGGGCCGCTCCTCGCCGGCAGCAGCTTCTGGCTTACGCTGTGGCTGCTCGTCATCCTCACCGGCTTCTTCGGGCACGTCTTCGCGGGGCTCGCGATCATCCTTTTCTGGGTGCTCGGCGGCTGGAACATTGCCATGGGCATCGTCGGCGTGCTGAGCTCCGCCGACGATCTGAAGGAAAAGAGCGACCTCGCGCAGCAAACCCTCGCAGACCTTCGCGGCCCGCCACCGGCCCCGCCCCAACCCTAACCTTTCCTTGATCCCTGCCTGATAGACGCGGCACATGAGCAAGATCCTCGTCACGATCCTGTTTTTCAGCGGCATCGGCACGTTCATCTGCGTGGCGTTCCCGACGATCGTGGTGATCGGCTTCTTCCTGATCCTGCCGGGGCTGATCCTGGCGGTGATGCCGACGATCTTCCTGTGGACGCTTGCCTTCTCGGCTGTCTGGTTCCCGCTGCGCGAAGTGGTCGGCGGCTGGGCCGCTGGCGCGGTGGCGATGCTTGCCGTCCCCATCGCCTTCTGGCTGATCGCCGATGCCAGCCACAGGATCAGCGAGGCGCGCCTCGCCGCCGCCGTCCGCCCCGACGTGACCCCGGCGCAGCGCATCGCCATTTCCGGCCATGTCCGCATCGACGTCGCCTCGCTCGAACGCGAGCCTTTCGATCCCAAGAGCGGCATCCCCCCGCAGGCGCCGCGCCTCGCGCGCTGCGACGGCCTGTGCGCCGCGCTGCTGTTCGCCCCCGGCGTCGAGAGCGTGACGGTCAACGAACACGGCTATACCGCCGCCGACGAGCAGGCCGCGATCGGCGCCGTACCGCTCAAGGAAAGCGCCCGCACCTTCCGCCGCGTGCCGCGCGACGCCTGCGCCGCCACGCTCACGCCGTCGGAATCGGGCGCGCTCGGCAATGGCATCGGCAGCCTTACCGATCTGCGCGCCTTGTGGGCGCTGTGGAACCTGCGCCTCTCGACCACCGACTGCATCGTCGCGGTGCCGACGCGAACGACGCACGATTTCGTCATCGCCGACGGCCGCTACACGCTGTTCGGCGATCGTCAATACGGGCTCGACTGGTCGCTCCTGCCTCACGCCGTGACGGTGCAGCGTGTCGAAATACGACGCGGCGACGGCACCGTGCTGCTGCGCAAACTCCTCGCCACGACGCAGGCGATCACCCGTCCTTTATGGGTCGGCGGCAGCGGCGGGCTGGAGAATTTCCGCTTCGGCTGGAACCGCGCGTCGCTCTCCAACAAGGCGCGCTATGCGGAGACTGACGGCGTCGGCAAGGTGCTGCTGGAACATACCGGCGTGCCGCTCACCGTCGATCCCGCCGATATGGCGCGACGGTCGCGGGAACATCTGCAGGCGATGCTGCGCGATCCCGCCGTCACCGCCGCCGATCCCGGCTGGAAGCTGCTCGAGAATTACTTCGGCGGCCTCCGCAAGGGCACGCCCGATGCGACCGACCGAAACCTGATCGTCGCGCTGATCCGCGACCGGCGCGTCACTGATCTGCGCGGCATCTGGGATGCGGTCCGCGCGCTCGGGTCCGACGGCACGGTCCTGCGTGCCGCGATGGTCGACCGGCTCGCCAATCCCGGAGCCGACGACGCGCGCGACGTAACGCGCCAGCTCGGTCGGGCGGTCGGGACACTGCCCGATGGCGCCTTCGCCGTGATCGCGCCCGAGGAGATCGTTCTGCTTGCCGATCCCGACGCCCGCCGCCGTGCGCCCGGATTGGTCGCGCGGCAGGCGGATCGCGGGACGGCGGCGCTCCCGATGCTGCTCGACATTTTCGAATTTCATGCCCGCGCCTTTGCGGCGAAACGTAACAGCAAGGACGGCCGCAGGACCATAGAGGACGATTCAGCGATGCTGGGCGCGACGCAGATCGCTTTCTGCCGCCTCGGCCCAGACGCCGCATCGGCGCTCCCCAGGCTCGAGGCGCTCGACCGCGAAGGTCTGTTCTGGCGCGGCCTCACCGACAGCCGCGACTGGCAGCTCACGCTCGCGCGGATAGGCAAGCCGGTCGACAGCTTCGCCAAGCCCGAAAATCTGTCGGGCACCGAGGAGAATTTCCGCCGCAACCTGCGCAACCGGCTCGACCGCTTCGACCCAACGCGCGATTGCCGCCTCTAGGGGCTGTCCTACAAGCGGGCGATCTGCGACAAGACCAATCGCTCTTTCTCACGATTGGTGCAAAAATGGAAACAATTGCGTTTTACAGTTTCCGTTCGGGTGTCAATCGTGTCAACCGAGTGTAACCTTCGGGCGTCTGTCGGGTAAGTACCAGAGGGCCTGTAAGCCGGGTTCTGTCCACCCCCGCCAATTTTCACTGGGGGAGATAGGCGACCATTCCTCTAGGGCGACGCTCGCACGCCGCCTCAAGCAACCAACCCGGACGACGAGCTGAAACGAAGCTCATGTGCCGTCCCTATTCGGTCTTGCTCCCGGTGGGGTTTGCCATGCCGCCTGCCGTTACCGGAGGCGCGGTGCGCTCTTACCGCACCCTTTCACTCTCTGCCTGTGCTCCGAAGAGCCATCGGCGGTCTGCTCTCTGTGGCACTGTCCCTGGGGTCGCCCCCGCCGGGCGTTACCCGGCACCGTCGTCTCGCGGAGCCCGGACTTTCCTCGCGTGCTTGCGCACCCGCGGCCGCCCGGCCCTCTGGTGGAGGCGGATTAGGACAAGCGATAGCGCATTGCTAGTCCCGCCGCTTCGCCTCCCGCCTTTTACGCTGGCGTGCGGCGGTCAGGCTCTCGCTATCGCGATATTCGGGAGGCAACGCGAATTTCGCACGCTGGTCGTAATATCGATCACCCCGCAATATTCCGGCCTTCATCTGCCGTACCGAGCGCCAGAGCGCAAAAGCCGACCACACAAGCGCGGTAAGCAAAACACATCCTCCGGCCAGATCCACCAACAACGGGCCCTTCAGCATCACGACGCCGAGGACGAACGCCGGTGTTGCCACCCAAGGAGATATCGGCCTGCTATTCTCCTTGATATCGCGATCGACCCATCGGCGGACAGCCAGATAGCGATCGCGCCACGCCACGCCTCAGTCGTCGCCCTGGGGCTTTGGCAACAGCAGCGCGAGCAGGATGCTGCGGCATTCGCCGTCGATCTCGCCGTCGATCAGTTCGGGTCGATAGCGGCGCTGGAAGGCGACCACCGCCGCCAGCTTGTCCGACACGTCGTAGCCGAAGCGTTCGAGGGCGATCAGGAAGCCCGCGTCGCTCCACATCGGGTCCATCAGGTTCCTGGTCGGGCGCGGCAGCGCGAGCCGCATCTTCGCCAGCCGGGCCCATGGAAACAGCTCGCCCGGATCCTGCTTGCGCGTCGGCGCGACGTCGGAATGGCCGACGACGTTGCCGCGCGTGATCGCGTAGCGCTCCTTGATCTCCGCCACGAGCGGGACGAGCGCGTCGATCTGCTCCTCGCTGAACGGCTGATAGCCGTGCTCGTGCCCCGGATTGACGAGTTCGATGCCGATCGAGGCGCTGTTGACGTCCTCGATCCCGCGCCACCGCGATGCGCCAGCGTGCCAGGCGCGCTTGGTCTCCTCGACCATCCGCGTGACCGCGCCCGCCTCGTCGATCAGATAGTGCGCGGAAACCTTGGCGGCGGGATCGCACAACCGCTCCAGCGCCCCGGCGGCATCGACCATGCCGGTATAGTGAAGAACGATCATCGTCACCGGCAGCGTCCGCTCGTCGAAATTTGGGGACGGCGTCTCGATGATCGTCATGGCGTCTCCTGGCGGTACGGTCTCATAGCCATATCGCATGGGGACCGCAGATCAAGCGGAGGGAACGCTCTCGGCAATCTCGCCGTCGAGCGTGTAGAGCCCTCGATACTTGCCGCTCGGCCGGAAGCGGTCGGATTGACCGATCACCGTCTCGCCCGCACCGAGCACGAGCAGGCCGCCCGGACGGATCGCACCGGCGATACGATCGAGCACCTTACGTCGCACCTTCGGCGCCAGGTAAAGCAGCACGTTGCGGCACATGACGATGTCGAAGCGCCCGCCCGGCAGCGGATCCGCCACCAGATTCATCCGGCGAAACTGGATGTTGCGCAGCAAAGCGTGCTTCGCGGTCCAGTCCGGGCCGGTCGAATCGAACCACTCGATCATGCGCCGCACCGACAGGCCGCGCTGAATCTCGAACTGGGTGAAGCGCCCCGAACGCGCCCGGTTCAGCGCGCTGTCCGATACGTCGGTGGCGATGATCTCGGGCAGATCGGCGAGGTGATCCTTGTAGCTTTCGGCAAAGCACATCGCGAGCGAGAGCGGCTCCTGCCCCATCGAACAGCCCGCCGACCACACGCGCAGCCGCCGCGTGCCGATCTGCGCCTGCATGTCACGCGCCGCCTCGGTCACGATGTCGAACACCGGCGCATCGCGGAAGAACGAGCTCTCATGGTTGAGCAGCGCGTTGACGACGATCGTCGCGACCTCGGGCTGGCAGGCGGCTTCGGCGACAAGCTGGTCGAGGGTCTCGAGGCCCCGATCGCGGATCACCGGCTTCAGCGCGGTCTCGACGCGCCAGGCACGCTCGGTGCCGATCTGCTGACCGGTCCGCGTCTCGAGCAGGGCGGCGAGCACCGCGAGCGAGCGGCTTGGCTGCGGAATGGGCTGGTGCATCGTCACGACGGCCGCTTCCGTGCGGCGATCAGCTTGCCGATCTCCGCGGGGGGCAGGATCGCGTGCGCATTACCCGACACCGCCACCGATCCGGGCATGCCCCAGACGACGGAGCTTTCCTGATCCTGCACGACGACGCTGCCGCCGCGCTTGGCGATGGTCGCCGCGCCCAGGCTGCCGTCGCGGCCCATCCCGCTCAGCACGACGGCAAGCGCGCGTGGGCCGAACAACTCCGCGACCGAGTCGAACATCGGGTCGACCGATGGCACGCACCCGCTCGCGGCGGGCTTGTTCGAAAGCCGCACCGCGCACCCCTCGCCGGTGCTGACGACGCGGATATGCGCGTCGCCCGGCGCGATGATGATGCGGCCAGGGCGCACGCGCATGTGATCCTCGGCGATGTCGCACGGACGCCGCGCCAGCACCGCGAGTTGCGCCGCGAAATAGGGCATGAAGCTTTCGGGCAGATGCTGCGTGACCAGGATCGGCATCGTCACGCTGGCGGGCACCTCGGCCAGCATCTGCTTGAGCGCATGGATGCCGCCGGTCGATGCGCCGATGGCGATGATCTCGAACTGCTCAGCCGCGCTGCGGCTGGGAATGGAGCCGGCGACTTCGGGCGACGGATCGCGGTCGCACAGCCGCGCGAGCTTTTCGACCAGCTGGCCGGAGAAGCGACCGGCGAAATCGCCGACCTCAGGCTTCACGAGCGTGTCCGCCGCGCCGAGCGACAATGCTTCGAGCGTGGCGGTCGCGCCGTCACCGCACGAGGAAGACACGATCAGCACCTTCGCGCCGCGTCCTTCGGAAATCAGATCGGGGAGAGCATCAAGCCCGGTGACGCCAGGCATCTCGATATCGAGAACGATACCGTCGACCGAATTCTCTTTCAGGAAGCCCAGCGCCGCCGCCGCATGCGGTACGGACCCGGAAACGCGAAAGCGCGGGTTCGCCTCGATCGCGCGGGCGATGACGGCGCGCGCGACCGCCGAATCATCGACGATCAGGATGCGCAAGCGCCCGTCGTCGGCGCCGGTCGGGCGCTCGCGAAGTTTCCTGTCTGGCATCCCCCCGGAACCGATCAGGCCATGCCGACGATCTGAAGCTTACTCTCCAGCGTCTCGCGATCGAACGGCTTCATGACATATTCGTCGGCGCCGGCTTCAATCGCGGCGCGAATGTGCGCCATGCCGTTCTCGGTCGTGCAGAAGACCACCTTGGGGCGGCGGTCGAGCGTCGTGTCGCGCAGCGCGCGGAGGAAATCCATGCCGCTCATCACAGGCATGTTCCAGTCGAGCAGGACGACGTCGGGCGTCGATTCGAGGCAGCTGTCGAGTGCCTCGCGCCCGTCGCCCGCTTCGCTGACCTTGAAGTTGAGGGTTTCGAGAATGTGCCGCGCAACCTTGCGGATCACCTTCGAATCATCGACCACCAGACACGTCTTCATTCCGATACCCCGCGTTACGCTACCCACGCCTTATGCCCGCGCATCCGTAAGCGTGGGGTTAATCAGCACCTACGCAGCAATCGGGAGGGCACCCGGTACGAGCACCCGCAAATCGACCACGAGAATGGGTTCACCGTCGAGTTCGACGGTGCCGCAACCGGCCTGTCCCCAACCGCCATCAAGCACGATTCCCGATGCCAGCGGCACCATATCGAAGGGCGCAACATCCTCCAGCGAGTCGACCTGGATGGCATAGTGATGCCCGTCGATCCGCGTCACTACGGCGCGGGCGCTGTCTTCACTCGAATGCGCAACGCCGAGCGCGGCGCACGGATCGATCACGGTGACGACGCGGCTGCGCAGCGCGGCCAGGCCCTTCACCTGCTTGTCGGCGCGCGGCACCGGCACGATCGCGCCGATATCGACGACCGAGTCGACCTGCGCGGAATCGATGGCGACGGCGCGACCGGCGAGGTGCGCGATCAGGAACAGACGGCTCATACGCGGGCTCCATTGGCGAGCGCGGCGAGCAGCCCGGCGCGATCATAGCGGTAGATGCTGTCGTCCGACGCCGCATTCTCGACCTCGCGGCGGAGGCGGACGACGGACACCTGCGGCGCGAAATATTGCGGAACCTGGTCCATCGTCAGCACGACAGCGGGCTTGTCCGACACGTCGAGTGCGGTGGCGACGCGGTAGCCGGCGCTCTCGATCACCGGCTTCAGGAAACTCGTCATCCACGCGGTATCCGCACCGTCGAGCAGGCACAGAGGCGGCTCGCTGCGCTGGCCGGTGTCGCCATGCTCGCCGAACAGCCAGTAGAGATCGAGCACTTCGATCTGCGCATCGTCCATCGCCACCACACCGGCGACGAATCCGGGGGTCCGGGCCGGCAGCATCACCTCGGGCAGATCGACGATGTCGAGCGCCTCACGAATCGCATAGGCGATCTCGGTGTCGCCGTCGCGCAGACGCAGAACGTGCGCGGTCGGTTGCGCGCTCCAATCGCCCTGCGCGGCGAGCGGCACGATGCGCCCGTCGAGCGAGAGGCGGAGCTTGCCCGCCGACATGCGGATCGCGCTGGTCGCGACGGGCTCGACGCGGTCGATCGCGGAGAGCGGCACGAGGCGGCGCACCCCGTCGAGATCGTCGAACAGCAGCGCGGAGACGGCGGCGGCGTGAACCTCATCGGCGACTTCGTCGGCCGGAGCCTCGCGCCAGAAGCGGATGCCCGCGGCGGCGGCAATGCCGGCGCAATCGAGCAGCAGCATCGGGATGCCGGTATCGGGCAAAGTCTGTCCGGCGTAGATGCCGGTCATCATGATCGCAGGCGCGGACGGCTTGATCACCAGTTCCTCGTGATCGAGCACGGTATCGACCGCCAGCGCATAGCTGCCGCCCGGCACGCTCAGGATCGCGAGCATCACGTTGTCGCCGTTGCCGTCGAGCCCGAGAAGGCCGCCGAGATCGACGAGCGGCAAGCGGCGGTCGCGCACCGTGGCGATGGGAGTGTCGCCGAGCACGTCGATGCGGATGGCCTCGCCGCGCACCGACACGATCTCCTCGATCGCCTGACGCGATATCGCGAAGCGCTGCTCGCCGACGCCGACGCCGATCGCCGAGATGATCGAGAGTGTGAGCGGCACGTGGATCGCGATCGAGAGCCCCTTGCCCGGAGCGTTCGTCAGCTCGATGCGGCCGCCGATCTGTTCGACGTTGGCGCGGACCACGTCCATGCCGACGCCGCGCCCGGAGATCGCGGTGGCGACTTCCTTGGTCGAGATGCCCGCTTCGAAGATGAGATCGAGCCGGGCGCGTTCGTCCATGCCGCGGATTTCGGCTTCGGTGCGGCTGCCGCTGCGCAGCGCCTTGGCGACGAGCGCATCGGTGTCGATGCCTTTGCCGTCGTCCTCGATCAGGACGATGATCTGGTTGCCCGACTGGCGCGCGGAGACGCTGAGGCGTCCCTGTTCGCGCTTGCCGGCGCCACGACGCGCGGACGGTGCCTCGATGCCGTGGTCGATCGAGTTGCGGATGATGTGGACGAGCGGATCGCGCATCATCTCGATCATCTCGCGATCGAGTTCGACGTCGCTGCCGTCGATGTGCAGCGTCACCGCCTTGCCGAGTTCGGCCGCCGTATCGCGCACCATGCGCGGCAGCGCCGAGAACAGCGCGTCGATCTTCTGCATGCGCGTGCGCGTCACAGTGTCGCGCATTTCGGCGACAGTCGTGGACAGGCGTTCGAGCGCGGCCTCGACGGCCGGATCGGCGCCTTCCTCACGCAGGCGGCGGGCGAGTTCGTTGCGCGCCAGCACCATGTCCGACATGCCGCTCATCATGCGATCGAGCAGATCGACGTTGAGGCGCACGCTGCGCGTAGGGCTGCGCATCGGCAGGCTGGCGGCGGCCGGGACGGTGGCATCGGCGCCTTCGTCGAGCGCGGCGATCAGCAGCTCCTCGCCCGAATCGTCGAGCGCGAGGCCGCCGTCGATGGCCTCGACGATCTCGCCGATGCGATCGACGATGCCGAGCACGGCATTGACGAGGCGGGTATCGGGATGGCGCTCGCCAGAACGGACGGCGGCAAGCACGTCCTCGGCGGCGTGGCTGAGGCGGCTCAGGCGCGGAAGATCGAGAAAGCCGCAGCTTCCCTTCACGGTATGCACAAAGCGAAAGATCGCATCGAGCCGCTCGCGATCGTCGGGCGCGGCTTCCCACGCGACGATCTCACCCGAAAGCGCTTCGAGCGTTTCGCGCGTCTCTGCGATGAATTCCTGAAGTAAGTCGTCCATGTGCCCCCGCGGATCAGGGGCCTTTTGGCAAACAAGTGGTTAAGGCCGAGTTTATTGCGCCTTCAAAGTCGCACCGAAAAGCAGCACCGGCTCCTCAGGATCGGAGACCTGCACGCTGCCCTCGCCTTCTGCGACCAGCGCGCGGACGAGGTGCGCGGCGGCGGCGCGCGGGGTGACGACGGCATCCTCATCCGACCCGGTCAACGCGGTGCGCAATTCGGTGTCGAGCACGATACGCGCGCCGTCTGCGCGCACGACGATCTCGATCTGGTCGCCGACGCTCTCCGCTCCGACGTCGAGCTGGCCGCCGCGCACCAGCGCGTCGCCGCCGATCAGCGCGAGATTGAGCAGCACCTTGATCGCCGATTTCGGCAGGAACGGCTCCTCGACCAGCCAGCCGAGCTTCACGCGGTGGTTCTCGCCGAACAGGCCTTCGATCGCAGCGCGCGCCTCTCGCGAGTCGATCGTCTCGCCGAAGCCACCGGCAGCTCCGAAGGCGAGGCGGAAGAACTTTAGCTTGTTGGCCGATGCCTTGGCGCTGTCCGACAGCAATTCCAGGCAGCGCGCACGCATCTCCGGGTCATGCTCGTCGGCGAGCAATTCCAGGCCGTTGTTGAGCGCGCCGACCGGGCTGAGCAGATCGTGGCACAGGCGCGAGCAGAGCAGGCTGGCGAAATCGACCGCACTGATGGTCATGAACTGGTCCGCTCCCCGTGATCTATCTGGGCCTTCTGGCGGCATGACGGCGGATGCGCAACCCGCGCCATCATCAAGCGGACCGGAACGCCTTGCGCAAAATAGTCGCGACGACGACGACGCGGCTGCTAGACCGGCCGGCATGAAGGGGCCCCGGCACAGCGCGTTCACGCAATCGAGCAGATGGTCGCGACCGCGGATGCTCGATCGCGAGGTGCGCTTCAGCTGGCCGGCGGGTGTGGCGTTCGCGGCCCTGTGTTTCCTGCTCAGCTATCCGGGCAGGCTCAACGGCGACTCGCTGTTCTCGCTGATGGCGACGACCAAGCCTGGCCTCACCAACAACTGGCATTCGGCGACGCTGCAATGGCTGTGGAGCCTGCCGGGACCGGTGTTGGGTCAGCCGGCCGGCGCGCTGGCGATCCAGGCCGTGCTGTTCGGGATCTTCGCGGGGTTTCTGCCGCGCCTGCCGCGTGACCTCAGGGGACGCGCAGCGCTGGCGGGCGAGGTGCTGTTGCGCGTCGCGTTGGCGGGCGCGACGGGATATATCGGCAAGGACGCGGTGATCCTGACGGCATTGCTGATCGCGGTGCAGGTGCTGCGACGCTTGTCGCAAGCGCGGCTGGGCGCCGGGGGGAGCGTGTTGCTCGGCTTGGTGACGGCGCTGTTCCTGCTGACGAAGGCGCCGAATTTTCTCGTCGTCGTCGTTGCGCTGGCGCTGGTCCTGCCGTTCTTCATCCAATCGCGCCGAGCCTATCTTGCGCTGATCGCTATCGCGCTCGTGGTGGGTGCGCTCGCGGTGCCGCTGAACCGCGCGGTCGATTCCGTCATCTTCAAGGCGCGAGACCTGCACCCGGACAAGCAGCTCGTGCTGTTCGATGTGGCCGGTATTTCGGCTCGCACAGGACAGAATCTGTTCGCCGACGTGCCGGGTTGGCCGACCACCGCGCTAAAGCCGCCCGCCGCCTGCTACGTGCCCTATATGTGGGACAGTTTCGCGGAATGGGCGCCGTGCGGCGGTTATGCGACGGCCTATGATCGCTTCGACGGTGCGCTGAAGCGGCGCTGGGTGGAGGCGATCGCGGCGCACCCGATCGCCTATGCGCAGCACCGGCTGCTCTATATCGATTATTTGCTGGAATCGCGTGATCATGCCACCTGGGGCCTCGACGGCCAGTCGATCAACGACGCGAGCAATGCGAAGGCGATGGACGAGATGCGGCGCGGGATCGCCGCGGTGAAGCCCAACCGGCCGATCGCGCTGTGGCATCCGTCGTTCGCGACCGAGCCGATGCGATGGCTGGAACGCGCGCTGTTCAAATTCCCGAAGGTGCAGTGGGTCGGTCTGATCATCTGCCTCGCGGTGCTGCTGTTCGGATGGACGCGGCGGCATGACGGCATCCGCCTCGGCGCGATCTTGGCGGCGGCGCTCGGGCTCGGAAATTTCGCGATGCTGGCGGTGTTCGGGGTGGCTGACCCTGCGCGCTACATGGTGCCGACCGTAGGGCTAGCGTATCTGGCGCTGTTGGCGCTGCTAGCGCCGCCGCTCGTAGGCAACCGGTTCGAACGCCGCTGACACCGCTCGCCATACGCCGATCTCACCGCCGGCGGCGATGATCCAAATCGCACCGTTCTCGGCCGCCGCCGCATCGCGTGCCGAGGGCGTGGCCGAGCCGTTCGGGTGCGAGTGATAGCAGCCGACGATCCCCGGTCCGCCGTCCCGCGCGGCGCGGTGGGCGGCGATCAGCGCCTGTGGATCGATCTCGAAGGAGTCGGCCGGGTTCTCCGCCACGTTGCGGCAGGGCAACACCGCCTCGATGCGCACACGCGTGCCCAGCAGCAGTCCGCAAACCTCGCGTGCAGGCGACGCATTCGCATCTGCAACGATCGCGTCCAGAGCCGCGCTTGAAATCTCCAACACCATAACCAGATTCCTACACAGAATGGATCGGGGGATCACCACTATCGACGCGCACATCCCGGAAGGGGCCGACGGCCTCCGCCTGGACCGCGCGCTCGCCGTCGCCGTGCCGACGCTGTCGCGTGAGCGGCTGAAGGTGCTGATCTCCAGCGGTGCCGTAACGGATGCCGCCGGCACGCTGCGTCGCGATCCCGCCAGCAGGGCGCAGGCCGGTGCGACCTATACGGTTTCGGTGCCCGTTCCGGCCCCCGCGCATAACGAGCCGCAGGATATCGCGCTCACGGTCGTGTTCGAGGACGATCACCTGATCGTGATCGACAAGCAGGCAGGCCTCGTCGTCCATCCGGCGGCGGGGAATCTCGACGGCACGCTCGTCAATGCCCTCCTGCATCACTGCGGCGGCAGCCTCTCGGGGATCGGCGGCGTGGCGCGGCCGGGCATCGTCCACCGTATCGACAAGGATACGTCCGGTCTGATGGTCGCCGCCAAGACCGACCGCGCGCACGAAGGCCTTGCCAGGCAATTCGCCGCGCACAGTATCGACCGGCGCTACAAGGCGATCGTCTCCGGGCGGCCCAAGCCGGAGGCGGGAACGGTCGACGCCCCCCTCGCCCGCTCGCCTTCGAACCGCAAGAAAGTCGCGATCGTGGCCGGCGGCAAGCGCGCCGTGACACATTACACGACGCTGGAACGGCTGCGCGACGGCGCGCTCGTCGAGTGCCGGCTCGAGACCGGCAGGACGCATCAGGTCCGCGTCCATATGGCTTCCATCGGCCACCCCTTGCTCGGGGATCCGGCTTATGGTAGAACAAAACCAGCCCACCGGCCGGTTTTGGAAACGTTGAATTTCCATCGGCAGGCGTTGCACGCCGCGCGGCTGGGGTTCATTCATCCTGTTGAAAGCACCGCTTTGGCATTCGAAAGCGAAATGCCGGCGGACATGCAGGAACTGTTCGATACACTCTGCGCTTAGAGTTTGGGCGCGAAAGGTTCGCGGGTCTCTTCCCCAGGATGCCCGCTTAATAAGGGAGATTGATCATGGCCAACGGGTCCAACGTCCCGGCAACGATCCCCGCTCTTGGCGGCGAGGCAAGCCTCAACCGCTATCTGTCCGAGATCAAGAAGTTTCCGATCCTCGCGCCCGAGCAGGAATATATGCTCGCCAAGCGCTTCGAGGAACATGGCGACACTGACGCGGCGGCGCAGCTCGTCACCTCGCACCTCCGCCTCGTCGCCAAGATCGCGATGGGCTATCGCGGCTACGGCCTGCCCGTGTCCGAGCTGATCTCGGAGGGCAATATCGGCCTGATGCAGGGCGTGAAGAAGTTCGAGGCCGATCGTGGTTTCCGCCTTGCGACCTATGCGATGTGGTGGATCCGCGCCTCGATCCAGGAATTCATCCTGCGGTCTTGGAGCCTCGTGAAGATGGGCACCACCGCCGCTCAGAAGAAGCTGTTCTTCAACCTGCGCCGGATGAAGTCGAAGCTCGACGCGTTCGAAGATGGCGATCTCAGCCCTGAGCATCTCGCCAAGATCGCCAAGGATCTCGGCGTCACCGAGGCCGAAGTGACGAGCATGAACCGCCGCATGTCGATGGGCGGCGACACGTCGCTCAACGTGCCGATGCGCGAGGATGGCGACGGCCAGTGGCAGGATTGGCTGCAGGACGACGCGCCGCTGCAGGACGCCGTCGTGGCCGACGCGCAGGAGGCCGACGTGCGCCACGCGATGCTCGAGACGGCGATGACCGACCTCAACGAGCGAGAGAAGTACATCCTCACCGAGCGTCGTCTGACCGACGAGCCCAAGACGCTCGAGGAGCTCTCGCAGGTTTACGGCGTGTCGCGCGAGCGTGTTCGCCAGATCGAGGTGCGCGCGTTCGAGAAGCTGCAGAAGGCAATGATGCGCATCGCCGGCGACAAGCGGATGCTGGTCGCCGCGTAACCCCTCACCCCCTCCCGTTCGCGGGAGGGGTCGTGAGACTTGCAACGCTGTCATTCTCACGCAACAAACCGGCATGACCAGTGAGGACGTGCCCCTGACCCGCAACCAGACCTACAGCGACGTCCGCCCGCGCAAGCGGCGCGGGCTGATCGGGCGTGTCATCGGCTGGATCATCAAGCTGGTGCTCGCCTTCCTCATCCTGTCCGTGCTGATGGTCGTGGTGTACCGCTTCGTGCCGCCGCCGATCACCTGGACGATGATCGGCGACATGGTCGGCGGGCATGGCGTCACCAAGCAGTGGATGCCGATCTCGCAGATCGACCCCGACATGCCGCGCGCCGCCATCGCGGGCGAGGATGCGCGTTTCTGTTCGCATCACGGCTTCGACTGGGCGGGGATCGCCAACGCATACCGCCGCAACGAGCAGGGCGGCAAGATCCGCGGCGGCTCGACGATCAGCCAGCAGACCGCCAAGAACGTGTTCCTGTTCCAGGGCGGCGGCTATGCCCGGAAAGCGCTGGAGGCCTATTTCACCGTCTTGATAGAGACGATCTGGGGCAAGCGACGCATCATGGAAGTCTATCTCAACGTCGCCGAAACCGGCATCGGCACCTACGGCGTCAACGCCGGGTCGCTCCGCTATTTCGGGCATGACGCATCGCAGATGACGCCAAGCGAAGCCGGCCGCATCGCCGCCGTCCTGCCCCTGCCCAAGAAGCGTGCCGCCATAGCACCGCACGGCTTCGTGCGGCGGCATGGCAACGCCATCAGCCGCCGCGTCGGCGTCGTGCGCAACGACGGTCTGGACGCCTGCCTGCGCTAGTTTTTGGTCGCGCCGTCCGCAGCCTTCTCGGCCGAATCGCCGACCTTTTGCGCACTGTCGCCGACCTGCTTCGCCGCACTCGATACGGCGTCGGTGCGGATGGTGTCGTTCTGCTGCTTGTTGAACAGGAACCATGCGCCGACCGCGACCGCGATCAGCAAGACGATCGCGATCAATACGGTTCCGCCGCCGCCGCGACGTTCGATAATGGTGGTGTTTGGGGCGTCACTCATCACTCGGCTCCTCAAATTGCCGAGTCCCGAACGGACCGCCCCCGCTATCGTTCCGCTTTAGAACGGCAGCTTGAAGCCCGGCGGGAGCGGGATGCCGCTGGTCATCTTCTGCATCGCCTCGCCCGAAGCCGCGTCGGCCTTCGCCCGCGCATCGTTGAAGGCGGCGACGACGAGATCCTCCAGCATCTGCTTCTCGGACACGGCGATCAGCGAATCGTCGATCGACAGGCCGATGATCCGCCCCTTCGCCGAGGCACGGACCTTGACGAGACCGCCGCCGGCCGCACCCTCGACCTCGATCTTGTCGAGATCGGCCTGCGCCTTCTGCAATTCGGCCTGGACGTTCTGCGCCATCGCCATGATGTCTTCGAGATTGTTCATGCTTCGCTCCGTTGATTGGCGATGATGCGGTCGAATTCAGCGTCTTCGATCTTCGCATCGGGAAAGGCCTCGAAGGCCGCTTTGACGACCGGGGTCGCCAGGATTTCGGCGCGTTTCGCCTGCGCCTCGGACTCGTCGCGCTCGCGCAGCGTCGGTGCGCCGGGGGCGTCCTGCGTCGTGACCTTCCAGATACGCCCGGTCAGCCGCTTCAGCTCGACGTTGAGATCGCGGACCATATCGGCGTTAAGCGGACGCGCCGAGCTCAGCACCAGCTCGGGCGCGGCGAGATGCACCACGCTTGCGCTGTGATAGACTTTCGAGCCGAGCGCCTGTTCGCCGCTGCGGTCGAGCAGATCGCGGATCGCCTGGATCGTCGCCGGCAGCGCCGCTTCGGCAGGCGCGGCGGCGGGCGTCGACGCGGACTGCGCGGGGGCGTTCACGGCGGGCATCGTGCCACCCGCGATCATCCGCGCGAGTTCGCCGGGATCGGGCAGCGTCGAGGCGTGGATCAGCCGCAGCAACGCCATCTCGCACGCCTCGATCGGCAGCGCGGCGCGACCGACCTCCTCATGCGCCTTCAGCAGCAATTGCCAGAGCCGGTGCAGCGCCGCGAACGAGAGCTTCGCCGCCCAGCCCGCCAGCGCCTCGCGCTCCTCGGTGGCCTGACCCTGCTCGACCTGCGCGCCGAGCTTGACGAGCGTGGTGCCGTGTACCGTTTCCAGCAGCGCGCGCAGAACGCTCAGCGGATCGACGCCAAGGTCGTACTGGCGGCGCAGGCTCGCCAGCGCGCCTGTCGCGTCGCCCGCCAGCAGGATCGCGAACAGGTCGCGCGTGGCGCTCCGGTCCGACAGGCCGAGCATATCGCGCACGGCATCGGCGCGGACGCCACCCCCCTCCTGCCCCGCATGCGCGATCGCCTGGTCGAGGATCGACAGGCCGTCGCGCGCCGAGCCCTCCGCCGCGCGCGCGATGAGGCCGAGCGCCTCCGGCTCCGCCTCGACGCCCTCCTTGGCGGAGACGTTGGCGAAATGCTCCGCCAATTTGTCGGCGGGGATGCGGCGCAGGTCGAAGCGCTGGCAGCGCGACAGCACCGTCACCGGCACCTTGTTGACCTCGGTCGTCGCGAACAGGAATTTCACGTGGCCGGGCGGCTCCTCCAGCGTCTTCAACAGCGCGTTGAAAGCGTTCTTCGAGAGCATGTGGACTTCGTCGATGATGTAGATCTTGAAGCGCGCCGACACGGCTGCATATCGAGAAGCATCGATGATCTCGCGCACGTCGTCGACGCCGGTATGGCTGGCGGCGTCCATCTCGATCACGTCGATATGGCGGCCTTCCGCGATGGCGCGGCACGGTTCGCAGACGCCGCAGGGATCGATCGTCGGGCCGCCCTGCCCGTCCGGCCCGATGCAGTTGAGCGCCTTGGCGATCAGCCGCGCGGTCGAGGTCTTGCCGACGCCGCGCACGCCGGTGAGCAGGAAGGCATGCGCGAGGCGGCCACGGCGGATGGCGTTGCCGAGCGTCTGCACCATTGCATCCTGGCCGATCAGCTCGGCGAAGGTTTGCGGACGGTACTTCCGCGCGAGCACGCGGTACGCCTCACCCTGAGGCTGCGGCGGCTCGCCGAGGTCGAAACCGAGGGGTTCTTCGAAAGAGTCGGACATCGCCCCCTATCTAGGGGCGACGCCGCGACTTGTCGAAGGGCTTGAGCGCCCGATTACCAGGCGCGCCAGCAGCGGCGGCGCGGCTCGCCCCAGCGCCAGACGGTGCGGCAGCGCAGGCCGCCGTTGTTCCAGCCACGGCGATACCCGCCACGATAGCCGTAGCCACCGCGATACCCATAGGCGCGACCGCCACGCCAACCCCGGTTGCCGCGCCAGCCGCGGTTGCCGCGATAGACGTTGCCGCGGTTCCAGTTGCCGCCACCGCCGCGGTAGCCCTGGCCGCCGTGCCAGCCGCGATCTCCACCATGACGTTGCGCGTCGGCCGGCGTCGCCGCCGCCAACGAGGCGACCGCGAGCGCACCGGCGAGCGCGAAGGACAGGATGCGCATGATTTCTCTCCCGATATGAAATTGGTTGCCGGGAGAATGAGTGGGCGCCGAGGCGGTTCCGTTGGGGCCGGATCGGGCCGAGGCGGGCGCGGAAAGTCACACTAAGGTCACACTGATCGGGGTGCTTGCGGCGGTGCTTTTGGGAGCGGATCGCTGCGGAAGTTTACAAAGTTTACGCTACGTCTGCGCCTGTTGTCCCTTTTCCGCGTGCGCCGGGGCCGGGCGCGCGGCAGGGTTCGCAGCAAGGTGCGCGTGCGGGGCCAGCGGGTTAAAAGAGCGACTTACGGGGCCTATCGCATGGGTGTGGGGGTGTAGGACAGACGGGACGGAACAAACCCGTCCTAAATAAAGTTGTCAGCGGTCGTTCAGTACGATGGTCCGCCTCGCCATGCGGGCGTATCGAATGGGATCATCGTGCCACAGCAAGTCGATACAGCCACCTTCGAGGCAAGCCGGCTGAAGAACGTCCCCGCCCTGCCACTGATCGCGGCGCTGATGGTCCTGTACCTGAAAGTGTTCCGACATCGGGGCGTCGATAGCTTGTATCGCTTCGGCATACTTTTTCACATGCGGCCGCTGCTGCTTTTTCCGATCGCCGTGTTGCTCGCAGCCGCGTGCTATGCCCTGATAAAGATCGCCAAGCCGGATCGGCTGATGCTCTCGTCCAACGGCTGGACGGTAAAAAGTGTCTTTTCTTCGTCGTCCTACGACTGGGATCACTATGGCGAGCCGCGAAAGGGCTGGCTGGCGACAGGTTACGGCGGCGAAGAGGTTATAAGGCTGCAATCGCTTAGTGGCGGAAAAGACGCCGTCATATTTGCCCGTGCATTTCAGAACGACTTCGATGAGATCCTGAGAGCGGTAGGATGGGCGCGTGAAGGCCGATTGCCCGCTCCGCAGGAAGGCAATTTCCCGCTAGGCTATGTGGTGGGGTATTTTCCGGTGTCCTTCGGGATACTTGCCGCCGCGGTTGCGTGGCTGTTTTACGGCAAGCCCTGAAGCGGAATCGGCTGTAGAAAGCGACTTCTCACGCCGCGGGCGAAGCCCGCGTCGTCGGGCGGAGCTGTAGCGCCGCCGGCCGCGCTTGCGCGTCTCGGTGCTGGCGCAGCCAGCGCCGTGCGCGCTGCGCGGTGGGAGCCGGAACGACCCGTGGCGAAATCGTTGTGGCTGCTGCCTTCCGGCCCTGACCAGGTTGGCGACGACCACGCCCGCCCGACTCCCGCGGCGCATATGGCGGGAGCGGGCGGGGAGATCAAGGGCGACGAGCCCGAGGCGGCAAAGCCGCCTCGTCGGACGGGGCCGTAGCCCCGCCGGCCGGGCGCGCCTTTACCCGCAATTTAGCTTCGCTAAATCTTGGGCGGCGCGCCTACCACCGCACCCTTACATTCCGGCACTTGCGGACCTTGTGATGGCCGCGCCACACCGTCTTGCACACGCGCTTGTTATGCCAGCCGTGGCGGGCGGCCTCGGCCGGGGCGGCCGGGATCGCGGCGGCGGCGATGACGCCGAATGCGGCGAGCAGAGCGATAGATTTCATGGGCTTGGCTTCCTTTCGTTATCCCTCTCACCCGGCGTCATAACACCTGCGATGTTACATCCGTTCGGGCACGGAAGCGTAATGATCAGCGGCCCTGCATGTTCCGCGCGATATCGGGGATGCGCACGGTGATCGCACGGTGCAGCACGATCTGGCAGGCGAGCCGGCTGGTGCGGGTAGCGCCAGCGGCGAGATCAAGCATGTCCTCCTCGTCCTCCGACGGCGGCGGCAGCGCAGCAAAATCCGCAGCATCGACGATGACGTGGCAGGTCGAGCAGGCCATCTGCCCCTCGCACGTGCCCTCGAGCGGCTGATCGGCGGCCTGCGCCACGTCGAGCAGAACGTCGCCGGGGTTCGCCTGGACGGTACGCCGCTCGCCACCGCGTTCGATGAAGGTCACGTCGATCATGCTGCGATCCGTTGCGCGTTTGCGGCGGCGATGATGCGCTCGACGCCGTCGATCAGCTCGCCTTCGGTGGTGTAGCGCCCGAAGCCGAGGCGGATGCTGGCGCGCGCCTGCGCTTCGGAGAGGCCGATCGCGCGCAGCACGTGGCTGGAGCGCCCCGATCCGCTTGCGCAGGCCGAGCCCGCCGAGAAGGCGATGTCGCGCAGTTCCGACATGAGCCGCGCAACGTCGAGCCCGTCGCGGCGGACGTTGAGATTGCCCTTGTAGCGCAGATCGCGCGCGCCGTTGAGGTGCCAGCCGTTCGCCTCGAACCGTTCCAGCGCCGCCGCGAACAAGCGTTCGACATGGGCGCGATCCTCGTCATGGCGTTCGCGCGCGAGCCGCGCCGCGACGCCGAAGCCGACGCAGAGCGCGGGGCTGAGCGTGCCCGAGCGGCCCGCTTTCTCCTGCCCGCCGCCGTGGAGCAGCGGTGCGATCTCAACGCCGTCGCGGATCCACAGCGCGCCGATGCCCTTGGGTCCGTGAATCTTGTGCGCGGACATCGCGATCATGTCGCAGGCCTCGGGGATGGCGACGCGGCCGTAGCCCTGCACCGCGTCGCACAGCATCAGCGCACCGGCGGCGTGCGCTTTCGCCGCAAGGTCGGCGACCGGCTGGACGACGCCGATCTCGTTGTTGACGAGCATCGCCGCGACGACGCCAGTGCCGGGCGCGATGGCGAGGTCGGGCGCGACGAGCCCGTCCGCGCCGACCGGCAGGATCGTCGCGTCGCGCTCCGCCACGGTATCGAGCACGGCGGCATGTTCGCTCGCGAGGGTGACGATGGGGCCGCGCGTGCCCTGGATCGCCCAGTTGAGCGCCTCGGTCGCGCCGCTGGTGAAGCTCACCGTGCCGCCGGGGGGCAGCAGCGCGGCGATTTGCGCGCGGGCGACCTCGACCGCCGCTTTCGCCTTGCGGCCGGCGGCGTGGGCGGAATGGGGGTTGGCGAAATCGTCGCGCAGCCACGGCACCATCGCCTCGAACGCTTGCGGAGCCAGCGGGGTCGTCGCCTGGTAATCGAGGTAGATCACGCCGCAAAGGCCCGCGTGCTGCGCGCGATGCTGCGCCATTCGGCGACGAAGCGGTCGACATCGGCCTCGGTCGTGCTGCGGCCGAAGCTGACGCGGATCACCTCGCGCGTGGCCTCGGCGTCCCAGCCCATCGCGGTCAGGACGTGGCTCGGCTTCATGCTGCCCGAGGAACAGGCACTGCCCGCCGATACGGCGATCCCGGCCATGTCGAAGCGCACGAGCTGCGTCGCCGCCGCGAGCCCGCGCATCCGGTAGGAGCCGATCGCGGGGTGGCGCGCGCTGCCCTCCGCGACGACGTCGCCGCCCGAGCGGCGGATCGCATCGTCGAGCCTCGCGCGCAGATCCGGCCGGAGCGGTTCCGCCACCTCCAGCGCCGCCGCGAAGCCGAGCGCGCCGGGGAGGTTCTCGGTCCCGGCGCGGTAGCCCCGCTCCTGCCCGCCGACAGGGGTGAGCGTCGCGAGATCGCGCACCAGCAGCGCGCCGATCCCCGGCGGCCCGCCGCGCTTGTGTGCGGAGATGGCGACGAAATCGGCGAAGCCGAGGTCATCGGCCCCGGCGGGCATCTGCGCGGCATCGACCAGCAGCAGCGCTCCCGCCGCGTGGACCGCATCGGCGATGGCGGCGAGCGGCTGGCGCACGCCGGTTTCGCTATTGGCCCACTGCACGGCGAGGAGCGTGCCGGGCGCGATCTTTGCCGCATCGAGCGCGACCAGACCGTCCGCGCCAACCGGCAGCACGCCCGCGCCCGGCGCCGCGCGGATCGTCGAATCGTGCTCGGTCGCACCGATCAGCCGCGTCTCCGCGACCGACCGCTGCAGCGCGACCGCCAGCGCCTCGCTCGCGCCGCTCGTCAGGATCGTCTCGCCGCGCCAGCCGTAAGCCGCCGCGATCCGCCCGCGCGCCGCCTCCAGCGCCGCCCTTGCCGCCCGCCCCTCGGCATGCGGCGAGGAGGGATTCGCCCAGCGCGCCATGCCCTCGGCCACCGCATCGCGTGCCTCCGCCAGCATCGGCGTGGTCGCGGCGTGATCGAGATAGAGACGGGTCTGCAAGGCGGGCGAGGTCCACAATGATTGCGCGTTCGGGCGTCATGCCTATATAGCGCCCAATTCCGCGTGTCCCACGCTCCTCCGATATATTGTCAGCAGGTTCGATGCCCGAAGTCATTTTCCCCGGCCCCGACGGCCGCCTCGAAGGCCGTTTCGCCCCCGCCCCGCGCCCGCGCGCACCCGTCGCGATGATCCTGCATCCGCACCCGAGCTCGGGGGGCACGATGAACAACCGCATCGTGCAGGAGCTCTACAAGACGTTCCAACGGCGCGGCTTCGCGACGCTTCGCTTCAACTTCCGCGGCGTCGGCAAGAGCCAGGGGACGTTCGACAACGGCGTCGGCGAGCTGTCGGACGCGGCGAGCGCGCTCGACTGGGTGCAGAGCTTTCACCCGGAGGCCTCGACCACCTGGATCGCGGGCTTCAGCTTCGGCGCGTGGATCGGCATGCAGCTGCTGATGCGCCGCCCGGAAATCCGCGGCTTCGTCTCGGTCGCGCCGCCCGCCAATATGTACGACTTCACCTTCCTGGCGCCGTGCCCGGCGAGCGGCATCATCATCCAGGGCGAGAATGACGAAGTGTCGCCGGCAGGCGCGACCCAGAAGCTGGTCGACAAGCTGCGCACGCAGAAGCACATCACCATCCACCACGACACGATCCCGAAGGCGAACCATTTCTTCGAGCACGAGATGCCGGAGCTGATGGGGTCGGTGGACAAGTATCTGGATATGCGGCTGGACCCCAATTCACCGATTCGGTGAATTGGGAGCAGCGGATTAGCGCAAGCTAATCCGCGTCCGCGATGTCCAGCCCGGCCGGCGGTGCGCCAGCACCGGCCGACGGCACGGGCTTTGCCCGTGTCGGGCTCGCTTCAAGGTCCCCACCGGTCCCATTGGACACTGCCGACCCCCGGGACCAATTCAACCTCGACCACGCTGGTCAACCGTTCGTAAATCTGTGGTATTTGCGTCCGCTCATACTGCGTCAGAAACGTGTAGACGACATCGATCAGGCTATTGCCGCCAACGATCATGTTCGCCCTCCCTTCGGTGAGGTCCAACCTCCAACGCACCAGGTAATTCTTGTTTAATTCAGCCTCCAGCATGTCTTTGCTTTGCCAACTTGTATCCGCGTACATAGAGGCGACACCCTTGCTTTCGAAAGCCACATCAATCTGTCGACCGACGCGGTTGCCCAGAAGGACGATCTCGTATCTTCCGTCCGCCGTGCGCCAGTGCGAGCCGCGTTTCTCGCTCCTAAATTCCGTGAAGGACAATGGCAGCATTCTTGGATGCATCTCGCGGGGCGAGATATTCGCAGCGGGCGGTTTCTCCGCGCTTTTCCGGGGTCGCATGAACACGATGCAACAGGCCACGCCGACACCGGTAACGACGGTATAGAGGAAGCCCGCGTAGATCATTTGGTTCATGCGACACCCCGCGACTGTTCAGCGAACACCTCCATCCCTCACATCGTCCAGATCGCCACATTCCCCACCAGCACCGCCGCCATCACGACCATCAGCACGCCCTTGAAGCGCGTGTCGGGGCGGCGGGTCAGGCGGATGCCGAACCAGACGAGCGCGAAGGCGGCGAGCATCGCGATGGTCGGGGCGAGGGTTTCAAGGGCAGAACTCAACCTAAACTCCGTTCGGGCTGAGCTTGTCGAAGCCCTGCCCTTCTTTGCGACCGTAGAGAGAAGGGCAGCCCTTCGACAAGCTCAGGGCGAACGGAAAATGGGAGGGCATTTCTCCAAACAACCCAGCGGCCCCGGCCTGCGCCGGGGCGACGGTCAGTCGCTCCCCGCCAGCACGCCCGCATAGGCGGCCGTATCTACATTCCCTCCCGACAGCAGCACCAGCAGGCCCGGCTCGACCTTCACCTTGCCCGCCAGCACCGCCGCCAGCGCGACCGCGCCGCCCGGTTCCACCACCAGCCGCAATCGCTCCGCCGCCCAGCGTTGCGCGCTGCGGATTTCGGCCTCGCTGACCGCCACGCCGCTCGCATCGCGGCGCGAGAGCACGTCGAAGGTCAGCTGCGACACGCGCGTCGTCTGCAGCGCGTCGCAGGCGGTGGCGGGCGGGTTCTCGCCCACTTCCTCGATCCAGGATGCAGCCAGCGAGCGCGTCATGTCGTCCCAGCCCTCGGGCTCGACGATCGTCACCTTCGCATCGGGAAGCGCGAGCGCGACGCCCGCCGACAGCCCGCCGCCGCCGCACGGCACGACCGCGTGGGTGGGCGAGCCGAGCCCCATCTCGCTCATCTGCGCCGCCGCTTCGATGGCGCAACTCCCCTGCCCCTCGATGATCCACGGATCGTCGAAGCTCGGCACCAGCACAGCGCCGCGCGCCTCGGCGAGTTCGGCGGCGATCTTCTCGCGCGATTCGGTCCTGCGGTTGTAGGTGACGACCTCGGCCCCGAGCGCCAGCGTGCCCTCGCGCTTCGATTTCGGCGCGTCGGCGGGCATGACGATCAGCGCGGGCATCCCCAGCCGCTTCGCCGCCCAGGCGACACCCTGCGCGTGATTGCCGGAGGAAAAGGCAACGACGCCCTTCGCGCGCGCTTCGGGATCGATCGCGGTGAGCCGATGCCACGCCCCGCGCAGCTTGAACGCGCCCATCGGTTGCAGCGATTCGGCTTTGAACGCGACGCCAACCCCTTGAATTTCCGCCACCAACAAAGGGCTGCGCGGCAGGATTGCTGCGATCTTCGCTGCGGCGTCGCGCACCCCCGCGCGGGTCGGCTGTCTTAAAATTGTCACACGTCACCTCCGGTCCAATACCGACCCACCGAAAACCGCTTTACATCGCGAAAAGTCGACCCTATCTCGCCCTTCCGCTGCCCCATGGGACTTCCAACCGCAAGGCAGCTTTTTTCGACTTGTCTCACGACATTGGAGGTCCCTTGAGTTGCACAAGCATCATAACGCGCTGGGGTTAGCGACCACCATTTCGGACGCCGCCGTCTCTTTCGAGCGTGGCTACGATATCGCTAAGCACGGACCGGTACAGCCGGTCACGCTCATTCGTCCGCACGCCGCATCGCGTGCCGCCCGTTTCTTCGTCGAGAAGTTTCCGGGCCGCTCGATGTATGCGGTGAAGGCGAATCCTTCTCCCGAGCTCCTGCAGATCCTGTGGGACAGCGGCATCACGCATTACGACGTCGCTTCGTTGAACGAAGTCCGTCTCGTTGCGCGCACGCTGCCCGAGGCGACCCTGTGCTTCATGCACCCGGTCAAGGCCGAGGAAGCGATCGCTCAGGCGTATTTCGAGCACAATGTCCGCACCTTCTCGCTCGATTCGATCGAGGAGCTGGAGAAGATCGAGCGCGCAACGCGAGGGGCGGAAGACCTCACCTTGTGCGTCCGCCTGCGCGTCTCTTCGGAACATTCGAAGCTGAGCCTGGCGTCGAAGTTCGGTGCCGCACCGGGCGAGACGAAGGAACTGCTGTTCCGCACCCGCCAGGTCGCCGATGCGCTCGGCATCTGCTTCCACGTCGGTAGCCAAGCGATGACGCCCGAGGCGTATTCGAACGCGATGGAGCGCGTGCGCGCGGCGATCGTCGATGCGGCGGTGACCGTGGACGTGATCGACGTCGGCGGTGGTTTCCCGTCGAGCTATCCCGGCATGGAGCCTCCCCCGCTCGAACATTATTTCGAGACGATCCACCGCGCCTTCGAATCGCTGCCGGTCAGCTATTCGGCGGAACTGTGGGCCGAGCCGGGCCGTGCGCTGTGCGCCGAGTACAGCTCGATCATCGTGCGCGTGGAGAAGCGCCGCGGCGACGAGCTCTACATCAACGACGGCGCGTACGGCGCGCTGTTCGATGCGGCGCATATCGGCTGGCGTTTTCCGGTCGAGCTGCTGCGTGAGCCGGAGAGCCGGGCGAAGGACGTGGCGTTCAGCTTCTACGGCCCGACCTGCGACGACCTCGATCATATGGTAGGCCCGTTCTACCTGCCCGCCGACGTCAAGGCCGGCGATTATATCGAGATCGGCATGCTCGGTGCCTATGGCTCGGCGATGCGGACGGCGTTCAACGGCTTCGGATCGGACGAGACGATCGTCGTGACGGACGAGCCGATGGTCTCGCTGTACGAGCGTGCGGATCGTCAGGTCGCCTCGAACGTCGTCAAGCTGTAACAGCTTTATAGCATTTCGCTCTACCTCCTCCCCTCCCGCTTGCGGGAGGGGTCGGGGGAGGGCATTTTTCATTGGGAGCGGCTGCGACATGCCCTCCCCTAGCCCCTCCCGCGAGCGGGAGGGGAATAAGGAGCGACCATGACCGAAGCCCTCAATACCAATCGCAAGGCGGAGCTGCTCTCCACCGTCGTCGAGCATATCGACATCACCAGCTTCGACGCGCGCCCGATCGTCGACCAGATGAAGAATATGTCGTTCACCAGCCGCGACCTCGGCCGCGCGACCGACATCTACAACCAGATGCTGGCGGACCCGGACTGCACGATCTTCCTCGTCATCGCGGGCTCGACCTCGGCGGGCGGGTGCATGGATCTCTACGCCAAGCTGCTCGAATCGAACATGATCGACGGCGTGGTCGCGACCGGCGCGTCGATCGTCGACATGGATTTCTTCGAAGGGCTCGGCCACAAGCATTATCAGGCGCTGGAAGTGCCCGATGACGACACGCTGCGCTCGCTGCTGATCGACCGCATCTACGACACGTATATCGACGAGGAGCAGCTCCAGGACTGCGACCATACGATCTACGAGATCGCCAACAGCCTCGAGGCGCGCCCCTATTCGAGCCGCGAGTTCATCCGCGCAATGGGCAAGTACCTCGCCGAGAACGGCAAGAAGGAGAACAGCCTCGTCAAGCTCGCCTACGAGCATGACGTGCCGATCTTCTGCCCGGCGTTCGTGGACTCGTCGGCGGGCTTCGGCCTCGTCAAGCATCAGGTCGACCGCGCCAAGGAGGGCAAGCCGTACATGGTGCTCGACGCGATCGCCGATTTCCGCGAGCTGACCGACATCAAGATCAAGGCGGGCACCACCGGCCTGCTGATGATCGGCGGCGGCGTACCGAAGAACTTCATCCAGGATACGGTGGTGTGCGCCGAGATCCTCGGCCATGACGACGTGCAGGTCCACAAATACGCCGTGCAGATCACCGTCGCCGACGTGCGCGACGGCGCCTGCTCGTCCTCCACGCTGCAGGAGGCTGCGTCGTGGGGCAAGGTCAACACGGGCATCGAGCAGATGGTGTTCGCGGAAGCGGGCTCGGTGATGCCGCTGCTGGCGTCGGACGCCTACCACCGCGGTCTCTGGAAGGACCGCCCGAAGCGCCGCTGGGGCGCGAGCTTCGACTGATCCACTCGGTCGCCCCGGTCATGCGCCGGGGCGACTAGATCTCCGCGATCAGCGCCACGAAATCGCGTGCGCGGTCGTGCAGGCCGGTCGCGGAGCCCGAAAGCGAGCGCGACAGCGCGTTGAGCGCCTCCGCGCCGTCGCCGAGTGCGGCAGCATCGTCGCCGATATCGACGGCACGCGCGCAGATTTCCGATCCCGCCGTCACCGATTGTTCGACGTTGCTGGCGATGGCGAGTGTCTCGGCACCCTGCTGGCCGAGCGCAACGTCGATGGAATCGGAGATGCCGGCGATCGCCTCGATCGCGCGCTCGATCTCGGCATGGCCCTGCACGACGCGGTCGAGCATCGCGTGGATATCACCGACGTGCCCGCCGATCCGCTCGGCCGCCGTCCGCGTCTGCTGCGAGAGCGATTTCACCTCCGCCGCGACCACCGCAAAGCCCAGCCCCGCCTCGCCGGCGCGTGCCGCCTCGATCCCGGCGTTGAGCGCGAGGAGGTTGGTCTGCTTCGCCATGTTCTGGATGAGCGCCAGCATCGAATCGATCGCCTGCGCCGTATCGGCGAGCGCGGCGACGCGGGTGCCCGCCTCGCTGACGCTGCCGTGCGCGTCGTCGCGGACCCGGCGCGCGGCGCGGCTGTCGGCCTGGACGCGCGCGACCGCGTCGGTCAGCCCCTGCCCGC
>NZ_JAUQSZ010000007.1 GCF_030580995.1 Sphingomonas immobilis
GACATGCCGGCCGCCACCGTCGCGATCAGGCCGAGATCGGGCAGCAGATCGAATCGCGCCGCATCGAACCGCTCCATGCCGCCATCAAAGCCAGCCGCAACCTAGCAATCCCCGATTCCGGGCGCGACGGGCGCAATATGTTCTTCGAGGCGGGCAATCGCGGCAAGCGTTCGTTGGCGCTCGATCTGACGCAGGCGGAGGGCCGCGCGATCCTGCGCCGGCTCGTCGAGACGGCGGACGTGTTCATCACCAATCTGCGCGCCGATGCGCGCGCCAAGCTCGGCATCGAACCGGCCGATATCGCCGCGATCAACCCGCGCATCGTCTATGCACGCGGCACCGGCTACGGCCTGCGTGGGGCGATGGCGAACGACGGCGGCTTCGATTTCCCCTCGTCCTGGTGCCGGTCCGGCTCGGGCTACATGCAGACGCGCCCCGGCCTGGAGCCGCCGCAGCAGCCGGGATCGGTCGGCGATCTCGGCGGCGGGGCGACGCTGGCGGGGGCGGTCGCGGCGGCGCTGTTCCGGCGCGAGCGGACGGGGCAGGGCGCGGTGGTCGACAATGCGCTGTATCTGTTCGGCATCTATCTGATGTCGCAGTCGATGGCGGCGGCGGGCATGGGGCTGGAGCGCGGGCCGAACGGCGGCCGCGACGAGGCGTTCAGCGCCATGGTGAACCTGTACCGCACCAAGGACGACCGCTGGATCTCGCTGTGCCTGCTGATGGATCGCTGGTGGCCCGATCTGCTCCAGCATCTCGGCCGCACCGATCTGCTCGACGATCCGCGCTACAAGGATGCCGCCGCCCGGTTCGAGAACCGCCGCGCGCTGATCCGCGAGTTCGACGAGGTGTTTCTCGCGCACGATTTCGCCTGGTGGAAGGACAAGCTCGCGACGCTCGAAGGCGTTTGGGCACCGCTGCAGAGCCCGGCCGAGGTGATCGCCGATCCGCAGGCGCTGGAAAACGGCTTCATCACGCGCATCGAGGACGGCGACGGGCAGGGCTATCTCGGCGGGGCATCGCCCGCGCAGTTCGACGAGCGCCCGATCGGCGCGCTGCGCACCGCCCCGCGCTACGGCGAGCATACCGGCTCGATCCTCGCCGAGCTGGGCATCGCGGGGGAGGAAGCGGCGGCACTGCACGGCGCCGGCATCGTCCGGCTGACCGATGCGGCGTGATCGCTTATCCCGGCATCGACGAGTAGCGTTCCGCGATCTCGCCTGATCCCGCGATCGCCGCCAGCGTTTCCGGCGACGGGTTACAGGTCAGGATCGCCTCGGCGGTGTCGAACAGCCCCTCGATCGAGGCGGGATCGGCCCAGAAGGTCTGCCAGAATTGCGCCTGGCCGGTGAAATGCTCGCGCGTGCCCATGAAGGTCCAGATGTAGGGCACGAGGAAATACAGTCGCTGGCTCAGCAGCCGCGCGTCGAGGTGTGGCAGCAATGTGCGAAAATAGTCGACGCAGCGCCGGAAAGATGTGTCCCAGCGGCCCGGTATCTGGCTGTGCATCGCGTCGCGGCGATAGGTCTGCAGCATGGTGAACAGCCGCATCTCCTCGCCGTCGTCGGAGATCGGGGTGAAATGCGCCTTAAGCAACGCGCGCACCGTGATCGGCTTGCCCGATGCCTCCAGCGCGTCGAGTTGGCGCGCGGCCTGCTCGTCGCGCAGCCGCGCCACATCGTCGAGAATCTCGAAAATGAGATCCTCCTTCGACCCGAAATAATAGTTCACCGAGCCGCCGTTGCGCTGACCGGCATGCTGGGCGATGTCGCGAATCGTTACCGCGTCAATGCCGTACCGCGCGAACAGCGCGCGCGCCGTGGCCTTGATGCGACTGCGCGCCAGATCGCCTTTGCCCGCCGCCTTTGGCGTCCGCCCGATCATCATTTCGCTTTCACTCACGACACAGTGATAGCGTGAGTGTCCCGGTTGACAACACTAAGCGTGCACACGGGCGGTTTCGGCCATAATTTAATTCGTTGTATAATGCGTCCGGGTGAGGCAGGATACTGGGTAGGAGAGACTAACGCGGAAAGGCCGCAACCCGTGCCCATAACGACCGAGACCCTTCTTGCGAAAGAAGAAATCCGCGAGCTTCGCCACAGTTTCGCCTGGTATCTGGAGACGTCGGCGCCCGACGCGCTGGCCGATCTGTTCTGCGCCGACGGCGTGATCGATACCGGCCCGTGGGGCAGGATGGAGGGGCAGGAGGCGATTCGCAAAGGCTATGGCCGCGCGTATCGCGACATGCCGCAATTCACCGCGCTCCACGCCGTCACCAACCCGCGCCTAATCGTCGACGGCGACGAAGCGGAGGGCACCTGGTATCTGCTCGATTTCTCGCTGCGCGAGGCGAACGTCAATCCACTGCTGATCGTGGCGCTCTACGAGGAGCGCTACCGCCGCGTCGACGGCGTGTGGAAATACGCTTTCTTAAAGCTCAACTATCTGTGGTCGGCCGAAAAGGGCCGCATCACGCCCGACAACCCGATGGCCGTCCCCGTCGCCAGCCGCGCCGCGTACCGCGAGGCGAAGGCGACGACTGCGGCCGAATGACCGGATCGATCGAGGAACCCGCATGACGCCTGACACGCTTTCCGATACCGCCCCGCAGGTCGCGACGATGGGCTATCGCGCGATTGACGCCGACGGTCATTATTACGAGCCGCACGACGCCTTTACCCGCCACCTGGAAAGCCGCTTCAGCAACCGCGCGTTGCGCGTCGAGGTGAGCTCGAAGGACGGGCTCGGCCGCCTGTTCTACGGCGACAAGAAACTCGGCATGATGAAGGTCACGCAGACTGATTACACCGGCGCGCCGGGCAGCCGCGCCGATTTCTTCCAGGGGTTGATCGACGACGAGGAGGGCTGGCACCAGTCCGAGGTGATCAGCGCGCACGATCATCCTGCGATGATGAACCGCGATGCGCGGATCGCGCTGATGGACAGGCAGGGGATCGAGGCGACGCTCCTGTTCCCCACCGTCGGCGTCGCGGTCGAGCATGAGATGCACGATGATGTCGACGCGCTCTACGCGGGCCTGCGCGCCTTCAACCGTTGGCTGGAAGATGATTGGGGCTACGGTGCAGACGGCCGCATCTTTGGCGCGCCGATGATGTCGCTGGTCGACCCCGAACAGGGCTGCGCCGAGCTGGAGCGCGTGCTGAGGGCGGGCGCGCGCATCCTCCACATGAAGCGCGGGCCGGTCTACGGCGCCTCGATCGCCCATCCCTCGCGCGACCGGTTTTGGGCGATGGTGCAGGAGGCGGACATCCCGCTCGCCTTCCACATCGGCGACGCCGGCTATCACGAGTTGTGGGGCACGCAGTGGGGCGAGGAGCCGCGCCCGCCGGTGCAATATACCTCGCCGTTCCAGGTCTATCTCGCCTCCACCGCGATGGAGGACACGATCGCCAACCTCATCCTCAACAACCTGTTCGATCGCTTCCCGAAGCTGCGCATCCTGAGCGTCGAGAACGGATCGGAATGGGCCAAGGGCCTGACCAAGCGCATGAACAAGGCGGCGTTCCAGACGCGCGGGCAGGCCGGGCTGGGCGGGCCGGTGACGTGCCGCCCGGCCGACGTGCTCAGGCAGAATTTCTACATCTGCCCGTTCTTCGAGGAGGACCCGGTCGAGCTCGCCGAGCTGATCGGCGCGGACAAGGTGCTGTTTGGATCGGACTGGCCGCATCCAGAGGGGCTGGCCGAGCCGCTCGACTTCGCCGACAAACTGATCGCGCACGGCGACGGCGCGATGACGCGGCGGATCATGCGATCGAACATGGCGAAAATGATCGGCCTGGCGGCTTGATGCGTCCGCGATGACCGGCGCCGATACCGCGATCGCCGATGCGCTCGCCGACTGGATCGAGGAAGCGGTCGCGCTAGACGATCTGATCGCCCCGCTCGATCCGGCGGCGATCGACCGCGTCACGCCGCATGCCGGATGGACGATCGGCGACGTGCTGCGCCACCTCATCGCGCTTGACGAGGATGCCGTGCTCGCGCTCGCCGGATCGCCCGATTTCGCGGGCGCGCGCGCGGCGATGCAGGCCGGCACCGCGGAACCGGTCGCCGGCGAGACGCCCGCACTGGCGAGCTTCCTGCGCCTGCGCCGCTACGAATTGGGACGGATCGCCGAGCGCGGCCAGGACGCGCTGCTGGCGCGCTGGCGCGCCGGGCGGGTGGCACTGGCGGCGGCGGCGCAGGCGCGCGGAGAGGACGGGCCGATCGAATGGTTCGGGCCGCCGATGCAGGCGAGCCGGCTGATCGCCGCGCGGCAGATGGAAACCTGGTGCTACGGCCAGGACGTCCATGACGCGCTCGACGTGCGGCGCATTAACCGCGATCGGTTGCGCCGGATCGCCGATTTCGGCGTGCGCACGCGCAGCTTCGCCTTCAAGATCAACGCGCTAGAGGTGCCGCCCGCGCCCTTCATCCGCCTGTTCGCCCCCTCTGCCCGCGTATGGGAATGGGGCGCGGCGGATGCTGCCGACCGGGTGGAGGGCACCGCAGAGGATTTCGCGCTGGTCGTGACGCAGCGGCGCAACGTCGCCGATACGCGCCTGACCGTGACGGGCGAGGGGGCGGCGCGGTGGATGCGGATCGCGCAGACGATCGCCGGCGCGCCGCATGCGCCACCGGCGCCGGGGCTGCGCGCGACCGATCCGTCGGCCGAACCCGCGCTGCCGCACGCGCCGACCGTGCCGGCGGCAATCGCTTGGCTTGCCGCGCGCTACGGCGGCAGGCCGCAGATCATCGATGCCGAGGGGGAGGCGTGCTTCGCCGAGCTCGAGGCGCAATCGCGTGCGCTTGCACGCGGGCTGCTCGCGCGCGGCGTCGCCAAGGGCGCGCGCGTCGGCATCCTGATGCCCAACGGCCGCGATTTCGCGGTGGCGTTGCTGGCGGCGCAGCGGATCGGGCTGGTCGCGGTGCTGCTCAGCACCTTCGCGCGCGGCGAGGAGCTCGCGCATCTCGTCCGCCATGCCGATCTCCACATGCTGCTGATGCGCGACCGCGATTTCGCGCACGATCTGACGGCGGTGGTGGGCGATGCGCTGCCCGAACTCGCCGATTGGGCTGCCGCCGCGCCGCTGACGATCGCGGCGGCGCCGTTCCTGCGCGCGGTGCATGTCGCGGGCAATACAGTTCCCGGCTGGGCGCGGCCGCTCGACGATCTGGTCGCGGCCGGTCTCGCGCTGCCCGATCGCATCCTCGCCGCCGCCGAGGCGGAGGTGGCGGCAGCCGATCCGGCCGTCCTCATTTACACCTCCGGCAGCGCGGCGCTGCCCAAGGCGGTCCTTCATAGCCAGGGCGCTCTGGTGCGCCAGAGCTTCCGCATGAGCGCCTACACCGGCTTCCAGCCGGGCGACCGGCTGCTGACGACCATGCCCTTGTTCTGGGTCGGTGGGCTCGTCACCGCGCTGATGACGTCGAACTACAACGGTGCGGCGTTGGTCTGCCCGGCGGCGCCCGATGCCGCGACGCTGCTCGCGACGGCGCTGGCCGCCGATGTCAGTCACGTCGCGCTCTGGCCGCAGCAGCTTGCCGCGCTGCTCGCGCAGGATACGAGCGGGACGCTGCTCGCACGGCTGCGGCCGATGTCGGCGCAGCATCTTGGTCTGTTTGGCTTCGCCGACGCCGCGCACACGCCCAACGCGCTCGGCATGACCGAAACGCTCGGGCCACACAGCATGGAATATCTCGGCTATCCGCTCCCGCCGGGCAGCGAGGGGTCGTTCGGGCGGCGCGTTGGTACGATCGAGCGTGCCGTGATCGATCGCGCCACTGGCCAGCCGCTGCCGGCGGGCGAGACCGGCGAGATCGCGGTGCGCGGCGGCCATCTCATGCTTGGGATGCACCGGCGCGAGCGCGACGAGGTGTTCACCGCAGACGGCTGGTACAAGACGGGCGATCTCGGCGCGATCGACGCGGCCGGCTTTCTCCATTTCGCGGGCCGCGACGACGATATGGTCAAGAGCAGCGGCGCCAACATCTCGCTGCGCGAAGTCGAACTGGCGCTCGCCGGGCTGCCCGGCGTGCAGGAGGCGGTGACCTTCGGCCTGCCCGACCGGCGCGGGGGCGAAATCCTCGTCGCTGCCGTCGTGCCTCGGCCCGGCGCGACGCTCGATCAGGCGGCGCTGACAACGATGCTGCGCGCGCAGCTCTCGTCGTACAAGGTGCCCAAGCGCTTCCATTTTCTGGCTGCGACCGACATTCCCCGCACCGCCAGCCACAAAGCGCACCGGGGGCGGTTACGGGCGATGTTCGCCTGAGTGGCCGCGTCCGGATCAGTCGCGGGTGGCTTAAAAGACTTTCGCAAGAATAAATATCTGTATAAAACTGAAAGTGAATACGAGGTTGTCTGTTGCGGCGGCGCGATCGAAATACGATCGGTTGCCCAGTACCACGGCACCGTGACCCGCTTCGCATTCGGCGACAAAATGTCGCAACGAACGACCGCCAAAGAAGCGGCCGACCTATCAGTGAGAGGAAAACGATTATGAATCAACCGCTTCGATGGACTATTCGGCTTCTTGCCACCGTCAGCACCCTCGCCGTTGCCAGCGGTGCCTGGGCGCAGGATCAAGCGGCCACGCAGCCCCAGGCGCCACCGACCGCGCTGCAGTCCGCCTCGGCTGCCATCACGCCCGACGCGCCGGGCCTCAACGACATCATCGTCATGGCGCAGCGCCGCGAGCAGCGGTTGTCGGATGTTCCGCTCACCATCTCGGCGGTTTCCAGCGATACTCTCGAAAAGGCGGGCGTCACGACGCTGCGCGACGTGCAAAACCTGGTTTCAGGCTTCACCTTCTCGGGTCAAGGCACGGTCGCCCAGCCGTCAATCCGCGGCGTATCGACGTTGCTGTCGACCTCGGGATCGGAGAACCCAAACGCACTTTACATCGACGGCATCTATCAGGCGACGCAGGCGGCGCTCGGCAACGAACTGCCCGATATCGATCATATCGAAGTGCTGAAAGGCCCGCAGGGCACGTTGTTCGGGCGTAACGCCACCGGCGGCGCGATCCAGATCTTCACGCGCGCGCCGAGCTTCGATCCTCATGCCGATTTCACCGTCGAGGGCGGATATTACACCGGCGACGGCGGCAGCGACTCTGCACCGCGCGTCAACGTGCGGGCGTTCGTTTCCGGACCGTTGATCGGCGATACGGTCGCGGCGAGCCTGTCGGCAGGATACCTCTATACGCCCGGCTATCTCCACAATGATGCGACAGGGCAGAACGACGGGCTCACGCGTAAGATAAACTTCCGCGGCAAGCTGCTGATCAAGCCGAGCGACACTGTCGAAATCACTTTGGGCGGCTATTATGTCGATAACAACCAATTGATCGAGCAAACCGTTGTCAACGGGCTGTCCGCCGCCGCCGCCTATCCCGGCGCGATCGTGCCGAGCCAGCCCTGGCACACCGCCTATGAAACCGACCCGCGCGGCAGCAACACGGCGCTGCTGACGCAATACGGGTTCAGCGCGACGGTGAAAATCGACATGGATGTCGGCACGCTGACCTCGCTTACCGGCTATAACAACACAAATGCGCTCAATCCCGGTACGTCGATCCACAATGCCGTCGGCACGCTGCCGTGCTCACTCAACTTCGCGTGCCTGGATTATTATTTCTCAGTCAAGAACCGCGAGATTTCGCAGGAGTTCAACTTCGCCTCGCGCAATTTCGGCATCCTGAGTTTCGTCGCAGGCCTCTATTATTACAATGCGGAAGGCGCGACCGAAGGCCAGATCCAGAACAACCTCGCGGCGATCGCCCCGGCGAGCTTCCCGATCCCGGTACAGCGCTTCAAGTTCAAGACCACCTCCTACGCCGCGTACGGCGAAGCTACGTTGCGGCTGACCGATGCGTTGACGATCATCGGCGGCCTGCGCTTCAATCACGAACCGCATGAGGACCAGTCTATCATTCCCCCGTCACCGGTGCTGTCGAAGACCTTCGACAGCCTGACGCCGCGCGCCTCGATCCGGTACGAGATAACCCCGGCGCTGAGTGTGTACGGGACATTTTCGATCGGCTTCAAGAGCGGTCTGACCGGCGCATCGAACAATGCCAGCGTGCCGCAGTTTGCTCCGGCTGCGCCGGAGAAAATCTATTCGTACGAAGCAGGCGTGAAATATGCGACCTCGGGTATCACTTTCAACGGTTCGTTCTTCTACTACGATTATCAAAACAAGCAGGAGCAGACCTTCACCGGGCTCGCCACGATCGTTACCAATACCGGGCCGGTGCGGATCTACGGCTTCGATTTCGACGCCAGCGCCAAGCTCGCCAAACCGCTAACGCTGCGGGCGACGGCATCGTGGATCCCGGTCGCGAAATATCTCGATTTCAAGAACGCATCGGGATCATCGACGACGCGCATCCCCTTCGATCCGACGCAGCCGCCCTTCAATTGCGCGCCCGGCGGCGGCTGCGGTGGCTTTCTGCCGGTCGTATTCGACGCGAGCGGGCGGCGGCTGAGCCGCACGCCCGAGTTCACCGCGAGCGCGACATTGACCTATGACGACGGAAGGTTCGATGCGAGTGGGACGCTGAGCTATTCAAGTTCGGTGTTCCACGACATCACCGGCATCATCAACCAGCCGGCCTATGTTACCGCCAACGCAACGATCGGCTACAGCTTCGACAAGGCGCGGATCGGCGTTTACGCCCGCAACGTCACCAACAAAGCGTATTACGTCAACGGCCTTGCCAGTTCGGCGGGGTTCCTGGCGGGCTATGCGCCGCCACGGGAGGTGGGTCTGAGTCTGAACTTCAAGTACTGATCGGAAATGCGCGCGGCGGCAATCCCGACGCGCCATTCCCGCGAAAAATGACGCCGTTCCAATTTTGCGCTTTCGTCCGGCCACCCTTCACAGGAGATGATCTATGTAAAGGCGGTCGGGCAGAGTCGCGGCACGCTCGGAGAGATGGCGTGACGATTCTGAAGAACAGCAAGGCGCTTTACATCAGCGACGGATGAGCACCGACCAGCTCGAGGCAGTGCCCATCCCGGAGACCGAAGGCGTGCTCGGCGAGCCGGTACCGAGCGTTGCCAGTCTACGCCGAAGTTTCTTTTTCTACGCTAAGGCACGGTAATCGATAAAGATTATAGGCATCAAGTCATGCCGCGGCTACGACGTGATTGTCGGGATTTGGCCTCCACATGCTCACGTGGGCTTACGCGTAGGCGGGCCAAAACAGGCGGAAATGACGATGACCAAGCTGACGCGCATGCCGATGCTGATCACGGATCCCAATCAGCCCGACAATCCCATCGTATTCGCGAATGCTGCCTTTTCTCGGCTGACGGGATTCGATCACCTGGAGATCGTCGGTCGTAATTGCCGGTTTCTGCAAGGGCCGGCAACAGACCAGAGCGAGGTACGGCGGCTGCGCGAGGCGATCGCGACCCGCGAGCCGATCGAGCTCGAACTACTCAATTATCGCAAGGACGGTAGCACATTTTGGAACCGACTGCTGGTTTCGCCGGTCTTCGACGACGACGGCAGGACAACCTTCTTCTTCGCATCGCAGTTCGACGTCACCTTGGAGCGCGAACGGCTCGTCGACCTTCAGCGCGACCGGGATGATCTCGAAGCCGAGGTCGGGCACCGCACTTCGGATCTTATGCAAGCTGAAAGCCGGCTTCGGATCGCACTCAACGCCGCGGAACTTGGGTCATGGACGCTCGACCTGACCACCGAGCGGATGACGGTAACCGACGGCTGCAAGGCAAATTTCGGACGACCACTCTCCGAGCCCTTCCGATATGACGACATCAAGGCGGCAGTACACTCCGACGATCGCGCACGTCGCGACGAGGCTCTTCGCCGCGCTCTGGAAGAAACCGACGACTACCGTGTCGAATATCGTATCCACACGCCTGAGGGCGAAGAGCGATGGTTGGCCGTGCGAGGTCAAGTCTTTCGCCGGGCCGATGGGAGGCCATTGCTGATCGCCGGTGTCTCGCAGAACATCACCGAACGCAAACGCGCCGAGGAACACCGCACACTGCTCGCGAATGAGCTCAGCCACCGCGTCAAGAACATGCTGGCCACGCTCCAAGCGCTCGTTTCCCAGGCTCTCCGCACGGCATCTTCGCTAGAGGAGGCGGGCGCATCGTTGACATCCCGCATCCAAGCCATGGCATCCGCCAACGATCTTCTCGTCAACGAGCGCTGGGAAACCGCTGCGATCGAGGATGTGATCGAACGAGCGCTCGCGCCATTTCGCGGCGAGGGCGACGACCGCATCAGGATTGACGGGCCCGCGCTCCGGCTTGCGCCGCGCGTCGCCGTCGGACTTGCGCTCGCCCTTCACGAACTGGCGACGAACGCCGCGAAATACGGTGCACTTTCGACCGGTAACGGCCGCGTCGAGGTCCGCTGGGACGTGGCGGCGAGCGAACGACCGCACCGGCTTCACTTTACCTGGCAGGAACTGGGGGGCCCTGTAGTCGTGACGCCAACCCGCGTCGGCTTCGGGTCGAAACTCATTACCCGGGTCCTGGCGAGCGAGTTGGGCGGAACAACCAACCTGGACTATCATCCGGACGGGGTTGTTTTCACGGCAACGGCCCCGCTGCCTGATCCTGATGAGGACAGTCGACCCTGACACGCTGGCCGCGCCCGTCGCGCGCGCGTTAAACTGCTAGCGCTCGTGCCGAAGACCGAGAACCGCCGCGCTCGCCGCGCAGGTGCTGCTGGGACTATCCAAGAGTTGCCTGTTTGCGTGCCCGTACCTTCAACGGGACTTAACTCCGGCTGTTCCTGTGTTTCTCGGCGCCTGATCCTGATCAGCACCTTTTTTGCCGGCTGCTAGCTTCGGGACCGCCCAATCCTAGTCGTTTTCAGGCTTCTCCTCCAAAGAGCACGCCAAAGAACATGCGCAGGGGTCTGCTTCACCAATGGGGCCGAAATTTAGGCTGCAAGGCGACTATTCCTTAGCCCAAACCGGAGAGCCGCGTCCGCCCCGGCAAAGCCGGAACGGACGTACAGCATCAGGCGTCTTCGGCCTGCATATTAACCGAGCTCTCGGCGAGCTTCGTCATATATTCGTCGCCACCGTAGATTTCCTTGGTGGCGTCGCGAAGCTTCTTGGTGTCATCCTTCAGACCGAGCGCCTTGGCATAAGCCGCCGCTGTACCAAACCCGGCGATGCCGTAATGCGTCATGCGCTGATATTGCGCGATGATCAGGACATCGAGCGCCGGACCCTTCTCCGGGCCTTCCTCGAGAACATGCTTGGTGGCCTCGGCGACGAGGCCTTCCATCCCCTTGCAATGCTCCTTCGAAACCTTTTCGTCCTGCCCGGCGATCAATTCCTTCACGATCGCCGTATGCTGCGTAATCCCCTCGTGCGATTTGGTCAGCATGTCCTTGAGCGCAGCATCGCTCGCCTTCGCGGTGATCTTCTTGAGCACCTTGAGCATCTGGTCATTCGCAGACCAAAGATCCTTTAGTTCGTCGACGTAAATGTCGTTCAGGTCTTCGGGTGTCGACATGGAAAAGCTCCTCAATCGCCGGAGCCAAGCGCTCAGGTTGGCGTGGGAGCGCTCCGGGACCGGCGGTTGTTCCGCGAAAGTGGAAACAACCCACTGTAGCTTAATCAAGATCAGCTAGTTTCTCGGTTCCGCAGCCAAATGCTTCGGTTTCAAATATTGATGAGACCTCGGCTGATCTGGGTCAGTGTATTTATTTTGGTCCCTTTTTTTCTTTGATCGCGTTGTGTCGGAGTGTCGCGCTCTCGCGGCCGGGGGCGGCGCACGTGGCAGGCAGACAAAAAAGGTATAATCTAGCGACCCAAGAGGGCGAAACGTCTACGGACGCGCCGCCCTTGCCGCTGACCGATACCAAAGCCTCGGTTGGATCCTGGTTCGCGATGCGCCTCGGCCCGCGCGACATCTCAGCCGATCTCGTTGCGCAATCGCTAAAGCGGTGATTGCTGTACAGAGAGAAGGCCCCTGGGCAGCGGCCGTATGCGTTCCGGTTCGCAATGAGGCGGTGTTGCTGCCACGCCTGCTTGACGCAATAGCGCGGCAGCGCGGCGTCAGCAATTTCGTACTGTGCCTGTTTTTCGACGCTTGCAGCGACGACAGCGTGCCGATCGTAGCGGCACGGGCCGGAGCGCTACCATACCCGATCGTCACCGCCGAGGCCGGGCAAAACGGCCCCGCGAATGCCGGACTGGCGCGACTGCGGGCGATGGCGCTGGGGCTGTCTGTATTGCGTGAGGACGGGATTATCCTGTCTACCGACGGGGATTCGGAGCCCGGACCGGACTGGCTCACGGCGAACATCGCTGCGCTCGCACATGCCGACGTCGTGGCCGGGCGCGTGGTGCGAACGGCCGTACCGACCTGCGCGGTGCAGGATCGGCTCGAAGTGTATTATGACGACCTGTTCGCGTTGCGCCGCCTGATCGACCCGGTGCCCTGGGAAGCGGCGCGGACTCATCACTACACCAGCGGCGCAAGCCTGGGTTTCCGCGTGGACGCGTATCGCTTGCTCGGCGGGTTCGAGCCTGTTCCTTTCGCCGAGGATGCGCGACTGATCGATGCTGCGCATCGAACGGGTTTGCGCGTGCGCCGGGATGCGACGATCCGGGTCGAAACCTCGAGCCGTCGCAACGGACGTGCGATCGGCGGGCTTGCCGACCATCTTCGAAATCTCGACAAAGAGGGCCCGCAGGCGACGATGTCCCATCCTGCCGACGAAGCGTGGCGTTATGAACGGCATGCGGCGGCTCGCGTTGCTTGGCATGATCTTTCAGGACGGCGGCGTTCGCTGGCAGCAATGCTTGGATGCATTGTCGGGCACGTCGATCGCATCGCTGCCGATACACAATCTGCGGAAGCGTTCGTGAACTGCATTGTGCCCGAGATACCGGGCGGTGCGCGTCAAGTGGAACTCGACGAGGCAGAGCAGATCCTCGCCAATTTTTTCGGAAGCCGCCAAGGGATCGCGGCATGAGCGATGTTGATCCACTTGGTCGGCTGCTCGAGGATTGGGCGGCAGGATCGGGTGAAATTGGGAGTATGCTGGCGCGGCTCCATGCCCTGATGCCGAGGCATAGCGATCCCGCGACGGCAGAGGCACTGCTCGACCTGCTCCGCACGCTCTACCGCATCGCCCGTCGCGATCTGCCGCTCGCACGTTTGTTCGAGGGCCATGTCGATGCGTTGCAGATCATCGCGCGCTATGCCGAAGACGCGGTCGCGCAAGCTGTAGAGGCTATCGCTGCTGCGGGCGGCGTGTTCGGGGTGTGGAACGCCGCGATCGTCGGCGAACCGCTCCGCGTGGTCGATGGCCGTCTGCATGGTGGCAAGAGTTTCGCGTCAGGCGCGGGAATTCTCGGACACGCGCTCGCAGGGGCGGACACGTCGGAGGGCAGCCGTCTTGTCCTGATCGATCTTGAGGCTTCGGCGCCAACGGTCGATGGAAAATGGTGGCGGGTGGTCGGCATGCAGCGTTCGCAGACGCACGCCGTTCGCTGGAGCGGGGCCGAGCCCAAAAGCTTCCGATTTGTCGGCGCGCCGGGCGATTATGCCCGCGAGCCCTTCTTCAGCGGCGGAGCGCTGCGCTTCGTTGCGTGCCACGCAGGCGGAGTTGCGGCGCTTTTGGATCATGTCCGCAATCACCTCGTCGCGGCGGGCCGCGCCGCCGATCCGCATCAGGCTGGCAGGCTCGCAGAACTTTTCGTTGCAGCGGGGTCGGCCGCAGCGGCAGTGCGGGAAGCGAGCCGGTGGTGGTCGACACCGGATTTCGTCGAACATGTCACGGCAGCGCGGGTGACCGTGGCGGCGTGCGCCGAAAACGCGCTCACGATTGCACAGCAGGCGATCGGCGTCGCGGGCATGTTTGTCGACCATCCGCTTTCTGCCACCCTCACCGATTTGATGGTTTACCTCCGTCAGCCAGCTCCCGATGCGCAGCGCATGCGTCTAGGAAGCGCCGTCGCTAGCGGCCAGCTGGCGCTTGACTTGTGAAACCGGTGTCACTCGTCGGCATCAGGAGCGCGCTGATCGTCGCACCGCATCCCGATGACGAAACGATCGGTGCGCACGGCCTGATAAGGGCGCTGAAACGGCAGGGGGCACGCATCCACCTTGTTGTCGCCACCGACGGCGCCGGCTCGCATCCGGGAAGCTCGCGCTGGCCGCGACGCCGCCTTGTCGCTGAAAGAAAGCGAGAAACGCTGTCGGCAATGCGAACCGTCGGAGTAAAGGCCGAGGACGTGAGGTTTCTAGGCTTTCCCGACGGTCGGCTTAGCGAGTTATCAGTCAAGCTACGAAGGACGTTGCGCCGGGAGATAGCCACGATTCGTAAGTGCAATCTCATCGTGATCCCGGCGCGCGACGATGATCATCCTGACCACCGCGCCGTCGCCGCAGCCATCCCGTCATCAGGAACGCGCACGCTGCACTATCTGGTATGGCCTCATCGGAAAATTCGGTCCGGACGCGCAAGTCATGGCCTGCGCCTGGGCCTTGGTACCGCACTGAAACGCGGTGCGATCCGCCGGTACCGCACGCAAATGGGCGGCATAACCGACGACCCGAACGGATTTGCCATCTCCCGAAAGGAGCTCACCGCCTTTGCTCGTCCGGTCGAGCACTTTCGAGAGGCGCAAAGGTGAAGCCCATTGACCTTGGCGGCTTCGATCGCAAATTCGCCAGCGACGACGATCCCTGGTGCACCTTCAGCGACCGCGCTGAAGCGCGCAAACGCCGAGCCATCCTGCACGGCGTGGGGGAAGGGCCGATCGGGCGCGTCCTGGAACTAGCCGCCGGCAACGGTTCGAACAGCGTCGCGCTGGCGAAAGTGGCGCGGCGCCTCGACGCAACCGAAGGCACACAGAACGGCACCGACCTCGTAAAGCGCGCGGTCGGCGACATGCCGCGTGTGCAGGTGCGACGGCTTGTGCTGCCGGGACGCTTCCCACGCCAGACGTACGATACCATCGTCGTCGCCGAAGTACTCTATTATCTCACGAAGACCGATATGACGCGTGTCGCACGCGACGTTACGCGCGCGCTGCGGCCCGGGGGCCGGCTGATCCTGGCGCATCACCGCGTCGATTTTCCAGATTTCTTGCAGCACGCTGACGGCCTTCACCACGTTTTTCTCACCGCGACTGGCAGTGCTTGGCGAGAAGTCGTCCGTGTTCGAACCGGGCGATGGAGCGTCCAAAGCTTCAAGAACTCAATCCCCCGCGCCCTGCCTTAAAGGACACCTGCGCCTCTCCCACCCGCATGCGCTGCTCGGGCGATGGCGACGTACCCGGACGTCACAGGCCAGCGCGGCGCGACATGCCGTCGCGGGCCTGCTGGGGTCGGTCTGGTCGCGTTGGCTCATCATCGCTTTCCATCCTCTCAACACGGGGTCATACGCTCTTTGCGCAATCCGCCAGGTCTATCGCCCAGTCTCGGTGTCCAGAACACTGGCGCGGGCAATCGCGACGAGCAAGGTTTGTTTCGGAAAGGGCACGCTACGATTCTCCGTAGGATCGCGCGCCGGCCGGCTTGGCGGTTGCACGGACGGCGTCGCGAGCACGCGCCGGATATCACCGCTGCGTCATACTCGGGTGTCTGGTGGATTTTTTCGTTTTCCCGCTTTGACGCAATGAAGGTCGCTTCGCGATTTAGGGGGTTCTGGCCTCTCTGAGAGAAACGATTCCTGTGGGGTTCGAACGGCATGCGAAGGTTCGATTTTGGTGTCGTCGTCGTGCTCGCCGCCCGCATCGACGGACGATGCGGCACCCAGGTGCGATTTGATTAAACGGATTCCCGTCTTAACCAGCGGAGGACGCTGCACCCTGCATGTCGGCCGGATTGACGCCTGCCAGCCGGCAGATCGCTTCGAGCGGCGACAGGCCCTGGCGGACCAATGCGTCGAACGCGGCAACCTCACCGGGAGCCGAGGTGTTGATCCAGTATGAGAAGGGATCGACTACCAGCCGCGCGACACCGAGACCCAGCGGCGAGTCTATGAATACCTCGGAATAGTTGGGTTTCGAGTTGCGAACCGACTTCAGAAGATCGAGCACAAATCCCGAATAATCCAGAATTTTGTTGTCCACGGCCTTGTCGTAGGTCGAGCCCTGCAGCAGGAACCGGGTCGCGGCATTTTCGAGGATGACCTGACCCGTTCCGCCGAACAACATCAGGTCGTTCATCGACTGCAGCACGATCCCGAACGAACCCTGATATTTGCGGGCGCGCCGATAGCCCTGGCCGAACGCCTCGGCGAGCCGCGAGAGGTCCTGGCCTTCCTGGCGCATCATGAACTGGGCGGCTTCGTCACACAGCACGAAGCGCGGTCTGTCGCGCGCCGACAGATACAGTTCCTGGGTGACCGCGTTGACCACCACCATAACGATTACGTTGAAGAGATCGGGCATCGCCTTGAGGCGCTCCAGCTCGAGCACGACGAATTCGTCCGAGCGGATGTCGAGCGTCGAGGGGCCGTTGAAATAATGGCCATAGGCGCCGTCCGACCCGAAATCGCGCAGGTTGAACGCGAGCTCGCGCGCGACCGGCATCAGATGCTCGACCCGGTCGAGGTCAGTTCTGGTCTGGGCGGGGTAGGTGCCCAGCCATTCGCGCACGGCATCGATGCCGCGATCGGCGTGACCCGTGTCGATCGCCCATTGCACGGCCGATTTGAGCAGATTCCATTCCGAGGTGGTGACACCCTTGCGGGTCGCCGCGTTCGCCATCTCGGCAACGATCGCGACCGCCATCGTGATCGCCGACTGCTTGTCGTCACCGTCGAGCGCCAGGCCGAAGTGTTCCGCGAACTGCTCGAAGGCAAGGTCGCCGGCCAGCAGCTCGGCCAACACCGTGCCGACGGGACGATCGAACATCATCCGGGATGGGACTTCTCGGTCAACGCGCCAAAGTCGGTGTCGATCATGGCGCTGGTGGCGGGCGATGACCGGATCCTCGCTGCGCACGAGCGCGCCGTCGGCACGGCGCTCTCCTACCTTGAGGAGCACGCTGCACTCCGCCACCGTCGGGACGGCGAGATCGTTCACCAGACCACCGGCCGGCTCGTCTACGCTCGCTTCACTGAGCACGCGTCCCGCGAACTCGATCCCCATCTTCATACCCATGTCGTGGTGATGAACATCACGAACCGGGAGGCCCGTAGCGTGATGGCAAGCCTTGAGACGCGTGCGATGTACGCCGAGCAAATGGTCGCTGGTCAGGTTTACCGGAACGCGATCGCGCACGACCTGCGAGCGCTCGGGTATGAAGTCGATGCGGACCCACGTTCAGGCCTTTTCGAGATCAAAGGGGTGCCCGACGATCTGATCCAGGCCATGTCGCAGCGCGCGGCGCAGATCGACGAACATGCCCGTGCGCACGGACTGGAAGGACAGGCGGCCCGGCGGCGATCCTTTTACGAAACCCGCGGGGCCAAGGAGAAGGTCGGGCTCGATGAGCTCCACGGGCGCTGGGCGGCCCGCGCCGCCGAACACGCGCCGACGCTCTCGGGGCTGAGAGAGACGACCCAGGTGGCGAGCGTTGCGCAGGATGTGGATCACGCCACCGCGGCTCGCGCGATGCTGTTCGGGATCCGGCAGTCGGAGGGCGGTGAAGCGGTCAACAATCTTGGACGCATGCTCCGGTTAGGGTTGGCGTCCCATGTCGGGGAAGTCCGGCTCGACGACCTTCGTCCTCTTGCCCAAGAGCGCGAGGCCCGCGCACGGCTGCTCGCAACCCGGGCGCAAACCGGGGATGCCACGCTCACCCGTGGACGCACCACGCGGATGACGGCGCGGCTCGAGATAGGGCTATCGGAACATCTTTCGCTGGCTCTGAATGATGCGCGACCAGTCGCTGTCGAGGAGCGGCTTCGGACGGCCTCGCGGGAGACGGGATTGAACGCGGCGCAGGAGAAGGCGCTGCTGCATATCGGGCTGGGCGAGGATCGCATTTCGGGTGTCCACGGGGTCGCCGGCGCCGGCAAATCGACCCTGATAAAGGCTTTGGTACGAGGCGCGGACGCCGACATTACGTTCACCGCGCTCGCTCCAACCTCCTCGGCGGCCGCCAACCTCGGACGCTCGGCAGATATAGAATCTCGGACCGTGGCCAGCCTCGTTGCAGGGGGCGGGAGAAATCTCACCGACCGCGACGTCCTTGTCCTCGATGAAGCCGGGCAGCTTGGCAACCGCCAGTCATTGCGCGTTCTGGAGATCAGCCGCCGGACCGGTGCCCGGCTGATCCTGCTTGGCGATAACAAGCAGACCGGGGCGATCGAGCAAGGCAAGGCATTCTGGCTTCTGCAGCGCCTCGGCCTTCCAACCGCCGAACTGGCGGAATCCGTGCGTCAGGAAACCCGGGCGATGAAGGCCGCGGTGGTTCAGGCGCGTGCAGGGAACTTCGCCGATGTACTGGGTCATCTCGACAAGCTCTCGAGCGGCGCGGACGCGGCGACACTTGCGCAGAATCTGGTCGCAGAATGGACTCGGCTTCGCCCCGAAAACCGCGACAAGACCAATATCCTCGTCTTGGAGAATACGACGCGTCTGATCGTCAACGCGCGCGTCCGGGAAGCGCTCAAGGTCGAGGGGGCCGTGGCGGCGGAGGATACGCGGCTATCGGTTCTCACCCCCGCCGGCATGAGCGACGAGGAGAAACGCATGGCGCGCTTCTACACTGGCGGGCAGGTGGTCGCGTTCTCCCGCGCGCGCGGCGGGCAGGGGATCGCGAGCGACACCGAATACCGGGTGCTCGGTGTCGGCCGCGACACCAACGGCCGCCAGATCGTGCGGCTGGTCGATGAGCAGGGGCGAACGATACGCTGGGATCCGAGACTGGGCCGAGCCTCGCAGGTCAATGTCTTCAACCGCGAGGAACGCGAGCTTGCACAGGGTGACCGGATCCAGTGGAGACTCGTCAATCACCCGCTCGAGCTCAAGAATGCGGAGCGCGGCACCGTTGAGGCGCTCAAGGGACAGGTCGCCACGATCCGCTGGGACCGCGGCAAGATGCAGGACGTGGATCTGGGAAAGCACCGCACCTGGGATCACGGCTATGCGGAAACCGTCTATTCCGCACAGTCGAAGACCTACGACCGCGTGTACGTCCTGGCGCCGGTGAACTCCCCGCTCGTGACCGCGCAGAATTTCTACACGGCGATCACCCGGGCCCGTTTCGGTGTGAAGCTGTGGACCGAAGATGAGAAGCGGCTCGTCGATCGGCTGGTGGCACGCTCGGGCGAGAAGACATCGGCGCTCGAAGGCCTTGGCCGTCTAGACCGCGATGTCCGTTCGGTGCGAGAGGGGCGCCATGCCGAACGCCTCGAGAAGGCGCGCGTGCAAATGCGGCAGGATCGTGCCGATCGCGCGGCCGGCCTCGCAGCGATGCGACAGGGTACGCCGCGCGGCCCCTTCGAGAGGTTTGGCGATCGTCTCGCCGGCCGCGCACAATCCTTCGCGGAAGTCCTTGATCGTTTCCTGGGTCGCCTGCTCGATCAGCAAGCCGGACCGACCCTGCCGACACCTGATCTGTCCAAACAAGCCGACGGCAATGACCAGCGCCGCCAGCCACGGGAGCGCGACCGATGAAAAGGGGCCTACGCTTCGGAATCTGTGTGGCTGCCGCGACGGGAGTCCTGGTTGCCGCGCCGGCCGCCGGTGTGCCTCGCGATCGGGCCGCTGAGGAGCTCCTTGCCCGGTGCATAGCCCGCGCGTCGATCGGCAAGCCGTGGCTTTCTAAAACGCTGTGGGGCTTGAGAGATCAGGAGGCGGGTTGGGTCGGCGCGGCGGTCAGGAACCGAAATGGAAGTCACGATCTCGGTCCGCTGCAGATCAACACCTGGTGGGTGCCCCGGATCGCATCGCTTCTGTCGCGGCGGAAGGATCACGTCCGCTGGTGGCTCCAGAACGACGTGTGTTTCAATGTCGATACCGCGAGCTGGATATTCCGCTCGGCGCTTATGACAACCAAGGATTATTGGAAGGCGGTTGGCCTGTATCACAGTCCAACCGGCTGGCGTCAGGAGAGATATGCCGCCGCTGTCGCCAGACGGCTGTCATTGAGATTCGGACCATCGATCTTTGCCCGGCCCGACAAGCCATAATCGGCTGTGAGCCACGCAGCGAGTAGCGACCGTCGGCCCGCGCCGTCCTAACGCGCTTCCCGAAATTCGGTCGGTGCACTCATCCACTGTAGAACCGCGGACAAGCGCCATCCGACCGCGCGAACGCCGATGCGTTCCTGCCGGGGGAATTGTCCCTGGGCAATCATCCTGTAGATGGCGGCACGCGATCGGCCCGTCTTGTTGATGACGTCGCCGATGCGAAGAAACCTGTCGTCTGTCTCGTTCATGCAAACCGATCCCAAATCGGTCTGCCCGCTTGCAGAAGAATGAGTCGCTTTGCGCGATTCTGCAAGTGGAAGAAGGGAAGGCAGGCTTCGAATTTCGAGCAGGGAGCGAGGTTCGCATTTCTGCTTGAAACGTCGTAAGACGAGATTTGCCCAAATGCGCAGGAAACTGCATTTTTAGGCGTTGAAAAAATTGTGGTCCCGTGTGGGGACCCGTTACAGATCGGAGCCCGATAATGCTTTATTTACAAGGGGTTGCGGGCATAGTTCGGCGGACACCCTCTCCGCCATTTCCTACTCGCTAATCAGACAGTTAGCCCTTCATACACGGGTGCGACCTCGAAGTGGAACATCAGGGCCGGGATCGGCCCGATGCTGCCAATCCCTGGCGCCGACACGCGCGAGAATGCCTCTCGTCGGTTGACGAAGCCGTAGAGATGGCTTTGTTCCCCAAGCGCAATTGACCATGACCGTAGGCGCTGGCTTTTTTATCGACGGGCCTATCCCGCTCTATATGCGGTTGTCAGCGCGCTGATAGCCGCTGTTCGATCGCTCGCGTAAAACGCTTCCGACATTGGCGATGACAATCTATGCTGCGATGCAGCGAGGATCTTGGACGTGCGAATTGCGATCATAGACGAAAGCCCGGCGCGGGCTGCCGTGATCGAGGAAGGGCTGCGTGATGCAGGGCTTCACGACGTGCGGCTTTTCGTCGATCGCACGGCCGTCGCGGCGAAGCTCGAGGCCTATTCGCCCGACGTCGTCCTCATCAACCTCGCGAACCCGCACCGCGACGAGTTGGAAGAGTCTTTCGCCCTTTCGCGCGCGGTGGCGCGACCTGTGGCGATGTTTGTCGACCAGAGTGACAGCGCCGGGATCGAAGCGGCGATCGACGCGGGCGTATCTGCGTACGTGGTCGATGGGCTGAAGAAGGAACGTATCCGCCCGGTGCTCGAACTGGCGATCCGCCGCTTTCGCGCCTATTCGCGATTGCGTGCCGAACTCGACGAGGCTCGCAACGCGCTCGCCGAGCGCAAGACGATCGATCAGGCGAAACTGTTGCTGATGAAGAAGCGCGGGATCGACGAACCGACCGCTTATGCCGCGCTTCGCAAGGCAGCGATGGACAGCGGACGGCGGCTCGGCGAGGTCGCCGACGCGATCGTCACTGCCGACCGGCTGATGGGGGACTTATGAGCGACACCCCATTCCGGATCGGCTTCCTGCCGCTGGTCGATGCCGCGTTGCCGATCCTTGCGCGCGAACTGGGCTTTGCGGAGGCCGAGGGCATCGACCTGACGCTGGTGCGCGACATGAGTTGGGCGACGGTGAACGATCGGTTGCTCTACGGGCATAGCGATGCCGCGCACATGCTCGCGCCATTGGCGATTGCGACCACCCTGGGCCTGGGGCGGCCCGCGACGGCGCTGTCGGTGCCGTTCGTGCTGGGGCTGAACGGCAATGCGATCACGCTGCGGCCTGATCTCGCCACGCAGGTCACCACCGTCGGCGTGCCGGGGGATGTGGCGGTAATCGGCAGGCGGCTGGCGGACATTGCGCGGGGCGGCGGGAAGCCTCTGCGCTTCGGCGTCGTGCATCGCTATTCAAGTCACGATTATATGCTGCGCTACTGGTTGATCGGATGCGGCATCGATCCTGACCGCGATGTCGAGATCGTCACCGTCGCGCCGCCCTTCGCCGCCGACGCGCTGGCGACCGGCGAGGTCGACGGCATCTGCGTGGGCGAACCGTGGAATAGCGTCGCGGTCGATCGCGGTGTCGGCGTCATCGTCGCGGTGACCTCGCAAATCTGGCTTCGCGGCGTCGAGAAGGTGCTGGCGATCCGCGCGGATCGATTGGGCGACGGCGACGCCGTCCACCGCGTCATCCGCGCCCTGTATCGCGCGGGCGAGGCGTTCGTGGATCCGCAACAATGGGACCGGATCGCAGAAATCCTGGCTTTGCCGCAATATCTCGACGGCTCTGCCGACTTGATCCGGCGTGCCATGGCGGACCGCATCCTTTTTGCCATTGGCCACGAAGCAGTTCACCTGCCAGATTTCATGTTCCAGCATCGCGAAGCCGCCAACTTCCCTTGGATCAGCCAAGCGGCGTGGCTTTACGCACAGATGTGCGTAGCCGGCCACACGCAGCCGGATCAGGCGGATTATCTTGCGGCGCAGCATGTATTCCGGCCCGATATCTACCGCGCAGCGTTGCGTCCGCTGGGTGTACCACTACCCGGGGCGAGCTCGAAGCTTGAGGGCGGAATCGCGGGCGCGACGGGTGTCGGGACGACGCAGGGTCGTCTCATTCTCAGCGCCGACCGCTTCTTCGACGCGCGCAGTTTCGACCCCGATGGGCTGTCCGGTTATCTAAAAGGCTTCGATCCGGCATAGTTTTCGCCGCACCGCAAAAAGCGTCTTGCGCGTTTTCGAAAACTCCGTCAGTTTTGATCATCGCTGGAACACTGCAACGGGGCAGTCGATTCGGCATCACCAACACTTTGGCAAAGTCGCCGTCGTGCATGCGCTTATCCGCGCGTGTTCGCGGCGGCTTTTTTGCGTTTGCTCGAAGGGGATCGGGGAATGACGCAGGGGCAGATGACCATGAGCGCGGCGGATGTGGGAGTGATCGAACATCGCACCTCCTCGAAGTCCGGCGGAAGCTTCTGGAGCGCGGGGCACCGCCCGACGCTGATCGCGGCGTTTCTCTATTTCGACCTCGCCTTCATGGTTTGGGTGCTGCTGGGCCCGCTCGCGCCGATCATCTCGAAGGATCTGAGTCTGTCGCCCGCGCAGAAGGGGCTGATGGTCGCCGTGCCGACACTGGCGGGCGCGGTGCTGCGCATCGTCAACGGGCTGCTGGTCGATCGCATCGGGCCGAAGCGCACGGGCGCGATCGGGCAGATCATCGTCATCGCCGGGCTTTCGACCGCCTGGTTGTTGGGTGTGGACAGTTTCGCGGGCACGCTGGCGGTCGGCGTGGTGCTGGGCTTTGCCGGCGCGAGCTTCGCGGTCGCGCTGCCGCTCGCCTCCCGCTGGTATCCGGCGGAGCATCAGGGCAAGGCGATGGGGATCGCCGGCATGGGCAATTCGGGCACGGTGTTCGCTGCCCTGTTCGCACCGCTGCTGGCGAAGGCGTTCGGCTGGAATGCGGTGTTCGGCCTCGCCGTGATCCCGCTCGCGATCGTGTTCGTCCTGTACGTGGCGATGGCGAAGGACGCGCCGAACCCGCCCGCGCCAAAGTCCTTCGCGGCGTATCTGAGCGTGCTTCGGCATCAGGACGCATGGTGGTTCATGCTGTTCTACGGCGTCACCTTCGGCGGGTTCGTCGGCCTGTCCTCCAGCCTGTCGATCTATTTCACGGACAGTTTCGCGATGACGCCGGTGGTCGCGGGCTATTGCACCGCCGCGTGCGTGTTCGCTGGGTCGCTGGTGCGGCCGTTCGGCGGAGCGGTGGCGGACAGGATCGGCGGCATCAATACGCTGACCTTCGTCTACAGCCTCGCTGCGGTCACGCTGGTGGCGATCAGCCTGGGTACGACAATCCTGCCGCTCGCGCTCGGGCTGTTCCTACTGGTGATGGCGACGCTCGGCTTCGGCAACGGCGCGGTCTTTCAACTCGTGCCGCAGCGCTTCGGCAAGGAAATCGGCGTCATGACCGGGCTGGTCGGTTTCGGCGGCGGAGTCGGGGGCTTCTATCTCGCCTCGTCGCTCGGCCTCGCAAAGCAGCTGACGGGCAAGCCGCAGATGGGCTTCCTGATCTTTGCGGGGCTGGCGCTGATCGCTCTCGGCGGGTTGACGGTGGTCAAGAAACGCTGGCGCGAGACCTGGGGCACCGCCGGCACGGGAGCGCGGATCTGATGTGCGGGCTTCCTGTCCTCGTTTTGATTGGGCTCGCGTCGGGATCGGCCGATGCGCCCGTCACCCTCAAGCCGATCATCGATGCCCGCCTGCGCTACGAACATGTCGAGCAGGTGCCACTGGCCGCCGATGCCGACGCCCTGACCCTGCGCATCCGCGCCGGGTTCGAGGCGAAGGCGAAGGACTGGTCGTTCCTCGCGGAAAGCGAAGCACTGCTCGCGATCAACCCGGCCTATAACAGCGGGCTTAACGGCAAGACCACCTACCCGATTGTGCCGGATCCGCAGAATATCGAGCTCAACCGGTTGCAGCTTCAGTATCGCGGGCTGCCGAATACGGTGATCACGGTCGGGCGGCAGCGCATCAACCTCGACGATCAGCGTTTCGTCGGCTCGGTAGCGTGGCGACAGAACGAACAGACCTTCGACGCGGCGCGGGTCGAATGGTCGGGCATCGAGCATATCAAGTTCGATCTAACCTATGCCGACAATGTCCGCACGATCTGGGGCGCCGATGGCGGCAACGCACTCGGACCGGCACGGTTGGGGGAGATCGGCGGCAACAACGTCCTCGGCAACGTCGGCTACACGACGAAATACGGCGCGCTCACCGGCTTCGCCTATCTGGTCGACCAGAATGCCGCGCCGGTATTCGCCAACAGCAGCCAGACCTATGGCGGGCGTTTCGTCGGGGCGTATCCGCTGAGCCCGCACGTGAAGCTGACCTATCTCGCGAGCTACGCCAGCCAGAGCAATTACCGCCGCAATCCGAACCGCTACCAGGCCAATTACTATGCCGGCGAACTCGGGCTCGCGGTGAATACGCTGACGCTTGGGGGCGGCTATGAGGTGCTGGGCGCGGATACCAAAGGTAATGGGGGCGTCGCCGTCACCAGCTTCCAGACGCCGCTGGCGACGCTGCACAAGTTCAACGGCTGGGCCGACAAGTTCCTCGTCACGCCAACGAACGGCCTGCGCGACGCATACGGCACGATCGGCTACGGCTGGAAGAAGCCGCTCGGGCTCGATGCGATCGCGCTGACGGCGGTCTATCACCGCTTCGACAGCGATCGGCTCGGCCAGCATTACGGTGACGAGATCGATGCGCAGGCGGTATTCAGGAAGGGCAAATACGCCGCCCTCCTCAAATACGCCGACTACCGCGCCGACGCCTTTGGCACCGACACCAAGAAATTCTGGGCATCGCTGGAGTGGTCGATATGAGCGAGATGAAGCCGCACCTTATCGTCGTTGGCAACGGCATGGCCGGGTGCCGCGCGATCGAGGAGATTCTCGCGCGCGATGCGACCCGCTACCGCATCACCGTCTTCGGCGCCGAGCCGCGGGTGAATTACAACCGCATCATGCTCTCCCCGCTGCTGGCCGGGGACAAGACTTTCGAGGACATCGTTATCAACGATGCCGCCTGGTACGCGGACAACGCTATAGATCTCGTCGCGGGTGACGCCGTGGTGGCGATCGACCGCGCGGCGCGCACCGTCACGGCGCGATCGGGCCGGGTCGAGACCTATGACAAGTTGCTGCTCGCGACCGGTTCCGACCCGTTCATCATCCCGGTGCCGGGGCATGACCTGTCGGGCGTCGTAACCTTCCGCGACATGGACGACATCGGCGCGATGCTGCGCGCGGCCGCCGCCGGCGGGGATGCGGTCGTGATCGGCGGCGGGTTGCTCGGGTTGGAGGCGGCGCACGGCCTGTCGCTGCGCGGCATGAAAGTGACGGTACTGCACATCATGCCGACGCTGATGGAGCGCCAACTCGACGAAGCGGCGGCGTGGCTGCTCAAGGAGGAGCTCGAACGGCGCGGCCAGACGATCCTGACCGGGGCCGACACCGCCGAAATCTACGGCCAGGGCAAGGTCGAGGGCGTGCGGCTGAAGGACGGGCGCGCAATCCCGGCGAGCCTTGTCGTGATGGCGGTCGGCATCCGCCCCAACGTGAAGCTGGCACGCGAGGCGGGGCTGGCGATCGGGCGCGGCATTCACGTCGATGATCATCTCGTCACGTCGGATGCGGACGTACTCGCCGTCGGCGAGTGTGTTGAACACAACGGCCTCATTTATGGTCTCGTCGCGCCCTTGTGGGAGATGTGTCGCAGCCTCGCCGACGGGCTGGTCGCGACGCCGAGTGGCTACACCGGCTCGGTCACCTCCACCAAACTGAAAGTCTCGGGGATCGACGTCTTTTCGGCCGGCAATTTTGCGGGAGGAGAGGGCTGCGAGGATATCGTCATGCGCGACGCTGCGCGCGGCGTGTACAAGCGCGTCATCGTCAAGAACGATCGCCTTGTCGGTGCGGTGCTCTACGGCGATACGCAGGACGGGAACTGGTATTTCGATCTGTTGAAGAAGCAGGACGACGTTTCCGAAATTCGCGACGCGTTGATCTTCGGCCAGGCTTTCGCGGCGGGAGGAGGAGCCGATGCAAACCCTAACGCGGCAGTCGCGGCATTATCGCTCGATGCGGAAATCTGCGGCTGCAACGGCGTCTCCAAGGGCAAGGTGGTCGCGGCGATCGAAGGCGGAGCCTGCACGCTCGACGCGGTGCGCGCCTGCACGAAGGCGTCCGCCTCGTGCGGCTCTTGCACAGGTTTGGTCGAAGGGCTGCTCGCGGTAACGCTCGGCGACGCCTTCGAGGGCGAACGCGCCGCGCCGGCCGTCTGCAAATGCACCAGCTTCACGCATGAGGACGTGCGCCGCCTGATCCTCGAAAAGCAGCTCAAGGCTATCCCGCAGGTGATGCAGGAACTGCACTGGACCACGCCCGACGGCTGTTCCTCGTGCCGCCCTGCGCTGAACTATTATCTTCTCTGCGCCTGGCCGGGCGAGTTCGTCGATGACAACCAGTCGCGCTTCGTCAATGAACGGATGCACGCCAACATCCAGAAGGATGGCACCTATTCGGTCGTGCCGCGCATGTGGGGCGGCGTCACCACCCCGCAGGAATTGCGCGCGATCGCCGATGTCGCCGAGAAGTATCAGGCGCGCATGGTCAAGGTGACCGGGGGGCAGCGGCTCGACATCTTCGGCATCAAGAAGGAGGATCTGCCCGCCGTATGGGCCGATCTCAATGCCGCCGGCATGGTCAGCGGCCATGCCTATGCCAAGGCGCTGCGCACGGTGAAGACCTGCGTCGGCTCCGAATGGTGCCGCTTCGGGACGCAGGATTCGACCGGGCTCGGCATCAAGACCGAGCAGATGACCTGGGGCAGCTTCATGCCGCACAAGTTCAAGATCGCGGTGTCGGGCTGTCCGCGCAATTGCGCCGAGGCGACGATCAAGGATTTCGGCGTGATCTGCGTCGACAGCGGCTTCGAGCTGTCGATCGGCGGCAATGGCGGCATCAAGCTGCGCGGCACCGATTTCCTGTGCAAGGTCGCCACCGAGCAGGAAGCGCTCGATTATTGCGCAGCCTTCATCCAGCTTTACCGTGAAGAGGCGCGCTATCTCGACCGTACCGCGCCCTGGGTCGAACGGGTCGGGCTCGATTACATCAAACAACGCATCGTCGAGGATGCGGCCGGGCGCGAGGCTTTGCGCGCGCGCTTTCTCTATTCGCAAAGCTTCATGCAGGACGATCCCTGGGCGAAGCGCGCCGCTGGGGAGGACTGGAAGCTGCATCGGCATCTCGCCGAGATCCGCCCGCTGGTGGCGGCATGAGCGCGGTCGGCGAATGGCTCGATATCGGGCCGGTCGATCAGCTCCCCGCACTCGGTGCGCGGACGCTGCCGGTGCGTGGCGGGCGCGAGATCGCGATCTTCCACACGGCGAATGGCGAAGTCTATGCGCTGGCCAACCAGTGTCCGCACAAGGCGGGGCCGCTCAGCCAGGGCATCGTACACGACACGACGGTGACGTGCCCGTTGCACAATTGGCGTATCTCGCTGGTGACGGGTGAAGCCTTGGGGGAGGACAAGGGCTGCGTGCCGGTCATCCCGGTCAAGATCGACGGCGGCCGCATACTCATTGGCCGCGCGGCCGCGCTCGAAGGGGTGGCGTGAGCGGGGTCAGGACAACCTGCCCGTATTGCGGCGTGGGCTGCGGCGTGATCGCCACGCCGACCGGAGAACGTACTGCCGCGATCAAAGGCGACGCGGATCATCCGGCCAATCGGGGCAAGCTCTGTTCGAAGGGCACGCACCTCGGCGAAACGATCGGGCTGGAGGGACGGCTGCTTCACCCGATGATCGGCGCGAAACGGGCGAGCTGGGACGAGGCGCTGGATCTCATCGCCGCGCGCTTCTCGGCGGCGATTGCCGAACATGGGCCGGACAGTGTCGCCTTCTACGCCTCCGGCCAGATGCTGAGCGAAGACTATTACGTTGCCAACAAGCTGATGAAGGGTTTCATCGGCACCGGCAACATCGACACCAATTCGCGGCTTTGCATGTCGAGCGCGGTGGCGGCGCACGTACGCGCCTTCGGCGAGGACGTGGTGCCGTGCAGCTATGACGATCTCGACGCGGCCGACCTGATCATCCTCGTCGGATCGAACACCGCCTGGTGTCATCCGGTGATCTGGCAACGGATCGAGGCGGCTCGCAAGGCACGCGGCACCAAGCTGGTCGTGATCGATCCGCGGCGGACCGAGACGGCTGAATGCGCCGACCTGCACCTCGCCATCGCGCCCGACACCGATGTTGCGCTGTTCACGGGGCTTCTCGCGGAGGCACAGAGGCGGTGGCAGCTCGACGGGCGGTATCTGGCGGAATGCGTGTCTGTGCCGGCTGGTTTCTGGAAGGATTTGCCGAAGCTCGATGTGGCCCGCATCTGCGATATCGCACCGGAAGATTTGCGGGCCTTCTACGACCTGTTCGTCGCGCATCCACGCACCGTCACCCTTTTCAGCCAGGGCGTGAACCAGTCCGTGCGCGGCACCGACAAGGGCAATGCCGTCATCAACCTGCATCTCGCGACCGGGCGGATCGGCAAGCCCGGCGCGGGGCCGTTCAGCATCACCGGCCAGCCCAATGCGATGGGCGGGCGCGAGGTCGGCGGGCTCGCCTCGACGCTCGCGGCGCACATGGGCTTTAGCGATGCCGAGCGCGACCGGGCGCAGCGCTTCTGGCGCTCCCCGACAATCTGCGCGGGACCAGGGCTCAAAGCGGTCGATCTTTTCAACGCGATGGCGCGGGGCAAGATCAAGGCCGTGTGGATCATGGCGACCAATCCGGCGGTTTCCATGCCTGATGCGCGCATGGCGCGGGTGGCGCTTGCCAATTGCCCGTTCGTAGTGGTGTCCGATTGCATCGCCGAAACCGACACGTCTCTTTACGCGCAGGTGAAGTTGCCTGCGCTCGGCTGGGGCGAGAAGGACGGCACCGTCACCAATTCCGAGCGGCGGGTTTCGCGCCAGCGGCCATTCCTCGCACCGCCCGGCGAAACGCGGGCCGACTGGTGGGCGGTGGCCGAAGTCGGGCGCCGGATGGGGTTCGCGAACGGCTTCGACTTTGCAGGTCCGGCGTCCATATTCCGCGAGTTCGCGGCGCAGACCGGATTCGAAAACGAGGGAAGCCGCGCGCTCGATCTTTCCGACAAGGCCGGGCTTGGCGATGCGGACTATGACGCTATGGCGCCTTTCCAATGGGGCGGAGTGTCGCCTTTCGCGGAGCGGCGCTATCCGACTTCGGACGGGCGCGCGCGGCTTGTGCCGATTGCCTTCAGCCCGCGCGACGATGGCGGCCGTGACACGCGGCTGCGGCTCAACACCGGCCGTTACCGTGACCAGTGGCACACAATGACGCGCACCGGCCTCTCGCCGACGCTATCGCAACATCGGCGTGAGCCTTTGGTCGAGATACATCCCGATACGGCGCGCTCCTACGGCCTGAACGACGGCGGCCTGGCGCGCGTAACGACGGCGCAGGGAAACAGCATTTTCCGCGTCGCGATCACATCGTCGATGCGGCGGCGCGAAGTGTTCGTGCCGATCCACTGGACCGACAAGACCAGTGGTGCCGGGCGCACCGGGTTACTGCCGGGCGACGATCGCGATCCCATTTCGGGCCAGCCCGGGTTCAAGAACACCCCCGCGACGATCGCGCCTTTCAAGCCGGAATGGTCGGGTTTCCTCATAACCCGCGACCGGCCGGTCGCGCCGGATTGTGCGTATTGGACACTGGTGCGAACCGCGCATGGCTGGCTGACGGAGATCGCCGGCAAGGGCGACCCGGCGATGCTCCGGGCGTTGCTGCCGACAGGTGAGCGCGCGGAAATGATCGACGCGCGGCGCGGCGTTGTGCGCGCGGCGGTTGCGGTGGACGGCATCATGCACGGTGCGCTGTTCGTGTCGCGTATCGGCGATCTTCCGCCGCGCGAGTGGCTTATCGCCCAGTTCGGCGCGACGGACACGCCCACCATGGAAATGCTCGCCGGGCGTCCTGCCAAACCCGCGCCAGATCGCGGGCCGATCATTTGTGTCTGCTTCGACGTCGGCATGAAGACCATCATCGCCGCGATCGCCGAACGTAGCCTGATGACGGTGGAGGCGGTCGGCGCCGCGATCAACGCCGGCACCAATTGCGGTTCATGCCGCCCCGCTATCGCCAAGCTTCTCCCCGCATCGAAGGATAGCGCGCATGCCTGATCTGATTTCTCCCGGAGAGGTCTGGCTGGTCGGCGCAGGCCCTGGCGATCCCGATTTGCTGACACGCAAGGCTGATGCGCTGATCCGCGCCGCCAGCGTCGTCTTTTACGATGCGCTGATCGGGGCTGGCATTCTCGATCTGGTGCCGAGATCGACGCGGCTGGTGCCGGTCGGAAAGCGCTCTGGTCGCCATGCGACACGACAGGACGAAATCAACACCTTGCTTGTGGAAGCGGCGTTGTCCGGCGAACGCGTGGTTCGACTGAAGGGGGGCGACCCGTCGATCTTCGGCCGTTCGACGGAGGAGATGGATGCGCTCGCGTCGGCGGGTATACGCGCCCGCATTTGTCCCGGCGTCACCGCTGCGAGCGCGGCTGCTGCGAGTGCTGGCATCTCGCTCACGCTACGCGGCAAGGCGCGGCAGGTGCGCTTTGTGACTACGCAGGCGCAGGCCGGCGCGAAAGCCGCGATCGACTGGCCGGCACTCGCGGACCCGGCGGCGACGCTTGCGCTGTATATGGGGCGTGACGCCGCACCGGAAATCCGTCGTCGACTCATCGAGCATGGCCTCCCCGGCGACACGCCGGTGCTGGTCGCAAGCGACATAAGCCTGCCGACCGAACGGCTCGCTCATACCCGGCTCGACTTGCTGCCGCTCGCTGTGGATGCTACCGCCGGTAGCGGGCCCGCGCTTATCCTCGTCGGTGAAGCGGTGCGGGCACGTGGTGTCGCGGTGCATGCGGAGGCGCTTGCCAATGGCTAACCTCGCCTTCTCGCTAACTCCGGTTTGTCACGCCGCGCTCGATTTCGATGCGGCGTTGGCGCTCATGGAGAAGACGGCGACACCGATCGGCATCGAACGAATACCGCTCGCCGTGGCGGCGGGCCGGGTTCTCGCTGAACCCGTAGTGGCGATGTACGAGGCGCCACCTGTCGATGTCTCCGCTATGGATGGTTACGCAGTTTGCGCGCCTGATTCCCCCGGCGCCGCGGGTACGTTGCAGGTTGTCGGCCAATCTTTCCCCGGCAATCCGTGCGACCGTGCTGTCGGCACCGGACAAGCCGTCCGGATCTTCACCGGCGCACCGATGCCTGCCGGGGCTGATCGCGTAGTTGTCCAGGAAGATGTCGCGCGCCATGACGATACGATCGTCTGCGCCGCTTTGCCGCATGTCGGGCGACACGTCCGCTGCCGTGGGTCCGACTTTGCCGCCGGCGATATCCTTCTGTCCGCCGGGCGTCTGCTCGATCCGCGCGCGATGGTCGCCGCCGCGGCAGCCGGCGTCGGTCATGTCGTTGTTGCACGCCGGCCGCGCGTGACGATCATAGCGAGTGGCGATGAATTGTCGGCACCTGGTACGACGACGAACCTGGTGCATAATATCCCCGACAGCGTTTCGCTCGCGGTCGGCGCGATGGCGTCCGCTTGGGGTGGAGATATTGTTTCGATGGCGATCGTGCCTGACAGGCCGGAAGCGATCCGGCAGCGTCTGGGCGAGGCGATCGCCGTCTCGGACGTCGTCGTCATTGTCGGCGGCGCATCGACCGGAGACCGCGACTTCTCACGCGATGTCGCCTGGTCGCTTGGCATATCGCAGACCTTCGCAAAGGTCGCGATGAAGCCCGGGAAGCCGGTGTGGCATGGTCACTCTTCAGGCGGGCATGTGCTTGGACTGCCCGGCAACCCGACCGCCGCACTCACCACGGCGCGTCTGTTCCTTGCGCCTCTTCTCTGCCTTTTGACGGGGCGGGCGATGCGCGACGCATTGCGTTGGCGGACCGCTCCGCTCCGTGCGCCTGCGCAGAACAACGACGATGCGCGAGAAACCTTTCTCTGCGGGGACTGGGATGGTGAAAGCGTGCGCCTGATCGAGCGGCAATCGGCTTCCGCCCAGGCGCGGCTGGCCGAGGCGAACGTGATTGTCCGAAGCGCGGCCTCGGCTCCCGCAGCGCCAGAGGGTGCGCCCGTCACGATCCTGGATTTCTAGATTGATCTCGCGTCCGCGCGTGCTCGGTGCCGTCATAGCGGGAGGCCGGGCGCGCCGTTTCGGCAGCGACAAGGCTCTCGCGATGCTCGCAGGGCGCCCTATCATCGAGCACGTCATCGAAGCGCTTAGGCCGCAAGCCGATGAGATTGTGATCTGCGGGCGCGCTTGGCGGAAGATTCCAGCGATCGCGGATCGGCGTGAGGGAAGGATCGGCCCGCTGGCCGGGCTGGAAGCTGCTCTTCACTACGCGAAGACGGCCGACTTCCAAGGAGTCCTGTCGGTCCCCGTCGACACGCTTCCCTTACCGCGCAACCTCGCGGCGGCCCTGGTCGGCGATGACCCCGCCGTGCTCCGCGACCAACATCTGATCGGTTACTGGCCGATAACCTGCCTCGGTTTGCTGGAGAGGCATATAGAAGATGGCGGCCGATCTCTCGGCAGCTGGATTGGTCGCGCAGGCGCTCGCCAGATTGATGGCGCGGCGGCGATGGTCAACGTGAATACACCCGATGATCTGCGAACGCTGTCTGCCCAGGAATGTTCGTCTGCGTGACGACCCGTCGGCGGGGGATCGTGGAGACGCGCATTTCGAGTGTTCATGGCGATTGCCGCATGGCCAGGTACGACGATCGCGGCAACGCCAACATGAAGGGGATCCGCGCGAACCCTCATCGTGTCGATCGCGGACGTCATGGGGCAAGGCGAAGATCACCGGCGCGACCTGAGACAACACGCCGTGCCGAGGTCGGGGCGGCAGGTCGGGCCCGCCGTCTCGATGGACGGGCGCTAACCCTCATGCTCTAGTCGCGGGATGATTCGGAAAACCCTGCTCGTCCTTGTCGCCACCCTCGCATCTGCGACACCGGCCGCCGCCGAGACCGCCCGCTACACCGCCATCGTCGGCGGCAAGAACGTCGGCCACCTGTGGGCCGACACGCAGGGCGACAGGACGACCGTCGACTTCAACATCAAGAACAACGGACGCGGGCCGACGATCACCGAGATCGTGACGCTTGGAGCCGACAGCCTGCCGACCGCCTGGAACGTGACCGGTTCGACGACCTTCGGCAGCAAGGTGACCGAGAGCTTCGCGCGGCGCGGCGGCCGCGCAGAGTGGGTCGATTCTGCCGGCAAGGGCAGTTCCTCGACTGCAGCAGCAGCGATCTACGTTGCGCAAAGCGGCAGCCCCTGGTCGGATCAGGTCTATGCGACCGCGCTCCTGAAGCAGCCGAACATGACGCTTCGCGCGCTCCCCGGCGGCACCTTGCGCCTCGAGAAGGGCGAGACGCTGACGGTAGAGGGGAAGGGCGGTCCGCTCCAGGTGACACGCTACGATCTCACCGGGATCGATACGACGCCCGAGACCATGCTGCTGGATGCGCAGGGGCACCTCTTCGCGAGCGTCTCGGCGGACTCGATCCTCGTGCGCGAGGGTTACGAGGGGGAGGAGGTCCGGCTCCGCAAGCTCGCTGCCGACTGGAGTACGCAGCGCTTCGTCGAGATCCAGAAGCAGGTCGCTCACTCTTATGGCGCGCCCGTCCGTATCCGCAACGTCCGGCTTTTCGACCCCAGGGCGGGCAAGCTGACCGATCCCGTCTCGGTATTGGTTTCGGGCAAGGCGATCGCCGCCATCGAGGCGTCCGACAGCCCGGCGACACCGGGCGAGGTGAGCATCGACGGCGCCGGCGGGACGCTCGTCCCCGGCATGTATGAGATGCACGGCCATCTGGGACAGGAGGACGCGCTCCTCAACCTCGTTGCCGGCATCACGACGGTGCGCGACATGGGCAACGACAACGCGGTCCTGGCCAGCCTGATCGACCGCGTGGACTCGGGCGAGATCGGCGGCCCGCACGTGATCCGTTCAGGCTTTATCGAGGGCAAGAGCCCGTTCAGCGCGAACAACGGCATCCTCGTCGACAGTCAGCAGGCCGCGATCGACGCGGTGCGCTGGTATGGCGCGCGCGACTTCTGGCAGATCAAGATCTACAACAGCATGAACCCGGCCTGGGTGCCGGCGATGGTGAAGGAAGCGCATCGGCTCGGGATGCGCGTTGCCGGGCATGTGCCCGCGTTCGCCACCGCCGACCAGATGATCGGCGCCGGCTACGACGAGATGACCCACATCAACCAGTTCGTGCTCGGCTGGGTTATCGGTCCGCAGGAGGACACCCGCACCCTGTTCCGGCTGACGGCGCTGAAGCGGTTGCCGGCGCTGTCGCTCGACGATCCCAAGGTATTGCACACGATCGGTCTCATGGTCGACGGCCACAAGGCGATCGACCCGACGCTCGGCATCCACGAGAATCTGCTGCTCAACCGCGATGGGAAAGTGCCGTCCGGAGCGTTGGACTATATCTCACATATGCCGGTGGGTACGCGCCGAGGCCTTATGAAGGGTTGGATCGACGTCTCCGCACCCGGCGACGCCGCTCTCTACGAGGGTGCCTGGAGCAAGCTCCTCGCGGTCACCAAGCTGCTGCACGATCGCGGCGTGTTCATCGTTTTCGGTACAGATACCGGCGGCAGCTTCACTTACCACCGCGAACTGGAAATCTACCAGGAGAAGGGCATCATGACCCCGGCCGAAATCCTAACCCGCGCGACACTCGATAGCGCGCGCTATACGGGTCAGGATCAGCGCATGGGCTCCATCGAGAAGGGCAAGCTGGCGGATTTCTTCTTGGTGCCGGGCGACCCAACCAAGACCATCAAGGCCATCAAGACGATCGGCATGGTCGTGAAGGACGGCACCTTTTACTACCCGAGCGAGATTTACCCGAAGTTCGGCATCGAGCCGTTCACGGCAGCGCCCAAGGTGACTGTCCCAGCGAAGCCTTGAAAAAAGCGGGCTCGCTGACCGGAAAAATCTGCTCCGTCGACGCTAAATGCCGAAGAACGCGCACATCCTGGCTGCGTGGCTGTTTCTGGGCCAATTATTGGAAACGCGACGTCTTCTCGAAACCGTCGTTGGTCTTGATCATCTTGGCCAGCTTGCGAAGATATGTCCGCACCTCGCGCTCGAAGCGGCGATCGTCATAAATGCCGGTTATGCGGTAGTCGTCCTGGTCGAGCAGCGCTTTTACGCGTCCAGCGAACGCGACGGGGTCGCTCGTACAATCCGCTTTTACGAAAGAGCGGCAAACCCATTCCTCAGCGGCTGCCCTGTCATAATCGTCCTGAGCGGAATAGCCGCGCTTGTCGGCAGCCGCCTGATCGAGGCGCGATGCTTCCAGCCTTCTCTCCAGCCATGTGCGGACCTGGGCGGCGTTCCATGCCTTCGCGGCGGTCATCGTTGCTTTTTGGCGATCGTCGCCGTGAAGTCCGGATCCTTCTTCGCTACCCAATCCACGAACTTGCGCACGGCCGGGTTAGTGAGCAGGCCATCGACGTCCATCGCGTAACGCTCGAGCTCGGAATTGGTGAAGTTCACCGTCAGCGTCTGCTGGCAAATTGCGTGCATGGGCACGGTATCGCGCCCGCCCCGGCTTTTCGGCACGGGATGGTGCCAAATGATGGTCTTGCCGGTGGGCCTGCCACACAGCCAGCAGATGACGGGCTCGGCCGGAGCTTCCTCCCCGGTGCCGGGATATTCGTAGGAAGCAGCCTGCTTCGAATGTTTGCGAGCCATATTGTGTTCTCGAATGTCCCGATGCGCACGACCCTTTGCAACGGTCGAACCGCTATGGAGCTACATGCCAGGCACCGCAACACGTGGATGCCCTTCGCGGTGAGAGCCGGCAAACGAGGTTTAGAACACCTGTTCGACGAAAGGCAGCTTGCGGCGCTCTCATTTCGGAAACTGACTGTCGGCAAGCGGCCCAATGCCTTCCGCGCAGCATCGCTCGGACAGGCGATGCTGCGCGGGAGCCAACGCCGGCCGTGAACGGCGACTTAAGGTGCTACTTCAACAAATTGAACGGCATCCATTTCAGCGTCCGAACAGTTTCCGAAGAAATACAGTCTCCACTTCGCGGCGCAGGTCGTTGTTCGGCTTTTTGAGGAAGCCGTGCCCTTCGTCGGCAAACAGGACATACCATGTCTCGTTCCCGTTCGCGCGCAGCCGTGCGACGACCTGATCCGATTCGGATTGCGGCACGCGCGGATCGTTGGCGCCCTGCATCACCAGCATCGGCTTGGTGATCCGCGCGACACTGGTGATCGGCGAGATCCGCGTCAGCACCGTGCGCATTGCCGGATCGCGCTCGTCACCATATTCGGCGCGGCGGTTGTCGCGGCGATAGGCCTCCGTGTTCTGGAGGAAGGTGTTCCAGTTGCTGATGCCGTAGCGCTCGACTCCGCCCACCAGCCGGTCCGAATAGTGCGTCATCACGGCAAGGCTCATATAGCCGCCATAGGACTGACCATAAACGGCGACGCGGCCTGCATCGAGGTTTGGCTGTGCGCCGATCCAATCCAGCAGCGCGCCGATGTCCTTCACCGAATCCTCGCGCTTCATCCCGTTGTCGAGGTTGAGATAGCTTTTGCCATAGCCGTCGCTGCCGCGGACGTTGGGCAGGATCACCGTCGCCTTCAGGACGTCGGCGAAATATTGCGCGCCATAATTCCAGATCGGCCGCGTCTGCGCTTCGGGTCCGCCATGGATATCTATGATCACCGGCGTACGCGTACCCGCAGGCACGCCCTTCGGCCGATAGACAAACGCCGGGACGGACAGACCGTCGAACGACTTGAAGCGCACCAGTTCGGGCTCGGCCAGCGTCGCCGGATCAAGTTCGCCCAACTCGGAGGTGGTCCAGCGCGTCAGCACGCCGCCGGTGACGGCCCAGGTCCACACGTCGCCCGCCGAGGTCGCCGAGGTCAGGCCGATCGCGAGGTTCTTGCCGTCGGGCGAAAACTTGAGCGCGGTCAACACGCCGCGCGGCAACGTCGGCTGCGGCAACGCGCGGCGGGTAATGCGGTCCTGCACTACCACGCGCGAGAAGCCGTCCTCGTTCACGGCATAAGCGAGCACGCGCCCGTCGGCCGACAGGTCGTAGCTCTCGACATCCCATTTCAGATCGGGGGTCAGAACGGTCTGCACGCCGGTCGCGATGTCGATTTCGACCAATCGGCGCGTGTCGCTGCCACGGTCGGATATGGCGATCAGCGTCCGGCCGCCGGGCAGGTAGCGCGGCTCCATATAGACCGCTGCCTCCGCCTTAGGGGCGATACGGCTTGCCGCGCCGCTTTTCAGATCCAGCTCGAACAACTGGTCCTCGCGGTTTGAAAGGCTGCGGACGAACACCAGCCGCGATGCGTCGGGCGCGATATCGGCTGGCGCCACCGCGCCATCGGACTGGTAGAGCGTCCTCGGCTTTCCGCCCGCTTTCGGATCGATACCCAGGATCGAATAGGCGGCGCTGCCCTTCGTCGCCCGCGCCCAGGCCATCAGCGCGCCGTCCTTGCTGAACACCGCGGACTGATTGCGCGTGCCGGCTTCGGTCAGTTGTGTTGCGACGCCGGTGAGGCCGCGCGCGTAGAACTGGAACCATTCGTCCCCGCCCGTGTCGCGGGTCATCACGAAGCGGTCGCTGCCGGGGATCGTTATGGCGGCGGCGATCGGCTCGGCACCGAAGGTGACCTGCGTGCGCGCGCCGCCTGGGGCGGCGACGTGATGAAGCTGCTGCGTCGCGCCGAAGCGCGTGGCGATCAGCATCGAGCCGTCCGGCAGCCAATCCTCGAACTGCGCGGCGCGGCTATTCTGATAGCGCTGCACGGCCTCCCGCACGTCCGCAGGAATGTCAGGGACGCCGGAGAGCGTGGCGGTGCCGACCTGTCGGGCAGGAACAGTCTGGGCGGCGGTTCCGGTGGCGAGCGCGAACAGCGCGACGGTGGCTGCGAAATGCTTGATCATCCGTCGCTTCTCGAATGCCGGCCCGCGCGGCGTCAAGCGCGAATGGTATCGTCGCGCAGCTTTGCCGACGCGCCAAAGCGGCTAGCCAACGCGGATCGCGCGCGCCGAGATATAAATCCCCCTTCGACTTGTGCCGATCAATCAGGTGAACAAATGTCGGAAGTCGGGATGCGCCTGAACGTCGCGGAATTCTGTAAGCGCTCAGGTCTGAACGGCACCGTTTGTGCCGTCGTTCGCTTTCTCCCGGTCGCTATCATCCATCAGGAATACTCCCTCGCGCGCCTGCAGCGTCAAAACTTGATCCGAGCGTCCACCAGGAAAGAACGTGGCGGCAGATAGTTGAACTGATCGAGCTGCCCGTAACCACTTTGATAGCTCGTGCCGCCAATGATCGTCGTAGGTGCGCCGGACGAACTGTTCGAGATGGCAGTGACGGCGCGGCTGTTGAACACGTTCGATACCGTCACGCCGATCTGGAAGCGCTTGTCGATGTCCTGGCTCATCGCAAACTCGCCGATGCTGTACGGCTTGATGCGATAGAGGCGGAAGCCCGGGCTGCCGCTATATTCGGTGGCGTATTGCGGGCCGGTATATTTGTGGTTGTACGACACGCGGAAGCCGCCGCTGCGGTAGATGAATCCACCAGCGGCAGTCGAGAACGGTGCCTTCGCGATCTGCTGCCCCGTCGTTCCGCTCTTCGCCTCGTTGTACGATGCGTTGGCGAACAGCGTCAGGCCGTGGATCGGCATGACGTTGATCTGACCTTCCACGCCCTTGTATTTCACCTGGCCGATGTTGACGAGCAGCGTGCTGTCGCAGCCAGTCGTGGTGCAGGTGCCGATCTTGTTATCGACGTTGATGATATAGCCGTCCACGTCGAGCGAGATGTTGTGGCCGTGCCAGACGGTGCCGATCTGGTAGTTGGTCGAGGTCTGCGGCTTCAACGCATCGAGCGCGGTCGAAAGCGAGCCCGAGGTTGAGTAGAAACTCGACAGGTCGGGCACGTACATGCCCTGCGCATATTGGCCATAGAACGACCAGTTCGACGTCGGCTGCCAGTTGATCGTCGCGAAGGGCAATGTCTTGGTCCAGGTCGCGCTGGTGTCGATCGGCGCGCGCGCTTTCTGGTTGAGCACTGCGTTCACGCCGCGCGTGAAATGAACGTATTTGACGCCGGGCGTGATCGACAGGCCCTCGAACGGATGGAACTCGAACTCGCCGAAGATCTGATACTGGTGCCAGTTCGAATGTTGCAGATACTGCACGTTGGCGAGCGTGCTGGAGGGCTGGGAAGCGTTCGCGGCGGTGCCGTCCGCGAATTTCTCGTTGAAGCTCGGCGCGCCGGTGGTGCGGTCGAGGTCGAAGATGTGGCGGTCGGTGACGGCATATTCGTACCAGCCGCCGACGCGGATCTTGCCCATCGAGAAATCATAGTTGAGCTGCCCGATATAGCCGAAGGTCCGGTACTTGTTCAGCTTGTTGTAGCCGAGCACGTCAGTGGAGGGACCAGCTACCGCTTTGAGTGGAGATGCCGGCGTGCCAGCGCCGCTGAAGCCGGTGAACACCGTGCCGGGGCTTTGCACGAAGGTATTGGGCGTTCCGGCCTTGATCGATGTGCTGCCGTTCCCCGAAAAGGTGTTGTTGGTGTAGCCGTACATGTACGCACGGTTGTCCATGGAAAAGCCGCCGCCGAAATCGCTCTGCAGGCGGAGGTAGGAGAAGTCGGTGGTCTTGTCGGTGCGGTTGAACTTGTAATAGCTCGCCAGCCCCGGATCGTTGGTCAGCCCGAAGTTCTTGCCGTATAGACCAACGTCAGAGGTCGCTGCACAATCTTCGCCGCTGAGTTGGGTGAGGGGATTGCCCGACGCATCCAGCGCCGTGCGCGACGTGCCCGCGACGTTCGCGCTGCCGCAGGTCGCACCCTTAGCGACATCCGACTGGTAGTAGAAGTTGCGGTTCCACGTGCTCATCAGCGTCAGGGTGTTCGATCCGATCGGGATCACCGCCTTGCCGTAGAGGTTCTTCGAATTGACCGGCGAATAGGTGAGGGCGCCGTCCGATTGCAGATACTGGCCGGTCAGCACGACGCGCGCGCCGCCCAGCTTCTCGATCTTGCCGCTCTGGAATTCGGCGCGGCCGATGAAGCTGTTGAAATTGCCGATGATGCCCTCGATCTGGCCGCCCATCTCGTCCCGCACGCCGCGCGAGTACATGTTGAGGTTGCCGCCATAGGTCGCCTGGCCGAGCTGGCTGGCGTTGCCGGGGCCGCGATCGACGACGACGGTCTCGATCGTGTTCGAGGGGAAGAACGCGGTCGAATGGTGCGTCGGGTTGTTGGTGTCGGCGAACGGGATCGAATCGTAGGTGACGTTATATTCGCCGTCCTGGAATCCTCGGATCACCGCCTTGCTTTCGCCGAAGCCGGCGCCGTTGCCCGTGCCGGTGATCGACACGCCCGGCGTCAACATGATCAGCGTGTTGAAGTCTGCCGTGGGCACGACATTGTCGATCTGGTCCCGGCTGACGGCCGACTGCGGCTGCGTGGTCGTTAGCGACGCAGTGATCGGTGCGCTTTCTGCCGTTTTCGAACCCGTGACGATGATATCCGACGACGTCAGCGAGTTCTTATCATTCGCCTGACCGGCGCTGTTGGCGCTGGTTGTCTGGCCGTCATCGATGGTGGCGGGCACCGGTGCCGGCGCGTCGGCCGCGTCGGCACCGGCGGAGCAGGAGAATGCCGTCAGGCTGGTGGCGATGAGCAACGCCGCGCGCAGATTGATTTTCATGATGATGTCCCCGAGATATTGGAAGTCAGTGGCTGGCCGGCGCCGCGAGTTCGTCGCGGGCGGCTTCGTAGAGTCCCGCCAGGCGCGGATCGTTCGCGAGCATCCAGGCCGACAGCGTGCCGACGACGTGGCTCGCCTCCGTGTCGGTCGCGTAGTGCGCGCCGCAGATTTCGCGGCTGACGGCATAGTCGCGCGCACGGTCGAGGATCGCCGGCGCCCGGTCGGGCAACAACTGCGCCAGCGTCCAGCCGACCGAATAGCCGAGGCCGGAATGGCCGCTCGGATAGCCGCGCGTCGGCTTTGCGCCGGGCTCGTTCTCGCAATTGTGGATCGTCGGGTCGACGCCCCACGGCCGGATGCGGTTGAAGAAATTCTTGCTCGATCCGACCGCCAGATCGGTTTCCGACTGGACCAGCGTGAGCACTGCCCAAGTGTTGGGCAGCGCCTTCAGGTCGCGGCCCGCGGCCGTGTCGAAGATCGACGGATCCTCGAGGTCACTGTCGGCCTTCGCCTGCGCGATGCGGGCGGCACCGGCGCCGTCGATCAGGGCATGGACGCGCTTTAGCTCGAGCGTCTCGGCGGGCGAGCCCTTGGTCGCGGGTGCCGGTAACGTGCGGGTCGGTTCGAAGGCGGCCGGGTTGAGATATTGAAGGGCTTTGTCGCCCTTCTTCGCCGGGGCGACGACGAGAACGGTGAAACTGCCCGGCACCGGCTGGCCGCGCTTGGCGCCCGGGGCGATGGGCCCGAGCGTGGCGGCCGGAAGGTAGATGCGTCCGTCGCGCGGATCGATCGCGCCGGTCTTGGCACCGCGCTGCGTTGCGATGACGCCGGCGACCGCGATGTGGCTCGGATCGGCGAGCGACAGCGCGACGAGCGTGCCGGAGCCGCCGCATGGGATGAAGGCGAGCCCGCGCGTCTCATCGACGAGCACGGCATCGGGATCGGCGCCGATCGCAAGCGTTGCCAGCGTCTTGCCGCTCTTCGCGTCGATGACCAGCGCGACGCGGTTGGCGCAGGCCGAGATCAGCCGCGTGCCGTTCGCGACCAGCGCGAGGCCGGTCGGGCCGTCGCAACCCGGCAGGGCGATCGTGCCGGTGCGGCGCTTCGACCTGAGGTCGATGCGGGCGATGGCGTTGGCATCCTCGATATTGATGAAGCCGCCGCCCTTGCCATCGGCAACGCCGAACTCCAGGCCGCCGCCGACGGTGATCTTTCCCGCAAGCGCGTGCGTTTTCGGATCGATAAGGGCGACCGTACCGTCGCCCGCGTTCATTACCGCGATAAGGCCGGTCGCGGAGTCGAAGAACGCGGCGTCGGGCTTCGCTCCGGTCTCGACTTCGGCAAACACCTTGCCGTCAGTCGTCGAGACGAAACGGCCGAGGCCGGTCTCGCCGTCGGTTTCGAACAGGGTCGCACCACCGTCGAGCACCAGCACCTGATGCGCGCGGCGTGCCGGGACGAGTGCATCAGTCACCTTGCGTGTCGCAAGCTCGATCCGTTCGATCGCATCGCCGCGCGCGATGTAAATCGCGCCAGCGACGGGATCGATCGTTGCGAAATCCCAATAACCGTCACGTCCCGCAAAGCGATCGACAATGCGGTAGGTGACGACCTCCGGTGCCGGCGCAGCTTGCGCGCAGACGCTCGCGCACGCGGCCGCAAATGCGGCCACGACAAATGTCGCTCTCATGTTTCTTGACCCCTTGCCAGCTCCCGGCAGGGCGTCGGCTATGGGTGTCGTGTTACGGTTCGATTGCGTAACGACGACAGTTTCGAGATTGGGATAATGTAATGTCCAGTCGCGCGCCCGGCCGCTCAGGCGGGTTTTACGACCAGCACATGAAAGCTGCCGGGGACCGCCGTTGGGCGCGCGCCGGGTGTGGCGGGGACGGAAAATGCGGCTGTCGGCAGGTAGATCGCGCCGGTCGCAGGATCGAGCGCGCCGGTACGAGCGCCCACCTCGGTCGTGACGCGGCCGACGCGCATAACGCCGCCAGGGGCGTCAAGCGAGAGGATGTCGAGCACGCCGTCCTTGCCGCAGGGAACGAAGGCCAACCGCCGAGCCGTGTCGAGGATCACCGCATCGGCACCCTTGCCGGTATCGACCATGCCGACGACCCTGCGCGCCTTCGCATCGGCGATCACCGCCTTGCCGTTGGCGCAGGCGCTGACCAGGTGGCCGGTGCGTTCGTCATAGCCGAGGCCGGTCGGGCCTTCGCAGCCTGGCATGGCGATCGGCTTCCCCGCCTTGCCGCTGGCGATATCGACCACTTCGATTTCGTTCGCATCCTCGTCATTGATGAAAAGCGTACCGCCGACCAGAGCGGCATATTCCAGCGCCGGCTTGACCGTGATCGTCTTGCTGACGCGCATCGTCGCGGTGTCGAGCACGGATACGGTGCCGCCGTCTGCGTTCATGACGAAAGCGCGGGCATTGGCGGCGTCGAAGATCGCGGCGTCGGCCTTCTTGCCGACTGCAACGCTCGCGATCTGCCTGCCTGTCGTCGTGTCGAGGAAGCGGACGGTGCCGTCATTGCCACTCGTCACCAGCAGCCGATTTCCCGGCAATGGTACGACGGCATGGCCCCGCGCGATCTCGCCCCAGGACGAGATGCCGCCGCCGGCAAGATCAATCACCGTCACCGATCCGCTGCGGGCGATGAAGAGCCGGTGCGTTTCGGGATCGACCTTGGCATAGTCCCAAGATCCGTCGGGGCCTGCGATCCTGGCTGTCACAGCGTAGCTTGGCGACGCGGCCGGGACCGCGATTGCGGGACCGGCAACGGCAGCGAGAAGGGCGATCAGGGTCAGGCGCATGAAGAACTCCTAGCATCCAGTGCGTGCCTTCTGCGCCGGCCATTCTGGTCGCGCCACTCCCCGGGGGAGACATTGGCAAAATACAATCGCCGCCTGTCAGTCTGGGCAGATCGCCCGTGTTAACAAACATTGGGAAAAACGATGTGCCGTGCCACGGAGCGCCAATCTAAAGCGCGGCAGGAAGAACACGCGGTCGAATCGATCGCGTGTTCGAGGATTCGGATCATAAAACCTGCGATGCTTAGTCTGACGATCGCCACTGTCTTGGTAGCTTCCTGCCCAGCCGCTGCCACGCCTGCCCGGCCGACGCCGAAGATCGCGCCGGCAGCCGCACGCGCGATCGCTTTGAAGCGTGCTCCGGGCCAAGTGAAGGCCGCGGAATACGAATATGAAAAGGGCGGCTGGCGCTATTCCTTCGACATCGCACAAGGCGGGCGTATCCACGAGATCGGCGCCGATGCGATGTCGGGCAAGGTCGTCGAGGATATGTACGAAACGCCCGGCGCGAAGGACTGAGCCATGCGCATCCTCCTCGCCGAAGACGATACCGAAATCGCCGCCTTTGTTGAGCGCGGGCTGAGCGAGATCGGCCACACGGTCACCCGCGTGGCCGATGGGGAGGATGCGCTGCATATCGGTGCGACCGAGAGTTTCGACGTGATCGTGCTCGACCGTATGCTACCGCAGATCGAGGGGCTTGACGTGCTGCGCCGGTTGCGCGCGGCGTCGGTACGCACGCCGGTGTTGGTGCTGACCGCAAAGGGTGGCGTTGCCGACCGCGTCGACGGTCTGGATGCCGGCGCCGACGACTACCTGGTCAAACCGTTCGCGATGGCCGAATTGATCGCCCGCCTGAATGCGCTCGCGCGGCGGCCGCCGATCAACGAGGTCGTGACCCGGCTGGAGGTCGGCGACATTGCGCTCGACGTGATGCGCCGCGAGGTGACGCGGGCGGGGCGGCTCGTTCATTTGCAACCGCGCGAGTTTCAGTTGCTCGAGCTCCTGATGCGCAACGCCGGCAAGATCGTGACTCGCACGATGTTCCTGGAGGAGGTCTGGGGTTTCCATTTCGATCCGCAGACCAACATCGTCGAGAGTCACCTCAGCCGCATGCGAACGAAGTTGCGCGACGGGTTCGCGGGCGATCCGGTAGAGACGATACGCGGCGCCGGATACCGGGTGCGTGCGGATGGCTAGCCTAAGAACAAGCGCCGCCTATCGCATCGCCTTCACCTACGCCGCCGCGCTCGCTGCGGCGATCCTGATGCTGGGCATAGCGGTCTATTTCGCGGCCGATGCGGAGTTCCGGCATCAGCGCGACGAGCGTATCGCGGCCGAGCTGTCAGATCTCGCGCAAGAGCAGGGCGGAACCACCGGGCTGAGCGAGGAGATTGCCGAGCGCGAACGGGGGCGTACCACCGAATCGTTCGGCTATGCGCTGTTCGACGCTGCGGGTCGCCGCATTGCAGGACGGATGGACACGACGCGCCCCGCACCGGGCTTCAGCATGATCGTTTTCCGGGATCCAGCAGAGGGGCCGGATCGCGCACGTGCCAAGGCGCTCGATCTGCCGGACGGGGGGCGACTGGTCGTGGCAGTCGATTCCGAAGCGGTCGAGGCGATCGACGCCACGATCCTCGAACTGTTCGGCATCGCTTTTGCGGTGGTTCTGCTGGTCGGCTTGGCCGGCGCGTTGCTGCTCGGCCGGTATCTGCGCCAGCGACTGGGCGTCATCAGTCGCACCGCAAACGCTATCATTGGTGGCGAGCTCGACAAGCGCATGCCCGTCAGCGCTTATGGCGACGAGTTCGATTCCGTCGCTTTGGCGCTCAACGCGATGCTTGAACGGATCGCCGGGTTGATGGAAAATCTCCGGCAGGTGTCCAGCGATGTCGCGCACGATCTGCGCACGCCGCTTGTCCGACTTCGCGGTCAGCTCGAACAGGTCGGCAAGGTCGATGGCGCAGCGGAGCGCGCACTGGAACAAGGTGATGCGTTGCTGGCGTTGTTCGGCTCGATCCTGCGTATCTCCGAAGTCGAAGGTGGCGGGCTTGAACAGAGCTTTACGCGGGTCGATCTGTCGGGGCTGGTCGATGACGTCGGCGACAGCTTCCTGCCTGCATTGAGCGACAGCGGCCACCATTTCGAATGGCGGGCCGAGCGCGGGATCGCAGTCTGCGGCAATCGCGAGTTGCTCGCGCAGGCGGTCGCCAACCTGCTCGACAATGCGCGCGTCCATACACCTGCGGGTACGCGCGTGACGCTGACCCTAAGCGGCCACGCAACCAAGGCGGAGATTTTGGTAGAAGACGACGGACCTGGCGTCGCATCGGCGGAGCTTCCCGTCCTTTTGCGCCGCTTCTATCGTGGCGAGGCGAGCCGGACGACGCCCGGGAACGGACTGGGCCTCAGTCTCGTCGCGGCGGTTGCGGCGGCACATGGCGGCGCTGTCGAAACGGACGACGGCCAGCCGGGGCTGCGCGTGACCGTCACGATACCCAGGATCGATTGATGCGCAGGCTCGTCCCGCTTGCCTGCCTGCTGACGGCAGGGTGCCAGAGCTACGCGCCCGCGCCGCTCGATCCCCGTCCCGCAGTATTGAAGGTGCCCGACGTGCGCGCCCTATCGGCGGCGGCGGCGACAATCGAACGGCCTTATCTCAAGCCGGTGGTGATTGATCTGGCCGGACCGCTCGACGGCAACGCGATCGCAACCCTGGCTGTCCTCAACAATCCCGACCTGAAAGCTCTGCGCGAACGGGCGGGCGTCACCGACGCACAGGTTTTCTCAGCGCATCTCCTGCCGGACCCGACGCTTAACCTCGGGGTGAGCAAGGTGCTAACCGGCCCCGATCCGCTCATGGACCTGATCGGCGCTCTCGCGCTCGATCTCAACGCGCTGCGGACACGCGGCGTGCAGGTCGCGCAGGCGAAGGCGGCGGCGGATCAGGTGCGGCTCGATCTTGCCTGGAGCGAATGGCAGACCGCCGGTGCGGCGCGGCTTCAGGCGGTGCGGGTCGTCGCGCTGACCCGGGCGCTCGCACTCGCGGAGGCGACCCGCGACAGCGCGCGTTCGCTGCTCGACCGTAACCTGCGCGCGGCCGGGCGCGGCGACGTCGCGGGCGATCCGGTGCAGACTGCACGGCTTGCCGCCGCCGATGCCGAGAACAAGCTGCAGACCGTGCGCAACGACCTCAACACCGCGACATTCGAGCTGACCCGGCTGCTCGGCCTGCCGCCTGCGACCGCGCTTCGGCTCGCTCCGGCACCCGACCCCGCCGGAGCGCTCGATGCCGCGACTTTGTTCGCCGTGGCGCAGGCGAACCGCACGGATCTGCGCGCGCTGGAGGCGGGCTATGCGTCGCAGGAGGCGACGGTGCGCAAGGCGATCATGGACCAGTTTCCGACGCTCGGACTGACCAGCACTGTCAATCGCGATACGGCGGGCAACCTCATTGTCGGCCCCGCGATCGATTTCACGCTGCCACTGTGGAACCGCAATCGGGGCGGTATCGCGATCGAACGTGCGACACGGCAGGCGCTCAAGGCCGAATATGATGCGCGCCTGTTTCAGACCCGCGCCGAGATTGCCGCCGCCGTTGCCGGAATTGGCGTCGCGCGCGCGCAGCGCGACACGGTGCTGCGCGACCTGCCCGCCGCCGAACGCTTCGCCACCAGGAGCCGAAACGCCGCCGATCGCGGCGATCTGGCACGATCGACCGCCGACACGGCCGAACAGGCGCTGCGCGACAAGCGCATCCTGCTTGCCCAGGCCGAACAGGCGATCGCCGAACAGGGCATCGCGCTCGAACTGCTTACCGGAACGCTCAGGGAAGGGTGGACGAAATGACCCGGCTGTGGATCGCCGCGCCAATGCTGTTGCTCGCCGCCTGTTCGCGCGGCGGCGAGGACAAGCCCGCCGACCCGGTGGCACTGGTCAAGCTCGCGCCCGCCATGCAGGGCGAGGCCGCGCAGGACATCGCGCTCTACGGCGCGGCAGAGGCGGGACCGGCGGCAAAGATGTCGCTGGTCGCGCCTGCGGAAGCCAAGGTCGCCGCGATCGATGCGCCAGCCGGCACGACGGTGCGTCAGGGTCAGATCGTCGTGCGGCTGGCGCCTTCGCCGACGACGCGATCGGACGCCGCCAAGGCTGCAAGCGACGCCACTGTCGCCGACAAGGCGCTCGCCCGCGCGATCCGCATGCGCGGCGACGGGTTGATGAGCGATGCCGAGGTCGAAATGGCGCGCGCCGCCGCAGTAGCGGCCAATGCCCTGCGCGCGAGCTTCGCGGACCGTGTCGGGGGCCTCGCCCTGCGCGCGCCCGCGGCGGGGATCGTCGATACGGTGTCGGTCGCGGTCGGCGATCTCCTCCAGCCCGCCGCCGCCGTTGCCACGGTGACGCGCAGCGGGGACGTTCGCGTGCGATTCGGCGTCGATCCCGATACCGCGCAGACGCTGCGGCCCGGTATGACGATCAGGATCGCGGGCAATGTCGCGCGCGCGCCGGTTTCGGTCGCGATCCAGTCCGTCAACGCCAATGTCGATACGCAGACCAAGCTCGCCTCGATCTATGCCAACGTGCCGGCCGGCAGCGGTCTGCGCGCCGGGGAGGTTGTGTCGGGGTCGGTCGCCGTGATGCAGACGGGATCGGCGCTGACCATTCCTTACGCCGCGTTGCTCGACGACGCGGGGCAACCCTATGTCTACGCCGTCTCCGCAGGGGTCGCGCATCGCCGCGACGTCCAGACCGATCCCGCGACCGGCGACCGCGTGACGATCAGAAAAGGCCTCAAGCCCGGCGAACAGGTCGTGGTCGAGGGTGGCACCGCCGTCGAGGACGGGATGAAGGTCCGCACGCGGTGAAGGACGCCCTGCAACGCAATGCACAGGCGCTGTGGCTGGCGGCGATCCTGCTGATCGCGGGCGGCGTCTTCGCGGCGACGCGGATGCCGGTCAGTCTGTTCCCGCATATCGATTTCCCGCGCGTCGTCGTCTCGATCGATGCCGGAGACCGCGATGCGCAGCAGATGACGGCGGAGATCACGCGCCCGATCGAGATCGCCCTGCGTGCGGTGCCGAGTGTGACGCGCGTGCGGTCCACGACCAGCCGGGGATCGGCGGAGGTCGCCGTGGATTTCCCATGGAGCCAGGACATGGTCGCGGCGACGCTCGCGGTGCAGACTGCGCTGGCGACGACACTGCCCGATCTGCCTGCAGGCACGCGCTTCGACGTGCGCCGCTCCGATCCGACGATCTTTCCCGTGCTCGGCATCGCGCTGACATCCGACAGCCTCGACCAGAATGCGCTGCGCCAGATCGCCGAGTTGAACGTCCGCCCTGCGCTGACGGCGGTGCCCGGCGTTGCGGGGATCGACATCCTCGGCGGCTCCCCGCGCGAACTCGCGGTCGACGTCGATCCCGCCAAGGCGCAGGCGCTCGGCCTGTCGCTCGACGCCATCGCGGCGACGATCGGCAAGGCCAATGCGGTGCGCGGCGTCGGCAAACTGGAGGATCGCCACCGGCTCTATCTCGTCCTGAGCGAGAACCGGATCGCCACCATCGCCGATCTCGCCGCGACGCCGGTGAAGGCCGCGACGGGCAGCGCCGCCGGCATCGTCACGCTCGGCCAGATCGCGACGATACATCCCTCGATCGCGCCGAATTTCACCAAGGTTTCCTCGGGCGGGCGCGACGCCGTGCTCGTCAACGTCCGCCAGTCGCTGACCGGTGACACGGTGCGGATCGTGCAGGAGGTGGACGCGCGTCTCGCCGGCCTCGGCCTGCCGCCGAGCGTCAAGGTGACGCCGTTCTACGATCAGTCCGAACTGGTGACGGGTGCCGCCAATGCAGTGCGCGACGCGATCCTGATCGGCGCGGTGCTGGCCGGGCTGGTGCTGTTCCTGTTCCTGCGCTCGACCCGGCTGATGATCATCACCGGGCTGATGCTGCCCGCCGTCCTCGCCGCGACCTGCCTCGTCCTGTTTGCGTTCGGGATGAGCTTCAACATGATGACGCTCGGCGGGATGGCCGCGGCGGTCGGCCTTGTCGTGGACGATGCGGTGGTGATGCTCGAACATATCATGCGCCGGTTGCAGGAGGGCGAGAAGGCGGTCGGAAAGGCCGCTGCCGAAATGTCCAAGCCGCTGATCGGATCGACGGCGGCGACGATTGTGGTGTTCATGCCGCTTGCCTTCGTCAGCGGCGTGACGGGCGGCTTCTTCAAGGCGCTGGCGCTGACGATGGTCGCCGCGCTTGGCCTTTCGTTGGTGTTCGCACGCCTCGTCCTGCCACTGCTCGCCGAGCGGTGGGTGCGCGCAAAGGACGTCGAGGCGGCGGAGAAGGCCGGCAGTTTCCAGCAAAGAATCGAACGGTGGAACGACAAGGCCACGGATCGCGCGCTGGCGCGGCCCGGCGTGTTCGTCATGCTGACCGGCGTCGGGCTTGCGGTGCTGGGCTACGCCGCATGGAACCACGTGCCCTCGGGCTTCATGCCGGCGATGGACGAGGGCGGCTTCATCCTCGACTACAAGGCGCAATCGGGCGCTGCGCTGAACGACACCGACCGGCTGCTGAAACAGGTCGAGCAGATCATCACCGCGACCCCGGAGGTGGCGAGTTATTCCAGGCGGACCGGCGTCCAGCTCGGCGGCGGCCTGACCGAGGCTGACGAGGGCGATTATTTCATTCGCCTGAAGAATGGATCGCGCCGTCCGATCGACGAAGTAATGGCTGATATCCGCAGCCAGGTTGAATCCAGAGTACCGGGCCTTCAGATCGAGACGGCGCAGTTGATGGAGGATCTGATTGGCGATCTCACGGCGGTGCCCCAGCCGGTCGAGGTCAAATTGTTCGGCGACGATCCCAAGGTGTTGGCGGATTCGGCCAAGCGCGTGGGCGAGACGATCGGCAAGATCAGCGGCATCGTCGAAGTGGTCGATGGCCTGCGCGTCGCGGGCGATGCGCTGACGGTGAAGGTCGATCCCGCCGCCGCGCTCCAGCAGGGGCTCGATCCCGATGCGATTTCCACGCAGATCGAGGCGCTTGTCGCCGGTACGCAATCGACGCAGCTTCGCATCGGCGAACAGCTCGTCACGGCGCGCGTCCGGGCGCCGGCCGAGTTGCGGACGCGCGTCGATGCGCTCGTCCGCCTGCCGCTGACCGCACCCGATGGGCATCTTGTGCGGCTGGGGCAGGTCGCGACCGTTGCCGTCACGCCGGGGCAGGAGCAGATCACGCGCGAGGATCTCGCGCCCTTCGTCGCCGTGACCGCACGGCTCGAAGGCCGCGATCTCGGATCGGGCATGAAAGACGTGCAGGCGGCGGTGCGGGGGCTGCATCTGCCCGCCTCGGTACGCGTCGATTATGGTGGCCTCTATGCGCAGCAACAGCAGAGTTTCGCCGATCTGACCGTGGTGTTCCTGGCGGCCCTGCTGCTGAGCGCACTGTTGCTGACGTTCCTGTTCGGGAGGCTCGCCTGGACGCTGGCGGCGATTGCGACGGTGCTGCTCTCGGCCGCGATGGTGCTGGTGGGGCTCTGGATCACCGGCATCGAGCTCGACATTTCGGCGCTGATGGGGCTGACGATGGTGGTCGGCATGGTCACCGAACTGGTGATCTTCTTCCTCGCCGAGCTGCCGGGCGAGGCGGTGATCGATATCGCAGCGCTGCGCGAGGCGGGCCGCAAACGCCTGCGGCCGATCCTGATGTCCGCGCTCATCGCCGCGCTGACGCTGGCACCGCTGGCGCTTGGCCTGTCGCGCGGCGCGGGCCTGCAACGCCCGCTCGCTACCGCGATTATCTTCGGCCTGACGGCTGCGGTGCCGCTGGTGCTGGTGTTCCTACCGGCGCTGATTCTGCTCTTGCCAAAGCGGCACAGCATCTTCCACTAGGCCGCGAACCTACCTGCAAGTTCGTCCGGTTACGCATCGCCTTGGAAAAAGGCCCCGGCGAGCCACTATTGGCGCGGCGGTGTCGTCTCGATCCACTTCGGACAATTGGCGGAGGTAAGCGGCGGCGGTGCGTCGGCGCGCAGCCTCAGGCGCGGGGTCAGCGCCGTCAGCGCGCGCACATAGGCATCGGTGAAAACGCCCTGACACGCGGCGCTGATGTGCGACAATTCGGGGATGGCGATGCCCTTGATCGCGGGCAGATCGTCGGCGTGGACGCCGCGTACGTTCGCGGCCTTGAGCAGCGGTGCCCATCCCTTCGCGCGCGGCAGCAGACTGTCCTCGACCGCGCGCAATGCCGGTGCGGAGGGCGGGCGCACGAACACCACCTCGCCGCCGCGCGCCCGGATCGCGGCGACATCGGCCCGGGTCTTGGCGAGGGTATGGGCAATCACCTTGGCGTCGGGCTTGAGGATGTGGAAAATGATCATCCACATGCGGATCGCGTGCGCCCGGACGAAGCCGTTGCGTTCGACTTCGGTCCACAGCGAGAACTGGCGGTCGTCGTGCGTGCGGCCGAGCTTCCACACGTCGTCATACGGCCCGCGCGCCCCGGGCACCCAGCCGTGATCGAGCTTTCCGACCGTGTTGCTAAACTTGTTGTCGTCGTCGAGCATCGCGAGCTGTCGGCGCAGGCCGCGGTAAAGCTGCGACGACAGCCGCGCGCTGGGTGATTCCCACTTCGCCGCCTTCATCGACGTCTCGCCGATGCCGATACTGTCGCGGAAATAAGATTGGTCGGCGATCCCGACGATCACCAGCCCTTTGTACTGCGAATCCGCGACCATCTTCAACACCGGCTCGGCATTGGTGCCTTCCAGCCCAAGCTGGACAGGACGTACGCCGGTCATCTTCTGGAAGCGATCGAGATCGGTATCGAACAGGATGCGCGAATCTCCGACAATCACCGCTGGCGGGTTTTCCGACGCGAGCCGGTGCCATTGCTCCGCCCAAGCCGACGGATCGGTGCCGAGATCGCCCGCCTCGTAACCGAGCGCGCGAGAACGCCATTCCCACAATGCGGTCAGCGCGAGTACCAGCACGACCGCAATCGCCAGCATCTTCAGCCAGGGAAGGGGAGGCACGTCGCGCTCGGGCACCGGTTGCGCGATGCCGGGCCGGTCCGACGCGGTCAGCCGCAACCCCGGCGACATCGGGCCGTGATGCGCGTTGGGCCCCTGGGCCGAGACGACCGCGTCCTCAGAACTGAAAATAGATGAAGGCATTGCCTCCTCCATGTTCGATGACGATGGCGAAGGCCATCAGCGTGAGCGCCGAGACGATCACCGCCGGCGGCACCTTCGCCAGTGTCGCCTCCAGCGTACGGTTGCGCATGACCCAGTGCGCCGCGACGATGCCGCCGACGATGACGAGCGTCGTCACCAGATAGATGCCAGCGAGCAGTGGTGGTCCATGCGGGCTCAATCCGAACATGCCGGTCAGCACCGCCCACGCGCCGCCGAAGGTCTTGGCGCGGAAGAACACCCAGGCGATATTGGTTAGCGCGAACGTCAGGACGCCCACCGCGACCAGCACCGCCGGCCCCGGCCGCCACGGCACGTGCTTGCGGATCGCGCGCTCGACGACGAGGTAGAGGCCGTGCAGCCCGCCCCACACGACGAATGTCCAGTTTGCGCCGTGCCACAGCCCGCCCAGCAGCATCGTCGCCATCAGCGCGAGATAGGTCCGCGCCTCGCCGTGCCGGCTGCCGCCGAGCGGGATGTAGAGATAGTCGCGCAGCCACGACGACAGCGTAATGTGCCAGCGCCGCCAGAAATCGGAGAAGCCGATCGCGGCATAGGGAAAGCGGAAATTGTCCGGCATGGCGAAACCCATGCACATCGCGACGCCGATCGCGGTGGTAGAATAGCCCGCGAAATCGCAGAAGATCTGGCCCGAAAAGGCGAGCGTGCCGACCCACGCATCGACGAAGCCGGGCGGGCTGTGCGCGCTGTCATAGACTTTCTCGACCGCCGGCGCGAGGAAGCCGTCGGCGAGGACCATCTTCTGGAAGATGCCGAGGATCATCAGCGACAGCCCGAACGCCATCTGGTTGGGCGTCGCACGGCGCGGTTCCGCGAACTGCGGCACCAGTTCGGTCGGCCGCATGATCGGCCCGGCGACGAGGTGCGGGAAGAAGGTCACGAACAGCGCGTAGTCGAGGAAATTGCGCGCCGGTGCCGCTCGCCGCAGGTACACGTCGAGCGTGTAGGAGAGCGTCGCGAAGGTGTAGAACGAGATGCCGACCGGCAGCACGATGTCGTATTGCGGCGGCGCGTAATGCACGCCGAACTCGCTCAATAGCCCCGCGAAGCTGTCGACCGCGAACTGGCCGTATTTGAAATAGGCCAGCATGCCGAGATTGACGACGACCGAGATCAGCATCCATAGCCGCCGCACCCACTGGCTCCGCGCCTTGACGAGTTGCTGCGCCGCCACCCAATCAACGATCGTCGAGACCCACAGCAGGATGACGAACGGCGGGTTCCAGGCCGAATAGAACAGATAGCTGGCGAGCAGCAGGAAGACCTTCTTCGCCGTCCAGCCGAACGGAATCGAATAGATCGCCAGAACCACGGCAAAGAAGACGAAGAACGTCAGCGAATTGAAAACCAGATGCCGCCCCCAGCACGCGGGATTCGATCCCGTGTTTTCATGATAGTACGCAAGCACCCGGCGATCACATGATCGGCCAACTAGTTGAACGTAACATGCGGCAATATGGGAGTCGATGCAGAATGCCGCAGCGCAGCGATCGGTTGCGCGAGGTCATGGCCGTTCCTTGACGAGTGCGCTAAGCATGCCGCGTGACAGCGGAAACAAGACCGAGCCCCTGGTGGGAACGCGGCGTGATCTACCAGATCTACCCGCGCTCGTTTCAGGATACCGATGGTGACGGCGTCGGCGATCTCGCCGGGATCGCGGCGCGGCTGGACTATGTCGCGTCGCTCGGCGTCGATGCGATCTGGCTTTCGCCGATCTTCCCCTCGCCGATGGACGATTTCGGCTATGACGTGAGCGACTATTGCGGGATCGAGCCGATGTTCGGCGATCTCGCGGGGTTCGACCGGCTGCTGGCGGCGGTGCATGCGCGCGGGCTGAAGCTGCTGCTCGATTTCGTGCCCAATCACAGTTCCGACCGGCACGCCTGGTTCGTCGAGAGCCGCTCGTCACGCGACAATCCGAAGCGCGACTGGTACATCTGGCGCGACGCCGCGCCGGACGGCGGGCCGCCCAACAACTGGATCAGCGATTTCGGCGGCTCGTCCTGGGAATGGGACGAGGGCACCGGCCAATATTACCTCCACGCCTTCCTGAAATCGCAGCCCGATCTCAACTGGCGCAACCCGGATCTGCGCGCGGCGATGATGCGCGTGCTGCGCTTCTGGCTGGATCGCGGCGTCGACGGCTTTCGGATCGACGTGCTGTGGCACATCGTCAAGGCCGAAGAGCTGCCCGACAATCCGCTCAATCCCGACTGGACGCCCGATCGCACCGAGCGTGACCGGCTGATCCAGGCGTTTTCGACCGATCAGCCCGAGGCGCATGCGATCTCCGCAGATTTCCGCGCGCTGGCCGACAGCTACGGTGAGCGCGTGCTGGTCGGCGAGATCTTCCTGCCCAATGACCGCCACGCGCGCTGGTACGGCACGCCTGAACGGCCCCAGGTGCATCTGCCGTTCAATTTCCAGCTCATCGAGAACCCGTGGAATGCCGCCGTGCTGCGGCGGGTGATCGCCGACTATGAGGCGAGCCTGCCGTCCTATGGTTGGCCGAATTGGGTGATGGGGAGTCATGATGCGGCGCGCATCGCCGCGCGTATCGGCGAAGCGCGGGCGCGCGTCGCGGCGATGCTGCTGCTGACGTTGCGCGGTACGCCGACGCTGTATCAGGGCGACGAACTCGGCATCGGCGAGGTGGCGATCCCGCCCGATCGCATCCGCGACCCGCAGCATTTCCGCCAGCCAACGCTGAACATCGGCCGCGACCGCTCGCGCACGCCGATGCCGTGGAATGCGACGCCCTTCGCCGGGTTCAGCACCGTCGAGCCCTGGCTGCCGCTGAATGGCGACTGGCCGGCGCGCAACGTGGCGGCGGAGGAGCGCGATCCGGCGTCGATGCTGGCTTTCTACCGGCGGTTGCTGGCGCTGCGCCGCGCGGAGGAGGCGCTGGCGCTCGGCGACTTCGCACTGCTCTCCGCGCCGGACGGCGTGCTGGCCTATGAGCGATCGCGGGGCGGGCGGCGGCTGCGCGTGCTGCTCAATCTCACCTCGAAGGAGGTAACGATGGAGTGGCAGGGAGCGCCGCTGCTCTCGACGCTGACCAGCGCGCCCGAACCGGGCAAACTCCGTGCCGACGAAGGAGTCGTAATCGCATGAAAATCGCGATGCTCGCGCCGATCGCCTGGCGTACGCCGCCGCGCGGCTATGGTCCGTGGGAACTCGTCACCAGCCTGCTGACCGAGGCGCTGGTCGCGCGCGGGGTGGACGTCACGCTCTTCGCCACACTCGACAGCATCACCGCCGCGACACTCGATGGCGTCGTCCCGGCGGCGTACAGCGAGGATCCGTCGATCGACGCGAAGGTCTGGGAATTCCGGCACCTCGCGCACCTGTTCGATCAGGCCGGTCGCTTCGACCTGATCCACAATCAGGCGGATTTCCCGGCGCATGCCTTTGCCGGGTTGGTCGACACGCCAATGGTGACGACGATCCACGGCTTCTCCTCGGATCGCATCCTGCCGATGTACGCGCCCTATCAGGACCGCGTGCATTACGTCGCGATCAGCGACGCCGACCGCCATCCCGATCTGCGCTACGCCGCGCGCATCCATCACGGCATCGTGATCGACGAATTTCCGTTCGATCCGGCGGGCAGCGAAGACCTGCTCTTCTTCGGTCGCATCCATCCCGACAAAGGGCCCGCCGAGGCGATTGCCGCCGCGCGCGCGAGCGGTCGACGCCTCGATATGTACGGCATCGTGCAGGATTCGGGCTATCACGAGCGCGATGTCGCGCCGGGGATCGACGGCGACATCATCCGCTTTCACGGCGTCGTCGGCGGGGCGGAGCGGCTGCGCGCGTTGGGGGAGGCGTGGGCGTTGCTTCATCTTATCAACTTCGATGAACCTTTTGGGTTGTCGGTGATCGAGGCGATGGCGTGCGGGACGCCGGTGATCGCGACCAATCGCGGATCGATGCCCGAGCTGATAGAAGACGGTGTGACGGGCTTTCTGGTGGAGAACGTCCAGCAGGCGGTCGCCGCGATCGACCGGATCGGGGAGATCGACCGCGCCGCCGTCCGCCGCGCGGTGGCCGAACGCTTCTCGGTCGAGCGGATGGCGGACGAGTATCTCGCACTCTACCGGCGGATTCTCGGGCGTTGACGTTTTGACGCGCGGGGAAGGGGGCGTTAAGGGGCCCGCATGGCTTACAAGGAACCTACATTCAAAGATCGCGCCGCTCTGTCGGCCGATGCGAAGCAACGCGCGCTGGAGAAGCTGAAGGCGAAGCCGCCGCTCGACCCCGCCGTCGTCGCCGAACGCGCCGCCGCGCGCGAGGCGAAGGAAAAGGCCGAGGCCGAGAAGCGCGCCGCCAAGAAGGCCGCGATCGAGCAGGCCAAGCTCGACAAGATCGCCAAGGCCGAAGAGGCCAAGCGCGCCGCCGAGGAAGCCGTTCAGAAGACGCAGCTCACCGAGGCCGAGAAGAAGGCCGCCCGCGACGCGCGCTATGCCGCGCGCAAGGCGAAGAAGCGCTAGGCCCCTTCCACCGTTCGCCCTGAGCTTGTCGAAGGGCTGTTCTTCTTTTCAACCGAAGAAAAAGGGCAGGGCTTCGACAAGCTCAGCCCGAACGGTTTTGGGACTCGCCCGTACGTCACGGCACGTTCTTCGCCAGTTCTTCCAGCCACACCGTCGCCACGCCGTCGGACGGCGCGCGCCAGTCGCCGCGGGGGGAGAGCGCGCCGCGCGTCGATACCTTCGGGCCGTTGGGGATGGCGGAACGCTTGAACTGGCTCGTCACGAAGAAGCGCACGAGGAACTTCTCCAGCCAGCCCTTGATCGTCGGCAGGTCGTAGGCGACGCGCGCGCCCGCCGGCACGCCGAGCGGCCAGCGGCCCGCCTCGGCGTTGCGCCATGCGTGGTGCGCGAGGAAGGCGATCTTCGACGGGGCCATGCCGTAGCGCACGACGTGGTGCAGGAAAAAATCGTTGAGCGCGTAGGGCCCGATCTTGCTCTCGGTGCTCTGGATCGCGCCGTCGGCACCGGCCGGCACCAGCTCGGGCGAGATTTCGGTCGCGACGATGCGGCCGAGGATTTCGTCGGTCTCGGCGTCGAACTGGTCGCTCTCGATACACCAGCGGATGAGGAACTGGATCAGCGTCTTGGGCACGCCCGCATTGACGGCATAATGGCTCATCTGGTCGCCGACGCCGTAGGTACACCAGCCGAGCGCCAGCTCCGACAGGTCGCCGGTGCCGACGACGAGGCCGTTGTGGCGGTTGGCGAGGCGGAAGAGATAGTCGGTGCGCAGGCCGGCCTGCACATTCTCGAAGGTGATGTCGAAGACCGGCTCCCCGTTCGCGAAGGGGTGGCCGATCCCTTCCAGCATCGTCGTCGCGGCGGGGCGGATGTCGATCTCGTCGCCGTCGATGCCGATCGCGCGCATCAGTGCCCAGGCGTTGGACCTGGTCGCGTCGCTGGTCGCGAAGCCGGGCATGGTATAGCCGAGGATGTGCTTGCGCGGCCGCCCGAGCAGATCGAGCGCCTTGGCCGCGACGATCAGCGCGTGCGTCGAATCGAGCCCGCCGGAAATGCCGATCACCAGCCGTTCGGCCTTCGCCGCCTCGAAGCGCTTGGCGATGCCCTGCACCTGGATGTTGAACGCCTCGTAGCAATCCTGATCGAGCCGCTCGGGCGTGTTGGGCACGAAGGGGAAGCGGCGCGTCTCGCGGATCAGGCCGATGTCGGCGAAGTCGGGCTTGTGATCGAACGAAACGCGGCGAAAGTGCTTCTCCGGGTCGCCCGCGCGCCGCGCCGCGTCGTTGAAGGTGCCGACGCGCATCCGCTCCTGCTCGATACGTTCGGCATCGAGATCGGCCAGCACGATCTCGGGCTCGCGGCCGAAGCGCGTCGATTCGGTCAACAGCTCGCCGAGTTCGTGGATCATCGCCTGACCGTCCCAGGCGAGATCGGTGGTGCTTTCACCGGGGCCGCTCGCAGCGAAAACATAACCGCACACCGCGCGTGCGCTTTGCGAGGCACACAGCAACGCCCGCTCGCGCGCCTTGCCGATGGTGATGTTCGAGGCGGAAAGATTGCAGCAGATCAATGCGCCCGCCAGCGCGCCGTGCGTCGAGGGCGGGGTCGGCGCCCAGTAATCCTCGCAGATTTCGGCGTGGAAAACGAAATGCTCGAGGTCGGTGGCGGCGAACAGCAGGTCGTCGCCGAACGGGCAGGTCTGGCCCGCGACCGTGATGTGCGCGCCGCCGGTATCTGCACCGCTGGCGAACCAGCGTTTCTCGTAATATTCGCGGTAATTGGGAAGGAATGTCTTGGGCACCACGCCGAGGATCTTCCCGCGCGCGATCACTACCGCGCAATTGTAGAGGCGGCCGTTGCGCGGGAGCGCCGCGCCGACCAGCAGGACGGGGCGCAGGCTCGCGGTGGCCTTGGCGACCTCGCCGAGCGCGGCCTCGGTCGCATGATGGAGCGCGGTCTGCAGGTGCAGGTCGTCGATTGCGTAGGAAGAAATGTTGAGTTCTGGAAAGACGAGCAGGTCAGCGCCGCGCTTGTGCCCGTCCTTCGCCAGCGCGATCGTCGCGGCGGCGTTGGTGGCGGGATCGCCGACGGTGCCGGGCGGCGTGCAGGCACCGACGCGGATCAGGCCGTGCCGGTGGATCGAGAGGAACGGGTTCGCCTTCGCCATCAGCCGTGCTTCGCGATCACCATCACGCCGATCGCGGGCTCCGGGCTGTTCGAGAGCTGAATCGTGTAATCGCCGGGCGCGAGCGTGAAGGCGACGATCTTGCGGATGCCGCTGCACGGGGGTCCGTGTTCGTGCGTCGTCGAGGCGACCGTCTTGCCGTCCTTGACGACGTCAATCCAGGCCCCGGTGCCGAGCGCGACCTGATAGGTGCCGGCGGTGGCGATCTTGAGCGAGAGCATCCCGCCCCAGGTGTTCGGCCGGGGCGGCCGCGCGAGGGCCAGCGTGTAGGCGACCTTCTCTGTCGCATCGAGCGTGAGATCGGTGCGTGTGCCGATCGTCAGCGCCGGCACGGTGCCGCCCGCCGCGACCGAGGTGGGCGGCACCCATTCCGCCCATGCCCCGGACGGTGCGGCCGTGGTGGGCGGGCAGGGTGTGTCGCTCGGGATCGCGGCGGGCGCCGCCATCGTCGATGCACTCGGGGCGGCGGGCGCGATCAGGCGCTGCGCGCTCGCCCCGCTGGAAAGCAACGCGGCCAGTGCTGCTGCGACGATCACCTTGCTCATGTGCGAACCCCTTTGCGAACCTTGCGGCGTCCTTACAACACATTCGCGGCGCGCGAACCAGTTTGCGCATTGACGCGCGCCCGCCAGCCAATAGCGTGAGGCCCGATAGGCAATCGGAGTGTGTGCGTGACGAAAATCGGTGGGTTTGCTCTGGTTTCCCTGATGGCCCTGGCATGGGCCGCGCCGGCCTGCGCGAAGGAGGCCGCGCATCCCGCGGCCGAGGCCCAAGCGCTCGACATGGCGAAGAAGGCGATCGCGTTCCGCTCAGTGCGCGGGCCCGGCAACCAGACCCCGCAATTGCTGGCGTATCTGAAGGCGCAGCTCGTCGCGGGCGGCTTCAAGGCCGAGGACGTGACGATCACGCCGGTCGACGACACCGCCTATCTCATTGCGCGCTGGCCGGGCAGCGACGGCGCCGCCAAGCCGCTCGTCATTTCCGGGCACATGGATGTCGTCGAGGCCAAGCCCGCCGACTGGCAGCGCGATCCGTTCACGCCGGTGGTCGAGAACGGCTATCTGTTCGGGCGCGGCGCGACCGACATGAAGCTCGACGGGACGATCGCGATCGCCTCGCTGATCGAGCTGAAGCGACAGGGCTACAGGCCGCGCCGCGACATCGTCATCGCCTTTTCGGGTGATGAGGAAACGGTGATGAAAACCAGCGAAGCCATCGCGCAGAAGCTGAAGAACGCCGATATCGTTCTGAATATCGACGGTGGCGGCGGGGCGCTCGCCGAGACGGGCAAGCCGCTCTATTTCACCTGGCAGGGGGCCGAAAAGACCTATGCCGACTTCCAGTTGACCGTCACCAATCCGGGCGGCCATTCCTCGGCCCCGCGCAAGCTCAACGCGATCAACCAGTTGTCGGCGGCGCTGGTGAAGATCGGCGACTATCGGTTCAAGCCCGAACTCAACGACCTGATGAAGACCTATTTCGTCCAGGCGGCGAAGTACGAGAATCCCGATATCGCCGCCGCCATGCGCGCCTTCGCGGCGAACCCCGCCGATCCGGCGGCGATCGAGACGCTGGCGGCGGACCCGTCGCAGGTCGGCAAGATCGGCACGACCTGCGTGACGACGCTCATCAACGGCGGCCATGCCGAAAACGCGCTGCCGCAGCGCGCGACCGCCAACATCAACTGCCGCATCTATCCGGGCCACAAGCCCGCCGCGATCATGGCCGAGTTGCAGCGCGTGGCGGCCGACCCCGCCGTCACCTTCAAGGACGTGACCGAGGGGTCGGTGCCGGCCGGTGCCTCGCCGATGCGCCCCGATTTCGTCGGCGCGGTGACGAAGGCGCTGGGCAAGGTCTATCCCGGCGTGCCGATCTTCCCGAGCCAGGCGTCGGGCGCGAGCGACAGCATGTGGTTTCGCCACGCCGGTGCCGACAGCTACGGCGCGAGCCCGATTTTCATCAAGGCATCGGACGAGTTCAGCCACGGCCTCAACGAGCGCACGCCGATCGCCAACATCGCGCCGGCGATCACTTATTATCTCTCGCTGTTCACCGACCTGTCGAAGTGATGGCGGCGCGCGCCGATCCTGCGCCGGAGGTGGAACTGGATCCCGATGCCGACTGGGGCCTGCCGGGGTGGATCTATCACGACCCGGAGTTTCTCGACGTCGAGATTGCGCGCGTGCTGCGGCCATCGTGGCAGATCGTCTGCCATGAGAGCGACCTGGCGGGGGCGGGCGCGTACCGGACGCTCGACTATCTCGGCGAGAGCGTTGTCGTGGTGCGCGGCGAGGACGGCGCGTTGCGCGCCTTTGCCAATGTCTGCCGCCACCGTGCGATGCGGATCGTCGAGGGGCCGGAGGGCTGCGCTAGGAAGCTGGTCTGCCCCTATCATGCCTGGGTCTACGAGCTCGACGGGCGGTTGTCGGGCGTGCCGTCGCGGCGTGATTATCCGGCGCTCGACATGGCGGCGCAGGGGCTGAAGCCGGTCGATATCGAGATCTGGTGCGGCTTCGTCTTCGTGCGGCTGGAGGATGATGGCGGGCCTTCGGTGGCGGCGATGATGGCGCCGTATGCGGACGAGATCGCGCCCTATCGCTTCGAGGATCTGCGCACGATCAGCCCGGTGCGGGAACGGGCGCGGGCGGTGAACTGGAAGAATGTCGGCGACAATTATTCGGACAACCTCCACATTCCCGTTGCGCATGACGGGCTGACGCGGCTGTTCGGCGACAGCTATGCGATCGCGGCGCAGCCGTGGGTCGACAAGATGAGCGGACGGCTGGTCGAGCGGCCGTCGCGGAATCCGTGGGAGCGCTTCTACCAGACGCACCTGCCGCGCGCGCCGCATCTGCCGGAGGAGGCGCAGCGGCTGTGGCTCTATTACAAGCTGTGGCCGAACATGGCGTTCGACATCTACCCCGATCAGGTCGATTTCATGCAGTGGCTGCCGATGAGCGCGACGACATGCGTGTTGCGCGAGATGGCGTTCGCCCTGCCGGACGACGGCCGCGAGATGAAGCTGGTGCGCTATGCCAACTGGCGGATCAACCGCGTGGTCAACGCCGAGGACACCTGGCTGATCGAGCGCGTGCAGCAGGGGATGCAATCGGCCAGCTTCACCGCCGGGCCGATCGGCGCGAGCGAGGTGTGCCTGCGCAGCTTCGCGGCGAAGATCCGCGCGCGGATCCCGGAGGCACGCTTGCCGCGCGCGCCGGCAGCGGGGTGGAGCAGGCGGGTGCGGGGGCACGAATGACGCGGAAATACGACGCACTCATCATCGGTGGTGGCCACAACGGGCTCGTCTGCGCCTTCTATCTCGCGCGCGCCGGGTTGAAGGTGCGCGTGCTGGAGCGGCGCGATGTGGTCGGCGGCGCGTGCGTGACCGAGGAATTCGCGCCCGGCTTCCGCAATTCGACCGCGAGCTACACCGTCAGCCTGCTGCGGCCCAAGGTGATCGCCGACATGAAGCTGCACGATCGCGGCTTTCGGATCATCGAGCGGACGATCTCGAACTTCTTCCCGTTTCCCGACACCTATCTGAAGCTCGGCGGCGGCACGGCGCGGACGCAGGCGGAATTCGCGCGCTTCTCGCAGAAGGATGCCGACGCCTATCCGGCCTATGACGCCGCGCTGGAGAAAGTGGCGCAGGTGCTGCGCGATCTTGCTCTCAAGACGCCGCCGAACGTGGGTGGGGGGCTGCGCGCGCTGATCTCCGGGGCGGGGCAGGGCTGGCCGCTGGCGAAGCTGGGGATCGAGGCGCAGCGCGATCTGCTCGACGTGTTCACCAAATCGGCGCGCGATTTCCTCGATCGCTGGTTCGAGGATGATCACGTCAAATCGGCCTTCGCCTTCGACGCGGTGGTGGGGAATTACGCGGGCGTCTCGACGCCGGGCAGCGCCTATGTCCTGCTCCACCACGTCTTCGGCGAAGTGAACGGCAAATACGGCGCGTGGGGCCATTCGGTCGGCGGCATGGGCGCGATCACCCAAGCGATGGCGGCGGCGTGCGTCGAGGCGGGGGTGGAGATCAGCCTCGAAGCGCCGGTCGAGACGGTGCTTACGGACGGTGGCCCAGAACGGACTAGGGCGGCGGGCGTTCGGCTGGTATCGGGCGAGGAGATCGCCGCGACCGTGGTCGCCGCCAATGTCGGGCCGGCGTTGCTCTATCGCCGGATGGTCGATGCGGCCGACCTGCCGGCCGATTTCAAGCGGCGGATGGACGGGTTCAAGACCGGCTCCGGCACCTTCCGCATGAACGTCGCGCTGAGCGAGCTGCCCGATTTCACCGTGCTGCGCGGCAAGGACAAGGCCGAGCATCACACCGCCGGCATCATCATCGCGCCGGGCATGGACTATATGGACCAGGCCTTCATCGACGCGCAGCAGTTCGGCTGGTCGAAGAAGCCGATCGTCGAGATGAAGCTGCCGACGACGGTCGACGACAGCCTCGCGCCGCCGGGGCAGCATATCGCCAGCCTGTTCTGCCAGCAGTTCGACCCCAAGGCCGATTGGGATGCGCACCGCGAAGCGGTGGCGGACCTGATCGTCGAGACGGTCAACGATCACGCGCCCAATTTCAAAGCGTCGATCCTCGCGCGGCAAATCCATTCGCCGCTCGATCTGGAGCGCAAGTTCGGGCTGATCGGCGGCGACATCTTCCACGGCACGATGGGGCTCGACCAGCTCTGGGCGGCGCGGCCGACGCTGGGGCATGGCGACTACCGCAGCCCGATCGCGGGGCTGTATATGTGCGGATCGGGTACGCATCCCGGCGGCGGCGTGACGGGTGCGCCGGGGCATAACGCGGCGCATGAGATATTGCGGGACCGGAGTTTGCTACGCCGGTTGTTTGGCTAGGCGCGGCTTCTCGACCAGCAGCACCCACAAATAGACCGGCACGCCCAGCGCGATCAGCACCAGCCCCCACGCCAGCGTCACCAGTCCGCAGCCGTAGATCGCCCATAGCGCGAAGGCGGCGGCGAGCGGGGCGGTGAACCACAAGGCACGCTCGTGCGGGATCAGCTTCAGCGCGGCGGCGGCGCAGGCGAGATAGGCCATCAGCCCGGTCGCGATCGACACCAGCGCCATGAACTCGAACAGGTTCGACAGCGAGCGACTGAAGTTCATCAGCGTGACGATCGTCAGCAATATGCTCGACACGATGTGCGCGCGGGCCGGCGATCCGGCGGCATTTGTGGGTGCCATCCAGCGCGGGAATACGCCGCCAACCGCCATCGCCTGCGCGACTTCGCCCTGCACCATGACGTAGCCGTTGAGCGCGCCGGCGGCGCTGATCGCGGCGAACAGCGCGACGAGGTTGCCCGCCGCCGCGCCCCAATAGGTCGCGATGAAGGCCGCGATCGGGGCGGGCGAGGCGGCGGCCTGCGCGTGCGGCATCAGCACGGTGATCGCGGTCGAGACGAGGATATAGACCACGCCGGTGAGCACCACGCCGATCATCGTCGCGCGCGGGATGGTGCGGCGCGGGTCGCGGATCTTGGCGGCGGGGACGGTCGCCGATTCGAGACCGACGAACCCCCAGAAGCTGAGCGCCACCGCACCCGATATCGCACCGGCGGCGAGCGGGACGGGGGCGACGTTGGCGGCGATGTCGGCACCGTGCGTCAGCAGGACGACGGCCGAAATCCCGATCACCGCGAACAGCGGCAGCAGCTTGAGCAGGGTCGTCGCCATCTGCACGCGGCTCGCCGCGCCGATGCCCGCGATGTTGACGAGCGTCACCGCCCAGACGAGCGCGACCGCCAGCACGGCGGGCAATCCCGGCACCGCCGCGACGGCGGGCGCGAACACGCTGAGCGCGCTCACCACCGCGACGGCGATAGCGGCATTGCCCAGCCACACGAAGATCCAATAGGCCCAGGCGACGAAGAACGCCGCCAGATGACCGAACGCGGCGCGCGTATAGGCATAGGGACCGCCCGCCGCCGGCAGATGCGCGCAGAGCCGGGCGAAGACGTGCGCGATGCACAATGCGCCGCCGATCGTGACGACCCAGCCGATCGCGCCGTTCCACCCCAGCGGCGCGAGATTGGCGGGGAGGAGATAGATGCCCGAGCCGATGAGATTGCCGACCACCAGCGCCAGGCACGCCCAGAAGCCGATGACGCGGCCCGGTCCGCTCGTGGTCTCGTCCATCGCCTTCCCCTTCACCGGGCAGTCGATACGATGTGCGGTGGCTTGGCAAGCGATTGGCGCGCCCGGCAGGATTCGAACCTGCAACTCCAAGCTTAGAAGGCTCGTGCTCTATCCAGTTGAACTACGGGCGCGCGCTGGGTTCCGGTTAGCGCGGTTTGCGCGGCTGCGAAACGGCGATATGTCGTCGGCCTAGCATTTCGGGGGCGGAACGATGGCGCTGAACAGGGTGACGGCGGGCGAGCTGCAGGGGCGGCAGTTCCGTTATTACGACTATGTGATGGTCGCCTTTGTGGTGATCCTGCTGCTGTCGAACATCGTCGGCGCGGAGAAGCGCTCGGTCATCGATCTGCCGTGGATCGGGCTGTGGCCGTTCGGGGCGGGCATCCTGTTCTTCCCGATCTCCTATGTGCTCGATGACGTGCTGACCGAGGTCTATGGCTATGCGCGGGCGCGGCGGGTGACGTGGGCGGCGTTCGCGGCGCTGATCTTCATGGCCGGGATGGAGTGGGTCGTCGTTCACCTGCCCGTCGCCGAAGGATGGAACGGGCAGGCGGCGTACGAGCGCGTGTTCGGCAGCGGCTGGCGGATCGTCGGCGCGAGCCTGGCGGCGTTCTGGGTCGGCGATTTCCTCAACGCCTTCGTGCTGGCGAAGATGAAGATCTGGACGCAGGGGAAGGCGCTGTGGACGCGCACGATCGGCTCGACGATCATCGGCGAGGGGGCGGACAGCCTGATCTTCTATCCGCTGGCCTTTTACGGCCTGCCCGACTGGCCGGTGCAGGCGCTGCTGATGGTGATGCTCAGCCAGTTCGTGCTGAAGGTGAGCTGGGAGGTGATCCTGACGCCCGTCACCTATGCGGTGGTCGGCTTCCTCAAGAAGCGCGAGGGCATCGACGTGTATGACGAGGGCACCAACTTCTCGCCGTTCCACACGCGGGTTTGAGCGCGGTTAGAGTGATAGCTCGCTTGACAGATTGACACCTGAATCGAAAATGTCAGGCGCGATCGTTTCCATTTTTGATCCAATCGGGTGGCGCAGCAGTGTCAAAGAGCGGCCGCCTAGATCGCAGATTCGCGCCGTGTAGGACAGCGGTTTACGCCCCCACCGTCTCCAGCAGCCCCTCGAACAGCCGCCGGCCGTCGTCGCCGCCGTGGGCGGCTTCGATGCGGCGTTCGGGGTGGGGCATCATGCCGAGGACGTTGCCGCCCGCGTTGAGGACGCCGGCGATGTCGCGCGCCGAGCCGTTGACCTGCCCGGCATAGCGGAAGGCGACGCGGCCTTCGCCTTCGATGCGGTCGAGCGTGTCCTGGTCGGCGAAGTAATTGCCGTCGTGGTGGGCGACGGGGATGACGATCTCCTCGCCCGCGGCATAGCGGCTGGTGAAGGCGCTCTGCGCATTGTCGACGGTCAGCTTCACCTCGCGGCAGACGAAGTCGAGCCCTTCGTTGCGCATCAGCGCGCCGGGGAGCAGGCCCGCCTCGGTCAGCACCTGAAAGCCGTTGCAGATGCCGAGGACGGGCAGGCCCTTGTCGGCGGCGGCGACCACCGCGCGCATGATCGCCGAGCGCGCCGCGACCGCACCGGAGCGCAGATAATCGCCGTAGGAGAAGCCGCCGGGGAGTGCCACGAGGCCGATGCCGGCGGGCAGTTCGCTCTCGCCGTGCCAGACCATCGCGGGCTTCACGCCCGTCACCGCCTCGAGCGCGACGGCGATGTCGCGGTCGCAGTTGGAGCCCGGAAAGACGATGACGGCGGTTTTCATACGCGCTCGACCCGGAAATTCTCGATGACGGTGTTGGCGAGTAGTTTCTTGCACATATCGTCGATCGCGGCGTCGTCGGTGGCGTCGGCCACGTCCATCTCGATCAGCTTGCCGGCGCGGACATCGTTGACGCCTTCGAACCCGAGGCCGCCGAGCGCCTTGTGGATCGCCTTGCCCTGCGGATCGAGGACGCCGGGTTTCAGCGTGACGAAGATGCGCAGCTTCATGAGGCGAGTGTCCGGTGGTGAGTGGTTGCGCTCGCTATGGCGAGGAGGGCGAGTCGGGGCAAGGGTGCGTCTTGCTTCGTGAGGGGCAACTCGTTTCGTCACCCCGGACTTGTTCCGGGGTCCAACGGGCGGCAGGCGTCGCGGCCAGAGGCTCAAAGGTTCGAGCAAGCGGCTTAGTGGACCCCGGAACAAGTCCGGGGTGACGGCGGGGGTGGGGCGACGGCGTCGCCCCAACGCCTTACTTCCCCAGATTCTTCCGGTGCTGTTCCAGGTCGAGCACGGCGCTGTCGGCGCCTTCGGGCAGCAGGCCGAGACGGCGCGCAACCTCCTGATAGGCCTCGACTTCGCCGCCCAAGTCCCGCCGGAAGCGGTCCTTGTCGAGCTTTTCGCCGGTGGTCATGTCCCACAAGCGGCAGCCGTCCGGGCTGATCTCGTCCGCGAGGATGATGCGGGCGTAGTCGTTATCCCAGATGCGGCCGAACTCGAGCTTGAAGTCGACGAGGCGGATGCCGATGCCGGCGAACAGGCCGCAGAGGAAATCGTTCACGCGAATCGCGAGGTCGGCGATGTCGTGCATCTCCTCCTGGCTGGCCCAGCCGAAGGCGGCGATATGCTCGTCGGTGATCATCGGATCGCCGAGCGCATCGTCCTTGTAATAATATTCGATGATCGTGCGGGGGAGCTGCGTGCCCTCCTCGATGCCGAGCCGCTTCGCGAGGCTGCCGGCGACGACGTTGCGGACGACGACCTCGACAGGCACGATCTCAACCTGGCGAATGAGTTGCTCGCGCATGTTGAGACGGCGGATGAAGTGCGTGGGGATGCCGATATGGCCGAGCAGCGTAAAGACATGCTCCGAAATCCGGTTGTTGAGCACGCCCTTGCCATTGATCGTGCCCTTCTTCTGGGCGTTGAAGGCGGTCGCGTCGTCCTTGAAATACTGGATGAGCGTGCCCGGTTCCGGACCCTCGTAGAGGATCTTGGCCTTGCCTTCGTAGATCTGGCGGCGGCGTGCCATGCTGGCATGTTCCTACAAAATGAGCGGCCCCGGCGTCGCGGGTCGCGCGGGCCGGGGCGTGGAAGGCGTGCCTATAGCGGATGCGGACGGGCGCTGCAACGAAAGCGGCAGCGCCCGTCCGCCTCATCAGACCGCCGGCGGGGTGGGCGGCGCGACATCCGGCAGCGCCCCGGTCTTGCGCGGGATGAGCGGGCGGATCGCGTAGAGCCAGAGCAGCAGGAGCAGCACGAGCAGCAGCACCGGCGCGGCCAGCACGGCGATCAGTTGCAGCACCACCGCAAGCGTGGTCTGCGCGGAATTGATCGCGGTATCGAGCGCATTGGCGAAGGGCGAGCGGCCGTCGAAGCCGCGGATGACCGTGCCGGAATGATAGTCGAACACCATCGGCGTGGTGGCGAGGCTGTCCTTGGCGTCCTCGACATTGGCCTTGGTGGCGGCGGCCTGGCGCTGGAGCTCGGTGAGGCGGGCGGAGAGATCGGCGCGCTCGGCGGATTTGAGGCCGGGTTTGGCGAGTTCGGCCTTGAGGCTGGCGATCTGGTCGGCGAGCGAGGCCCTGGTCTGTTCGCCGCGGGTGATCTGCGCGCCGGCGTCGGTGCCGGTGATCTCGGCGTCGATCAGCATGCCTTCCGCCTTTTCGATGGCGGCGATGCCTTCCTTGCCGAAGTTGCGGGCGATCGTCGGGTCGAGCTTGAAGGCGAGCATCGCCTCGACGCGGTCCTCACCGACGAGGCTGTAGCGCATGCCGGTGATGCGGCAGCGCGCGATGCCGAGCTTCTCGCAGGCTTGCGCATGGGCCTCCTGCGCGGCGGCGATCTTCGCGGGCGGCTGGCGGAAGCTGTAATGGTAGTTGAAGGCGACGCCGGGGGCGGCGGTGACGGAGATGCCGGGGGCTCCGGCGACCATCGCGGAGGGGGAGACCGCATCGGCCGGGGGCGGTGCGCGCGATTCGGCGACGTCGTAGGTGTTGATCTTCTCGGTCTGGCGGCTGTCGTCCGGCTTGGGGCTACAGGCCCCGACGACGAGCAATCCAACGAGCGCGAAACCTGGCGCGATCCTGAAACGCATCTCGACTCTCCCGTTATTATCGGGAGAATGATATCCTATTTCATCGCTCTGTAAATACGATGAATCGTGCTTTTTCGTAGTCGAGATGCGTCTTGGGCCGGATCAACGGCATGTGTTCGACTTGGTCTCGCGGCGCCACGGCGCGTCGAACTGGATCGCGTTGAGGCGCGTGAAGCCGGCCATGATATCGGCGACCAGCTTATGGATCGATCCGCTGAAGCGGCTGTGGTTGGCGGCCCAGGCCGCGCTTTCGAAATCGTCGTGCATCGACGTGCTCCTGATGATCGGCACCAGCGCCGATGGCATGGATATGGCGAAATCCGTTGCGCAGGACCAACAAAGCGTTGGACAGGATCGACAAGCTGGACTTATCAATCGGCCATGCGCCGCATCCCGCCTCTCTCCGCCGTTCGGGTGTTCGAAGCCGCTGCTCGGCATGAGAATTTCACGGTCGCGGCGGGCGAGCTCGGCATGACGCAGGCGGCGGTCAGCTATCAGATCAAGTTGCTCGAGGAGCGGCTCGGCGTGCCGTTGTTCCGGCGCGAGAAGAAGCGCGTGCTGCTGACCGAGGCGGGCAAGCGCGCCGCGCCGCAGATATCGGGCGCGTTCGACACGCTGGAAGCGACCTTCGCAGGGCTGCGCGCGGACGACGGCGCGGTGCTGACGATCTCGACCTCGAACACTTTCGCCAACACCTGGCTGGCGTGGCGGCTGGGGTCTTTCCAGGTCGCGCATCCCGAAATGGCGGTGCGGCTGCTGACCAGCGACAAGCTCGCCGATTTCGTGACCGACGATGTCGACGTCGGCATCCGCATCGGCTCCGGCGGGTGGCCCGATCTCGACGAGATCCGGCTGATCGCGATCGACTATACGCCGATGTGCAGCCCCGGCTTTCTCGAACGCCACGGCCCGCTGACGCCGCGCGACCTGATGCGGCTGCCGCGCATCAGCCCGCAGGAGGATTGCTGGTCGATCTGGCTGCGCGAGGCTGGCGTCGACGTGCCCGAGGAGCGATCGCAGGGTGGCGTGCGGCTCGATTCGCAGGCCAACGAAGGGCACGCGGCGATGGCGGGGCAGGGCGTGGCGATGCTGACGCCCTTCTTCTGGCGCAACGACCTCGCCGACGGGAAGCTGGTGCGGCCGTTCGAGCAGGTATCGATGTGGGGCCCGTCCTACTGGCTGGTCTACCCGAGCGCACGGCGGAGCGTGACCAAGGTGAAGCGCTTCCGCGAATGGTTGCTGGCGGAACTGGCGCGCGACCGGCCTTCGCCGCTGTAGCCCTTAGTCCGCGGGCGGGAACGTCTCCGCTTCGATCAGCGCCGGCGGCACGATGCCCGCCGCGATGATGCGCGACCAGGCCTGTTTCAGCGCGAAGGGGCGGTTCGCGACATCGTCCTCGTGGCCGGCGCGGGCGAGCAGATGGTCGAGCTGGAGCTTGCCGACGATGTAGCTCGGGCCGTAGCCGGGCTGGCGCAGGTAGAGGAGCTGTTCGAAGCCGACCAGCTTGCTCGCCGGATCGGAGAAGTGGCGCGGCGTCCAGCGCGCGTGGAACTGGCCTGCCTGCGCGAGATCGATCTCGTTGGCCTGCACGCGCAGCGACGCGAGCCCGCGCGCGGCGCGGTTGGCGAGCATGATCCACACCAGCTCGCGGCCGTGCGGGATGTCGTCGTAGAGGCCGGCCTGCATCACGATCTCCTCGAAGGCGGTGGCGAAGCCTTCGGAGCGGTCGGCGTAGATGTTGAACAGCGGCGGCGTGTCGCGGATCGCGCTCGGATGCGGCTCGTGCTTCAGCCGTGCGAGCTCGATCCAGTGCGAGGCGTGGCTGAGCAGCGGCAGCGGATCGAGCGCGGTGACGTGCAGGAAGAAGTTGCGATCGGCGGGCGGCGTATAATCCTGCGTCTGTCCGATCATCGCCTCGCGGAAATAGGGCTTGTCGGAGGCGAGGCCGGTGGCGACGACGAAATCGTTGAACTTGGCGGTTTTCGCCAGCGCCATCGCGCGGAACTTCGCCGGGTCGCCGATCTCGGCGATCGGCGGGAGCGCGCGGTTGCGCGTTTCCTCCAGCCGCAGCGAGGCGAGCGAACGGTCGAGCTCGCGCTGGAGCAGCAGCACCTGATCGTCCCAGCTATAGGGGTTGAGCGTGACGTGCTGGAGATACCAGTTGTAATTGTCCTTGCCGACGCCCGAGGGGCCGGTGCGCTTCGGGGCCTCGGCCTTGACCCAGTCGGCGAAGGCGTCGGTCGCGGCCTTCGCGGCGCGGATGGCGGCGTGGAGCTTCGGGCTGGCGCCTTTCATGTCGGCGGTGCGCTTGCCGCCGAGATCGTTCATCACGAGGTGGCCGGCGTCGAGCGCGGCGAGGGCGTCGCTCTGCTCGCGGAAGGCGCGGTCGCCGTAAGCCCAGAGATCGTGCGCCTGGCTGGGGGCGAGGTTGGTCCTGGCCTGTTCGAGCAGGGCGGGGATCGCGCCGATCTGGCTGGCGAGCTTGGCGTCGTCGGCGCGGCTGAGCGGCCATGTGTAGGCGAAGAGGTCGATATTGGGCTGCGCGCTGGGGCCTTCGTGCGCGGGGACGTCGCTCATGTCCTGGAAGATCGTGGCGTAGAAGCTCGGGTCGCGCGCCCAGGGCTTGAGGACGCGCTGGAAGAAGTCGAGGCCGTTCATCTCCGCCGTGACGAGGCGGTGGTCGTTGACGTCGGCTGGGCTCCAGCCCTTGGTGTCGATCGCGGCGAGGCGGGCCTTGTAGGCTGGAAGCGCGGCGGCCTGCTTCGCCATCGCGGCGGCGCTGTAGTCTGGGAGGCCGTCCTTCACCTGCGGCTGCACGAAGCGCCGCCAGTCGGTGAAGAGGGTGACGAGATCGGCGTGGGTGGAGGCGCTGACCGCCACCGCCGGGCGAGCGAGGATCGGAGCGGACGGCGCGGCAAGAGCGAGCGCCGATGCGAGCAGCGCGAATTTGGTCGAACGGATCATGATATGTCCCCTTTAAGCTGCGAGCGTAACAGCTTCTCCCCTCTCTCGTGAAGGGACGGGCGAGTCGGGAGCACGGCTCCACTTCCCCCCGCGCCGAAAGCGCTCTAACTCCCTCGGATGGCCTCGACGACTGACGACCTTCCGCCCGCAGAACCCCCGATCGGCATTCTCGATGCGCCGTTCGACAGTGCGCTGAGCGACCGGTATCTCGTCTACGCCCTTTCCACGATCACGGCGCGGTCGCTGCCCGATGTGCGCGACGGGCTGAAACCCGTGCATCGCCGCCTGCTGTGGGCGATGCGGCTGCTGCGGCTCGATCCGGCGCAGGGTTACAAGAAGAGCGCGCGCGTCGTCGGCGACGTGATCGGCAAATATCATCCGCACGGCGACCAGTCGGTCTATGACGCGATGGTGCGGCTCGCGCAGGATTTCGCCATGCGCTACCCGCTGGTCGACGGGCAGGGCAATTTCGGCAATATCGACGGCGATAACGCCGCCGCCTATCGCTATACCGAGGCGAAGCTGACGCAGGTCGCGATCGACCTGATGGACGGGCTCGACGAGGATGCGGTCGATTACCGCCCGACCTACAACGGCGAGGACCATGAGCCCGAGCTGTTCCCCGGCGCCTTCCCGAACCTGCTGGCGAACGGCGCGGCGGGCATCGCGGTCGGCATGGCGACGAGCATCCCGCCGCACAATGTCGCCGAACTCTACGACGCGGCGATCCTGCTGGTCGATCAGCCCGAGGCGGACGACGCGGCGGTGCATGCACTGGTGACGGGGCCCGATTTCCCGACCGGCGGGCTCGTCGTCGACAATCCTGCGGCGCTGGCCGAGACCTATCGCACCGGGCGCGGCGGCTTCCGCGTGCGGGCGCGGTGGGAGGTGGAACGCGAGAAGGGCGGCGGCTGGCAGGTGATCGTCACGCAGATTCCCTATGGCGTGCAGAAGGGGAAGCTGATCGAGCAGATCGCAGCGATCATCAACGAGAAGAAGTTGCCGATCCTCGCCGATATCCGCGACGAATCGGACAGCGAGATCCGCGTCGTCATCGAGCCGCGCAGCCGCACCGTCGATCCGGTGATGCTGATGGAATCGCTCTTCAAGATGAGCGATCTCGAATCGCGTTTCAGCCTCAATCTCAACGTGTTGGACAAGACGCGCACGCCGCGCGTGATGAGCTTGCGCGAGACGTTGCTGGCCTGGGTCGAACATCAGTTCGTCATCCTGCGCCGCAAGAGCGAGCATCGCCTGAACAAGATCGCCGACCGGATCGAACTGCTCGACGGCTATCTGATCGCATATCCCAATCTCGACCGCGTGATCGAGATCATCCGCACCGAGGATGAGCCCAAGCCGGTGATGATCGCCGAATTCGGGCTGACCGACCGCCAGGCCGAGGCGATCCTCGACATGCGGCTGCGGCGGCTGCGCAAGCTGGAAGAGATGGAGATCCGCCGGGAGCGCGACGGGCTCGACAAGGAGCGTGCCGGGTTGGAGGCGTTGCTCGGCAGCGACGCGCGGCAGCGGACGCGGCTGAAGAAGGTCTTCGGCGATCTGCAGGCGCGTTACGGCCCGGAGACTGCGCTCGGCAAGCGGCGCACCACGATCGAGGAAGCGGCGCCCGCGCGCGACATTCCGCTGGAGGCGATGATCGAGCGCGAGCCCGTCACCGTGATCCTGTCGCAGCGTGGATGGGTGCGCGCGATGAAGGGGCATCTCGACGAGGCCGGGCTGGCCGCCGTCAAGTTCAAGGAAGGCGACGGCCCGCTGTTCAGCCTGACGGCGCAGACCACCGACAAAATCCTGATCGCGGCGGAAAACGGTCGGTTCTTTACGCTTCCGGCGGACAAATTGCCCGGCGGGCGCGGCTTTGGCGAGCCGGTGCGGCTGATGATCGACCTCGACGGATCGGTCGAGATCGTCGCACTGACGCGCGCCAGCATCGCCGCGAAGTTGCTGGTCGCGGCCAGCGACGGGCGCGGCTTCATCGTGCCGACCGCCGACGTGATCGCCGAGACGCGCAAGGGCAAGACGATCGTCAATCCCAAACCCGGTGCGAAGCTGCGCATCATCCATGCGGTCGATCCGGCGGCGGATTTCGTCGCGGTGATCGGTGAGAACCGGCGGATGCTGGTATTCCCGCTTTCCGAACTGCCGGAGATGGGCCGGGGGCAGGGCGTGCAGTTGCAACGCTACCGGGATGGCGGGCTTGCCGACGCGATCACCTTCGTATTCGCCAGCGGCCTGAGCTGGGCGATGGGCGGCGATTCGGGACGGACCCGCACCGAGGCCGATCTTGCGCCGTGGCGCGCGGCGCGCGGCGCGGCGGGGCGGATGCCACCCAACGGCTTCCCCCGCGATAATCGTTTCTAAAGCGGCACAATTTTTCCGCCTACGCAGTGTTCCTGATCTCGCTCAAGGTTCAGCAGGCTTTAACGACTTTGGCTTAGCGCGGATGGGAGATGCCATTCGGTAAGCCTGTCGCGTCATCCGCTTTGAACCCTCTCGGCTTTGTCGAGCGGCTGGTGGGGCGTGCGCAGGCGACGGAGATCGCCGCACGGCTGATCGCGCTGCTGCCCATACCCGCGTTGGTGGTGCGATCGAAGCACGGCAAGATCGTGCTCGATGCGACCAACCCCGCCTTCGATGCGGCGGGTCTCAACGCCGGCCCGGACCGTCAGCCATTGCTCGACCTGATCGACACGCGCATCCACGATTTCGTGATCAGCGAGCGGATGAGCGAGGAATTTCCGCTCCAGCTCGGGCTGTCGGTCGATTGCCGCTATTATCAGGTCACGCTGTCGCGGCTCGCGAAGAACGAGGAGGGGCGTTGCATCGTCACGCTCGTCGACAATACCGCCGAGCTGCGCACCGAAAACAACCTCCGCCGCGAGATGATGACCGACAGCCTGACCGGGCTGCCCAATCGCGCGGGCTTCAGCGACCGGCTGGAGCAGTTGCTCGAATCGGCGCCGGACGGGTTCCGCTATGCGGTGATGATGCTCGATCTCAACCGGTTCAGCCGCGTCAATGCGTGCCTGGGGTCGATGTCGGGCGACGAATTGCTGATGACGGTGGCGCGGCGGTTGAAGGGCGTGCTGCGATCACACGACATTCTCGCGCGGATCGGCGGCGACGAATTCGCGATCTTCCTGACGGTGGAAGACGGCCGCGACGACGTGGCGCACGTCACCAAGCGTATCCAGACCGCGCTGTCGACGCCGTTCCGGCTTTCGGACTACGAGATTCGCGTGGCGTCCTCGATCGGTATCGCCTTTGGTGCAGTCGACGTCGACGATCCCGAGGAGCTGATCCGCCACGCGCAGTTCGCGGTGAAACGCTCCAAGGCGAGCGGCCGGGCCGAGGCGTATCAGCCGCAGGCGTTCGATCTGGCGCGCGAGCAGTTCGGCATGGAGACCGCTTTGCGCCGCGCGATCGATCGCGGCCAGCTTCGCCTGACCTATCAGCCGATCTACGATCTCGCTTCGGGCAAGCTCGTGTCGTTCGAGGCGCTGGCGCGCTGGCGCGACGAGAACGGGACGGAGCATCAGCCGGGTGCGTTCATCCCGGTCGCCGAGGAATCGGGGCTGATCGTGCCGCTCGGCCGCTGGGCGATCGAGGAGGCCGTCCGTACGATGGCGGTGTGGGACGAGCAGTACGGCGGCGAGTGCGGCGTGAAGATCGCGGTCAACCTCTCGGCGATCCAGCTCCAGCGCGACAGCATCGCGCCGCTGCTGCAAGCGGCGCTGACGAAGCACAATCTGCCGGGATCGCGCTTCACGCTGGAGCTTACGGAAAGCGCGCTCGTCACCGACCCGGACCGGATCGCGGGCATCATGCACGCGCTGAAGGGGCTCGGCACGAACATCGCGATGGACGATTTCGGCACCGGCTATTCGAACCTCGCCTATCTCCAGAAGCTGCCGATCGACGTGCTGAAGATCGACCGCAGCTTCGTGACCGGGATGCTGGCCGACCGCGACAAGGTCGCGATCGTGCGCGCGATCCTCAGCCTCGCGCAGGCGCTGGGTATGGAGACGACGGCGGAGGGCATCGAGACCAACGAGTTGGCGCAGACGCTGACGGCGCTGGGTTGCACCTATGGGCAGGGCTTCGCCTATGCCCGGCCGCTGGAGTTCGACGCGGCTTATGCGTTGCTGGAAAACCGCCGCCACTGATCGACCGCCGCGTCGGCGAGTTGAGTGACGCGCGGTTCGGCGGGGAAGCCTTCGGCGACCCAGGCGCTTTCGATCTCGCGCAGCAGCTTCGCCACTTCGGGGCCTTTCTTCACTCCGCGTTCGACCAACGCGCCGCCACCGAGCGGCAGGCGCGGGGCTTGCCAGCCGACGATGGCTTCCGCGTCGGCGACCGGGCGATCCGACAGCAGCAGCCGGTCGATCGCGAGATCGGTGCCGAGCGCGTAGGCCAGTGTTTGCGACGGTTCGGCACTCGCCGGCGTCGCCGCGCTGACGAGACGGCGTCGGTCGTTCTTCGAGAGCTTCAGCCGTGCGCCGACATCGTCCGCGATTGCCGGATCGGGCGGTAGCAAGGCGGCGAGGCGGCGGATCGGGGCGGGGGCGATGCTTGCTTCGGCTTCGCGCTCGGCGAGCGTCGCGATGCGCGCGGCGTCGGCGATCTCGGGGAGGACCGGAAGGAAGATGCCCTGGTCGATCATCAGTGCCAGTGTCGGCACCGCGCCGGGCGCGACCACCAGCTTGAGCAGTTCCGCCGCGATGCGTTCGCGCGACAGTGCCATCAGATCGTTGGCGCGCGCGGCGCAGGCTGCGAGGCCCTCGGCATCCACCACCGCCCCGAAGCGGGCGTGAAAGCGGAAGAAACGGAGGATGCGCAAATAATCCTCGGCGATGCGTTGCAGCGGATCGCCGATGAAGCGCACGCGCCGCGCGGCAAGATCGTCGCGTCCGCCGAAATAATCGAACATCTCGCCCGTCAGCGGATCGGCGTAGAGCGCGTTGATCGTGAAATCGCGCCGCGCCGCATCCTCGCGCCAGTCGCCGGTGAAGGCGACCGTCGCGTGGCGGCCGTCGGTGGCGACATCACGGCGCAAGGTCGTCACCTCGATCGGGCCTTCGGGCAGGACGGCGGTGATCGTACCGTGGGCGAGGCCGGTCGGCACCGCCTTGATGCCCGCCGCGCGCAGGCGTTTCAGCACATCCTCTGGCGCCAGATCGGTCGCGAGATCGATGTCCGCGACGGGGATGCCCAGCACCGTATCGCGCACCGCACCGCCGACGAGGCGGACATGGCCAGCGTCCGCATCCAGCGCAGCGTAGAGCCCGGCCATGCCCACCCGCTCGGGTAGCTTCAGCCGCTCCATCGCAGCCGTCGCGAGAGGTTGACGATCATCGCCGCGGTCGCGCCCCAGATGCGCTGATTGCCCCAGAGGATTTCGTAGAGGTGGCGGTTGTGGCCCTGCCACTCGATCACGCTTTCGAGGTGATTGCCCGAATCGAGCAGGAAGCCGAGCGGCACTTCGAACACATCGGCGACTTCGCCGGCATTGGGCGTGAAGGTGAGATCGGGCGGGACCACGCCGATCACCGGCGTGACGCGGTAGCCCGATATCGTGCGGTATTCGTCCGCCGCGCCGACCACGGTGACGGCGCTGCGAGGGAGAGCGATCTCTTCCTCCGCCTCGCGCAGGGCAGCAGCCACGACATCGGCATCGCCCGGATCCATGCGGCCGCCGGGGAAGGCGACCTGACCGGCATGGTTGCGCATCGTATCGTTGCGGCGCGTCAGGATCACGCCGGGGTCGGCACGGTCGGTGACGGGGACGAGCACGCCCGCCTGCCGGAAATCGCCGTCGAACACGAGGTCACCGTCGATATGGTCGCCGGTCAGCAGGACGGTGTCGGTCGCATGCCCCGTCTCAAGCGCGCGGCGCAACCGCTCGACCAGGCTCATTCAGCGGGCTCCAGCGCGAAGAAGGCCGCGTTGCTCCACACGCCGGCGGGCTCCGCGCCGTCCTCGATCGCGATGTTGGCGATGTCGTAATAGACGCTGCGCGCGACCAGGGCCTCCATCCCGCCGCGCACGAGCAGATAGGGGCGGGGGCCGTCCTCGCCGTTTTCGAAGCGCAGGGGATGTTCGGGGCCGGCGGTGACGAGGTCGCCGGTGTTGAGGCGGAAGGCGAGGCTGCGGGCCTCGCCCACGCCCTCGGACTTCATCTCGACCGCCACGAAGGGGGCATCCTCGACCGCGATGTCGAGCTTCTCGACGGGGGTGACGAGAACATAGCCGCCATCGGGCTCGCGCCGGAGAATCGTCGAGAACAGCCGCACCATCGCTTCGCGCCCGATCGGCGAGCCCTGGTGATACCAGGTGCCGTCGCGCGCGATGCGCATCTCGCTGTCGCCGCAATGCGTGGGATTCCAGCGTTCGATCGGCGGCAGTTTCTGCTCTTCGGCGAGGCGCGCGATTTCGGCGAGCGACAGCGCGGAGAGATCGGGCATCGGGTCCATCGGCATGAGGAGGCGGTAGGACAGGGGCGCGCTGACGTAAAGAGAAGGGGTTCACGCGAAGGCGCGGAGTTTCGTTCGCGCAGGGGGCGCAGAGAACGCAGAGAGAAAACGCGCGGGGAGCGCGCTCATCTCATAACGACGTTGGAAAGGTCTCCAGGTCGCGCGGCTGGGCGCGACACCCCGAGGCAATCACTTCAAGCGGTCGCGACGACGCGCGGTTCCAGCATCCCCGCGTCGGCCGGGGCGGGGCCGCGTGCGAGCAGGCGGCGGCGCTCGACCGGGCCGGGCACGCGCCACGCGCCTGTCGCCGAATCGTCGAAGCCGAAGAAACGGCCGTAATATTCCGGGTCGCCGATCAGCATCAGCGGGTCCGCGCCGGTCTCGTCGGCGACGCGAATCGCGTGCGCGGTCAGCGCCTGGCCGATGCCGCCGCGCTGGCGCGACGGCTCGACCGCGACCGGACCGACCATCACCAGCGGCGCGCTGCCGCCCGCATCGCGCGCGAGGCGGACCGGCCAGCACTGGATCGTGCCGATCAGCGCGCCGTCCTCGACGCTCGCGAAGCTGAGCGCCGGGATGGCCTGCGTGCCCTGCCGGATCCTGCAGGCGGTGCGCGTGTGCCGGTCGGGCCCGAAGGCGCGGTCGAGCAGCTGCTCGACGGCGTCGGCGGAGACTGCGGCAATGGGCACGATCTCGATCACGGGCGTTGGTCCTCGCGCCGGCGACGACCGCCGGGCCGCGCGATTTAGCGCCACGCCGCTTGAACGCAAGCCGAATGCGCGCGGGCGGTGCTTCCCCTGGACGCGGCTTCTGCTATGGGCCGCCCGCATATGTGAACCCGTAAGGACGCTTTGTTGGACGACCGCCTGAGCCTTGAAGTACACGATCTCGAAGTCCAGGTGCTGACCGGCATCTATTCCGAGGAAACCCATCTGCCGCAGCCGCTGCGGATTTCGCTGACGGTCGATCTGGATTGCCCCGATCATTTCGCGCCCGACGCGCCGCTGCGCGCGTCGAAGAATTATCTCGACCTGAAGCATGCCGCGACGAGCGCGCTGCCGCCCGGCCAGCACTTCACGCTGATCGAGGCGGTGGCGGATCATATCGCCGAGACTTTGTTCCTGCAGGACAAGCGGGTGCAGCGCGTGCAGGTGAAGATCATCAAGCTTGCCATCGCCGAAGGCGGCGAATCGATCGGCATGACGCTGGTTCGCAACCGCCGGTGAGGGAGGCCCTCGACCGGGCATTGGCGGGCGTCGCGACGATCGCGGGGCCGGACGATGCGGTCGAGGCCGTGATCGCGCGGTTGCGGAACGCCCCCGATCCCGCCGTTCTGGTGATCCTGCCCGAAGTTTCGCCGTTGGCGCGCGCGATGCTGCGCGCGGCGATCGCTCCGCTCGCCGCCGAGCGCGCGCCTGCTACCCGGATTGGGGCGGTCGAGATCGCGGGCGGCAGCGATCCGAGCGACGTGATCGCCGCGGTGCAATTCCTCGCAAATGCAGCATCGACGACGGGACAAGTCCTCGCCGTCGCACCGCCCGCGCCGTCACCTTATGCAGGCGGTCGTCCGCAAGACCCCAGCGATTCGAGCACGAAGCGATAATCCGCCCGCGCCAGTTCGGCCTCCTCGGGGGTGATCCCCGCCGTGCTCGTCTCCGGCAGGGCGGCAGGCAGCCCGCAGGCAAGGCGATACCACAGTAACGTATCGTGCGCGGGCGGCGCGGCGGCGTCGTCCACCACATCGCCGACCGCGGGGGACCAGCGCGGCGGCTGGCCCTGTTTGCGCGTGATGTTGAGCGAGATGCGGCTATCGCCCTCGGTGGTTAGGAAGATCTGGGTCTCTCCCTCGCCGGGCAGCGCGCCGGGCGTGTGGAAGGCGGTGGCGACGCCGGTAATGGCCGGTGCCGCGCCGGGCGCGACCAGTTCGGTCGCGATCCGCCGCGTCAGGGCGTCGGCCTCCGGGTTCCAGTAACGCTGGGCGTCCGTGCGCACGAGCTGGATCTGCCCCGGCGTTCGCGTCGTCCGCGCAAAGAGGAGCACGCGCAGCCGCTTGAGCTTCGGCAGGCGGCCGGCGCGATCGAGCGGGATATCGACGACGTATCCGACCAGCGGCGGCAGCGGATCGGGGCTGCGAATCAGCGCCGAAACCTCGGCCTCGACATACAATCGGGCGTAGCCCGGCTGAACGCCGCCTGAGCGCGGCGGCTCGCCCGGACCGGATTCGGGCGGCTTTACCTTCGCAGTGGAGCGAATCGTCGCATCGATCAGCACCGGCGCAGCCACCACGAGGTCCGCAAATTCGGAATAAGTAGGAGCAGGCGGGGCTGCTTCGACAGGTGCCGGAAGCTGCTGCGCCGCAGCGCAAAACGGCGCGTAAAGTGCTGCAACTGCGTAAAGAAATGTCAATTTCGGGGTGTTTCGCATTCGCCCTGCCTACGCGATCACATGGATTCGATACAGAAATAATTCTGCCATGCGGCCGCGATAGGAAGGGTTTCGGGGACAAAGCGTTTGCGTCACCGTTTTTGCCGCGATAGGGTTCATGCGCCTGTTTAGGATACACTAGCCCACGACAGGACGGTCACGAGCGGCTTTGCGGTTCGGCCACACCCACCGTGCCGGGATATAGGAGTTTCGTTTCTGAATGGCTTACGCTGATCGCGATACAACCGGCAGCCGCGTCGTCACGATAGTCATCGTGTCGATCATGGTAGCGGCATTCGGTTACGCATTCGTAACCGGCCTCGCCTACAAATACGTCAAGAAGGCGGCTGAGAAGCTCAACACGTTCGACGTGGCGGAGCCACCACCCCCGCCGCCGGACAAACCGCCACCCCCGCCGCCAGACCAGCCGCAGGTGCAGCCGCCGCCCGTGGTGTCGCCGCCGCCGATCGTGCAGGTCCAGTCGCCGCCGCCTATGATCCAGACGGTGCAGACGCCTCCGCCGGCCGCGCCGATGATCCCGATCGCGGCCCCGCCGCCGCCGCCGGCTCCGCCGCGCGTGTCCAAGGCAGCCGGCCTCAAGGGTAATCCGGCGCAGTTCTTCGGTCCTGATGCTTACCCGGCGTCCGCTCTGCGTGCGGAAGCACAAGGCCGCGTCGTCGCAAAGCTGACGGTCGGCACGGATGGGCGTGTCGTCGATTGCGTGGTCACCTCGTCGAGCGGCAACGCCGATCTCGATTCGACCACCTGCAGCATCGCGAAGCGCCGCGTGAAGTTCTCGCCCGCTCAGGACGATAACGGCTCGCCGATTTCGACCACCTACACGCTGCCAGTCCGCTGGGTTCTGCCTGAATGATTGTCCGCCCTGGGCGCGCGCCTGACGGACGCGCCCGGGATTTTTATTGAAGAGGGAAGCTACCGCATGTTCACTACCATCCTCGCCGCCGGCGCACCCCCGGCAGAGAACAACTTCGGCCTCATGAACGCCCTGCAGCAGGGCGGCCCGGTCACCGCGGTCACCGCGGCGATCCTCGTCATCATGCTGTTCTTCTCGCTCTACATCCTGTTCACCAAGCTGTTCGAGCAGCAGAAGGTGATCAACCAGGGCAAGCGCGTCCGCACGACCTTCTGGTCGTCGCCGAGCCTGCGCGAAGGCGCTGCCAAGCTCGAGAAGAACTCGGCCTACAAGCAGATCGTCGACGACGGCCTGCTCGCTCAGGAGCAGCATTCGAAGCTGACCGATCCGGTCGAAGCGCATGATTGGGTCCACGGCTCGCTCGCTCGCTCGGAAGCGGTGATCAACTCGCAGCTGGGTGGCGGTCTCGCCTTCCTCGCGACGGTCGGCGCGACCGCGCCGTTCATCGGTCTGTTCGGTACGGTGCTTGGTATCTACCGCGCGCTGATCTCGATCGGCCAGGCCGGTCAGGCATCGATCGACAAGGTCGCAGGCCCGGTCGGTGAGGCGCTCATCATGACCGCCTTCGGTCTCGTCGTCGCGGTTCCGGCCGTGCTCGCCTTCAACTTCCTGCAGCGCCGCAACAAGGCGATCGCCGAGAACCTCAGCGCGTTCTCGAACGACGTGCTCGGCTACATCGCGTCGGACGGCGCCGTGAAGCCTGCCGGCGCGAAGGCCAAGGTTGCTCCGGGTGCCCCGGCTCCCAAGCCTGCCACGACCACGGCCGGCCAGGCCGGTGGCGTTCAGACCAAGGCCTGAAGTCAATAACGGGAGCCGTCATGCGGCGGCTCCCGCCCTCGCTGCGAGCATCGGCCCGCAGTTCGAACGACAAGGAATAGGATAGCCTTTCATGGCCGTGAGCACAGGCGCCCCCACCGACAGCGAAACGCCGATGTCGGACATCAACACGACGCCGCTCGTGGACGTCATGCTGGTTCTGCTGATCATCTTCCTGATCACGGTTCCGGTGGTGGTTCAGAACGTGAAGCTGAAGCTTCCCGAGGTGAAGTACGATCCGACCACGACCAAGCCGGAGAACGTCAGCCTTTCGATCGTCGAGGACGAGGGCGGCAACTGCGCCGTCTACTGGAACCTCACGCGGGTGACGCACGAGGAACTGCTCCAGCGCGCGGTCGACAAGCTGAAGGCGGAGATCAAGCGGCTCGGCGGACCCGCCAATCTGACGCCTGAGGATCTTCCCGAGGCGCATATCCGCGGCGACGTGAACGTGCCGTACAAGTGCATCGGTGGCGCGGTCTACACGATGCAGATGGCAGGTTTCGCGAAGGTCGGCTTCATTTCGCAGCCGGCGCCCAACGTGGTGCCCGATTGAGCCCGACCCCGTTCTCGGAATTTAGGAGTATTTCTACATGGCAATGAGCTCGGGTGGCAAAGAAGGCGACCCCATGATGGATATCAACACGACGCCGTTGATCGACGTCATGTTGGTGCTCCTGATCATGTTCATCATCACCATTCCGCCGCAGACGCACGCGGTGAAGGTCGATCTGCCGATCAACGATCCCAGCCAGCGCCAGCCGATCATCGATCCTGTGAAGAACAAGGTCGTGATCGATCCCGCCGGTGTGGTGCAGTGGAACGGCTCGCCGGTCGATCTGGTGACGCTCCAGCAGTATCTGGAGACGACCAAGACGATGAACCCGGAACCGGAGCTGCACTTCCAGCCCGATCCCGCGGCGCGCTACGAAAAGGTCGATACCGTCCTCGCCGTGATCAAGCGCTCGGGCATCTCGAAGCTCGGCTTCATCGGCAACGAACAGTACCGGAACGACTTCTAAATCGGGGTGAGGGCGCGCGAGCCGCGCGCCGATGCGAGGCGTAGCCAAGCATCGCCCCGACCGGCCGGCGGGTCGGCGCGCAGCCCCGAACCCGGCCGACGGCTTTGCCGGCGGCGACGTAGGGTCCGAGCGCGGGAAGCGGAAAACAGACAGGGCGGTCCTTCGGGGCCGCCCTTTTCCGTGAGGGCAGAGCACGCGGCCGCGTCCGGCCGGTCTTGTCTAGCCGTCGCCACGTGCCTCGCGTCCCGTAGGCAGCGCCTCAACTCGCGGCGAAGGTGAGCGCTTCGATCTTGTTGCCATCGGGATCGCGTACGAAGGCCGCGTAGTAATTGGCGTCATATTCGGGCCGCAGGCCGGGCGCGCCATCGCCCTCCGCGCCGTTAGCAAGGGCCATCGCGAAGAAGCGGTCGACGGCGGCGCGGCGCTCCACCTCGAAGGCGATATGCGTGCCGTTTCCGGCAGTCGCCTGCTCGCCGTCTGCCGGCAGATTGAGGCTGAACACGGTGATGCCCGCGCCGTATCCCACGGCGTTGTCGACATCCAGGGTTCGGCGCAGGCCCAATTCCGCCATGACCGGGTCGTAAAAGGCGCGGGCGCGAGCGAGGTCGGTGGTGCCGAGCGAGACGTGATGCAACATGCCGCAGAATCTCTCGACGCGCGAAAGTGTTCCGGGCAGCCGTTTGCGACTGTAGCGTACGGACGTCGGCCGTGGTTACGCGGCGACGCTGTCTCGACGCGCCCTAAAGGCGCGGCAACGTCACCCCGCGCTGACCCATATATTTGCCCGCGCGGTCGGCGTAGCTCGTCTCGCACGGTTCGTTGCCCTGCAGGAACAGGAACTGGCAGGCACCTTCGTTGGCGTAGATCTTGGCCGGCAGGGGCGTGGTATTGGAGAACTCCAAAGTCACATGCCCCTCCCAGCCGGGCTCCAGCGGGGTCACGTTCACGATGATCCCGCAGCGCGCGTAGGTCGATTTGCCGAGGCAGATGACCAGCACGTCGCGGGGAACGCGGAAATATTCCACCGTCCGCGCCAATGCGAAACTGTTGGGTGGGATCACGCAGACGTCGGTCTTGCGATCTACGAAGCTGTTGGCGGCGAAATCCTTCGGGTCGACCGTCACGCTGTCGATGTTGGTGAAGATCTTGAACTCGTCCGAAACGCGCGCGTCATAGCCGTAGGAGGACAGGCCGTAGGAGATGCAGCCGTCGCGCTTCTGCCCATCGACGAACGGCTCGATCATGCCGGCCCCAAGCGCCTGCTCGCGGATCCAGCGGTCTGACATGACGGACATTGTTGCGCTCCCTTGGGGTGCAGCTTTTGCCGGAAACGGGGAGGGGGGCAAGGGGTAGCGAGACGGCGGTCGCGCGGGGGCGTTACCCGAGACGTTCCAGCCATGCCTGCGCCTGCTTCGGCTCGCCCGGTGCCTGCGGCGATACGCGGCCGCGCGCACTCAGAAATTCCTGCTGCAGCGGAAACGAGGGCATGGCGAACTGTGCGCGCGCCTTGTCGATCGTCTCGCCGAGATAGGCGAGATGAGCCAGGACCGGCGCGACCGCGGCGCGCGCGGAGCGATCCCCGGTGTGATCGAACAGGCCCCATTTGCCCGCGGCCGTGACGCGGAGCGCCGCAATCAGCGCCTCGCGATACTCGGCCTCGAGTTCGATGCGCTGATCGTCGAGGCGGGCGAGACGATCGGCCTTCGCCATCAGCCTGTGATGCCGAGATCGCCCGGCCCGAAGGCGTGGGGCAGCAGTTCGGACAGGCGGTAGCGTTCGACCGCGTCGCCCTCGGCGGCGGCGCACCAGACGGTCACGTCGCGACCGCCCATCTGCGCGGCTTCGTTGATGACCTGGCGGCAGCGGCCGCACGGGCCGACCACCGCATCCCCGCGCGGGGTGCCGGCCGCGTCCATCGCGCCGCCGATCACGCCGATGGCGACGACGTCGCGCAGCCGCCCGGCGCTGCTCGCGGTCGCCAGCGCCACCGTCTCGGCGCAAAGCGAGAGGCCGTAACTGGCGTTCTCGAAATTGGCGCCCGTCACCACGCTGCCGTCCGCCAGCAGCACCGCCGCGCCGACGCCGAAGCGGGAGTAGGGTGCATGCGCCTTCAGCGCGGCCTCGCGCGCCGCCGCGATCAGGCGCGCGCCGGTCGCCTCTTCAAGAACCAGATCCGTCATGGCCGCACCACATCCCAATGAACCGGGCCGTCGACCCCGTCGATCCGCCGCATATCGCTCGCCTGCCACATCCGCCACGGCCGCGCGGCATAATCGGGCGGGAAGAAATTGCCGATCGCCCAGACCGGCCGCACGATGCCCTGCGTCACCTTGTACTGCGCGTCGAAACGGCTGGTGATGCGCAACAGCACGGGCTTGCCGGTGTGCGCCTCGACCATCGTCAGGAATTTGCGCAACTCATCGACGACCACCGCCTGTTCGGGGCGAGCGGTGCAATCGCCGGTGAAATCGAGCTCCACTGCGGCGGGCAGTGCGCCTTCGTCCTTGGGGACGGTGGTGTTGAAATTGTTCGCCTGATCGACCGCCAGATTGCAGAGCGAGTAGCGGTGGATCGCGCCGCGGCGCATCCCCGTCTTTTCGACATCGGCCCAATTCTTCTCGAAGCGCTGGTCGCGGCCGGCCGACCCGCTGGTCGCGCGCAGATAGGCGAAGTTCGCGCCCCCGCCCTTGACCGTCCACCATTCGACCGCGCCCTGCTCCTCGGAAACGTCGACGCCCTGAAAGACGTATTTGTCGGTCGGCCGCCAGCTCAGCGCGAGCGTCCACGCCGCCACGCCGATCAGCACGAGCGCGACGGCACCGGCACCGGCGATGCCGATCCACCGGCCGACGAGATTGAGCCGCACCTCGCCCTCAGCCCCGATTGTGCAGCACGCAGATCAGCGTGAACAGCCGCCGTGCGGTATCGAAATCGATCGCGATCTTGCCCTCCAGCCGCTCCTTGAGGAGGTCGGCAGCATCATTGTGAATGCCGCGCCGCGCCATGTCGATCGTCTCGATCTGCTGCGGTGTCGCGTTTCGGATCGCCTCGAAATAGCTGTCGCAGATCGCGAAATAATCTTTGATCGTGCGCCGGAAGCGCCCCATCGCCAGCACATAGGTTTCCAGATGCGATCCGTCGGCGCGGTTGATGGCGATGGCGAGGCGGCCTTCCTCGGCGGCGAGCGCGATCTTGTATGGCCCCGCATAGCCATCGGGATAGGTGCGGACGGGGGCGAAGCTGTTGCCTTCGATCAGATCGAAGATCGCGATCCGCCGCTCCTGCTCGATATCCGCCGAGCGCCAGGCGATCGTCGCCTCGTCGAGGCTGATGTCGATGATGCGCGGATCGCTCATCCCGAGCGCCGTACCGGGGATGCGGGGCGGGGACAATCCGGTAGGTTATCCACGGGCTCCACACCGCCGCCCGTCGCAAGCGGCTTTGAGGCGCGCGCCCGCTCGCGTAGAAGCGGTCGGATGGCCACCGCACTCGTCCCACCCGCGTCGACTCCGCCCGAAACCCAGCTTCCGCAGAACGTGGAGGCGGAGGCGGCGATGCTCGGCGCGATGATGATCGACAATCGGCTGGCTGACGACCTGATCGACAAGCTCGAGCCCGAGCATTTCTTCGAGCCGCTGCATGGTCGCATCTTCGCGGCGATCCGCACCGCGCGCGGCAACGACATGCTCGCCTCGCCGGTGACGCTGCGGCCGATGTTCGAGAGCGATCCGGCGATGAAGGAGCTCGGCGGGCCGGCCTATCTCGCGCAGCTCACCGGCAGCGGTGCCGGGCTGATCGGCGCGCGGCAGTTCGCGTCGCAGATCTACGATCTCGCCATGCTGCGCACGCTGGTGACCGTCGGGCGCGGGCTGGTCGAACGCGCGATGGACACGTCGGAGGAGGTCAATCCGCGCGGGCAGATCGAGCTGGCCGAGGAAGAGCTGTTCAAGGTCGCGGGCGACAACGCATCCGAGACCGCGGTCAAGACCTTCGCCCAGGCGACGACGGCTGCGGTGAAGATGGCGCAGCGCGCGCTCAACTCGGGCGGCAACCTGTCGGGCATCACGACGGGGCTCGACAGCGTCAACGCCAAGATCGGCGGCATGCACCATTCGGATCTGATGATCCTCGCCGGGCGTCCGGGCATGGGCAAGACATCGCTCGCCACCAACATCGCCTTCAACGCGGCGCAGCGCTACATGCGCGACCGCGCGGACGGCATCCCGCACAGCGAGTCTGTCGGCGCGAAGGTCGCATTCTTCAGCCTGGAAATGTCGGCCGACCAGCTCGCCACGCGCATCCTTTCGGAGCAAGCGCGGATCAGTTCCGAAGCGCTGCGCATGGGCAAGATCAGCCGCGCCGAGTTCAACCAGCTCGCCGCCGCCGCCGCCGATCTGGAGAATTTGCCGCTGTTCATCGACGATACGGCTGGCCTGACGATCGCGGCGCTGCACACGCGGATGCGACGGCTGCAGCGGCGGCACAATAACGAGATCGGGCTGGTGGTGATCGATTACCTCCAGCTGCTGACCGGCTCCGCCAAATCGTCGAGCGACGGGCGCGTGCAGGAAATCTCCGAGATCTCGCGCGGGCTCAAGACGCTGGCGAAGGACATGAACGTGCCGGTGATGGCGCTCTCGCAGCTCAGCCGCGCGGTCGAGCAGCGCGAGGACAAGCGCCCGCAGCTTTCGGATCTGCGCGAATCGGGATCGATCGAGCAGGACGCCGACATCGTCATGTTCGTGTACCGCGAGGATTATTACGTCGCCGCCAAGGAGCCCAAGCGCCCGACCGAGGGCGACAGCGCCAAGATCTTCGAGGATCACGCGCAATGGGCGACCGACATGGAGCGCGTCTTCGGCCTCGCCGAGCTGATCGTTGCCAAGCAGCGCCACGGCGCGACCGGCAAGGTGGTGCTGAAGTTCGAGCCGACGATCACGCGGTTCAGTGATTACGTGGGCTATTGAGGTTCACGCGGCGTTCAGTCCGGCCCGATCATCTTCCCGCATGACGCGGGTAGGAGCGTGACGATGATGCGACGTGGAGCCTGGATCGCAATCGCCCTGATGGCGGCGCCCATGCCCGCGACGGCGCAGTTCCGGGCGCCGGTCAAGGAATGGAGCCCGGCCGCGCCGGTCTATGCGGGCAGCGCCGACACCGCGAAGATCCGCCGCGATATCGACCACGGGCGCAACGCCGGGCAACTCTCGCGCCGCGACGCTTACCGGCAGCGGCGCGAGGCCAATCAGATCGATACGCTCTCGGATCGCTACGGCGGCGACGGCATGTCGGACGCGGAAGCGCGGGAGCTGGATACGCGGGCGCGGGTGCTCGACGCTCAGGTCGCCGCACACCGCACGCAGGCGATCACGACCGGCAAGAAGCCCTAGAAAACGGGTTCTTCGCCCGGCTTCTCCGGCACATGGATGCCGCATTCCACCTTTTCCCACCCGCGCCAGCGGCCCGCGCGGGGGTCTTCGCCGGGCAGGACTTTACTGGTGCAGGGCTGGCAGCCGATCGAGGGATAGCCGTCCACTTCCAGCGGATGACGCGGCAGATGCGTTTCCGCGAAATACGCCTCCAGATCGGCCTTCACCCAATCGCCAAGCGGATTGACCTTGAGGCGGCCGTCCTCGATCTCGAAGCGGGCGATGTTCTGGCGGGTCTGCGACTGGAACGCCTTGCGCCCGGAAATCCAGCTGTCGAGCCCCGCCTTGGCGCGCTTCAACGGCTCCACCTTGCGTATCTCGCAGCAGCCGTCGGGATCGTAGGACCAGCGCAGATCGGTGCCGTCTTTGGCGGCGAGCACGACCGGATCGGGTTCTACCGTCCAGCTGTTCTCGATGCCCAGCGTCTCGACCAGAGTATCGCGATAGGCGAGCGTCTCCGGGAACATCTTGAGCGTATCGACGAACACCACCGGCACGCTCTTGTCGGCGCGGGCGACGAGATCGAGCAGCACCGCGCTCTCGGTGCCGAACGAGGACACCACTGCGGTGCGCCCGAGGATGCCCTCGGAAAACAGAGCGCGCAGCATCGACATCGTATCGACGCCCGCGAAGCGCGCGTTGAGCGCATCCGCATCGGCCTGAGTAAAGGCGGGGCGGGAGCCGATAATGTCGATCTTGCGGGCGGGTTCACCCATGTCGCAGCTTCCATACGGGAACGGCCCCATCGGCCGCACCCTGATATACGAACTCGTATCTTTCCAACGAGGCCTTGAGCGTCGCAGAATCGATTTCAGCGCGCGGAGCAAAACTATCAAAGCCGCAACGGCGCATCAGCGGCACCTGATCGACCAGCACGTCGCCCTCGGCGCGAAGCTCGCCCGTGTAGCCGGCCTCGCGCAGCACGCGCGCGGTGGAATAGCCGCGCCCGTCGCGATAGGCGGGAAAGGCGACCTCGACCAAGGCGATGCGGTCGAGATGCGGGAGCAGCGCGCGGGCATCCTCGCCGGGCTCGATCCGCACGGCGGTGGCGTTCGATGCCCCAAGAAAGGCGTCGAGCGTGACTGCCGGTTCCTCGTGCGCCGCATCGTCGCGGTAGCGGAGCAGATCACCCATAGAGAGCCTCCTTGAACGGCTCCATGCCGACGCGGCGATAGGTGTCGAGGAAACGCTCCCCGTCCGCGCGCACGCCGAGATAGACGTTTGTGACCTTCTCGACCGCATCGACGATGCCGTCCTCGTCGAAGCCGGGGCCGGTGATCTTGCCGAGGCTGGCGTCCTCCGCGCCCGATCCGCCGAGCAGGAGCTGGTAATTCTCGGTGCCCTTCTTGTCGACGCCGAGGATGCCGATGTGGCCGGCATGGTGGTGCCCGCAGGCGTTGATGCAGCCGCTGATCTTGAGCTTCAATTCGCCGAGGTCGCGCTGGCGGCCCTGATCGGCGAAGCGGCTCGCGATCTTCTGCGCGACCGGGATCGAGCGCGCGTTGGCGAGGCTGCAATAATCGAGGCCGGGGCAGGCGATGATATCGGTGATGAGATCGAGGTTGGCGGCGGCGAGGCCGGCGGCGTCGAGCGTTCGCCACACCTCGGGCAGATCGCGCACCGCGACGTGCGGCAGGACGATGTTCTGCGCATGCGTCACGCGGAGCTCGTCGAAACTGTATTTGGTGGCGAGATCGGCCATGACGTCGATCTGATCGGCCGAGGCGTCGCCGGGGATGTCGCCGGTCTTCTTCAGGCTGATGTTGACGATGGCATAGCCCGGCTGCTTGTGCGGCTTGACGTTCTGGTCGAGCCAGACGGCGAAATCGGGATCGGTGCGGTCGATCGCGTCGCTCGCGCCCGCGTCGAAGGCGGGGGGCGCGAAGAAGGCCGTGATGCGGTCGAACTCGGCCTGCGGCGGATCGATGCCGAGCGCCTTCACGGCGACGAATTCTTCCTCGACCTGGCGGCGGTATTCGTCGGCGCCGATCTCGTGGATCAGGATCTTGATGCGCGCCTTGTAGATATTGTCGCGCCGGCCGTAGCGATTGTAGACGCGCAGGCACGCCTCGACATAGCTGAGCAGATCGTCGGCGGTGACGAAGTTCTTGATCTCGGGCGCGATCATCGGCGTGCGGCCCATGCCGCCGCCGACGAAGATGCGCCCGCCGAGCACGCCGTCCTTCTTGACGAGCTGGATGCCGATATCGTGGAGGCGCATCGCCGCGCGGTCCTCGTCGGCGGCGATCACCGCGATCTTGAACTTGCGCGGCAGGTACGTGAACTCTGGGTGGAAGGTGCTCCACTGGCGCAGCAACTCCGCCCAGGGGCGCGGATCGGCGACCTCGTCGGCGGCCGCACCGGCGTATTGGTCCGACGAAATGTTGCGGATGCAATTGCCGCTGGTCTGGATGGCGTGCATCTCGACCGTTGCCAGCTCCGCGAGGATATCGGGGCATTCGTCGAGCTTGATCCAGTTGTACTGGATGTTCTGCCGCGTGGTGAAATGGCCGTAGCCGCGATCGTATTTGCGCGCGATGTGCGCCAGCATGTGCATCTGCGGGCCGGACAGCGTGCCGTAGGGCACGGCGACGCGCAGCATATAGGCGTGGAGCTGAAGGTAGAGGCCGTTCATCAGCCTGAGCGGCTTGAACTGATCCTCGGTGATCTCGCCGGCGAGGCGACGCTTCACCTGATCGCGGAATTCCTCGACGCGGGCATCGACGATCGACTGGTCGTATTTGTCGTATTGATACATCAGAAAGCCCTGATTTTTTGCACGCGGAGGCGCGGAGCCGCGGAGAGAAGAAGGGGGTTCGCGCAGAGGCGCAGAGGACGCCGAGGCGATGCGCTGGCGGTGCGTCCGGGAGACCTTTCGAACGTCGCGATGAAAAGAGACGCGCTGCCGCGCGCGACATCCGCTCCGCGGCTCCGCGCCTCCGCGTGAACCATCACAGCACCACCTCGGGCGAAACCTCGGGCTTGAGCGTCAGGTCCATGCGCACCGTGGGGCCGAGCGCGCGGATGCGTTCCTTGATGTGGGCGGGGCGGGGGCCATCGGGCGTCGCGGCCGCGTCGATCACATAGGCGCCGTTGACGCGGCGGGCGGCCTGTTCCACCGCGAGGATCGCTTCGCCGTCGGTGCCGGTATCGGCGGCGTCCTCGACGTGGCGCGACCAGCCGCTTCCGGTCCACCAGATCACGTCGCCGCTCGGCAAGTCGTTCCCCGTCAACAGCTTCACGCAAAAGTCCCCTCTGCAACGCTCGCCCAGCGGCCGAGCCGGTCCTCGGCATCGGACAGTTCGACGACCTCGCCTACAACGATGATCGCCGGGCTCGCCACCTTTTCGCGCGCCATCATCGGCCCGAGATCGGCAAGGAGCGTGCGCAGCGCGCGCGCGCCAGAGAGCGTGCCGCGCTCCAGCACCGCGACGGGCATGTCGGGCGTGACGCCGTCGCGCATCAGCTTGTCGGCGATGTCGGAGGCGGTCGCGACGCCCATGTAGATGACGAGCGTGCGGCCCTTGCCGGCGAGGCCCGACCAGTCCTGATCGGCCAATCCCTTGCACTGGCCCGCGACGAAGCTGACCGCGCTGCTGTGATCACGGTGAGTGAGCGGCAACATCGCCTCCGCCGCGCAGCCGAGCGCGGCCGAGACGCCAGGAATGACTTCGACTGGAAGCCCGGCGGCGCGCACCGCCTCGACCTCTTCGCCGCCGCGCCCGAAGATGAAGGGGTCGCCACCCTTCAGCCGCACGACGATCGCGCCGGTGCGGACATGGGCGATGATGAGCGCGTTGATCGATTCCTGCGGCAGCGTGTGGCGTGCGCGCTGTTTCGCGACCGAGATGCGTTGCGCCGTCGGCGGCGCGATATCGAGGACGCGCGGATCGATCAGCCCGTCGTGGACGACGATATCGGCGGCGCGCAACGCCTCGACCGCGCGCACGGTGAGCAGACGGGGATCGCCCGGCCCCGCGCCGACAAGGATCACGCGGCCGCGTGAGGTGGGATCGAGCAGGCTAGCCATGATCGACCCATGAGCGAAGCCGGGGGATCGGGCAACCGGACGGATGCTTTTGCGGGGTGTAGGGAAACTTCTGGCAAGTATCCTCCCCCACAAGGGGGAGGTGTCGCCGCAGGCGACGAAGGGAGCGGATGCGGAACAGTCGCGAGGACGCCGCCGTCCTCCCGCTCCGTCAGGCTACGCCTGCCACCTCCCCCTGGCGGGGGGAGGTTTTCTACGCCGCCTTGCCCTCCAGCTCGGCCGCGCGCTGCGACAGACGGAGCGCCTCGTCGATCAGTTCGGCGGCGAAATCGGGGGTCTTTTCGCGCACGGCGATGGTCAGGCAGTTGCCTGCCTGCTGACGGAGCTTCGCGGATCGGGTGAGGGTAGCGGTCGGCTTCTTGTCTTGGGTCACGCATCCGATAATCGCCGAATCGGGGGCCAGGTTCCGCCGTTCGTCGCAAGTTAAGGACGTTCGCCGAAAGCCTTGCGCTGGGTCTTGCCCGCCTTGTCCCACCAGGCGCGGCGGATGACGGTGGCGATGCGTTCCGGATCTTGGCTGCCGTATCGGACGAGCAGGCCGGGCCAGTTCTCGTAGTGTTTCGTCTGCCAGAAGGTATCGGGATCGGTTTCGAGCAGCACCGCCTTTTCGTCGTGCGGGCTGGGGACGTGGAAGCTGCCCTCCTCATGTCCCTGCGAGACGAACGCCTTCTTGTTCACCTTCGGTGCGGGCTGGTTGTAGAAGCTTTCCATATAGGTGTCGGGCAGGGTGAGGGCAAAGGCGACGACATCGTCCCAGCTATCGAAAAGCATTCCCGCCCCCGTTCGCCCTGAGCTTGTCGAAGGGCTGTCTTTTTTCTCTATCGTAGCAAAAGAAGTACAGGGCTTCGACAAGCTCAGCCCGAACGGGGAGGGGTGTCGTCCTCATTCTTCAGCTCCGCCCACCACGCCATGCGCTCGGCGATGCGCTTTTCCATGCCGCGGTCGGTGGGGGTGTAGAAGGTCTGCGGCGCCATCTCCTCGGGCCAGTAATCGGAGCCCGAGAAACCCGCATCGGTATCGTGATCATAGGCATAGCCCTTGCCGTAGCCGATCTCCTTCATCAGCTTGGTCGGCGCGTTGAGAATGTTCTGCGGCGGCATCAGCGAGCCGGTTTCCTTCGCGCTGCGCCAGGCACTTTTTTGCGCAACATAGGCGGCGTTCGATTTGGGCGCGGTGGCGCAATAGAGGCAGGCCTGCACGATCGCGAGCTCGCCCTCCGGGCTGCCGAGGAAATCGTAGGCGTCCTTGGCGGCGAGGCACACCGTGAGCGCATTCGAGTCCGCGAGGCCGATATCCTCGCTCGCGAAACGGACGATACGGCGCAGCACGTAGAGCGGCTCCTCGCCTGCCGTCAGCATCCGCGCGAGATAATAGAGCGCCGCCTGCGGGTCGCTCCCGCGCAGCGATTTGTGCAGCGCGGAGATGAGGTTGTAATGCCCCTCACGGTCCTTGTCGTAGACGGCGACGCGGCGTTGCAGGAACGCCGACAGACCGGCGGGATCGAGCGGTTCGGGCAGATCGACCGAGAACAATGTCTCGGCCTGGTTGAGCAGGAAGCGGCCGTCGCCGTCCGCGCTGGCGACGATCGCCTCGCGCGCTGCCGGCGTGAGCGGGAGCGGGCGTTCCTCCAGCGCCTCGCCGCGTTCCAGCAGCAGTTCGAGCGCGGCGGCATCGAGGCGGCGCAGGATCAGCACCTGCGCGCGGCTGAGCAAGGCGGCATTGAGTTCGAAGCTCGGATTCTCGGTGGTCGCGCCGACGAGGGTGACCGTGCCGTCCTCGACGAAGGGCAGGAAGCCGTCCTGCTGCGCGCGGTTGAAGCGGTGGATCTCGTCCACGAACAGGAGCGTGCGCTTGCCGAGCTTCGCATGTTCGCGCGCCTCGGCGAAGGCCTTCTTGAGGTCCGCCACGCCCGAGAACACCGCCGAGATCGCGACGAAGCGCAGGCCCACGGCGTCGGCGAGCAGCCGCGCGATGGTGGTCTTGCCGGTGCCGGGCGGGCCCCACAGGATCATCGACGACAGGCGTCCGGCCGCGACCATCCGCCCGATCGCGCCTTCGGCGCCGGTGAGGTGATCCTGACCGACGACATCCGACAGCGCACGCGGACGGAGGCGATCGGCAAGGGGCGCACCCTCGGGTAGCGGCGCCTCGGGCGCGGGTGGATCATAGGCTGCGAAGAGGTCGGGCATCGGGAACAGATAGGGACTTTCGTCGATCTCCGCCACACTTGCTCCGCCGTCACCCCGGCCTTGAGCGGGATCCCGCTGCCTTTCCAACGCCGCACAACAAGCGAGACCCCGGGTCAAGCCCGGAGTGACGAAGGGCCAATAGCGAATGATAAAAACATTCCAAGATATATCTTGACTCCTCTGCATTGCGATATATCTTAGTGCCATCGTAGAGACTCAGAAAGGTAACGATAGATGTTTGGACACAACAAACGACATGGCCTTCGCGGCAATCATGGCCACGGCCACCCGATGTTTGGGGGTGGTTTCGGTCGTGGCTTCGGCGGGCGTCACGGCTGGGGTGAGGGCGGCAGCCGTGAAGGCGGGCGGTCCCGCCGGATGTTCGACGGCGGCGAACTGCGGCTCGTGCTGCTCAAGCTGATCGCCGATGAACCGCGCCACGGCTACGACCTGATCCGCCAGATCGAGGAATTGACCGGCGGCGCTTATGCGCCGAGCCCGGGCGTGGTCTATCCGACCATCACCCTGCTCGACGACATGGACCTGGTCGAGGGCAAGCAGGAGGGTGCGAAGAAGCTCTTCGCCGTCACCGAGGCCGGCACCGCGCATCTTGCGGAAAATGCCGAGGCCGTCGCGGCGCTGTTCGCCCGGCTGGCGGCGGTGGGCGAGGAGCGCGCGCGCACCGATCATCGCTCGATCAAGCGGGCGATGATGAACCTCGGCATCGCTCTGAAGGATCGTCTCAGCGACCGCGATCTCGATGACGAGACGCTGCAGGCCGTCGTCGCGCTGCTTGACGAGGCGGCGCAGAAGATCGAGCGGCTGTAACCATGACGCGGCTCGAAAAGCTGCGCCGGCGGTTGTCCGATTGGGCAACCGCCACCCCCTATCCCCCGGAAGGATTCGAAATCGTGAGCATCAGCGCAACCGCCCAGGTTCCCACCGCGAGCGCGAGCAAATACCTCCAGCAACTCTGCAAGCACTGGCAGCACAATCTGACCGTGTTGTTCAACGCCGAGCATGGCACCGTCATCTTCCCGAAGGACGCGCGCGGCGCGGACTGGCCGGCCGATGCGCTGGTGACGTTCGACGCGGGCGCGGAAGCGCTCGGCGTGCGGATCGACGCGAGCGTCGAGGAGCAGCTCGAAGGGCTGAAGGGTGCGGTCGCGCGCCATCTCGACCGCTTCGCGTTCCGCGAGGCGCCGCTGAGCTTCGACTGGAAGGCGGCCTGATTAATCGTCGCCCCGGCGCAGGCCGGGGCCATTGAGTTTGTGGCAAAAGTCCTGCCAAGCAACCTGGCGGCCCCGGCCTGCGCCGGGGCGACGCTAGTTGGATTCGCGCTCGATCACGCGCAGATACGTGTCGAGCACGGTCTGGTTGATCGTGTCCCAGTCGTAGCGCGCCGCTTCCGCCACGCCCGCACGGCCTGCGCCGACGCGGAACGCCTCGTCCTCGCAGAAACGCTGCATCGCGTCGGCATAGCCCTCGACATCGTCGGGATCGACGATCAGTCCGGTCACATTGTCCTCAAGCAGCCCGACCGCGCCGCTCGCGCGTGCCGCCACCACCGGCACGCCGGCGGCCATCGCCTCCAGCGTCACGTTGCCGAAGGTCTCGGTGACGCTGGGGTTGAAGAACACGTCCATCGAGGCGACCGCGCGGCCGAGATCGTCGCCGGTCACGAAGCCGGCGAACACCGCATCGGGAATCTCCTTCGCGAACCATGCCTCGGCAGGGCCTTCGCCTACCACCAGCACCTTGTGCCGCACGCCGCGCTTCTGCAGCGCGTGAATCGCCTTGGCGAAGACGTCGAGGCCCTTTTCCTTCACCAGCCGGCCGAGGAAGCCGATCGCGATCTCGTCATCGGCGATGCCGAGCGCGCGCCGCCACTCCAGGCTGCGGCGCGCCGGATTGAAGCGATCGTGATCCACCCCGCGCGACCAGCGCGTGACGGGCGTCGTCACACCCCATTCCCGCAATATCTCGCCCATCATCTGGCTGGGCGCGAGCACCTCGTCGACGCTCTGGTAGAATTTGCGCTGGATGCTGATCGCGAGCGGCTTCAGGAAGGCAAGGCCGTAGTACTGAACATAGGTCTCGAAGCGCGTGTGGTACGACGCGACCACCGGGATGCCTTTTTCGCGCGCGTAGCGGACGGCGGCGTGATTGAGGAATTCGGGCGCGGAGACGTGGATCAGGTTGGGTGCGAACGCATCGAGATCGCGCCGCACCTCCTTCGATATGCCGAGCCCGAGCTTGTATTCGGCCCGACCGCCCGGCAGTCGCACGGAAGGCGTGCTGACGAGATCGCCGGTTGGCGCAAAGGCGGGGCGCTTGCTCGTCGGCGAATAGACGCGCACCGCCGCCCCGCGCCCGAGCAGATGCCCGACGAGCCGGTTCAGCGTCTGGTTGGCGCCGTCTCTGGTGTAGTTGTAATTGCCGCTGAACAGGGCAACACGTAATTCGGGCGCGAGCATCAGCCGCGCCATAGCGGGGCGGGGACGCCTTGGCTATTGCTCGATATCAGCGCGCTTGCCCATCGCCTTTTCCGTGACCATCGCCGCGACCTGCTGCGCCATGCCCTGCATCGTCGCGACGATGGTGCCGGACGTGAGCGCGCGCGGTTCCGGGTCGATTGCGCAGAGCGTCCCGAAGAAGCTGCCGTCCTCCAGCACGATCGGGATCGAGACATAGCTTTCGAAGCCGTACATCATCGGCGTGTGATGCGTGCGCCAGTCGGCATCGGCGCCGACATGATCGATCACGACCAGCTTGCCGCCCTCGCGGATCTCGTCGCAGATCGTGGTCTTGAGATCGAGCTCCTCGCCCGGTTCGAGCCCGAAGCCGATCTTGTCGAGCACCTGGCACGCGATCCAGCGCGTATCGGTGACGCGCGAGACCGCGGCAAAGCCCATGCCGGTCATGTCGCAAACGGCCTTCAGGATCGCGCGGATGCGCGTGTCGTCGCCGAACGTGACCGATTGCTGCGCGAGTTCATCCATTTCTGCAGGCCCTGTTTTGCGCGAGTATCGGCGTTTTGTTAGCCGTCCGCAATTGCCCGGTCTGGGCGACACCCTATCTGTGGCGGCGAAGGAGAGCCCCATGACCGATCTCGCCGACTTCCCGATCACGCAGCGCTGGCCCGCGCAGCATCCTGACCGCCTGCAGCTTTACTCGCTGCCGACGCCCAACGGCGTGAAGGCGTCGATCATGCTGGAGGAGACGGGCCTGCCCTACGAGGTGCATGTGGTCGATTTCGGCAAGGACGATCAGCACACGCCCGAGTTCGAATCGCTCAACCCCAATGGCAAGATCCCGGCGATCCTCGATCCGAACGGGCCGGGCGGCAAGCCGCTCGCGCTGTTCGAGAGCGGCGCGATCCTGCTGTATCTGGCGGAAAAGACAGGCAAGTTTCTGCCCACCGATCCGATCCGGCGTCTGCAGACGATCCAGTGGGTGATGTTCCAGATGGGCGGCGTCGGCCCGATGTTCGGCCAGGTCGGCTTCTTTGTGAAGTTCGCCGGCAAGGACTTCGAGGACAAGCGCCCGCGCGACCGCTACGTCGGCGAGGCGAAGCGGCTGCTCGGCGTGATGGACAAGGCGCTGGCCGGGCGCGACTGGTTCCTGGGCGACGACTATACGATCGCCGACATCTCGATGCTGGGCTGGGTGCGCGGACTGGTCGGCTTCTACGAGGCGGGCGATCTGGTGGGGTTCGACGGGTTCGCGAACGTGAAGGCATGGCTGGAACGCGGACTGGCGCGGCCGGCGGTGCAAAGGGGGCTGACGATACCGGCGCGGCCCTAGGGCATGACCCAGTTAACCGGCAGCAGGTAGGTCGAGGCGATGGGCTTGCCGTCTTGGCCGAGCGCAGGCTTGAAGCGGATGTGATACGCGGCCGTGCACGTTCCTTCGTTTAGCGCCTGAGCTGCCGAGGAGACGATTCGGCAATGCTCGACCTTGCCGTTCGCGCTGACTTGCAGGAGCGCGATTACGCGGCCGGAGATGCCCTCACTGAACGCCGCCACAGGATAAGCATCTGGTCCGAAATAGGCCGCGGGATTGCCGGTCGGCTGCACCGCGACGGCAGCTTTGGACTCAGGGTCGACGCCCCAAGACTTCTTCATCGAATCGACGCATTCCTGCAGGATCGGCAGCGCCTTGTCCGGCCGCTTGATCGGGAAACGCGCCGCGACCGGCCTGGCGTCGACGATGAGGTCATCGCCGTCTTTGATCGTGGTGAGCAGGACGCGATCGATCGTAATCCGGGTCAGCCGCCGGTTCCTGTTGGCATTGAAGGTCGAAAAATACCGGCCCTTGAAGGTACGATTGCTCGACGACAAAGTGACGGCCGCTTCTCCCGTCGTCGTCGAGGACTTGTCCTTCGAGATGATCGACAATTCCATCGTGCTGAGATCGAGCAGAGGCTGGAAGACCAAAGTCGCCTCCTGCTTTCCGTCCGAGAACTTGCGCTGCAGGTAGCAGAGGTTCTCGTCGCCATTCACGACCCACGGCCCCTGCGACGTCATCGGAACGGGCGTCGCCGTAGCGGCCATCAGCAGCGCCAACATCATCGCCATAGTCTTCTCCCTGCACGTCCGAGCGTAACGCCGTTTTGAGGGCGGCGTCAAACCACGTTGTTCCGGTAACGTTCTTCTGTTAGGGCGCCCGCATGCCCAAACCCCAGAAGCGTTATGTCTGCCAATCCTGTGGATCGGTGTCGCACCGGTGGCAGGGGCAGTGCGCCGATTGCGCGGAATGGAACACTCTGGTCGAGGAGGCGGGCGGGAACGTCACGCCGTTTCAGGCCAAGCACAATCTGCAGGGCGGTGGGCGGATGATTTCGCTGATCGGGCTCGATACCGACGTCGAGCTGCCCGCGCGGCTTTCCAGCGGCATTGCCGAGCTCGACCGGGCACTTGGCGGCGGGTTCGTCGAGGGATCGGCGACGCTGATCGGCGGCGATCCCGGCATCGGCAAGTCGACCCTGCTGCTGCAGGCGGCGGCGAAGATGGCGCTCGCCGGCCTCTCGGTCGCGTACGTCTCGGGTGAGGAAGCGGCGGATCAGGTGCGATTGCGCGCGCGGCGGCTCGGTCTGGGCGCGGCGCCGGTGCAGCTCGCCGCCGCCACATCGACGCGCGATATCCTCACCACGCTCTCGCAGGGAACCCCGCCCGACCTATTGGTGATCGACTCGATCCAGACGATGCACAGCGACCTGATCGAGGGCGCACCCGGCACCGTCAGCCAGGTGCGCGCCTCCGCGCAGGAGCTGATCCGCTTCGCCAAGGAGCGCGGCACGGCGGTGGTGCTGGTCGGCCATGTCACCAAGGACGGCAGCATCGCAGGGCCGCGCGTACTCGAACATATGGTCGATACGGTGCTGAGCTTCGAAGGCGAGCGCAGCCACCAGTATCGCATCCTGCGCGCGATCAAGAACCGCTTCGGCGGCACCGACGAGATCGGCGTGTTCGCGATGGTGGCGGAAGGTCTGACCGAGGTGTCGAATCCCAGCGCGCTGTTCCTGACGCAGCGCGAGGAAGGCGTGACCGGCTCGACCGTCTTTCCCGCGTTGGAAGGGACGCGGCCGGTGCTGGTCGAGATCCAGGCGCTGGTCGTGCGGCTTGCCTCCGGCGCGACGCCGCGCCGCGCGGTGGTCGGCTGGGACGGCGGCCGGCTGGCGATGATCCTCGCCGTGCTGGAGGCGCGCTGCGGGCTGAGCTTCTCGTCGTGCGAGGTCTATCTCAACATCGCCGGCGGCTACCGCGTCACCGATCCCGCCGCCGATCTGGCGGTGGCGGCGGCGCTCGTCTCGGCGCTGTCGGAGCGGCCGGTGGCGGCCGATGCGGTGGCGTTCGGCGAGATCGCTTTGTCGGGCGAGGTGAGGCCGGTCGCGCACGCGCCGCTGCGCATGAAGGAATCGGCCAAGCTCGGCTTCATGCGCGCGCTCGGCCCGTCCGCGATGGTCGGGGAAAAGGGACCGCTCACGATCAGCGGCTTCCGCACGCTGGGGCAATTGGTCGAACATCTACTGGGCAAGGAATGCGCACGAAGCTGAGCGTCTGCCGCCGCAAAGCCCGCTTCGCCACCGCGCGCGAGGCGGTGCTGGGTGCGGAGGGCTGGGGCCTGCCGCTGCGGCAGTATCGCTGCGATCGCTGTTTCCAGTTCCACCTGACGAGCCGGACGAAGGGCAAGCGGGTGATGCGGGTGGTGGGGTGAGGGGGCGTCGGGTTGACGAGGGCCAGTTTTATCGAACCTCCCCTTTCAACCCATAGCAGACGTCCGTGAGGTAGCGCCGAACGGCGGCTTCCGACCATTTGCGAGCCTGGTTTCTTCTCCTCACCCGCCTTCGCGGGAGGGAGCCCTAGCTTCCCCCTCCCGCCTTCGCGGGAGGGGCTGGGGGAGGGTCTTCTTCTCTCTACGGCTGCAAAAGGAAGACCCTCACCGACTACGACTAGGCCCGCATGAAGAATGCGGACCAAGTCTCCGTTGCCTCTCCCGCGAACGCGGGAGAGGATGAGTGATGTCGCCCGTCCACCCAAACCAAGACAGCGCTGTCCTACACTCACCTCTCCAAGCTATATCGCACCATCGCTCTTTGAACTGTCGGCCCGCACGTCCCGCCATTCCGGCGAATGTGTCCTCTCGCCCACGTGCAAACCGCGCGGGGAAGGAAGGAATGGGGCAGACGTAGCGTAAACTTTCTAAACTTCCGCGCCCGAACGCGCAGGCGCGGGACCAACGCCGCAGTGTGACCTTCCGCCCGAACCGCGCCGGCATCCGCGTCCAGGTGCTCCACACCCCCAACACACTCGACAGTCCAGCGCCGCCATCGTAAGCGCGCACGATCATGGGTTTCTCCGCTCTCGATATCATCGTCATCCTCGCGGTCGGCGGCGCGGCGGTGCTCGGGTTGATGCGCGGCTTCGTCAGCGAGGTGCTGTCGCTGTTCGCCTGGGTCGCGATCGTGTTCGCGCTGAAGCTGTTCCACTCACCGCTGACGCACGCCTTTTCCGGCATGGTCGGCACGGTGACGGGGGCGGCAGTGCTGGCGTTCGCGGTGCTGGCCGGGCTCACCTATTTCGGCGGGCGGATCGTCGCCAACACGGTGAGCGGGCGGATCCGCGATTCGGTGATCGGCCCGGTCGACCGCGCGCTGGGCTTCGGTTTCGGCGCGCTGAAGGGCCTGATCCTGACAAGCCTCGGCTTCCTGCTCGTCGTGCTGATGACCGACACGGTCCACGGCGGCCCGTCGCATCGGCCCGAATGGCTGACGGCGTCGAAGACCTATCCGCTGCTCAACGCCACCAGCGCCGGGATCGCCGATTTCGTCGATCGCAGGCGCAAGGGCCTGCCGGTGTTCGGGCCGGCGACGCCGCCCGGCAATGCGAGCGATACGCCGCGCCCGTAACGGTCGGCCCAATGTCCGGGGTGACGAAGCGGCGCAATCGCCCTACACCCGCCTCATGAACGCGCCGCTCTACAACACCGAGATTCTCCGCCTCGCCGCCACTATCCCGCATCATGAGCGGTTACCCGATCCGATGGCGACATCGGAGAAGCGGTCGCCGGTGTGCGGCAGCCGGGTGACGGTGGACGTGAACGTCGATGATGCCGGGCGCGTGAGCGCGGTCGGGTTGCTGGTGCGGGCGTGCGCGCTGGGGCAGGCGTCGTCTTCGCTGCTGGCGGCCAATGTGATCGGGCGTAGCGCGCCCGAACTGGTGGCGGCGCGCGATGCGCTGACCGCGTGGCTGGCGGGCGAGGGGCCGTTGCCTGACTGGCCCGGCTTCGACCTGTTCGCGCCCGCGCTGCCGCACAGCGCACGCCACGCCTCGATCCGCCTCGCCTTCGAAGCCGCCGCCGAAGCGGCCGAGGCCGCCGCCCGGGCGCGTGCCGCATGAACGAATCGCTGTTGCTCGACGGCGCGGTGCTGGGCGGGTTCGCGCTCCTCTTCGTGCTGATTTTCCGCCGGCTCGGGCTCGGCGCCACCTTGGGCTTCCTCATCGCGGGCGCGGTCGTGGGGCCGCAGGTGCTCGGGCTGGTCGGCGATCCCGAACAGAAGATCGGCGTGGCGGAACTCGGCATCACGCTGCTGCTGTTCATCGTCGGGCTGGAGCTCAACCCGGCGCGGCTCTGGTCGCTGCGCAAGGAGATATTCGGGCTGGGCCTGCTGCAGGTGCTGACCTGCGGCATCGCGCTTACGCTCGTGGTGCGGCTGCTGGCGCATTTCTCGTGGCAGGCGTCGCTCGCGCTCGGCCTGCCGCTGGCGCTGTCGTCGACCGCGCAGGTGCTGCCGATGCTGCAATCCGCCGGCCGCCTGCGCACGCCCTTCGGGGAGCGCGCCTTCTCGATCCTGCTGTTCCAGGATCTGTCGATCGTGCCGCTCATCACGATCGTCACGGTGCTGTCGCGCAATCCGGCCGACAAGGGCGGGCCGCCGGGCTGGCTGCTGTTCATCTACACCGTGCTGGCGGTCGCCGGGCTGGTGCTGGCCGGGCGTTTCCTGCTGCGGCCGCTGTTTCGCGTGATCGGCAATCTCGGCGAGCGCGAGATGTTCGTGTTCGCCGGGCTGTTCACGGTCGTGGCGTCGGCGGCGATCATGGAGACGCTCGGGCTGTCGACCGCGCTCGGCGCGTTCGTCGCGGGCGTGATGCTGGCCGACAGCCCGTACCGGCATGAGCTGGAGGCCGATGTCGAGCCGTTTCGCTCGATCCTGCTCGGCCTGTTCTTCGTCGCGATCGGCATGATGCTGAACCTGCACGCCATCGCCGAGCGGCCGATGTTCGTCGTCACGATGGCGATCGCGCTGGTCGCCACCAAGATCGTGATCCTGAGCGGGATAGCGATGGCATTCCGCATGCCGTGGCGTGCCGCGCTCGGCCTCGGGCTGTTGCTAAGCCAGGGCGGCGAGTTCGGCTTCGTCCTCTTCGCACAGGCGCAGAAGGCGTGGCTGATCGACCCCGATGCGGCGAGCCTGTTCGGCGCGGTCGTCACGCTGTCGATGGCGACGACGCCGTTCCTGATGATGCTGGCGGCCCCCTTGCGGCGCGAGGCGATCCGGCGCGAGGAGCGCGACGGGCCCAAGGTCGACGGTGCCAACGCGCTGATCGTCGGCTACGGGCGCTTCGGCCAGACGGTCGGCCAGATGCTGATCGCGCAGGGCATCCCCGTCACGCTGATCGACACCGATATCGAGATGATCGACATCGCGAGCGAGTTCGGCGCGAAGGTCTATTACGGCGACGGCACTCGATTGGATCTGTTGCGGCAGGCGGGCGCGGCGGATGCCGAGCTGATCCTGTTCTGCCTCGACGGAGACCAGATCACGCCCGACATCGTCGAGGGCGTGAAATCGGCCTTCCCCAAGGCCGGCATCTTCGTGCGCGCGTTCGACCGGCGCGCACTGATCAAGCTCAAGGAGGCACCGGTCGACGGCGTCGTGCGCGAAGTGCTCGAATCGGCGGTGAAGATGGCGCGGCTGGCGATGACGAGCCTCGACATCCCCGAAGAGGAGATCGAGCGCAGCGAGCAGCATTACCGCAACCGCGACAAGGAACGGCTGAAAGTGCAGTTCGAAACCGGCGACATGCGCGCGGCGGGCGCGCGGATGATCGTGCAGGACCGCCGCGAGATGCTGGCGCCGGAGGGCAAATGAACTGGGTGGTGATCCTGGCGGCGCTGTCGGGCGCGATCGCGGTCGGCGCGGGCGCTTTCGGCGCGCACGGCGCGGCGAGCGAGCAGGCGGCGGCATGGCTCAAGACCGGCGGCGAGTATCAGCTCATCCACGCGGTCGCGGCGCTGGTGGCGGCACAGATGGGGGCGAAGGGCTCGGCTTGGTTGTTCGTTGCCGGCGGCGCGGTGTTCGCGGGGACGCTGTACCTGATGGCGCTGGGGCTGCCGAAATGGCTGGGCGCGGTGACGCCGCTGGGCGGGCTGGCGCTGATCGCGGGGTGGCTGTGGCTGGCTTGGGTGGCAGCGCGGTGAAGTCTTCTCCCCTCCCGCATTCGCGGGAGGGGTTGGGGAGGGTCTTCTTCTTATCGACCCGCGGAAAGAAGAAGGCCCTCACCGACTACGACTAAGTCCGCGCAGAAGTGCGCGAACCAAGTCTTCGTTGCCTCTCCCGCAAAGGCGGGAGAAGGTGGAAATGGGAGGCTAGCGCCGCTTCAACACCCCCGGTAGATCCGCCCACGCCTTGCCCGTCGCCGCCTGCTGCCGCCCCATCTCGAACAGCGCCACCATCGACGGCTGGCGGAAGTCCATCGACGATGCGGTCGCCTCGGGCGGCACCGCGGCCACGAACGTCGCCACGCCATTGTCCTCGCCGAACTTCGCGACCGTCTCCAGCGAGGTGCGCTGGGCGGCCTTGCTCGCGGTGTAGAAGCTGCGCTGAAGCAACGAAAACAGCGAGCGTTGCGTGACGGTGAATTCGCTGTCGGCCTTGCCGTTGATGAGGACGTAGATGCGCCCCCCGTTCGCGGCCCCCGGCACCGGGCGGATCAGCGCGGCGTCGGGCAGCGCGAAGAACGCGCCGACCGTGCTGCCGTCGACGTGCAGTTCGGCGGCGACATGGCTGCCCATCTGCGCCGGGATCATCACCGGCGGGAAGACGCCGGGGATCGCGGCGGAGGCGGTCAGCACCGTCACGATCAGCGCGCGTGCCTCGGGCCCGCCGCGCGTCGCGATCGCGCCGATGTCCCACACGATCAGCTTCTCGGTATCGAGATCGGTGGTGGCGACGAGCAGGCGGCGGCCGCGCGCGTGTTCGGCGGCGATGGCGGCGACCATATCGGGCGTGATCGTGCGATCGACCAGCGCGTAGAGCCGCTTGCCGGTGTAGACGCTGTCACGGAACAGCGGCTTGATGAAAGGGAAGGGCAGCAGGTGCGAGGTGCGCCCGTCGGTATAGGCGGCGCGGAGTTGCGCATCCCACTTCGGGCCGAGGAAGGCGTATGGGGCCATCAGCGCGCCGGTCGAGACGCCGGTGACGACGTCGAACTGCGGCCGCGTGCCCGCCTCGCTCCAGCCGCACAGCACGCCCGCGCCGAACGCGCCGTTCGCGCCGCCGCCCGACAAGGCGATCATCACCGGCGCATGATCGGCAGGCGGTTTGTAGATCGTGCCGAGCGACGCATCGCCGGCATAGCGCACGCCGGGAAAGCCGACCGGATAGGCCGTCGCCTGTTCGGCCGCCGTGAAGGCGTCGCGCTTGATCGTGACGCAGCCGCTCGCCGTCAGCAGCATCAGCGCGGCGAGAGCGGCGCGCACCCTCATCGTGGCTGCGCGTCGAGGAAGGCGGCGACCGCGCCGAGATCGACCTGTTTGTCGACGAACGTCTCGCCGATGCCGCGCGCGAGCAGGAAGGGGAGCGTGCCGGCGTCCATCTTCTTGTCGTGCAGCATGTGTGCGACCAGCGCCTTGCCGTCGCCCGAGACACCCGCCGCCGCGAGCCCATCGGGCAGACCGACCGAGCGCAGATGCGCCGCCACGCGATCGGCATCGCTTTCCGGCATCAGGCCCTGTGAGGCGGAGAAACCGAATGCCAGCGCCATACCTGCCGCGACCGCCTCGCCGTGCAGCAGCTTGTCGGAGAAACCGGTGTCCGCCTCCAGCGCATGACCGAAGGTGTGGCCGAGATTGAGGAGCGCGCGCCGCCCCTTGGTCTCGCGCTCGTCCTCGCCGACGATGCGGGCCTTCGCCGCGACCGAATAGGCGATCGCCGCCTCGCGCGCTTCGGGCACGCCGGTCAGCAGCGCGGGTCCGTTGGCCTCGCACCAGGCGAAGAAGGCGGGATCGTCGATCAGTCCGTATTTTACCACTTCGGCATAGCCCGCGCGTACCTGCCGGTCGGGAAGCGTGTCTAGCACCTGCGGGTCGATCAGCACGAGCGCCGGCTGGTGGAACGCGCCGATCAGATTCTTGCCGGCGCGGGTGTTGATCGCGGTCTTGCCGCCGACGGACGAATCGACCTGTGCGAGCAGCGTGGTCGGCACCTGCACGAAGCCGCAGCCCCGCTTCAGGATGCTGCACGCGAAGCCGACGAGGTCGCCGATCACCCCACCGCCGAGCGCGATGACGTGATCGCCACGCTCGACGCCGAGATCGAGCAGCCGATCCGACAGCGCCTCCAACTGCGCCCAGCTTTTGGTAGCTTCGCCAGGAGGCAGCACGATCGCTTCGCTGGCCACACCCGCCGCCGTCAGCGCCGCCTGCAACGTCGCGAGATGCGGCCGCACGTTCTCGTCGGTGACGATCGCCATCGTTCGTCCGCGCGACAGCGGCGCGAGCCTATCCCCGGCACGCGCGAGCAGGCCCGCCTCGATCACGACGTCATAGCTGCGCGCACCCAGCGCGACGGGAACGATGGTCAAAGGCCGAGTTCTTTCAGGATGGCGTTGACGGTCGCGTCATGCGGCGCCGCCTGGCTGACGACGCGGATCGGCGCCTGTGCATAGACCGGGTTGCGGATTTCCGCGAGGCCCCGCAGCACCTCGAGCGGATCGCCCTGCCGCAGCAGGGGGCGGTTGTCGCGGCGTTTCACCCGCTCGACCAGCACGTCCGGGCTGGCGTCGAGCCAGATCGCGATGGCGCTTTCGAGGATCAGCGCGCGCGTCTCGTCGTTCATGAACGCGCCGCCGCCGGTGGCGATGACGCGCGGTTCGCCGTTGATGAGGCGCTGGATCACGCGCCGCTCGCCGTCGCGGAAGTGCGCCTCGCCGAAGCGAGCGAACATCTCGGTGATGGTCATGCCCGCCGCCGTTTCGATCTCGGTATCGGCATCGACGAAGGGCAGGCGCATGCGCACGGCGAGCCTGCGCCCCACGGTCGACTTGCCCGCGCCCATCAGCCCGATGAGCACGATCGGCAGCCCGGTCCAGGCCGGCAGGGGGGCGGGGCTTTGCAACATCAAGCGAGGGCTATACAGCGCACCCGCCGCTCGGGCAAAAGGTCGAGCCGGGCGCGTTTTGCGCGGTTGTTACAAGGTTTTCCAAGATGCCCCGTTCGCTCGTCGTTCTTCTGGTCGTCGCCGTCGTTCTGGTCGGCGGGCTGTTCCTGCTGGCCGGCCGTTCGTCGGAAAAGCCCCTGACTCATGTCGAGAAGGTTGTCACGCTTGCGAATCTCCAGGGCTGAGCTTTCCTTTCTCGGCTTGGCGGGGCTGATCGCGCTCGGCGTGGGAATCCCCGCGCTGGGGCAGAGCTCGCCCGAATCGATCCTGCCGCCCGGTTTCGGTGAGCCCGCGCCGACCCCGACGCCGCGCGCCACCCGTAGCGGCGATGCGCCGCCCGTCGTCCGCACGCAGACGCTGCCGCCGCCCGCGGTGTCGACGACACCGGGCCTGCCGCCCTCGATCGTCGGGCTGCCGATGCCGGGCGAGACCCCCACGCCGCTGCCGACGCCGACCGCCACGCCGACCGGGCTGATGCCGGTGCGCTACGACATGCCGCCGTTCGCGCGCCGCTCGCTGGCGCAGGTCGGGCCGGTCGATCTCTACGACGGCGGGCTTCCTGCAAGCGCGTTCGGCGATGCCAAGGGCCTGTATGTCGAGGCGTTGATGCGCTCGCTCGACACGCCGATCGCCTCGCGCTGGCTGTCGATCGCGCTGCGCCGTGCGCTGCTGTCGAAGGTCGATACGCCCGCCGGCATCAACGGCGCAGATTTTGCGGCGGAGCGCGCGTGGCTGTTGCTGCGCATGGGCGAATCGGTGTCGGCGCGCGCCGTCGTGCAGAGCGTCGACAATCAGGATTACACGCCAAAGCTGTACGAGATGGCGATGCAGTCGGCGCTCGCGACCGGCGATCCGGCGGCGCTTTGCCCGGTCGTGGCGGGCGGCGTGACGCTGGGGCGCGAGCGCGGCTGGCTGCTGGCGAAGGCGATGTGCGCGGGGCTGGCGGGCACGCCGGGCCGCGTCAATGCGCTGTTCAAGGACGCGCGCAAGCAGGGCCTCCGCGACGGCATCGACATGCTGCTCGCGCAGAAGGTCGCGGGCTCGGCCACCGGCGGGCAGCAGGCGGTGACGATCGAATGGGCAGGCGTCGATCGGCTGACAGCATGGCGCTTCGGCCTCGCGCTCGCCTCGGGCACCGACGTGCCGCAGGAATTGCTCGACGGGACGCAGCGCTATGTCGATGCCTGGCGCGCGCTGTCGCCCAATCTGTTGACGCCTGCGCGTGCGAAGGTTGCCGAGCGGGCGGCGCTGCGCGGCGTGTTGTCGAGCACCGCGCTGGTCGATCTCTACGGCGCGATCGGCGAGGAAGGCGACAATTCGCTGCCGGAAATGGGCGTCGCCCGCGATCTTCAGACGGCCTATTCGGGCGGCGATGTCGCCGCCCGACTGTCGGCGATGAAATCGCTGTGGGACGCGCCGAAATCCCCCGACGGACGCTATGCCCGGTTGATCCTGACGGCGCATGCCGCGGCGCGCGTGCCGGTGGGTGCGGAAGGGGCCGACGCCGATTCGATCGTCGCGGCGATGCTGTCGGCCGGCATGGACCGCAGCGCGCAGAAATGGCGCCGCGCCGTCGCCGCGACCAGCGATGCGCGCGCGATGCTGCTGCTCGCCGATCCCGATTCGCGCGGCACCACGTATGCCGCGCTCAGCAGCTATGTCGGCAATGGCGAGGCGGCGGAGCGCAAGCGCCGGATGCTGTTCGCCGGAATGGCGGGTCTGGGGCGGATGTCGAACGCCGATATCGAGGCGGGTGCGCGCGCGCTCGACGTCAAGATCGGTGCGGAAAACGCCTGGACCCGCGCGATTGCGCAGGCGGCGGAGGGCAACCAGCCCGGAACGGTCCTCCTCCTCGCGGCGGTCGGCATGCAGACGCCTGTGTGGCGCGGTGTCTCGCCCGAGGCACTGTATCACATCACCGTCGCGCTGCGCTCGGTCGGGCTCGAGGGCGAGGCGCGGATGATCGCTGCCGAGGCGATCGCACGGTTGTGAACGACCGCGGCCTCATCGACCGCTTCCTCGAAATGATGGCGGCCGAGAGCGGGGCGGCGAAGAACACCATCGCCGCCTATCGCAGCGACCTCGCGCTGGCCTCGGGCTTTCTCGAGGGAAAGCTCAGCGACGCGACGCCCGATGACCTCATCCGCCTCGCCGGCCAGTGGATCGATCTCTCGCACGCCAGCGTCGCTCGGAAGTCCGCCGCGCTGCGCCGGTTCTTCGCCTTCCTCGCGGGTGAGGGCCACCGCGCCGACGATCCCGGCGGCGCACTGCCGCGGCCCGGCGCGCGGCGGTCGCTGCCAAAGGTGCTGGGCCGCGACGACGTCGATCGCCTGTTCGCCGTCATCGCCGCAAGGCTGCAGGCCGATCCGGTCGATCTGCGCGACCTCCGCCTCTCCGCTCTGGTCGAGCTGCTTTACGGCTCCGGCCTGCGCGCGACGGAACTCGTGTCGCTCCCGCGCAGCGCCATCGCGTCCGACCGGCCGTATCTGATCCTGAAGGGCAAGGGCGGACGCGAGCGGCTGGTGCCGATCTCGGACCGCGCGCGGGCGGCGGTGGCGGCGTGGCGTCAGCATGTCGCGAGCGACCGGCTATGGTTGTTTCCCTCGGGCAAGAGCCACCTGTCGCGCGTCCGCCTTTTCCAGATCCTCCGTGCGCTGGGCGCGGAGGCCGGCATCCCGCCCGACCGCATCAGCCCCCACGTCCTGCGCCACGCCTTCGCGACGCATCTGCTGGCGGGCGGCGCGGATCTGCGCGCGCTGCAATCCATGCTCGGCCACGCCGACATTGCCACGACGGAAATCTATACGCACGTCGACGCGAGCCGCCTCGTCGCGCTGGTCAACGAGCGCCACCCGCTCGCCGAAGCACGCGCGCGCGTTGACGCGAAGCGCACACCCGCCTAACCGAGCGCACCTTATGGCAAGCTTCCTCGACTTCGAGAAACCGATCGCCGAGCTGCAAGGCCGGATCGATCAACTGCGCGAGACCGCCGCCGACGGCAGCGTCGACATCACCGCCGATGTCGGGCGGCTGCAGGCCAAGTCCGACAAACTGCTGCGCGATACCTACGCGAAGCTCACCCCGTGGCAAAAGACGCAGGTCGCCCGCCACCCGGAGCGGCCGCACTTCAAGGACTATGTCGCCGGGCTGTTCGACGAATATATGCCGCTCGCCGGAGACCGCGCCTTTGCCGACGATCAGGCGATCCTCGGCGGTTTCGCCCGCTTCCGGGGGCAGCGCGTCATCGTCATCGGCCATGAGAAGGGCGACGACACCGCCACGCGCATCCGCCACAATTTCGGGATGGGCAAGCCGGAGGGCTATCGCAAGGCGATCCGCCTGATGCAGCTCGCCGACCGTTTCGGCCTGCCGGTCGTCACGCTGGTGGACACCTCGGGCGCCTTCCCCGGCGTGCAGGCCGAGGAGCGCGGCCAGGCGGAGGCCATTGCCCGGTCGACCGAACAATGCCTCGCGCTCGGCGTGCCGATGGTCGCGGCGGTCGTCGGGGAAGGGGGCTCGGGCGGTGCCATCGCGCTCGCGGCGGCCAGCAAGGTGCTGATGTTCGAACACGCGATCTATTCGGTGATCTCGCCCGAAGGCTGCGCCTCGATCCTGTGGCGCACCGGCGACAAGGCGGCGGACGCGGCGGAGGCGATGAAAGTCACTGCGCAGGATCTGAAAGGGCTGGGTGTTATCGACGCGATCGTGCCCGAACCGATGGGCGGCGCGCACCGCGCACCGGCCACGGCGATCGCCTCGCTCGGCGATGGTATCGCGAGCGCGCTGGGCGATCTGTCGGGGTTGAACCCCGATGCGCTGCGCAAGGCGCGGCGCGAGAAATTCCTGGCGATGGGGCGGTTCTAGGAAAGAACCGCCGACCGATCAGCTGGCCTTCATGTTCGACTGGACGTTGCCGAAGGTTTTCTTCAGCTGGTTGCCGAGGCCCTGCATCGCGGCGATCGCGGCGACGGCGATCAGCGCTGCGATCAGGCCATATTCGATGGCCGTCGCGCCGCGCGTCTGGCGCAGCATCGTGAACAGTTTCTTTGCCATGCGGCACTCCCGAAACAAATAAGGGCGGCGAAACCCGATGATTTCGCCGCCCTCGTTTGAAGCAAGTAAGCTGTTTAGAGCTTACGAAGCCTTCATGTTCGACTGGACGTTGCCGAAGGTCGCCTTCAGCTGGTTGCCCAGGCCCTGCATGGCGGCGATCGCAGCGACGGCGATCAGAGCAGCGATCAGACCGTATTCGATTGCGGTCGCGCCCTTGCTGTTCTTGATGAACTTGCGGATGGTCTGCATGATTTCTTCTCCAAGTGTTCGATAGCTTCAGTACCCGACTGAACCGGGTAGACCGGAGCAGCAATGTTCGTTTTAGAGAGGCACCGTTGACAAAAGTTTAAACGCAAAGATTTTTTTTCGACCTTAGTCTTAGCGCGCGCTTAACTATCAGTGCGCGTTGTTCACCTTGTCGCTGATGTTGTTCCACATGCCGGTGGTGGTGGTGGCAACGCCGGCGAGCGCCGTGACCATCGTCAGCACGATGACCGCCAGGATGATGCCGTATTCGACCGCGGTCGCCCCGCGCTGGTCACGCGCAACCTTCCTGATCAGCCTAAACAGCATTCTCGCCCCGTCCCGAATGTCGCGATAAACCCCGTAAAACTTAACCGAGGAGCGTTAACGAAATGCCAAGGCGGCGCATTTGACCGACATTTCCGCGCCGATGCTGGTCGTCGCCGCCGCGCTGATCGATGCGGACGCGCGGGTGCTGGTGCAGCAGCGCCCGCCGGGAAAGGCGCTTTCCGGGCTTTGGGAATATCCCGGCGGCAAGGTAGAGCCCGGCGAGACGCCCGAGGCGGCGCTGGTGCGCGAACTGGCCGAGGAACTGGGCATCGCGGTGGCGCCCGGCGATCTCGTGCCCGTCACCTTCGCGACCGGCCCGGCGGACGCGCGGGAAATGATCCTGCTGCTTTATGCCTGCCGCCGCTGGCAGGGCGTGCCGCAGATGCTGGATGCCGCCGCGCTCGCCTGGTGCGACGTGGCGGAACTCAAGACGTTGCCGATGCCGCCCGCCGACGTGCGATTCGCCGAAGCGATCGCGGCGTTGTGCCTGTGAGAAAAGCTGGAGGCCCGACCGGGAATCGAACCCGGGTGCAAGGATTTGCAGTCCTCTGCGTCACCACTCCGCCATCGGGCCCCGATCGCGTGGAGCGGGCGCAAATGCGCGGGCCGTGCCCGCAAGTCAACACCTCGGCAAAAAACGCCTGCGTCGCTTGGCGTTGGTGATGCGGCGCGATACAAGCCGCTAGCGAATATAGTGTATTGCATGGCTAACACGGCTGTGCCACAGAGGTGCCAGCATGACGATCTCCGCTTCCCAGCCCACCCAAGTGGCGATGCGCCGCGCGATGGTGGCGAGCCAGCTGCGCACCAACGCCGTCAGCGACCCGCGCGTCGTCGCCGCGATGGACCGTGTGCCGCGCGAGGCGTTCCTGCCGGAAAGCGTCGCTGCGATCGCTTATCGCGACACCGCCGTGCCGCTTGGTGGTGGCCGGTTCCAGAACGTGCCGATCGCGACCGGACGCCTGCTGACCGAGGCCTATCTGAAAAGCGACGACCGCGTCCTGCTGATCGGGGCGGCGGGCGGCTACACCGCTGCGGTGCTGTCCGAACTCGTTGCCTCGGTGGTCGCGGTCGAGAGCGATTCCGCGCTCGCCGCGCAGGCACGCGCCGCGCTCGCCGAGTATCCGACCGTCACGTTGATCGAGGGGCCACTGGAAGCGGGAGCGCCCGACTCCGGCCCATATGACGTGCTGTTCGTCGACGGTGCGGTCGAACAGATCCCCGACGCCATCGTTGCGCAGGTCAAGCCGGGCGGCCGTGCCGTCGCCGGTCTGGCCGACCGCGGCGTGACGCGGCTCAGCGCGGGCCGGCGCACGGCGGGCGGCTTCGGCCTCGTCGATTTCGCCGATATCGAATGTGTGCCGCTGCCGGGTTTTGCGGCCCCCAAGACCTTCAGCTTCTGAAAGACCGCGCCCGCCCGATGCGATATTCCTATCTTCTTGCAGGCGCGGCGCTTTCGCTTTTGGCCGGTCCGGCGGCCGCGGAGACGCTCCGCGAGGCGCTGGTCAAGGCATACAACACCAATCCGACGCTCACCGCCGAACGCGCGAATCTGCGCGCCACGGACGAGGGCGTACCGCTTGCCCGCGCGAACGGCCTGCCGAGCGTTTCGCTGACCGGGCAATATGCCGAGAACGTGCTGAAGGCGTCGAACAACTTCGTCTCGCCCGACCGGCAGGTGATCGTCCAGCCGCAGATCACGGTGCCGCTCTACGCCGGCGGGCGCGTGCGCAATTCGGTGCGCGCCGCGGATACCCGCGTCGAGGCGGGCCGCTACGGCCTGCGCGATACCGAGGCGAGCGTGTTTTCGTCGGTGGTCGGCGCGTATATGGACGTGATCCGCGACGAGACGATCGTCGCGCTCAACACGCAGAACGTCCATGTCCTCGACGTCAATCTGCAGGCGAGCCGCGACCGCTTCCAGGTCGGCGACCTGACCCGCACCGACGTCGCCCAGTCCGAGGCACGTCTCGCGCTGGCCCAGAGCCAGTTGCAGAATGCGCAGGCCCGGCTCATCAGCAGCCGCGAGAATTACGTCCAGCTCGTCGGTACGCCGCCGGGCACGCTCGAACAGCCGCCCGAACTGCCCAACCTGCCCGCCGATCCGACCGCGGCGGTCGATGTCGCGCTGCATGACAATCCGGCGCTGCTCGCGGCAAGCAAGAACCGCGACGCGACCGCCTATGACGTAAAGGCCGCGAACGCGAGCCGCCTGCCGCAGGTCTCCGCCGTCGCCAGCGGCAATTACTATAATTACCTGGGGTCGCTCGGCGGTGCGGGCACGACCGGGGCGCTGGTGTCGCAGAGCGGCAAGTCGGCCTATGTCGGCGCGCAGATCAGCGTGCCGATCTTCCAGGGCGGCGCGCCGACCGCGCAGGTCCGCCAGGCACAGGCCCGCCAGGCGCAGGCGATCGAGCAGACGACCGCGACCGAACGCAACATCATCGCACAGGCCCGCAGCGCCTATGCCGCATGGCGATCCTCGCTGCAGGTGATCGCGTCGAGCCAGGTCGCGGTCGATGCCAACAAGCTCTCGCTGGAGGGCGTGCGCGCCGAGAACAGTGTCGGCAGCCGCACGATCCTCGACATTCTCAACGCCGAGCAGGAGCTGCTCAACTCGCAGATCACGCTCGTCTCCGCGCAGCGGGACGCCTATGTCGCGGGCTTCGCGCTGCTCGCGGCGATGGGCAAGGCAGAGGCCAAGGATCTCGGGCTCGACGGCGGGCCGCTCTACGATCCGCTGATCCATTACAAGAAGGTGCGCAACACGATCTGGGATTTCGGATCGGACCCGACGCCGGCGCCGGTCGCGACCAGCACCGCCGCCAGCCCGGCGCAGACCTCCGTAGTAACACGGCCCCTCGAGCCCGAGCTCGACACGCCGGTTGACAACAAGGCCCCGGCTCCCGCAAAATAACGTGGTTAAGAGGCGCTGAATTTCGGCGTCTCAGGTCGCGAGGTTGCCGTCGATGGGGGATATCAGCGCAGAGCCGTCGATGGAGGACATCCTCTCGTCGATCAAGCGGATCATCGCCGAAGAAGGCGACGTCGCCGATCGCCCGCGCCGCGCGCCGCGCCCGGTCATCAACCCAGCGCCCGAGCCGCGCGAAATCCTGGAACTGAGCGAGCCGGTCGCGACCGAGCGTCCTTTCGCCCAGGCCGAGCAGGTCGCGGCGCCGGTTGCGGCCCAGCCCGCCCGCGTTGCTCCTGCCGCTCCCGCACGTTCGGAGGCGCTCGTCTCGCAGGACGCCGTAGACGCGACGCGCGGGCCGCTCGATGCGCTCTCGCGCCTGATCGTCAAGCCGGAAACCAATGGCAGCGACACGCTGGAAGGCATGGTGCGCGAGATGATCCGCCCGATGCTGCGCGAATGGCTCGACGCCAAGCTGCCGGCGATGGTCGAACAGATGGTCGCGCGCGAGATCAGCCGGATCACCGGCCAGCGCTGAGCCGATCGCCGGTTGCGGGGGGCGGGGCGTTCTGCTTAACCCGTAACATGAGAAACATCCTGTTCGCGAGCGCCGCCGCACTCGCTTTCGTCGCTGCAGCCCCCGCCGCCGCCCGCCAGCTCACCATCGACGACGTTATCTCGCTGTCGCGCGTGTCGTCGCCCACCGTTTCGGCGGATGGGCATTGGCTTGTCTACCAGCAGCGCGAGACCGATCTGCAGATCGACGGCGGCCGCTACGATCTCTGGCGACTCGATCTGACGAAGAAGGGTGCCGCGCCGGTGAAGCTCGTCGCCGAGGCCGACGTCAACGAAACCGCGCCGCAGATTTCGGCCGACGGCAAGTCCGTCTGGTTCCAGTCCGACAAGGGCGGCGAGGACGCCGTCTGGTCGATCGGCATCGCCGGCGGCACGGCGACGAAGCTCACCGATTTCAAGGGCGGCATGGGCGGCTTCAAGGTCTCGCCCGCAGGCGACAAGCTGCTGATCTGGGCCGATCGCAAGCCCGGCGCTCCAAGCCTCGAACTGCCGATGGTCAAGAAGGACGGCATGGCCGGCAACGCCCGCACCTACGACCAGATGTTCGTGCGCCACTGGGCGAGCTGGGCGGACGGCAACCGCTCGCAACTGTTCGTGCTGGCGCTGACGGCAGCGGGTGCGCCCGGCAGCGGCACCGCAATCGAAAGCGGGCTGGTCGGCGACACCCCCTCCAAGCCGTTCGGCGACGGCAGCGAAGTATCATGGAGCGCGGATGGCAAGACCGTCTATTTCGCGCTGCGCGAGGCGGGCCGGATCGAGCCGCTGTCGACCAACTTCGATATCTTCGCGGCCCCGGCGGACGGCTCGGCCGCGCCGGTCAATCTGACGGCGAACAACAAGGGCACCGACACGCTGCCGACCGTGTCGCCCGACGGCAAGTGGCTCGCCTATGTGTCGATGAAGCGCGCGGGCTATGAGGCCGACCGGCAGGTGCTGATGCTGCGCGATCTCGCCAGCGGCACGGTCAAGCCGCTGACCGAAAGCTGGGACCGCTCGATCGGCTCGATCGCCTGGGCGCCGGACGGCAAGCGCCTGATCGTCACCGCCGAGGACACGCAGGAGAACCCGATCTGGTCGGTCGATGCCGCCTCGGGCAAGGTCACGCGCCTCACCCAGCAAGGCAACGTCTCCGCCGTCGTGCCGACCGCCAAGGGGCTCGTCTACGCGCTCAACAGCCTGACCGCGCCCGACGATTTCTGGATGCTCTCAGGCGGCAAGCCGCAGCGCCTCACCAGCGTCAACGCGACGAAGCTCGCGGGCATCGACATCCCCACCGTCACGCGCTTCAGCTTCACCGGCGCGAACAACGACACCGTCTGGGGCTATGCGATGAAGCCGGCGGGCAGCACCGGCAAGGTGCCGGTCGCGTACATGGTCCATGGCGGGCCGCAGGGATCGAGCAACAACAGCTGGTCCTATCGCTGGAACCCGATGCTGTTCGCGGGCGCGGGCTATGGCCTTGTCGCGGTCGATTTCCACGGCTCGACCGGCTACGGCCAGGCCTTCACCGACGCGATCCGCAGCAACTGGGGCGGCTGGCCGCTCGAGGATCTGCAGAAGGGCCTCGCCGCCGCCACGACCAAATTTTCCTGGCTCGACGGCGACAATGCCTGCGCGCTCGGCGCGTCCTACGGCGGCTATATGATGAACTGGATCGAGGGCAACTGGCCCGATCGCTTCAAGTGCATCGTCCAGCACGACGGCGTGTTCGACGCCCGCGCGATGGCCTACGAGACCGAGGAACTGTGGTTCGACGAATGGGAACATGGCGGGCACCCCTATTACGAGGCACCGGCCGAGTTCGAGAAGTGGAACCCGGTCAACCACGTTGCGAAGTGGAAGACGCCGCAACTCGTCATCACCTCCGAGGGCGACTACCGCATCCCCTATACGCAGGGCATCGCCAGCTTCACCGCGCTCCAGCGCCGCGAGATCCCCTCGCGGCTGGTCGTGTTCCCCGGCGGCAGCCACTGGGTGCTCAAGCCCAAGGAAAGCCGCCAATGGTATCATGAGGTGCTCGGCTGGCTCAACACATATACCGGCAAGGCGGCGAAATAGCCGCCTATCCGTGTAGCGCGAACAGCAGCGGCCACAGCATGATGACGATTCCCGCAAGGCTGACCATGAACGCGGCCGAGCGCACATACTTCACGCCCCAGACGTAGAGCGGCAGATAGGCGACGCGGGCGAACAACCAGAGGTGCGCGCCGATCGCCGTCCAGTGCGTGTGGATGCCCATGATGCCGAGCCCCGCCACCGCCGCGACGACGAGCGGGAAGGTCTCGAAGAAATTCGCCTGCGCGCGCGTCAACCGGCCGACCGTCGGGTTGGGCGGCGGCATCTCCTCGTCGCGCGGGCCCGCGTTCCAGTCGCTGCCATATTGCTTCGTCCGCAGCGTCGCCGCCGCGAAGATATGGACGAGTGCGAGCACGCAGCCCCATGCGAGGACGAAGACTTCGATATGCATTGGCGCTCCCCCGACCGTTGACGGCAGAACTCTATCACGCCCTGCGCGGCCCGCTCTTTTATTTTGAGCGCGCGCCGGTAAACGCTGGCGCCATGACCGAGCTTCCCAAAACCTTCGACCCCGCCGAGATCGAGCGCCGCTGGTACGCGCATTGGGAGGAGAACGATCTCTTCCATCCCGACCGCCCCGGCGCGGAGCCGTGGACGATCGTCAACCCGCCGCCCAACGTGACGGGCTCGCTGCACATCGGCCACGCGCTCGACAACACGCTGCAGGATATCCTTGCGCGGCACGCCCGGCTGAAGGGCAAGGATGCGCTGTGGGTGGTCGGCACCGATCACGCCGGCATCGCCACGCAGATGGTGGTCGAGCGCCAGATGGCGCTCAAGCAGCAGAAGCGCACCGATTTCTCGCGCGAACAATTCGTCGAGAAGGTCTGGGAGTGGAAGGCGGAAAGCGGCGGCGAGATCACGTCGCAACTCCGCCGCCTCGGCTGTTCGATGGACTGGAAGAACGAACGCTTCACGATGGACAAGGGTTTTTCGAAGGCCGTCCTCAAGGTGTTCGTCGATCTCTACAACCAGGGGCTCCTGTATCGCGACAAGCGCCTCGTGAACTGGGATCCCGGCCTTGGCACCGCGATCAGCGACCTCGAGGTCGAGACGCGCGAGATCAAGGGCAGCTTCTGGCACCTGCGCTATCCGCTTGAGGACGGTAGCGGGTACATCCACGTCGCGACGACGCGACCGGAGACGATGCTCGCCGACATGGCGGTGGCGGTGAACCCGCAGGACGAGCGCTACACCGCGCTGGTGGGGAAGAACGTGCGCCTGCCGATCACCGGGCGGCTCATTCCCATCGTTGCCGACGAACATGCCGATCCGAGCCTTGGCTCGGGCGCGGTGAAGATCACGCCGGGGCATGATTTCAACGACTTCGAGGTCGGCAAGCGCGCCGGCATGAAGGCGGGCGAGATGCTCAACATGCTCGACGCCAAGGCGAACGTGACGCAAACGAGCGATGGGCTGATCCCGGCGGAACTGCTCGGGCTGTCGACGGCGGATGCGCGGAAAAGCGTGGTCGCGCGGCTGAAGGACGAGGGCTTCCTTGTGCCGCACGTCGACAAGGAGGGTGCCGAGCACGACGCCGAACCGCGCACGATCCAGACGCCCTACGGCGACCGCTCGGGCGTGGTGATCGAGCCGTGGCTGACCGACCAATGGTATGTCGACGCCGCGACGCTGGCGAAGCCCGCGATCGAGGCGGTGCGATCCGGCGCGGTGAAGGTCGTGCCCGCGAGCTGGGAAAAGACCTATTTCAACTGGATGGAGAACATCCAGCCGTGGTGCGTGAGCCGGCAATTGTGGTGGGGGCACCGGATTCCGGCGTGGTTCGGCGACGACGGCAAGGTCTATGTCGCGCTGACCGCCGAGGAAGCGCAGGCGCAGGCGGGGCCCTCGGTCAAGCTGGAGCAGGATCCCGACGTCCTCGACACCTGGTTCTCCTCCGCGCTGTGGCCGTTCGCGACGATGGGCTGGCCCGATGAGGCGAATCCGACGCTCCACGGCCGCTACCCCAACGACGTGCTGATCTCCGGCTTCGATATCCTGTTCTTCTGGGACGCCCGCATGATGATGCAGGGCATCCACTTCATGAAGGACGTGCCGTTCCGCACGCTCTACCTGCACGGCCTCGTCCGCGCCGCGGATGGCGCGAAGATGTCGAAGTCGAAGGGCAATGTCGTCAACCCGCTCGGCCTGATCGACCAGTACGGGGCCGACGCGCTGCGCTTCTTCATGGCGGCGATGGAGAGCCAGGGCCGCGACATCAAGATGGATGAGAAGCGCGTCGAGGGCTATCGCAACTTCGCGACCAAGCTGTGGAACGCCGCGCGCTTCTGCCAGTCGAACGGCATCGGCGCGAGCAAGACGCTCGACGCGCCGGAGGCGACGCTCGCCGTCAACAAATGGATCATCGCCGAGACGATCCAGACGGTGCAGGCGGTCGACCTCGCGCTCGCCGACTATCGTTTCGACGGCGCGGCGAACGCGATCTACCAGTTCGCCTGGAGCCGCTTCTGCGACTGGTATCTCGAACTCATCAAGCCCGTCCTGAGCAAGGTGGAAGGGCCTGTCCTATCCTCAAACCCCTCCCCTTCAGGGGAGGGGCAGGGGGTGGGGGAAGCCTCGCAGAGCGGAACGTCCGCGGCACTGCCCGGCCCCGAGGCCGACGAGACGCGCGCCGTTGCGGGCTGGGTGCTCGACCAGATCCTCGTGCTGCTCCATCCGTTCATGCCCTTCGTCACCGAAGAACTGTGGTCGAAGCTGGGCGCGCGCGATTACGAGCTCATCGTCGCGAAATGGCCGATGGCCGATGCGCGATCGATGGATGCCGAGGCGAGCAGGGAGATCGACTGGCTGATCCGGCTGGTGAGCGAGGTGCGCGCGGCGCGCAACGAACTCGGCGTCACGCCGGGCACGCGCATGGCCTTCCACGTCCGCGATGCCGATGACGCCACGACGGCACGGATCGATCGCCAGCGCGGCGCGATCGCGCGGCTCGCCCGTATCGATCTCGCCGATGGCCCCGCGCCCGCGACCGGCGCGGTGCAGGTCGTGATCGACGAGGCGACCTATGTCCTCCCGCTCGAAGGCGTGATCGATCTCGACGCCGAGCGCGCACGCCTCACCAAGGGGATCGCGGCGGCGGAGAAGGAGCGCGATGCGCTCGCGGGCCGCCTCGGCAACGCGAGCTTCGTCGAGCGCGCCAAGCCCGAGGCGGTCGAGAAGGCGCGTGCCGACCACGCCGAGAAAGCGGCCGAGGCGGAGCGGCTGGCGGCGGCGCTGGCGCGGCTGGGGTGACGCTGTCCTACAGGTCGCGTGTCTGTCACAGTCGGCAAGTCGCCCACCGTGTCGAGTCGCAGGATTGGATCAAAAACGGAAACGATCGAAGCTTACATTTTCGATTCAGGTGTCAATCTGACAAGCGAGGTCTAACTTTCAGGCGGCACGCAAGCGCTAGCCGAATCCATTGAGCCTGCGTACCAACGCCGCAATCGAACAGGAGACCATCGTGGCCATGCCACCGCAGAGCCGCGATCTCACCACCGGACCCATCGGCCGCACGCTGCTGCTGTTCGCGCTGCCCACGCTGGCGTCGAACATCCTCCAGACGCTCAACGGATCGGTCAATGCGATCTGGGTCGGGCGCTTCCTGGGCGAAAGCGCACTGGCGGCGACGTCCAACGCCACGATCATCATGTTCCTGACGTTCAGTGCGGTGTTCGGCTTCGGCATGGCGGCGACGATCCTGATCGGCCAGTCGATGGGCCGGCACGACATCGATGCCGCCCGGCGCGCGTTCGGTTCGGCAATCGGCCTGGTGGTCGGCATCGGCATCCTCATCGCCGCGCTTGGCTGGGTGTTTGCGCCGCAGATCCTGCATGTGCTGGCGACGCCGGGGCAGGCGCAGGAGATGGCGCTCGTCTATCTGCGCGTGATCTTCATCGGGCTGCCCTTCACGATGGTCGGCGCGCTCATCCAGATGGGGCTGCGCGGCGTCGGCGACGCCATCACGCCGATGTGGTTCATGGTGCTGAGCGTGGTGATCGACGCGGGGCTCAACCCGCTGCTGATCGCCGGGATCGGGCCGTTCCCGCAGATGGGCATCGCCGGGTCCGCGACCGCCACGCTGATCGCGGCGGTGGTCTCTGCGTTCGGGCTGGTCATCTACATCTATGCCCGCGATCTGCCGATCCGGCTGCGCGGCGCGGAGCTTGCCTATCTCGCGCCCGATCCGGCGCTGGTGCGCATCATCGTCGCCAAGGGCGTGCCGATGGCGGCGCAGATGCTGGTGATGTCGATATCGGGGCTGACCATGATCGGCCTGGTCAACCGGCTCGGCGTCGACACCGCCGCCGCTTATGCCGTCTCGCAGCAATTGTGGAACTACATCCAGATGCCGGCGATGGCGATCGGCGCGGCGTGCAGCAGCATGGCGGCGCAGAATATCGGCGCGGGCCGGTGGGACCGGGTCAATCGCATCACGCGGTCGGGCATCGTCTACAACAGCATCATCACCTTGGTGGTCATCGCCGCGATCATCCTGTTCGACCGGCCGGTGATGGCGCTGTTCATCGGCGGCGAGAGCCCGGCGATTCCGATCGCGCGGCATATTCAGTTGCTCGCGAGCTGGACGTTCCTGTTGTTCGGCGCGACGATGGTGCTGTTCGCGACGGTGCGCGCCAATGGTGCGACGGTGGTGCCGCTGGTGATCCTGCTGATCGCGCTGATACCGGTTCGGCTCGGTATCGCCCTGTTCGGCCTGCCGCTGTTCGGCGGCGATGCGCTGTGGCTGGCGTTCCCGCTCAGCTCGATCGTCTCGCTCGCGCTCGCGGTCTGGTATTTCCTGCGCGGCAACTGGCGCGACATGCGCATGGCCGTGCCACCCGCCACGCACCCGAGCACGGGCGAGGAAAGCGCGCACGCCACCTCCGAACCCGCCGGGCGGTTGCACCCGACGGGTTGAGGGTTCAAAGGCGCGGCCATGAGCCACTATCCCGCCCTCCGCCTTCGCCGCACCCGCGCCAGCGCGTGGAGCCGCCGCCTCCACGCCGAGACCGTGCTGACCCCCGCCGACCTGATCTGGCCGCTGTTCGTGAGCGAAGGGGAGGGCGTCGAGGAGCCGATCGCAAGCCTGCCGGGCGTCTCGCGCTGGTCGGTCGACAATATCGTGGCGCGGGGCAAGGAGGCGCGCGACGCAGGTATCCCGTGCATCGCTTTGTTCCCCAATACGCCGGCGGGCCTGCGCAGCGAGGATGGCCGCGAGGCGCTCAACCCCGACAATCTGATGTGCCGCGCCACCCGCGCGCTGAAGGATGCGGTGCCCGAGGTCGGCGTGCTGACCGACGTCGCGCTCGATCCCTACACGGCGCACGGCCACGACGGGCTGCTCGACGAGGCCGGTTACGTCCTCAACGACAAGACGGCCGACATGCTGGTGCAGCAGGCGCTCAACCAGGCGGCGGCTGGGGCGGACGTCATCGCACCCTCCGACATGATGGACGGCCGCATCGGCCTGATCCGCGACGCGCTGGAGGCGGAGAACCGCATCAACGTCCAGATCATGTCCTATGCGGCCAAATATGCGAGCGGCTTCTACGGCCCGTTCCGCGACGCCGTGGGCTCGCGCGGGCTGCTGAAGGGCGACAAGAAGACCTACCAGATGGATTCGGCCAATGCCGAGGAAGCGATCCGTGAGGTCGCGCTCGATCTCGCGGAGGGTGCCGACAGCGTGATGGTCAAGCCGGGCCTGCCCTATCTCGACATCATCGTGCGGGTGAAGAGCGAGTTCGGCGTGCCGGTATTCGCCTATCAGGTGTCGGGCGAATATGCGATGATCGAGGCCGCCGTCGCCGCCGGTGCGGCCGAGCGCGACGCGGTCGTGCTGGAGACGCTGATGGCGTTCAAGCGCGCGGGCTGTTCGGGGGTACTCACCTATCACGCGCTCCACGCGGCGCGCCTGCTGGGCGCATGATCGCGACGGAGCGGCTGTTGTTGCGCGTGCCCGAGCCGCGCGACCGGGCGGCGCTGCACGCGATGTGGGCCGATCCGCTGGTGATGGCCGATCTCGGGCCGATCAAGGACGAAGCCGCCAGCGACGCCACGATCGCCAAGCATGACGGCTATCGCCACGAGGGGCTCGGCTTCCGGGTGGTGGAGCGGCGCAGCGACGGCGCGATGATCGGCTTCTGCGGGCTGAAGCGCGGCGAGAGCCACCTGGCCATTCACGGCGAGCTTGAGGCCGGTTGGACCGTCGCCTCGCCCTTCTGGGGGCAAGGCTATGCCTATGAGGCGATGGCGGCGATGCTCGATTGGGGCTGGGCCAACACCGCCGATGCGCGGATTGTTGCGATCACTTCGGCGCGCAACGTCAAGAGTCAGCGGCTGATGGAGAAGCTCGGCATGGCGCGCCTCCCCGACGGCGATTACGAGAGCGCGAGCTATCCGCCCGGCGATCCGCTGCGCGCGTCGGTAACGTTTGCGATTTCCCGGCCGTGATCGATACCGAGCGCCTGATCCTGCGCGGTTGGCGCGAGGCCGATGTCGCACCGTTCCACGCGATGGGCAACGATCCCGAGGTGATGCGCTATCTCGGCGAACCGCTGAGCCTTGCCGACGCCGAGGCCGCCGCCGCGCGCCAGAACGACTTTATCGCCAGCCACGGCTATTGCTTCTGGGCGGTCGAGCGGCGCTCGGACGGTGCGTTCCTCGGCTTTTGCGGCTTGAAACCGGGGCCGGAGGGCACGCCGATCGTCGGGCAGATCGAGGTCGGCTGGCGGCTGGCGCGCGCGGCCTGGGGGCAGGGCTATGCGCGCGAGGCGGCGCAGGCGAGCCTCGACTGGGCCTGGGCAAATCTCGACGCGGCGGAAGTCGCGGCGATCACCGTGATCGGCAACGACCGGAGCTGGGGGCTGATGGAGCGGCTCGGCATGCGCCGCGTGCCGTCAGAGGATTTCGAGCATCCCGTCCTGCCTGTGGGGCACGCATTGCGCCCGCACATCACGTATCGAATCGCAAGGCCCGTTCAGGAACCCGGCAACATCGCCTGAATCGCCGCGATTCGCGCGCTCTGTCCGTCCAGCAGCGCCTCTCCACGGGTCTTGAGCGCATCGACCGAAGGGTAGGGCGGTTTGCCCTCTGCGGCGCGGTTGAGCGCGACCTGTTCAATATCGGTGACGGTGGCGGAGGTCGTCGCGCGGTAGGTGTCGAGCTCGGCCAGCGCGGTCTGCGCGGCGATCCAGCGCTCGCTCCCCACGGCGTCGCCGCGCGCACCCTTGGCGGCGGCTTCCGCCCGGTCGGCGGCAGGGGCGAAGGCAGCCTGCGTATCGTCGAGCATCTTGGCCTGACCGGTCAGCGCGCGGTCCAGCGCAGGATCGGGATCGGCGATGGCGATCGGCGTTTCCGGTTCGGCATCGCCGCGCTTCTCGATCTCGCGTGGCAACAGCGAAGGATAGCGGCCCGGCCCGCCTTCGACACAGCCGGCGGCGGTAAGGGCGAGGCAGGCGAGGGGGAGGAGGCGCTTCATGCCGGCCGCTGTATGCGCAGCGGATAAATCGCGCAACGCACTTGCATCCCCCGGAAGAGGCCGCTAACAGCGCCGCTCCAATGCACCCATAGCTCAGCTGGATAGAGCATCAGACTACGAATCTGAGGGTCGGGCGTTCGAATCGCTCTGGGTGCACCATTTTCCTGCTCGTCGGTTTTCCGGCACGCGCAGTTGATCCTTATCAGCATGAATGGCGGGAACATTGCCCCCGCGCGCCGCGTCTTGTGGCTCATGCAAACTCCCGCAACTCCGATGTTCTCCTGGCAGCATGGCAGCCAGGAAGCGCTTCAGACACTCCTTCAGGATTATGTCGCCGACGCCGACTTCCCCTGCGTCGGTGCGAAGGCGGCGCTGGCGCGCGGCACCCTGCAGGTGCTGGCCTGCGACCGGATCGACAGCGCGTGGGACGATCTGCGCATTCACGACGGCCTGCTCGCCTTCGCCGCCGAGTATCGCAAGGATCCGCAGCTCTTCCGCAGCTTCGCGGTCGTGTTCGAAGGCCCCGACGATCTCGACGAGACGGCGTTCGAGACGGCGCTGTGGGAGCGCGCGCAGTCGCTCTCCGACAAGGATGTGTGGCGCGGGCAGGGTTACGATTCTTCCGTCAGCGCCGACCCGGACAGCCCGCATTTCTCGCTGAGCTTCGGCGGTGAGGCGTTCTTCATCGTCGGCCTCCACCCGCAGGCAAGCCGCCCCGCGCGCCGCTTCGCGCGGCCGGCGATGGTGTTCAACCTGCACGATCAGTTCACGATGCTGCGCGCGCAGAACAAATACGAGGGCATGCGCGAGAAGATCATGGTCCGCGACGAAGCGCTGGCAGGCACGCGCAACCCGATGCTAGCGCGCCACGGCGAGGCGAGCGAGGCGCGGCAATATTCCGGCCGCGCGGTCGATGGCGAATGGCGCTGCCCGTTCCAATATTCGGGCACAGATTCGGGTGGGGCGGCGTGAGCGAGACCGTCACGATTCCCGAACGCAGCGGTGCCGCCTTCACGCTTTCCTCGGGCCAGACGCTCACCGTCATCGATCCGAAGGGCATGCAGGTCGCCGATCTGCTGGCCTTCAACGCGCGCGACGTGGACGAGGTGATCTCTTCCGGCCGCACGCTCGATTATGCCGAGACGATTCGGTTGACGACCGGGCACAGCCTCTATTCGAACCGCAGCAATATCCTGCTCGAGATCATCGAGGACAGCGTCGGCCTGCACGATTTCCTGCTGACGCCGTGCAGCCGGGAGACGTTCGTGCATTTCTATCCCGATCTGCCGCAGCATCGCGGCTGCTTCGGCAATCTCGCTGCCGCGCTGGAGCCCTACGGCGTCCTGCCGGATCGCATCCCTGTCGCGTTCAACTGCTTCATGAACGTGCCGGTCGATGGCGAGACGGGCAAGCTCAGCGTCGAGCCGCCGGTCAGCAAGGCGGGCGACAGGATCGTGTTCCGCGCGGCGATGGACCTCGTCATCGGCCTCACCGCCTGCTCCGCGCCCGCCTCGAACGGCGGCAGCTTCAAGCCGATCGCGTACCGGATCGACTAGCCTTTATTGTTCTCGACCGAATCCAGTATCCGCGCGCCCGCCATGAACACCGCGATCGGGCAGACGGCGAACAGCATCCAGCCGCCGACGCTGCCGTGATACTGCTCGACATAATGGATACCGCGCTCGACCGCGCCGAGCCCGAGGCCGTAGATGACGAGAAATGCCTCGAATTTGTTCTTGATTACGAACAGCCGGGAGAATTTGCGCCACATGCGCGTGTATACGCAAGGCCCGGGCCAACGGCGGACTTCCGCGTTTCCGCCTTAACGAACATGGTTACGTGTAAGTTAATTCGACAAGATCGAGCGTCTCGAGCAGCGCCGCCCGCGCGCTCTCGATCCGGGCGATGAGGGCGGGGTCGCCGATCGCGTCGTGCGCGATTTCCTCGGGCCAGTGCGCTTCGACCACGGCGGCGATCCGGTCGAGCTTTTCGGCATCGACCAGAAAGCGCGGGTCGATCGTCGCGGGGTCGGCGACGACGCGCAGACGCAGGCACGCCGGGCCGCCGCCGTTCGCCATCGATTGCCGCACATCGACGATGCCGACGCGGCGGATCGGGCCGTTGCCCGCGATCAGCCCCTTCATATAGGCGCGGACGGAGGGGTTGGCGCGCGCCTCTTCGGGTGCGATCAGCGTCATGACGCCATCGGGCGGTGAAACGAGCTGGGCGTTGAAGAGATAGGAGGAGATCGCATCGGCAAGGCTCACCTCCGCTTCGGGCACCTCGACGATCTCGACCTGCGGCAGCAGCGCGCGCAGTGCTGCATAAAAGCCCTCGCGGTCTGCGAAGGCCTTCTCGTGCGCGAACAGCACGCGCTCGTTGGCAACCGCGACCACGTCGTTGTGGAATGCCCCTGCCGCAATCGCTTCCTCGGATTGTTGCACGAACAAAGTCCGCGCAGGATCGAGGCCGTGCGCGCGGGCGACCGCCGCGCTCGCCTCGCGGTGCTGGCGGGCGGGAAAGGGGCCGCCGCTGACGCCGTAGACGAATATCTCGACGCCGGATGCGCCGTGGCCGTCGCACAGCCGCATGTGATTGGCGGCGCCCTCATCGCCGAACGGCGCGGGCACTGCCTCATGCACGATGAACGCGGGGTCGGCGAAGGCGAGTCGCAGTTGCGCGAGCGTGCCGGGCCATTCGTGGCTGCGGTGCGGCATCGTCACGAGGTTGGCGGGGGAGAGGTGGCAACGCCCGTCCGCCGTATCGGGCGCGGGCGAGACCGTCGCCGCATTCGCCGCCCACATCGCCGATGCCGACAGCGCCTGCGCCTGCAAATGCGGTGCCGCGCTCATATAGTCGGTCGCCAGCCGCGCCAGCCAAACATGATCGGGGCGCGCGAGCGGCATCAACACCCCCTGCGTCAGCCCGAGCGCAAGGTTGGCGCGCATCTTCGCGATCCCCTCCAGCGCGGCCTTGCGCGGGAAAGCCGTCGCGCCGGCGTTGCGCGTCGCCGCGAGATTGCCGGGCGAAAGCCCCGCAAAATTGTGGCTCGGCCCGATCAGCCCGTCGAAATTGATCTCGGTCAGCATCACGTGCGCGCCACGTGGCTGATGTCCGCGCCTTCCGCGATGCCGAGCGCGGCGGCGCAGGTGCGGTCGATCACCACGCCGTCGCCGACCGGCCGGAGCCGCCCATAGGCGCAACGGAACGCGGCGAGGCTGCCGCTCGCGATCAGCGCCGGCTCGCCGCCGTCGTCGTCGATGGCGATGACGCGCGCGGGCCGTGCCTCGGCGATGGTCCGGACCTTGTCGGTGAAGGCGGTCATCGTCGGGCCGCCGTCGAAGATGTCGATATATTTGTCGAAGGCGAAGCCCTCGGTCTCCAGCATCCGCATCGCCGCGCGCCCGGAGGGGTGGGGCAGGCCGATGGCATGGCGCGCCGCCTCCGGCAGCATCGCGGTGTAGATCGGGTGCTTGGGGAACAGATCGGCGATGAACTGGTGGCCGTGGATGGCGTTGAATTGGTCTGCATCCTGGAAATTCATCCCGAAGAAGCGCCCCGCGAGGCCATCCCAGAACGGCGACCCGCCCGCCTCGTCGATCACCCCGCGCAATTCGGCGAGGATGCGGTCGGCAAAGCGCGCGCGGTGCTGGGCGATGAACAGATAGCGGCTGCGCGCAAGCAGCATCCCGAGCCCACCGGCGCGCTCGCGCGGGTGGAGGAACAGCCCGCCGACCTCGCTCGCGCCCTCGAGGTCGGTGGTCAGGCTCAACTGGTCGGCGCGGAAGGTGCGGCCGAGTTCCTTGCTGTGCTGCGTCAGCGTGCCGATGCGGTAGCTGTAGAAGGGGTAATGCTGGCCGACATGGGTGAAGATCTGGCATGTGCCGCGCACCTGTCCGGTGTCGACATTCTCCAGCACCAGCACGAACAGTTCGTCGCCCGCGCCGCCATCTGCGCTGGCGAAGCACGCGCGGCTGCGGTCGAGCTTCGCGCGCAGCGAGCGTTTGTCGGGGGGCAGATTGGTGAAGCCGCCACCGGTCAGCTTCGCCATTTCGTAGAGGTGCGGCAGATCCTCGTCGCGTGCGGCACGGATGCGGAAGCTCACAGGTGACCTTTCTCGGCGATGCGCAGGATGGTGAGCGCGGACAAGGCCGCGCGTTCGGGCAGGCTTTCGACGATCAGAAACTCGTCGGGCGAGTGGATCGCCCCGCCGCGCGCGCCCATCGTATCGACCACGGGCACGCCCGCCGCGGCGATATTGTTGCCGTCGCACACGCCGCCGGTGTCGCGCCAGCCGATGTCGAGGCCGAGGTCGGCGCCGGCCTGTTTGACGACGCCGAACAGCTTCGCGGCGCCGGGGTCGATCGGTTTGGGCGGGCGGTTGAAGCCGCCGTGAACGCTGATCGCGACGTCGTGCGCTTTTGCCACCCAGGCTACGGTCGCATCGATATGTGCCTGCGCCCGCGCGATTTCGTCGTGATCCTTGGGGCGGAAGTTGACGCGCAGAACAGCGAGATCGGGCACCATGTTGTTGGGTCCGCCACCTTCGATCCGTGCCGGGTTGACCGACAGTCGCGGCGATCGCGCCTCGGCCAGACGTAGTGCGACTTCAGCGGCGGCGAGGATGGCGTTGCGGCCGTCATCGGGGTTGCGGCCGGCATGCGCGCTGCGGCCGCGCACGACGATCGAGAAATTGCCCGTGCCACCGCGTGCGCCCGCCAGCGTGCCGTCGGGAAGCGCGGGTTCGTAGGTGAGCGCCGCCGCCTTGCCGCGCGCCGCCGCCATCAGCAGGCCGGAGGAGGAGAAGGAGCCCGTCTCTTCGTCCGAATCGATCACGACCTCATACCCGATCCGGGGCGCGAGCGGGCTCGCCTCGAGGGCGTCGAGCGCCGCCAGCATCAGCGACAGCCCGCCCTTCATGTCGGCGACGCCCGGCCCGTTGAGCGCGCCGTCCGCCTGCCATCGCATCGTCTGGAACGGGTGATCCGCGCCGTAGACCGTGTCCATGTGGCCGGTCAGCAGAATCTGCACCGGCGCCTCGGGCCGAACTTTCAGGTGCAGATGCCTGCCGTGATCGAGCGCCGCGACGCTGCCGTCGCTCAGCACCGTCTCGACCGGAGCGGGCGCGACCAGCGCGAGATTGCCGGGGAGCGTGGAGAATGCATCGGCCAGTTCGCCCGCCACGCGCGCGAGCCCGGCGAGGTTGCGCGTGCCCGAATTGATCGCCGCCCAGCGCTCCACCTGCGCCAGCATCGGCGCGGCCTGCGCCCGTTCGATGACATCGCGTTCGATGGGGGAGAGTGCGCTCATCGGGGGATGCTAGTGGATCGCGACGGGGGCGTCACCCCAACCCCGTTCTCCCGCTTTCGCGGGAGAACGGCGGGTGGCTAAAAATTATAGACCAGCGCCGCCGTGCTCGACGTGTCGGTATTGCGCCGCCCGATCGGCGGCATGCTCTCGTACTGCACGGCGTAGGAGAGCTGGCCCGACAGCGGCCCGAACAATTTGGCGTTGAGCGCGGTCGTGCTGCTCACCGTACTGTTGATTTTCTGCAGATAGGCGGAGGCCACCTGCGTCAGCGAGATGGCGTGCGAGAGTTTCCAGTCCATGTTCATCGATCCGCGCGCGGCGATGCTGTTCTCCTGCGTCGCATCGGTGAAGGAGGTGCGGCGATAGGCCGGGCCCAACTCCATGTCGAGCTTCAGGTTGGGATCGCGAATCACGCCGTAACCCGCTCCGACAGAACCGGAATATCGGTCGTAATAGCCGAGGAAACGGTCGCTCTCGAACTGGGCCGCGCCGTAGAGATACCCGCGCGGCGAGAATTTAAAATTGGGCTCGTACGCCGCCAGGAAATGCTCGCGGCTGATGACGCCCGAGCTCTGCTTGTAATCGACCGCGAGGTTGACCTTGTGCTTCCAGCGCAGCGTCTCGCGCGTCAGCTCGACCGCGCCGCTGACGCCCATGTCGTTGGTGTTGCCGGTGGTGAGATAGCCGCCGAGCTGCGCCTTGCCCTTCCAGTTGTCGAGCGGCCCCGCGTTGGCGAGATCGATCTGCCGCCGCGCCTCGCGCGAATCGCGCCATTGATCTACCACCGCCTTGATCGATCGCGCCGCCTCGGGCGCAGCGGTGGTCGCATATTTGGCGACGATCGCCACCTCGCTCTCGTTGCCGTTAGCCACCGCCGCGTCGAGCATCGCGCGCACCGGCACGGGAATCGGCGTCAGCGGTTCCGGGATCGCCAGCGCAGGCTTCTTTTCCGCAGCCGCAATCAGCAGCGGTGCCGCGAGCAGGATCAGGCAAAAACGCATGGCCGCTCCATAGCATAGGCGGCGACTCGGCGAAATCACGGCATATCGCCCGATCGCTTCGCCTTGCCGCAGGTCAGAGGTGGTCGGCGAACGCCGCGAGCACATCCTCGTAGAGCTTCTTCTTGAACGGCACGATCATCGACGGCAGCGCGGCGGGCTCGATCCAGCGCCAGACGATGAACTCCTGATGATCGGTATGGATGTCCACGTCGCTGTCCTCGCCGTGGAAGCGGAACAGGAACCAGATCTGCCGCTGGCCGCGCCACTTGCCCTTCCACACCTTGCCGACCAGTTCGGGCGGCAGATCGTAGAACAGCTCCTCCGGCGATATCGCGACCAGCGATACATGCTCGCGCGCGATCCCGGTTTCCTCGAACAGCTCGCGATAGGCGGCCTCTTCCGCATCCTCGCCGGGGTCGATCCCGCCCTGCGGCATCTGCCACGCCTCCACCTCGCTATCGACGCGTTGGCCGACGAAGACCTTGCCATCTTTGTTGAGGATCATGATGCCCGCGCAGGGGCGATAGGGGAGCGTGGCGGGATCGGTCATGCATGCCTACCTAAGCGGCGTGATCCATATCGTCCATCATCCCGCCTATGTCTCGAGCGCGCATGCCGCGAGTCCGTCGCAACTGAGCAAGAACGGGCTGATCCGCGATTTCCTGCGTGCCGAGGCGGGCACGGAGTGGCACGAACCCGACGCCATGCCGCGCGCATGGATCGAGGCAGTCCACGACCCGGACTATGTCGCCGAAGTGCTGGGCGCTTGTGTGCCGCCGGACAAGGAGCGCCGCATCGGCTTCCCGGTGACGCCCGCCGTCGCCGAACGATCGCGCCGTGTGGTCGGCGGCACGTATCTCGCCGCGCGCATCGCGCTGGAACGCGGCTATGCCGCCAATACGGCAGGCGGCAGCCACCACGCCCGCGCCGAGACGGGATCGGGCTATTGCGTGCTCAACGACCTCGCCGTCGCGGCCGTACGGCTGGTCGAGGAGGGGACTGTCGCGCGCGTCCTGATCGTCGATGTCGACGTGCATCAGGGTGACGGTACGGCGTCACTCACCACCGGGCATCCCGGCATCGCGACCTACTCGATCCACGCCGAGAAGAATTTCCCCGCGCGCAAGGCCCGCTCCACGCTCGACGTGCCGCTGGCGGATGGGGTGGGGGACGCCGACTATCTCGCCACGCTGGAGGCGACGCTCGCGCCGCTGCTCGACAGCGTGCGGCCCGATCTGATCCTCTACCAGGCCGGCGTCGATCCGTTCGGCGGCGACCGGCTCGGCCGCCTCGCGTTGAGCGAGGAGGGCCTCATCGCGCGCGAGCGTCTCGTCGCGCGCCTCGCGATCGCGCGGGGCATCCCGCTCGCGAGCACTGTCGGTGGCGGCTACGGCGACGACACCGCCGCCATCGCGCGCCGCCATGTCACGGCGATGCTGACGCTCGGCCGCGCCTTCGCCGAGGAAGCGCCGCTGAAAGAACCTGTTGCGCCCGCCTAGGATCAAACTAGCTTGGTGGGTCAGCGGCCCAGGCATAAGGGTCGTGCCACAAAATGATCATAGGAAGAGACTGATGGCGACTGCCGTTCACGAAGTGACGCCAGAGGAGGCATCCGCCAACCCGCCCGCAGAATCGATCGTCGTGCGCTTCGCCGGCGATTCCGGCGACGGCATGCAGTTGACGGGCGGGCAATTCACGCTCTCGACAGCGCTCGCCGGCAACGATCTCGCGACCTTCCCCGATTTCCCCGCCGAGATACGCGCGCCGCAGGGCACCTTGTTCGGCGTCTCCGCCTTCCAGATCAATTTCGGGTCGACCGCGATCGAGACCGCCGGCGACGCGCCCGACGTGCTGGTGGCGATGAACCCCGCCGCGCTGAAAACCAACGTCGGCGCGCTGAAACCCGGCGGCCTCATCATCGCCGACGAGGGCGAGTTTGGGCAGCGCAATCTCGACAAGGCGAAATACGCCTCCAACCCGCTCACCGACGGGTCGCTCGGCAAGTGGCAGCTGCTGTCGTTCAACATCTCGCAGCTTACCCTCGACGCCGTGAAGCCCTTCGGCCTCGGCAACAAGGAGGCGCTGCGCTGCAAGAATATGTGGACGCTCGGCCTGGCGCTGTGGATGTTCGACCGTGATCGCCAGCCGCTGATCGACTGGCTCAACAGCAAGTTCGCCAAGAACCCGACGCTGGCGGAGGCCAACGTCGCCGCGCTCAACGCCGGCCATGCTTACGGCGAGACGGCCGAGCTCTCCGGGCCGATGCACCGCCATCACGTGCCCGCAGCGCCCGTCGAGCCGGGCCTGTACCGCACCGTAACCGGCGCCGAATCGATCAGCTTCGGCCTCGTCGCCGGCGCGCAGCTTGCCGGCGTGCCGATGTTCTTCGGCGGATATCCGATCACCCCGGCATCGGCGATCCTGCATCACCTGAGCCGCCTCAAGGAATATGGCATCACCACCTTCCAGGCCGAGGACGAGATCGCGGCGATCGCCTCCGCCATCGGCGCGTCCTATGCGGGACAGCTCGGTGTCACCTCGTCGTCGGGGCCCGGCATTGCGCTGAAGGGCGAGGCGATGGGCCTCGCGATCATGACCGAGCTGCCGCTTGTCATCGTCAATTCGCAGCGCGGCGGCCCCTCGACCGGACTTCCCACCAAGACTGAACAATCGGACCTATATCAAGCGGTTTACGGCCGAAACGGCGACGCACCGCTGCCCGTAATCGCCGCGCGCAGCCCCGCCGATGCGTTCGATTGCGCGATCGAGGCGGTGCGCATCGCCGTCCAGTACATGACGCCCGTCATGCTGCTGACCGACGGCTATATCGCTAACGCCGCCGAGCCGTGGCTGGTGCCAGACATGAACGACTACGCGCCGTTCCCGGTCGAGTATCTGGAGAATGTGCCGGAGGGCGGCTTCCTGCCCTATGCCCGCGACGAAAAGCTCAAGCGTCCGTGGGTCAAGCCCGGCACGCCCGGCCTGCTCCACCGCATCGGCGGCATCGAGAAGGCGGTCGGCACCGGCAACATCGAATATGGCCCCGCCAACCACCAGGAAATGACCGACATCCGGCGCGACAAGGTGGCGAACATCGCGGTGCCCGAGCAGGAAGTCGCGCTCGGCAACGCCTCGGGCAAGCTCGTGGTCGTCGGCTGGGGATCGACCTTCGGACCGATCCACCAGGCGGTGCGCCGCGCGCGGGCGCGCGGTCAGGACGTTTCGCACGTTCATATCCGCCACATCTGGCCGATGCCGGCGAATCTGGGTGTCCTACTCAAGGGGTATGAGCATATCATCGTGCCCGAGATGAATACCGGCCAGCTCAAGACCGTGCTGCGCGACCAGTTCCTTGTCGATGCAAAGCCGCTCAACAAGGTGTCGGGTCAGCCTTTCATGATCGCCGAGATCGAGGCGGCGATCGAGAAGGGGTTGGCCGCCTAGCCATTCCATTCATCGCATTTTCGACCCCGATTTGCGTTACTTTCGTTACCTTTGGAAGCCATCCGATGAACGACATGACACCCCCCAATATTCCTGGGGCCAAGACCCTCCCCAAGGATTGGGAGACCGATCAGGAGGTGCGCTGGTGCCCCGGGTGCGGCGACTATGCTATCCTCAAGGCAGTGCAGCGCACCATGCCGGAGATCGGAGGACGTCCCGAGAACACGGTGTTCGTGTCGGGAATCGGCTGCTCGTCGCGCTTCCCCTATTACATGGAGACCTACGGCTTCCACACCATCCACGGCCGCGCGCCGGCAGTGGCGACGGGGGTGAAGCTCGCCAATCCCGATCTCGACGTATGGATCATCACCGGCGACGGCGACGGCCTGTCGATCGGCGGCAATCACACGATGCACCTCATCCGCCGCAATCTCGATTGCCAGGTGTTGCTGTTCAACAACGAGATCTACGGCCTGACCAAGGGGCAATATTCGCCCACGTCGCGCGTCGGCACGCGCTCGCCGTCGACACCGTTCGGCTCGGTCGATCGCCCCGCCAACCCTTGCGCCTTCGCGCTGGGGGCGGGCGGCCGCTTCATCGCGCGCGGCATCGACGTCCACAAGAATTTGCCGACTGTCCTCAAGGCGGCGCACGCGCACAAGGGCACCGGCTTCGTCGAGATCTTCCAGAACTGCATCGTCTACAATGACGACGTGTTCGCGCCCTTCACCGAGAAGAAGAACGCAGGCGCGGCGCAGATGTGGGTCGAACACGGCAAGCCGTTGCTGTTCGAGGGCGGGTCCAAGGGCCTCGCTCTCGATCACGAGCGTCTCGTCCTGAAGGTTGTGGATGTGGCCGAGGGCGACTGGCAGGCGGCGGGCGTCATCGTCCACGACCAGACCAACCGCGGCCTCGCGCACATGCTGGTCGAGATGCCCTTCGGCGCCTTCCCGATGGCGCTCGGCGTGATCTTCGACGATCCCGCACCCACCTTCGAAAGCGCCGTAGTCACCCAGAATGCCGAGGCCGCGCAGGGCAAGAAGCCCGATCTCCAGAAGCTGCTTTCCTCGGGCCAGACCTGGCAGGTCGAAAAGGAACCGCGGGTCGAATGATTTTCGTCTCGTTCCTCGCCGCTCAGACGCTTGTCGCGCCACCAGGGCCGCCTATGCCCCCGCGTGCGGATACGGCTTTGTTTGAGCAGGATCGTTTGCGTTATGCGGATGATTTGCGCCGTGCCTGTCTGTCGGAAAAGGGTATCGAGATTGCGATAGCGGCTTGGACGGAATTGCGGCGAGATGGGCCACTTCGCGTCAATGCGCAGCAAGCCAACGAACAGGAACTTGGCGCGGCCGCCTACTCTGCAACGATTGATCCCGACCGAATTGAACACTCATTGGAAGTCAAGCGGCGGTTGAATGACGCGTTCTTAGCGGCGAGCGATGCAAGCAGCGTCTCGGTTTTGCGGAAATTGTCGCCGGCCGATCGCCGGATTTTTGCCCGTCGCCTCACGATTCTTCAATCTTCAACACGCCCACAGCAATGCGCGACTGCGGGAGCGGTACGATAAGCGCGAACTCGAAGGCGCTTAAAGCGTTGGCTTGGGATGGCTGATCCAACCATTCTCTGGTTCCGCCGCGACCTGCGGCTTTCCGATCAGGCGGCGCTGATCGCGGCGGCGGGCGAGGGGTCGGTCGTGCCGGTCTATATCCTCGATGACGAGACGCCGAAGCACCGTGCGATGGGTGCCGCGTCGCGCTGGTGGTTGCACCACAGCCTTAAGGCACTTGACGCGAGCCTGCGCGAGAAGGGCTCCCGCTTGATCCTGCGACGCGGCAAATCCGACGAACAACTTTCTGATATCGCGAAGGAATGCGGCGCGGAGCGCGTCCACGCCCTCCGCCATTACGAACCGTGGTGGCGCAACGCCGAGCGCGCCGTCGCCAAGCGGATCGATCTCGTCCTGCACGACGGCAATTACCTCGCGCCGCCGGGCTCGATCACGACGGGCACGGGCGGGCAATACAAGATCTACACCCCCTTCTGGCGCGCTCTGAACGGCCACATGCCGCCGCCCGATCCGCACCGCGCGCCCGCGAAGATCGACCCGCCCGCCAGATGGCCGAAGAGCGATACGCTCAACGACTGGGACCTGCTGCCGACCAAGCCCAACTGGGCCAAAGGCTTCGACCCCTGGACCCCCGGCGAAGAAGGCGCACACAAGCAACTCTCCCGCTTCAAGCGCCACGCCGACGACTATGCCGAAACGCGCAACCTGCCCTCGGAGGACGGCAGTTCACGCCTGTCGCCGCACCTCCATTTCGGCGAAGTCTCGCCCGCGCAGGTCTGGCATGCGGTGGCGGAGGAGGGCGGCTCGGTCGGCACCTTCCTCGGCGAGCTCGGCTGGCGCGACTATGCCCAGAATATCATCCTGCAATACCCTGATTACGCATCGAAAAATGCGCGCGATGCGTTCGACGAAATGCCCTGGCGCAGCAGCAAGGTCGATCTGCGCGCGTGGCAGCAGGGCCGCACCGGCTATCCGATCGTCGACGCTGGCATGCGGCAGCTCTGGGCGACCGGATGGATGCACAACCGCGTCCGCATGATCGCGGCGTCATTCCTCATCAAGCATCTGCTGATCGACTGGCGCGAGGGCGAGCGCTGGTTCTGGGACTGTCTGGTCGATGCGGACTACGGCAACAACGCGGTCAACTGGCAATGGACCGCCGGAACCGGGGTGGATTCGAACATGTTCGTTCGCATCATGGCACCGCTCACGCAATCGCCGAAATTTGATGCGGCCGGATACATCCGCCAGTGGGTGCCCGAGCTTGCGAAGCTGGACGACGCGGCAATCCACGATCCGGAAGACGCCGGATGCCGCCCGCGCGACTATCCGGCCAAGATCATCGGCCACCGCGCGGCGCGCGAGCGTGCGCTCGCCGCCTATCGGCATACGAAATGAACGCTTGGCGCGGCATGAGTCGCGGGGGCATGGACTGACGCCATGAACGCCTCCGTGCCCAATGCGAAGCGCCCCCGCAGAGGCCGTCCGCGCCGCCGCGCGGGGCGGAACATGGTCGATGGCCTGCTCGGGCGCTTCGGCTTCTTGTTCCAGCAAGTGCTGGACCGGATCGATGCAGGCCTCGCGTCCGGCTCGATCGAGGTGACGCTGCCCGACGGCACGACTCGGCTGCTCGGCGCGCGTGCGGAAGGGCCGGCGGCGATCGTCGAGATCGTCAGCTGGCGCTCGATCCTGCGGCTGGCGACGCGCGGGTCGGTCGGCTGGTATATCGCCTGGTCGCGCGGCGAGTGGACGAGCCCCGATCCGGTCCCGCTGTTCGAGCTGTTCGTGCGCAATCGCACGACCCTGGGCCCGACCGGCCGCGCGGCGGGCCTCACGCGGCTGCTCCAGCGCATCGGGCATTGGCTGCATCACAACAGCCGGCGCGGGGCGCAGCGCAATATCGAGTTCCACTACGATCTCGGCAATGATTTCTACAGCTTATGGCTCGATCCTTCGATGAGCTATTCGAGCGCGCTGTTCGCCGAGCCGATCGACGCGAATCAGAGCATGGAAAGCGCGCAGGCCGCCAAGCTCGCTGCGATTCTCGATCGCACCGCGACCGCGCCGGGCGACACGATCCTCGAGATCGGCTGCGGTTGGGGTTCGTTCGTGGAGGTCGCGGCGCGCGCGGGCCGGCCGGTCCACGCCATTACGCTGTCGTCGGAACAGAAGCAGGCGGTCGAGGCGCGCGCTGGGCGAGAAGGGCTGTCGGGCGTGACGGTCGCGCTCACCGATTATCGCGAGGTCTCCGGCACTTACGATGCGGTCGCCAGCATCGAGATGGTGGAGGCTGTCGGGCAGGAATATTGGCCCGCCTATCTCGCCGCCATTGCGCAGGCGCTGAAGCCGGGCGGGCACGCGGCGATCCAGTATATCGCGATGGATGACGCCATCTTCCCCGCCTATGCCCGCAACGTCGACTTTATCCAGCGCTATGTCTTTCCGGGCGGGATGCTGCTGTCGGAGGGCCGCTTCCGCGCGATTGCCGAGGCGCAGGGCCTCGAATGGCGCGACCGGCGCGGCTTCGGGCTCCATTATGCCGAAACGCTGCGACGCTGGCGTATCGCCTTCGAGGACGCCGTCGACGCGGGCCGCCTGCCACCAAGATTCGGGCAGGATTTCGTGGGGTTATGGCGCTATTATCTGATGTACTGCGAAGGCGGTTTCCGCGGCGGCGGCATCGACGTCGCGCAGGTGACGTTGGTGAAAGCCTAGCGCTCGACTCGCTCGAAATGCCCGGTCGCGAAGTCCTCAATTACCAACGCCGCGATCCGGTCCCCGACAACGCTCGCGGGCTTCACCGACGCGGGATCCTCGCCGGGATAGGCGCGCTCGCGCATCGCGGTGCGCGTCGCGCCGGGATCGACGATCGCGGTGCGCAGCGTGCTGATCTGTTCCATCTCGTCGCCATAGGCAGCGATCAGCGTCTCGAACGCCGCCTTCGATCCGCCGTAGAGCCCCCAATAGGCACGCGGTTTCCGCGCGACGCTGGATGTCACGCCGATCACCCGCGCGCGCTTCGACTTGCGGAGCATCGGGTCGAACGCCGTTATCAGCGCGACCTGCGCGCTGACGTTGAGCGTCAGCACCTTCGCGAGTTCCTTGGGATCGGTCGACGGAACCGACCCGAGTGATCCCAGCATTCCTGCGTTCAGCACCATGATGTCGAGCGCCGGCCAGCGTTCGGAGATCGCAATGGACAGGCGCGCGATGCTGTCGGTCTCGGTCAGGTCGAGCGGGGCGATCGTCGCCGATCCGCCTGCGGTGAAGATTGCATCCTCGACCTCCTCAAGCGCCTTGCCGGTGCGCGCCGTCAGCACGACATGCGCGCCCGCCGCGCCGAGCGCCAGCGCGGTCGCCGCGCCGATACCGCGGCTTGCGCCGGTAACGAGTGCGATCTGGTTGGCGAGGGGCTTGTCGGTCACGTCGAATCACTCCGTTCGCCCTGAGCTTGTCGGCCCGAAGGGGGGCGAAGCCCAACGGCTGCACTTCTTTGCGCGGTTAGAAGAAAGGACAGTGCTTCGACAAGCTCAGCACGAACGGTCGGGAAATTAGATCACCCGTTCCGCCAGCAGCGCGAACTGGTCGACGGAGACGGCTTCGTCCTGGTCGGTCAGCATTGTCGGATAATCGCCCGTGAAGCAGGCGTCGCAGTGGCTGGGGCGGATATCGGCGCGGCACGGCTCGCCCAGCGCCTTGTAGAGCCCGTCGATCGAGACGAAGGCGAGGCTGTCGGCCTGGATATACGCCGCCATTTCCGCGATGTTCTTGCTGTGCGCGAGCAGCTTGGCGCGTTCGGGCGTGTCGACGCCGTAGAAGCAGCTGTGCCGCGTCGGCGGGCTGGCGATGCGCATGTGGACCTCCGCCGCGCCGGCGTCACGCATCATCTGCACGATCTTGAGGCTCGTCGTGCCGCGCACGATCGAATCGTCGATCAGGATGATGCGCTTGCCCTTCACCAGCGCGCGGTTGGCATTGTGCTTCAGCTTCACGCCGAGGTGGCGGACTTCGCTCGACGGCTGGATGAAGGTGCGGCCGACATAATGCGAGCGGATGATGCCGAGCTCGAACGGGATGCCCGATTCCTGCGCGTAGCCGATCGCCGCGGGCGTGCCCGAATCGGGGACGGGGATGACGAGATCGGCCTCCACCGGCGCCTCGATCGCGAGCTGCGCGCCGATTGCCTTGCGGACCGTGTAGACGCTGCGGTCCGACGAAATCGAATCCGGCCGCGAGAAATAGACGTATTCGAAGATGCACGGCCGCGGCGAGACGGGCGCGAACGGGCGGTGCGAGCTGATCTCGCCGCCCTTCACGATCACCAGTTCGCCGGGATCGATATCGCGCTCGTAGGTCGCACCGACCACGTCGAGCGCCACCGTCTCCGACGCGAAGATATAGGCGCCGTTCACGCGGCCCATCACCAGCGGACGGATGCCGAGCGGATCGCGGCAGGCGATCATGCCTTCCGGGGTCATCACGATCAGCGAATAGGCGCCCTCGACCTGCTTCAGCGCGTCGATAAAGCGATCGACGGTCGTGCGGTAGCTGGAGGTCGCGACGAGGTGGATGATCGTTTCGGTATCGCTGGTCGACTGGAAGATCGATCCGCGCCGCACGAGGTCGCGCCGCAACCGCATCGCATTCGAGATGTTGCCGTTGTGCGCGATCGCGAACCCGCCCGAGGCGAGATCGGCGTAGAGCGGCTGGACGTTCCTGAGCGCGGTCTCGCCGGTGGTCGAATAACGGACATGGCCGCACGCCACGGTGCCGCGCAGTGGCATCATCGTCTCGGCCTTGTCGAAATTGCCGGCGACATGGCCCATCGCGCGGTGGGTGTGGAACTCCACCCCGTCGAAGCTGGTGATGCCGGCCGCTTCCTGGCCGCGGTGTTGCAGCGCGTGGAGGCCGAGCGCGACCAGCGCGGCCGCATCGGGCGCACCGGCGACGCCGAAAATGCCGCACTCTTCGCGCAGCGTATCCCCATCCAGGTCTTGGCCGTGGGCGGGTTCGAACGGGTTTGTCGTGAGCATGACGCCCTTCGCTTTGGAGAGGAGAGCTTTCGCGGCCGGCATATAAGCGGCCCGGCCGGGTTTGTCGCGCTTTTGTCACACGCCGCGTGCGGTTTTTACGCGCATGCCCGCCATGCGTGGCTTTGCGGCATCAATCGCAGTGCGTATGAGGCGGCGGATGAGCGACCCCCGCGACACCGGCCTTGCCCTCGATCCGAAATACGACGCCGCCGGCCTCGTCACCGCCGTCGTCACCGACCGCGCGAGCGGCGCGCTGCTGATGGTGGCGCACATGAATGCCGAGGCGCTGGCGCAGACGGTCGTCACGCGCGAGGCGCATTTCTGGTCGCGCAGCCGGGGCAGGCTGTGGAAGAAGGGCGAGACCTCGGGCCACGTCCTGTCGGTCGCCGATATCCGCATCGATTGCGATCAGGATGCGGTGTGGTTGATCTGCGATCCCGCCGGCCCCGCCTGCCACACCGGCCAGCCGAGCTGCTTCTACCGCCGCATCGACGGCGATCGCCTGACGCCGGTCGAATGAGGCACGCCGCCGCGCTGGCGCTGTTCCTGGCGGGCTGTTCGCAGGCACCCCAGGAGGCGGCGAAGGCCGACAAGCCCGCGCCGACCGGGCTGGAGGCCGCCGCCATCGAGGCGGGGGTGATCCCCGATCCCAAAAGCTCCGACATCACCGGCCTCTACACGCGCGAGACCGATCGGGTGTGCGTCGTGCCGACCGCCTCCGCCTACAAGGTCGGCGTCTTCGTCGACTACGGCGACCAGCAGAGTTGCGGCGGATCGGGCACCGTCACGCGCACCGGCGAGACGCTGCGCCTCGATTTCCCGGACGCCGCCGGCTGCGGCTTCGACGTCCGATTCGAGGGCGACCGGCTGGTCTTTCCCGGCCGCGTGCCGGAGGCGTGCGCGAAGCTCTGCTCGCAGCGCGCCTCGATCGCGGGGCTGACCGTCGACCGGCTCAGCGACTCGGTGTCGGAAGCCTCGACGCTACGCGACGGGCGCGGCCGCCTGCTCTGCCCGAGCGGCGAATAACCGGAGTTCGAACCCGGTCGGCCGGCTCAAGCGCAGCGGCTCTCCTGATTTCTGGCGGATGGATCACGGAGGTGGCATGGCGCTAGGATAGGCGGGGGTGATGCGCATGGTTCGTGGTGGGGTGTTCGCGTGGATGGTCGCGGCAAGCATGGGGGCCCCGGCGGCGGCGCATCAGGAGGATGCGCGTCTCACTATTCGCGCGCTGCGGCAGGAGAACAATCGTGCGATCGCCGCGCACGATCTGAACGCGATCGGTGCCATCTATTCCGACAAGGCTGTTTTCGTCTGGAGCGACGGCAGCTCCGCCGTGGGCAAGCAGGCGATGGTCGAGACGTTCGGAGAGGACTTCGCCGATCCGCGCTGGTCATCCGTCGTCTTCACGCGCACCCCGGTTACGATCGTCCTAGGCGCTGCGGGTGATCGCGCCTTCGAAACCGGGACGTGGATCGGTGACAAGCGCGGCCAGGCGGGCAAGCTGAGCTATGGCGGCTCCTATTCCGCGCATTGGATCAAGGGTGCGGCAGGGTGGCAGATCTGCGGCGAACTCTACGTCAAGCTACGGTGACGCGGGCGCATCGCGCAGCCTAGCGCCCGGCGGGCGTCGGGGTCGGCTGCGGCGTCGGTTTGGCGGCGGGCGGGGCGGGGCGCACCGTGAAGGGCACATCGATGGGCTTGCGGCGCACGCCGGCGAGGCCGTCGGGCACCGGCTTGGGCGCGACCGCGCCGGGCTTGGCTGGCTGCGGCGTCGGCGCGGGATCGGGCTTCGGCGTCTCCGCGGGGGTCCGCATCCCGGCGGGCATGAACACCTGCACCTTCATGCACTGCGCGAAATCGGCGCGCTTGAACTCGCTGCAATTCCACAGCGCTTTTTCGTATTTGCGCGATGTGTCGCGCAGATAGCTGAACGACATCGAACCGATCTGTCCGGGCTGGAGCGGCAGCGCGGTCGGCGTCTTGGTCTTGTCGGTCCAGCCCATCACCTTGCAATAGGGCCGATCGCCGCAAGCCTTGGCCGCGAACACGGCGAAGGCGTCGGGCGGCGCATGCGCGTCAAGCGTCAGGATGAAGCTGTTGGGATCGCCCGCCAGCGGGGCGAGCGCGCCCGGCTCCAGCGTCGGCGCGCCCGCGACGATGCCGCCGGCCTCCGCCAGCACCGCCGCCGTGCGGTGCGCGTCCGAATAGGCGGCAAGCTGGGCGATGGCGGGCTCGTCGTCCGAGATGCCACGGCTGAACGCGCCGGGCGTGCCCCACCATCCCGTCCAGCGGAAGAACAGGTGCGTGTGGACCGCTGTCACCTTGTCGAGGCTCGCCTGCCAATAGGGCACCACCCAGTCGGTATGGTAGTGCGTGGAATAGCCGACCGGCTTGAACACCGATCCGGTCAGCGCCGCCACCGCGCGCTCGCGGGCGCGCACCCATGCTTCGGCGGACCATTGGTGCCGCGCCAGCGCGCCGTCGCAGGTGAAGGTGAACTGGCACCCGGTCGCGCGCTCCTGTCCTTGGAACACCACGCCGCAGATCGTCTTGGGGAAGGCGGGATGGCGCGCGCGGTTGATGACGACCTGCCCGACCGCGCGCTGCCCTTCGGGGTCGTCGCCCGCCTCGTAGAGCATCGCCGCCGCCATGCAGTCGACCGCGCGGGCGCGCTGATCGGCCGTACCGGTGAGCTGGAAGGGGCGGGCGGCCGGGTTTGGCAGATCGGAAAACGGGACGAGCGAATTGTACGTGCGTGCGTCGTCGGGCGCGAGATCCTGGAACGCGACTGGCTCGACCGGCGGCAGCTCGGTGGCGGCGACGACGCGGCGCTTCTCGATCACGACGACGCGTTTCGGCGCGATGCGCGGCCCGTAGCGGACGAGCAGCACCGGCACCACGATCGCCGCGATCGCGGTGACGATCAGGATGATGCGCAACGTGAGACTCGGGGCGCGGCCCGGAGTGAGACTCGGGGCGGGCCGCGCGGTCAGGGAATCGGAATCAGCCAAAAATCAGCGCCGTATCATGCCTCTGGCAGGAAATCGGGCACCGACAGATAGCGCTCGCCGGTGTCGTAGTTGAAGCCGAGCACGCGCGCGCCGTCGGGCAGATCGGGCAGCTTCTGCAGGATCGCCGCCAGCGTCGCGCCGGAGGAGATGCCGACCAGCATCCCTTCCTCGCTCGCGGCGCGGCGCGCCATGTCCTTGGCGACGGCGGCATCGACCTTGATCGCGCCGTCGATCGCCTGGGTGTGCAGGTTCGCGGGCACGAAGCCCGCGCCGATGCCCTGGATCGGGTGCGGACCCGGCTGCCCGCCGGAGATGACCGGCGAGGCCTCGGGCTCGACCGCGAACACTTTCAGGTGCGGCCATTCCGCCTTCAGCGTCTCGGCGACGCCGGTGATGTGACCGCCCGTGCCGACGCCGGTGATCAGCACGTCGATCGGCGAATCGGCGAAATCCTTGAGGATCTCCTGCGCGGTCGTCTTGACGTGCGCGTCGATATTGGCGGGGTTCTCGAACTGCTGCGGCATCCACGCGCCGGGCGTCTGCTCGACGAGTTCGAGCGCGCGTTCGATCGCGCCCTTCATGCCTTTCTCGCGCGGGGTGAGATCGAAGGTTGCGCCATAGGCCAGCATCAGCCGGCGGCGTTCGATCGACATGCTTTCCGGCATGACGAGGACGAGCTTGTAGCCCTTCACCGCCGCCACCATCGCCAGGCCGACGCCGGTATTGCCCGATGTCGGTTCGATGATCGTGCCGCCCGCCTTCAGCCGGCCGTCGGCTTCCGCCGCCTCGACCATCGCCAGCGCGATGCGGTCCTTGATCGAACCGCCGGGGTTCGAACGTTCGGACTTGATCCACACTTCCTGCCCCGGAAACAGCTTCTGCAGGCGGATGTGCGGCGTGTTGCCGATCGTTTCGAGAATCGTATTGGCTTTCATGGCTGGACGACTCCGTGCTCGGGTGTGGTTTCGAGGATTTCGGGAGGATCGAAGGACTTTGCAAGCCGCAGTTCGGGGAACAGGCGCGACCATAGCAGGGTGATGACGATCGCACCAACGCCGCCGAACACCACCGCGCCGACCGGCCCGAGCAGGGAGCCGAGCAGCCCGCTTTCCGCCTCGCCGAGCTCGTTCGAGGCGGAGATGGTGAGCTGCGACACCGCGCTTACCCGCCCGCGCATCGCATCGGGGGTGTGGAGCTGGATCAGCGAGGAGCGGACGTACACGGAAACCATATCCGCCCCGCCCGCAACGACCAGCGCGGCAAGGCTCAACCAGAAATGTTGCGAGACACCGAAGGTGAGGATCGCAGCCCCGAAAACCATCACCGCCCACAGCATCTTCACCCCGACATTGGTCTTCATCGGCCGGAACGAGAAGAACAGCGCCGTGGTCGTCGCGCCGATGCCCATGCCCGCCGCGAGCAGCCCGAGGCCCTGCGCGCCGACGTGGAGGATGTCGCGCGCGAACACCGGCAGCAGCGCCGTCGCCCCTGCCAGCAGCACCGCGAACAGATCGAGCGTGATCGTCGCCAGCACCAGCCGGTTGTTGCGGACATAGCGGAAGCCGTCGATCACGCGCTGCAGCGGGCGGTGATCGGCCTGCACCGCTGGCTGCGGCACCTTCGGGATCAGGAAGATCATCGCCAGCGCGAGTAGCAACAGGCCCGTCGAAGTGCCGTAGGCGACGTCGGGGTGGATCGCGTAGAGCAGGCCGCCGAGGCTCGGCCCCGCGATCGCGCCGACCTGCCACGCGATCGAACTCACCGCGATCGCCGTCGGCAGGCTTTCGCGCGGCACGAGATTGGGGGCGAGCGCGGAATAGGCCGGCCCGGCGAAGGCGCGACCGACGCCGATCGCCACCGCCGCGAGATACAGAGCGGGCAGGCTCAGCGCGTGCAGCGCCGTCAGGATACCGAGCGTGGCGGTTGTCGCCGCCATCAGCGCCGTCGTCGCGCGCACGATCCAGCGCCGGTCGAACGTATCGGCAACGAGGCCGACCACAGGCGTCAGCAGGAACAAGGGCACGAACTGCGCGGCACCGATCATACCGAGCGCAAAGGTCGCCTCACGGATCGTCAGGTGCATGTCGTCGCGGGCGATGCCATAGACCTGCCAGCCGATGATGATCGCCATCGCCGACAAGGCGATCGTGCTGGTCAGCCGGGAGAGCCAGTAGGCGCGGAACGCCGGAATGTGAAAGGGATGGTCGGCGGGGAACATTGCGACGGGCTTTAGGCGGAGCGCGCGGTATCGGGCAATCGCGGATTGCTCATGGATCGGGGAAACTTCGGGTGCCTCATGCGATTGATGTTCGCGACCGATCGCGCCTATAGGTCCGCACTCTCTCCCCGAGGATCATGAGGTTCCCCCACGTGGCCAAAGCCCCCGCCGCTCGAAAAGCCCCTGTAGCCAAGGCGCAGCCGCCCGTTCCCAACCGCGAGCGGCCCGACGAGCCCAAGCTCTACGAGGCCTCCAAGGAGGAGCTGCTCGAATTCTACAAGCAGATGCTGCTGATCCGCCGTTTCGAGGAAAAGGCGGGGCAGCTTTACGGCCTCGGCCTGATCGGCGGGTTCTGCCATCTGTATATCGGGCAGGAAGCGGTTGCGGTCGGTTTGCAGTCGGCGCTGTCTGACAAGGATTCGGTGATCACCGGTTACCGCGACCACGGGCACATGCTGTTGTGCGGCATCCCGCCGAAGGACGTGATGGCGGAGCTGACCGGGCGTCAGGCCGGCATCTCCAAGGGCAAGGGCGGCTCGATGCACATGTTCAGCGTCGAGCATAAATTCTACGGCGGCCACGGCATCGTCGGCGCGCAGGTGTCGCTCGGCACGGGTCTCGCGTTCGGGCACAAGTACCGCAAGGACGGCGGCGTCGCGCTCGCCTATTTCGGCGACGGCGCGGCGAACCAGGGCCAGGTCTACGAGAGCTTCAACATGGCCGAGCTGTGGAAGCTGCCGATCATCTATGTGATCGAGAACAACCAATATGCGATGGGCACCTCGGTCAATCGCTCGTCGGCAGAGGATCAGCTCTATCGCCGCGGCGAGAGCTTCCGCATCCCCGGCATCCAGGTTGACGGCATGGATGTGCTCGCCTGCCGCGGCGCGGCCGAGGAAGCGCTCGAATGGGTGCGTGCCGGCAAGGGGCCGATCATCCTCGAGATGAAGACCTACCGCTATCGCGGCCACTCGATGTCCGACCCCGCCAAATACCGCAGCCGCGAGGAGGTTCAGGCCGTTCGCGACAAGTCCGATCCGATCGAGCACGCCAAGAAGCTGCTCGAGGAGATGGGCGTGAAGGAAGAAGATTTGAAAGCTGCCGAACAGGCCATCCGCAAGCAGGTCAACGAAGCCGCCGATTTCGCCGAGCAGACGCCCGAGCCCGATCCGGCCGAACTCTATACCGACGTGCTGGTGGAGCGTTACTGATGGCTATCGAGATCAAGATGCCCGCGCTTTCCCCGACGATGGAGGAAGGCACCCTCGCCAAGTGGCTCGTCAAGGAAGGCGATACCGTCAAGTCCGGCGACATCATGGCCGAGATTGAGACCGACAAGGCGACGATGGAGTTCGAGGCGGTCGACGAAGGCACGATCGGCAAGATCCTCGTCGCGGAAGGTTCCGAGGGCGTGAAGGTCGGCACCGTCATCGCGACGCTTGACGGGGAGGGCGAGGAGCCCGCTTCCGCAGAGCCCAAGGCCGAAGCGCCCGCAGAGGAGACGGAAGAAAAGCCCAAGGGCGAGTCCGAGGAAACCGGCGCGAGCCCCGCGCAGGAGAAGGTCGAGACCGGCGCGCGTCAGTTGTTCGAGGCGGCCAAGCACGATGCGGCGGTCGCCGATCCCGCGCTGCCCGAAGGCACCGAGATGGAGCGCATGACGCTGCGCGAGGCGCTGCGCGATGCGATGGCCGAGGAAATGCGCCGCGACGATCGCGTTTTCGTGATGGGCGAGGAAGTCGCGCAGTATCAGGGCGCGTACAAGGTCACGCAGGGCCTGCTCGACGAGTTCGGCGAGGCGCGCGTGATCGACACGCCGATCACCGAATACGGTTTCGCCGGTATCGGCTCGGGCGCGGCGATGGGCGGGTTGAAGCCGATCGTCGAGTTCATGACCTTCAACTTCGCGATGCAGGCGATCGACCACATCATCAATTCGGCCGCCAAGACCAACTATATGTCGGGCGGCCAGATGCGCTGCCCGATCGTGTTCCGCGGGCCCAACGGCGCAGCCAGCCGCGTCGCCGCGCAGCATTCCCAGAACTATGGTCCGTGGTACGCGAGCGTGCCCGGCTTGATCGTGATCGCGCCCTATGACGCGGCCGATGCCAAGGGCCTGCTGAAGGCCGCGATCCGCACCGACGATCCCGTCGTGTTCCTGGAGAACGAGCTGCTGTACGGTCGCTCGTTCGACGTGCCCAAGATCGACGATTACGTGCTGCCGATCGGCAAGGCGCGGATCATGCGCGAGGGCAAGGATGTAACGATCGTCAGCTATTCGATCGGCGTCGGACTGTCGCTCGAAGCCGCCGAAACGCTGGCGAAGGAGGGCATCGAGGCGGAGGTGATCGACCTGCGCACGCTGCGCCCGCTTGACAAGAAAGCGGTGCTGGAGAGTCTCAAGAAGACCAACCGCATGGTCGTGGTCGAGGAAGGCTGGCCGACATGCTCGATCTCGTCGGAGATCCTCGCGATCGCGATGGAGGAGGGGTTCGACGATCTCGACGCGCCCGTCCTGCGCGTGACGGACGAGGACGTACCGCTGCCCTATGCAGCCAACCTGGAGAAGATCGCGCTCGTCAACGCCGACAAGATCGTCGCGGCGGTGAAGAAGGTGACGTACCGCTAGAGGCGGCGCGTCATGCCGTCCACTTGTCGCAGGTCAGCTTGTTGGCCGTCGTGATGGCGGGCGACGGATTGTAGATCTGGGAGAAGTCGCGGTTGTCGCGCACGATGAACGACGCGATATAGTGGATGCGCGACTGGCCGAAGAGCCAGTTGCCCACCACCGGCTGATATTTGTAGTTGATCTCGACGAAGATCACGCCGCCGCTGGCGGGTGCCGTCACCGCTTCGGCGGCGCTGTCACCCATGCCGACCAGCACCGGCCCGCCAGCAGGGCCAACCGCGAGCGGTCCGGGCCGAAGTGCCGAATTGTCGCCGGACGACGCGGTATTCACGCCAGCGTTGGGATCATAAGTGCCGGCGTTCGATGTCAGGGCGTTCGTCGCTACGCCGTAGGTCGAATCATAGTTCGAACCCGCCATCTTGCCGAGGCAACGCTGCCAGTGGATGCGCTGGACACCGCTGCTGTCCGCTTCCAGGCTGGACACAGTGACGCGCCCGTACGTCGTCAGATTGATGCTCTTGCCCTGCGTGCGCACGGCGTCGAGCACGTCGTTCATGTCGATCTCGCGGAGCTGTTCGATCTGGCTCGAATCGATCGCGCCCACGCGCGAGGCGTTGTCCGCGAGACCAAGGGCGATCTGGCTGATCTTGAGATTGATCAGCGCCATGTTCGAGGTCTCTATGCCGTACAGCCCGATCATCAGGACGAGCGGCATTGCGAAGGCGAATTCGAGCATCGCCACGCCGCTGTTGTCGCGCGCGAGGCGACGGAGCCTGGGGGAAAACCGCTTCATCATGTGCAGACCTGCTTCGCTGTCACCGTCAGGACCGATTGCGTTGCGTAAGGCTGGTTCTTCAGCAGCGTGCTGGCGCTGATGGTGTTGGTGCTCGACCAGCCGAACAGGCCCGCCACGGCGAACAGGCGCGGATAGGTCACCGTCACGGTATAGGAGCTCACGTCGTTCGCGCCGCCCTGGCCGTCGTCACCCGGTGCCGCGTCCCATTGGTTGTTGCCGTTGACGTCGGTGAAACACTCGCCGGGATCGCGAATGCCGTTGTTGTTCGTATCGGTGAACGTCTCGGGCTTGGCGAGGCTGAACGTATCGTAGTTCGTGCGCGTAAAGGTGAAGGTCGCGGTCTTCGCGATCTGCTTGACCACCGCCGACACCTTCGCGTCGATCGCGGTAGTGTTGTTGTTGCCGCCCTGGATCGCGGAATCGCGCCCGGCCTTCTGCACGGCACCGTTGAGGATCGCCTGCGCGTAGACCTGATACGCCAGGTCGCACAGGCCCATCAGCAGCAGGCACATCACCGGGGCGACGAACGCGAATTCGACGATGGTCGAGCCGCGGCGATCGCGCAGGAAATCGCGCAAGCGGCGCATCACTGCGAGATCCGCAGCAAGGCGATCTGCTTTGCAATGTTCTGGAAGGCGGTGTTGAGGCCGGCGTTGTCGGTCGCGGCGAACGACAGGCCCTGGCCGTATTTGGCGCAGTTCTTGAGATCGGTGGTCAGCGACGTGCCGAAGGCGATGACATAGACCTTGATGCCGCGGTTGCCCGCCGCCTGACACTCCGCGAGGAAGCGCGCGGTGTGATAGGTCGTGACGCCGTTCGCGCCGCCGATACGCGCGTCATATTGTTCGACGCCGTACAGATGATAGGCCTGCGAGACGTTCGTCATCGCGCCGTCGGTCATGAACACGATGTAGCGGTTGGGCGCGTTGCGGTTCGGCCATGCGGCGGTGTCGTTCGCGAATGGACCGTTCGGGGCAAGGAAGCGCGTGCCCCAAATCATCCCGGCGTCGTGATACGTGTAGCCGCCCGGACGCAGATCGCCGCTTGCCGAGACATAGGTTTCGACCTCGCCGCGCGTCATCACCGACAGGCGCTTCGCGGCCTTCGGACAGGCGACGTAGTCGCTGTTGTAATTGTAGCCCATCCAATAGCCCGCGGTGGTGGTGGCGTTCGGATAGCCATTGCCGGCGTTGGAGGGCACGTAGTCGCTGTTCAGGCTGGTCGTGTTATTGGCGGTGTTGAAGCTATTGCCGTTGCTGTTGCGCCAATAGCTGAGCTCGGGCAGCGCCGGGCGCCACCGGGTGGAGTCATCCGACGGGATCGTGTCCGGGTTGAGATCAGGCGGCAGCGAGCTCTGGTTGAAGGTGCTGAGGTTGGCCGTCGTGTCCATTTCCTCGATGCAGCCGTTCCACGTCACGGTGCCATTGCCGAAGCGCGTCGGGTCGGTGGTGGCGGCAAAGGTCTTGAACTGCGAGGTGTCGATCGTCGTGGTCTGGTAGTTCCATTTGACCTTGAGCTTTTCGACCGTGACGGTGCAGGTGCCCGGTGCCTTGCCGCCGGTCTGCGACGCCCAGGTCGTCGTCGTGCGCGTCGCGTTGGCGTTGGCATTGGGATAAGTGCCGGTGACGACGTAGCCCGTCGTCGGCGATCGCACCACGCCTGTAGAGCAGGCGGTGGAGGCGGTGTTATCCGTGTTCGTGACGGTCTTGTTGCTCGAGCCCGTAAGGACCGTGTCGTTCGCTTCGCCCGCGGGGACGCGGCTATTGTAGTCGTAGCTGTCGACCAGATAGCTCGGGTTGAGATCGTAGATCGCCTTGCCGACGTTCACCGACACGCTGTACGGCACGAAACCGTAGCGGATGTGCGTCGAGGAATCTGCCGTCGATGCGACTGTATCGTAGAAGTTCAGCACCGCGCTGCGCACGCCCGAAATCTTCGAGCCGGACGAGGCTTCCTGCGTCGAGAAGCCGAGCTGGCCATTCTCGCGGGTGAACGCGATCTTGCCGCCGCCGCCGCTGTCGTCGGGCTTGTCGGCCATCGAGCCCGTCGTATCGAGCACGAAGACGACATCGGTATCGGCGACGTCGTAGCGCGCCTGGCATGTCACCGTCATCGCCACGTCGGCCGCGCCGAACATCTTCATCACCGTCATCGGCACCGATGTGGTGGCGGTGCCGTTGACCTGGTTGTCGCTCGTCTTGGAAGGGGTGAACGTAGTGGAGGCGCTCTGCATCCAGCCGTTCTTGAAATTGTTCTTGAAGAAGGTCTGCGCCTGGCCGGTCGGCGACACGTCAAGCGGAGCGGAGCTGTTGACGATCGACTTGCGGCCCGCGAGCACGCCGGCGTCGCAGGCCTGTTGCAGGCGCACCTTCACGACGTACAGTCGCGCGGTGTCCACGCCCGAACCGATGATTCCGCAGATGGGGATAAGCGCGATCGCCATCATCGCCAGCGTGTTGCCGCTGGTGTCGTTGGCGAGCCGCGACAGAAAGCCGCCGTTGCCGATGTTGCGCCCTGACTTCTTCACCCGATTACCTCACCAAGAACCCGGTCGGAGATGGTCCCGATTGGGCCCTTTGCACCGCGAGGCGATAAGGTGAGGTCTATCGACGTGGTTAACGACGCGGTTACGAATGGCCCCGAACGCGGACTCGCGCTGGGCTATGCGCGGGGCGACGCGGTGGCGTCACTCGCCGCCTTGTTCCGGCTCGACGATGCGCTGGCGGCAATCCTGCGCACCACCAGCGAGCCGGTGGTGGGGCAGATGCGGCTGACGTGGTGGCACGATGCGCTCACGCGGCTCGATACGCAGCCGCCGCCGGCCGAGCCGGTGTTGCAGGCGCTGGCGGCGGAGGTGTTGCCGCGTGGCGTCACCGGCGCGCGGTTGGCGGCGTTGGTCGAAGGGTGGGAGGCGTTGCTGGAGGCGGATGACGTCACCGAGGCGGTGATGCGCGCGCATGGCGAGGGGCGGGGTGCGGCGCTGTTCCGAATCGCGGGTACGCTGGTGACGTCAGACGATCCGGTAGCCGCCGCGGGGCGGGGCTGGGCGCTGGCCGACCTCGCGCGGCATCTGTCCGACGCCAAGGTGGCGGCGGTGGCGCGGGCGCTGGCGGCGGACGCCCTGCGCGAGGCGACGGCGGTGCGGTGGAGCCGGGACGGGCGGGCGCTGGGGGCGTTGGCGCATGTCGCGCGGATGAACCTGTCGCTGGCGCCCGGCGCGGCGATCCCGGTGGGGGCACCGGGGCGCGTGGCGCGATTGATGTGGCACCGGATGACTGGACGCTGATGCCGTCTCTCCGATAGGTTTGACGTCACATCGGGGGAGAGTGGGCATGTGGCGATATCTGGTCGGCGGGTTGGCGGCGATGCTGCTGACGGCGGGCGGCTTTCTCTATTTCGGCGGGCGCGGCAGCCCCGGTGCGGCGCTGCCGCTGGCGGGCGCACAGGCCGGGGCGGCGCAGACCGCCGACGCCTTGCCCGATGCTGCCCCCGAGGCGAGCGAGCGCACGCGCGAGCAGAAGCGCTTCGACCGCTACGACAAGGACCGCGACGGCAAGGTGACGCGCGACGAGTATCTGCTCGCGCGGCACAAGGCCTATGCGAAGCTCGACCTCAACCATGACGGCAAGCTCGATTTCGACGAATGGGCGGCCAAGACCGAGGCCAAGTTCGCCACCGCCGACGCCGACAAATCGGGCGCGATGACGGCGTCCGAATTCGCCACCACCAAGCCCAAGCGCAAGGCCAAGGTCCGCGCGCGCTGCCCCGAGAACCAGCAGGCGGCCCCGGCGGCGAAGGACGAGGAGGAGAGCTAGGCCGCTCTAAATCCTCCGTTCGTACTGAGCGAAGTCGAAGGACGTGTTCCAAGCGTCGCACCCGGGTTACGTGCTTCGACTTCGCTCAGCACGAACGGCATTCTTGTTTCAAGCCGCCAGCCAGGCCCCAAAGGCGGCGCGGGCGCGGTCGGTGTACATCTTCTTGCGGTCGGCCTTCTTGGTGCGGCCGGGGATGGGGGGCATCAGACCGAAATTGACGTTCATCGGCTGATAGGTCTCGGCCACCGCCGCGCCGGTGATGTGGTGGAGCAGCGCGCCGAGCGCGGTTTCGACCGGCGGCGGCGGGAGCGCCCCGCCGCGCAGTTCCGCGATCGCGAAGCGGCCCGCCATAAGGCCGATCGCGGCGCTTTCGACATAGCCTTCGCAGCCGGTGATCTGGCCGGCGAAGCGGATGTTGGGGCGCGACTTCAGCCGCAGCGTCGAGTCGAGCAGCTCGGGCGAGCGGATGAAGGTGTTGCGGTGCAGGCCGCCGAGGCGCGCGAACTCGGCATTTTCGAGGCCGGGGATGGTGCGGAACAACCGCACCTGCTCGGCGTGCTTGAGCTTGGTCTGGAAGCCGACGATGTTCCAGAGCGTGCCTTGCGCATTGTCCTGTCGCAACTGGACTACGGCATGCGGCCAGCGGCCGGTGCGCGGATCGTCGAGGCCGACGGGCTTCATCGGGCCGAAGCGGAGCGTGTCGAGCCCGCGTTCGGCCATCACCTCGATCGGCATGCAGCCTTCGAAATAGGGGACGTTCTCCCATTCCTTGAACTCGGTCTTTTCGCCAGCGATCAGGCCGGCATGGAAGGCCTCATATTGTTCGCGGTTGAGCGCGCAGTTGATATAGTCCTTCCCGTCCCCCTTGTTCCACCGCGACTGGAACCACGCCGTCTCCATGTCGATGCTTTCGAAATGGACGATCGGCGCGATGGCGTCGAAGAAAGCGAGCGCGTCGGCGCCGGTCGCGCCGGCGATGCTGTCGGCGAGGCCGGGGGCGGTGAGCGGGCCGGTGGCGACGATCGCGGGCGTGTCGGGGAGAATGTCCACCCGCTCGCGGACGATCTCGACATTGGGATGCGCGACGAGCGCCGCCGTGACGCCGCCCGAGAAGCCGTCGCGGTCTACCGCCAGCGCGGAACCGGCGGGGACCTTGTGGATGTCGGCCTCGCGCAGGATCAGCGAGCCGAGGGTGCGGAGTTCCTGATGGATGAGGCCGACGGCGTTGCTGGTCGCATCGTCGGAGCGGAAGCTGTTCGAGCAGACGAGTTCGGCGAGGCCGTCGGTATGGTGCGCGGGCGTCATCTCCCCGGAGCCGCGCATTTCGGAGAGCTTCACGCGGAAACCGGCCTCGGCGAGCTGCCAGGCGGCCTCGGAACCCGCGAGCCCGCCGCCGATGATGTGAATGTCGTGTGTCATGCGAAGCGGCGATAGCGGGGTGGGGGCGGGGAGGCAAAGGTCACACTAAAGTCACACTGATCGGCATGAAATCGGGAAGCGGGCGCGACGGCGAAGTTGTCGAAGTTTACGCTACGTCACCGCGATACTTGCGACGAGTGGATTGATTTGAAACCGCCACCCGGTTCTCCCGCGAAAGCGGGAGTACAGGGTCTCGGGCGGAGCGTTTGGGGCTCTGGACTCCCGCCTACGCGGGAGAACGGGGGGTGTGGCGATGCATCCGTGCAAGATGCACTATCGTGCACTTGTAGGACAGCGATCCGAGGCCGCGAGGTCCCACTTGAGGAACAAGCGCGCGAACGACAGAGAAATCCAGCCTACCGCTGCTCCCCAAGGATAAAGCAGCGGCTCGTTGGGGAATGCCAGCGAGATGAGATAGGCGACCGCAAGACCGAATATCGCGCCGGCTGATCCCCAAAAGATCTGATGACGAAGTATCGGACTCTTATCACCGACCCAGACGAGCAGTTTCACGCTAAGGATAGCCGGAACGGCGCCGACTGGCGCTCCAAAGGCGATCGCCCAAGGTGAAAACACTATCGCGCTAATTGTGGCGGCCGCCAGCACTGTGATTGGATCGATGTGCATGTCTGCGCGCGTAAGCGTCATCCAAGCCGTTTGAATCCACATTCCGATCGGTCCTGCGCTCAAGATCGCGACGCCGATCGGATGCGCGATAGAACTGTGGCGAGACGGTTCACTCACGGGCTGCCCCACGTTCCGCCCGGCCCTTCACGAGCGCGAGCAGGTTGTTCTCGAGATCGCCGAGGAAGAGCTGGCCCCACATCTCCGAATAGCCATTCACCGGCGTCGTGATGCGGTAGTGCGTGTCGAGCGTCACGCGGCTGCGGCCGTCGCCGAGCGGTTCGACGGTATAGCCGCCCGTCGTCACGGTGAAGTATGCGCTGTTCGGCATCAGGTGGCGGTCGGTATAGCCCCAGCCCGCGACGTCGTCGAAGAGGAAGCGCCAGCCGAGGCGCCTGCCGGGCTCCCATTCCGTAATGCGCTCGCGGAATTTGATGCGTTCGCCCCAGTCGGCGTAGCGGTCCGCGCCGATGCCGCCGCCGACCAGCCGCGCGCCGATCGGGCGGGGGATGCCGAGCACGTCCTGCGAGATGTTCCATGCGCCTTCGCCCGGACGCACGTCGGGGATGCCGCGCAGCAGCGGCCAGATCTTCTCCGGCGGGGCCGCGATGACGATACTGCGCGCGACGACGGGCTCGGCGGTGGGGAGCGGGACGAGCGGCTCGACCTGCATCGCGAGGAGGGGGATCACCAGCAGGGCGCTGGCGCGGACGTGGCCGCCGCGCTCCTCCCGCTCACCCCGCCGCCGCAGGGCGTGCGTCAGCCACGCGCCGAGCATGCCGCTGAGCATCCACAGCGGGCCGAGCAGCACGACGCAGATCGTGCCTTCGCGCAGGATGAAGATCGAGCAGACGATCACCGCGAGCAGCAGCCAGAAGGGCACCATCAGATATTGCCCGATCGTGCGCGTCGCGTGCGGATCGGACACGTAGCAGACGAAGGCGGAGAGGCTCGCCGGGAGCAGCAGCAGGAAGGTGAAGCTGATCGTGCCGTTGAAGCGCGTCGCCTCCAGCAGCAGGTACACCGCCAGCGCGAAGGCGAGCGCCACGCCGAACGCGCCGAGGATGCGCGGCCAGGCGGGGGCGGGATCGATCGCCGGTTGCGGGGTTTCGGGTTCGAAATCCATCGGACTGTCCTTACGGGTCAGGCGTTAAGGCCGCGCTTCACCGCCACGGCTCGGGCACCACCAGCCGCTCGCGCGCGGCGACATCGGGTGCTGCGGCGGCGATGCGCGCGGCGAGCCGGCCCAGCCGCTTCACCGGCACGCCGGGGAAGAGGTGATGTTCGAGGTGGAGCAGCATGTTGTAGGTCGCGAGATTGACGAGCGCGCTGTGCTGCGTGCGGGCGACATCCTCTGGCGCGAGGTCGTGGTGCGTGATCCACACCGCGAAGAAGGCCGTGAGGCACTGCGCGACCGCCATCGCGGCGACGTGATAGAGCAGCACCGGGCTGCCGCTGAGCGTTACGGCGGCGATCACCGCGAGGTTGAGCGCGGCGTCGATCCGCATCCGCCGCCGCACCGCAGGGCCGCCGTCCTGCCATGCCGCCACGTGCATGCGGAGCGGAAAGAGCGGGCCGTGGACGAGCACACGCGCCATCGTCATGCGGCCGCACGCGCCCTCCAGATCGCAGTCCGTGCCGATATGCTTGTGATGCTGGAGGTGATTGAAGGCGACGGCGGTGTTGGAGCCGAGCATCAAAGCACTGAGGGCGTGCAGCACGATGCGGTGGCCGCGCGCGTCGAAGCCGAGATTGTGGTGGATCGCCTCGTGATTGAGCCGCAGCGCCGTCAGGAACAGCATGAAGGAAGCGCCGGCCGCGACCGGCCACCAACCGAGCGCCGCGGCGGCGAGGCTGGCGAGCAGCCACGGCAGCGGGTGGCAACATTCGACCAGCCCGTCGCGGCGACGCATCGGCGTCAGGTCGCGCCAGGCGACGTCGGCCAGAGCGGATTTGATCGCGGTCATCACCAGTCTCCTTTCGGGCGCGGGCTATGTTCAGGCGGGATAGTGCGGGGCGCTCGGACGGACGTCGGCGAGCCAGGCGTTCACCTTGCGGCCGAAATGCGCGATCGCGCCCATGTTGAAGAAGTGCATCGCCCCCAGCACGACGATCGCGAGGCCGACCTTGCCGCTGAGAAAGCGCATCGCGCCGGGGATCGTCGTCGGTTCGTTCCCGAGGCTGAGCGTCAGCGTGATGAAACCGATGTTGATGAGATAGAAGCCGACGACGAGCAGGTGATTGGTGGAGCGCGCCAGCGTCTCGTTCTGGCCGAAGCATTGGGTGAGGAAAACGACGCCGTTGCGGGACAGCGTGCGCGCGACCCAGATGGTGATCGCGATGGTGATGACGAGGTAGAGGATGTAGGTTGTCTCGACCATTGTAACTGTCCTTTCTGTAATAAAAGAAATTAGCGGACGTGCGTATGCGGGGTGGTCGTGCCGGCGATCAGTCCTTCGGTTTGGCCTTACCGCCGGGGATGAAGCGGGCGACCTTGCCGCCGAGCTTCATCAGCGTGACGAGCGTCGGTTTGGGCAGCACGCGGACCTGTTCGTACCAGCCGCCGAGCGTGCCGATGAATTCGTGCATGCGCGTGACGCGCTCGCGGAGCTGGGCGGGGGCGGCCTTGTCGGCCTTCAGCCGCTCGGCGAGATCGGCGAGGAGGGCGATGGTGGGGTCGATCTCGCGCCGCTTGCGCTCCTGCACGATGCGCATCAGCATGTCCCACAGATCGGTCTCGGCGACGAAATGGTCGCGGCGGTCGCCCTCGACATGGACGCGGCGGACGATGCCGTAGCCCTGCAGTTCCTTGAGGCCGGTCGACACGTTGGAGCGCGCGAGGCCGAGCGCCTCGACGATGGTCTCGGCATCGACGGGCTTTTCGGAGAGGTAGAGGAAGGCGTGGATCTGCGACACCGAGCGGTTGACGCCCCATTGCGTGCCCATCTCCCCCCAGTGGAGGATGAAGGCCTTGGCGTCGGGATGGTCGGTGACGGTCATGTTTGTTCTCTATTTCTGTAAAGACAGAAATAACGGGAATGGTGGTGGAGTCAAGCCAATCCACGGCCGTTCGCCCTGAGCGAAGTCGAAGGGCATGGCGAGCGTGCCATGTGCTTCGACTTCGCTCAGCACGAACGGTTGGGGGCGTGCGGTTTCTTTCCTATATCCACCGCATGCACATCTTCACGATCGGATATGAAGGCGCGACGATGGACGGGTTCATCGCAGCGCTACAGACAGCGGGCGTCGCGCGGGTGATCGACGTGCGGGCCTTGCCCTTGTCGCGGCGGCCGGGGTTTTCGAAATCGAGCCTTGCTGCGTCGCTGGCCGAGGCCGGGATCGACTATCGGCACCTGAAGGCGCTCGGCACGCCGAAACCGGGACGCGATGCCGCCAAGCGCGGCGACGTCGCCACGCTGGAGGCGGTCTATGCCGACCAGCTCGAACTGCCCGAGGCGCAGGCGCAGGCGGCGATCATGCTTGATCTCGCGCGCGAGATGCCGAGTGCGCTGCTGTGCTACGAGCGCGACCCGTGCCATTGTCACCGCACGTTGTTGCTGGAGGCAGTGGGCGAGGGCGCGGAAGTGACCGACCTCTACGTCTGAACGCGGGCGCTCAGCCGGCGACCGGCAGCGCCACCGATCCGTCGTCGTTCCGCGAAAGCGGGCCGTAGGCGATCACCGTTTCCAGCAACAATGGCCCGCCGTAGAGGTGCGGGAAGAGCTGGCCGCCGCGCGATTCCTCCCATTTCACGCCGTCGCCGAGCGCTTCGAGATCGACCGCCGCGACGTGCAGATCGACTGCCTCCGCGAAATGCTTGTCGACCGTTTCGGTGAGCTGGGCGGCGGTCGAGAGGTGGATGTAGCCGTCCGCCAGATCGATCGGCGCGCCCGCGAACGACCCGCCCTCGAGCTCCGCCATCTGAGCCGCGGTCAGCACCTTGTAGGCGATCGTGTCGCTCACTCGCCGTCCTCGGGGCCGGCGGCGAGATCCTCAGCCGTATCGCCGTCGGGGGTGGGTTCGCCTGCAACCGGGCCGTCGCCGTAATTGGCCTCGGCCTCCTCCTCGCTCTCCTCGATCTTGGCGGCGGAGACGACATGCTCGTTGGTGCCGACATCGAACAGCTTCACGCCCGCCGAGCCGCGCCCGATGACGCGCGTGTCGCCCAACGACATGCGGATCAGCTTGGCCTGATCGGTGACGAGCATCAGCTGCTCGCCGGCATGCGCCGGGAAGCTCGCGACGACGGGGCCGTTGCGCTTGAGGTTGTCGATGTTGGTGATGCCCTGGCCGCCGCGATTGGTGCGGCGGTATTCATAGGCCGAGGAGCGCTTGCCATAGCCGTTGGCACAGACGGTGAGGATGAATTCCTCCGCCGCCTGCATCTCGTCGACAATCTCCTGCGGGAGCGTGACTTCGCGCTCGCCTTCCTTCCACGGCGCGGCCTTGAGATACGCGTCGCGCTGCTCTGGCGTGTAAGGCGTGCCGCGCAGCACGCCGAGGGAGATGACCTCGTCGCCGTTGCCGAGCTTCGCGCCGCGCACGCCCGTCGAATCGCGGCTCTGGAACTCGCGTACGTCGGTCGCGGCGAAGCGGATCGCCTTGCCCTGGCGGGTGGCGAGCAGCACGTCGTCGGCCTCAGTGAGCAGGCGCACGCCGATCAGGCGGTCGTCGGCGTCTTCGCCTTCGAACTTCATCGCGATCTTGCCGGCGGTGCGGATGTTGGCGAAGGCGTCCATCGAATTGCGGCGGACATAGCCCTTGGCGGTCGCGAACATGACGTGGAGGTTGCTCCACTCCGCCTCGTCCTCGGGCAGCGGCAGGACGGTGGTGATCTTCTCGTCGGCCGCGAGCGGCAGCAGATTGACCATCGGCCGACCGCGCGTCGCCGCGCCGCCCTCGGGCAGGCGCCAGACTTTCATGCGATAGACGCGACCGTGGTTGGAGAAGAACAGGACGGGCGTGTGTGTCGAGGTGACGAACAGCTCGGTAACGACATCCTCTTCCTTGGTCGCCATGCCGGCGCGGCCCTTGCCGCCGCGCTTCTGCGCGCGGAAGGTGTCGAGCGTGGTGCGCTTGATATAGCCTTCGACCGTGACGGTGACGACCATGTCCTCGCGCTCGATCAGGTCCTCGTCGTCGATGCCGTCGGCGGCGGCGGCGATCTCGGTCTTGCGCGGCGTGGCGAACTGATCGCGCACGGCGGCGAGCTCCTCCTTCATCACCGCGTAGAGCTTCACGCGGTCGGCGAGGATGGCGAGCAGCTCGGTGATCGATTCGGCGAGCGTCTTGAGCTCGTCGCCGATCTCGTCGCGGCCGAGTGCAGTGAGGCGGTGCAGGCGCAGGTCGAGGATCGCGCGAATCTGGATCTCGGAGAGCTTGTAGGTGTCGCCCTCGATCGCGGTCTCGACCGCTTCGACGAGGCGAATGTAGGGGGCGATCTCGGCGATCGGCCATTCGCGCGCGGCAAGGGCGGCGCGGGCGATGGCGGGGTTGGCCGAGCCGCGAATGATGCGCACCATCTCGTCGAGGTTCGACACCGCGACGACGAGGCCGAGCAAGATGTGCGCCCGGTCGCGCGCCTTCGCCAGCTCGAACTTCGAGCGGCGCGTGATGACTTCCTCGCGGAACTTTACGAACGCCTCGATGATGTCGCGCAGGTTGAGCGTCTCGGGACGGCCGCCGCGGATCGCGAGCATGTTGGCGGGGAAGCTCGACTGCGCGGGCGTGTGGCGCCAGAGCTGGTTGAGGACGACTTCGGGCGTCGCGTCGCGCTTCAGATCGATGACGATGCGCACGCCGTGACGGTTCGATTCGTCGCGGATGTCGCTGATGCCCTCGATCCGCTTGTCCTTGGCGGCCTCGGCGATCTTCTCGACGAGGTTGCTCTTGCCGGCCTGATAGGGGATTTCGGTGAGGACGATCGAACGCTTGTCGCCGCGCCCTTCCTCGACGATGTGGCGCGAGCGCACGATGATCGAGCCGCGGCCCTCGTGATAGGCGCTGCGGCAGCCGGCGCGGCCGAGGATGATGCCGCCGGTCGGGAAGTCCGGGCCCGGCACGATCTCCATCAGCTCGTCGATCGTGATCGCGCCGTTCTCGATATAGGCGAAGCACGCGTCGATCACTTCGCCGAGATTGTGCGGCGGGATGTTGGTCGCCATGCCAACGGCGATGCCGCCCGCGCCGTTGACGAGGATGTTGGGGAAGCGCGCCGGCAGCACCGTCGGCTCCTCGCGCGAGCCGTCGTAGTTGGGCGCGAAATCGACGGTGTCCTTGTCGATATCGTCGAGCAGCGTCATCGCCGCCTTGGTCAGCCGCGCCTCGGTATAGCGCATCGAGGCGGGCATATCGGGGTCCATCGACCCGAAATTGCCCTGGCCGTCCATCAGCATGACGCGCATCGCCCAGTCCTGCGCCAGGCGGGCGAGGGCCATGTAGATCGAGCTGTCGCCGTGCGGGTGATAGTTACCCATCACGTCACCGACGATCTTCGCGCATTTGCGGTACGGGCGGCCGGGAACGAAGCCGCCCTCCTGGCTGGCGAAGAGGATGCGGCGGTGGACGGGTTTCAGGCCGTCGCGGACGTCGGGCAGCGCGCGGCTGACGATCACGCTCATCGCGTAATCCAGATACGAGGTCTTCATTTCCTCGACGATCGAGATCGGGGAAATATCCGAGGGGTCGGCGAGCAGCGTCTCGTCGGTCAAGGTTTCAAGTCTTTCGGGTTTGTTTCGGTTGGATGACGGAACTTCTAACCCACCCAGCCACCCATGTCACGCGCGTGCGCGCACGTGAGGGGCGAAACGGACCGTCTCGCCATTACCGGGAGAAACCGTGGAGACGTGAGCGAACAAAACTCCCCTCCCTGGAAGGGAGGGGAGGGGGTGGGTGGGCTTGCGAGGGATCGTAGCGCCCGCCCCACACTGACCCACCCCCAGCCCCTCCCTTCCAGGGAGGGGAGAGCAGTCGTCAGCTCTTGCAGGCTTTCTTGGTGGCGTTGCCGGCGAGCGAGCAATTGTAGGTGACGGTCTTGCCATTGGCGAGCTTGGCTTGGACCATACGACCGGCGGGTGCGGCGGCGGGCTTGGGCTTGGGCGCGGGTTTGGCGGCGGCGACCGGGACGGGCTTTGCCACGGGTTTAGCCGCCACGACCGGCGCGGGCTTCGCCGCGACCGGAACGGGCTTGGCGGCAATGGGCTTTGGAGTAGGGGTCGGCTTCGGCGCGGCGATGGCGGCGGTGCCGAATGTAAGTGCGGCGCACGCGGTTAGCGCGAAAAGGGTCTTGGTCACAGGCATCTCCCCGGATCGGGCGACGCGGGATGCGTGCCCCCTTGCGGCCGGTCTGGTCCTTTGCAGACGCCCGCGCGGTGACGGCTTTATGAAATTTCCGTCATGCCTGACGGGTGAAACGCCACGTGTCGGGCGTGCTTTCCGCCGCGTCGAAGCTATAGCCGTCGCTGTCGAAGCCCTTCATCGCCTCGGCGTCGGTGATTCGATGTTCGCACAGCCAGCGCGCCATCATGCCACGCGCTCGCTTCGCGTTGAAGCTGACGAAGCGTGGGCCCTCGGGACCGGGCTCGCGGAAATCGACGTGGATGACGCGGCAGTCCTTCAGCCGCCCGTCGACCGCCGCGAAATATTCCTGGCTGGCGAGGTTGAGGACGACGCCCGACCCCTCTTCTGCCACGTCCTCGCGGACGGCGGCGGCGATGCGATCGCCCCACCAGTCGGTCAGCTTCTTGCGGCGCGGCGCCCAGCGCGTGCCCATCTCGAGCCGATAGGGCCGCATCGCGTCATAGGGGCGCAGCAGGCCGTAGAGGCCCGACAGCATCCGCACATGATCCTGCGCGAAGGCGACCGCCGCATCGTCGAGGCTGCGCACCTCGAAGCCGGTATAGACGTCGCCGGCGAAGGCGTAGATCGCGGGCCGCTCGGGCTGGTCCGCGAAGCCGTGGAAGCGATCGGCGTTGAGCTTTGCCAGCTTGGGCGAGATGTGCATCAGCTCCGCCAGCTTCTTCTGCGACAGGCGCGATGCGGAACCGGCGAGCGACAACGCTTCTTCCGCGAAGCGCGGGGCGGTGGCGGCAACGTCGGGAATCGGGCGCTCGAAATCGAGCGTCTTGGCGGGGGAGAGCAGGGCGATCATCGCCGCCGCCGGTAACGCCGCGCGCCGTCAGCGTCAAAGCATGCGTCGGAGGGAGCCGGATGCGGGTTCAACCGTTGTTCAGGCCGCGGACGGCACTCGTCTGCACGACAGCGTCGCTTGAACGCCGCCCTACGGGTGGCTAGAGCGACCGGGTATTTCGGCCTCACGCGCCGCCTCAAGGAGAGTTTGATGATGCAGGGTTCGAAGATTGCGATCGCCGCCGCGCTGACGATCGGTCTTGCCGGCTTGACGGTTGCGGCGCCCGCCAGCGCCAAGAAGGAAGAGAAGGCCGCGAGCGGCTTCAACCCGAACAATATGTCGCCGGCGGTTCGTACCCCCGCCGCGGCCGCGCAGACCGCGCTCGCCGCGACGCCGCCCGATCTCGCCACGGCCGAAGCCAAGGTGACCGAGGCCGACGCTGTCGCGAAGAACGATTCGGACCGCTACATCCTTGCGAAGTTCAAGCTGCAGATCGCCGACCAGAAGATGCGGGCCGCACCGGCGGGCACCGCCAGCGACGCCGGGCTTGCCGCGCCGCTCGACGCACTGCTCGCCAACCCGATCACCACCGCCGAAGAGAAGAAGCAGTACGCCAACTTCCGCGGCGGCATCGCCTATAACCAGAAGCAATATGCGCAGGCCGCGCAGTTCTTCACCCAAGCCAAAGACCTCGGCCTGCAGAACCCCGATCTGCTGCTCAACATCGCGCGTTCCAAGGCCGAAGCCGGTGACGTCGCGGGTGGCATGAACGATCTCGACGCCGCCGTGAAAGTGGAGACGGCCGCGGGCAAGAAAGCGCCCGAGGCGTGGTATCTCTACGCCATCTCGCGGCTCTATAAGGCCGGGCTGAATGACCAGGTCGATACCTGGACGCAGAGCTGGCTGGCGGCGTACGGCAGCAAGGAGAACTGGCGCAAGGCGATCTACACCTTCGGCTTCTCCGGCCCCTCGGCGGCGAAGCTGACCGATCGCAACCGCATCGATCTCTACCGCCTGATGCGCGCCACCAACAGCCTGGCCGGCGCGAAGGAATATATCGATTACGCCGAGGCCTCGATCAAGACCGGCCTGCCGACCGAAGCCAAGGCGACGGTGAAGGAAGGTCTCGATACGAAGATCATTCCGGCCGGCAACCCGACCGCGACGGACTTCGCCAAGCAGGCGAACGAGATGATCGCCGCCGACAAGCCGCTCGCGGTGCAGGAAAAGGCCGCGCTGGCGGCACCGAAGGGCGATCTCGCGAACTTCGCGGGTGACGCCTATCTGGGCGAACGCAACTACGCCAAGGCCGTCGAGATGTATAAGCTCGCCGGCACCAAGGGCGTGGCCGACAACGACCGGCTCAACCTCCACCTCGGCATCGCGCAGGCGCTGGGCGGTGACAAGGAGGGCGCGAAGGCCGTGCTCGCCAAGGTCACCGGCTCGCCGAACAGCGCGATCGCGAAGCTGTGGATCACCTGGATCGTGACGCCGCCGTCGGCCTGATCCCGTTTCGGGAGCGGGGCCTGGCGGTCCCGCTCCTTATTCGCTGCGGACCGGAATCCCCGGCAGCGCCTTGGCGGTGCGGATCGTCAGCGATGTCTTGACGCTGGTGACGTTGGGTGCGGGCGTGAGGTGAGTCATCAGGATTTCCTGAAAGCTCTTCAGGTCTGCCGCGACGATCTTCAGGATGAAATCGATCTCGCCGTTGAGCATGTGACATTCGCGAACCTCCGGGATGGTCGCGACATGATCCTCGAACGCGGCAAGATCGGCCTCGGCCTGGCTGCGCAGGCTCACCATCGCGAACACCGTGATCGGATAGCCGAGCGCAGCCGGATCGAGCTCCGCATGATAGCCGCGGATCGCGCCCGCTTCCTCCAGCGCGCGCACGCGGCGCAGGCACGGCGGCGCGGTCAATCCGACTCGTTCGGCGAGTTCGACGTTGGTCATGCGGCCATCGGACTGGAGCAAGTCCATGATTCGTCGATCGATCGTATCGAACGGCATCGTTTAACTCTCCGATGGCAACAGAGTCGTTTCCCACGACCGGCGTCGAACATAAGATAATTGCGGGCGAACGCAATTGTCCCACATTGCGACGTGCCAAAATCGGCGCTTCCCGGACGGTCCCGCATCGGGTTAAGAAATCCTTACCACGCGGCTCATCCGTGCGGCTTCGACAAGGGCTCCCCCGGCTTTGCGCTTCGACGACAGTCTCGAGACGGTCCTGGGATCGGACATGTCGACCCCGTTCGGCGCGCAATCTGCGTGGCGACAGCTGGTCGATCTGGTCGGCCGCGGACGCGTGGATGCCGACAGCGACACGATCGGATTGCTGCGCCGCCTGCGTGGATCGGTGCCGGTCAGGGTACGCTCGGCGAGCGCGAGGGCGATCGCCTTCGCGACGCCGCCAGCGGCGCTGGTCGGCGTGTTCGCTGACGACGAGACGTCGGTCGCGGCTCCCGTTCTGCGCACCGCGCAGCTTGCCGATCATGAGTGGATCGCGGTGTTGCCGCGCCTGTCGCCGGTCGGTCGTTCGATCCTGCGGCACCGCCGCGACCTTTCACCTACGGTGGAGCGCGCGCTGCAGAGCTTCGGCAGCGTCGATTTCGTGCTGCAGCAGGACAATGCGCCGGTGGCGCCCGCACCTGTGGAGGCACCGCCCGAACCCGCAGCGGTGATCGCCGAGGTGCGCACCACCACCTTCGTCTCGATCGCCACGGTCGCGCACAAGCTGCCCGTCGTCGCCGAGGCGCTGCGCAAGGCCGAGGAGACCGCGCCCGCCGACGGCACGTTCGAGATCGCCGAGCTGGTCGCGCGGATCGACGCCTTCCAGCGTACCCGCGACGAGACGCCGCAGGCGCGGCCGCAGATCCAGACCGAATTGTTCACGATGGAGGCGATCGAGGCCCCGTCGTTCCGCTTCGAGACCGATGCCGACGGCATCATCCGCTGGATCGAGGGGGCCGCGCGCGCGCCGTTGATCGGGCTGTCGCTCGATCTCGGCGACTCGCCCGCCGCGCATGTCGACGGCGTCGCGGCGGGTGCGTTCCGGCGGCGTTCGGGCTTCGCCAATGCGCGGCTGGTGGTGGAGGGTATCTCCGACGCCGCCGGCCAGTGGCGCATCAGCGGCACGCCGATGTTCGACCGCGCGACCGGCCGCTTCTCGGGCTATCGCGGCACCGCGCGCCGCCCGCGCGCCGACGAATCGGCGGAACTGTCGCGCGACCGGCGGCGCGGCGATGCCGATGCGCTGCGCCAGCTCGTCCACGAACTGCGCACGCCGACCAACGCCATCGCCGGTTTCGCCGAGATGATCGAGACGCAGATGCTGGGGCCTGTGCCGCTCGCCTATCGCTCGCGTGCCGAGTCGATCCGCCAGCAGGCGAGCGCGCTGCTCGGTGCGATCGACGATATCGATATGGCGGCGCGGATCGATTCGCGCGCGCTCGACCTGCGCTCGGGCAGCGTCGTGCTCGCGCCGATGCTGGTGCGGGTGATCGAGGATCTGGCGCCGCTTGCGACGATGCGCGGCGCGCGCGTCGAGACCCGGCTCGCGTCGGACACGATTGCCATCGTCGGCGACGACCGCGCGATCGAACGGCTGCTCGGGCGGCTGCTCGCCACGCTGGTCGCGGCGGCGGGAGCAAAGGAGCGGATCGGCGTCGCCGCGCAGATCGAGGAGCGGCAGGTCGTGATCGCCTTCGACCGGCCCGAGGCGCTGGCGGATTATTCCGCCGACGGGCTGATGCAGATCGACGCGGAAGCCGCCGCCGAGGAGATCGGTGCGCCGCTGCTCGGCACCGGCTTCGCGCTGCGGCTGGCGCGCAATCTCGCGGTCGAGCTCGGCGGTTCGCTGACGATCGGGGGCGCGGCCTTGACTTTGCGGCTGCCCGCCGCCTTGAGTGAGGGGATGGGGCAGGCTTCGACCAACTGAGCGTGGCAGACGCAGGATCGCCCGCCGGATACCGGCCGCCAACGCCCGACGCGGCCGATCTGATCGCTTGGCCCGAGGATTTCGGCACGCGCTTCGCGATCTTCGTCGATACCGAGGAAGAGTTCGACTGGAACGCCCCGCTTAGCCGCGAGGGGCACGGGACGTCGGCCATCGCCGCCTTGCCCGACGCGCACCGCCGCTTCGCGGATCGCGGGATTCCGATCACCTATCTGGTCGATTATCCGGTCGCGACCGACCCGCGTGCCGTCGACGTGCTGCGCGGGATCGTGGCGGACGGGCGCTCGGCGATCGGCACGCAGCTCCACGCCTGGGTCAACCCGCCCTTCTTCGAGGAGGTGACGCCGGCCAACAGCTTCGCGGGCAATCTGCCGGAGGAGGTCGAGGCGGCGAAGCTCGATGTGCTGACGGAGGCGATCACCGAGGCGTTTGGTGCTGCGCCGCGCGCGTTCCGCGCCGGGCGTTACGGGATCGGGCCGGCGACGCTGCGGTTGCTGGCGGCGCGCGGCTACCGGCTCGATAGTTCGATGCGGGCGCGCTACGACTATTCGGGCGAGGGCGGGCCGGACTTCGCGGGCATCGGCAATGCCGCCTTCCGGGCCGGGCCGGTGGTGGAGTTGCCGCTGACGACGGTGTTCACGGGCGCGCTGCGGGGTTCGGGAGCGGGGCTTTACTGGGCGCTCGGCAAGGTGCCCAAGGCGCGCGGGGTGTTCGCGCGGGCGGGTCTGCTGTCGCGGATCGCGCTGACGCCGGAGGACATGCCGGTGGCCGATGCGATCGAGGCGATCGCGGTCGCGGCGGGCGAGGGGGTGCGCGTACTCAACTTCTCGTTCCACTCGCCCTCGGTCGCGCCGGGGATGACGCCCTATGTGCGCGATGCGGCGGACCTCGCGGCGTTTCACAGGTGGTGGGACGCGGTGATCGGCGAACTGGAGCGGCGCGGTATCGCACCGGTGTCTTCCGACGAGATCATCGCGGCGGCCGTCTTGCCAGCCTCCGCGCCCATCCGCTAACGCGACAATCAGGTGGGGCCTGTAGCTCAATTGGTTAGAGCTGTCCGCTCATAACGGATAGGTTGCGGGTTCAAGTCCTGCCGGGCCCACCAATTTCCTTGCCATCTCGGGCCCGTCGCGGCAAAGCCGCGCCGTCGGACGCGCTTTGCGCGCTCGCCGGGGAGTGGCGCAGTCTGGTAGCGCGCCTGCTTTGGGAGCAGGATGTCGCAGGTTCGAATCCTGTCTCCCCGACCAGCCGCTTTTCCCGCAAATCGGCGAATCTTCACGCTTCCTCCACTATCGCCGGTTAGGGTCTACACTCCCCAGTGCGAGCTTTTCCCTGCCGATGAATGCGATGACCGAAACCGGCCAGAAGGGCTTCGCCGCGCAGATCGTGTCGGCGATCGCGTGGCGTTCGGGCAGCCAGATGATCGCGCAGCTTATCATGTGGGCGGCGACGTTCTTCGTGATCCGCATTCTCGATCCCAAGGATTACGGCCTGTTCGCGATGACGCAGAGCGTGTTGGTGTTCCTCAGCCTGCTCAACGGACAGGAGTTCACCGGGGCGCTGGTGCGCGCGCCGGAGCTGACCAAGACGCTGATCCGGCAGGTGTTCGGCGTGCTGTTGCTGATGAACGGCGGGATTGCGGTCGCGCAGGTGCTGCTCGCGCCGCTGGCCGCCGAATATTTCCATACACCGATCGTGGCGCAGTTGCTGGTGGTGCAGGCGGCGCTTTATCTCGCCACGCCCTTCGTCTCGCTGCCCTCGTCGCTGCTCAGCCGCGAGCTGAATTACAAGGTGCAGGCCAAGGTCAATCTCGGATCCGCGCTGGCGGGGGCGGCGACGTCGCTCGGTTGTGCGCTCGCCGGATTCGGGGTGTGGACGCTGGTGGCGGCACCGATGGCGGCGATCTGGACGCGGGCGATCGGCATGACGATCGCGGCGCGGGTGCTGGTGCTGCCGAGCTTCAGGTTGAAGGGTTCGGGCGCGATCTTCGCGTTCGGCGGCGCGATGCTGCTAAGTTCGCTGCTGTGGCTGATCCAGACGCAGTCAGACGTCATCATCGGCGGCCGCAGCCTCGATGCGCACAACCTCGGTCTCTATGCCGAGGCGCTGTTCCTGGCGCAGATCGTGACGAGCAAGTTCGTGCCGCCGCTCAACGACGTGGCCTTCTCCGCCTATGCGCGGATGCAGGCGGACCGCGAGACGACGGGCCGCGCCTTCGAGAAATCGGTGCGGCTGATCATGTTCGGCGCGCTGCCGTTCTATGCGGGGCTCGCGCTGGTGGCGTGGCCGTTCGTCGATGTCGTGCTGGGGCCGAAATGGGACGAGGCCGCGCCCATCGTGCGGCTGCTCGCGGTCGCCATGCCGTTCCTGACGATGCAGGTGCTGTTCGCGCCGGCGACGACCGCGCTCGGCCATCCGCGGTTGCAGGTGTGGTCGGCGGGGGCGGGTGCCGCGATCATGCCGCTGTCGTTCCTGATCGGCGTGGAATGGGGGCCGGTCGGCATGGCGTGGAGCTGGGTGATCGGCGCGCCGCTGCATCTGGCGATCACGATGGCGCTGGGCGTGCGGGTGATCGGCACGAGTGCGCGGGGCATCGGGCGAGCGGTGCTGCCGGCGGTGCTGGCGACCGGCGGGATGGTGGTGGTCGTGATGGCGGCCGAGCCGATGGCGGCGCACATGGCATCGCTGCCGGCGCTGGCGTTGCTGGTGACGCTGGGCATGGCGAGCTACGGTGCGATGGTGCTGCTGGTCGCGCGGCCGATCATCGGCGAGTTCGTCGGGCTGATAAAGGCGCGGCGCGGGGTGGCGATCTGACGCCTGCGCGCGTCGAAAAGTCACACTAAGGTCACACTGATCCGGGGGTGTTCGGGCACGCCCATGTTGGACGGTTTGTGCGCGGAAGTTTACAAAGTTTACGCTACGTCCGCGCCTGTTGCCCCCCTTTCGCCTTGCCCGGAGCGCGGAAGGGTTCGCGGAGACGCGAGCCCGGACAGCCGACGGTTCAAAGAGCGACCGGCGGCGTATCGCACGGGTGCGGGGTTGTAGGACAGAGCCGAGTTCGTCACCCCGGCTCGAGGCGGGGGTGACGAAAGGTGGAAAGCGTGAGCGCTACCGCTTATCGTCGTAGGGTTGCCCGGCAGGAGCCCGCCCATGACGCCCATCATCACCGCTTTCGAAAATTCGCCCGATCGCGGGCGGGGGCTGGCTCGCGACATGCGGGTGCGATGGGCGCTGGAGGAACTGGGGCTGGCGTATGATGTGCGGCTTGTCTCCTTCGCGCAGATGAAGGCGCCTGAGCATCTCGCGCGCAACCCGTTCGGGCAGATCCCGACGTGTGAGGACGGCGCGCTCACGCTGTTCGAATCGGGCGGGATCATCCTGCATATTGCGCAGCATCACGCCGGGTTGCTGCCAGAGGATGCCGATGCGCGGGCGCGGGCGGTGACGTGGATGTTCGCGGCCGTAGCGACGGTCGAGCCGCCGATCGTCGACCTGACGATGGCGATGCTGTTCGAGCGCGACAAGAGCTGGTTCGCGGAGCGGCTGCCGGTGCTGCAGGCGGCCGTGCGCACGCGGCTCGACCAGCTTGCCGCGCATCTCGGCGATGCGACCTGGCTCGACGGGGCGTTCAGCGCGGGCGACCTGATGATGGTGCATGTGCTGCAGCGGCTGGGAAGTTCGGGCGTGCTGGCCGACTATCCGACCATTGCCGCCTATCTCGCGCGGGCGGAGGCGCGGCCGGCGTACGCGCGCGCGTTCGCGGCTCAGAAGGCGGTGTTCGAGGCGTCGCAGGCCGGGGCGTGATGCGGGCGGGGGCCTGGCTTTTGCTGGGACTGCTCGTGACAGGATGTGCGCCGACGCGGCCGCCACCACCGCGCGTGATATTCGGCGGGATACCGGCGAGCGGCAGCCTCCGCGATGCGCAGAAGGCGGGCTTCACGACCTGCTTTCAGCCCGATGCTGTTCACATGCGCTGCAGCCGCCACGGCCTGATGCTGGTGGGAACCGGGCCGTATGAGGCGGCGGTCGATCTCGTCGGCGGCGATGGCAGCGGCGGGTTCGATCAGGTGACGCTGTGGCACAAGACGGATCAATACGCGGTCTATGCGATCACCGATGTGCTGGAAAAGCAGGGCTGGAAACATTGCAGCACGGCGACGGCGGGCGGTGGCGGTGACCAGATCATCTACACGCGCGCGGGCGCGCCGGTGCGGGTATCGATGGACCTGAGCTATTGGGGATCGCGGCGGCTGCGGGTGATACCGCTGTGGAACAAGAAAGAGCCTGTGTGTCAGGCGGCCACGAGCGCGGCGCGGAGCGTCACGTCGACCGGCGATCCGTCGTCCGCGAGGACCAGCGCCGCGCCGTAGTTCGCGGAGAGATCAAGGCGCGTGATCGCCCAGCCGTCCGCGCCCGCGATCAGGCGGGCGTCGTGGCCTGCCGAAACCTCGAAGGCGTCGAGCGGGTAAGAGAGGCCCATGCCGATCGCCTTCACGAAGGCTTCCTTGCGCGCCCATACGTCGAAGAAGGCGTGGCGGGCCTCGGCTTCGGGGAGGGCGTGGAGCGCCGCGATCTCGTTTGCGCCGAACAGGCCGGCGGCGAGATCGCGCCAGTCGACGGCGGTGTCGTGCGCCTCGATGTCTAGGCCGACCTCGACCGAAGAGATGGCAATCGCCCAGGTGTCCCCCGAGTGCGTTGCGCTGAAACGCACGGCGTTATTGGAGAGGCGCGGCTTACCGTAGACATTCTCGGTGTAAACGAGACGCTCTGCGGTTGCTGTCCCCAGCACCTCGCGCAACCGCGCGCGTCGCACAACGAAGCGGCGGCGGTCGCGGGCGAAGTGGAAACGCGCGGCACGCTCTCGCTCTTCCACCGACAGCAGGTGCGTCAGCCGCGCGACCTCAGCCTCGCCGACGTCGAGGCTGCCGTGAAAGACCTCGGCGTGCGCCACCTCAGGCGGCGCGGCGCGCGGCCGCCGCGTTGACCTTGGCGAGGCGGGCTTGCAGCAGCCCCGCCAGCACGTCGACATGCGGTGCCTCGAGCATCGTGCGGTGACCGCCGGGGACGATGTGCGCCTCGAACTCGCCGTGGACCTGCGCGCGCCATTCCTTGACGAAATCGAGCACGCCGGGATGATCGTCCGGCTGGAACAGGATCACGTCGCCCTGGTAGACCGGCGGCGTATACCGGCTCGCCGAATGATCCAGCGCGGACTGCATCTTGGGCTGCAGCACGGCCTCGCGCCCCCCCGCCAGCGCGGCGGCATCCGACAGGCCCTGCAGGCGATCGAGGAAGTAGCGCAGGCGCTTGCCCTTTGGCTGGGCGAAGGTCTTGTCGAGGTGATATTTGAACTTCGACAGGAAGAAGCGCACCGCGCCGATCTGCCGCGCGGCGACGGGGTGGAAGGGATGCGCGAGCATCAGCAGGCGAACCTCCTCGCCCTGCGCCTCCATCTCCGAGGCGACGGCGTAGGCGAGGATGCCGGCGGTACACCAGCCGCCGATGCGGTAGGGGCCCTCGGGCTGGACCTGCTTGAGCGTCTTGACGATCAGCTTGGCGGTATCGCGGAAATCCTTGGGCGGCAGGGGCCCTTGCGCCTCGATCACCGCCGCCGTCGACACGCCGAGGAACGGCTGGTCGTCGCCGAGCCGGTCGGCGAGCGGGCGGAAAGTCGATCCGCCGTCGAGCCAGATGATCGGCGGCTGCGAGCCGTGCGGCTGGATGGGGGCGACGGCCGGATTGTCGACCTTGCCCGAGGCGATCACCGCGGCCATGTCGGCAAGGCGCGGGGCCTGGAACAGCGCGGCCATCGGCAGCTTGATCTTGTATTCGGCGTCGATCCGGCGGAGCAGGCGCGCGATCAGCAGCGAATGGCCGCCGAGATCGAAGAAATCGGCGTTGCGCGAGACGACCTCGGTCTTGAGCACCTCGCTCCAGATCTTGGCGAGCTTCTCTTCGGCCGCGCCTTCTAGCGGGACAATGGTGCCGACGACGGGTGCGCCGGGCTCGGGCAGTGCGTGGCGATCGACCTTGCCGTTGGGCGTCTGCGGCAGTTCGGGCAGGACGACGAAGCGCGTCGGGATCATGTAATCGGGGAGGGTGGCCGAGAGCTGCTCGCGCCACTCGGCTATCTCGCCGGTGCCGACGAGATAGCCGCAGAGCGCGCGTTCGCCGCTGGCGTCCGGCCACGCCTTGACTACCGCCGCCGACACGCCGGGGAGGGCAGCGAGCGCGCCCTCGACTTCCTCGATGGCGACGCGGAAGCCGCGGATCTTCTCTTCGTTGTCGGTGCGGCCGAGACATTCGAGCATGCCGTCGGGCCGCCAGCGCGCGAGGTCGCCGGTGCGGTAGAGGCGCTCGCCGGCCACCGTCACGAACTTGGCTTCGGTCAGGTCCGGCCGGCCGCGATAGCCGATGGCGACGCCGCGCCCGCCGATGCACAGCTCCCCGACCGCGCCGAGCGGGCGGTCATTGTCATGCTCGTCGAGGATGCGGATCGTGGTGTTGGCGATGGGCTTGCCGATGGTGATCGTGCCCTCGGGCAGGACGCGCGCGACGGTCGACCAGATCGTCGTCTCGGTCGGGCCGTACATGTTCCACAGTTCGGCGACGCGGGGGCGGAGCTGGTCGGCGAGGGTGCGCGGCATCTTCTCGCCGCCGCAGAGCGCCTTCATGGCCGGAGCGCCCTGCCAGCCCGCCTCGATCAGGCCGCGCCAGGTGGCGGGGGTGGCCTGGAGGATGCTGGGCTTGAGCCGCTCGACCATCTCGGCGAGGGCGATCATGTCGGTCGCGGTCTCGCGCGTGGCGAGATGGACCTTGCCGCCGGTGACGAGCGGCAGCCAGATCTCGAGCTCGGCGATGTCGAAGGAGAGCGTGGTGATGGCGAGGATCGACGAGCGCGGCGCGACACCGAGGCTGTCCTCCATGCCGACGAGGAAGTTGGTGAGCGCGGCATGCGGGATCTCGACGCCCTTGGGCTTGCCGGTCGAGCCCGAGGTGTAGAGCACATAGACCGGCGCCTCCGGGTCGAGCGCGGGCGGCGTGAACGCCTGTGCCGGCCAGTCGCGCGCGAGGTGCAGCAGAGGCGCAGCATTTTGCGGCAGGACGTGTTCGGTCGAGGGCTCGCACAGGATCAGCGCGGGCTCGGCGCTCTCGACGATGGTGGCGAGGCGCGCGGGCGGGAAGCCGGGGTCGAGCGGGAGATAGGCCGCGCCGGTCTTGGCGATGCCGAGCATAGCCGCGATCATCCACGGCGTGCGTTCGACCGACAGGCCGACGAGCTGGCCGGGGCCGACGCCGCGCGCGTTCAATTGATAGGCGATGGCGTCGGAGCGCTGCGCCAGATCGGCATAGGTCCAGACCGTGCCGTCCTGCGCGATCACCTGCGTGGTCGGTTCGGACGCCGCGCGCTGCGCGACCCACTCCACAACGCTGTCGTAAGGGATGTCGCGGCGCGTTTCGTTCCAGCCATTCTCCTGCGCGCGTTCGGCGGGATCGACCATCGGCAGCGCGGCGAGCGGCGTGGCGGGATCGGCAGCGACGCCGTCCAGCAGGCGCAGCCAGTGATCGGCCATGCGTTCGATGGTGACGGCATCGTAGAGTTCGGTCGAATATAGGAAGCGGGCATGCATCCCGCCCTCGGGGCGCTCGTCGAGTTCGAGATAGAGGTCGTATTTGGCCGCGCCGACCGTCACGTCCATCTGCGTGAGATCCCAGCCGGCAGGGAAGGGATCCACCGGCGGCTCGATCGAGAAGAGCGTGTTGAACAAGGGATGCGTGCCGGTGCCGCGCTTGATGTCGAGCGCGCGGAGCATCTTGTCGAACGGAATGTCGCTGGCGCCGAGCGCACCGATGACGCTGCGCTTCACCTGCGCGAGATAGTCGCGGAAGACCGTCTTGCCGGCGGGGCGGCTGCGGATCGCGAAGGTGTTGAGGAAATAGCCCATCAGCGGCTGCAGCTCGGGGCGGCGGCGCGTGTCGGTGACGCCGCCGACGATCACGTCCTCGTCGCCGGTGTAGCGGTAGAGCATCGCCTTGTAGCCGGCGAGCAGCACGGCGTAGAGCGTCGCGTTCTCGGCGCGGGCGATCTCCTTCAAGCGCTCGGTGAGATGCGCCTCGATCTCGAACACGTGCATCGATCCGGCATAGGTCGGCAGCGCCGCGCGCGGGCGATCGCCGACGATCTCGAGACGCGGGATCGGCTCCACGAGCTGCTCGCGCCAGAAGGCGAGCTGCGGCTTGTAGGCCTGCTCGGTTTCGAGGCCCGCCTGCCAGACAGCATAGTCCGCGTACTGGAGCGTCGGTTCGGGGAGCGGCGAGGGCAGGCCCTGCTCATAGGCATCGACCAGCTTCGACAGTTCGGGGACCAGCGTCTTGTAGATCGAGACGCCGTCGAAGATGACGTGGTGCAGCGTGAGGTAGAGGCGGTGATCCTCCTCGCCCATCCTGACGACGCGCGCGCGGAACAGCGGCGCGCGGTCGGCCGGAATCGGTTCGCGCGCATCCTCGGTGGCGAGGCGGACGGCCTCGGCATCGCGCTCGCCTTCGGGGAGATGGCTGATGTCGATGATACGCAGGCTGATGTGTTCGCTCGGCGCGACTTCCATCACATAGTCGCCGCCCACTTCGACGATCGCCGAACGCCAGACGGCGTGGCGGCGGACGACCTCGGTCAGCGCCTTTTCCAGCGCCTGATGATCGTACGGGCCCCAGCGGTGAATCGTGATCGATTCGTTGTAGAGCGGCATCTCCGGCGCCATCTGCGCGTGCAGCCAGAGCTGGTTCTGCTCCGCCGTCAGCGGGATGCGTGCCTCCGGGGGGCGCACCGGGATCGGCGCTGGCGCGGCGGATGCCCTGGCGGCATCGCCGGCGAGCATCTTGGCAAGGAGTTCCCGACGCGCGGCGGCGGCGTCGATCTTGGCGGGCATGTTCATCCGAAGGTCACTCGCAGGTTTTTGAGGCCGCGAAGGCCGAGGTTCGCACGCCATTCGAGCTTCTGCTCGGGGAGCGCGAGGTTGGGGAGGCGGGTCAGCAGGGCACGGAACGCGACCTTGCCCTCCATGCGGGCGAGCGGCGCACCGAAGCAGAAATGCGCCGCCCAGCCGAACGCCATGTGGCGATTGTCGGCGCGGCGGAAATCGAGCGCGTCGGGATCGGCGAAGCGTTCCGGGTCGCGGTTGGCGGCGGCCATCACCGCCATCACCGGTGTGCCCTTGCGGATGAGCTTGCCGCCCATCAGCGTATCCTCGGTGGCGATGCGCGAGGTGTGCTGCGACGGCGATTCGTAGCGCAGCAGTTCCTCGATCGCGCTCGGCATGATCTCGGGATCGGCATCGCGCAGTTCGGCGAGCTTCTCGGGCTGGCGGAATAGCGTGAGCATGCCGCAGCCGATGAGGTTGGTGGTGGTCTCCTGCCCGCCGACCATCGTGACGATGGCGTTGGCGATGACCTCGTCCTCGGTCAGTTTCTGGCCGTCGATCTCGGCCTCGACCAGCGACTTGACGAGGCCGTCCTTGAGGCTGCCCGAGCGGATCGCGTGGCGGAAATAGGCGGACATATCCTCGGTCGACTTCAGCACCTGCGCGATGCCGTCCGGATTGTGCGAGAAATTGCCGAGCATCTGCGCATAGTCGGCGGACCAGGCCTTGAGCTGGGCGTGATCCTCCTCCGGCACGCCCATCAGGTGCGCGAAGACGATCGACGGGAAGGGCTCGGCGAAATCGGTGAGGATATCGATCTCACCGTTGGGCAGCGCCTTGTCGATCAGGCGGTTGGCGACCTCGTTGACCATCTCGTCGAGCAGCTCGACGCGGCGCGGCGTGAAGGCGGTCGAGCAGAGTTTGCGCAGGATCGTGTGGTTGGGCGGATCGAGGAACAGCATCTGCTTGACCATCACGTTCGCGATCGGCTCGATCGAGCCGAGGCCCATCGCGCGCATATGTTCCGGCGAGGGCGTGCGATCGGCGGACATGCGGTGCAGCACGGCGTGGACGTCCGAATAGCGGGTGACGACCCAGCTGTGCAGATACGGATCCCAATAGACCGGATCCTCCTCGCGCAGTCGCATGTAGAGCGGATACGGATCCGCCAGCACCGCCGGATCGAGCAGACGGAACAGGCTGAGCGAGGGATCGGATACGGGCTTCGTCGCCATTATGCCGAGAGCCTCGCGATATCCTCGTCGCTCATCGATTCGATCTTGGCGAAGATCAGGTTCTCGACGACCTCGGCGAGCTTCGCGACGGTCGGCGCTTCGAACAGGTGGAACAGCGAGAGGTCGATGCCGAAGGCGTCGCGCGCGCGGATGATGACCTGCGTACCGAGCAGCGAGTGGCCGCCGAGCAGGAAGAAATCGTCGTCGACGCCGAAGCCCTTGTGGCCGAGCACGTCGCTGATGATCTCGAACAGGCGCTGCTCGGTCGGGGTCGAAGGCGCGCGCGCTTCGGTGCCTTCGATCATCATGCACGTAAGCGGATCGGGCAGGGCGCGGACATCGACCTTGCCGTTGGCCGTGAGCGGCATCGTTTCGAGATGCGCGAAGTGCGTCGGGACCATGTAATCCGGCAGCGTCTCGGCCAGCGCGGCGCGCAGGCTTCCGGCGGTGGTGTCCGAAGCGGGCACGACATAGGCGACCAGTTCGCCGTCGCGGACGACGACGTGGCTGGAGGCGACGTCCGCCAGCGCGCCCAGCGCGGCAGTGACTTCGGCCGGCTCGATGCGGTGCCCGCGCACCTTCACCTGGCCGTCGACGCGGCCGAGGAACTGGTATTCGCCGCTTTCAAGGCGCAGCGCGAGATCGCCGGTCAGGTATAGGCGGCCATATTCCTCATGCACCGCGAACTTGCGCTCGGTGAGCGCTGCGTCGCCGCGGTAGCCGCGCGCGACCTGCGCGCCGCCGATGCAGATCTCGCCCGCGCAGCCGGGGGCGACGTCGTTGCCCATCGGATCGAGCAGGTGAATCGTGGTGCCCGCGATCGCACTCCCGATCGCGGGCAGCCCGGCGCCATCGCTCGCGACGACACCCGAGGTCGCGACGACGGTGCATTCGGTGGGGCCGTAATTGTTGACGAAGGCGAAGCGCTGGCCCGCCTTGGGGCGCACCGTGAGCTTGTCGGCGCCGGTGAGGAGTACGCGCAGCGCGGCGTCGGTAGGCCAGTCCATGCGGACGAGCGGCTCGGCGAGGGCGGTCGGCGCGAAGGCGACCTCGACGCGCTGCGCGACCAGCCAGTCCTTCAGCGCGTGCGTGTCGAGTCGGGTCGCGTCGTCAGCGAGAACGAGCGTGCCGCCCGCCGCCAGCGTGGGCCACACTTCCCATGCCGCCGCATCGAAACCGAGCCCGGCGAGGTGCGATGAGCGCGTGCCCGCCGTCACCGCGAACGCTGCATTGTGCCAGTCGACCAGCGCGGCGAGATTGTCGTGGCCGACCTCGACCGCCTTGGGCTCGCCGGTCGAGCCCGAGGTGAAGATGACATAGGCGAGATCGCCGGTCGCAGGCGGCATCGCCGTGCCGCGCGCGTCGGGGGCGACGACGGGCGTCTCGCCGGCGATGTCGCCCAGATCGGTGATGATCGCCGAGCAATCGGCGCGCGCGACGAAGCTCGCGAAGCGTGCCTGCGGCCAGGCGGGATCGAGCGGGAGATAGCCCGCGCCCACGCGCCACGCGGCGAGCAACGCGGTGATCTGTGCGATCGAGCGCGGCAGGCAGACCGCGACGAGCGAGCCGGGGGTGACGCCTGCGGTGACGAGCGCGCCGGCGAGACTGCTCACCCGTGCGTCGAGATCGGCATAGCTGATCGTGCCTTCGGGTGCTTCGATAGCCGTCGCAGAAAGCTGCGCATGTCGCGCGACACGCAGGCTGATGGAGGACGGCAGCACATTCGCTGTCGCTGTCTGGTCACGCATTCCGGTCTCCCAAGTTGCGCACACCAAAGCAAAAAAACGTGAGTTATCCCTTAAGGTCGATTGCCGGCCTGTGTCTGAAAGTCGATTTTTCCACATTCCGTCGAAATTTGTCGCTAACGCCCGTGGAAGGGAGCGAACGGCGCGATACAGCGGCTGTTCACGCAGAAAATCGCATCGGTTCCGGGTTCGCGCATGGCGAGCCCGAAACCCTTTGACTGGTGAGGCAGGCTTTGTTGAATACCAAGACGTTACGCGGGAGCGCGCTGGTCGGCCCGGCTGGCTTGCTGATGCTGGCACCCCTGGTGACGGGTGCAGCCGAAAGCCCGAGCGTGCTGCATATCGACTTCACCAACCTGCGCACCGCCAAGGGCGTGGTGCATCTGGACGTATGCACCAAGGCGCAGTTCCTGAAGGAATGTCCCATCTCGGCCGATACGCCGTCGAAGATCGGCGGCGTGCGGCTGACGGTGAAGGGCCTGCCCGCCGGCACCTATGCGATCCAGGCGTTCCTCGACGAGAACGGGAACAAGAAGGTGGATCGCGGTTTGTTCGGCATGCCGAAGGAAGGCGTCGGCTTCTCGAACGACGCCAAGATCACCTTCGGCCCGCCGAGCTGGAAGGACGCGGCGTTCACCACCAACGGCGCGGAGCAGACCATTCACATCAAGATGCGCTATTTCCTCGGCGGCGAGAATCCGCGTTAAGTGATCGCGAATTTCATCCTCGGGCTGGTCGCGGCCAGCGTGCGGCGGCCCGTGGCCGTGGCGTTGCTGTGCCTCGCGCTGACGGCGGGCGCGATCGCCTATGCTGCCGGCAATTTCGCGATGACGACCGACACGGCGGCGCTGATCTCCCCGCAGGTCGACTGGCGCAAGAACGAGCAGGCGGTGGAGAATGCGTTCCCGCATCTGAAGGATTCGCTGCTGATCATCGTCGATGGCGAGACGCCCGAGCTGGCGGAGAGCGCCGCTACGAAACTGACCGAGCGGCTGACGACCGACACGAAGCAGTTCCGGCGCGTGGCGCGGCCGGATGGCGGCGCGTTCTTCGCGCGCGAAGGGCTGATGTTCGGATCGACCGAGAGCGTCCGCAAGGCGACCGAGGCGCTGATCAAGGCGCAGCCGCTGCTGGGGCCGCTGGCGCGCGACCCGTCGCTGCGCGGTGTGGCGCAGGCGTTCGGCACCGCGCTGACCGGGGTGGAGCAGGGCGAGGCCAAGCTCGCCGATCTCGACAAGCCGATGAAGCGGCTGGGCGATGCGCTCGACACGTCGCTGAGTGGCAAGACGGCGTATTTCTCCTGGCAGGAATTGATGGCGGAGCCGGGCAGCGGGCTCGACGCGCCGAAGCGCAGGCTGATCCTCGTCCAGCCCAAGCTCGACTATAACTCGCTGAAACCCGGCGAGGATGCCGTCGCCGCCATCGCCGCGCACGCGAACGCGCTCGGCCTCGACGCGGCGCACGGCGTTTCCGTGCGGTCGACCGGCGAGGTGCCACTCAACGACGAGGAGTTCGGCAGCCTCGAGGAGAATATCGGCTTCGTCGGCGCGGTGATGGCGCTCGCGATGCTGGTGACTTTGTGGTTCGCGACGCGCTCGGCCAAGATCGTCGCGGCGATCGTGCTGTCGATCGTGGCGGGGTTGATCGTCACGACCGCGCTCGGTCTGCTGGCGGTGCGCGAACTGAACCTGATTTCGGTCGCGTTCATTCCGCTGTTCGTCGGGCTGGGTGTGGATTTCGGCATCCAGATCAGCGTGCGCTTCAATGCCGAGCGGCTGGAGGGGCTCGACTATGCGCCCGCGTTGACCGGGGCGGCGACCGCGCTGGCGGCACCGCTGGCGCTGGCGGCGGGGGCGGTGTTCCTCGGCTTCGGGGCGTTCCTGCCGACCGATTATATCGGCATCACCGAACTCGGCATCATCGCCGGCATCGGCATGATCGTCGCGCTGCTGCTGAGCGTGACCTTGCTGCCCGCGCTGCTGATGCTGTTCCGGCCGGGTGCGCCGCGACGCGAAGTGGGGTTCAAGGAGGCCGCGCCGGTCGACCGCTGGCTGCACACGCATCGCAGGCATGTGCTGTGGGCGTTCGCGATCTCCATGCTGGTGTCGGTCGCGCTGCTGCCGTTCGTGCGTTTCGACTTCAACCCGCTGCATCTGCGCAACCCGGATATGCCGGCGATGCGGGCGCTGGGCGATCTCATCAAGGATCCGCTGCGCACGCCCAACACGATCAACCTGCTCGCCGCGAATCCGCAAGCCGCAAAGACGATGGCGGCGCGGCTGGCGACGCTGCCCGAGGTCGCCGAGGCGATCACGCTCGACAGTTTCGTGCCCGAAGACCAGCCCGCCAAGCTCGCGCTGCTGCAGGATGCGGCGCTGCTGCTCGATCCGACGATCAACCCGTTCGACATGGCGCCCGCGCCGAGCGATGCGGAGAATGTCGCCGCCTTGGCGTCAACGGCGGCACAGTTGCGCAAGGTGGGCACGGGCGACGCCACCGCGCTGCGGCTGGCGGGCGTGCTGGAGCGGCTCGCCAAGGCACCGCCGTCCGCGCGGGCGAAGGCGAGCGAGGTCGTGGTGACGCCGCTCGGAACGATGCTCGATCAGGTACGCGCGCCGCTGACCGCCGAGGCGGTGACGCGCGAAACGCTGCCGCCCGAGCTTTCCGGCGACTGGCTGGCGAAGGACGGGCGTGCGCTGATCCAGGTGTTCCCGAAGGGCGACAGCAACGACAATGCGGTGCTGCGGCGTTTCACGAAGGCGGTGCGCGCGGTCGCGCCGACCGCGTCGGGCTTGCCGGTGGCGACGCAGGAGGCGGCGGGGACGGTCGCTTGGGCGTTCGTCGAGGCCGGACTGCTCGCGCTGGTGCTGGTGAGCGGGCTGCTGTTCGTCGTGCTGCGCGATGCGAAGGAGGTCGCCTTCACGCTTGCGCCCGTCGTGCTGTCGGGTTTCCTGACGCTGGGGAGCTGCGTGCTGATCGGGCAGCCGATCAACTTTGCCAACATCATCGCCTTCCCGCTGCTGTTCGGCGTCGGCGTTGCGTTCCACATCTATTTCGTGATGGCGTGGCGGGCGGGTGCGACCGATCTGCTGCAATCGAGCCTGGCGCGCGCGGTGCTGTTCTCGGCGCTGGCGACGGGCAGCGCGTTCGGCAGCCTGTGGCTGTCGGCGCATCCGGGGACTGCGAGCATGGGCAAGATCCTGATGATCTCGCTGGCCTGGACTTTGGTGTGCGCGCTGATCTTCGAGCCCGCGCTGCTGGGGCCGCCTAGGGGTTCGAAGGTGCCGACGAAGCGGGGGGCGCCGGAACCGGCGTGACGGTGGGTGCCGGCTGCTGCACGGCGGCCGGGTCTCGCAACGGATCGGCGAGCGGATCGCCGCTGGCGGGGGCGGCTGCCGGATCGGCGGGCATGTCCACGGCGTTCGGCGGAGACGCCTGCGGATCGGTCGGCGTATCGCCCGACGCGGCGGCGGGGGCTGCCGGATCCGCCATCGGATCGTTGAGCGGATCGTCGAGCGGGCTCGCCGTCTTGCCCTCGCCGTGGCGCAGTTCGTAGATCGTCGCTGCGCGCGTCTGCAGGAAGGCCGAGCGCAGGGTCGCATAGGGATCGACCGCGCCGTCCAGCAGCACCTTGAGATCGCCGTCCGCCTCGGATCGCTGATCGAGGCCGGTCACGACGCCCTGTGTGATCTGATAGCGCGCCTGATCGAAGAAGAAGCCGACCGAGGCGGGCAGCACCAAGCCATCGACCGGCCCGCTGGTGAGATCGCGAAAATCGGTCGGCCCGACGAAGGGGATGAACAGATACGGTCCCGGTCCGATGCCGTAGCGGCCGAGCGTGTTGCCGAAGCCGTTGTCATGGTGCGGCAGGTCGAAGCCTTTGGTCTTGGCGACATCCACGAGGCCGCCGACGCCGATCGTCGAATTGACGGCGAAGCGGCCGAACGTCTTGACCGCGCGCTTCGGCTTCAATTGCAGGATGTCGTTCACGAACACGATCGGCTCGCCGACGTTCGAGAAGAAATGCCGGATGCCGCCGCGCACGATCTTCGGCACGACCGTCTTGTACGCCATCGAGACCGGGCGGAAGAGGATGCGGTCGAGGAACTGATGGATACCGAACAGCCCGCGATTGAGCCCTTCGAGCGGATCGCCCTTGGTATGCGCGTGCTTCGTCTTGACCGGCTTGTCGACGGCCACCGTGGGTTCGGCGGGAACGGTGAGCGTCGGGCGCACCGGTGGCGGCGCGACCGCCTGAGCCCCCGCGACCGACGGGGCCATCAGCGCCGCGGCGAGCACGTAGCGGCTCGCCCATCGATCGACCGACCTGCGGATCAGCGCGCTGCCTTGGCGGCGAGCTGATCGAGATGCGTGACGAGCGCCTTCGCGCCGCCCTTCGCCAGCACGCCCGCAAAATCGGACCGGCGCGTCGCGAGCTGGCTCACCGAATTGTTGTAGAACACGTCGATGATCTTCCACTGGCCGCCGCTTGGCCGCAAGCGATAGGCGAGGGTGGCGCCGTCGCCCTTTGGCACGTTGAGCCGCGTCTTCACCATCTTGTCGGTGCCGCGTGTCTCCACCTTGGGATCGACCGCGAAGCTCTCGCCACCAAAATCATTAAAGTTGCCGGCATATTGAGAGATCGTCAGCTTGCGGAAAGCGGCGACGAGCGCGGCCTGATCGCCCGGCGCGGTCGTCGTCCAGGCGGGGCCGACCGTCAGGCGCGTCATCAGCGGGATGTCGAAGCTGCGGTCCACCACTGCACCGATCTTCGCCGAACGGCCCGCGAAGCCCAATGCCTTGCCGCCCTTCATGATGGCGAGCAGGCCGTCATCGAGCGCCTGAACCGGCGCAACCGCTTGTTCCTGCGCCGCAGCAGGTGCCGCCACCGCGATGAGCGCGACAGGAGCCATGAGACGGGCGAGGGCGGACATCTTGATTTCCATCATTACTCTCGAATCTACACTCTTCCGCACGCTATTTAGGTACGCGGCGGCCCGATACTATAGGTGTGCGATTAGCACAAACGGCTGACGCCTGGCTGAACGGTTCCACCATGCTCCCGTTCCGCAGTGCAGCACATTGCCCTTTTTCCGCTTCAATTTTCGGGCAGGGTCACTAAATTGATCGGCTTCCCGGGGGCGGCGGCGTATGGCGAACGGCCATTCACGGCGTCGAGCTAACGATAAAGACCGTGGTCGAAAGGACGTCGCCTTGCGAGTAATATTGGCCAACCCGCGCGGATTCTGCGCTGGCGTGGTACGGGCGATCGAGATCGTGGAGCGCGCGATCGAGCGTTACGGCGCGCCGATCTACGTCCGCCACGAGATCGTCCACAACAAGCACGTCGTCGACAAGCTGCGCGGCAAGGGTGCCGTGTTCGTCGAGGAATTGTCGGAGGTTCCGGCCGGCGCGATGACGGTGTTCAGCGCGCACGGTGTCGCGCGGACGGTGGAGCAGGAGGCGCAGGCGCGCGGGCTCCCCGTGCTCGACGCGACGTGCCCGCTCGTCACCAAGGTGCATCTGCAGGGCCGTCGCTATGCCAAGGCCGGGCGGACGTTGGTGATGATCGGCCATGAGGGCCATGCCGAGGTGATCGGCACGCGCGGGCAGATCGACGCGCCGGTGCATCTGGTGCCGACCGCCGCTTCGGTCGCCGATCTCGACATCCCCGACGATGCCGAGGTCGCGTACATCACGCAGACGACGCTGAGCGTGGACGATACGCGGTCGATCATCGCAGCGCTGGGCGCGCGCTTCAAGAATCTGATCGGGCCCGACGTGTCCGAGATTTGCTACGCCACGCAGAACCGCCAGACCGCCGTGCGCGACCTGTGTCGCGTCGTCGATCTACTGCTGGTGGTGGGGGCGGAGAACAGCTCCAATTCCAGCCGCCTGCGCGATCTCGGCGCGGACGAGGGCCTGCCGAGCTATCTCGTCGCCGACGGCAGCGCGATCGATCCGGCGTGGTTCGATGGCGTTGAGACCGTCGGCCTGACGGCGGGCGCGTCCGCCCCCGACGAACTGGTCGACAGCGTGATCGAAGCGCTTCGCAAGCTCGGGCCGGTCGAGGTCTCGCAGCTCGACGGCATCGAAGAGACGCTGGAATTCGGACTGCCGCGTGAGCTAAGGGAAACGACCCCTGCGCCGCGCGCGATGGCGAACTAGGACATATTGCTATGACTCTTCCGCTTCCCGCCCTTGCGCGCATCGGCGCCTACACGCTCAAGAAGCACATCTCGGGCGGCAAATATCCGCTCGTTCTGATGCTCGAGCCGCTGTTGCGCTGCAATCTGGCATGCCCCGGCTGTGGCAAGATCGATTATCCCGATCCCATCCTCAACCAGCGCATGAGCTATGACGAGTGCATGGACGCGATCGACGAATGCGGCGCGCCCGCCGTTTCGATCGCGGGCGGCGAGCCGCTGCTTCACCGCGACATGCCCAAGATCGTCGAGGGCTATATCGCGAAGAAGAAGTTCGTGATCCTCTGCACCAACGCGCTGCTGCTCAAGAAGAAGATCAAGGATTACAAGCCGTCGCCCTTCTTCACCTGGTCGATCCATCTCGACGGTGACAAGCAGATGCACGACCATGCCGTCGATCAGGATGGCACCTATGAGGTCGCGATCGAGGCGATCGAGATGGCCAAGGCGGCGGGTTTCCGCGTGCAGATCAACTGCACCGTGTTCGACGGCGCGGAGCCGCAGCGGCTGGCGTCGTTCTTCGACAAGATGAAGGAACTGGGCGTCGAGATCACGCTGTCGCCCGGCTATTCCTACGAGCGTGCGGCCGACCAGGAGCATTTCCTCACGCGCGAGCGTACCAAGAATTTCTTCCGCGACGTGTTCAAGCTCGGCGACGGCGGCAAGGCGTGGGACTTCACCAACTCGCCGCTGTTCCTTGATTTCCTGGCGGGCAACCGCAGCTACGAATGCACGCCCTGGTCGATGCCGCTGCGCACCGTCTTCGGCTGGCAGAAGCCGTGCTACCTCGTCGGCGAGGGCTATGTGCAGACCTTCGCCGAGCTGATGGAAGGCACCGACTGGGACCAGTACGGCGTCGGCAAGTACGAGAAATGCTCGAACTGCATGGTCCATTGCGGCTTCGAAGGTACCGCCGCGAGCGAATCGATCCGCAACCCGCTGGCGATGTTCAACATCGGCCGCAAGGGCGTGCGGACGGACGGGCCGATGGCGGCCGACATCGACATCTCGAAGGCGCGCAAGGCCGAGGACGTCCACTCGACTCACGTCGAGCGCGAACTGGCGAAGATCAAGGCGGCCGACCCCGAGGGGTTCAAGCGGGTTCAGCGGGCGGCTTGATAACTGTTGATAAGATGATATCGTGCCGTTGATGGAGATGGCACGATGATCAGCGCTGATCTGGGACGGCAACTCGAGGCGTTCGTTTCGCAACTCGTCGAGACGGGGCGGTACAATTCCAAAAGCGAGGTACTGCGCGAAGGCGTCCGCCTCATTCAGGATCGCGAGACGCGCCTTGCGGCGCTCGACGTGTCGATCGCGCGCGGGCTGGCCGATATCGACGCGGGGCGGACGCGGCCAGCAGGCGAGGTGTTCAACCGGCTCGAAGCCAAATATCGAGCGCTGGCGAGTGATAGCGAGTGATCGTTCACCTCTCGGCATCCGCCGAGCGTGATCTCGAAACGATCGCGGACTTCATCGCGCAGGACGATCCCCGGCGGGCAATCAGTTTCATTCGCGAACTACGGGAAAAATGCCTCAACCTCGCTGACCTTCCGACAGGTTTTCCGCTGGTCCCTCGCTATGAGGCCGAGGGCGTGCGCAAGCGCAGGTATGGCCGATATCTTATTTTCTACCGGGTCGATTCGTCGCGCGTGTTCGTGCTGCACATCCTGAACGGTGCGCAGGATTACGACACGATCCTGGGCGCGGAGGTCAGCGAATAGCCGGTCCAGCAGGCGGCTTTGCGCCGAAGAACGAGTCCTTCGGGCTGTAGTGCATCGAGAGCGCGACGCTCTCGATCGTATCTTGCAAGGCTTGGAAGGCGCGCGCGGCATCGCGGCCGGTGCGGATGAGAGCGGGGAGTTGCGCCGGGTCGCGCGCCAGCGATTTCAGTACCGCGCCGAGCGCCATGCTGCCATCGGAGTTCATGCCGACCAACGCCGCCGGGGGCAGGACGTGGTCTGCGGCATCGGAAATCGTGCGGATTATCGCAAAGGGCAAAGCGTGACGCTCGGCTATGCGCGCGGCGATGTGCGATTCCATGTCCACCGCAATCGCCCCGGTGGTCGCGCGGAGATGACGCTTCTGCTCGATAGTCGCGGCAATGGTATCGCTTCCGACGATCGTGCCGACGACCGCCCACGGCAGAAGATGTCGCAGCTTCTCAACGGTCCGCTCGCTTTCGCGAGGAAACGGCGCTGGTGTGGTTCCAATCACGATGTCCCCGGGCTTCAGCGAAGGATCGAGCGCGCCTGCGATCCCGACCGACAGCAGAACCTCGACGGTTTCGCCCGCGATTGCGGCCTCCAGCTTCGCCTCAAGCCCTGCCGCGTCGCCACCGCCGGGAATGACGAGGAAGTCTTCGCGCTCAATAATCTTCGCCTCGCGCTTCAAGCCGCAAGCGACGAGGATCGTCACATCCCCACCGCCACGCGCCGCGTGTTGCCGCGCTTGAGGTTGCGGTAGCGGGCCATTGCCCAGAGCGGGAAGTATTTGGGGTAGCCGTGGTAGCGCAGGTAGAACACGCGCGGGAAGCCGCCGCCGGTGTACATCTCCTGCCCCCACAAGCCGTCCGCGTCCTGCGTCGCCGCGAGGTGCGCGACGCCGCGATCGACCGCCGTCAGATCGACCTCGCCCGCCGCCATCAGCGCGAGCAGTGCCCAGCCGGTTTGCGAGGCGGTCGAGGGGGCGGGGGTGTAGGTCTTGTAGGCGAGGTCGTAGCTGTCGCAATCCTCGCCCCAGCCGCCGTCCACGTTCTGGATCGACACCAGCCACGCGACCGCCTTGCGCACCATCGGCGACTGCGGGTCGACGCCCGCCGCGTTCAAGGCGCACAGCACCGACCAGGTGCCGTAGATGTAGTTCACGCCCCAGCGCCCGAACCAACTCCCGTCCGCCATCTGCTCGCGCTCGAGGAAGCCGAGTGCTTCCTGCATGCGCGGCGAGTCGAGATTCTCGCCGAGTTGGCCGAGCATCGACACGACGCGCGCCGACACGTCGCTGGTGGCGGGATCGAGCAGCGCGCCGTGATCGGCAAAGGGGATGTTGTTGAGGTAATGGTGATGATTGTCAGCATCGAACGCGCCGAAGCCGCCGCCCTTGCTTTGCAAACCGACCGTCCATTCGACGCCGCGATCGATTGCCTCGCGGTAATCCGCGCCGGATCGCGCCTGCGCCCGGTCCATCGCCATGACGACGACGGCGGTGTCGTCGAGATCGGGGTAATGCGCGTTGTTATACTGGAAAGCCCAGCCGCCGGGGCGTACGTCCGGTCGCTGCTCTGCCCAGTCGCCCCTCACGTCGAGCACTTGCAGCGGCTTGAGCCACGCGAGCGCGGCATCGGCGCGCGCCTCGTTGTCCTCGCCGCCCGCCTCCAGCATCGCATGGGCGGCCAACGCGGTGTCCCAGACGGGCGAGACGCAGGGCTGGCAATAGGCCTCGTCCTCCTTCACGACGAGCAGATTCTCGACCGATTTGCGCGCGATGGCGCGGTGCGGATGATCCTCCGCATAGCCGAGGCAGGCGAACATCATCACGCTGTTCGCCATCGCCGGATAGATCGCGCCGAGCCCGTCCTCTCCGTTCAGCCGCTCGACGGTGAAATCGACGCATTTCCGGACCGCGTGGGCACGTAGTTTGCCGGGCCAGAACCGATCGACGCGCTTCAGCACGACATCGAGCCCGTTGAAGAAGATCGTCCAGCCGCGCTTGGTGCCAGCCGCCTTGCTCTCGGGCGGTTTCGCCACGCCGGTGTAAAGCTCATCGACCTTCACGTCGCTTTCGTTGACCGCAACCGGCTTCTTTGCGGCGAGCACGAGCAGCGGCACGATCACTGTGCGCGCCCAATAGGCCATCTTCGAGAGGTGTATCGGGAACCAGCGCGGCAACAGGATCAGTTCGACGGGCAGCGTCGGCACCGCCTTCCACGGCCCCGCATCGAACAGCGCAAGCTGGATGCGTGTAAAGACGTTGGTCGCTTCCGCCCCGCCTACCGCCAGGATCGCCGCGCGCGCCGCCGCCATGTGCGGGGCGTTCACGTCGTCGCCGATCATCTTGAGCGCATAATATGCCTTCACGCTCGCGCTGACGTCGAACGCGCCGCCGTGAAACAGCGGCCAGCCGTGATGCGTGCCCTGGATACGGCGGAGGTAGACGCCGATCTTGCGTTCGATCTCCACGTCGCGCGGCTCGCCGAGATAGTGCCGCAGCAGCACGTATTCTGCCGGGATCGTCGCGTCGGCCTCGAGCTCGAACACCCAATGCCCGTCGGGCTGTTGCGCGGCGGCGAGGGCGGCGGCGGCGCGATTGGTCGCGGCATCGGCGAGCGCGACGAGATCGGTCTTGGGTTCCAACAGGGTTGCCATGCGCGAGGCCTATAGCAGAGCGGCGCTGCCCGCCAAGCGCGCGGCGGTGACGCCCGAGCGCAAAGCGCCTTCGATCGTCGCGGGCAGGCCGGTCCGCGTCCAGTCGCCGGCGAGGAACAGGTTGCGCCAGCGCGTCTTGGCGGGCGGGCGCTTCGCCTCCTGCGCGGGCGTGGCGGCGAAGGTCGCGCGCTTTTCCTTCACGATCTGCCACGCGGGCCGTTCCGGCGGCAGGCCGTGGATGGCGGCGATATCGGCCCAGAAGGCGCGCGCGAGCGTCTCGCGGTCGGTGTCGATCATGCGGTCAGCGGCGCTCACCGTTACAGAGATGCGATCCGGGAAGGCGAAGATCCACTCCGCCGCGCCGCCGATGACGCCGATCATCGGCGGCGTACCGGGCGGCGGCGCGAACGCGAAGTGCGCGTTGACGATCGCGCGGAAATCGTCGGGGGCGGTGAGACCGGGCAGCAGGTCGGTCGCGACCCAGGGCGGCACCGCGAGGATGACCGGCTCGCCGGGCGCGATATCTTGTATTCCGCTCGCGAAGTTTAGCGCGCAAACGCGGTCGCCATCGAAGTCGATGCTCCGTAGGCGCTGGCCGAGCGTCACTTTGGCGTCATGGCGGCCGAGCCACGCCAGCGCCGGATCGACGAAGGCGGCCGCCAGCGTCGGCTCGGCGATCCGCGCGCGCATCGCCTTGCCACCGCGCCCCAGCGTCTGCGCGATGATCGCGGCGGCGAGCGTCGCGTCGCCCTCGGCGGGGGCGGTGTTGAGCGCCGCCAGCAGCACCGGATCGAGCAGCCGGTCCCACACCACGCCGCCCGGATCGATCCGGTCGGCGACGGTCTGGCCCGGCGCGCCGGTGGTGAGGCCGGCGAGGCGGATATAGTCGCGCGCCCTCGTGCCCGGCACGCGCCGCGCCTTCGAGAAGATCCACCACGGGATGCGGCCCTCGTTCGGGCGGAAGTGCCAGCGCTCGCCCGAGATACGATCGACGAAGGCGAACTCCGCCGTATCGGGACCGCTCAGCCGGTCGCCGGCACCGATGACGCCGAGATAGTGCGCTACGGCGTCGTTGCCCGACAGGACGAGGTGATTGCCGTTGTCGATCGTCCGTCCGAGTTGCGGATCGTGATAGCTGCGGCAGCGCCCGCCCGCCTGCGCCGCGCCGTCCGCCACCGACACCGCGAAGCCCGCGCGCGCCAGCTCGACCGCGGCGGACAGCCCTGCCATCCCCGCACCGATCACATGCGCGCGCCTCAACGGAACAGCCAGAGCCTCAGCGCGGTGAGGATCAGCGCGGGCTTGTTGGTGCGGATGCGCGTGCGCGGGCTCGTCCACCCGGCCTTTTCCATGCGTGACAGGATCGGCGCATAGACCGCCGCCATCAGCCGCGGCGCGATGAGATGGCCCTTGGGGCGGCTGGCGAGGATGCGGTTGGCCTCGGCGAAATGCGCCTGCGCCTTCGCCGCGAGCGGGCGGCAGGCGGCGTCGATATTGGGATGGTTTACGACCTCCAGCGGCGTCGTGAAGACGATACCGGCGGCGGTGAGATGCTCCTCCGCCAGATAGACGCGGCCGATCGCCGCATCCTCGTCCACGTCGCGCAAGATGTTGGTGAATTGCAGCGCGCGGCCGAGATGATGCGACAGCGCGACGCCGGGCTCATGCTCCATGCCGAAGATCTTTACCGACAGGCGGCCGACGGCGGAGGCGACGCGGTCGCAATAGAGATCGAGCGTCTCGAACGGCACCCAGCGGATATCGGCGGCGACGTCCATCGCCATGCCGTCGATCACGGCGAGGAAATCGGCCCTCTCCAGCCCGAAGCGCCGCACGGCTTCCGCCACCAGCGCGGCCTGGCCGGGGTCGCTGCCGGCGTAGAGCGCCTCGATATCGCCGCGCCAGCGGTCTAGTTGCCGCGCGCGTTCGGCGCGGTCGCCGATCTTGTGCTCGTCGTCGGCGATGTCGTCGACCGCGCGGCAGAAGGCGTAGACGGCGTACATCGCTTCGCGCTCGGCCTTGGGCAGCACGCGCATGCCGGCGTAGAAGCTGCTGCCCGAGACCTGCGACTGCAGCGACGCCGGAGTGTTGTCGAGATTCATCGGCGGAACACCAGCCGCGCGATGGCGGCGGAGGCGGCGAGGCCGAGCATCTCGACTTTGCCGTGATGGACCTTTTCCGAAAGCGGGTCGCGCATTTTCAGCCGCGCAGTGAGGCTCTCGGCGAGGCGCTGGATCACTGCGACCTCGACGGACAAGCGTAGATCCTTGACCGTACCGGCAAAGCCGCGCGAGGTGGCGAGCAGCCCCTCGGTCCGGGTCGCAAGATCCGTGATGGCCGCACGCAATTGCGGCGAGGCCTTGTCGGGTCCGAGGTGCTCCAGCGACGTGCCATGTTCGGCGAGGATATCGAGGGGCAAGTACACGCGGCCGATCGCGCGGTAATCCTTCCCGCAATCCTGCAGGTGATTGATGACCTGCAGCGCGGCGCAGAGTGCATCGTTGGCGGGCCAGGTGTCGCGGCTCTCGCCGTGGACGTCGAGCACGTAGCGGCCGACCGGCATCGCCGAATAGCGGCAATAGTCGATCAGCGCCTCCCAGTCGTAATAGCGGTCGATCGTGCAGTCGCGCTCGAAGGCGGTGAGCAGGTCGAGTGCGTGGACGGGATCGAGCCGGTACGCCGCCATCGTCTCGCGCAGGGCGACCGAGTTGGCGTCGGCGTCGCTTCTGCCCTCGATCGTCGCGCGCATCCCGCCGAGCAGCGCCAGCTTCTCGTCGGCGGAGGCGGTGGCGTGGTCGGCCACGTCGTCGGCGGCGCGGGCGAAGCGGTAGAAGGCCATTACCGGCGCGCGGTGCTGCGGCTTTAGGATCGCCGAGGCGACCGGGAAATTCTCTTTCGTGTGATCCTTGCCCGAGGCGAGGTCCGTCGCTTGATGGGGGAGGGGCGCGTTCATGCGTGCAGGTCCGCTTGGGCGCGGCCCTTCCACATGCCGCCGCGCCCGCGCGCGTGCTGCCACGCCGACAGCAAAGTGCAGCCCGCATAGAAGCTCGCGATCAAGGGCAGCGCCAGCCCCCACAGCGGCGAGCGGCGGTAGAATCGCAGCATCGGTTGAAACGCGAGTGCCATCAGAAGCCAGACCAATATCCCACCCGCCTGCGCATAGCCGCGCGCGAACACCGCCAGCAAGGGCGGCGCGAGATAGGTCAGCGCGAGGCCGATGGTGGTGCCCGCCAGTATCAGCGGATTATAGCCGAGCTGCGCATAGGCCGAGCGCGAGATCATCGCCGCAACCGAGGCCCAGGTGTCGTAGACGCGGATGCTCTGCGCGCGATTGGTGAGGCCGAGCCAGATGTCGCCGTGCCGCTTCATCAGCGCGCCGAATGCGCAATCGTCGATCAGCGCGCCGCGCACCGCCGCGATCCCGCCCGCACGTTCCAGCGCCGAGCGCTCGACCAGCATGACGCCGCCCGCCGCCCCGCCGAGGCCGCGTCCGCGCCGGTTCACGGTCGCGAAGGGGTAAAGCATCGCGAAGAACCACACGAAGGCAGGGATCAGCGCCTGCTCGGCGAGGCTTTCGCAACGCAGGCGGGCCATCAACGAAACGAGCACGCGGCGATCGCCGGTCGCGCGCGCGACGAGGCTGCGCAAGGTATCGGTCGCGTGGGCGATGTCGGCGTCGGTTAGGAGGAGATAGTCGGTCGCGCCAGCAGCCGCGATGCCCTGCGACACAGCCCAGAGCTTACCGGTCCATCCTGGGGCGAGCGGTGCGCCGGGGAGGATGGTGAGCCGGTCGGAACCCACGTCGCGGGCGATGCGCGCGGTGCCGTCGCTGCTGCCGTCATCGACCAGGATGATGCGGAAATCGCCGGGATAGTCCTGCGCGGCGAGGCTGGAGATCGAGCGCGCGATCACCTCCGCCTCGTCGCGGGCCGGGACGACGGCGGTGACGGCGGGCCAGACCGGCGGATCGGGGGGGAGGGCACGCGTATCGTGCTCCCGGTTCAGCCAGAACCAGTCGCGTGTCAGCAATATGCCGAGCCAGATCGCCAGCGTGACGGCGGCGAGCCAGATCATTTCAGCACCCCCGCGTCCCGGAACCAGGCGATCGCATCGGCCAGCGCCTCGACATGCGGGCGCGCATGATAGCCCAGCTCAGCTTCCGCCTTCGCGCTGGAATAATACATCGCGTGGCTCGCCATCTTGAGCGAATCGATCGTCAGAAAGGGCTCCTTGCCGGTGATCCGCGCGAGGCCCTCGTTGATCCACGCCAGCGGATACAATGGACCACGCGGCAGCGCGACGGTCGGGGCCTTGCGTCCGACCAGCGCGGCAATCTCGCCCAGCATCGCGCCGAGCGACACGTCCCGTCCGCCGAGGATGTAGCGTTCGCCGATGCGGCCCTTCTCGAAGGCGAGGCGGTGGCCCTCCGCCACATCGTCGACGTGAACGAGGTTGAGGCCGCTGTCGACAAAGGCGGGCATCTTGCCCGACGCCGCCTCGATGATGATCCGTCCGGTCGGCGTCGGCCGCACGTCGCGTGGGCCGATCGGGGTGGAAGGGTTGACGATCACGGCGGGCAGCCCCTCGGCCACCATCGCCTCGACGAGCCGTTCGGCGACGACCTTGCTGCGCTTGTACGCGCCGACCGCCTGTTCGGGCGTCGCCGGCCGCGTTTCGTCTGCGGGGCCGGTATCGTCTGGCAGGATCGTCGCCACGCTGCTGGTGTAGACGATGCGCTCGACCGCCGCCGCCCGCGCCGCGTTCATCACGATGCGGGTGCTGGCGAGATTATTGCGGACGATCTCCTCCGGGTCTGGTGCCCAGATGCGGTAGTCGGCGGCGACGTGGAAGAGGTGCCGCACCCCCGCCACCGCGCGCGCCATTGCCGCTTCGTCACGCGCATCGCCCTCGACAAGCTCGCCCGGAAAATCGCCGAGATTGGCGCGCGGACTTGTCGCGCGGACGAGGCCGCGCACCTTCCATCCGTCCGCCGCCAGCCGCCGCGCCACCGCCGATCCGACGAAGCCGGATACGCCGGTGACGAGCACCAATCCCTGCCTGTCGATCGCTTCCGTCATGCGCGCACCCTCTACACCAAAGCATGGCCAGAGGAAGGCGCTGACATTGTGCGTATCCATCGCTAATAGCGTTGCCGATGAGCGGGATTGGGGCGATCTTGAGCTGGGCCGCGACGGTGCTGGCATGCATGGCGTTCGGCTATACCGTCGCCAGCTTGATCGTGTTCCTGCTGTTCTTCCAGCGGCGCTCGGCGATCGCCTCCGCGCCGGGAGCCGTAACCATTCTCAAGCCCTTGCATGGTGCGGAGCCGCAACTCGAAACCAATCTGGTGAGCTTTCTCACGCAGGATTATGCAGCCCCCGTGCAATTGCTGTGCGGAGTGCAGCGCGCCAACGATCCCGCCATCGCCGTGGTCGAATCGCTGCGGCGGCGTTTCCCGGAGGCGGACATCGAGCTGGTCGTCGATGGCGCACGGCACGGCTCCAATGGCAAGGTCTCGAACCTCATCAATATGGCACCGCGCATCCGCCATGACGTGACGCTGCTGAGCGACAGCGACATCTTCGTGGAGCCGGATTATGTCCGGCGCGTGCTCGCTGCTCTGCAAGCGCCGGGTGTCGGTGCGGTCAGCTGCGCCTATTACGGTCGCGGCGACGCCGGCATCTGGTCACGGCTCGGCGCGGCGGGGATCAGCTATCAGTTCCTGCTCAACCTTACCTTCGGCGTCTACACCGGCCTGGCCAAGCCGTGCATGGGCTCCACCATCGCGCTGCGCCGCGGCGAGATCGAGGCGCTCGAGGGTTTTCGAACCCTCGCCGACGTGCTGGCGGACGATTATGCGATCGGCGCGGCGATCCGGGCCACAGGGCGCGACGTGGTGGTGCCGTCCATGCTCGTCGGCCATGCCTTCGACGAGCGTAGTCTGGCCGGGCTGTGGCGGCATGAGCTGCGCTGGGCGGCGACGGTGCGCGGCACCGGCCTTGCGCGCTACATGGGCACGGTGATCTGCATGCCGCTGCCGCTCGCGCTCATCGCCTGCGTTTTCGCGCCGTTGCCGGGCTTCGGCCTTACGCTTGCCGCATTGCTGGTGCGGATAGCGGTTGTCCTCACCGTAGACCGGAAGGTAGGGGAGGCCGCCGCGCCGCTGTGGATGTTGCCGTTGCGCGATATCATGAGCTTCGCGGTTTATGTTGCCAGCTTCTTCGTCCGCTCGGTTGATTGGCGCGGCGCGGAACTTAAAATAGATCATCACGGCCAACTCGTTCGGCCCCCGGAGATTTCTTAATGATGCGTACGCTGTTCCTTCAGGCTCCCTCTTTCGACGGGTATGACGGCGGGGCCGGCGCGCGCTATCAGATGAAGCGCGAGGTGAAGTCCTTCTGGTATCCGACCTGGCTCGCGCAGCCTGCGGCGATGATCGAAGGCTCGAAGCTGATCGACGCACCCGCGCACGATCAGTCGTGGGAGGACATCGCCCACGAATTCGACACGCGCGACCTCGTCATCCTCCACACCTCGACGCCGAGCTTCAACCAGGACATCCGCACCGCGCGCCTCATTAAGGAGCGCAACCCGAAAATCCTGATCGCCTTCGTCGGCGCCAAGGTGATGATCGAGGACAAGGCGAGCCTGGAGGCATGCGAGGCGATCGACCTCGTCTGCCGCGAGGAATATGATTTCACCTGCGTCGAACTGGCCGAAGGCCGGCCGCTGGCGGAGATCGACGGCATTACCTGGCGCGCGCCGGACGGATCGATCGTGCGCAACAAGGACCGCGCGCAGATCGAGGACATGGACGTCCTCCCGATGGTCTCGCCGATCTACAAGCGCGACCTGGATTCCACGAAATATTTCGGCGGCTATCAGCGCCACCCGTACGTCAGCTTCTACACGGGGCGCGGGTGCAAGAGCCGTTGCACTTTCTGCCTGTGGCCGCAGACGATCAGCGGGCATCGCTATCGCCACCGCTCGGTCCCGAAGGTGATCGAGGAGGTGCAGTATATCCTTGCCGAGATGCCCGAGGTGAACGAGATCTTCTTCGACGACGATACGCTCGCCGATGCGCATGATTTCGTCGTCGAGCTGTCGGGCGAGCTCCGCAAGCTCGGCTTCGGCACGCCCGGTTTCCGTGTCACCTGGGGCTGCAACGCCAAGGCCAACGTCCCGCAGCCGGTGCTGAAGGCGATGAAGGAAGGCGGCTGCCGCGTGCTGCTCGTCGGCTACGAAAGCGGCAACCAGCAGATCCTGCACAACATCAAGAAGGGCCTGCGCACCGATGTCGCGCGGCAGTTCACCAAGGACGCGCATGCGCTCGGCCTGACGATCCACGGCACCTTCATCCTCGGGCTCCCCGGCGAGACGCTGGAGACGATCGAGGAAACGATCAACTACGCCAAGGAGATCAACCCGCACACCATCCAGGTGTCGCTGGCGGCGCCCTATCCGGGCACGTTCCTCTACAAGCAGGCGATCGAAAACGGCTGGTTCGACAATTCGAACGAGCTGCTGACCGACGGCGGCAACCAGATCGCGCAGCTTTCGTATCCGCACCTCTCGTCGGCAGTGATCTTCGAAAAGGTCGAAGAGTTCTACAAGCGCTTCTACTTCCGCCCCAGCAAGATCTGGGAGATCGTGCGGGAAATGCTGACCGATTGGGACATGATGAAGCGCCGCCTGCGCGAGGGCGTCGAATTCTTCGACTTCCTGCGGCGTCGCAAGGAAGCGGTGTAAGCCTTTGTCGTGACGACGCTTGCCGGAATGACAGTGAACGAGCGGCTCGTCGCGCGCGGGCTGCTCGAAAACTGGAACGACGCGGTGCGGGCGCGAGACCGGGCGGCGATGATCCTGCTGCTGCGGCGTGTCGCGGTGCCCAATGCTTCCAATGTCGCCGATGCGGTGCTGGCGGATCCGGCGTTCTACGGCTTCTGAACGGGTGCGGACCGTCATCATCAACGCCGACGATTTCGGCGTCGCGGTCGCGGTCAACGAAGCGGTCGAGCGGGCGCACCGCGAGGGCATTCTCACCACCACCAGCCTGATGGTGACGGGCGCGGCGGTGCCCGATGCGGTGGCGCGGGCGAAGGCGATGCCGAGGCTCGGCGTTGGCCTCCACGTTGCGCTCGCCGAGGTGCCGCCGGCATTGCCGCCCGCACAGATTCCCGATCTCGTCGATGCGAACGGGCATTTCCGCGTCGACGCTCTCTCCGTCAGCCTCGCCCTCGTAGCGCGCGCACCCGTACGGCGGCAGTTGGAGGCGGAGATCGAGGCTCAGTTCGCGCTGTTCGAAGCGACCGGCCTGCCGCTCGATCACGTCGACTCGCACAAGCACATGCACATGCACCCGGTCATCGCCGCGACGATCCTGCGCGTCGGCCGGCGTCACGGCATGCGCGCCGTCCGCGCCCCGGTCGAACCGCGCGCTGTTCTACGGAAAATCGAGCCGGTGAAGGGCTTCGACATAGCCGCACCCTTCGCGCGCGGTTTCCAGCGCAAGGCACGTCGCGCGGGTTTCAAGGTGCCCGATCACGTCTTCGGCCTCGCCTGGTCGGGCGCGATGCGCACCGAACGGCTGCGTGCCATTCTCCAGCATCTTCCCGAAGGCGTCAGCGAGGTCTATCTGCATCCCGCGACCGGGCCGTATCCGCTCTCCGCGCCGGGCTATGCCTATGCGGATGAACTCGCGGCGCTGACCGATCCGGTTGCGCGCGAGATCGTCTCGCGCGAAGGGATCACGTTGGCGCGTTTCGCCGATTTGTAAGGAAGACCGATGAACTACGTCCCCGGCACGATCGAAGCCGCAGGCCCGGCGCCCGGCAAGAAGGTCCGCCTCGGCAGCGAGGATCACAAGATTCTGTTCTGCCGCGCCCTGCTCGACACGCACGATGCGTACCGCCCGGCATTGATCGACTGGCCGGTGCTGACCGAAGAGACGCGGCGGAAGATCGTGTCGCTGCCGATCTGGGACATGGCGGTGCAGACGGAGGGGCGTACCGGGCTGTTCGTGCAGACCTTCGCAGACCTGGCGCGTGACCCGGAGCTCAAGACCGCGCTGGAAATGGATGCCTTCGAGGAGAAGCGTCACAAGATCGTGCTTGCAGACATGGTGACGCATTACGGCATCGAGCTCGAGCCTGAGCCGCCCTATATCAAGCCGAAAGACCCCGAATGGGCGTTCATGCGCTCGGGCTTTTCCGAGTGTATCGACAGCTTCTTCGGCTTTGGGCTGTTCAAGATCGCCAAAGACACCGGCTTCTTCCCGCCCGAGTTGATCGACACGTTCGAGCCGGTGATGCGCGAGGAGGGGCGGCACATCCTGTTCTTCGTCAACTGGGTGTCGTGGTGGCGGCGCAACATGCCGTGGTGGCGTCGCCCTTATTTCGAGCTGAAGGTCTGGGCGGTTTGGTGCTTCCTGTTCTGGGAACGGATCGACATGGCCAAGGGCATGGGCGACAGCACCAAGGCGCAGGAAAGCAACTTCACCCTCAACGGATCGAAGGATCTCGGCGTCGAGGTCAGTTTCGCGGAACTGGCGACGATCTGCCTTGCGGAGAACGACCGCCGCCTCGCGCCCTATGATTCGCGCCTGATCCGGCCGAAATTCGTGCCCGGCGCGATCCGCCTCGTGCTGACGCTGATGGGGAAGAAGCCCAAAGCGGCATGAACTGGGCTAGGCTAGGGCTGCTGGCAGCGACTGTCGTCGGGCTGGCGGTGGCGTGCTGGACGGTGGGCGCGGCGGGCGCGCATCAGGTGTTCGCTGCGATGACCGCGATCGGCTGGACCGGCATGGCCGCGTTCCTCGGCTGCTCGGTGGTGGTGATGTTCCTCGTCGGCGCGGCGTGGCTCGCCGCCGCGCCCGGTCAGCCGGTGGGCCGTCTGCCGCTGTTCACCTGGGCACGCATGACGCGCGAGGCGGCGGCGGACGTATTGCCCTTCTCGCAGCTCGGCGGCCTTGTCGTCGGCGCGCGCACGCTGGCGGGGCGTGGGGTGAGCGATCCGGTGATCTACGCCTCGATGATCGCCGATATGTCGATGGAGATGGCGGCACAATTGCTGTTCACGCTGGCGGGGCTGGCGACGTTGCTCGCGGTGACGACAAACGCGGGCGTGGACGCCGGGATCGTCCCGCTCGCCGTCGGCGGCATGGGCATCAGCTTTGCGTTCATGCTGATCTTCTGGATCGGCCAGCGTCCGCTGCTGAAGCTGGCGGGCGCGGCGGCGGCGCGGATGCTGCCGGGATCGGCCGCAACGCTGGCGGCGGTGCAGGAACGGCTCGGCGAGACCTATCGCAGCCGCGGTCACATGGCCGTGAGCTTCGCGTTCAATTTCGCCGCCTGGACGGGCAGCGCGGTGACGGCGTGGGTCGCGCTGCGCTTCATGGGGTCGACCGCGCCGTTATGGGGCGTGATCGCGGTCGAGGCGCTGATCTTCACGCTCCGTAGCGTCGCCTTCTTCGTGCCCGGCGCGGTCGGCGTTCAGGAGGTCGCCTATACGCTGATCGGCCCGCTGTTCGGTCTGCCACCGACGACGGCGCTGGCGCTGTCGCTGCTCAAGCGCGCGCGTGATCTGATCGTCGGCGTGCCCGCGATCCTGATCTGGCAGGCGGGCGAGGTTGGCGCGCTGGCGCGGAAGCGAGCCGAGGCGGCTTGACCACATCCGCCATTCGTCCTGAGCCTGTCGAAGGACGTTTTCCGCGGCCTGTCCTTCAACTTCGCTCAGGACTAACGGCTGGGTTGGTTCTGTTACTCGCAGCGGCGGCAATCCAGCTTGCGGCCTATTGGCCCGGCATCGTCTACTGGGACGCGGTGCGCCAATACGGGCAGGCACTGAGCGGCGATTTCGACGACTGGCACCCGCCGGTGATGGGGTGGGTGTGGCGGCGGTTTGCGAGTGTATGGCTCGGCCCCGCGCCGATGCTGCTGCTGCAACTCGGGCTCTACTGGGCCGGCTTCGCGCTGCTGGTCGCACGGGCGGGGCGGTCGCGACTGGCGCTTGCGATCGCCTTGTGCGCGCTGCTGCCGTTCTCGCTGGCGACGATGGGATCGGTCCTCAAGGATTGCCTGATGGCGGGGGCGCTGCTGTCGGCCGCGGGGCTGTTGGCGTGGGGCAGGGGGCGATGGCTTGCGGTGGCGCTGCTGCTGTTCGCGGCGACCTTGCGCTTCAACGCGCTGTTCGCCGCGTTGCCGCTGCTGGTCGTCGCGCTACCGCCCGCGTGGCGCGCGATGCGGTTGCGCTTCGCAGGCTGCGTGATCGCCGCCACGATCGTCCTCGGGCTGGCGATGCCGCTCGCCAACCGCGCGATCGGCGCGAAGCCGAGCGGCGTCGCGCTGTCGCTCGTCATCTTCGATCTCGGCGGGATCACCGAACATAGCGGTGTCGATGCCTTTCCGCCGCTTCCGATTGCGAACCCGGTCGCGGTCAACCACGCCTGCTATGCCCCCGTGCGCTGGGATCGCTACGCCTGGTGGGTGGACGAGCCGTGCCCGATCCAGTTCGCCGCGATCCGAGACGCCTTCGCGGCGCGGCACGAGAGCCCATACCTCTTCTGGCTCCGCGCCATCGCCGCGCATCCACTCGCCTATGCCGAGCACCGGCTGGCGCATACCAACGTCAACCTGCGCTTCCTTGTCCGCGACGAGATCGAGCGTCCGGTCCAGCCGCAATCCGCGCCGAACCCTTGGGGCTATGCGATATCGAAGAACGGGTTCGAACCGGCGATCGACGCGGCAGCAGTGTGGAGCGCGGGCACGCCGCTCGGGTGGCCGATCTGCTGGCTCGCGCTGGCGCTTGGCGCGTTGCTCCTCCACGCGAAGGGTATCGCGCAGGCGCTGGCGATATCCGCGTTGCTCTACGGCGGCACCTACCTGATCTTCAGCGTCGCGCCCGATCTGCGCTATCACCTCTGGACGATGATCGCCGCCGCGCTCGCCTTCGTGATGGCGGCCGCGTCCGCGTCGCCGCGGCGGATCGCGCTGGCGTTGCTGCCGGCGCTGGCGGTCGCCACCCTCGCCGCATCGGCGCGCCTCGGCCTTTGGGGCTGAGACTCAGCCGCCGAGCGGTGGGCCGGGCGGCAGCGGATTGCGCGAGCGCGGGCCTTCGCCCCATTCCGGCATCGCCGTCTCGGGCGCGTTCTTGACCGGATCCTCCAGATAGCGCCCGATGTCGCGGGCGGACTGACGGTAGAAGGCGGTGGTCAGCGCATCGTCCCCGCTGCGACCGCGCAAGCTGGCGGCGAGGCCATCGAGCCGATCGAGGATATAGGCGCGCGCCTCGGGCGAACCGTCCTTCTGCCCGCCCAGCATCATCATCGCCGATAGCGTCACCGACTGCACCTCGCGCCGCAGCGCGCGTTCCTGCGCGGTGCCGCCGCCAGGTGCGCCCCAGCTATGCGCGATCACCGTATCGACCATTTCGGGCAGGCTCAGCGTACCCGGCTGACGTGCCGACAGCGCCACCATCCGCGCCGCCCGCGCGGGATCGAACAGCGGCTCCAGCACCATCGCCGACAGGATACGCGCGGCGCGGAGCTGGTCGAACACGTCGTCCTTCGACAGATCCTCGAGATTGCGATCGGGCGAGGGCGTGAGCTGGATCAGCAGGCTCTCGGGGATTTCGAGGTTCTTCGGGTCGATCACGTCCATCAACTGGCCGAGGATCGCGCGCTGGCGATCGCCGGGGATGAACTCGGTCGGGGGCAGGGGATGTGCCTCGCCCTTGACCGTGATATTCTGGAGCATCCCGCCAACGTATTTCACGGCGCTCTCCACCGCATAGCGCTGCTGGAGGTAGATCATCCACAGCCGCATGTCGCGCATCGCGCCATAGGCTTCGCCCGGCTTCAGCATCGCCGGCCCGAACCCGGCGAGCGCGATCTTGCGCGCGGCGGTGCTTTCCTTGAGATTCTCCTCGGGCGTCGCGCGGTCGTCATACCAGGTCCAGCGCGGATCGCTGTCGAGCGTGAAGACCACGCCCTTGTCGCGCATGTCCTTGATGACGCCGTCGAGCCCGGCCTTCTCCTGCGCGAAGGGTGTGTAGGCGTAGCGAACCATATAGGTGTCGTATGCGCCGACCGAGGTCATGAAGCTCTCGCTCAGATCGATCTTGCCGTTCGTCACCTTCACGCGCGGCGTCGGATATTCCATCACCGACGAACGGTCGTTCTGGTTGGACGCCCAATTGTGCTGGAAGCCGAGCGTATGGCCCAGTTCGTGCGCCGTCAGCAGCGCCTGGCGCAGCAGGATCATGTCGCGCTGCGCCTTGGGCATGGCGGCGAAGGTGTCGCCGCTGACGATGCTGGGATCGGCGATGGTGATGCCTGATCCGTCGCCCGGCAGCCCGCCGCTATAGGCGTCGTAATAATTGCCGATGGTGCGCATCCGGTACGTGTCCATATGCGTCTTGGCACCCAGCGTCTCGCCGGTGCGCGGATCGGAGTAATTGCCGCTGGACGAGAAGCCGCGCTCGTCGCGCTGAATCCACAGGACATAGGCGTAGCGGATATCCATCGGGTCCATGTCGGGCGGCGCGTCCTCGGCATGGATCGCGTTCTTGAAGCCCGCCGCCTCGAACGCCTTGTTCCACCACAGCAGCCCGGTCTTCATTGCGGCGCGGATCGGATCGGGGATGGCGGGGTCGAAATAATAGGTGATCGGCTTGACCGGCTCGCTCAGAGCGGCGGACGGATCCTTCTTCTCCAGCCGCCAGCGAGTGATCCATTCGGTGTCGGGGCTCTCGTCGACCGGCCTGGAGAAATCCTTGAAGCGGATCGCGCTGACGCCGATGCGCGGATCGGCCTCGCGCGGGACATAGCCGACCGGCGCTTTCAGGAAACTGTGGTGGATGCGCATCGTCACGACGCCGGGATCGGGCGTGACGTTGTTGATCGCGGCGCCCGGAGCGTCGGAGGTGAAGGTGGAGGTCGTCTCGATCTCGGTATTCTCGGGGAAGGCCTTCATGCGCTTGGGGTAGAAGGCGCTGCGGGCGGAATCGAATTTGAAATCGCCCATCTTGGCGCGCTTGAAGCGGCCGATGATGCCGGCCGCATCGCGCATGAACAGCGCGGTCGCGTCGACGATCACCTTGCCGCCGACATCGGATTCGACCGGCAGCACGGCGAGGACGGAACTCGGGAAGCTGTCGGAGACGCCCTCCTTGGTCTTGGCCGTCCCGTTCAGTGCGCGATAGGCGACGTTGATGCGGTTGACGACGACCTTCCCGCCCGACCGCTCGAAATGAATGACCGAACTGACCAGCACGCCGCGATCGAACGGCGCCTCGACCGATCCGGGATTGGTTGCGGCGGAGACGTAGTAGAGCACGTCCTGATCGAACGCCGGGATCTCCATCAGCACGCGGCCCTTGGCGGCATCCCAGACGAAGGGGACGAAACCTTCGAAGCGCTGGCCGTTCGCCTTGGCGGCGGGCGGAGCCGAGGGCGCGTCTGCGAGGGCGGGTGAGAAGGGCATGACCAGCGCGGCGAGCATCACGCCTCGCCCGAGCAGGCGTAAGGTCGAACGTGTCATCATCACTCTCCGGGGGAACGGGGCATGTCAGAAAGGAAAATGGGCGGCCCGACCAGGCGGACCGCCCATCCTTGCGACCCTACTTCGTAGGATCCTTGTCGGCACCGCCGGGGTAAGCGATGCCAAGCTGAGCGAGGTAGTTGGGGTATTTCGCACTGTCGAAGTAGAACTTCTCCATCGACGGCCGCAGCTTTTCCATCACGTCGTGATTGAGCCAGATCGCCGGCTTGTCGGTGGCGGAGATCAGCGGCGCGTAGGTATCTTCCTTGAACTGCACGTTCTTCTGGAAACCCTTGGCCTCGGCGATCAGTTTGGGCGTGGTCATCAGGTCCAGCACCGTCATCGCCACCGCCTTGGCACCCGCGACCGCGCCCTTGTGGGCGATCGGCGTCGCCATCGCCATCGCCGATGTCTTGTTGTGGCCGATCATGCTCGGGATGTTCGACGGGAAGCCGATCGTGATCGACGGCACCGTCCACATGATGTCGCCTACGTCGTCCGATCCGCCGCCGATCGAGCGCGGCCGGCTGGCCGGAGTGGAAAGCTCGCCCACCGTGGTGGCGAGCGGCTTTACCGGGCGGCCGAGCGTGGTCTGTACCGTTTTGGTGAAAGCCTGATCCTCGGCGGTCCATTTCGGCATGCCGACCAGCTTGATATTCTCGTAGGCGGCCTCAGCCAGAGGCTTGTTGCCGTAATTGGGCGCGGCATAGCCAAGAATGCGATGCTCGACCGTGGTGCCGGTCGCCTTGGCCGCACCGTCGGCAACTTCGTTGCCGGTCTTGTAGAGATCCGCCACCGACTTGAAGGTGCGCTCGCGGAAATAATACCACACGGTCGCGAGGTCGGGCACGACGTTGGGCTGGCCACCGCCGTTGGTGATGACATAGTGCGAGCGCTGCGTGACCGGCAGATGCTCGCGGCGGAAATTCCAGGCCGTGTCCATGATCTCGACAGCGTCGAGCGCGCTCAGGCCGTCCCACGGATCGCCGGCGGCGTGCGCGGTCTTGCCGTGGAACGTATATTCCACGCTGACCAGGCCGTTGTTGCCCATCTCGCCCCAGCCCGTCTGGAAGCCCGAAGCCACGTGGGTGAAGATGTTGGCGTCCACGCCCTTGAACAACCCGTCGCGGACGTAATAGGCCTTGGTGGCGAGCAGCTCCTCGGCGATGCCGGGCCAGATCAGCAGGCGGCCCTTGATGCCGTGCTTGGTCATCACGTCCTTGGCCGCGATGGCGGCGGCGACGATCAGCGGCATGCCGGAATTGTGCCCCTCGCCGTGGCCGGGTGCGCCCGCCACCATCGGCGTGAGCTTGCCGGTGCCGGGATATTGCGACACGCCGAGCAGGCAATCGATATCGCTGCCGAGCGCAATCAGCGGCCCGCCTTCACCCCAGGTCGCCTTGAACGCGGTGGGGATGCCCGCCACGCCGAATTCGACCTTGAAACCCTCCTTTTCGAGCAGATCGGCGATGTAGCGGGTCGACTTGAACTCCTGGAAGCCCGGCTCGGCATAGCTGAAGATCTGGTCGACCGCGTTCGCCACCATCTTCGCATGCGCATCGACATTGGCGGCGGCTTCGGCCTTCAGCGCGGGGCTCGCCTGCGCGTGCGCCAGGTGCGGAATGGCCGCACCGGCGAGCGCGCACGCGGCGACCATCATGCCGCGCAGGGTGAGGGGCAGGGCTTTCATCCATCGATCTCCAGTTTTTTGGGGGGAACAAGCGGGGGCAGGGATCACATCTTCACCCGCACGCCGACGCGGAAGGTGCGGCCGAGCACGTCGTAGAGCGCGCGGTTGGTCTGCGGGTAAGCGGGGGTGTTGTTGCCGGTCGGGCCGTTGGCGACGAGCACGGGGTCACGGTCGAAGATGTTCTTGATCGCCATGAACACTTCGAACTGCCCGCTGCCGGTCTTGATCGTGTAGTTGGCGTTGGCGTCGAAGTAAAACGCGCCCGGGATCGAGTTGAGGTTCACCGTGTGGAAATCGGTGGTCGAGGCCGGGCAGTTGGTGGTGCAGACGACGTAATTGTTGTTGTAGACGCCGCCGCTGACGCCGCGCGCGATGAACTGCGTGGCGAAGCCGCCGACATCGTATCCGGCCGAGAAACGGTAGGTCCAGCTCGGCAGGCCGCCGGTATTCTGGCCCGCGTCGTCAGTAACCGCGACGACGCCGTTGTCGGTGCTGAGGTTCATCGCCCAGCTCGCCAGTGCGCGCAGCGTGATCGCCCCCGGCCCGAGCGGATGGCGATAGCTTCCCTCGAAATCGATGCCCTGGGTGCGCACCGAGACGAAGTTGGTCGGCTTGATCTCGATGCTGGTGATGGCGAGGCCCGGCGTCACGACGCCGCGTCCGCCCGTCGTCGAGATGAAGGTGCAGGCGGCGGTGATGTTCGCCGTGTAGCACTGATCGACCAGCGTCTGCGCGGTGAGCGAGGAGATCGCGCCGCTCAGATCGATATTGTAGTAATCGACCGACAGCGCGAAGCCGGGCAGCCAGCGCGGCGTCAGTACCGCGCCGACGCCATAGGTCTGCGCGACCTCTGGCTTGAGCGCGGTGTTGCCGACGGTCGATTCGTTGAACTGATCGGTGATGACGGCGGCGCCGTTCGGGCGGTTGACGGTGTTGGTGCGGCCGGTGCCGGCGGCGAACAGCTCCTGAAGGTTAGGCGCGCGGATGTCGCGGGAGACGGTGCCGCGGAACTTGAGATCGGGAATGATCTGCCAGGTCGCGCCCGCCTTCCAGGTGACGACGGTGCCCGACGTCGAATAATCGGTCACGCGGATCGCGCCGTTGAGGTCCGCGCCCTTGATGACGGGCACCAGCACCTCGGCGAAGGCTTCCTTCACGTTATACTTGCCGTTGGTGGCGAGGTAGTTGCCGTAGATCCACGTGCCCGCAGTCACGCCGCCGGTGACGACCGGCTGGAACAGCGGATCGACGGTGCCGCTGATCCCTTCCTCGCGCCACTCGCCACCGAAGGCGAGCGACACGCCGCCGGCAGGCAACTGGAACAGGTTGTTGGTCGAGAAGCTGGCCGCCGCGACCTTCTGCGTGATGCGCTGCTCGCGCGTCGGCTGCAGGCCGTTGTAGAGGACGTAGTTGATCGCCGCCTGCGAGGCGACGCCCGTCCCGAGCCGGTTGAGCGGAACGCAGCCGTTGGTCGGGTTGGTCAGCGACGAGCGGCACACGACAGTGCCCGCCGCGACGCCGAGCGCGTTGCCGGCGGGCGCGAACACCGCGTCGGTCGCCAGCGTCATGCGCGCGAGGTTCCACGCATTCGTCAGCTTCTCGACCGTCTTGGTCATGCCGAACTGGTAATAAGCGTCGTATTTCCAATCTATTCCGGCCAGGCCGAAGGTGCCGTTGAGACCCGCGACATAGCGATAGACCGAGCGCGTGTTGTCGCTGCCCTGCTGGCCGAGATCGACGTTGCTGGTGCCGATCGCGATCGAGCGCAGGCCGTTGGCCGTCATCTGGTCGCGCACGACCTGCGGCAGATAGGCGTTGTCGATGGCGATGTTCACGCCGGTCGTCGGGGTCTGCTGGTAGAAGCTCTGGCCGCGATATTCGTTGAAGGCGAACTGGCCGTAGACTTCGAGCGCGGGGGCGACTTCGTAGCTCAGGCGGCCGAAGGCGCTCTTGCGCGTTTCCGAAGGCTGGAGCGAGGCGCTGGAGGCGTGGCCGGCGCTGGCGATCTTGTAATCGCCGCCGATCATCCACTGGCCGCTGGACGGGCCAAAGGTGAGACGGCTGACCGCGCCGCCCGGCCCGAAATATTCGCCGCGCACCGCCGCCAGCGCCGCGCCGCTGGCCGCCGTGCCCGCCGTCGTCGTCGCGCCGGTGATGAGGCCGCCCGCCGAGAAGGTGCCGGTGCCCGCGCCCGAGGTGATGAAATATTCCGGCGCGCAGCCGGTGATCGGCGTGCCGGCGACATAACCGGCGGGCTTCGCGCAGCTACCGCCCGCAGCCGTGCTGTAGGCCGGGTTGTTGACCAGGAAGAAGCCGGTGTTGTTCCAGTCGCGATCGATCGTCGTGACGCCGTTCTGCTTGAAATATTCGCCCGACAGGGTGATGCGCAGCTTGTCGTCGAAGAAGGTCTTTCCGGCGGTCACGCTGAACTTGTAGTTGGCGGCGTCGCCGTAGGTCGTGACGCCCGTCTCCACGCTGGCGTCGAGGCCCTTGAACTTCTTGTTGAGGATGAAGTTGACGACGCCCGAAACCGCGTCCGATCCGTAGGCCGAGGACGCGCCGCCGGTCACCACCTCGACGCGCTCGATCAGCGCCTGGGGGAAGGTGTTGACGTCGACCTGGCCCGTCGCGGTCGAGGCGACCGAGCGCTGGCCGTCGAACAGCACGAGCGTGCGGTTCGCGCCGAGGTTGCGCAGGTTGACGCTGTTGATGCCGGCGGCACCGTTCGACAGCGAGCCGTTCGAGTTCGACGCCGTGCCCGATCCGCGAACGGCGGGCAGGGTGTTGACGAAATCGGAGATGTTGGCGGGGGCTTCCGCCTTCAGTTCCTTGGTGCTGATGACACTGACCGGCGTCGGCGCGCTGTAGCCGTCGCGGACGATGCGCGATCCGGTGACGAGGATCTCCTCGCTTTCCTTCTCGGGTTCGGGTGCCTGCAGGACGGCGGCGTCGTCGGCTGCGGCTGCGGCTGCGGCGGGTGGCGCTGCTGCGAAGACAGGCTGCGCAAACGTCGCCAGTGCGACGATGCCGACCGTTCCGAGCCAATGCTGGCGAGCCTTGCGGCCGGCGATGCCGGTGATGAAGGCCGTGCTGGATGTGTTCATGCTGTCCCCCGGTAAAAACTACGTCCGGGCATCCGCTCCCTTATGTCTGCGGGTCTTCATGACACTGAATTCACGCGACATTATTTTTTGGGTACGCTTACTGGCATTCACGTTTCTCTTGCGGACAACAGCGGGATTGCCGGTGGATTTGAATATCCGCCGCACGCGTTTTCGCGTTCGCACAATCCCTCGATTGTGAACGAAGAGTAACAGAGATCGGCTAGGGGTTTCCGCTAAAGTTCGGCGCAACCGGAAACGATATTAGCGGATAGCTGCGCGGATCGTCATTTCATTGCCGAAAACGCCACCTGGTGCGTCATAATTGGACGAGAGTCGCGGGCGCTTCCGTGTCCGAGTCGTCATGATCTCAGGCGGGCTGCGCGTTCAGCGCGGCGGGCGGTACGCTGCGCTGCATCACTTCGCGCATTACGAAGCTGCTGCGGATCTTCGCGACGTGCGGTAGGGTGGACAATTCGCTGCGATAGACGCGGTCGTAATCAGCGAACGAGCGGACGTGGACGATCATCAGGAAATCGGTGTTGCCGGAGACGAAGCTGCAATAGGACATCGACGGGCAGGCGATGACGGCGGTCTCGAACTCGACCAGCGCCTGTTCGGCCTGCGAGCTCAATTCGATCATCACGATCACGGTGATGCCGAAGCCCAGCCGCGCGAGATCGAGATCGGCCGAATAGCCGGTGATCGCGCCGCGTTCCTCCAGGATCTTGCGCCTGCGGGCGACGGCGGTGCTCGACAGGTTGACGCGCTCGCTGAGGGCGACGTCCGATGCGCGGCCATCGACGCCGAGCTCGCGCAGGATACGGTAGTCGGTGGTGTCGAGCGCGACCGCGTTCGTCTCGTTCATGCTGTCCCCCGGCGCAAGGCGTAGGGCGGGAGCTTCGCGCAGCGCGGCAGCGATGGCAATGGGCTTGGCCGCTCCGCGTCAGGCCGCGCGGCGCGCGATCGCCTCGGCGAGCGCCAGCAGCCGCGTGGCCTCGTCGACATGAAGCTGCTCGACCATCGCCCCGCCGATCCGCGCCACGCCGAGGCCCTGGGCGCGCGCCTCCTCCCACGCCGCGACCATCGCGCGGGCGCGCTCGATCTCGGCGGGCTGCGGCGCGAAGGCGCGGTTGGCGATCTCGATGGAATTGGGATGGACCAGCGACTTGCCGTCGAAGCCGAGCGCGACGCCCTGCCGGCAGACATCCTCGAGTCCCGCGAGATCGTCGAGATCGAGATGCACGCCGTCGATCGCCGCCAGCCCATAGGCGCGTGCGGCGAGCAGCATCAGCGACAGCGACGTCAGCAGCGGCGTGCGATCCGGCGTATGCCGTGCGCGCAATTCCTTGGCGAGATCGTTGGTGCCGGCGACGAACCCGGCCAGCCGGTCCGAAGCGCCCGCGATCTCGGCCGCGCGCAGTACACCCATCGGCGTCTCGATCATGCACCAGATCGGGTGATTCGTCTTGGCGGCCACCGCGATCACGGTCTCGGGCCGTTCGACCTTGGGGAGCAGGATGCCATGAATCGCGAGCGTGTTCGCGAGCGCGAAATCCTCGGCGACGGCATCGCCGCCCACCCGCAGGATCAGCTCGCACTCGCCGTAGCCGCCCGCCGCGACGGCCTGGGCGATCGTTTCGCGCGCGAGGCCCTTGTTCTCCGGCGATACCGCATCCTCGAGATCGAAGATGATCGCGTCGCACGCGAGGCCGCGCGCCTTCTCCAGCGCGCGCGCCTTGTCGCCGGGAATGTAGAGCATCGAGCGGCGCGGGCGGATGGTCGTCGTCATGCCGTGTGATTGGCGGCGGTCGGGTGCCGATGCAAGCGCGATCGCATTCTCGCTGATCTAGGGTCTTGCATCCGAGAATCAGCCAGCTATAGAGGCCGCCCGCGCATTCCCTGATAGCTCAGCGGTAGAGCTCTCGACTGTTAATCGAGCGGCCGTTGGTTCGAATCCAACTCAGGGAGCCAGCGCTTCTTCAGCGCTTACGAGACGAACTGCTCCATTGTGATGCGGTCGTCGAGCGCGTGTTCGGGATCGAACAGCAACGTCAGCTCGCGCGAGCGGTCGATCGCGACCTCCACGGTGGCGACGTCACGGACCTCGCGCTGATCGGCGACGGCGCTGACCGGGCGCTTGCCGGGCTCCAGCACGCGAATTGCGATCCGCGCCTTGTCGGGCAGAATCGCGCCGCGCCAGCGCCGCGGGCGGAACGGGCTGATCGGCGTCAGCGCGAGCAATGCGGAGCCCAGCGGCAGGATCGGGCCCTGCGCCGACAAATTGTAGGCGGTCGATCCGGCCGGTGTCGCCACCAGGATGCCGTCGCACGCCAGCTCGGGCAGCACGACGCGGTCGTTGACGCTCACCTCCAGCTTGGCGGTCTGGCGCGTCTCGCGCAGCATCGACACTTCGTTGATCGCGGGCATGGTGAAGACCTCGCCCGACATCGTCGTCGCCTTCATCGACAGCGGCAGCACCTTGAACGGCTTGGTGCGCGCCAGCCGCCCGTCGAGATCGTGGTAGCGCCACTCGTTCATCAGGAAGCCGACCGTGCCGAGGTTCATCCCGAACACCGGCACCGGCGCGCCGCGCCGCTCGAACATCGCGTGCAGCGTCTGCAGCAGGAAACCGTCGCCGCCCAGCGCGACGATCAGCTCGGCCTCCTCGGGCGGCACCCAGTCATACGAATCGGCAAGCTCCGCCGCGGCAGCCTGCGCGGGCGGGGTGGGCGAGGCGACGAGCGCCCGCTTCTGCGGTGCGGAACCGTGATCCATGTCAGCCGCCGGTGACGCTCATGTGGCGGGCGACGGCGGGGGCGGCTGCGGCGATGTCGAAATCATGCCGCGCGGGCTTGCTGGCGAGCGCACGGTCGAGCGCCGCGTCGAGGTCGCCGCCACGCAGCGCCGCCTTCAGGTCGACGCGGTCGTCATGGCCGAGGCAGGTGTAAAGCATCCCGTCGGTGGTCAGCCGCACGCGGTTGCACGTCTCGCAGAAATTGGCGGTCAGCGGCGAGATCAGCCCAAGCCGCGTCTCGGAACCCGTCACCCGCCAATAGCGCGCCGGCCCACCGCTGCGATGCGCGTCGCGCACGAGAGCGAAGCGCGCGGAGAGATCGTCCATCACGGCGGTCAGCGGCAGAAAGCGATCGGCGCGGTCCTCGCCAATGCTCCCGAGCGGCATCGTCTCGATCAGCGTCAGGTCGTGGCCCTCGGCGATGCACCATTTCAGCATCGGTGCGATCTCGGCCTCGTTGAGCCCTTTCAGCGCGACCATGTTGATCTTCACCGCCAGCCCCGCCGCCTTCGCCGCCGCGATACCGCCAAGCACGCGCACGACGTCGCCGTGGCGCGTGATGTGGCGGAAAGTGTCCGGGTCGCGGCTGTCGAGGCTGACGTTGATGCGCCGTATCCCCGCATCGAACAGCGCCCCGGCATGATCGGCGAGCCGGTTGCCGTTGGTCGTCATCGTCAGCTCGTCCAGCCCGGCCCCCACATGCCGCCCGATCCGCCGCACGAGGTCTCCCACGTCGCGGCGCACCAGCGGCTCGCCCCCCGTCAGCCGGATTTTCCGAACCCCGCGCGCGATGAAGCGATCGGCGATCAGCGCGATTTCCTCCAGCCCGAGCAGCGCGCTCTTCGGCAGGAAGGTCATCTCCTCCGCCATGCAATAGCGGCAGCGCAGGTCGCAGCGATCGGTCACCGAAATGCGCAGATAGCTGATCGTCCGGCCGTGGCGGTCCAGCAGGGGAGGGGCGATCAGGGCGGGCGCGGATGCCATGTATGAGAGCTAGGCCCTCGAGAGAGCGCGGACAAGTGCCCACCGGAACCGTTCGTGCTGAGCGCAGTCGAAGCACGTGCCACAAACGACACGCCCGCGACACGTCCTTCGACTTCGCTCAGGACGAACGGGTGTGTAGGACGTTTCCTTTAACATCTCCGCGGCATACACACGCGCATGGGTCGCGAGGGGGCAGGGTTGAGCGAAGACGGGCTGCATGCCGCCGCGGGCGCTACCCCCCTGTTCATCCTGTCCTTCCGCCAGCGCGACGAGCTCGCGTCGCTGGCCGGGGGCGCGGGGTGGCAGGTCGTCGCGGCGCGCCGCGCGGGCGGTGTCGAGCGCCGCTTTCTCGCCAGTGGTGCTGCGGTCGCGGTGGTCGATGCGCGCGGCGCGCTCGCCGACGGTCTCGAAGGCGCGCGCCAGCTTGGCCCCGCGATCGAGGCCAATGGCGGCGCGATGCTCGTGCTGGTGTCGCGCGGCGATCAGGATGCGATCGCTGCGCTGTACGAGGCGGGCGCGACGCATTTCCTCTCCAGCCCTTCCAGCGAAGCGGAGTTCCTGCAGGCGCTGCGCTATGCCGCGCGCCACGCGATGCGGATGGCTGGCGAGTGGCGCGCCTCGGCCAGCGCCGAGCCGCTCGGCTGGCGGCTCGATCTCGCCGAGCGCACGGTTCTGCTGACGCCTGCCTTCGCGCGGCTGCTCGGCGTCGACGAGCAGCCCGGCCTCGCGCAGATGCTGCGGCGGATCGAGCCGCGCGAGCGCCCCGCCGCGCTCGCCGCGCTGCGCCGGATCACCGCCGAAAAGCCCGCGACCGCCTTCGCGCACGACCTGTCCGGCATCGGCCGCGTCGTGCAGCATCTCCATCTCGATGCCGCCGGCGCGCGCGTCGATGCCATCGTCGAGCCGCTCGGT
>NZ_JAUQSZ010000008.1 GCF_030580995.1 Sphingomonas immobilis
GCCGTCGGGCAGGGCCGCGCGCGCCTCGGCGGCGCGGGCGCTTTCGGCCTCGGCCTCGGCGTGATCGGTCTGGACGCGCACCCGCCGCGCTTCGAGATCGGCGCGCTGCGCCTCGCCGCGCTCGATCGCGACAGCCGCGCGGTCCTCGGCGCGCGCAGCCTCGCGCGCGCTGGCTTCGGCCGATTCGAACAACCGCCGCGCCTCGCTTGCGGCCTTGCGTGCATCGGCAATCGCCGCGTCGATCCGTGCGAGCTCGCCGTCCGCGCCCTCGACCGCGCGCACCAGATCGGGTCGCTGCGCCTCCAGCGCGCGCAGCCGGTTGACGCGCACCAGCCGCTCAGCCGCAGCCGCGCCCCCGCTCTTGGCGACATAACCATCCCAGCGCCGCAGTACGCCCGCCATCGTCACCAGCCGCTGCCCGACCGCGAGCGGCTGACCCGCGTCGCTCTCCGCCACGAATATCTGCGCGAGCCGCCGCGCCAGCGCCTGCGGGGCCGAGACATGCGCGCCGAGTGGAACCGCATCGGTGGGCGCGCCGGGATCGCTCGCCAGCGCCGCCGCGCCTGCCCAGAAGCGCTCGCCCGCCGGATCGAGCCCCGCTTCGAGATCGTCGCCCAAAGCCGCCGCCAACGCGCGCTCATAGCCGGGCGCGGGTCGCACCTGATCGAGCAGCCGGTCAGCCCCGTCGCCGCGCCGTGTTGCCTTGGTCAGCGCCGCTGCCTCACTGTCGAGCGCTGCGAGATCGGCATGGGCGGCGGCACGTTGCGACTGCGCCCGGTCGCGCCCTCCAATGGCACCGCGCTCGGCGGCATCTGCCTCGGACAGCGCCGCGCGCGCCGCTTCGCCGTGACGCAGCGCCTGCGCGCGCGCATCTGCCGCCCGAGCGCGCTCCACCACCAACGGAGCGGTGTCGGTTAGCGCGTTGGTCTCCGCCGTTACCCGCGCGAGATCGCGCGCCGCGCGGTCGAGCCGTGCGTGCGCTGCCGTCAGCGCGGCATCGGCGACGCGGGTATCGGCGATCTCGCTCGCCTGCGCCGCCAGCGCCTGCGCCAGCGCGACCTCGGCATCGCGGCCCGCGCGTTCGGCCTCGGCGAGCATCGCCTCCAGTTCGGGTTGCCGCGCGGTCAGATCCGCCAGCCGCGCCTCGATTGTCTTGCTGTCCTCGCCCAGCCGCGCGATCGCCCCGGCGGCGTCATTGGCGAGCGCCCCCTCGCGCGAGCGATCGTCGCCGAGCCGCGCCTGCGCCTCGGCCAGCTCGGCGATCCGCCGCACCGCCTGGGCATGGTCGCCGCGCAGGCCGGCGAGCGCATGGCCCGTCTCGCTCGCACGTTCCCGTGCGGCTTGCGCCGATGCGCGCGCCTCCGCGACGGCTTCGGTCGCCTGCGTCGAATAGGCGGCGGCCGCACGCTGCGCCTCCGCCGCAGCCTGCACGCGCTCCTCGCACGCCGCCGCCTCGGCCTTGGCCGCATCGGCCGCCGCCTGCGCATCGCGCCAGCGCGCGAAGATCATCCGCGCCTCTGCCATGCGGATCTGGTCGGAGAGCAGGCGATAGCGCTCCGCCTGCCGCGCCTGCCGCCGCAGCGCCGCCGCGCGCGCCTCCTGATCGGAAATCAACTCGTCGAGCTTGGCGAGGTTGGTCTCGGTCGCGCGCAGCTTCTGCTCGGCGTCCTTGCGGCGGACGTGGAGCCCCGCGATCCCCGCCGCCTCTTCCAGCATCGCGCGGCGTTCCTGCGGCTTGGCGGCGATCACCGCGCCGATCCGCCCCTGGCTGACCAAAGCGGGCGAGTGCGCGCCGGTCGCGGCATCGGCGAACAGCAGCGACACGTCCTTCGCGCGCACGTCGCGTCCGTCGATCCGGTAGGCGGAGCCCGCGCCGCGCTCGATCCGGCGCACCACCTCGGTTTCGGTCCCCGCGATCTCCGCGAGCATCGACACTTCGGCGAAATCGCGCGCGGGGCGGGTCGAGGTGCCCGCGAAGATGACATCGTCCATCCCCGCGCCGCGCATCGAGCGCGCGGAAGTTTCGCCCATCGTCCACCTGAGCGCCTCGAGCAGGTTGGACTTGCCGCAGCCGTTGGGTCCGACGATGCCGGTCAGGCCGGGTTCGATGCGCAGATCGGCCGGATCGACGAAGCTCTTGAAGCCCGACAATCGCAGCCGCTTGATCTGCATTTTTCCCCGCCCCCCGGCTTACGCGACTAGCGGATCACGCTCCGGCGGCCTTCAGCGCCGGCTCAAGCTGCTCCCAGCTAACGGCGCTGTTCTTTTCGTCGTTGATGAAGAAGCTAGGCGTGCCGGTGACGCCCTTCTTGTCGCCCTCCGCCATGATCTTGAAGATCGCGTCGAGATCCTTCTGGTCGTTCAGGCACGCGCGCGCCTTCGCCTCCGGGATGCCGCGCTGCTTCACGAAATCGACATAGCCGAGATGATCGGCCCACGCCTTGGCGACGTCGGTGCCCTTCGCGCCCTGCAGCTTCTGGAACAGCGCCTGCCCTTCGGCATTGGTCATCTTCTCCTCCACCGGCTGCTGCTCCTGATACATCTGTTCCAGGATCGCGAAGAACGGACCCGTGCCGCCGCAACGGCCGAGCAGGGCCGCCGGGAAATCGGGCTGGCCGTGGACGAGATATTCGCGGAATTCGAAGCTGACCTTGCCGGTCGAGACGTATTTGTTCTTCAGCGGCTCGAACCCTTCGCGGCCGAACAGGCCGCAGACCGGGCAGGTGCGCGACCCGTATTCGATGAGCTTGATGGGCGCATTCGGGTTGCCCATGCGGTAGCCACCCTCGGGCGTGGTCGCCACCGTCTCGGTCCAGTCCTGACCGGCGGGCGCTTTGACGGCGGCAACCGGCGCGGAAGTCGCACCGCCGCTCCCGTTACCCGAAGGCTTGCACGCACCCAGCACCAGCGCCGCGACGATCGCGACCGCGAAACGAACCTTCATTACACGCGAACTCCTTGGATTTGCCCTGTTGCCTGGCTTGTCACTTCGCCCCCGCCGCCTTCAGCGCCGCCTCCAGCGGCTCCCACGATGCCGTGTCGGCGACCTTCTTGCCGTTGAGGATGAAGGTCGGCGTGCTGCGCACCTCGAATTGCTGCGCGGCATCGCCCGCGCGCTTCGCCGCCGCGGTGAGCGCCACCTTGTCGGACAGGCAGGCGAGCGCCTTCGCCTCGGGCAGGCCGCGCGCCTTCATCAGATCCACATAGCCGTAATAGCGCGCGAGATAGGCCGCGATCTGGTTCGGCGTGGCGCCGTCGAGCTTCTTGGCCTCGTCCTCCGGGATGGCGGGCCGTTCGAGCAGGCTCTGCTGCTTCGCCATCATTTCACCGAGGATCGGGAAGAAGAAGCGCGCCGGCACGCAGCGGCCGAGCAGGATCGGCCCGAGATCGAGGGCGTTGTGAATGGGGAAGTCGCGGAATTCGTAGCTCACCTGGCCCTTGGCGATATACTTCGCCTTGAGCGCGGGCAGGCCTTCGCGATCGAACAACGCGCAATGCGGGCAGGTGCGCGATCCGTATTCGACCAGCTTGAGCGGCGCGGCGGGATTGCCCATCCGGTAGCCGCCCTCGGGCGTGGCGACGACGGTCCTGGTCCAGTCGGTCGCAACTTTCCGCGCGGGCGCCTTTTTCGGAGGAGCCGCCTGCGCCGATGCCGCCAGCAATCCGAGCGCGAGCATCGCCAGAACCGTACGCACTCTCATTCGTCCGTCTTTCCGATAATTGGCACGCCGCGCGTGCCCGCCACGCCGATCGCCAGCGCCTCCAGCACCGCCTTCAGTTCGGGGTCGGCGATCGTACGCAGGCTGGCGCCGAGTTCGACCGGCACCGCCTTCAGCGAGGGCGGCGCGGGCTTCGCGCGCGGCGCGGGCACGTCGCCCTGCCGGATCACGACCTTGGCGACGGCGGCATAACCGAAGAAGCGGTTGACGCGCTCGACGATCTCGGGCGCGATATGCTGCATCATCGTCGCATGCGCGCCGCGCACGACGAGGCTGAGCGTGCCGTTGGCACGCTCGCCGTGCGGGAACTTGATCGATTCGGGGGCGGACACGCCCGCATACCGCTCGCCGACGATCTCGCCCCAGCGGCTGACCACCGAGCTCTGCACGAAGCCGAAGCGCCGGAACGCCGCGCGCCCGACATCGGGCACCAGTTCCGACACCGGCCGCGCCCCGCCGCCGCGACGCGGCGCGGGCGCCGGTTCCTGAGGAGGGCGACGTTTGCTCATCCCGCGGTCCATGCCATAGCGATGCCGTGCCCGCCAAGCTCCGATCCATTACCGAGCCGCTTCTGAAGTGGTATGATCGGCACCATCGCACGCTGCCGTGGCGCAGCCCGCCGGGGGAGCCGCGCGCCGATCCGTACCGCGTCTGGCTCTCCGAGATCATGCTCCAGCAGACCACCGTCGCGGCGGTAAAGCCGAAATTCGAGGCGTTCCTCGCGCGCTGGCCGAGCGTCGAGGCGCTCGCGGCGGCGCAGGATGCCGATCTGATGGCCGCCTGGGCGGGGCTCGGCTACTATGCCCGCGCGCGCAACCTGATCGCCTGCGCGCGCGTCGTGACGGCCGCGGGCGCCTTTCCCGAGACCGAGGAGGGACTGCGCGCGCTACCAGGCGTCGGCGCCTATACCGCCGCCGCCGTCGCGGCGATCGCCTTCGGGGAGCAGGCGACGGTGGTCGACGCCAACGTCGCGCGCGTCGCCGCGCGACTGTTCGCGATCGAGACGCCGCTTCCCGCCGGGATGGCCGCGATCCGGGAGGTGGTGGCGGAGATCACCCCCGCCGATCGCCCCGGCGACTTCGCGCAGGCGATGATGGACCTGGGCTCGGCGGTCTGCACGCCGCGCGCGCCCGCCTGCCTCGCCTGTCCGCTGTCGGCGGCGTGCGTCGGCTATGCCTCCGGCGCGCCCGAGACCTATCCGACCAAGCTCGCCAAGGCGGCCAAGCCGCAGCGCTACGGCACGATCTTCTGGCTGGAGGATCGCGGGGCCGTGCTGCTCGTCCGCCGCCCGCCCAAGGGGCTGCTCGGCGGAATGCGCGCGCTGCCGACCGGGCCGTGGGCCGCCGAGCCGCCCGGCCTCGCCAATGCGCCCGAGGCGGCGGAGTGGCGGATGCTGGACGGAACCGTCGTCCACGTCTTCACGCACTTCCGCCTCGAACTCGCGCTTGCCGTCGGAACCGCGCAAAGGCATTCGAATGCGGGCGAATGGTGGCCGATCGCCGATCTCGATTCGGCGGGCCTGCCCACCGTCTTCGCCAAGGCGGCGGCCGCATGCAGGAGGGCACGATGATCCGGCGGTTCGTGATCGGCGCGCTCGCGGTCGCACTCCCTGCTGGCGCTGCGACCCCGCTGCCGCCCTTCCCCGCCACCAGGGCCGTGCTCGACGGGTACGTGCGCAGCGGCAGGGTTCCCGGCGCGGTCGCCGCGATCGGCGTCGGCGACCAGCCCACCGTGTTCCTGGCCGCCGGCCGCATCGCCGAGGAGACTGCCGCCGCTCCGGCCGGGCCCGACAGCCTGTGGCGCATCTACTCGATGACCAAGCCCGTCACCGCCGTCGCCGCGATGATCCTGATCGAGGAGGGCAAGCTGCGCCTCGACCAGCCCGTCGCCGATTTCATCCCGGCGTTCGCGACGATGCGCGTGCAGGACAATCCGCAGACGCTCGAATCGCACCCGGCGAAGGCGCAGATCACCATCCGCCACCTGCTCACCCACACCGCCGGCCTCGGCTACAGCATCGTTACCAAGGGCCCGCTCGGCGAGGCCTATACGAAGCAGGGCCTCGTCCCTTTCGCGCTCGACGAACGCACCGAGCCGAGGCTGCGCACCACCCGCCCGGCCTCGCTCGAGGCCTTCGCCAACCGCGCCGCCAAGCTGCCGCTGGTCGCCGAGCCCGGCACGAGATGGAGCTATTCGATCGGCCTCGACGTGATGGCGCGCGTGGTCGAGGTGGCGGGCGGCATGCCGTTCGATCGCTTCGTGCAGACGCGCATCTTCGCGCCGCTCGGCATGACATCGACGTTCTTCACCGTACCCCGGAGCGAGATCGGGCGTTTCGCGACCACCTACGGCTATTTCGGCGACATTTCGGTGCCGCTCGACCGTGCCGATCATTCGGTGTTCCTGATCAGGCCGAGCTTCCCCTACGGCGGCTCCGGTCTGGTGAGTTCGGCGCGCGATTACGATCGCTTCGCGCACATGCTGCAGGATGAAGGCACGCTCGACGGGGTGCGGATCCTGAAGCCCGAGACCGCGCGGCTGATGATGTCGAATCTGCTGCCGCCCGGCGTCGCCTTCGCCGCGCCCGACGGAACCGGCAATCCCCTTCCCGCTGGCGGCGGCTACGGCGCGGGTGGCCTCGTCGTCACTACCGACCGGCCGAACGGCGCGCGCAAGGGCACCTACGGCTGGGCCGGGATCGGCGGCACTTTCTTCTCGGTCGATCCGGTCCGTCACCGCCGCGTCGTCGTGATGGTAAATTACCTCCCGCCCGGCAAATGGCCGTTGCAGAGAGACGTCGCGGCCGCGCTCAACCCCGAACTGAAGGCATTTCCATGATCGCACCCGGCTTTACCGGTGGTCTGCTCGACCGCTCCGATGCGCTGCGCCACGACGCCGAAGCGTTCGCCGCCGCCGCCAGCGATTTCCGTGCGAAGCTGCTCAAGCTCGACGGCTACGATCCCGAGATCGACGCCGAGGGGCGGCTGGCGTGGACGAGCATCGCCGAGCGGGCCGACGACGCCGAGCTCGTCCTGCTCGGGCTTGAAAACGGCCGCCCGCACTTTGCCGCCTACACGCCCGGCATGGGCCCGCCGCGCGGCCGCCCGCAGCGGCTGTTCGCGATGCTCGATCATCTCGCCCCCGGCGAGGCGGCGACCTATGCCGCCGCACGCAGCGTGCTCGACTGGCATGCGCGCCACCAATTCTGCGCCAATTGCGGGACGCAGACCGCGCTGTTCCGCGCAGGTTGGGGGCGCACCTGCCCCAATTGCCACGCCGAACATTTCCCGCGCGTCGACCCCGTCGTCATCATGATCGCGGAGCATGACGGGCGCGCGCTGCTCGGCCGCCAGCCCGCCTTCCCGCCGGGCCGTTATTCGGCGCTGGCGGGCTTCCTCGAACCCGGCGAATCGATCGAGGAAGCGGTCGCGCGCGAGATCATGGAGGAAGCCGGCGTGCGCGTGACCAATGTCCGCTACGTGGCCAGCCAACCCTGGCCCTTCCCCTCCTCGCTGATGATCGCCTGCGTGGGGCAGGCCGAGGACGATGCGATCACGCTCGACACCAACGAACTCGAGGACGCGATCTGGGTGTCGCGCGACGACGTGCGCAAAGTGCTGGCCAACGAGCCCGGCCCGTTCCTGCCGCCCCCGCCCTACGCGATCGCCAACACGCTGCTTACCGAGTGGGCGGCCGACTAGGGCGCCGGGATCGCCGCCGGGACATCGACCGTCGGGCGCCGTATTCCGGTCAGCTTGATCCGCGCGGCCCAGCGCAACGATGGCTTCTCGATCACGTAATAGAATACGATCGCCACAGCGATGCTGATCGCCAGCGCTCCGAGATAGGCGGCGATGCGCTCGACGTCGTTGTGAGCGAACCGCTCCAGCAGCCGTACTGCGCGCCAACCCACCGGATAATGGACGAGATACAGCGAGTATGAAATAGCGCCGAGCCCGCGCAGCAGCGCCGGCGCGCGCCTGCCGCCGATGAAGAACGGCAGCGTCGCCACGGCGACGATCGCGCAGGCGGGCGACTGCTGGAACGCGAGCGCCACGACCGCGAACAGGATCACCGCGCCGGCTTCGATCGCGCTCAATCGGGCGTCGAGCCTCAGGCACAGCGCCAGGCCGACGACGAAATAGGGCAGGTGAAACGGCAGATGATGGAAATCGTTCAACACCAGCGGGATGAGGCATAGCCCCATCAGCAGCGCCGCCAACGCCTTGCCGCGCAACCGCATGAGCAGCGGCATCGCGAGGCCGACGGCGATATAATATTCCACCTCGACGAGCAGCGACCAATAGACCGGGTTGATCCATTCGTACCCGAACACCGTCGGCAGATAGGCGATGTGCAATGCGATCTGCGCGGGATCCACGGCGAACGCTATGCCGCTGTACCCCGGTGCCCGCGTCGCGAGATAGGCGACGGCGATCACCAGCGCGATGCTGAGATAGTAAGGCGGCTGCAGGCGCGTCAGGCGCTTCGCCATGAAGCGCCAGAACATTCCGATGCGGTATTGCCCGCGCAGCAGCGCCAGCGGGATGACGAAGCCCGAGACGATATAGAAAGCGAAGACGCCGAGATCGGCATGGACAGCGCTGTAGTGGAGCCCGAGTTGCGCACCGTCGTCAACCACGACGCGCGGGTTCTTCATCACGATGTGGCTCCAGGACACCCCCAGCGCGGCGAGGCCCCGCGCCACGTCGATCAGTTCGATCCTGTCCCTGGCCAATCCCGCCCCCAGCTATCCGCGCGCGCGCGCTTGCGGGTAGGCTCCCAGTACGCGCATCCATTTCGCATGGAAGCCAAGTTCCTCCAGCGCGCGGTCGACATTGGCCTCGCCGGGGCGGCCGACGATGTCGCAGTAGAATTCGGTCATCGCGAAGGTGCCGCCGCGCTGATAGCTTTCCAGCTTGGTGATGTTGATGCCGTTGGTCGCGAAGCCGCCCATCGCCTTGTAGAGCGAGGCGGGGACGTTGTGGACCTCGAAGATCAGCGTCGTCATGTACGGGCCCGTCCCCGACACGACATGGCCCGCGCGCGCCAGCACGACGAAGCGCGTCGTGTTGTGATCGGCATCGGCGATATTGCTGGCGAGCGTCTTCAGCCCGTAGATCTCGGCCGCGCCCGGCGGTGCCAGTGCGGCGGTGGCGGGATCGCCGAGTTCAACCACCATCGCGGCGGCACCGGCGGTATCGGGATAGGTGACGGGCGCGATTCCGTTCTCGCGCAGCCAGTGGCGGCACTGGCCGAGCGCCTGTGGGTGGCTCATCGCGTCCTTCACCACGCCGATCTCTCCCAGGCCCATCAGCGCGTAGCGGATCGGCAGGAAATGCTCCCCGGTGATCGCCAAGCCCGATTCGGGAAGCAGAAAATGAATGTCGGCGACGCGGCCATGCAGCGAATTTTCGATCGGGATGATCGCGCAATCGGCGCGCCCGTCGCGCACCGCCTCGATCGCGTCGGCGAAATCGAAACACGGCAGCGGCAGGCAGTTCGGAAACGCCTCGAGCGCAGCGATATGCGAATTTGCCCCCGGCGCGCCTTGGAAGGCGACGGCGCGGTGCGGCTCGTGCGAGGCTTGTTCGATCATGCGCGCGACGATCGGCCGCGCGGGCGCTGCGAAGTTTTCCATGATCGGCGAGGCCCTAACGGGGGTGCTGCAACTGCACAAGCACGGCTTGCGGTGCGCGGTGAGCGAATCTAAGGAGGGCCGACTTCCGCGCAACGTTCGGTATTGGGGCAAACGGGCACAATGGATAATCGGAATAACACGATCGCTGGCTGGGCGCTGGGCGCATGCGCGGCCGCACTGGGCCTGGCGATCGTCGGCAACGTACTCTTCACGGCCGAAAAGCCCGAGAAAATGGGGTATCCGGTCGAAGGCGTTGCCGCCGACGCGGGCGGTGGCGGCGCGCCCGAAGAGCCGATCGCCAACCTGCTCGCCAAGGCGGACGCCGCCAAGGGCGCCGAGATCTTCAAGAAGTGCGCGAGCTGCCACACCGTCAATCAGGGTGGCGCGAACGGTATCGGCCCGAATCTCTACGCGACGGTCGGTGAGGGTGTAGCCGAAGGCAAGGGCGGCTTCGCCTTCTCCGACGCGCTGAAGGCCAAGGGCGGCAAGTGGGACTTCGAGGCGCTGAACGCCTGGCTCACGTCCCCGCGCAAATACGCACCCGGCACCAAGATGTCGTTCGCCGGCCTGTCGGCGGGCAAGGACCGCGCCGACGTGATTCTGTACCTGAACTCCGAAGGCTCGAACCTGCCGTTGCCGGCTCCGCAGGCCGGCGCGCCCGCCGCGACCGACGCCAAGGTGCCGCCGGCGTCCGCGCCCGCCGCCCCCGGCGCAGAAGCCAAGCCGAGCGTCGAGAACGTCTCCGACGCGGCCAAGCCCGGCGGCAAGGCGGCCGAACCGAACAAGTAAGGCTTGAAAATCCTCCCCCTCGCGGGGGAGGATTGGCGGGCTATTCCCGGTAGAAGTCCCGCACGACGTCCCAGCCTTCCTGCGCCGTCTCGACGAACCTGAAGAGGCCGAGGTCGGCGGCGGAGATCACGCCCTCCTCGACCAGCGCGTCGAAATTGACGACGCGGTTCCAGAACTCCTTGCCGTAGAGCAGCACCGGGATCGGCTTGATCTTGCCGGTCTGGATCAGCGTCAGCAGCTCGAACAATTCATCGAACGTGCCGAACCCGCCCGGGAACGCCGCCAGCGCGCGCGCGTGGAGCAGGAAGTGCATCTTGCGCAGCGCGAAATAGTGGAATTGCATCGACAGCGCCGGCGTGACGTAGGGGTTCGGCGCCTGTTCGTGCGGCAGGACGATGTTGAGCCCGATCGATTCGTGGCCGGTATCGGCGGCGCCGCGGTTGGCCGCCTCCATGATCGAAGGGCCGCCGCCCGAGCAGACGACGAAGTGGCGTTTGCCCGCCTCGTCGACGGGGAATTTGCTCACCATCGCGGCCAGCTCGCGCGCGACATCGTAATAATGCGACTTGGCGACGAGCCGTTCGGCCACCGCCTTCGCCTCCGGCGTCTCCGCCTTGTCGAGCAGCGCACGCGCCTTGGAAGGCTCCGGGATGCGTGCCGATCCGTAGAAGACGAAGGTCGAGGCGATCCCGGCCTCTTCCAGGATCAGCTGCGGCTTGAGCAGTTCGAGCTGGAAACGGATCGGCCGCAGATCCTCGCGCAGCAGGAAGTCCATGTCCTGAAAGGCGAGCTTGTACGACGGGGTTTCGGTCTGCGGGGTGCTGATACCGGTCTTGGCGGTTTCGGCATCCTGGGCGGCGCGCGGGAAAACCCGCGAGGGGACGTGTGTATCACTCATCCACTAGCCTTTAGGCGAAAGCGGCTAGCGGCAAAAGCTCTTGTGATCGTCCTCGAGGTGGAGGTGATCGTGATGGACCGCGTTGTAGTCGGGGCTCAGCACCGTGCCGAAGCGCTTGCAAGCGGAGCCGTGGATCGCCTTGAAGAACGCCTGCACGTCGGGATCGGCCGATCGGTAATCACCCTGCACGCTGATCCGCCGGCCGTTCTGCAGGACGAACGCGCTGACGTCGACGGCATTGGCGATGCCGTGCCCCGACAGACGCGCGGTCGCGGTGCCGACGGTGTTGCGGCAGGCATAGGTGCCCATCGTGTCGATCCGCACGAGATCGCTGCCGAGGATCTGGTGCGCGGCAGGCGCCACGGCATTGCGCGCCCAGCCCGTGAAGGCGCGCGCGAGGCCGCAGCGCATCGCCTTGATGCCGGTGACAGGCACGCCGATGTCGATCAGTTGCACCGCGCCGATCACCTGGCACCCCCCGCCGAAATCGCGGTCCGGCAGCGGGCTGTAGCGAATCGCGTCACGCGAGAGGTCGGTGAAGCACGCCTGCGTCTCACGACTCGTCGGGATGTTGAGCGTGACGGGCTTGCTCCCACGCGGACGCGGCGGCGGCGCACCTCCGCCGCACCCAGCCAAGGTGAGTGCGAGGATCAGGACGGGCAGGAAGCGGTGCATCGTGAGCCGTCCTAACGATGTACTCACGCGGGCGAATAGACAGCGACGCGGCCACTTTCGTTAAAGCCATCCTGGCGTGCGGTGAGTTGTTGCATCAGCCGCACCAACAGCAAGGTCATCGGCAAATCGATTGCGAACGATGCGACGTCGAGCCAGCCGCCGAGGATCAACCCGTCGATACCTTTCATCTTCGTCGAAACTTGAAAGCTCGCATTGCCGAGCAGATTGGTGACGATCCACAACCCCCACCACCAGCGCATGAAAGCGGGCGCGTCTACGTTTTCTGGATCGTCCGGCGTGAAGCTCGCCTGCCAGGTCTCGCGCAGGCCCTTGAAGGGATTGAACCAGCAAGCGATCGGAATGAAGAACCAGCCGATATTCCAGCCCGGCGATATCGTCATCTTATCCGACAGCGTGTGCGCATTGGCATTCGCGCGGTATATCCAGAGCGATACGAACAAGATCGAGGCGATAAACGCTATAGTATAGGCTACTCCGCTGACCGTCGTTGCAAGATCGACCCTTTCGAGATTTTCCTGCGACCAGAAATGCCCGACGCCCCCCTGCAAGGCCGCGATTCGTAGCATACCCGAAAGCGCGAGCAGGGCATCTGCGGCCAACCACACAAAAACTGCGATTGTCGCCGCAAGTCTCCGTCCTTCGAGTCTTTCCACTTGGCGCCTCTCCTACCGCACATCTCCGCCTATCGCATCGGTTCGGCGCGCTCCCGTCTACCGGGTCTTCATTGACAGGTCACGATTGCCCGTTAAAGGCGGCGACGGGCCACGCGGTCCCAACGCCGCGCGTGCTCTCTGTGAGGAGAGACTACATGACTGATCTACCTGCGCCTCCGGCGACTCTGCCTGCGCGTCCTTTCTTCAGCTCCGGTCCCTGCGCCAAGCCTCCCGGCTGGTCGGCCGCGAATCTCGCGACCGAATCGCTCGGCCGCTCGCACCGCTCGAAGATCGGCAAGACCCGCCTGCAATATTGCATCGACCTGATGCGCGAGCTGCTCAAGCTCCCCGACACCCACCGTATCGGCATCGTCCCCGGCTCCGACACCGGCGCGTTCGAGATGGCGATGTGGACGATGCTGGGCGCGCGCGGCGTCACCACGCTGGCGTGGGAGAGCTTCGGCGAGGGCTGGGTGACGGATGCCGCCAAGCAGCTCAAGCTCGACCCGACCGTCATTAAAGCCGATTACGGCCAGCTTCCCGACCTCACGACCGTCGACTGGTCGACCGACGTGCTGTTCACCTGGAACGGCACCACCTCGGGCGTGCGCGTGCCGAACGGCGACTGGATTCCCGACGACCGCGAGGGCCTCTCCTTCGCCGACTCGACCTCGGCCGTGTTCGCCTACGACATGCCGTGGGACAAGATCGACGTCGCCACCTTCTCCTGGCAGAAGGTGCTGGGCGGCGAAGGCGGCCACGGCGTGCTGATCCTGGGGCCCCGCGCCGTCGAACGGCTCGAAAGCTACACCCCCGCCTGGCCGCTGCCGAAGGTGTTCCGCCTCGTCTCCAAGGGCAAGCTCGCCGAGGGCGTGTTCAAGGGCGAGACGATCAACACCCCGTCGATGCTCGCCGTCGAGGACACCATTTCGGCGCTCGAATGGGCGAAGTCGGTCGGCGGCGCGGAAGGGCTGATCGCGCGCAGCGACGCCAATGCCGCGGCCCTCGACGCGATCGTCGCCGAGCGCTCGTGGCTCGGCCACCTCGCGGCCGACGAAGCCTCGCGCTCCAAGACCAGCGTCTGCGTGACGGTCGAGGGTGCGGACGAAGCCTTCATCAAGGCTTTTGCCGGCGCGCTCGAAAAGGCCGGCGCGGCCTATGACATCGCCGGTTACCGCGACGCCCCTCCGGGCCTGCGCATCTGGTGCGGCGCGACCGTCGACACCGCCGATATCGAAGCGCTCGGCCCGTGGCTCGACTGGGCCTGGGCGACGCTCAAGGCGCCCGTTTCCGCTTAAAAATCAACACGTCATCCCAGCGAAAGCTGGGATCTCTCGCGATCGAAGCGTTCCGCTTGCCGCCTGAGATCCTGACTTTCGTCAGGATGACGAATTGCAGAAAGGCAATTCGTCATGCCCAAAGTTCTCATTTCCGACAAAATGGACCCCAAGGCCGCACAGATCTTCCGCGAACGCGGCGTCGAGGTCGACGAGATCACCGGCAAGACGCCGGAAGAACTCGCCGCGATCATCGGCGACTATGACGGCCTCGCCATCCGCAGCTCGACCAAGGTCACGAAGGCGATCCTCGAACACGCCACCAACCTCAAGGTCGTCGGCCGCGCCGGCATCGGCGTCGACAATGTCGATATCCCTGCCGCGTCCGCCAAGGGCGTGGTCGTGATGAACACCCCGTTCGGCAACTCGATCACGACCGCCGAACACGCCATCGCGCTCATGTTCGCGCTCGCCCGCGATCTGCCCGAGGCCGACAAGTCGACCCAGGCCGGCAAGTGGGAGAAGAACCGCTTCATGGGCGTCGAGGTGACGTCCAAGACGCTCGGCCTGATCGGCGCGGGCAACATCGGCTCGATCGTCGCCGACCGCGCGCTCGGCCTCAAGATGAAGGTCGTCGCGTTCGATCCCTTCCTGTCGCCCGAACGCGCGCTCGAACTCGGCGTCGAGAAGGTCGAGCTCGAAGAGCTGCTCGCCCGCGCCGATTTCATCACGCTGCACACGCCGCTCACCGACCAGACGCGCAACATCCTCTCGGCGGAGAATCTCGCCAAGACCAAGAAGGGCGTGCGCATCATCAATTGCGCGCGCGGCGGGCTGATCGACGAGGCCGCGCTGAAGGAAGGGCTCGACTCGGGCCATATCGGCGGCGCGGCGCTCGACGTGTTCGTCACCGAGCCGGCCAAGGAGAGCCCGCTGTTCGGCACGCCGAACTTCATCTCGACACCGCACCTCGGCGCGTCCACCAACGAGGCGCAGGTCAACGTCGCGATCCAGGTCGCCGAGCAGATGGCCGATTATCTCGTCTCGGGCGGCGTCACCAACGCGCTCAACGTGCCGTCGCTCTCCGCCGAAGAGGCCCCGCGCCTCAAGCCCTACATGGCGCTCGCCGAAAAGCTCGGCAGCCTGATCGGGCAGCTCACCACCGGCGCGCTTGCGCGCATCTCGATCCACAGCGAAGGCGCTGCCGCCGAGCTCAATCCCAAGCCGATCACGTCGGCCGTGCTGCACGGCTTCCTGCGCACGCAGACCGACACGGTGAACATGGTCAACGCGCCAGTCCTCGCCAAGGAGCGCGGCATGGAGGTGCGCGAGGTCCGCACCGAACGCGAGGGCGACTACCACACGCTGCTGCGCGTCTCGGTCAAGACCGAAGCGGGCGAGCGCTCGGTCGCCGGCACGCTGTTCGGCGATGCCGCCCCGCGTCTGGTCGAGCTGTTCGGCATCAAGGTCGAGGCCGATCTCGCCGGCCACATGCTCTATGTCGTCAACGAGGACGCGCCGGGCTTCATCGGACGCCTCGGCTCGCTGCTCGGCGAGGAGCGCGTCAACATTGGCACCTTCCACCTCGGCCGCCGCGATGCGGGTGGCGAGGCGGTGCTGCTGCTCTCGGTCGACGAGCCGGTCACCCCCGACCTGCTCGACAAGGTGCGCGCCCTCGCCGGCGTGAAGACCGTGATGGCGCTGGCGTTTTGAGCTGACGGCAAACCCAAAATCCGTTCGCACTGAGCCTGTCGAAGTGCTGTTCTTCTTCTCCGAAGAAAGTACAGGGCTTCGACACGCTCAGCCCGAACGGGTGTTTTGGATACCCTGCGCACCATGACCTCGCTTCTCCCTCAAGGCTTCCGGGATCGCCTTCCCCCCTTCGCCGACGCCGCCGCGCGGCTGGAGCAGGCGGTGCTGGGGGCGGCGTTCCTCCACGGCTACGAACGCGCCGATCCCGCGCTCGCCGAGTTCGAGGCCGGGCTCGCCTCGCGCCTCAAGGCGGCGCGCGCGCAGGATGCGGTGCGCTTCGTCGATCCCGTCTCGCAAAAGAGCCTCGCGATCCGGCCGGACATGACCGCGCAGATCGGCCGCATCGCCGCGACGCGCATGGGCCATCATCCGCGCCCGGTGCGCCTGTCTTACGCCGGGCCGGTGCTGCGGCTGCGCGCCTCGCAGCTCAGCCCCGAGCGCGAACTCCTCCAGATGGGCTGCGAGCTGATCGGCCTCGATACCGTCGCCGCCGCGCGCGAGATCGTCGGCGTCGCGGTCGAGGCGCTGGAAGCGGCTGGCGTCGGCGATATCTCGATCGATTTCACTTTGCCCGATCTCGTCCCCACCCTCGCCTCCGGCCCGCTGCCGCTTGGCGCAGACAAGATCGCATTGCTCAGCGACCGGCTCGACGCCAAGGACGCCGGCGGCGTTGCGGAGATCGCCCCCGAATATCTCCCCCTCATCGAGGCGGCGGGTCCGTTCTTCGAGGCGCACGACCGGCTGTGCCAGTTCGACGTCGGCGGCGCGCTGCGCTCGCGGCTCGACGGGCTGTGGGCGCTGGCGGAGGGTCTTAAAGGCCGCGTCGCGCTCACGCTCGACCCGACCGAGCGCCACGGCTTCGAATTCCAGTCGTGGCTCGGTTTCTCGATCTTCGCAGGCGGCGTGCGCGGCGAGATCGGGCGCGGCGGCAGCTACACGATCCTGCACGAGGACGGCAGCGAGGAGGCCGCGACCGGCTTTTCGCTCTACGCCGACGCCATCGTCGCGGCGGGCCTCGCCGATATCGAACGCCGCCGCCTGTTCGTGCCGCTCGACGCCGATCCCGCGCTGGCAGCGAAGATGCGCGGTGAAGGCTGGGTCACCGTCGCCGCGCTGGAAGCAGGCGACACGCCCGAGGCGCAGCTCTGCACGCACGTGCTGGCCGAGGGTGAGGCGCGGGCGCTGTAGGTCAGGTGGCCTCGGCCCGCATCGGGCTGGCCACTATGGATGACGATAGCCGCGCAACCGGAACCTCGACGAACCTGTGGCAAAGCCAGGCGACGCCCAGCGCGAGACCGGCGAGCACGATTTTGAAAACCGGATTTCGCCCGACCACCTGCTCCCCCAATATCTGCTGCGCGAGCAGCAGGACCGGAATGTGAACGAGATAGATCGCGTAGGACCACCGCCCGAGCGCTTGGGCCGGCGCGGTCGACATCAGGCCGCGCGTCGTCGCGCCCGTCGCGATAGTCACCACGACTAGCGGCGGGAACAGCACCGTCGCCATCGGAAAGCGGCTCCCTACCAGCATGATCAGCAGGATGCAGGCGAAGCCGATCCCCGTCAGCACCGGTCGCCCACCGAGCATCGACACATGCGCCCCTACCAGCCGGAACATCACGAACCCGAGCCCGAGACCGAAGACGGCGCGCAGCAGCCGCATGTCATGTTCCAGCGCCAGCGAGGTGGAGCAAACGATGGCACCGGTCAGGCACAGCATCGCTGTCGCAAGCATCGCGACGCGCGGCCAGCGCTGCCAACGCGTCACAATGACGAGGCCCAGCGCCGGCAGGAAAAGCTCCAACGGTATGCTCCACGACGGAAAGTTGATCGAGTCTAGGCCGATCAGGGACTGCACGATCAGCACATTGGCGATCAGCGTGATCCCATCCGCTCGGGCGCCGCAGGCCAGTGTAACGAACAGGGTCAGCAGGTACAGTGGCCCCAGCCGCAGGACGCGCCGTATGGCATATCTCCCGAGATTCGGCGGCGATCGCGCGAAGGATCGAGCCAGCACGAAGCCGCTCAGCACGAAAAAGAAATCCACGCTGAGTTCCCACAGGCCGCGCTGTATCTCGCCATGACTGACCCGGACAACGATGGTGTTCAGGCCATAATGCATCAGCATCACCAGCACGGCGAGGATGCCGCGCATACCGTCCAATTCCGAGAAGTGGCTGCTCCGCCCGGTCTTCACACTGATCGCCCTCGTCCCATGTCTGCATGTTCCCCGTGGGCAGGCATCGCTTGATCGTAGGCCACGCAGCACGCCACCGCAATCGGCCGGGATTTAAGCATGGACCCCCGGCCCCGTGCCATTTAGGAGTGCCCGCTTGCTGTCAGCGATGTGGAACGAGACTTGGCGAACGTAGCGGTGATCGGCGCCCAATGGGGCGATGAGGGCAAGGGCAAGATCGTCGACTGGCTGGCGGAGCGCGCCGATGTCGTCGTGCGCTTTCAGGGCGGGCACAATGCCGGCCACACGCTCGTCGTCGGCGAGAAGGTCTACAAGCTGTCGCTGCTGCCCTCGGGCATCGTGCGCGGCACGCCCTCGGTGATCGGCAACGGCGTGGTGCTCGATCCGTGGGCGCTGAAGGCCGAGGTCGAGAAATTGCGCGGTCAGGGCGTCGCCGTCTCGACCGACACGCTGATGGTCGCCGACACCTGCGCGCTGATCCTGCCGCTGCACCGCGATCTCGACGGCTTGCGCGAGGATGCGAGCGGCGCGGGCAAGATCGGCACGACGCGGCGCGGCATCGGCCCAGCCTATGAGGACAAGGTCGGCAGGCGAGCGATCCGCGTGTGCGATCTCGCCCATCTCGACGATCTCGGCCCGCAGCTCGATCGCCTCACCGCGCACCACGACGCGCTGCGCGCCGGTTTCGGCGAGGCGCCGATCGATCGCGAGGCGCTGCTCGCCGAACTGCGCGAGATCGCGACGTTCGTGCTGCCCTTCGCCAAGCCGGTGTGGCGCGATCTCAACGCGATGCGCGCGCGCGGACGGCGCATCCTGTTCGAAGGCGCGCAGGGCGTGCTGCTCGATGTCGATCACGGCACGTATCCGTTCGTCACCTCGTCGAACACGATCTCGGGCACGGCAGCCGGTGGATCGGGCCTCGGCCCAAGCGCGGTCGGCTTCGTGCTGGGCATCGCCAAGGCCTATACGACGCGCGTCGGATCGGGCCCGTTCCCGACCGAACTCGAGGACGAGACCGGCGAGAAGCTCGGCCAGCGCGGCCATGAATTCGGCACCGTCACCGGCCGCAAGCGTCGCTGCGGCTGGTTCGATGCGGTGCTGGTGCGGCAATCGGCGGCGGTCGGCGGCATTACCGGCATCGCGCTCACCAAGATCGACGTGCTCGACGGGTTCGACGAGGTGAAGATCTGCACCGGCTATACGCTGAACGGCGAGACGCTCGATTATTTCCCCTCGCACGCCGCCGATCAGGCCGCGGTCATGCCGGTTTACGAGACGATGCCGGGCTGGTCGGAATCGACGGCCGGCGCACGCAGTTGGGCCGAACTGCCCGCACAGGCGATCAAGTACATCCGCCGCATCGAGGAACTGATCAAATGCCCCGTCGCGCTGGTCTCGACGAGCCCGGAGCGCGAGGACACGATCCTCGTCCGCGATCCCTTCGCGGACTGAGGTTCAACGCGAACTGTTGTCCTCGGCATTGGCGCTGAGCGCGGCCAGTTGCGCGGCGCGGACCTGCTTGTTGATCCGATAGGCCTCGGCCACCGCCGGGCGCGTCTTGCGCGCGGGCACAATGCGCGTCGCTGTGGTTTTCTGCACGGTGGGCGTGTCGGTGCGGAGACCGGTCGCCGGTTGCGCCGACGCCGCGGCCGGAACCAGAAGGCTCACCACTGCCAGACCGACGAAACCGCGCATCACGCTCTCCATTGAACGAACCGTCCTGCAAATAACCCGTTTCGACGCGCCAAGTTCCGTGCCCGGCTCAAACGAAGAGCGCCCGGCAGCTCTCGCTGCCGGGCGCTCGTACGAACGAAATTATCGTCTTAGTGCTTGGTCTTCTTCTTCGACTTGGTCGTCGTGGTCGTCGAGTCCGTGGCCGGATCACTCGTCGTCGTGCTGCTCGACGAGGTCGTCGTGGTCGCCGACGGATCGGCCGGAGCCGCAGTCGGCGCGGCGCTCGGATCGACCGGCGCGGTCGAATTGGTCGTCGTCACATCGCTGGTAGTCGTCGTGGTCGACTGCGCGGTGGGATCGGAGGCCGTGGTCGACGGCGCCGGTGCGCTCGCCGCGGGATCGGCCGGGGCCGGCGACTGCGGGGCCGGAGCGGTCTGTGCGAAAGCTGCGGTCGAAAGGCCAAGTGCGGCGACGCCGATCAGAAGATGATTACGCATGAAATTCTCTCCCATTGCCAACCTGCCGGTTTTGGTCAGGCTCGGGTAAAGAACGCACCACTTGCAATTGGGTCGCTCGGCTTGTCGCCCCATTGCCACATCTTAGCCACATTGTGCCCGGTGCAGCAGCTTTTGGTCGGCCAGTACCAACGCAACCATCGCCTCCACCACGGGGACTCCGCGAATACCCACGCAAGGGTCGTGACGGCCCTTGGTGCGGATCTCGGTCGCCTCGCCTTCGCGAGTGATCGTCGGCACCGGCGTGAGGATCGAGCTGGTCGGCTTGAAGGCGACGCGCAGGGTGACGGGCTGTCCGGTCGAGATGCCGCCGGCGATGCCGCCCGCGTGATTGGCGTCGAAGCGCGGGCCCGCATTGCCGGGGTGCATCGCATCGGCATTCTGCTCGCCGGTCAGCGCGGCGGCCGCGAAGCCGTCGCCGATCTCGACGCCCTTCACCGCGTTGATGCTCATGCACGCCGCCGCCAGCTCGCTGTCGAGCTTGGCGTAGAGCGGCGCACCCCAGCCCGCCGGAACCCCGCTCGCCTCGCACGCGATCACCGCGCCGAGCGACGACCCGCTCTTGCGCGCGTCATCAACGAGACCCTCCCATCGCGCCGCCGCGACCGCGTCCGGGCAGAAGAACGGGTTGTTGCCGATCTCGGCCGCATCAAAATTGGCGGGATCGATCGCATCGCCGCCGATCGCCTCGACCCAGGCCGTGATCGTCACCTCGGGGATCACCAACCGCGCCACCGCGCCCGCCGCGACGCGCGACGCCGTTTCGCGGGCCGAGGATCGCCCGCCGCCGCGATAGTCGCGAAAGCCGTATTTGGCATCGTACGCATAATCGGCATGGCCGGGCCGATAGGCGAGCGCGACCTCCGAATAATCCTTGGAGCGTTGATCGACATTCTCGATCTGCAGCGCGATCGGCGTGCCCGTCGTCCGCCCCTCGAACACGCCCGACAGGATGCGGACCTGATCGGGCTCCTGCCGCTGCGTCGTGAAGCGCGAGGTGCCCGGCCGCCGCTTGTCGAGGAACGGCTGCACGTCGTCTTCGCTCAGCGCGATCCCCGGCGGGCAGCCGTCCACCACCGCGCCGATCGCCGGCCCATGCGATTCCCCCCAGGTCGTGAACCGGAAGACGCGCCCGAAAGTGTTGAAGCTCATACCGCTGGGTCAGACGAGCGCGATATCCGGCGCGTCTTCGGCCTTCATGCCGATCACGTTGTAGCCCGCGTCGACATGGTGCGTCTCGCCCGTCACGCCGCTTGCGAGATCGCTCAGCAGGTAGAGGCCCGCGCCGCCGACATCCTCGATCGTCACGTTGCGCTTGAGCGGCGAATTGAGCTCGTTCCACTTCATGATGAGGCGGAAGTCGCCGATGCCGCTCGCCGCCAGCGTCTTGATCGGCCCGGCCGAGATTGCGTTGACGCGGATGTTGTCGCGGCCGAGATCGACGGCGAGATACTGCACGCTCGTCTCCAGCGCGGCTTTGGCGACACCCATCACGTTGTAATGCGGGATCACCTTCTCCGCGCCGTAATAGCTGAGCGTCAGCAGCGATCCGCCCTCCGGCATCAGCTTGGCGGCGCGCTGCGCGACGGCGGTGAAGGAATAGACCGAGACGTTCATCGTCAGCAGGAAATTGTCGAGGCTGGTGTCCATGAAGCGGCCGCGCAGCTCGTTCTTGTCGGAAAAGCCGATCGCGTGGACGACGAAGTCGATCGTCGGCCATTCCGCCGCCAGCGCGGCAAAGGTGCCGTCGAGCGCGGCCATGTCGGTCACGTCGCAATCGAACAGCCGCGCGACGCCGAGCTGCTCGGCCAGCGGGCGCACGCGCTTTTCCATCGCCTCGCCCTGATAGCTGAAGGCCAGTTCCGCCCCCGCTTCGCTCAGTTTCTTCGCAATCCCCCAGGCGAGGGAGCGATCATTGGCGAGGCCCATGATCAGCCCGCGCTTGCCTTGCATCAAACCCGTCACGCTTTTGCCGCCTCCGTTGTGACCACCCCTCCTGAAGCCTTTACTCCCGGAAGGGGCGGTTCCGCCAGTGCCGCGTTGAGATGCGCGCCGACGACGATTCCGAGGCCCACCAGGAAGAAGAACAGCAAGGTGATGATGACGCCGGCGAGGCTGCCGTACGTCAGATCGTAACTCGCCAATCGCGACAGGATGATCGGCAGCAGCGCGGTGATCGAAAGCCACCACGCAGTCGTGAACAGCGCCCCCGGCCATTCGGGCGCATGGCCCATGAAGCGGTATTTCGACGGCGTCACCGATACGAACAGCATGAACAGGGCGAGGAACATCACCACGCCCGGGATCGCGCGCGAGATGCCGATCCACCCTGCCAGATCCTGCGCGAAGGGCAGCAGGCGGTAGATGAACTGCTCCGCCGCGACGAGCGCGCCCTGCACGACGAAGGAGACCATCGCGAGGAACACCGAGGCGATGATGACCGCCATCGAACTCAGCCGGTAATGCCAGAACGGCTTGCTCGCCCGCACGCCGTAGGCGCGGCGAAAGATATCGCGGATCGTTTCGACGAAGCTCGCCACGCTCCACAGCCCGACCAGCCCGCCGAGCCACAGCAGCGACCCGCCCGCCCGCGCCTTCAGCACGTCCATGATCGGTTTGCGGAGCAGATCGGCGACCGAGTCGGGCAGGACGTGCAGGAACGAGGCGACGGCGCGCTGCGTCTCCGCGCTCTGCCCGAGCAGCGATGCGATCGCGGCGGCGAGGATGAAGAACGGAAAGACCGTCAGCAGCGCGAGATAGGCCAGATTGCCGGCATGGACGAACCCGTCCGAGAACACGCCGATGACGACACGCTTCACAACCAGCCAGGCATAGGCCAGCGGTTTGACCGGCGCGGGCACATCGGCCGGGGTGACGCCGATATTGGGCTCGCCGTGAAGCGCGCGTTCCTCGGGCGAGACGGGGGAAATATCTGACATCAGGGCGTCAAACGCCCATGTTGCCGCGCGGGTTTCGCCCGTCCTTGCCTTTCCAGCCCTCGACGAATTCGATCAGCGCATCGTCGTCGACCGGCAGATCGACCATCAGCGTCACGAGCTGGTCGCCGCGCCCGCTGCCATCGGGCCTGGGAAAGCCCTTGCCGCGCAGCCGTAGCACCTTGCCCGAGGACGAGCCCTTGGGGATCGTCAGCATCACCGCGCCCTCGACGGTCGGCACGCGCACCGGCCCGCCCAGCACCGCCTCCGACAGGCTGACCGGCAGATCGAGCCGCACGTCGGCACCGTCGCGGGTGAAGAACTTGTGCGGCGCGATCTGGATCGTGACGATGCCGTCGCCCGCGCCGCCCGGCCCAGGCTGACCCTTGCCCGCAAGGCGCATCTGCGTGCCGTTCTCGACATTGGCGGGCAGCTTGAGATCGATCGTCTTGCCGTCGGCGAGCGTGATCCGCTGCGGCGCGAGCGTCGCCGCATCGACGAAAGACACATTCAGCTTGTACGCGACGTTCGCGCCCTTGGCCGGCGGTTGCCGCCGCCCGAAGCCGCCGAACCCGCTCGCGAAGCCGCCGCCGCCCGCGCCGCGCCCGAACAGCCCCTCGAAGATATCGCCGGCATCGCCGTTCGCGCCGAAATCGAAGCCGCCCTCGCCCTGCCGGAAGCCGCCGGGGCCAGCGCCGCCGCCCCCACCGCCGAAACCGAACGGCGCGGCGGGATTGCCGTCGCCGTCGATCTCGCCGCGGTCGAAGCGCGCGCGCTTGTCCTTGTCGTTGAGCAGGTCATAGGCCTGCGTCACCTTGCTGAACCGCTCGGACGCCTTGGGATTGTCCTTGTTGCGGTCCGGGTGCAGCTCCTTGGCGAGCGTGCGATAGGCCTTCTTGATATCGGCCTCGCTCGCGTCGCGCTTCACACCCAGCGTCTGATACGGATCGGCCACGTCATTCCCCAGTTCGAAACTCGGCGCTTATTTGGGGAAGAGCGCGCCGGAGCGCAATCTACACCCAGCGTTATACCTCGCTTGACAGATTGACACCTGAATCGAAAATGTAAGGTGCGATCGTTTCCAAAATTGCACTGATCCGGCGTGGAGACTCATCCTGACGTCACATTGGCCCGCACCTCTTCACGCGACCCTGCCGGAGCGCGTTTGCGAGGATCGACCGAATCAGGATAGCGGAAGGTGCCCGGTGTAGGACAGCGGGTTTCGCTCTTCCCTACGCCGCGATCGCCTCCAGCGGGGCCACGTCCACGCTCACGTCGAGCTTCTGCGCGCCCGCGCCCAGCACGATGCCGTCGATCGGGGCGATGTCGCCGTAATCGCGGCCGATCGCCATGATGATGTGATCGCCCGCCATCCAGATGCCGTTGGTGGGATCGACCCCGACCCAGCCGAGCTCCGCCCCCGCCCAGATCAGCACCCAGGCGTGCGTGGCATCGGCGCCGACCAGCCGTTTCTTGCCGGGGGGCGGGATGGTGCGGATGTAGCCCGACACATATGCCGCCGGCAGGCCCGCCGCCCGCAGCCCGGTGATCATGATCTGCGCGAGATCCTGGCAGACGCCCGCGCGCTTTTCGAACGCCTCGTGCGGGGGGGTGTCGATCAGCGTGGCCTCGGGATCGAACTTGAACTCGCGGCGGATGCGCTGCGCCAGCGCGATTCCCGCCTCCAGCACCGGCCGGTCGGGCTGGAGATCCTGCGCGCAATAGGCGGCGATATCGCGGTCGAGCGCGATGCGCGGGCTGGGGAAGAGATACGCGGCGGGCCCGGAGGCGGACGGGTCGCGGCTGGCCCGCGCGGTTTCTGCCACCTTGGCGAGCGTGGGATCGCCCGGCTGCGGCACCGGCACGAGGCGGTCGACCTCGATGCGCGACAGGCTTTCGATGGTGAGATGCTTGACCGGCTCCTCGACGACGAGCCGCACGACGTTGGCGAGCCCCGCCTCCGCGCGCGCCGGGAAGGTGCGGCCCGACGGCGAGATGACGAGGCGATAGTCGATCAGCGTCTGCCCCGGCCACGCGATAGGCTTCAGCCGCAGGTTGCAGCGGGCGAAGCGGACCGACGATGCGTAGTCGAAGCGCGTCACGTGCCGAATGTCGTACATCAAGCTAGCGTCATCCCCGGCGACCGCAGCGGCTCCGCGCCCTGCAGGAAATAGCGGCGGGCAACGGCATCGGAAAGGCTGTAGAGCCGCCGCTCGATATTCTTGAACACCGGCTCGCTCAGCCGCGTCGCGTTGGCGGTGGAGATCATCGCGTTGAGCTTGATCGCCTCGGTCTGCTGCGCCTCCTCCATGCCGTCGTCGCCCAGCACCGGCAGCGCGCGGAGATGCTCGACGATGCGCTCGATCTGATAGGCCAGGCTGCGCGGATTGCCCGGATCGAGCGCGACGAGATCGACCACCGGCACGCGCGCGATCCCGGTCAGGTAACGCTGGCGATAGCTGATCTGGCTGTCGGCAAGGTCGAGCAGCGTCGACAGATCGTCGCTGCCCGCGCTCGGCGATCCGAAGGCGGGCACCGCGCGCGCCATCGTCAGCGCGCGTTCGATGCGGCGGCCGAGATCGTGGAAGCGCCACGCGGCCGTCCGCCCCATATGCTCCGCCGACAGCCCGGCGAGTGCGGCGTAGCGGCGCTGCAGCGAGCCCGCGCGGTCGAGCATCCCGCCGCGCGTCGGGAAGGGCGCGTCGAGCAGCCGTACGAAATCCGCCGCCAGCCGGTCGCGCGAGCCCTTGCCGATGCCGCGCGCGAGGCGGTTGATCGCGCGCACGCTGTGCGTCTCCTCGCTCTCCAGCGCGGTGCGCGCGAACTGGATCAGCTCGGCACGCTTGAGATTGGCGGGCTTCTTCGCACCGCCGCCGTCGATCACCAGCCCGACCAGCCGCCCGATCGTATCGGCATCGAGCGCACCGCCGGCATCGGCGTCGATCGAATTGCCGAGCATGACGCGGATGATGTTGAGCAGCGCCTCGCCACGCTCCAGGTAGCGGCCGAGCCAGAAGAAATTGTCGGCGACGCGGCTCGGCAGCGTGCCGGGGTTGCGGCGGACGTGGATCGAATCGGTCGAGGGCAGCAGCGACACGGCCGGCACCGGCTCGTCGCCGCAGATCGCGACGTCGGCGGACCAGTTGCCCTCGCCCATCACCGATGCGCGTACGTCGGCCTCCGCGCCGATCCGCGCGAAGCCGCCGGGCATCACCGTCCAGTTGCCGTCGCCGCCGCGCGCCGCGAACACGCGCAGGGTGAAGGGCCGCGCGACCAGCCCCTCGTCGGTGACGACCGGCATGGTCGACAGCCGCACGATCTCCTGCCCGACATAATCCTGCGGGCGGCGCTCCATATCGTCGAACAGCCGTTTGCGCGCGTCGCCGGTGATCTCCGCCCCCGGCCGCGGCGTCATGCCGTCGAGCCCGAGCGGCTGCGTGCCGAAGGCGGGACCGATCAGGAGATTGTCGAAATCCTCGATCACCGCCTTGCGCGCGCGGTCCTGCCCGCACCACCAGGTCGCGATGTTGGGGATGATGAGGTCGCGCCCCGTCTCGCGCGCGCAGATGCGCGGCAGGAAGGCGGCGAAGGCGGGCGATTCGGGCACGCCCGCGCCGGGCGCGTTGGCGATCACGACATTGCCCGCCGCCATCACGTCGATGAGGCCGGGCACGCCGATCTGCGAATGCGAATCGAGCGCCAGCGGGTCGAGCAGGCGCGGGTCGATGCGGTGCCACAAGGCGTCGATGCGCTTCAGCCCGCCGATCGTGCGGACGTAGAGCTTGTCCTCCAGCGCGGCGAGATCGGGCCCCTCCACGAACAGGAAGCCGAGATAGCGCGCGAGATGCGCCTGTTCCGCGTAGGAGATCGAATAGCGGCCCGGCGTCAGCAGCCCGATGCGGGGTTCGGCCCGCCTGCAGGCGGCGGCGATGCCTTCACGGAAGGCGGCGAAGAACGGCGCGTGACGCTCGATATTGAGCTTGGCCTGCATGCCGCCGAACGCGCGGCTGATCGCGAGCCGATTTTCCAGCGCATAGCCCGCCCCGGCGGGCCCGCGCAGGTGATCGGCGAGGACGCGCCACTCGCCGGTCGGCCCGCGTCCGAGATCGAAGGCGACGAACTGCAGGTGGCGGCCGCCGGGAGGCTCCATCCCCGCCATCGGCCGCAGATAGAACGGACTGCCGGTCGCGAGCGCGGCCGGGATCAACCCCTTCTCGACCAGTTTCGCCTCGCCGTAGAGGTCCGCCACGATATGTTCGAGCAAGTCTGCGCGCTGGACGATGCCGGCGGAAATGCCCTTCCATTCCTCCGCGTCGATCAGCAGCGGGACGGGCGAGAGCGGCCAGGGGCGTTCCTCGATCTCGCCGGCGATGCGAAAGCCGGTGCCGATATCCTCGGCCTGGCGCTGCACGCGCTCGCGCGCTTCGGTCAGTTCCTCGCCGGTGACGTTGGCGATCTCCTCGAGCATCGCCGCCCAGGCGGGATTGCCGATATCGGAGCAAAGCACGTCGCCCGGCTGGCGGCGGCCGCAATAGTCCGCGATCCAGCGCGCGGCGTGGATCGATGGGTCGAGCAGACTTGGTGCCGCCAACGTCGCCACGTCGCCTCAGGGCCTCCCATGCCGGGGACTGATTCTCCGAAACTCGACCATATCACCCCCGCCAGCGTCTCGACCACAAAGCCTTCGCGGGCGCAACAAGGTTTCCGTCAAATCCTCCCCGCCAGGGGGAGGTGGCGCGCAGCGCTGGAGGGGGCGGATGGCGATGACCTCTCCAACGTTCCGCTGGCCTCCCCCTCCGTCACGCTGCGCGTGCCACCTCCCCCTGGCGGGGGAGGATTACAGATCGGGCAGCACCTGATCGGCGAATCCCCACCCGGCGAGCGCGCGGGAATTGGCGCGTTCGATCAGCGCGTCGCCGTCGCGCACGCTCCAGATATGGGCGTTCTCGACATCGCGCAGTTCCGCCCAGCTTACCGGCACCGCGACCGGCGCCCCCGCGCGCGCCCGCGCCACATAGGGCAGCACAGCCGTCGATCCGCGCTGGTTGCGCAGCCAGTCGATGAAGATGCGGCCCTTGCGCTTGGCCTTGGACATGGTGGCGGTGAAACGCTCCGGCTCCGCTCCTGCCAGCGCACGCGAGAAACGGTCGGCGAAGTCCTTGACCGCAGGCCATTCCGCCTGCGGCTTCAGCGGCACGACGACATGCACGCCCTTCCCGCCCGACAGCATCGCGAAGCTCGTCAGGCCGATCTCGGCGAGATGCTCCTTCAGATCGGCGGCGGCCTTCTTCACGTGCCCGAAGTCGAGCCCCTCGTCGGGATCGAGATCGAACACCATGCGATCGGGCTGTTCCAGCGTCGCCACCGACGACCCCCAGCCGTGGAACTCGATCGTCCCCATCTGCACGCACGCGACGAGGCCGTCGGCATCGTCGAGATAGAGATAGTCTTCGGATCCTCCGTCCTTCTCGCGGATCGGCACCTGCTTCACATGGTCTCCGAAGCTGCCTGCGTCATGCTTCTGAAAGAAGCAGGCTTTCCCGCGCCCCTGCGGGCAGCGCACGAGGCTGATCGGGCGGTTCGCGGCCCAGGGCAGCATGACGGGCGCGACCTTGGCGTAATAGTCCGCAAGGTCGCCCTTGGTGACGTCCGACTCGGGAAAGACGAGCCGGTCGCGGCTGCTGACCTTCACATGGATTTCGGGCGCGGCGACGGGCGCTGGCGTCTCGGCGGTGACGTCGGCGGCGGGCTTATCCTCGCGCAGGCCGATGAAGCTCGAATGGCGCAGCACGCCGTCGGGCGTGGTCTCCGCATAAGCGACCTCGGCGACGAGCTTCGGCGTCACCCAGCGCGCCCCGCGCACGGCGGCGCGCGGCGCTTTCACGGTCGGCGTCTTGCGCTCGATCCGCGCGAGCTTCGCCGACAGCTCCTCGATCCGCGCCTGATCGAAGCCGGTGCCGACCTTGCCCGCATAGATCAGCCCGTCCGGCCCGTTGAGCCCGAGCAGCAGCGAGCGGAAGCCGCGGCCCTTTTCGGACGGCAGCCAGCCGACGATGACGAACTCCTGCCGCTTCGTGCATTTGATCTTGAGCCAGTCGGTGGTGCGCCTGCCCCGGTAGGGCGCATCGGCGCGTTTCGAGACGACGCCCTCGTATCCCTCGCGGCACATCGTCTCGAACAAAGTTTCGCCCGAGCCAAGGATGTGTTCCGCGAACTGGATGCGCGGGTCGCCAGCGATGAGGGGGCGCAACCGTTCCTTGCGCTGGATGTTGGGGAGGCCGGTCAGATCCTCGCCGTCGAGGCTAAGCAGATCGAAGGCGAACAATGTCATCTCGCCGGCGTTCGAGATCGCATCCTTGAGCGTCGAGAAATCGGGCCGCCCGTCCTTGAACGCGACGATCTCCCCGTCGATCAGCGCGCTGTCGACATCGAGCGCGGACGCCGCATCGGCGATGCCGGGGAATGTGTCGGTCCAGTCGAGGCCCGAGCGCGTGAAGACCTGCGCCTTCCCCCCGGAGAGGGCGACGAGCGCGCGGTAGCCGTCGTATTTCACCTCGTGCAGCCAGCCCGAGCCGGTGGGCACCGAGTCCACGAGGGTGGCGAGCTGGAGGTCTTGGAACTTCACGTCGCCCCGGCGGAGGCCGGGGCCGCCGCGTTGCCTGGTCCCGCTCTTGGAACTTGGCGGCCCCGGCCTCCGCCGGGGCGACGTGTGAGGCTTGGCCCCTTCCGCGATCTCCACCATCGTCCGCCCGGTCGCGACGCTGGTCAGCCCGGTCTCGACCAAAGTGTCGGTGCCGCCGGCCTCGGCATCGTCGATCTTGCGGAGCAGCCAGTTTTCACCACGCTCCTTCCCGCGCGGTTTCAGGCGGATCAACAGCCACTCGCCCTTCATCCGCGTGCCATCGAGGATGAAGTGCAAATGGCCTTTTTCCAGATCCTTGGCCGATTTCCCTGCAATCGGGGCCCAGGTGCCGCTGTCCCACAGCATCACCGTGCCGCCGCCATATTCGCTCGCCGGGATGATTCCCTCGAAATCGGCATAGCTTAACGGGTGATCCTCGGTCCGCACCGCAAGCCGTTTCTGCTCGGGATCGAGGCTCGGCCCGCGCGTGACCGCCCAGCTCTTGAGGACGCCGTCCACCTCCAGACGGAAATCCCAGTGCAGCCGCGTCGCATCGTGCTTCTGGACGATGAAGCGGTTGCCGTGGCCAGGTGCGAGCGTGCCCGCCGGTTCTGCCGTCTTCGCGAAATCGCGCTTGGCGTTGTAGAGCGCGAGGGGGTCGGCGGCCTTAGCCAAACAGCGTCATCCCAGCGAAAGCTGGGATCTCCCGGTGATAGCGGACGCCCTCACCGCGAAAGACCCCAGCTTTCGCTGGGGTGACGGAAGAGCAATCAAGCACGCTTCTTCGCCGCAGGTTTCCGCGCGGGGGCCTTCCGCGCCGGTGCCTTCTTCTCCGGCGTAGCTGCCGCCGCGCCCTTGCTCTCGACCGATTTCTTGAGCGCCGCCATCAGGTCGACCACGTTAGAGCCGCCCTTCTTCGGCGTGTCGTCGCCGGCATCCTCGATGATCTTGCCGCCCTTCGACTTGCGCTTGCGCTCGACGAGGCTTTTCAGCGCATCGACATAGCGGTCGTGGAATTCCTTGGGATCGAACTTCGCCGTTTTCTTGGCGATCAGCGTCTCGGCCAGGTCCATCAGATCGTCGTCGGGCTTGGTATCGGGAATGTCGCGGAAATAGCCCTGCGCCTTGTTGACCTCGTCGGCATAGCGCAGCGTCTCCAGCACCATGCCGCGCCCGCACGGCTTCAGGCTGACGACATATTCGCGGCCGCGCATCGCGAGCTGCCCGAGCCCGACCTTCTTCGAGCGCCGGAGCGCCTCGCGCAACACGATGAACGCCTCTTCGGCCAGATCGTCGGCGGGCACCACGAAATAGGGCTTTTCGTAATAGAGCACGTCGATCTCGTCGGCATCGACGAACTGCGTCAGCTCCAGCGTCTTTTTCGACTCCAGCTTCACCGCATCGATCTCCTCCTGCTGGAGGAGCACGAAGCTGCCCTTCTCGTATTCGAAGCCCTTCATGATCTCGTCGGTGTCGACGGGACCGACGCCGGTGACGACCTTCTCGTAATGGATCGGCTTGCCGGTCGGCTCGTGGATCTGCTTGAAGCTGATCGTCGCGCCCGACTTGGTGGCGCTGTAGATCTCGACCGGGATCGAGACGAGCGCGAGCCGGATCTGCCCCTGCCAGTAAGCGCGTGCCGCCATCGGATCGATTCCTTCGTTGCGAAGGCGATTCAATTCGCGGCGCGCGGAGTCGTTCCGCCAGCATCGTCACCCCAGCGAAAGCTGGGGTCTCCCGTTCGGGCCGGGAGTGCTCCTTCTAGAGATCCCAGCTTGCGCCGGGATGACGCGTCAGGGCCATCGCGCTAGAGCATCTCCATGACCGATACCGATCCCTTCGCCCTGTTCGACACTTGGTACGCCGAGGCACGCGAGAGCGAGATCAACGATTCCAATGCGATGGCGCTGGCGACGGCGGACGCGGCGGGCAATCCGGCGGTGCGGATGGTGCTGCTCAAGGGTCACGATCCGCGCGGTTTCGTGTTCTACACCAACCGCGAGAGCCGCAAGGCCGATCAGCTCGCCGAAAACATGCGCGCCGCTTTGCTCTTCCACTGGAAGTCGCTGCGCCGCCAGATCCGCATCGAGGGCGCGGTCGCGCTCGCGAGCGACGCCGAAAACGACGCCTATTTCGCCAGCCGCGGCCGCGATTCGCAGCTCGGCGCCTGGGCCTCCGACCAGTCGCGCCCGCTCGACAGCCGCGCGACCTTCGAGGCGCGCTTCGCGGAGATGCAGGCGCGATTCGAGGGCGGCGACGTGCCGCGTCCGCCGCACTGGGGCGGCTACCGCGTCGTGCCGGAGCGGATCGAGTTCTGGCAGGACCGCGCACATCGCCTCCACGAACGCCGCCTCTTCAAGCGCGACGGAGACGGCTGGTCCGAAGGCCTGCTCTACCCGTGACGGCGAGCGCCACCCGCGCCGCGCTCGCCAGCGTCGGCGTGGCGACCCTGCTGCTGCTGGTGAAGGGCGTGGCGGCCTATCGCACTGGATCGGTCGCGATGCTGGGGTCGGTCGCGGATACTGGCCTCGATCTGCTCGCCTCGCTCGTCACGCTCTGGGGCGTGCGCGTGGCGGCGACGCCGGCGGACGATGACCACCGCTTCGGCCACGGCAAGGCTGAGGCGCTGGCGGCGCTGTTCCAGGTGATGGTGATCTCTGCCTCCGCCGCCGCCATCGCGTGGGAGGCGGTCGCGCGGATCGGCCACCCCGCGCCGACGGCGGCTGGCGAATACGGCATCTGCGCGTCGATCCTCGCCATCGCCCTCACCGGCGCGCTGATCGCCTACCAGCGCCGCGTCATCGCCAGCACGGGGTCGGTCGCGATCACGGCCGATTCGATCCACTACAGCTCCGATCTGCTGCTCAACGGCGCGGTGATCGTGGCGCTGCTGCTCGACCAATGGCTCGGCCTGCACGGCGCCGATCCGCTGTTCGGGGTGCTGATCGCTTTGTGGCTCGCCTATGGCGCATGGCGCGCGGCGAATCATGCGATCGACCAGTTGATGGACAAGGAATGGCCCGCCGCCGAGCGCGACCGGCTGATCGCGCTCGCCGCGGATCATCCCGAGCTGCGCGGCCTGCACGATATCCGCACGCGCCGTTCGGGCAACCGCGATTTCGTGCAGTTCCACATGGCGGTCGACCCCGAGATGCCCGTCGCCGCCGCGCATCTGGCGATGGACGAGGTCGAGGAACGCATCCACGCGGCCTTCCCCAATGTCGAGGTGCTGATCCATCTCGATCCGGGCTGGCGGCTCGACGCGAAGCATCCGCTGATCGAGACTGACCTCGCGGACAATCAGCCATGAATGCCAAGGCCGTTCCCCGGCGAAGGCCGGGGCCCAGGTGGGGCGTCGGTCGTAACGGAGGACCGCGCTCCACTATCGAGACCTCCGTAGCTGGACCCCGGCCTTCGCCGGGAAACACGCGCGGATGAAAGTCCCCTACGCGCATATCCTCGCCTTCGCCGACCGGCCGTTCCGCGGCAATCCGGCGGCGGTGATCGCGCTGCCCGAGTGGCGCGACGATGCGACCCTGCAGGCGATCGCGGCAGAGCTTTCATTGCCCGCCACGACATTTCTCGTCGGCGCGGAGATCCGCTGGTTCTCGCCCATCCGCGAGATCGGGCTGTGCGGCCACGGCACGCTGGCGGCGGGGCATTTCGTGCTGGCGGGCGATCCGGCACGCGAGAGCGCGACCTTCAACACACGGGACGCCCGCGCGCTGACGGTGACGCGGACCGGCGACGGCTATGCCCTCGCCCTGCCCGCCCTGCCGCCTTCGCCGGAGGCCCTGCCCGATATCGGCGTGCTCGCCGTCGAGACGCTGCGCCACGCGGGCGGCTACCATGTCTACGTCCTGCGCGACGAAGCGGCGGTGCGCGCCTTCACGCCGGGCGCACTCCCGGCCGGCGCGCAGACGACAGTCACCGCGCCGGGCACCGAAACCGACGTCGTCAGCCGCGTGTTCTCGCCCTATGAAGATGCCGTGACCGGCTCCGCCCATGCCGTGATCGCGCCCTATTGGGCCGCCCGCCTCGGCCGCGACCGCTTCACCGCCTTTCAGGCAAGCGCGCGCGGCGGACGGATCGACTGCAGGCTCGACGGCGACCGGGTGATCCTCACCGGCGGATGCGTCACCGTGATCGAAGGAACGATCTTCGTTTAAGCCGCGGCGAAGGCGCGCTGGGTTTCCTCGATCCAGCCGCCGCCCAGCACCCGGTCGCCCGCATAGAGCACTGCCGCCTGCCCCGGCGCGACGCCGTATTCGGGCGCATCGAACAGCACGGTGTCGCCCTCCAGCCGCGCCGGCACCGGCTTCGCCAGCGAACGGACCTTGGCGGTGAGCGGGCCCTGATGGCCGCCGCCCAGCCAGTTGATCCCCGACAGCCGCGCGGCGTCGACCGCCAGCGCCGCGCGCGGGCCGACCACGACCTGCCGCGCGGCCGCATCGAGGCGGATGACATAGAGCGGCTCGGGCGTGCCGCCGATCTCGAGCCCGCGCCGCTGGCCGACGGTGAAATGGATGAGCCCGCGGTGCCGCCCCAGCACGCGCCCGGCCTCATCGACGATCTCGCCGCTGGTATCCGCTTCGGGCCGCAGCTTCTTGACGAGGCTGGCATAATCGCCGTCGGGCACGAAGCAGATGTCCTGGCTGTCGGGCTTGCCCGCCACGCCGAGGCCGAGGTCTCCCGCGATCTCGCGCACGCGCGGCTTGGGCATGCCGCCCAAAGGAAAGCGCAGGTAATCGAGCTGCGCCTGCGTCGTCGCGAACAGGAAATAGCTCTGGTCGCGCGCCGGATCGGCGGCGCGGTGCAGCTCTGCGCCCGCCGCGCCCGCGACACGGCGGACGTAGTGGCCGGTGGCGAGGCAGTCCGCGCCGAGATCGCGCGCGATCTGGAACAGGTCGGTGAATTTCGGCCCCATGTTGCAGCGGACGCAGGGAATCGGCGTGCGTCCGGCGAGATATTCGTCGGCGAAACCGTCGATCACGCTCTCCCGGAAACTGCTCTCATGATCGAACACGTAATGCGCGATGCCGAGCCGGTCGCACACCGCGCGCGCATCGCGGATGTCGCGGCCCGCGCAGCACGATCCCGCGCGGCCCACCGCCTCGCCGTGATCGTAGAGCTGGAGCGTGATGCCGATCGTCTCCGCGCCGGTGCGCGCGGCGAGCGCCGCCACCACCGACGAATCGACCCCGCCCGACATGGCGACGACGATCCGCCGTCCGGTCAGGTCGGCCCCCAGCTGAAAATCCGCATCGAAACGCATCGCGCGCAGATAGGCGCACGCGCCCCGCACCGCAAACTTTCGGCATCATGGTTTACGCGACCTTTAGACGCGCGCGCTAAAGCCGACCGACCAACGACGCTGCCAATCGGAAAACGAACCCTGTGGATCTGAGCTTTACCCGTTTCGAAGCCGACACGCGCGTCACCGCGCTGCCGCCCGATCTGGCGGTGCTGATGGTCGGCATCTTCGTGCGGCAGGCGGCAAGCGAAACGGCAATGGCCCAGACAAAACTTGCCGCCGACCATATCGTGGAAGGCATCTTCGCGCCCGCGCACGGCGCGTTCAATCTGCCGGTGGCTCAGATGTTTACGGCTTGGAAGGCCGAATGAATCGCGCGTTTACCGTGCCGCTTTAGCCGGCATTCAATACCGGCAAGCTATTGCCGTTTACAGAGTTGGAGAGGGGGCCCCCCGCCCCGATCGAAGGTTGTGAGTAGATGATCGAGAATCAGAAGATCCGTCCCGCGAAAGTCATTGGCCCGCTCGGCGAGCCGTTGACGCTCGATTCGCTGCCGCCGCCCGAGACCACCCGCTGGGTCGTGCGCCGCAAGGCCGAAGTCGTCGCCGCGGTGAACGGCGGCCTGCTGAGCGTGGACGAAGTGTGCGAGCGTTACAGCCTGACGGTCGAGGAATTCGCCGGCTGGCAGCGCGCGATCGATCGCTCGGGCATGCCGGGCCTGCGCGTCACGCGCATCCAGCACTACCGCTCGCTCTACGAGCGCCAGCAGAAGTATTGATCGAGAGCAATCGATAAACTCAAAACGTAGTCGGAACAAAGTGCGCCGATAATCGGTTTTGCTCCATGTACCCCAGACACGGGGAAACATGGAGGAAATCATGGGCATTATCATCTGGCTTATCGTCGGTGGCGTTGTCGGCTGGCTCGCCAGCATGTTGATGCGGACTGACGCGCAGCAGGGCATCCTGCTCAACATCGTGGTCGGTATTGTCGGCTCGGTTATCGCGTCTTTCATTTTTGGCGCGGGTATCAACCAGGCTATCACCGTGAACACGTTCGTGTTTTCGCTGATCGGCGCGGTTATTCTGCTGGCGATCGTGAATCTGGTGCGTCGCGGGTCGCTGCGCTAAACCACACCGCTCAAGCGTAAAGCGGGCCGCCCGAGCGATCGGGCGGCCCGTTTTCGTTTCATTTCAGCAGGAAGCGTACCGACAGCGTGACGGTCACGTCGGTCTCGCCCGCCGCGACCGGGGTGGAATCGGCCGCCTTGGCGCGCATGTACATGACGGGCGGCTGGGGCGATCCGCCGTCGTTCGATCCGCTCTCCGCGATCGACACGATCCGCGACACCGACAGACCCGCCGCCTTCGCGTAGAGTTCGGCCCGCGCGCGCGCCTTCTTTACCGCATCCGCGCGCGCCTCGTCGAGCGCGGCATCGGGCTGATCGAGCGCCAGGTTCGGCCCGTCGATCTGGTTCGCGCCGACGCCGACCAACGCATCGAGGATCGCACCCGATTTGGCGATGTCGCGGAAGCGCACCGACACCGAATTGCTCGCCTGATAGCCGGTGACGGCGGGTGCCTGGCCGTCGGCATAGCGATATTGCGGGCTGAGGCTGACGTTGGCGGTGCGGATGTCGCGCTCGGCGATGCCGGCCTTCTTCAGCGACGCGAACACCTTGGTCATGCGCGCGGCATTGTCGGCCAGCGCCGCTGCCGCCGTCGCGCCTTGCGTCACCACGCCCGCGCGGATCGTCGCCACGTCGGGCACGCGCGTCGTGCGGCCTTCCGCCGACACGTCGAGGATCGTGCCGTCGGGCAGGATCGGCGATGGCATGCTCTGCGCGTTCACCGCCATCGGCGCGGTAGCAGCGGCGGTGATCGCCAGCGCGGTTGCATAGAAAATCGGTCGCATCGTCAGTCTCTCCCGGAAAAAATCATCGTGGCCGCGCTCCTCGCATGGCGGACGCGAACCGTGGATGAACGAACGTGAAGGCCGCCGTTCAGCGAGGATGTCAGCGCGTGCGGCGGTTGGTGATCACCCGGTACAGCGCCAGCAGCGCCACCGCGCCCGCCGTCGCCGCCGCATAATTCTTCCACCCGCCGACCAAGGTCCAGCCGAGCGCATGCGCCACGAGGCCGGCCAGGAACGCGCCCGCCATTCCCACAAGGATCGTCACGACGATACCGCCCGGATCGCGCCCCGGCAGCAGGATCTTCGCCAGCACGCCCGCAACCAGCCCGATCAGCAGCCAGCCGATAATGGATCGATCCATCTCCGCACCTCTCTTGCACAACCTCCGCCCGTCGTACGCGGGCTCGCGTCAAGACTTCTGCGCGGTGTTGGATTTATGCAACAGGATTCACCGATCCGGCGCATATCCACATTGCCGCGAGGCGGGGAAATGGCCATTCCGGCCAGGGCGGTTTATCAGCGCTTGAGCGTAGTGCGTTATTTGTATAACACAGCCGTTATCGACGCGGCCATTCGCCGGGGCAGGAAAGTGTCTGACATGAATTACGAGACGCCGCATCTGGGCAACGAGAAGGTGTATGCCTTGCCCGGCAGCAGCGAGCAGCCGCGGCGCTGGGGCCGGATCGCGCTGATCGCCGGTGCGGTGCTCGTCGTCCTGATCGCGGGCTGGATGTTCCTGCGTCCGGCGCCGAAGCAGGCCGCCAACGTCCAGCAACTGCCCAGCGTCACCGTCGCGATTCCCGGCCGCTCCTCGGTCGCGCGCGTGGTGTCGGCGACGGGCTCGCTCGCCGCGCGGCGAGAGATGCCGGTCGGCGTCGCCGGCGAAGGCGGCCTCGTCACGCGCGTGCTGGTCGAGCCCGGCCAGTGGGTCGGCGCGGGCCAGGTGCTCGCCACCGTCGATCGCTCGGTGCAGCAGCAGACCGCCGCCAGCCTCTCCGCCCAGATCTCCGCCGCCAAGGCCGATGCCGGCATCGCGCAGTCGCAATATGAGCGCGCGCAGTCGCTGGTCGGTCGCGGCTTCATCTCCAAGGCCGATCTCGAGCAGAAGGCCGCGACCCGCGACGCCGCCGTCGCCCGCGTCCGCATCGCGCAGGCCTCGCTCGCGGAGCAGCAGGCGCGCAACGGCCGCCTCGATATCCGCGCGCCCGAAGCCGGGCTGGTCCTTACCCGCGCGGTCGAGCCGGGCCAGATCGTCAGCTCGGGCAGCGGTGTGCTGTTCCGCATGGCCAAGGCGGGCGAGATGGAAATGCGCGCCGAAGTCGCCGAGAGCGAATTGCCGGGCATCAGCGTCGGCACGCCAGCGCAGGTGACGCCGGTCGGCAGCACGAAATCCTTTCCGGGCACGGTGTGGCAGGTATCGCCGGTCGTCGATCCCACCTCGCGGCGCGGCATCGCCCGCATCACCGTTGCCTACAACAAGGAACTGCGGCCGGGCGGTTTCGCCTCCGCGACGATCACCGGCGGCACCAATACGGCCCCCGTCCTGCCCAATTCGGCGATTCAGACCGACGCGAGCGGCAATTTCGTGTATGTCGTCGGCAGCGGCGACAAGGTGGAGCGTCGCGCGATCAAGACCGGTGAGGTGTCGGATCGCGGCGTGGCGATCGTCGATGGCATCACCGGCACCGAGAAGATCGTGCTCTCGGCTGGTGCCTTCCTCAGCCCTGGCCAGAAGATCAAGCCGATCCTCAGCAAGCAGTAAGGCGTCGAGCAATGGGCTTTCGCAACATCTCGGCCTGGTCGATCCGCAACCCGGTCCCCAGCCTTGTCCTGTTCATGATGCTGACGGTGGCAGGCCTGTTCGCGTTCGCGACGATGCCGGTCAACAACGATCCCGACATCGATTTTCCGGTCGTGGTCGTCATCGTGTCGCAGCCCGGCGCGGCGCCGACCGAGCTCGAAAACCAGGTCACGCAGAAGGTCGAGGCGGGCCTGCGCAGCCTGCCCGGCGTGGACGAGATCAACTCGACCGTGACCGAGGGCCAGTCGCAGACGCTCGTCCAGCTCGCCATCGGCACCAACATCGATCGTTCGATCGAGGATATCCGCAGCGCGATCCAGCAGGTCCGCTCCAGCCTGCCCGACGGCATCCTCGAGCCGCAGGTCATCCGCATCGATTCGTCCGGTAACGATCTCGCCAGCTACGCTGCGGTGACGAGCGACATGACCGTCGCGGAGCTGAGCTGGTACATCGACAATACGGTGACGAAGGAGCTGCAGTCGGTTCCCGGCATGTCGACCATCAACCGCAACGGCGGCGTCGATCGCGAAATCCGCGTGAAGCTCGATGCGGCGAAGCTGCAGTCGCTCGGTCTGACCGCGAGCCAGGTCAACCAGCAGCTCCGTCAGGTCAACATGAATGCGGCCGGCGGCCGTACCGAGATCGCCGGGTCCGAACAGTCGGTGCGCGTGCTCGGCAATGCCGCCGACGCCTATGCGCTCGGCCAGACGCAGATCTCGGTCGGCAACGGCCGCATGGTCCGCCTCACCGACATCGCCACCGTGCTCGATCAATATGCCGAGCAGCGCACCGCGTCGCAGCTCAACGGCCACCAGGTCGTCACCTTCGATTTCCAGCGTGCCAAGGGCGCGTCGGACGTCGCGGTGTTCGCCGGCGCCAAGGCCAAGCTCGAGGCGCTCGAGACGCAATATCCCAAGGTCAAGTTCCAGCTGATCGACGATTCGGTCAAATATACCGAAATCCAGTATCATTCGGCGATCGAGGCGATGATCGAGGGCGCACTGCTCGCCGTCGTGGTGGTCTTCATCTTCCTGCGCGACTGGCGCGCGACGGCGATCTCTGCGCTGGCGATCCCGCTGTCGGCGATCCCGACCTTCTGGATCATGCAGTTGCTGGGCTTCACGCTCAACCAGATGACATTGCTCGCGCTCAGCCTGGTCGCGGGCGTGCTGGTCGACGATGCCATCGTGGAGATCGAGAACATCGTCCGCCACATGCGCATGGGCAAGAGCGCGTATCAGGCATCGATCGACGCCGCCGACGAAATCGGCATCGCCGTGCTGGCGACCACCATGTCGATCGTCGCGGTGTTCCTGCCGGTCGGTCTGATGCCGGGCGTGTCGGGCCAGTTCTTCAAGAATTTCGGTCTCACGGTCGTCTCCTCGGTGCTGATCAGCCTCGCGGTCGCGCGTCTCATCACGCCGATGATCGCCGCCTATTTCCTCCGCGCGCAGGGCCATGCCTCGCACGGCGAGGGGCGGCTGATGGACGGTTACATGGGCGCGCTGCGCTGGACGCTGATGCACCGCTGGTCATCGGTCGTCGCCGGCGCGGTCGCGCTGGGGCTGACGGTGGTGTTCTTCGCGATCCTGCCGCAATCCTTCCAGCCCGATCAGGACCATGATTCCTCGACCGCCGTCATCGAGCTGGCGCCGGGCACCACGCTCGACGACACGCAGAAGGCGGTGGCGCAGGTGGCTGACATCCTGAAGGTGCAGCCCGACGTCGCCTCGATCTACAGCCGCGTCGGCATCGCCTCGGGCCGCGTCACCGCGACCTTCAAGCCGAAGAAGAGCATGACGAGCGTGAAGTTCGAGCGCAACCTCGCGCCGACGCTGGCGGCGATCCCCGATGCGCGCGTGTCCTTCCGCTCGCAGCAGGGTTGGGGATCGAGCGGCCGCGACATCACCGTCGTCCTCGGCGGCGAGGATCCGCAGTTGCTGACCAGGACCGCGCAGACTCTGGTGCAGCAGATGTCGGGCCTGAAATCGGTCACCGCGCCGCGCATCCAGGGCGATCTGCAACAGCCCGAGCTGGAAGTGCGTCCGCGCTTCGATCTCGCCGCGAACCTGGGCGTCACCACCGCCGCGCTGTCGAGCGCGGTGCGTCTCGCCACGCTGGGCGATATCGACCAGAACAAGGCGAAATTCTCTATCGGCGACCGGCAGGTGCCGATCACGGTCGCGCTGGAACAGACCGAACGCTCGCGCATGGCGACGATCCAGAACCTGCCCGTCCCTACCATCACCGGCGGATCGGTGCCGCTGTCGACCGTCGCCGACATCGGCTTCGGCGCGAGCCCGAGCAAGATCGAGCGCGTCCAGCTCCAGCGCCAGCTCACCGTCGGCGCCGATCTCGGCATCAATCCCCGGACCGGCAAGCCGCTCGTCTCGAGCGAGGCGTGGAAGGAGATCAACGCGCTGCCGATCATGAAGAACCTGCCGATGGGCGTGCGCAAGCTGACGCTCGGCCAGGCCAAGTGGCAGGGCGAGATGATCAAGAACTTCATCGTCGCGGTGTTCGCCGGCATCTTCCTGGTCTTTGCGGTGCTGATCCTGCTCTACCGCCGCATCCTGCCGCCGTTCGTGAACATGGGCTCGCTGCTGCTGGCGCCGCTCGGCGGGCTGATCGCGCTGTGGATCGCGGGCATGCCGATCTCGATGCCGGTCTATATCGGGCTGCTGATGCTGCTCGGCATCGTCGCCAAGAACTCGATCCTGCTGATCGATTTCGCGCTGGAGGAAATGCAGAAGGGCGTGCCGACGCTCGCCGCGATCGAGGATGCCGGCCACAAGCGCGCGCAGCCGATCGTGATGACGACGGTGGCGATGGTCGCCGGCATGGTGCCGACCGCGCTGTCGCTGAGCGGCGACGGATCGTTCCGCGCGCCGATGGGCGTGGTGGTGATCGGCGGCCTGTCGCTCTCGACCATCCTCACGCTGCTGATCGTGCCCGCCACCTTCAGCCTGGCGATGGGGATCGAGGGCTGGCTGGGACCGCGCCTCAGCCGCCGCCTGCTCACCTATCGCCCCGGCGACGACGGTTCGGTGGTGATCGGGCACGAGGACAAGCCGGTGATCGACAACGATGCCAAGCCCGCGATCGGCAAGACCGGCAAGCTCGGTTACAAGCCCGGCGACGACGAGCCGCAGCCGGCGGAGTGAAGATATCCGCCGTCAGGGCTTGAACTTCCGCCCGCGCCGGGGATTGGTCCTGGCATGAAGCCGTTCCGCCTGCGCTCCGATGCCGCCGCCCCCCCGCCTGCGCTCGTGCGGATGCGGTGGATCGCGGGCGGGTTGCTCGTCGTGATGGCGGCGACCTTCCTCGCCGCGCGCGCGTTCGAGCCGCGCGTGCCGGCGCTCGGCTTCGTCCGCGCCTTTGCCGAAGCGGCGATGGTCGGCGGGCTGGCCGACTGGTTCGCGGTGACGGCGCTGTTCCGCCATCCGCTCGGCCTGCCGATCCCGCACACCGCGATCATCCCGCGCAACAAGGATCGCATCGGCACGACGCTCGCCGCGTTCCTGCGCGACAATTTCCTCATCCCCCGCGTCGTCGCGCGGCGGATGCAGGGGCTCGACGTGGCCGGCGCGGTCGGGCGCTGGCTCAGCGAGCCGGGCGCACGCGACGGGCGACTGGTGCGCGGCGCGGGCAAGCTGGCGGTGCATATGCTCGAGGCGTTCGACCAGCAGCGGCTCGGCGGCATGGTGAAGGGTGCGATCGGAAACCGCCTGCGCGAGCTCGACGTGTCGCCGCTGCTCGGCCAGGCGCTGACCGCCGCCATCGCCGAACAGCGCCACCTGCCGCTGCTCGACGGCATCATCCGCTGGGCGGCGCGCGTGCTGGAGGCGAACGAGCACCTCATCCGCGCGATGGTGCATGAGCGCGCCGGATCGATCATGCGCTGGACCGGGCTCGACGAGACGCTGGCCAACAAGATCATCGAGGGGCTGCACAAGATGCTCAGCGAGATGGGCGAGGATTCGGACCATCCTTTGCGCGCCAAGGCCGAAGAAGGGCTGGAAACCCTCGCCCATGATCTCATCCACGATCCCGCGATGCAGGCGCGCGTCGAGGGCATCAAGGCCGAGATCATCGCCAATCCGGCGATGCAGCGCTGGCTCGACGGCCTGTGGGAACAGGCGCGCGGCGGCATGCTGAAGATGGCGCGCAACCCCGACGGCGTGATGGGCGGGCCGGTCGGCGACATGCTCCGCCAGCTCGGCGAGACCTTGCAGAAGGACGCCGCCTTACGCGCCACGATCAACCGCTTCGTGCGGCGGACGGCAGTGGGCATGGCCGCCGATTACGGCGACGGCATCGTCCGGCTGGTGTCGGAGACGGTGCGGAGCTGGGATGCGGAAACGATCACGCGGCGGCTGGAGAATGCGGTCGGCCGCGACCTGCAATATATCCGCATCAACGGGACTTTGGTGGGCGGGCTCGTCGGGCTGGCGATCCACGCGGTGGATGTGGTGTTGCGGTGAAAGTTAGAGTCCGCTTGACAGATTGACGCCTGAATCGAAAATGTAAGGCGCGATCGTTTCCAAAATTGCACCAATCCAGCGCGGCAGTCCCGTTCGCCACGCCGATGAACGCGGCGCACGGATGCGCGAGAAGGATTCGCCGGGAGCAGCGAAGCGGACAGGCTGACGGTTCAAAGAGCGACAGGCGAGTTTCGCACGGGGCGGGTGCTGTAGGACAGCGTGAATGTCCGGGATGGGTCGCAAGCGGCCATTTATACCACTCCCTTCGTCACCCCGGACGTGTTCCGGGGTCCGAAGTGCGGCGCGTGAGGTCGCTTGAACGTATCGCCCCGGCGTTCGCGGCGCCCTGGACCCCGGAATACGTCCGGGGTGACAAACCGAGAGAGGCGCGGCGGCGGAGATTGTGCGGGAATGGGTGGTTTTGCGACGATCAGCGTCTGGCGACAGGGTTGGTTTAGCGGACGCTCGGAATGCCGTCCGTTTTCCAAATCACCGTGCCTGTTTCAGGATCGGTTAGGCTCACTATCTCATCGGTGAAGAAGAGATCGAACGATGCCTCGTCAAGCGACGGGGAGATATTTGACGTCAGATGCTCAAAATAATCCCCAATGTCCTCGCCCCACGCGATGTTGAACACAGACAGTGAGCGATTGCCGGAAAGCGCCACGTCTGTTCGCCGTCCGTCTCGCGAACGAAGAAGAGGAACGACCAAGCGACAATGGGCGGGTGAGGGTCCGGTCATGGAAGGGGAATAGCATCTCCTGCTACGACCGCTACTGGAGCGGTGGCCGCCATCAGCACCCCCCCTCCCAATGTCCGCTATGGGTCGGGAGCGGACATTGGGTTTGGGTGGTTAGCGGACCTTCTTTGGCTATGATGAGGGCCTATGGAATTGACCAAGCACGATCGCGGCTTTCACAAGCTACTCACCTTCTTGGCGCGAATACCGGCTGTTCAGACTAACGATACGCCATGGGGCGGCTTCGGATCGGGAACGAGCGAGGCCGGATGGTGGGTAAAGTTTTCTTTGGACATAGACCATCATCTGGCGTGGAACGCAGTGCAAGAAATTGGCTACGTTCTCAACGAGCTATCGCTGTCGGAGCGCTTGCCGACCGTGTTCAAACCCGTGTCACCGCCGCCATACTTAAATGGCGGTCCGCGAGATTACCTCCGTTGGGTGATCGAATGTCACAATCAAGAGATGAGGCCTGGGACCATCGCGGATTGGCTTGAAGGACGTTTACCAACGCCAGTGGAAGACCCTTCCGTTTGGCCAGAAGACCAATAAGCAACACTTCCAACGAGGGTTTCAACTGCCGGTTCATGATATTTGCTGAATGTCCGCTACGGGTCGTTAGCGGACGCAGGCGTATCAGTTGCGTCCCAGTGGCAGGAGGTTGCGCGGCTGCCGCTCCCAATCCACCACCGCCCATCCCCGAGCCTTCGCCATCTCCCGCAGCGGCGCGTGCGCATTCACCGCGAACGCCTCGTCGGCCCATGCGAGTGTCGGCGCGTCGGATACGTGGTCGGAATAGAAGCGCACCGTCGCCTCCCCGCGCGCAATACCCTGCCCGGCCAGCCATGCCTCGATCATGCGGAGCTTCGCCGGGCCGTAGCAATTCTCGCCGCTGATGCGTGCCAGCACGTAGCCGTCGCGCACCTCGGCGAGGGTGCCGATCACGGTGCCCACGCCGAGCCGCTCGGCGATCGCCCTGACGTAGAGCGCGTAGGAGGCGGTGGCGATCAGCACCTCATACCCCTCGGCCCGGTCCGCAGCGATCCGCGCGCGCGCGCCGGCGTAGGTTTCGCCCGGCACCACGCCCTCCGCGAACAGCGCCGCCACCGCCTCCAGCTTCGCGACGGGGACGCGCGGGCCGATCAGCAGGGCGTGCGCAAGCTCCTTCAACCGCCCCCGCCCGACCAGCTTCAACGCATAGCCGATCGTCACCGCGCCGAGCACCGGCAGCAGCAACAATCGCCACGGTGCGATCAATCGTGACGCGAGCAGAAGGAACGAAGTCCATGTCGGCGCGTAGGTGATCGTCTTGTCGAGGTCATAGATAGCGAAACGGTGCATCAATTCACCTTAGGCACGGCGCGGCTTGCCGATCCAGCACGATTGCAGCAATGTCGCGCCGGATGACCGACACCGCCGCCTTCACCCACGAACGCACCGGCGACGGGGATATCCTGCGCTTTTCCGGCAGCTTGTCGCTCGCGCGGATCGGCGACCTGCCCGATCGGCTGCGCACCTATGACGGCAATGTCGATACCGTCGACCTGAGCGGGGTCGAGCGGATCGACACCGTCGGCGCATGGCTGGTCCACCGCTTCGCCGCGGAGAAGGACGCCGCGATCGCGGGGCTCGACGCCGACAGCGAGCATCTGCTGAAACAGGTGGAGGCGGCCGACCAGCCGGTCGCGATGCGCCCCGAACGCCCTGGCAGCATCGAACGCATCGTCGGCGAGGTCGGCGATGCGACCGTCATGGCGGGCAAGACGCTGATCGGCCTGCTCGGTTTCTTCGGCGCGACCGTCGTGGCGCTGTGGAACGTGACGATCCACCCCTCGCGCTTCCGTTTCAACGCGATGGTCCACAATTTCGAGGCGGTCGGCGTGACCGCGCTCGGCATCATCGGGCTGATGAGCTTCCTGATCGGCGTCGTCATCGCACAGCAGGGCGCGGTGCAGCTCCGCCAGTTCGGCGCGGAGGCGTTCACGATCAACCTGCTCGGGCGCATCACGCTGCGCGAGCTCGGCGTGCTGATGACCGCGATCATGGTCGCGGGGCGATCGGGCTCCGCCTTCGCGGCGCAGCTCGGCACGATGAAGCTGACCGAGGAGATCGATGCGATGCGCACGATCGGCGTCTCGCCGATGGAGGCTTTGGTGCTGCCGCGCATCCTGACGGTCGTCATCATGATGCCGCTGCTGGGTTTCTTCGCGTCGATCTTCTCGATCATCGGCGGCGGCCTGCTGTGCTGGATCGCGCTCAACATCCCGCCCGTCACCTTCATCCAGCGCCTGCGCGAGGTGATCCCGATGACGGACCTGTACGTCGGCCTCATCAAGGCGCCGGTGTTCGGCCTCATCATCGGCATGGCGGGCTGTTTCCAGGGGATGCAGGTGGAGGGCGACGCCGAGCAGGTGGGCCTGCGCACCACATCCGCCGTGGTGCAGGCGATCTTCATGGTGATCGTGCTCGACGCCTTCTTCGCCGTGTTCTTCAGCTCGATCGGGTGGCTGTGAGCGCGGTCGGCATCGACGACGACGCGCCGGTCATCACCGTGCGCGGGCTGAAGAACAGCTTCGGCGACCAGATCGTGCATGACGGGCTCGATCTCGACGTGCGGCGCGGCGAGATCATCGGCGTGGTCGGCGGATCGGGCACCGGCAAGTCGGTGCTGATGCGATCGCTGATCGGCCTGCAGAAGCCCGATGCCGGCGAGGTTCTCGTGCTCGGCGAATCGACGGTCGACCGCGAGGAGACCGACATGATCGATCTCTCCAAGCGCTGGGGCGTGCTGTTCCAGGGCGGCGCGCTGTTCTCGACGCTGACGGTGGCGGAGAACGTGCAGGTTCCGCTCCGTGAGTTCTACCGCAGCCTGCCGCGCGCGCTGATGGACGAGGTCGCGGCGTACAAGGTGGTGATGACCGGCCTGCCCGCCGATGCCGGGCCGAAATTCCCGGCGCAGCTTTCGGGCGGCATGCGCAAGCGTGCGGGCCTGGCGCGCGCGCTGGCGCTCGATCCCGAGCTGCTATTCCTCGACGAGCCGACCGCCGGGCTCGATCCGATCGGGGCGGCCGCCTTCGACGAGCTGATCGCGTCGCTGCAGAAGACGCTGGGGCTGACGGTGTTCCTCATCACCCACGATCTCGACACGCTCTACGCCATTTGCGACCGCGTCGCGGTGCTGGCCGACAAGAAGGTGATCGCGGTCGGCACGATCGACGAACTGCTCGCGCTCGACCATCCGTGGATCCAGGAATATTTCCGCGGTCCCCGCGGCCGCGCCGCCACCGCAACGATCGAACGCAACCAACACGAAAAAGCTGCCGAAACAGCAGGGGCCGAGAACTGATGGAAACCCGTTCCAACCATGTCCTGGTCGGCAGCGTCGTGCTGATCCTGATCGCCGTCATGGCGCTGTTCCTCGTGTGGATCGCGCGCTGGGGTGCGGGCAGCGACAAGGAATACGATATCTTCTTCAAACAGTCGGTCGACGGGCTCGCCAAGGGTTCCGCCGTGCTGTTCTCCGGCGTGCCGTCCGGGCAGATCAAGGAGATTGCGCTCACGCCCGATCCGCAGTTCGTGCGCGTGCGCATCTCGGTCGGCCGCGACACGCCGATCCTGGTCGGCACCACCGCGACCATCCAGGGCAGCTTCACCGGCACGTCGACGATCCAGCTCGACGGCGCGCAGAAGGGTGCGCCGCCGATCGTCTGCCCCGAACAGAATCCGCTGGCCGATTGCCCCAACGGCGTGCCGACGATTCCCGCCAAGCAAGGCGGGCTCGGTGCGCTGCTCAATTCCGCGCCGAAGCTGCTCGAGCGTATCTCGACGCTGACCGAGCGGCTGAACGAGGTGCTGTCGGACAAGAACAAGGCGTCGATCACCGGCATCCTCGCCAACACCGACCGGCTGACCGGCGCGCTGGCCGATCGCGGACCCGAGATCGCCGCGACGCTCGCCGAGACGCGCGTCGCCGTGCAGCAGGCGGGCGAGGCGGCGAAGCAGATCGGCACGCTCGCCAGTTCGACCAACAGCATGATCAACGAGGATATCCGCCCGCAGACCAAGCACCTCGGCGAGACGATCGCGTCCGCCAAGAAGAGCATGGATACGCTCTCGGAAGTGCTCGAACAGGCCAAGCCCGGCGTGCAGAGCTTCTCGAAACAGACCCTGCCCGAGGTCGGCGCGCTCGTGCATGACCTGCGCGAGATGTCGCAGGCGCTGACCGGCGTCGCCGAGCGGCTCGACCGTGGCGGCGCGGGCTCGGTCCTCGGCCAGCCGCGCCTGCCCGACTACAAGGCCAGCAAGTGAGGTTCCTTATGCGTCCTGTCCCCCTCCCCATGCTCTCTTGGGCCGCGCTTCCCTTCGCGTTGTCGGGCTGCATCAGCCTCTCGCCGAAGCCGCCTGCACAATTGCTGACGCTGACGTCCAGCGCGCGCATCCCGGTCGGCGGCACGCAGAATTCGGCGTCGGCGGCGACGATCGTCATCCAGAACCCGCTGGCGGCGGCCTCGCTCTCGGGCGTGCGCGTGCCCGTACAGATGGGCGAAACCGCGATCGCCTATGTCCCCAAGGCGCAGTGGGTCGAGCCGCCCAGCCGCCTGTTCCAGCGGATGCTGGCGGAGACCGTGGCCGCCAGGACCGGCCGCGTCGTGCTGAGCAACCGCCAGTTCAACGCCGATCCGGGGGCTGCGCTGCAGGGCGAGCTCAAGAGCTTCGGCATCGATGCGGGGACGAAGGAGGCGGTCGTCGCCTATGACGGCGCGCTGACGCGGAAAGACCCGAGCGTGATCGAGAAGCGCCGCTTCGAAGCGCGCGTGCCGGTCGCGGCTATCGATGCGCTGGGCAGCAGCGCGGCGCTCAACCAGGCGGCGAACCAGGTCGCGGGGGAAGTTGCGGACTGGGTGGGGAAATAGGGAGCGAGGCGCGTAGCGCAGCTACGCGGCGCTTGCGCCATCGGCGCAACGCGAACCCCCGGCCGGCGCGGGCTTCAGCCCGCGTCCGACGTCATGGGATTTACTCCCATGACGGCAAGTGTGGAACGCAGTCTACTTTCATCTGACAGTCTCTTGGGGTTCAAATGATCCAAACGCCGCTAGCTGAGGTTCGAACGCAGCCGTGCATTCAGGCCTTTGGGGATGCGATCCAAGGCCTTGACGCCTCTTTCCGTAGCTTGCTGGCATGCGATCCAATTACTTTCGATACTCGCCCTCGCAACCTCCCTGTCGAAGTCGTCTATCTTTTCTCAAATGGCGACCGCCCGATATATGTCGGCAGAAGCAACAATTTCAGGCAGAGGCTCGGCAATCATTGCCGAAACAGTTCTCAAACCAATCAAGCCTCTTTGGCCTTTCGACTTGCTTGCGAGGAGATGCAGCATGTACGCACGAAATATCAGCGAGGTTCGTCGGCCGCCAACATACTGAAAGACGTTCCAGGATTATTCGAGGCTTTCAATCGCATGAAGCTGCAAATGCGCTCAATGGAGATTCGCTACGTCGCAGAGCCTGACCAAGTTCGACAAGGGCTTTTGGAAATGTATGCCGCTCTGGCGCTGGGTACCAAACACGATTTCGGAACGCACTGAACACATCGCTACGAGAACTCGGTGTGGAATGATGTCGCCGCGAGGCCGGGATTTGAGCCGCTGGCCGCATCACCCGGCGGCACGTTGGACCCCGGCACAAGGCCGGGGTGACGACAGGGCTGCGATCAAGGCACCTTCCGCACCGGCACCGGCAGGTTGCACAGGTCGGCCGCGCCGCTCGGCACATCGAAGAACGGCGGGCCGCGATTGGCGCGCGCCTCGAGGATCTTGGGAAACTCCTTCGCGGAGGGTTTGAAATACTGGAAGCGCGGCTGCTCGGCGGCGGGCAGATCGCTGGCGATGGCGATGCGCTTGATCGGGATGAACTGCTTGGGATCCTCGTACAGGCCGAGCCCCCCGCCCGTCCCGCGCGGCCGGGCCGACAATGCGCCCATGCCGTCGATCACCCGGCCGACGACGGCGATGTTGCGGTCGAGGTGGCGCGGCGCGTGGCCGATCACGGTGTAGAGATCCGCGCCCGTCCCCACGCTCGGCGCGAGATCGCGCGCGACGCCGACCGCGCCGTAGCAATGCGGCAGCCACTGGCGCTTGCCGTCCCCCGCCACAGCCCAGCCGCTCGCCGTGAAGCCGGTGACGGCGGCATAGGCATCCTTGTACGGGTTGCGGACCGCCGCCTTGGGCACCCATTCGTATTCGGCGGGCGGCTGCACGACGATGCCGGCGGGCGGCGCCTTGTCCTCGCCCCCGCCCCACTGCGTGACGTAATTGTCCTGCACGCGGTAGATGGTGGCGGTCGACCAGAAGCCGCTGCGCGCGATCTTGCGGATGTTGGCGACATGGACGGGCGCGAAATCGGGCGCGAGCCAGATCACCACGCGCTGCCCGTCGGCGAAATCCATGACGAGCAGATCCTCTGCCGCGATCGCGCCCCAGGACGATGCCGGCGCGGCCTCGGCGATCTGCCCGGCGGTCGGTTTGGCGGGCTTTTCGGGCGCGGCGGCGAGCGCCAGCAGGAGCGGGATCAGCATCATGCTCGGGAACGTCGCACGGGAATCGGCGGCGAGGCAATCCCGCGACGCTTGCGAAGCCGCCCGCGAGTCTCTAGGGCCACGCCTTCCCGGGGAATGCGGAGCGGTGGCCGAGTGGTCGAAGGCGCTCGCCTGGAAAGTGAGTATACGTCAAAAGCGTATCGAGGGTTCGAATCCCTCCCGCTCCGCCACCCCGGTCCCTCGAATACGACGGCCCCCGGCCTATTCCGCGATCAGGTCGCGGTATTTCCGGAACTCGAGCTTGGCGATGGTGCGGCGGTGGACCTCGTCCGGCCCGTCCGCCAGCCGCAGTGTGCGCTGCGAGGCGTAGGACGCGGCGAGGTGGCTGACCTGGGAGACGCCGCCGCCGCCGAATGCCTGGATCGCATTGTCGATGACGCGCACCGCGGTATTGGGTGCGGCGACCTTGATCATCGCGATCTCGGTACGCGCGGCGCGGTTGCCCTCGCGGTCCATCAGGTCGGCCGCCTTCAGGCATAGAAGGCGCGTCATCTCGATGTCGATGCGGGCCTGCGCGACGCGCTCCTCCCACACGGAATGTTCGTGGATGCGCTTGCCGAAGGCGACGCGCGTCATCAGCCGCCGCACCATTTCCTCCAGCGCGCGCTCCGATGCGCCGATCGAGCGCATCGCGTGATGGATGCGACCGGGCCCGAGCCGCCCCTGCGCGATCTCGAACCCCCGCCCCTCGCCCAGCAGCATGTTGCCGGCGGGCACGCGCACCTTGTCGAGCAGCACCTGACCATGCCCCTCTGGCGCGTGATCGTAGCCGAACACGGTCAGCATCTTCTCCACCGTGAGGCCGGGCGCGTCGGCGGGCACGAGGATCATCGATTGCTGCGCATGCGCGGCCGCGCCGGGATCGGTCTTGCCCATCACGATCGCGATCTTCACGCGCGGATCGCCCATGCCCGATGACCACCATTTCCGCCCGTCGACGACATAGTCGTCGCCGTCGCGCACGATCGACGTCTCGATATTCGTCGCGTCCGACGAGGCGACGGCGGGTTCGGTCATCAGGAAGGTCGAGCGGATCTCGCCGTCCATCAGCGGCTTCAGCCATGCCGCCTGCTGGTCCGCATTGGCGTAGCGCGTCAGCACTTCCATATTGCCGGTGTCGGGCGGGGAGCAGTTGAACAGCTCGGACGCCCATTTCACCTTGCCCATTTCCTCGGCGCACAGCGCATATTCGAGGTTGGTGAGGCCCGGCGATTCGAACCGGAAGTCCGGGTTGAGCGGCGCGTGCCCCTGCAAGGGCGGCATGAACAGGTTCCATAGCCCCTGCGCCTTGGCCTTGGCCTTCAGTTCCTCGACGAGCGGAAGCTCCTTCCAGCGCGCGCCCTCCTCGACCTCGCGCTCATAGCGTTCTTCATTGGGGAAGACGTGCGCGTCCATGAACGCCTTGACCCGGTCACGCCAATGCACCTGCGTTTGCGAAAGGCTGAAATCCATCTTGGTCTCTCCTGAAATCGATCTGGTTCAATCGCCGCGCATCGATCGCTCGGCCTGATCCCAGGCGGCTTGCGCGAGCGCCGGCAGACGCTTGATCTGAAGGTGCGCGTGCGCGGACGAGGCGTTGCCGCGCAGCACGCGACCGTGGATGCCGTGCAGGATCGCCGCCAGCCGGAACATATTGAAAGCTATGTAATAACTGAGATCCGGCAGCCCGCCGCGGCCGGTGCGCCGGCAATAGGCCGCGACATAGTCCGCTTCGCTCGGCAGGCCGCGCGCGGCCGGATCGGGCGCCACCACAGCATTGGCGAGGCCCTCGGGCATTCGGTACATCATGACGTTATAGGCGAAATCGGCGGCGGGATTGCCGAGCGTCGACAATTCCCAATCCAGCACCGCGATGACGCGGGGTTCGACCGGATGGAAGATCATGTTGTCGGGCTTGAAATCGCCGTGGACGATCGCGCGCGCGTCTTCCGCGGGCATGTGCGCGGGGAGCCATTCGATCAGGCGGTCCATCGTCTCATACCGGCCGGCATCGGCATCGGCGAGATATTGCTGCGAGAAGCGCGCGATCTGGCGCTCGACGTAGTTGCCGGGCCGGCCGAAATCGTCCAGCCCGGCCGCCGCGTAGTCGACCTGGTGCAGCCGCGCCATCGTCTCGTTCATCGAATCGAAGCAGGCGGCGCGCTCGGCGGGTGGAAGCTCGGGCAGGTTCGCATCCCAGAAGATGCGTCCCTCGACCATTTCCATCACGTAGAACCAACTGCCGATCACGCTGTCATCGGTGCATAGGCCGATCGTGCGCGGCACCGGAAATCCGGTCTCCGCCAGCGCCGAGAGCACGCGATATTCGCGGTCGACAGCATGCGCGGAGCGGTGAATCTCGCCGGCGGGTTTGCGGCGCATGACGTAGGCGCGCCCGTCGAGGCTGAGCTTGAACGTCGGGTTGGACTGGCCGCCCTTGAATTGCTCGACCACGAGCGGCCCGCGAAACGACGGCAGTTGCGCGCGCAGCCAGTCCGCCAGCCGCGCTTCGTCGAACTGATGGCCGCTGCGCACGGCGCCTGCGCCACTGGTCTGGATTTGCGTCGCCTCCGCCGGTTCTTCGCTCACATCCTCGTCCTCATCCTGTCGCCGAAGCGAACCGCGCTCATGCCGTGAAGCTCTGCTCCTCCCACCAAGGGTAGGGTTCGGGCATGTCGTTGCCGACCGTGTTCGGATAGTGCGGCGGGCGCTTCTCCAGGAAGGCGGTGACGCCCTCCTTCGCATCGGCGGCGCGGCCGCGCGCATAGATCAGCTTGCTGTCGAGGCGGTGCGCCTCCATCGGCGTCGCCTGGCTCAACCCGCGCCACATCATCTGCCGGGTCAGCGCGACCGAAACGGGTGCGGCATTGTCCGCGATCTCGCGCGCCATCGCCTGACCGATGCCGAGCAGATCCTCGGCAGGATGGATCGAACGGATCAGGCCGCCCTCCTTCGCCTCCTCCGCAGAGAAAATCCGGCCAGAGGTACACCATTCCAGCGCACGGCTGATGCCGACCACGCGCGGCAGGAACCAGGACGAGGCCGCCTCCGGCACGATGCCGCGACGCGAAAAGACGAAACCGAAGCGCGCGGTGTCGGCGGCGATCCGCACGTCCATCGGCAAGGTCATGGTCACGCCGATGCCGATCGCGGGGCCGTTGATGACGCCGATCACCGGCTTCAGGCTCTGGTATATGCGCATCGACACGCGCCCGCCGTTGTCGCGGATCGAGGGATGCGCATAGTCGACGCTGCCATCGGCGCGGACCGGAGAGCCTTCGCCGTTCTGCCGGTCGGGGCGGTTGGCGTAGTCGAAGGTCGCGCTGCCGGCGGAAAGGTCGGCGCCGGCGCAGAAGGCGCGCCCGGCACCGGTCACGATGATGGCTGCTACGTCGTCATCGGCGTCGGCACAGTCGAAGGCATGGATCAACTCTTCGCACATCGTCGTGGTGAAGGCGTTGAGCCGTTCGGGGCGGTTGAGCGTGATGGTCAGCACGCGCGCATCAATGTCGTAGCCGATCGTCTCGTACATACGGGCATCCTCGCCGAGCGGCGCGCCTCGCCGGCGCGCCTTCCGGTCGCTCATGAACACCAAATCGGATAGCGTCAATCGTCGGGCCGCGCATTTAAACGTAAAATTTAAATGGAAATTGAACCCGGATCGAGGCAGGTTCGTCGCCGAGACTTGGACGGGAGAGTCGCGGATGCTTTGGGGTGCGGAAATGAGCAGCGAATTGGCCGAACTGTCAGGGGTGGATGACCGCGTTGCGAAGCCCGTCTGCGCGATATGCGGGGGGGCGAAATGACCGGCCCGCTCAAAGGCCTGCGGGTCGTGGAGATCGCGGGGATCGGACCCGGTCCGTTCGCCTGCATGATGCTCGCCGATCACGGCGCGGAGGTGATCCGCATCGACCGGGCGGATCATCGCAGCGTCGCGTGGCGCGGCGAGAATATCCAGGATGTCCTCAACCGCTCGCGCCGGCGCATGACTGCGGATCTCAAGACGCCCGAAGGGCTCGCCATCGTGAGGAAACTCGTCGCGACCGCCGATGTGCTGATCGAGGGATTCCGCCCCGGCGTGATGGAGCGGCTGGGCCTCGGCCCCGATGACCTGATCGCGATCAATCCGAAGCTCGTCTACGGTCGGATGACGGGCTGGGGCCAGACCGGTCCCTATGCGCAGGCCGCCGGCCACGATGTGAATTATGTCGCGTTATCAGGCCTGTTGCACGCCATCGGCCGCAAGGATGAGCCGCCGGTGCCGCCGCTGAATCTGGTCGGCGACTTCGGCGGGGGCGCGATGATGCTCGTCTTTGGCGTGCTCGCGGCAGTGATCCACGCGCGGCAGGGCGGCGACGGCCAGGTGGTCGATTGTTCTATGTCGGAAGGGTCGGCACTGCTCGGCGGGCTGTTTCACGCCAACCAGGCGCAGGGCGTCTGGCAGGACGAGCGCGGGTCCAATCTGGTCGACGGCGGCGCGCATTTCTACGATGTCTATGAGACCGCGGACGGAAAATATGTGTCGATCGCAGCGATAGAGCCGCAATTCTACGCGCTGTTGCGCAACAAACTCGGCATCGCGGACGACCCCGATTTCGACGACCAGATGGAAGAGTCGCACTGGCCCGCGCTGAAGCCGAAGGTCGCCGCGATCTTCAAACAGAAGACGCGCGACGCATGGTGCGCGGTGCTGGAGCATAGCGATGCGTGCTTCGCCCCCGTGCTCTCTTTGGCGGAGGCGCGCACGCACCCCCACAATGTCGCGCGGCAGGTGTTCGTGGAGGTGAACGGCGTGCCGCAACCCGCGCCGGCCCCGCGCTATTCGAAGACCCTCACGGACGCGCCCTGGTTCGCGACCGAGGACAGCACGGATGACATCCTGCGCGAAATCCGCGACAGGTAAAAACACCATATAGGATAATGACAGCGGCCGGGGCGCCGGCCGCTGCCCTGGTTTCTCGTCTAGACGTTCAGCGTCGCTCCCGTCGTCCGGTCCCATGTTTGCGCGGTGAGGCTGTTCTTGCGCAATTCCGCTTTCTGCACCTTCTCGGTCGGCGTCTTCGGCAGGCGCTCGAAAATCTCGTAGTACCGGGGCACCATGAAAGCGGGCATCCGCGCATCGAGGTGCGCGACGAGCTGCGCGAAGTCGAGATCATGGCCCGGCCGCACCACCACGCACGCCTTCACCTCGTCATCGCTATGATCGCTCGGCGCCTTGATGACGGCGGATTCGAGGATCGCGGCGTGCGTCTCGATCTCGCGCTCGACCTCGTAGCTGGAGATATTCTCGCCCCGGCGGCGGATCGCATCGTTGTTGCGGTCGCAGAAGACATATTGGCCGTTGGGTGCCAGCCTCAGCAGATCGCCGGTGTGGAACCACAGATTGCGCGTCGCCTTTGCCGTCGCCGCCGGCATGTTGACGTAGCCGGCGGTGGTCGACCACGGCTCCTTGCCGCGGATCAGCGCCTCGCCGACCTGGCCGGGCTCGACCTCGACGTCGTTCTCGTCGACCAATCGGATCTCGTAGTCGTCGCGCAGATAGCCGCACTGCCCTGCGACCGCCATGCCGGGCGGCGCGATCGTCACCGCCGACACCTCGGTCGATCCGTAACCGGTCGAGACCTTGTCGATCCCGAAGCGCGCCTTGAACGCCTCGACATCGGCGATGACGGGCGACATTCCCATCATGCGGATCGGGTGGTCCTTGTCGTCGGCGCGGGGCGGCTGATTGAACAGGAACTGCGCGACGGCACCGAGCGCATTGGTGCGCGTGCAATTGTATTGGCGCGCCTTGTCCCAGAAAGTGGTCGCGGAAAAACGCGCCAGCAGGACCGCGCTACCGCCCGCGATCAGCGCGTTGTAGATGCCGATCCACTGCGCGGTGATGTGGAACAGCGGCAGGCAGGCGAGATTGGTGTCGTTCTCCGACGCCCAGCCCCACACGAAGGGCGAGGCATAGCCGTAAGCCTGGGCGTGCGGGATCATCGCCCCTTTCGACGGGCCGGTCGTGCCCGAGGTATACATGATCGCCATGATCTCCCACGGCGCGACGTCCTCGATATTTGCCGGTGCGCGATCGAGCGTATCGACGCCGAGCACGCTGATGCGGCCGGGCAGCGTGACTGCCGTGGGGTCGCCGCGCACGATCACGATGTCGAGCATGTCGAGCGCGTCGCCGATCTCGGCCAGGCGCTCCACATAGGCCTGTTCGATCATCATGACCCGCGCGCCGGTGTTGCGCACGACATGCTCCAGGATTGCGCCGCGATAGCCGGTGTTGACCGGCACCTCGACGCGGCCAGTAAGCGCCAGCCCGATCCAGGTCGTGACGAAATCGAGATGATTGTCCAACATCATCAGCATCGGCTGCTGACGTTCGAGGCCGAGGCCGATGAACGCGCCCGCCAGCCCCAAGGCCGCATCGGCGAGCTGGCGGTAGGTCAGCGCCCGCTCCTCGTCGCGCACCGCCATCTTGTCGGGGCGCGCGGCGAGGTTGCGGCGCATCACCGCTGCCATCGTCCGTTCAGGCAGCGGCGGGTTCTCGACCCGGACGCACGGCGGATCAGTATCGGTCAGCGTTACCAGCGTTCGTCTCCTGCAGGCCGGCCGCGCATCATTTGTACCGGAAACGGACGGTGATGCCGTAGGTCGCCGGCGCGCCGCGGCGCCGACCCAGCGTATCGTTCTGGAGGATCAGATCGGTGTCGTACGCCTTGTTGAAGACGTTCTTCCCGAAAATCTCGACGCCCCATTCCTTGCTGATGTCGAGCCCGGCGCGCGCATCGACATAGGCATAGGCCGGAATGTTGAAGCTCGGATCGCCCGACTGATAGCCCGGCACGCCCAGCGCCTGCGGGTTCTCGCCGCCGAACGAGGATACGGTGTGCGACTGGAAGGTCACGTTCGCGCCGACGAATGCCGATTTGCCATCGACGATGTCGTGGCGATATTCGACGCCGACGGAGCCCGACCATTTCGGCGTCAACGGGAAGGCCAGCCCCTTGAAATCGATGACTCTGCCGTAGTTGTTGTAGTTGATGAAACTGTCGGTGACTTCGCTGTCGATGTAGCTGATCGCGCCCGTCAGCGTCAGCCCGCGCGTTGGGGTGAGTACCGCCGAAGCCTCGGCGCCGATCACTCGCGACTTGGGCACGTTTACCAGCTTGATGAGCGACCCGAACAGCCCGAGCGGATCGAGTTGCCGGCCGAACAGCTGCTTGTCGGTGTAATCGTAGTAGAAGCCCGATGCGTTGAGCTGGAGCTTGCGGTTGAACAGGCCGAGCTTGAAACCCGCCTCGTAGGAGAGCAGCGATTCCTGCCGCACCGGCAGATACGCGACGTAGGTGTTCGCGCTGAGGAGCGGCACGGTGCCCGCCTTGTAGCCCTTGCTGATCGAGGCATAGAGCAGGGTCGTCGCGTTCGGCTTCCAATCGGCCTCCGCGCGCCACGACACGTTGTCCTCGTGGATCGGGCTGTAGAAGAAAGCGCCCGCCGTCCGATCCGGCAGGATCGTGTAGCATTGGTTGGCCCCAAGCGGCTGGCCGATGATCGACCCGATCAGCGCGGCCAGCGACCCGCCCGGATCCTGCGAACAGCCATGATGCTCGAGATCGAACTTGGTGTAGCGGATGCCGCCGTTCAGCGTGATCTGATCGGTCAGTTTATAGTCGGCATTGGCGTAGATCGCTTTGGTGCGGCCGTGATCGAAGGCGAGCAGGCGGCCGCCGATGATACGCGGAGTGGTCGCGAACGAAGGCGAGCTGTCGAAATAATAGCGCCGCAGGTTCTCGCTCGACTTGTCGTCGGAATATTGCGCGCCGAGTACCCAGTGCGCGCGATTGTCCCACAAGCGTCCGGCGAGGCGCAGCTCCTCGTAGAAGTTGTCCGATTCCTGAACGTCGAGGCCCTTGTTGTTTTCGTAGGCGACGCCGTCGTTGCTGCGCAGATCTTCGCCGGTGTAATGGATGTAGGACGACAGCCCGATCAGATCGATGTCGTCGGTCAGCGCGAACTGCACGCGCAGGGCGGGCTGCACGAAATGCTCGTTGTTCTTGGGGCGATACCGCGGATCCCAGTCGGCCGAGCGCACGTCGTCGGGCGCCAGCGGGGTGGCAACGATGCTCGGCACCTGCGCGGCCGCCTGCGGCCGGTTGAGTACGATCGCGGTCAATTGCGGGACGAGCGTCTCACTCTGGTCGATCCAGGCATTGAGGCTGAAGTTGATGTGCAAGCGCGAACTTGGCGTCCAGTCGGCCAGGAAGCGCGCCTTGTAGAATTTCTGGTCGCCGAGCAGCGTATCGTTGCGCGTATAGCTTCTCTGCCATGCACCGCCGCTGGTGATCTCACCAGCCAGGCGCACCGAAAGATTGTCGGTGACGGGGCCGCTGACGAAGCCCTGCGCATCGACATAGCCGAACCGCGCCGCGGTCAGATCCATCCCCGCCGTGAAATGATCGGTGGGCTTGGCGGCGATATAGTTGATCGCACCGCCGGTCGCATTCTGGCCGAACAGCGTGCCCTGCGGACCCTTGAGAACCTCGACCCGCTCGTTATCGAACGACGCGCCCTTGGTCATGATGACATAGGGGTACGGAATTTCGTCGGTATAGACGCTGACGGTCGGGCTGGCGGCGAGCGACACGTCGTTGAAACCGACGCCGCGCAGCGTGAGAACCGGCGTGCCGTAGCTGGAATAGGAATATTTGAAGCTGGGCTCGATCCGCGCCAGATCCGCGGTAGTGACGATACCGAGCTTCTTCATCTCCTCGCCGCCGATTGCGGTGATCGACATGCCGACGTCGTTGATCTTCTGCGCGCGCTTCTGCGCGGTGACGACGATGTCGGCGATCGTGGTCTCACCGGGTGGCGCTGCGGGCGCGGCGGCGGGCGGCGATACGCTTGTCTGGCTATAGGCCGGCGTTGCGATCGCGGCTGAAAGTGCGATGCCGCTGGCAGCCGATACAAGGTACTTGAACTTCGTCATGCAATCCTCCCCATCGCTTCCAGAATCGGAAGCGCCTCCCCGTCACGCGGACTTCGGTCCGTCTCGGCAGGGAAATGTTTCGCAACGTCGCCGCTCGGGTTTAAGCCTTGCGATGACTGTTGAGACGATAGCCCGCGCTTTCCGGGCTGACCATCTCCCTGTCCGTTTAAAAACTCGGGCTTTGGTATCGTTCTATTACCAATAGCCGCGGTTTACCGGGCACTTCCCGGTTTTCGCGACGACCCGGCACGTGCCGCAAGGCGTGGGCTGTTGACCTGAATGCCGGCGGTATGCAGTGTCCATTTAAATGGAGCGGTAAATCGCCGACCAGAGAGGACCGCCCGATGGCTTCGAACACCGCCGACAGCGCCACCGGCACCGTGCCGCCGATTACGGACGCCGCCGGCATCGCGGTCGATCCCATTGCACCGCCTGACCCCGGCGAGGCGACGGAGCTGTCCTCCGGCGCGGCCTGGTACATGCTGATCGTCCTGATGCTGACCAACACGCTCAGCTATCTGGACCGGCAATTGCCGTTCATCCTGGGCGAGCCGATCAAGCGCGAACTGCATCTCAGCGACGTCCAGCTCGGCCTGCTTGGCGGCGCGTCGTTCATGATCGTCTATTCGACGGTAGCGATACCGCTCTCCCGGCTCGCCGATCGCAAGTCGCACGTCGGGGTGCTGTCCGGCGCGGTGCTGGTGTGGAGCTTGCTGACCAGTGCCGGGGCCTGGGCGCAGACTTTCTTCCAGCTGATCCTCTCGCGCGTCGGCGTCGCCGCAGGCGAGGCCGGCGCAATCCCGCCCGCACACGCCATGATCGCGCGCGTGTTCGACGAGAAGCGGCGCGGCAAGGCGATGTCGATCTATCAGCTCGGATTGCCGCTCGGCACGATGTGCGGGCTGGCGGGGGGCGGCTTCATCGCCGATCACGGCGGCTGGCGGCTGGCGCTGATGGTTATGGGCGTACCGGGCATATTGCTTGCGCTGCTAGTCGCGACGACGATCAAGCTGCCGCCGCGACGAAAGCATGAGATGCCGCGCAGCAGCGAGTCGCTTCTCTTCGTTTTCAAGCGCTTGCTCGGCGAGCCCGCCTATCGCAACCTGGTGTTCGGCATCACCGCCTTCGCGTTCATCTCCTACGGGTTCAGCGTTTTTCAGCCGGCCGTGTTGATCCGCATCTACGGGCTCACGACAACGGAGACCGGCCTCGCGATCGGCTTGAGCCAGGGGGGCATAGGCGTCGTAGGCACCCTGCTGAGCGGATATGTGAGCGACCGGCTAAGCCGGCGCGATCCGCGCTGGCGGCCCTGGTTATCGGCGATCCTGCTCGCCACGATCGCCCCGTTCTTCATCGCCGCGCAATTCGCCCCCAACGCTGTGGTGTGCGTGATCCTGCTGTGGGTGCCGCTCGCGTGTTTCGTCGGCTTCCTGCCGCCGGCCTATGCGGCGATACAGGAGGTCACGCCGCCGCACATGCGCGCGATGGCGGCCGGAATCATGGTTTTGTGCATAAACCTCATCGGTTCTTCATTGGGGCCGCTTTTAACCGGAGCGTTAAGCGACGCGTTGAAACCCGCGCTCGGTCTCGATGCGCTGCGTGTGGCGCTTTCGGTATGCGTCATCTTTCCGTTGATCGGCAGCGTGTTTTTTCTGCGCGCCGCGCATCATCTCGCGCGCGCACGCGCACGTCTCTGACCCTCTGGGAGCATTGAGCATGGCCGACCCGCGGATGTTGACCGCCGACGAAAGTGTGTTGCGCAACGTATTGGAGCGTCATGCCGCCGAGCGGCCCGATCAGGTGTTCGCGATCTTCGACGGCGGCGACCGCTGGACCTATGCCGCGCTGGCATCGCGCGTGCGGCGCGCGGCCTCCGCGCTGTATGATCTCGGCGTGCGGCAGGACGATTGCGTCGCGGTATGGCTGCCCAACGGCCCCGATATCCTCGTCGCCTGGTTCGCGATAAACTATCTCGGTGCGGTGTATGTGCCGATCAACGTCGCGTATCGCGGCGCGTTGCTGAAGCACGCGATCGACCTGTCGAGCGCCGAGATCGCGATCATGCACGGCGGGCTGATCGAACGGCTCGCCGATATCGATTGCGCCACCTTGCGGCGCGTGATCGCACTGGGGGACGAGGCCGTCGCGCCGCCGGGACTGGAACTGCTCCCGGCCACGTTGCTCGACGAGGGTGCCGACGCGCTCGTCCCACTCACCCGGCCGGTCGAGCCCTGGGATGTCCAGTCGATCATCTTCACCTCGGGCACGACGGGCCCGTCGAAGGGCGTGCTCTCTACCTACATGCACCTTGCCACCACCGGACTGTCGCACCCGCGTGTCAACGACCAGGATCGTCAGCTCGTGACGCTGCCGATGTTCCACGCCGGCGGGACCGGGGCGGTCTACAGGATGCTGCTTGCCGGCGGGTCGATCGTGATGGTCGCGTCTTTCCGAACGCAGGATTTCTGGCCGGTCGTCGTCGGACACGGCGTCACGGCGGTGGTTCTGCTCGGTGTGATGTCGGCCTTTCTCGTCAACGAACCGCTGGGCGACATGCCCGCGCACCGGCTTCGCCACGTCCTCGTCCTGCCGCTCGACAAGACCGCGATCGAATTCGGAAAGCGGTTCGGCTGCGACGTGCGCACCGTGTTCAACATGACCGAGACGTCGATGCCGATCATCTCCGACATCAACCCCACCGCGCTGGGCAGTTGCGGGCGGCCGCGGCCCGGTATCGAGGCCCGGATCGTCGACGAATTCGATTGCGAGGTCGCCAACGGAGACCTGGGCGAGTTGCTGTTGCGCAGCGACGCACCGTGGGTGCTCGCGCAAGGCTATTACCGCAACCCGGAGGCGACGGCGGCGGCATGGCGCAACGGCTGGTTCCATACCGGCGACCGGTTTCGCAAGGATGCCGAGGGCAATTACTATTTCGTCGACCGCGCCAAGGACGCGATCCGCCGCCGGGGAGAGAACATCTCCTCGTTCGAGGTAGAGGCCGAACTCGGCGCCCACCCGGCCGTGCGCGAGGCGGCGGTCGTGGCGGTGCAGAGCGACGTGTCGGAGGACGAAGTGATGGCGGTGGTCGCGCTTTCGGACGGGGCGACGCTCGACCCAATCGAGATGATCGAGTTCCTGCGCCCGCGCATGGCGCACTTCATGATCCCGCGCTACCTGCGCATCGTCGCCGAACTGCCCAAGACGCCGACGATGAAGGTGCAGAAGCACGTGCTGCGGGCCGATGGCATCACCCCCGACACCTGGGACCGCGTGGCGGCGAAGATCGAGATCCGGCGCGAAAGGCTCTGAAGGGTCGTCGCGCCCGACTCCCGCAAGATCAGATCGGCGGGATCGCGCGAACCTTCGCAGGCATCAGATTGACCCGACGCTCGGGTGCGCGCGCGAGGATTTCCTTCAGGCGCGCGCGCGTGGTGCGGGGATCGATCAGGTCATCGACGCCGAAACCCTCGGCTGCCTGGATCGGCCCGATCTTGGCGCGGATCGAATCGATGATCTCCTGCCGGCGTGCGGCGGGATCGGGCGCGCTCTCGTAATCCTTACGGTAGGCGACATCGACCGAACCTTCGACGGACATCGCGCAGATCTCCGCAGTCGGCCAGGCAAGGCAGGCATCGGCTTCGAAACTGCGCCCGCCCGCCATCGCGACGAAGCCGAGTCCGTAGCCCTTGCGCAGAATGACCGAGATGCGTGGCACGGTCGCATGACCGAGTTCGAACAGCACCTTGGCGCTGCGCCGGCCGAGGTTGGTCTTTTCCGCGTCCGATCCGATGAAGAAACCGGGCACGTCCATGAGGAACACCAGCGGCAACGCAAAGGCATCGCACAGGGCGATAAAATGCGCGGCTTTTTCGCATGCCGGGGAATCGATCATGCCGCCCTTGCTCGCCGCCTGATTGGCGATGAAGCCGACCGGCCGCCCGGCGATGCGCGCGAAGGCCGTCACCATGTTGGTGGCGAAGGTCGGCTTGAGTTCGAACACGCTGTCGCGATCGGCGACGGCAGCGATCACCGGACGAACGTCGTAGGTGCGCCGCGTGTTGACGGGCACCGCGCCGAGCAGCGCCTCCGCCCGATCCGCGGCATCGTCGGCGGGATCGGCGTCGCGGCGTGGCGCGGGATGCTGCGCGTTGGTCGGCAGATAGGAGAGGTAGTCGCGCATCGCCGCAAAGGCGTCATCCTCGTTCGCGACGCCGAGATCGGCGAGCCCTTGCCCATCGACCTGCATCGCCGCACCACCGAGTGCCAGCGCGTCGATCTCCTCGCCCGTGCCGGCCTTGACCAGCGCCGGCCCGGCCAGCCCCATCGTTGCCTTGTCACGCACCATCACGACGAAATCCGCCATGCCGCAGAAATTGGTATTGGCGGCGAAGCCGAAGCCGAGCACCGCCGCCACCACCGGCACATAGCCGGACAGCCGTGCGAAATTGTGGAACATATACCCGCCACGCGCATAGGCGCGCGAGTTCTGGCCGTCCTGAATCCGGTGTCCGCCGCCATCGAGCAGCATGACGAACGGCAGGCCCTGGTTCAGCGCGAGGCGGATCGCGCGTTCCAGCTTTTCGGTGCCGAGGTGCCCCATGCTGCCGCCGAGCAGCGAGAAATCCTGCGAGATGACCACGACCGGACGCCCCTCGATCGTCGCGGTGCCGGTAATGATGGAATCGCCGCGCGCGCTTTCGTCCAGTCCTTCGACACGGACGAGGCCACCGACCTCCGTGAACGACCCGGTGTCGCAGAGCATCGCGATGCGTTCGCGCGCGGTATAGGCGTCACGCTTGCGCGCCTTGGCGACGGCGATGGGGCGCGCTTCATCGGCGAGGCCCGCGCGGATCGTCTCAATGCCGCCGAGCACCTCCAGCATCTCGTGCTCGGCGCTGGTATCGACGCCGACCATCCCGGCGCCCTCGACGTCGCCTTCGGCGACTTCGACCAGGATCGCGCCGCGCCGCACCGGCTGACCGACACGGCCAGGCGCCGCGACCACGGTTCCGGTCACATCGGCAAAAACGGCGTGCTCCATCTTCATCGCCTCGACCACCGCGAGCCTTTGCCCGGCGCTGACCACGTCGCCTTCGCCGACGTCCATGACGACAAGCTGGCCCTGCATCGGCGAGCGCACGGCGACCGCATCGGGTACGCTGATCGCCTCCTCGTCGCGCTCGGCGGCCACCGTCGCGCCACCTCCGGCGGGGGCGTGCAACGCAGGATGGGCATGCGGCGCGGCAAGCACCGCCGCTTCACGTTCGATAAAGCGCGTGTCGACACGCCCGGCGGCGAAATCGGGATGCAGCAGGATATTCTGCAGCAGCGGGATGTTCGTCTCGACGCCCTCGACGCGGAACTCGCAGAGAGCGCGGTACGCGCGGCGCACGGTATCGGCGAAGCGTCCGGGCGCGTGGACGACGAGCTTTGCAAGCAGCGAGTCGAAACTCGCGACGGTTTCGTATCCCTGATAGCCGAAACTCTCCACGCGCACGCCGCCGCCCGAGGGAGGATCGAACGCCCGCAACACACCCCCGGAAGGATAGGTCGCGCCGTCCGCAGCGAAGGTTTCCATGTTGATGCGCAACTGGATTGCGAAACCGGCCGGTGCGCGCCCCGACGCGGCAGTGATGCCGATTGCGTCCAACGTCTCCCCGGCGGCGATGCGCAACTGCGCCTGCACCAGATCGACGCCGGTCACTTCCTCGGTGACGGTATGCTCGACCTGGAGACGCGGGTTCATTTCCATGAACAGCCAGCGCCCCGTCGCCGCCCCCGCCACATCGGTTTCGACCAGAAACTCGACGGTGCCGACCGAACGGTACGTGGCGGCGGCGGCCAACGTGATCGCCCCCGCCGAGAGCTGTTCGCGGATCGCCGGTTCCAGCCAAGGGCTCGGCGCGATCTCGACCAGCTTCTGATGGCGGCGCTGCGCGCTGCATTCGCGGTCGTGGAGGTGCGCGATGGTGCCGGTCGCATCGCCGACCACCTGAATCTCGATGTGACGTGCCCGCTCGATATACTCCTCGATATAGAGCGCATCCGATCCGAACGCCGCCTTTGCCTCCGACGCGCAGCGCGTGAAGGCGTCCTCGAGCGCATCCGCTTCGCGCACGACGCGCATACCGCGTCCACCGCCGCCCGACACGGCCTTAATGATGGCGGCACGCCCGCCCAGACCGGCGAAGAAGGCGTGTGCCTCCGCAAGATCGATACCACCGTCACTGCCCGAGGCCAGCGGCAGCCCGCACCGCGCCGCGAGCGCGCGCGCCGCCGCCTTGTCTCCGAACAGCGCAAGCGTCTCGGGTTCGGGACCGACGAAGGTAAGTCCCGCCTCGCCGCAGCGACTGGCGAAAGCGGGGTTCTCGCTCAGGAAGCCGTACCCCGGATGCACCGCGTCGCAACCGCTCGCCACAGCCGCCGCGATCACCGCGTCGATATCGAGATAGGCCGCCGCGCCGATGCCCGGCAGTGCCGCCGCTTCGTCGGCCCGCCGCACATGCAGCGAACCGGCGTCGTCGGTCGAGAATATCGCGACGGTGGCGATTTCCAGATCGGCGCAGGCGCGCGCGATACGGATCGCGATTTCACCGCGGTTGGCGATCAGCACTTTTTTCATACGGGGTCTTTTCGCTGCTTGCTCACCAGGCATCGACGTAGCGCCGGGGCCGGTGCGGGCGTGGGGGGCGAGAGCGCAACGAGCTCAGAATCCAGCGGCGCGTCGCCGCCGGGTCGATGACATCGTCGATTTCGCAATAGCTGGCGGCGTTGATCGCCTTGCCCTGTTGGTAGAGCTCGGCCACCATTTCCTGGAACTTGGTCTCACGGGCGGCAGGATCGCCGATCGCCTCCAGCTCCTTGCGGTAGCCAAGCCGTACCGACCCTTCGAGGCCCATGCCGCCGAACTCGCCCTGCGGCCAGGAGACGGTGAACAGGGTCTGCAGCGAGCTCCCGCCTGACATTGCCATCGCGCCGAGACCATAGGCCTTGCGCAAGACGACCGTCATCATCGGCTCGGACATATTGGCGCCGGCCAGGAACAGCCGCGACATATGACGGACTGCTGCGCTCGTCTCGCTTTCGGGGCCGACCATGAAGCCCGGCGTGTCGCAGAGCGACAGCACCGGCAGACCGTGCGTGTCGGCAAGCTGAAGGAAGCGTGCCCCCTTGTCCGCCGCGTCGCTGTCGATCGCGCCCGACAAGATTTGCGGATCGTTGGCGATCAGCGCGACCGGACGCCCCTCGATACGGATCAGCGCGGTGATAATGCCGGGGCCGAAGGCGCGCCGCAGCTCCAGCACGGAGCCGGTATCCGCCAACGTCTCGATTACCCGGCGCACATCGTAGACGCGCAACCGGTTCTCCGGGATGATGTGGCGCAGCGCACGCTGGTCCGCGGCGCTCCAGTCCGTCAGCGTCCCCTGAAAATAGGACAGATACTGGCGTGCAGCCACAACCGCCGCCACCTCGTCCGCGACGGGAATATCGACCACACCGTTGGCGACCTGCACGGACATCGGCCCGACCTGTTCCGGCGTGAACACGCCCAGTCCGCCGCCCTCGATCATGGCCGGGCCGCCCATGCCGATATTGGCGTTCGCAGTCGCGATGATGACGTCGCAGCAACCGAGCAGGGCAGCGTTGCCCGCGAAGCACCGCCCCGATGTGACGCCGATCAGCGGCACCTTGCCGCTCAACCGCGCGAATTCGGTGAAGGAAGTCTCCTCAAGACCCGCGACGCGCATCTTGTCGGTGTCACCGGGGCGGCCGCCGCCACCCTCGGTAAACGAGATGACGGGCAACAACTGTTCGCGCGCGATGCCGAGCAGGCGGTCCATCTTCTTGTGGTTCATGCCGCCCTGCGTGCCGGCGAAGACGGTATAGTCGTAGCCCATGACCATGCACTGGGCGGCGCGCTCCTCGAACAGCGCGGCGTTGACGGTGCCGACGCCCGCGACCAGCCCGTCCGCCGGGCTGATGCGGATCAACTCGTCCAGCGAGCGGCGGCGGCGCTGGGCAGCCAATGCGAGTGCGCCATATTCGATGAGGCTGTCCGCATCGAGCAGGTCGGCAATATTCTCGCGGACGGTGCGCTTGCCCTTGGCGTGCCGCTTCCCCACCGCCTCGGGTCGATTTTCGTCGAGGCCGACGGCGTGGCGCGCGATCGTTTCCGCGAGCGCCGGGCCGATCGCGTCGAGATCGGTTTCGGCCTCGATAGCCTCGACCGCGTCCTCGAGTTCGGCAGGCTCGACGGCGAGCAAAATATCACCTTCCGAGACCGTCGCCCCGATCTCGCTGCCGATCTCGCGCACGATGCCGTCGACATCGGAGAGGACGGGGTGTTCCATCTTCATGGCTTCGAGGATCGCGATTTGCTGGCCGCGCCGCACGACATCTCCCGCTTCGATACCGATCGCAACGATCGTGCCGACGCTGTGCGCGCGTATTGCGACCATGCCTGGCGGCACTTCCGCTCGCGTGCGGGTGCCTGGCGTCGCCCCGGTGTCGGCTACCGGCAGCACGCCGGGGCCGATGGCGGCGGCAGCCGCGACGAGATCCGCCGCATGCCCCTCTATGAACCGCGTGGTGATGGCGTCGGCTCGTACCGCCGGATCGCCGACCAGCACGCGCAGGAGAGCGAGATTGGTCGCGACGCCGTCAATCCGCGTTTCGGCCGCAGCCCGGCCCGCTTTAGTAAGCAGCGCGCGATAATCGTCCATCGTTCGCCGTGACGTGGCCGAAACGATCAGCTTGACCAGCAGCGGATCGTAGCTGGCGTTGGCGGGATAGCCAGCATAGCCGAAACCGTCGGTCCGCACGCCCGGACCCGACGGCAGTTCATAGGTGCTGATCGTGCCGCCGGATGGACGCGGTGCCCCGGTCTCGTCCGTCGTCTCCATGTTGATGCGTAACTGGATCGCGAAACCGCGCGGCGCCGGGATCGCCGATTGTTCCAGACCGAGCGACGCGAGCGACGCACCCGACGCCACGCGGATCTGCGCCTGGACGAGGTCGATGCCGGTGATTTCCTCCGTCACCGTATGCTCGACCTGAACGCGCGGGTTCACTTCCATGAACCAGAAATCGTCGAGGCGATCCGCATCGACCAGAAATTCGAAGGTGCCGAGGCCGGAGTAGCGACATTCGGAAGCCATCGCGACCGCCGCGGCACAGAGCCTTTGACGGGTCGCGTCGGGCAGGCCGGGGGACGGCGCGATCTCGACGAGCTTCTGATTGCGGCGCTGGAGGGTGCAATCGCGCTCGTGCAGGTGACTGACCGCGCCCGACCCGTCCCCGATCACCTGCACTTCGACGTGGCGCGCGCGCTCGACCAGTTGTTCGACATAGAGCGCGCCGTCGCCGAACGCGGCCTGCGCCTCCGACCGGCACCGCTCGAACGCCTCGGCAATCTGATCCGGGCTCGACACGACCCGCATCCCGCGCCCACCACCGCCGGCCAGCGCCTTGAGCATGACCGGACGCCCTGCCGCCGGGCCGCGCGCGAACGCCTCCGCTTCTTCCAATGACGTCGCCGCCTGCGTACCCGGCAGCAACGGGACGCCCAGCCGCTGCGCATAGGCGCGTGCCGAAGCCTTGTCCCCGAACAGGCGAATATGGTCGGCATCGGGGCCGATGAAGCGGGGGCCGGCGGCGGCGCAGCTTTCCGCAAAAGCCACGTTCTCGGCGAGGAAGCCGTAGCCGGGATGCACTGCATCGCAGCCTGCCGCCACCGCCGCGGCAATGAGCGCGTCACCATCCAGATAGGCAGCGACACCGCGCCCCGGCAACACCGCGGAGGCATCGGCGATACGGACATGCAGCGACGCCGCATCGTCCTGCGGGTAGATGGCGAGCGTTTCGATCCCCAGCGACGCCGCGGCACGCGCGATGCGGATGGCGATCTCTCCGCGATTGGCGATCAGCAGCCGGCGGAACATCAGCGTCCGAAACCTGCCGGCACCGCGCCGCGAGCGCGCGCACGCGTTCCCCGAAACATGCGTTTAATAACCTCCCCGAACGTCTTTATCGGGTCAGATTAACCGGTCAGGTCCGAGTGTCGAGTTGCATTCAGGGAAGATTGGTTTGCGAATCAAACCAATAGGCGACCGTTTCAGCTCAAGCCGTTGCCGATGCGTACGCCGCGCTGGCCGGTGAGGCCGAGTGTCCGCGCAAACGCCAGCAACGATCGCAGCGCGGGCGCTTGATCGCCGGGTCGACTGAGCAGGACCAACTCACAACAGGGATCGAAACCCTCGACATAACGGCTGACGATATCGACCATCGGCTCATCAATGAACTGACCCGGCGTCAGCGTAATGACGCGGTTGCGCCGGCAATATTGATCGAGCGAATAGGCATTGTGATCCGGGATATACTGGGCATTGCCACCAACATTTTCCAGCAGCTCGATAAAGCCGCCATACAACGGTGGACAATTGCCAGGGTGGGGCAGCGCGACCGTGACACCGGCAAGCATCTCCGGGCTGACGGCGGGTTCGGCGGCGAGCGCGAAATCGGCCGGGATCAACAATTCTATACGCCGCCGCTCCAGCATTACCCGCGCCAGGTCGTCCGGGTAGAGGCCCTCCGAACTGTGGCGCGTCGCCTGCCGGTCCTGGTACTCGGCGCGCGTCGTGGACACGCCACCGAACAGGACAGCGTCGATCACGCCGCTTTCCAGCGCACCGAGCAGGTTCTTCTGAAATCCGGTTTGGACCTGAAGTTCAACATTCGTGTAAATCTGCGAAAACTCGTCGAGGATACGGTTGCGCAACGCCCAGCGGCTGGTGTGGATGGCGGTGCCGACCTTCACCAGACCGCTGCCCTTGCGCATTTTGCGCACCTCGGCCTCGAGCAGATCATGCTCCGCCAGTGCCCGCTCGGCAAAGGGCAGCAGCTTCGCGCCCTCGGGCGTAAGGATGACGGCGCGGGTCGTGCGCTCGAACAACGTGAACCCAAGCTGCTTTTCAAATTTGGCGAGTTGCAGCGACAGCGCCGGCCGCGATATTGCAAGCGTATGCGCCGCGAGCGTGAAAGACCGCATCTGGGCGATGCCGACAAAAGCGCGCAATTGCTTGGTTTCGAAGCTTATCATGCTTGTCGCCTCTGCCGTGTCCCGGCGTTCGGGCGGACGGTATTGATCCTTCTCTTACCGTGTGATGTGCGGCGTCCCAAGGTCGGTTGCAACAGTGTTGTCCGCGGCGCATAGCATTTGACAGAAGATCGCTGACCAGATGGTAAGACGTCGCACCACTCCTGAGCCCCCGACGGCCGTGCCCGACCTCGCGCCGGACGGCGGCGGGCCCGAATCCCGCAAGCGAATCTCTCCGCGCGAGGTGCTGATCGACGCCACGGGCGCGTTGATGCGCGAACGCGACCAACTGGAAATCCCGCTGATCGACGTGGCCGAACGCGCCGGCGTGAATGTCGCGCTGGTCAAATATTATTTCGGCAACAAGCGCGGGCTGCTGCGCGCGCTGCTCGAGCGTGATCTCGACGTGGCGCTGGTCCAGCTTCAGTCGCTGGTCAGCTCGGAAATGTCGCCGGCGGACAAGATGCGCATTCACCTGGCCGGGCTGGTCGCACTGTATTTCAAGCATCCTTTCATCAACCGTTTGATTTTGAAAATGGCGAAAGAAGCGACCGGCGAGGAGCAGCGCGAGATCACAGACCGCTTCCTGCGCCCAATGGTCAACGCACATCACAAGATTTTCGAAGAGGGCGTTCGGCTCGGCGAATTCCGGTCGCTCAACCCGTTCCTGTTTTACATCAACGCGGTCGGCGCCTGCGACCAGATCATCTCGCTGCGGCTGCTGGTCGCACTGGTATTCGGGATCGACGACATAAGCGAAGACCTAAAACGCCGCTATACGCGGCACACCATCGACTTTCTGATGAACGGCATCCTGCTTCCATAAGAGTGCCATCAGACTAAGCTGGGGCCGCCCCTGTTCTAATAATCGCGGTTGACGTAACATGGCAAAGTGCTCGACGAGATGACGAGATCGCGTCGAGTCTCAGCGGCGCAAAAAAGGAGGATGTCCGCTGATCAAGATGCGTAAAGCCCTGCTGCGTGTATTCGTCGCTTGCTCGGGCATGATCACATCGACCCAGGCCTTCGCCCAGGAATCGCTGAGCGATCCCGCCGGTTCGGGCGTGATCGTCTCCGCTGTGCGCTGGTTGCAGGGCACCCTGCTCGGCACGGTGGCGACCGTCGTCGCCATCATCGCGGTCGCCGCCGTCGGGCTGATGATGCTGACCGGCCGGATCAACTGGCGGTACGGCGCGACGGTGATCGTCGGCTGTTTCATCCTGTTCGGCGCGGCCAGCATCGTGGCGGGTATCCAGTCCACCGCCACGCTCGGCAACTGAAGCCATGTCCGGGATCGATCACGACCCGGTCTTCGTCGCGCTGACGCGGCCGCAGATGTTCGCGGGCGTCACCTACAGCTATTTCATCGTCAACGGCGTCGTCGCGACCGAGCTGTTCCTGATCTTCCATTCTATCTGGGTACTGCTGGTCGCCGTGGCCGCGCATCTCTTCGGCATGGTGCTGAGCGTGCGGGAGCCGCGCATCTTCGACCTGTGGCTGACCCGCGCGCGCACGTGCCCGCGCGTCCGCAATCATGCGATCTGGCGATGCAACTCCTACCGTCCCTGAGCCGTGGCCCGGAGACGGTGAAGCGGGAAAAGCCGGCGGGACATCATCTGCCCTACGCCCGCCATGTCGACGATTACACGATCGAGACGCGCGACGGCCTGCTGCTGCAGACGATCCGCCTGCGCGGCCTGCTGTTCGAGACCGCCGACACCGACGAGATCAATTACCGCAAGTCCCTACGCGACGCGATGCTGCAGGCGATCGGATCGTCGCGCTTCGCCATCTATCACCATATCGTGCGGCGACAGGTGGAGGTCGATCTGCCAGGGCGCTTCCCCGATGCGTTTTCCACCGCGCTCGATGCGACCTGGCGCGAGCGGCTGGCGGCGAAGAAGCTCTACGTCAACGACCTGTACCTGACGATCGTGCGCCGGCCGTTGCAGGGGCGCATCGGCCTCGCCGAGCGGCTGCGCGGCGGGATCGGCAAGGATGCGGGCGTGCAGACCGCGCACGAGCTGCGCACGCTGGATGCCGCGCGCGACGCGCTGATGGCGCAGCTCGGAAGCTACGAACCGCGCCTGCTGAGCGTATACGAGACCCCGCACGGGGCGTGCTCGGAGCCGCTCGAGTTCCTCTCGACGCTCTACAATGGCGAGATGCGGCCGGTGATGCTGCCGACGCAGGATCTCGGCGCGTATCTGCCCTATCGCCGCATCAGTTTTGGGCAGGAGACGGCAGAGCTCGGGCCGCACGGCGAGTCCGGGCGGCGCTTCATCGGCCTCGTCTCGATCAAGGATTATCCCGGCCAGACCGCGCCCGGCATGTTCGACGAACTGCTGCGGCTGCCGTTCGAACTCACGCTGTCGCAATCCTTCGGGTTCGTCGATCGCTCCGCCGCGCTCGGCAAGATGAACCTAGCGCTGCGCCGTATGCGCTCAACCGAGGACGAGGCAGTGAGCCTGCGCGGCGAGCTTTCCAACGCCAAGGACGACGTCGCCGCCGGCCGCGCGGGCTTCGGCGAGCATCACATGACAGTGGCGGTCTACGGCGAGACACTGGCTGAGGTCGATGCCGGAGTCGCCGAGGTGCAGGCCTCGCTTGCCGATCTCGGCATCATCGCGGTGCGCGAGGATATCGCGTTGGAGCCCGCCTTCTGGGCACAGTTTCCCGGAAATTTCAAATATATCGCCCGGCGTGGACTGGTCTCGACCGGCAATTTCGCGGGGCTGGCGAGCGGGCACAATTTCGCGCTGGGCCGCGCGCGCGGTAATCACTGGGGCGATGCCGTCACGTTGCTGGAAACGACGGCGGCGGGGCCGTATCATTTCAACTTCCATCAGGGCGATCTCGGCAATTTCACGGTCATCGGGCCGTCGGGGTCGGGCAAGACGGTGGTGCTCAACTTCCTGCTCGCCCAGGCACGGAAATTCGCCCCGCGCATCATCTTCTTCGACAAGGACCGCGGCGCGGAGCTGTTCATCCGCGCGATCGGCGGGCGGTACGATCTGCTGCGGCCGGGGGTCGCATCGGGGCTCAATCCGCTGCAGATTGCGGACAACCCCGTCAACCGCCAGTTCCTGATCGACTGGGTCGCGCAGCTCGCCGGCGGTGCCGACTTCGACGAGATCGAGCGGATCAAGGATGCAATCGACGCGAATTTCGCGACCGACATGGCGCACCGCCGCCTGCGCCATTTCGTCGAGCTGTTCCGCGGCGGCCACCGCCCGCACGCTGCCGATCTTTGGGCGCGACTGCGCGCCTGGTGGGGCGACGGCGAGCGCGCCTGGCTGTTCGACAATGCGGCCGACCTGACCGACCTCTCCGTCGATGCGGTCGGTTTCGACATGACCGCGATCCTCGACGATCCCGCCGTGCGCACGCCGGCAATGATGTACCTGTTCCACCGCGTCGAGGAACGGCTGGACGGCAATGCCGCGATCATCGTCGTCGACGAAGGCTGGAAGGCACTCGACGACGAGGTGTTCGTGCGCCGCATCAAGGATTGGGAAAAGACCATCCGCAAGCGCAACGGCATCGTCGGCTTCGCGACGCAGAGCGCGCAGGACGCACTGGAAAGCAAGATCGCCAGCGCCATTATCGAACAGGCGGCGACGCAGATCTTCATGGCGAACCCGCGCGCCCGCGCCGAGGATTATGTCGGCGGCTTCGGCCTGACGCCGCACGAATACGAGATCGTCCGCACCCTGCCCGACGACGCGCACTGCTTCCTCATCAAGCACGGCACCGACAGCGTCGTGGTGCGGCTCAACCTGTCGGGCGAGGCCGATCTGCTGACCATCCTGTCGGGCCGCGAGCGCACCGTGCGGCTGCTCGACGAGATCCGCGCGACCACCGGCGACGATCCCGAGGCGTGGATGCCGCGCCTGCTGGAGCGTGCCTGATGGCGGATTGCCCCGCCCTTTCTACCGACGGCGCGTTCGTCGTCGAGACGCTCGCGCATATCGATTGCCAGGCGCAGGGGATCGGCGCGTTCGGCTATCAGGCGCTCGCCACGCCGGGATCGCCGGTCGCGGTGGCGATGACGGGGCTGCTGACGCTGTTCGTCGCGCTGTTCGGATACCGCATGCTGTTCGGCCAGGCGCCGGGCGTGCGCGAGGCGGTGATGGCGCTGGTCAAGATCGGCGTCGTGCTGGCACTGGCGACGAGCTGGCCGGCCTATCGCACGGTCTTTTACGATCTCGCACTGCGCGCGCCGGCGGAGCTTGCGGCCTATGTCGGCGGCGGTTTGCCGGGGGCGGGCGGCGCGCTCGACGATCATCTTGGCGCGGTCGACGACGCCTTTGCCGAACTGGTCCGCATCGGCTCCGGCAAGCCGCCCAACATCGACGAGGTCGTCGGCCCGAGCGTGCAGCCGCTGACTCCCGCGCAACAGGCGCAGGCGGTGCAGCATGCGATGGCGCTCGGCGATCGCCCCCGCTGGGACCGGCAGCGTGACCAGGAGATCCTCGCGCAGGCGCGCACCGTCTATCTCGCCGGCGCGATCGGCTCGCTTGCCGGGGTGCGGCTGGTGGCGGGGCTGTTGCTGGCGCTGGGGCCGCTGTTCGCGCTGTTCCTGCTGTTCGACACGACGCGCGGACTGTTCGACGGCTGGGTGCGCGCGCTCGGCGCAGCGGCGCTTGGTGGGCTGACGGCGGCGGTGCTGCTCGGCGTCGAGCTGGCGATCCTCGAGCCGTGGCTGGCGGCGATCATGGCCGATCGCCAGGCCGATCTGCCGACGCCCGCCGTGCCGATCGAACTGCTCGCGTTGACGATCGTGTTCGCGCTGGCGCTGCTCGCCGGGCTGGCGGCGTCGGTGCGTATCGCGAGCGGATTTCGCCTGCCGGTGGCGGTGCGTGAGGCATCGTCGCGCGCGGCCAGCGCGCTGCACGCCGCGCTGGTGGAGCGCCACGCGGCACCCGCCGTTGCCGAAGCGACCGCCCCGGTCGGGCGCGACCGCGCACGCGCGATCGCCGATGCCGTCGCCACCAGCCAGCGGCGCGACGCGGCGGCGGCGGCTTCACCCCGCGCGAGCACCGTGGCGCAAGCGGCCGCGCGCAATGGTGGCGTGCAAAGCCAGGCCCCGCGTGACATGACGGCGATGGCGGCAATCCCGATCGGCCAGTCGGCGCGACGCCGCACATCCACCCGCATCTCCGCCGGCGCGGGCCGCCGGGATGCCCAGAAGGCGATGACGTGAGCGATAGCGACAAAAGCCACCGCGCAGCGCTCGATGCGTATTACCGCGAGGCCGGAAGCTGGGCGGAGGATCGTCAGACGGAGCTGCGCGCATCTCGGCGGATCGCCTGGATCGTCGCAAGCGTCGCCGTCGTCGTCGCACTGTTCGAAGCGGCGGCGCTGATCCTGCTGACGCCGCTGAAGACGGTCGAGCCCTATACGTTGATGGTCGATCGCAACACCGGCTACGTCCAGGCGCTGAAGCCCGTCGAGGCGCAGACGATCGCGCCCGATGCCGCGCTGACGCAGAGCTTCCTCGCGCAATATGTCATCGCGCGGGAGAGCTTCGACGTCGACGCGCTGCAGGCGAACTACAGGAAGGTCGCCTTGTGGTCGATCAACCCGGCGCGCGGCGACTATGTCGCGGGAATGCAGGCGAGCAACCCCGCCAGCCCGCTTGCGCGCCTGCCGCGCAGCAGCGTGGTCGAAACGCGGATCAAGAGCGTGTCGCCGCTGGGTGCGCGCGCGGCGCTGGTGCGCTTCGACACGGTGCGGCGCGATGCCGGCGGGCAGGTGCTGCCGCCCCGCGCCTGGGTCGCGGTGATCCGCTACCGCTTCTCCAGCGAACCGCTGCAGCTTGGTGACCGGCTGCTCAATCCGCTCGGCTTCCAGGTCGAGCGCTATCGCCGCGACCAGGAACAGGCGCCCGTCGCCGAGCCCGAACCGAAGCCGGCAGCCACCGCTTCCGCGACAGCCGCGCCCATCATCAGCGTCCGCCCGCCATATCGCTCCATGCCGATCGTGCTGCCCGCGCCGCCTACCTATCAGGGGCCGCCGCGCGACACGCCCACCGGAGCCGCGACGCGGTGAGGCGCGCGCTGCTCTTGCTGGCGTGCGTGCCGTCGCTGGCGAGCGCGGAGATCCGCCCGACGCCCTCAGCCGGCGATCCGCGCATCCAGACGGTGCGGTACGATCCCGGCGAGGTCGTGCAGTTGCAGGTCACGCCCGGCTATCTGCTCACCATCGAATTCTCGGCGGACGAGCGGATCGAGACGGTCGCGCTCGGCGACAGCAACGCATGGCAGGTCACGCCGAGCAAGCGCGCCGATCACCTCTTCATCAAGCCGCGCCAGCCCGGCATTACCACCAACATGACGGTCGTCACCGATGCGCGCTCGTACAGCTTCGTGCTGACGCCCGCCTACGGCCCGCTGCCCGACATGCCGTTCACGGTGCGCTTCGAATATCCCGCGCCGGCCGTCGCCGTCGTGGACGGCACCCCCGCCCGCGAACCCACGCGCTACAAGATCAGTGGCGACCGTGCCGTCCGGCCGCAGTCGATCCGCGACGACGGCGTACACACCTACATCACCTTCGCACCCGGCCAGACCTTGCCCGCGATCTTTGCCGTGCTGCCGGAAACGGGCGAGGCGCTGGTCAACGGCATGATGCGCGACGGGCAGTATGTCGTCGACAGCGTAGCGCCGCGCTTCGTCTTTCGCATCGACAAGCAGGTTGCCGTCGCCACCGCGACGCGACAGAGGCGGCGCGGTTCGTGATGGCATCCTCTGCTGATCCCCGCCGGCTCCAGCCTGAGCGTGACGGCGACAAGCGCCCAGTCGTGGCGGCTCCCTCCGCCGGCGTGCCGATCTGGGTGATGGCGATCGGGCTCGTGCTGCTCGGCGTGCTGCTGTTCTCCGTGCTCGATGCGCGGCGGCGCGCATCGTCGGCCCCGCCCGTTCGATCGGTGGACGACAGCGCCGTCACGCGCGCGCAGGCGGTGCCGCAGCTCGTACTGCCGCCTGTACCGCCGCCCGTCGTCGCGCTCGCCCCACTTGCCGAGCCCGTGCCCGCACCAGTGCCGCGCTACGTCGCGCCGCCGCAGCCGCACATTGTTTACATGCCGCAGCCCACTCTGCCGGTCACCCCGCCCCAGCCGACGGCGCCGGTGCGCGAGGGAAGCGACTCCGCGGTCGTGCTCGACACCGGCTCCGTCACCGGCGCCCCGTCGCCAGACACGACACCGCGGCCGCCGAATACGGGCGGCGACGGCGCCTTCGCCCCCAACGCCGCGCCCGCCCGCGCAACAGTGATGCACAACCGCGCGACGACGGTGGTGCAGGGCACGCTCATCCCCGTCGTGCTGGAGGCCGCATTCGATTCGACACGGCCCGGCCCGACGCGCGCCGTGGTCTCGCGCGACGTGCGCGGCTTCGACGGATCGCGCGTCCTGATCCCGCGCGGCAGCCGCCTGTTCGGTGATTATCGCGCCCAGCTCCAGCCCGGCCAGAACCGCGCGCTCATCACCTGGAGCCGGCTGATCCGGCCCGACGGCGTCAGCATTGCGATCGGCTCGCCAGCGGCCGACACGCTCGGCCGCGCGGGCGTACGCGGGAAGGTCAACAACCACTTTTTCGAACGCTTCGGCCTCGCGATCCTGCAAACCTCCCTGGACGTCGGCGCAAACCTCGCCTCGCGGATCGGCAACAACAACAATTCCCTCGTCGTGGCCCTGCCCGGCGTCGGCCAGACGCTGACGCAACCGCTGACGCAGGGTGCGCCGATCGCGCCGACGCTGCGCGTTGCGCAAGGCACGTCAATCAGCGTGTTCGTCGCGCGCGATCTCGACTTCACCTCCGTCGAGAGCGGGAAGTGAACGCCGAGCCAGTCTATCTCCACCGCTACCTCGCGCCGCTCGCCGACGCGCTCGCGCGGGGGGACGTGACTGATCTCTACATCAATCGACCGGCTGAGTTGTGGATCGAGACGCTGCACGGGACGATCGAGCGGCACGATGTGCCCGCGCTCGACGAGGCGACGCTCGCGCGTCTCGCGCGGCAGGTCGCAGCTCTATCGCACCAAGGCATCAGCCGCGAGCATCCGTTGCTTTCGGCGACGCTGCCGGACGGCGCGCGCGTTCAGATTGTCGCGCCGCCCGCGACACGTGGGCCGCTAGCGCTCGCCATTCGCAAGCATCTTTCCGCGGATATCGCGCTGGACGATTACGTGTCGTCCGGGGCGTTCGCGGAGACGCAGGCGGGTGACGATGCCGGTCCGAGCGATCTCGATCGCCTGTTGCGCGAACGGCTGGCGGCGCGCGACTTCGCCGGTCTGCTGTCGGCGGCGGTGAAGGGACGGAAGAATATCCTCGTGTCGGGGGGCACATCGACCGGCAAGACGACCTTCCTCAACGCCCTGATCGGCGAGATTCCGCCCGAGGAGCGGCTGATCCTGATCGAGGACACGCCCGAGCTTCGCCTGCGCCATCCCAATGCAGTCGGCCTGCTGGCGGCGCGCAGCACACTCGGCGAGGCGCACGTCAGCGCTAGCGACCTGCTCGGCGCGTCGCTGCGCATGCGGCCCGACCGCATCATCGTCGGCGAACTGCGCGGCGACGAGGCCTATACCTTCCTGCGCGCCGTCAATACCGGCCATCCTGGATCGATGACCACGATTCATGCCGACAGCCCCGAACGCGCGGTCGAGCAACTCGCTCTGCTCGTGCTGCAGACGGGAACGCGGCTGAGTCGCGAGGACGTTCATCACTATGTGCGCTCGACAATCGACGTTTTCGTGCAAGTCGCGCGAACCGGCGGGCGGCGCGTGATCCAGGAAATGCGCCTCGCACGCGACGATTCGTCAGCCCTGTAAGCATCCGCTTGTGTCTTTCCGCTGCGCGGTCTAGCCTCGCAGCGCGACCATCGAAAAGGGGCTGAAGATGAGCACATCGGAGACGGGTTTGCAGGCGGGCGGCGTGAGTCGGCGTGGTGCGATCGGGCTGATGGCGGCCGCCACCGCCGGTGCGGCGGGCGTACCGGGTGGTGCCCTCGCATCCACGCTCCTGCCGGGTGCCGCGAAGATTCACAGCATCGACGCGCAATATGCGCTACCCGGCGGCCGGATCGTCGAAGGTTATTTCGCGCGGCCTTCGGGCAAGACGAGCCTTGATGTCCTTCTGGTGATGCACGGCGAGGCCGGCTACGGCGATGCTGCGCAGCAAACGGCAGCGCGTTATGCCGCCAAGGGCTATCTCGCGATCGCGCTCGATCTGAAGGCGAGTTTCGGCAAGAAGGTCGGTAACGATCGTGCCGCACTGATTTCCGAGGCGCGCAAGATGGTGCCTGCCTTCGCGAAGATGACGCACGCCAATGGCCGCGTCACACTGGTCGAGGCCTGAACCGCGGATTGCGTCAAAGACGATGACTGTCGATGAGTTCGTGCCACAGGTCGATTCCGAATTTCGAATAGACCTGTCGGACGGTGCGGCGATGACGCTGACCCTAATCGCGGCAGACCCCGACAAGAGATCCGCACCCGAAGGATTCAGAACACCCTTCTCGCTTCGTTTCAAAAGCGATTCGCGAATTGTTCTTTCTCAGGACATATATACACTACGTCGTCCCGGATCGGACGACCTCGCGTTGTTTCTCGTGCCGTACAAGCAGACCGAAGAAGGGGTGTTCTACGCGGTGTCGATCAACTAACATCACGCGGTCGCAGCATTTCGACATAGACATCATCACTGCCGATCTCCACAAACCCACTGCGATCGTAGAGGTGCCGGGCCGGATTATCGGTCGTGACCGACAGGCTCACCCCAAGGCCAGCAGCACCGGCGACGTCGATGATCTCACCGAGCAGGGCCGTGCCCAGGCCCTGACGCCGTACTTCAGGCAAGAGGGCTATATCGACGATGTGGATCGCGGTCTCGCGCCGGTCGAGATAGAGGCGACCGATCGGCACGCCTTCGCGTTCGATCACATGGAACGAAGCCTTGCTGAACTGGCTGCGATAGTGCGTTCTCTGCGCCTCGAATTGCTGCGCGACAAAGGCGGCACGTTGGTCTGCGTTCCAATTCAGCATCAGCGCCAGTTCGCGCGCACGGGTCGATGCGTATAGCGTTTTCAGGAACGGTAGATCACGTTTGGCTTCCGGCCGCAGCACAAGGCCAAGCGCAGCGAGCGCTCGTGCGAGGCCGGGTGCCGGCAGGAGGCGTCGCATCAGTTTCGGGACGGAAAAATCCCCTGCAGGCAAATGATATAGCGAAGCCGGAGACGCGGCTGAATATTGGTATGCGGTTGAGAGCCGCCCTGGCTTCCAATTGCCGAGGGCGACATCAGCACTGGCGGCGTGGTCGCAGTCGAGTAAGCGGCACCTTGATTGCTCTGGCCGAACATCACATTCGATGCTGGCGTCGCCACTTTCTGCGCAACCGCAGTGCCGACCGTTCCACCGACAAGTTGATGCAGATGGGCTGGCATCTGCTGCGAGTTCAGCGTGACCGTATCGACGCCGGAGACTTCGCCGAGAACGCGGTTGGTGAGTCCCGGCCCCGTCCCCCAATGCATTGCCGCCCGTCCGCGCAGATCCGGCAGCTGAAAGGTCGTCTGGCCGTTTCCACCGTAGGTTGTGCCAAGGATCGAGAACAGTGCGGAGTTCTGCGCGATCGACAGGATTTGCCCCTCGCACAAGGCCCAGCTTGCGGGCGCGAAGCTGAAACCGACCAGGCGGATTTCACCGATATATGGCTCACTCATAATTGGTCCCCTAAACGATCCGGCAGCTCAGTTGCGGGACGGAAAAACGCCGTAAAGGCAGATGATAAACGACAGGCATTCCGCAGGCATCAGATTGGTGTGCGGTTGCGAGCCGCCAGCCGGCGGCAAAGCAAGCGGCGAGAAAGGCTGTGGAGTAAAGGGGGTCGATCCGGGTGCCGCGTATAGGTAGCCGGGTGCCCCGGCCGGCGTCGCGGGAATAGAGTTTGTCGTCGGCCCCGGCAGGTTGCCCGTCGCCGTCGTCGCGTACACCGCGTGATTGTGAACCGGCATTTCGGGCAGGATGAGCGTATGCGTTTCCTCACCCGCGAGTTCGCCGATCGTGCGCGGCGTCAGGCCCGCGCCAGTGCCCTGGCCAACTGGCAGCCGACCGCGCAGATCGGGCAAGGCAAAAGTCGTCTGACCGTTGCCGCCGTAATTGGTACCAAGCAGCGAGAACAGCGCGGTATTCTGCGCAATCGACATGATCTGCCCATTGCAGAATGCGAAATTTACCGGCGCGAAGTTTCCGGCGAACAGACGAATTTCGCTGATGTACGGGTCGCTCATGGCGTCTAACTCCTCTTCCCCGGCAACAGGCCTAATTCCGCGATGGGAAAATCCCGGAAACCGCGATGCAATAGTTCAACACCAGATACGGCTGCATGTTGTTATGCGGCTGACTGCCGCCCTGCGTCGTCATAGACGCGCCGGCAATTGCAACGAGCGGATTTGTGTCCGCAGCATAAAAATCCGACGCTGCCGAATTGTCAGGACCGAACAGAGCCGGCGTCGGATTGCTGGGCGCCTTCTGAACCGCGCCGGCGTTGCTCGTTCCCGTCAGTCGGTGCGAATGGGCCGGCAGTTCCGAAAGCGCCAGCGCAACGGCTTCGACGCCTTCCTGCTGACCGAGATTGCCGCCGCCGGAGGCAGGGCCTGCCGCGGTGCGGCCCGCGAGATTAGGCAACGCGAATGTCGTCTGGCCGTTGCCGCCGTAGGTCGTGCCAAGCAGCGAGAAAAGGGCGGTATTCGTGCTGATCGGCAGTATCTGGCCCTGGCATAGCGCCCATCCGCGAGGCGCGAAATTGCAAGCCCAGAGCTTGATCTCGCCAAGAAAAGGATTCGACATCGGCGCTCTCCAACAGTCTGGCGGAGGCTCGAGTCGTTCTCGCGATTCGCCCCCACGTAACGTTAGCCATATCGTATTGCGCGGACCGTGCAATCGCGAACCTTCATGCCCGATTCTCACCGGACTCGGCCGCCGTATCGCGAGGATTGCGAGCTTAGGCGGTTCGATGTAGAAAGGGACGAAGACGGAAACTTTCTGGGGGGACGCTATGACCGATGACTGGCAGCCGGCGGAAACTCGGATCGAATCCTCCCGTGGCGAAGCGCGCAAGCCCTGGACCACCCCGCGCGTAATTAGCTCGGACGCTACCGATACTCGTAAGGTTACGTCCCCTGGCGATTATCCAAAGTCTGGTTCGACTTTCGGCGGCTCCTGATCCATTTCAGTCGTCGTTGCGTGGATCGTTGCTGCGCCGGAACCACTCAAGATAGCGCGCAGCAAAAAGCGTCCGCAACGCGGTGCCGGCGTTCTGTTCTTGCTCCGTGATCGCACGACGCCCCTTCGGGATCGTATCCAGTTTCGCGATAATCGCACGCGAGCCTTCAAGATCGAACACCCGCCCCGCACCTGTCGCAGCGAGTCGCTCCGCCTCGCGCAGCAATTCGGGCAGATCGCGGCGCACCATCCGCATCTGATCGGGCGCGATCCGGTCGTTGCGGCGGCCGCGAGTCAGGAACTCGCGCGGATAGATATCGGCGAGCGCGCGGCGCGCGAGGTGGCGATTGCGCCCTTCCCTGACCTGGAAGATTACCGGGGCGGCCAGCGCAAGCTCGACAACGCGACGGTCATGGAAGGGGCGCGTCATTTCGAGCCCGTATGACGCGGCGAGTGTGCCATGGGGCGTATCAGACTGATCCGCGAGACGTGCGACGATGCGCAGGGAAAAATCGCGTGGATCGACGATTGGCGTACCACCTTTGCGCAACCGCCCCTCGGCGACCAGCGTATCGACCCGCTCCCGCCGCAGCAGCGCCAGCGGGCGCGGCGGACGACCTCCGCGCTTCAGCCGCTCCCAGCCATGCCGAACCGGTGCAGGCAGCGACGGACGCAGCAATTGATTCCACACCGTCCGCCACCAGCTGTCGCCGGTGACGCGGCGGTGCGCGACCGCCTCGCGCACGACATCGCGAAATCGCCCTTGCGCCGCCAATTCCGCGAGCATGTGGTCGCCGCGCGGGTTGAGCGTATAGTCTCCGCCGTGGCCGTCCATCACCAGACGCGCGCCTCGCGTGGCCAGCGACTCGAACAGCGCGGTGGTAATCGGATATTCCGCGCTCGCGCCGATCACTGCGTTCTCGAACGCCTGCTCGAGCCCGCTCAACAAATCCCTGCCGTCGCCGGTGACATAGCCTACATCGAGATGCGGCATGTCACGCGCGCACAGTTCCACCCAGCGCCGCGCATCACCCTTCGCGGCCGCACCGGCTGACGCAACCGAGCTTGCGGCGACGAGGCGCAGGCCGCTCGTCGTCAGGGACGGGCCCGCAAGACCGGCGATCGCGCCGCTGTCGAAACCCCCGCTGAGGACGAGACCCGGTGGCCGATCGAGGCGGCGCACGCGGCACGCGACCGCTTCCTCCAACACGCGGCGATAGGCCGCGATATAATAGTCGATATCCTTGCCAAGGTGCGCCGGGTCGGCGTGCGGCTGCCAGTAGCGCCTGCTCGTCACTACACCGTCGCGATCGACCGTGATTACCGTACCGCCGCTGAGCCCGGAGATCCCCGCGAAGGGCGTCTCTCCGGGAGCGGACCTGAGTTCCCGGTAAGCGCGGCGCTCCGCCCAACCTTCACGCAATGCGTGCGGCGCGCCCTCGGCCCAAAGCGCCGGCACCTCAGTCGCGAAGGTGATGCGATCGGCATCGAGATGATAGTAGAGCTGGCGCTGCCCCATCGGATCGCGCGCCAGCGTCAGCCGCCGAGTGCGCGCATCCCAGATGGCGAAAGCGAAATCGCCGATGACGTGATCCACGCACGCCTCGCCCCAAGCGGCGAACGCACGCATCAAAAGCGCGCTGTCGGCCATCTCCACAAGCGCCGGTTCGGCGATATCGAGCGCGGCGGCGAGTTCCTCACGATTGTCGATACGCAGATCCGCGACGAGCAGACGGCCCGCCGTGCGATCGAACACCGGCTGCTGATCGAAGCGATCCTCGCGCGTCACACGCATCAGCCCGCGCCCGAGCGCGGCGGGGCCGTCGGCGATGTGCTCGCTGCCGTCGGGCAGCCGCGTTGCCATCGCCTGTCGCATCCGGTCGAGCGCGCGCAGGTCCGCGTCCCCGCGATCGAAGCGCACGATGCCGAAGATCGCGCTCACGGCGTGATCCCGCGGATCAGGGAATCATCTCGATCGCCCGGTGCGAATCGAGATCGGCGATAAACGCATCGATTTCCGCACGGCAGGTCTCCGGCGTCACGTCGAATTCCTCGACCAGCGTGTCGCACAACGTATCCGGGGATTGCGGCATGTCGAGCAGCGACCAGATTCGTGCGGCGACTTCGTTCAGGCCGAGATATTTACCTTCGATGACACTCATCATGACGATTTCGGCGCCGACGCTTGCCGCGATCCAGTCACCCCGTTTGCCGATGCGCATCGCTATCCTCCTGTTCCCGAACCGGTTCATAGCCCAGCCGTTTCATCATCGCGACATGATCGCGTTCGATGCGGAGTACCTGCTGCGCGGTCAACTCGTCGCGCCATCCCCCGGCCTTGCCACGGCGGAAGAAGCGGCTGCCCGGTTCGCGGTATGGCGGCGCTTCACCGAAGCCGGTTTTGGCCTCCTGACGTTGCAATTCCTCAATCGACGCGCGGCCCACCGCTTCGGCAATATCCGCATCGGTGGCGCGCCAACCCGCGAAGTGCAGCGCCCCGCGCACCGCCCCCACCGGATCACGATGCAGATCTTCGTACCGGACGAGATGCACCGGGATGTCGGCCTGCGCCAGCCAGCTCTCGGCGAACGCGCTCCACCCAAGCAATTGCTGGCGGAGCTGAATTTCCAGCCCGCGCACGCTACCGCAGAACGCGAAGGCGGGATCCGCCATCAGGCCGATCGCCTTGTCGATCGTGACCGACTGGTGATTGGCGAGCGATGCCGCGACGTCGCGGGGATCGCGGACGAACAGGATCGCTCCGGCAGCGGCGTGCGCGCCGCCCATCATCGCCTCGCCCGCGTTGGTCAGCGTGTAGGCGTCATGCGTCTTTACGAATCGGACGGGGTAACGCGATTCGCGCTCGAACGGGTCTTCGAAAATGTCCGCCGCGAGGTGGCGGTAAAGCCCCGGTCGCAGCAGGTCGATTTCGGCGAAGGTCAGCAGCCCCGATTCGATCAGTAAGTGATTATCGAAACGCGCGCGGGCGCTGGCGATCGTGTCGCTGCCGTTGAGCGCGTTGATGTCGGCCGGCGCGGCATCGGGCGAATCGAGATTGGCGAGGACGATACGGAACCAGGTGTTTCCCGATTTCGGATAGGAGGCGAGCCAGACGGTCGGTCTCATGCGGGTTGCGGCCTCCGCGCCTCCGAGATGAGACCGGGATCCGCCAGGCCGATTTCAGCCCAGTGCCGCTCGAGACCGGCAATCGTCTCGTCCATTGCGTCGAAGCGGAATGGACGGGTGAGAAAGAACAACCCGGCGTCGCTCGCGATCGTCGCACCCATGCGGAAATAGGCCTCGCGCTGCCCCATGCGGCGGATCAGCATCGGGCGATAGGCATTCGCGACGAGCAACTGTGCGGCTTCGACGAGGTTCGCAGGCTCGATTCCGGCGCGGTGCGGCGGGCGCTCCTGCATCAGGAAATAGATTGCGCCGATCTGGATCGGATCGGCTTCGGAACGGAGCGGATCGACGAAGAATTTCTCGAGTCCCGCGCGCATCGCCTCGCCGCGCCGATCGTCGAGCCCCAGCGCGTCGATCGAACGCTCCCAAAGCCGCAAGCAGCGGCCGTCGGGCTGGACGGTCGGACGGCCGGCATCGTCGAGCCGGATCGCCGCCTGATCGTCGGTGAGGAGAGGATAGCCGCGTTCGCCGAGTGCAGCTGCCAGCGTCGATTTTCCCGCACCCGACGCCCCGCAGAACAGCACGGCCTTGCCCCCGACCACGATGGTGCTGGCATGCAGCACGATGTTGCAGCGCTGGTGCAAAAGGATGCCGAAGACGTTGCCGGCGAGGAAGATCGCCACATCGCGATCGGCGACACCGGCGGCGCGTTCGAAGACGATGGTGCGGCCGCCGCTCAGATAGAAACGGGCGATATCGGGGATTTCGAGGAGAAAATCCTTCGCCCCGCGCTGCCACGTCGGGCCGGTCGCGAGCACGGCATCAAGCGCGGACGGCACGTTGCCTTCCGCGATGCGGGCGTCCGGCTCGTCAGCGCTTTCGATCGGGATCAGACCAGGCAACGCGATTTCGCTGGCAAGGACGAGCCCCGAGGCGCGGTAGAGATGCGTGCCGCTCATCTCAGGCCCGTGCCCGCTCGAACACCACGCCGATATCGCCGAGGCCACGTACCGCCGCGCGGATGGCGTCGCTCACCTCCGCCTGCTTGGCGGCGCGGTCGTCCGTGAAGGATTGTTGTGGTTGCTTCGCATCGCGCGCGGCCGCTGCGCGCATCGCCGCGAGACCGGCGGCGTCAGTCGTTATACCAAGATGCGGCAGGATCGCTTGCTCCACCGCACCGGGCAGATCGGCGTAGTCGATCGTCAAGCCCGCATCGTCGCCATACGCCGAAACCGCCTCGCAAATGCGGCCGAGGACACGCGCGCAATATTCCTCGGGCGGCAGCAAGACCCCGGTGTCGATCCCGTAAAGGTCGTAAGGCGTCATCCCCTGCACCATCTGCGACCCGCGTATGCGCATTTGCGACACGATGATCTCCGCCAGATCGCGGTACAGGAACACCCAAGGCGCGGCCGGAAATGCCTTGCGGAACAACGGCAGCGCCATCGCGTGCCAGCTATCGAGCTTGAAGACGATCGGCCCTGCCCCGCCCCGCCCCAAGGCCGCGGCCATCGCGCGCAGCAGATCGATGCGGAACGCCTCGGGCAGATCGGGATGCGTGTGGGTGAGTTGAACGATCTCGTCGAGGATCGGTGCCTCCGAGACCACCACCGCGTCGGGCAGCGCCGCAATCATCTGCGCCACCAGCGTCGAGCCGCAACGCGACAGGTGGAATACGAAGCCGTCGGGCTCGCGCAGGCCCGGCGGCATGGTCGCCGCGAGGTCTGCCAGCGGCGTGCGCTGCGCGAGCCAGCGGTTGAATGGCCGGCGCACCGCGCGCCGCCTGCTGTCCTCGAAAAACGGCTCGGCGAGCGGCGCGCCCGCGAAATGCGCCCAGACGACGAGCGGTCCAGCGTCGCCGGGAACGAGATCGACCGGACGCCAAGCCGCATCGGGCCATTCCCGCGTCGTCGCCCGCTGCGGCGCAAAGCGATCAAGGCCAAGCGGATCGGGCCTGAGCGCGCCCGCGATTTCGGCAGCATGCAGGGCGATACCGGCATCTTCGGCGGCACGGACGATCGCCTCGGCAAAAATGCCCGCATCCTCGATCGCCGCCAGTGCAGCGTGGCGCGCGGTATCGGCGCGCAACAGGTGCTGCAGCCGCTCGATTCGTTCCGGTGCGGGCGTTTCCCCGTCCACGCCGCTCTCCTTTTCATCGCATCCTGCGCGCGGTAGCATGCCTATCGTGCAAACCAGCCCTCGACAATTGCGAAGCTCCATCCCCGACCGGGTTCGTCTGCCATTGCCGGTCGACGCAGGGGGATTGCGCGCGGACCTTGCAGCGATGCGCGGGCAGGAATGGACGCCGCACCTCGTCACGCAGAATTTCGAGGGCGACTGGTCGGTGGTCGCGCTGCGCCACACGGCGGGTGCCACGCATCCGGTGATGAAGATCTATTCGGACCCGAACGCGACCGCATTCGAGGACGATCCGCTGCTGGACCGCGCACCGGCGTTCCGAGCGTTGCTGGCGGCACTGCAATGCCCGCTGCAGGCGGTGCGGCTGATGCGGCTGACGCCGGGCTCTATCATCAAGGAACATCGCGACCACGATCTGTCAGTCGAATTCGGATCGGCGCGGCTGCATGTGCCGATCGTGACGAACGCGGGAGTCGATTTCCGCCTGTCGGGCACGCCGGTGCCGCTGCGCGAGGGCGAAATCTGGTATCTTCGGCTCGCCGATCCGCACAGCGTCGCCAATCGCGGCGACACCGACCGCGTCCATCTCGTCATCGATTGCACGGTGAACGACTGGCTGCTCGATATGCTCGGCGGCTGAGCTTCAGGGCACCGCGATCCCGCCGCCTTCTAGCCGCAGGATGCGGTCTGGCGGATCGGTATCGGGCAGGCGGTGCGTGATCATCAGGATGGTGACGCTGCCACGCAGCCGCCGAAGTGTTTCGAACAGGCGCAGTTCGGTCGGGCGGTCGAGCGCGCTGGTAGCCTCGTCGAGGATGAGGATGCGGGGGCCGCGCACCAGCGCACGCGCGAGGCAGATACGCTGGCGCTCCCCGCCCGAAAGCAGCGCACCGCGATCCCCCACGCGGGTCTCGATCCCGTCGGGCAGCGCGCGTACGAACGCCGCCGCCTCCGCCGCCTCCAGTGCGCGCCAGAGCGCCGCATCGTCAGCATCGGGCGCGGCCCAGGCGAGGTTCGCGCGCACGCTGTCGTCGAACAGAAACGGATCCTGCGGCACATAGCCCGTCTGCCGTCGCCACGCCGCGCGTGCGGCATCATCGGCGACGGCGATATCGTCGATCAGCAGTGTTCCGGCCTGAGGCGCGAGCAGGCCGGTGACGATATCCGCGAGCGTCGTCTTGCCCGCCCCCGACGCGCCGACCAGCGCGACGAACTCACCCGCTGCGATCGTCGCCGCAACCCGATCGAGCACCGGCGCGGAGCGCGGATCGTGGCGGTATTCGACCGCGTCCAGCACGACGCTGGCGGGGCCGGCCGGATACGCGGATTCGGCCGGCCCCGCCACCGCCGCGCCCGCGCCGTCGAGCAGCGTGCGTTCGATGGTCAGCAATTCGCCGACCGCTGGCAGCATGATCACCAGCGATTGCAGCCCCTGCGTCAGGCTCAGCAGCGGCGCGGGCAGGCGCGAGAGCAGCACCAGCATCGCCGACAGCAACGCCGCGGGAGTATGGACGAGGTGGATCCCCGCGAGCAGCAGTGCGATTGCCGCAATCAGCGCCGCGACCTGAAAAGCATTCGCGCCGCGCGCGCGCGCATCGACATAGGCGACCGACCGCGCCCGCAGCGCGGCAGAGCGATCGTTGAAGTCACGCGCATAGCGCTCCTCCGCGTCATAGGCCTTGGCGAGCTTCATACCGGCGACGAAATCCGAGAAGGTGGCATGCCGGCCTGCCCCCGCGCGCGACAGATGCGCGCCGTAATCATGCGCCGCGCGCAGGATCGGTCGCAGCAGCGGAAGCCCGGAGACGATCAGCACGACCGCGACCAGCGACAGCCGCGGGTCGAGCCAGAACGCCAGCGCGAGCTGCACCGCCAGTTGCAGCAGCGCGCTACCCCCGCGCAGCAGCCGGTCGCTGCCGATCGACAGCCGCCCGACTTCTTCGGTGATGGCGAATTCGATGCGGCTGCGACGCATCGCGCTCAGCGTCGACCAGCTGGCGCGGCAGAGAGCGGCGACCATGCGCGCGCGCCACGCATCCACCAGAGCAACGCCGAGCCGGGCGAGACCGACCTCGCGCCGCCACAGGATCAGCGCGCGGACGAGCGCCAGCACGACCAGCAGCACGAGGATCGACCCAAGCCGTTCCGTGCGGCCTTCCACGCCCATCCACGCGAAGGCGCGCGCGATGCGTTCCGGGATCGCGCCGCCGTCGCCGAAAATCGTCGCCACCAGCGGCACGAGCAGGACGATGCCCAGCCCCTCCACCGCGCTACCCAGCACCGCGAGCACAACGCATCCGGTCAGCAGGCCGGCACCCAGCGCGCGCACCGACGCGAGATAGGCGGCCAGTTCGGCACGGATGCCGACGGCCCCGGCGGCGATCCCGTCTTTTCTCAACGCGGCGACGGCAGCGTTACGAAGCACGCGACGACGGTGAAGCGCCCCTCGCCGCGCCCGCCGCTGACGCGGACGCCGCCGGCATCGACCCAGGCGTGCGCGGACAGCGAGCGACCGGTCGGCACCGCTTCGATCTCCACGCCGAAATGCGTGGCCGTTGGCACGCCGAGCCAGCGGCAGAACATGGCGGCGACGAGCGCCTGTGGCAGGCAATCGCTGCGAAACGGCGCCAGCCGCGCCGCGCGCTGGACGGCGCGCTGCACGAAGCGCGCGCGCGCTTCCCCGCGCCGCCCGATCAGTGGCGTGAAGCCCGCCGCGCCGATATTGCGCCCCAGTCCCGCCGCCAGCCGCACGAAAGGCACCAGTGTGATGAGCGCCGCCGCGCCGGCGATCGCCAGCCAGGCCGGCACGATGGCGAGCTTGTCGGCAAGCGGGATACGCCACGCCCGGCGGAAGCGACCGGGGCGCGACGGCGTGCGGGGCAAGGCGCGATCGAGGCCCGGCGTCACCATCGCACGCACATCTGATAAATCGGTGGGACGCGACGGCATGACCGGGACGGTATCACAAAGAAAGTGCGCCAAACATGCCCCTCACCTGCCGCGCGGCGACCAGCGCGAGCGTTTCCATGCCCAGACCGGCAGGCGCAACAGCGGATAGAGGAAGTGCAGACGGCCCGGCAGCTGGAGCAGGCCGACATCCTCGCCCGCGACGGCGAAGCGGTGGACGACGCCGAGGCGCTGACGCCAGCTGCGCGCGAGCAGAAGGGTCGCCCAACGCTCGGTCCAATCATAGCCCGGCGTCTTGTGTGCCGGCGGATCGCCGGAGCGCGGCATCATCATGTTGCGCGACATTGCGAGCAGGCGTTCGAGTCGCCAGCTCTTCGGCCGAACGAAGCCGCGCGGCGGCTCCGTCCCGAACAGCTCCTGCGCGAGCACGATCGCCGTCACCGCCGCGAGTTCCGCCCGGCGGTCTTGCGCCTCGGCCCAGAGATCGGGCGCGGCGGGGCCCCGGTTGCGCTCGATCAGTGCTGCCACGTCGGCGATCCACTTGAGCCGGGCCCAGCCGTGCGCGGTGCCGTGCAGGCACAGATAGACGAACAGCGCAGCATCGCCGAGCGTGTCGATGGCGGTATCGGCGGATACCGTCACGCGCTGCCATTCGGCAGGCGGCGGCAGATCGAGATCGCCCGCCGCACCGGTCAGCCGCCAGTGCAGTTCGACCTCCGCACCGTTGACCGGGTGGCGATGCGTGCTGTCCTTCGAAAACGCCATGAACGCGCGCAACGTATCCGCGGTGAAGGCCTGCGCCGGGATCGTCCGCCGATAGCCCATCGCGGCGAGCAAGTCCCACGCTTCGGCGACGTTCTCCTCCGGCACCACTGCGTCGATATCCTTGGCGTGACGGACGGTGGATGCGCCATAGACCAGCTGCGACAATGCGACGCCCTTGACGAAGACCAGCGGGACCGCCGCAACGGCGAAGGCATCCCGGATCCGCGCCGCTTCCGTACAATCGCGCAGCGCGGCGAAAGCACTCTTGCGTGCGCGTGCCTGGATCGCGTCGGGCACGGCCAGGCCTGCCTCGCGCAACGCGACGGCGACCTGGCCATCGACGCGGTGACGCCAGGCCAGCCGCGCGAATCGTTCCCAGTCCACGTCGCTTGCCGCGGACCGCGCCGCCGCCAGTCGCACCGCCGAGAGCGGCCATGCGCAGCAGGCGCACAGCAGCGCGAATTCCGCCGCTCCGGGGGCCGGCGTACGCAAGCGCTGCTGTTTCTCCCGAATGGGCAATGCGGCCTTCCCCCCGTTGCGTCGCGGAACAACATATCAGGCAATGCCGGATTGTCAGGCCGTCAGTGCTTTCGGAGTGACGGGATCCGCGCCGAATGTTCACGATCATCCGACAGCGAGCGCTTTGACGTGCTACGGTTGGGTGAGGCGCTGGTTCTGCGGGAACAGGTGCCGTCTGGCATCCTCATCCATCTCCTGCTTGAACTGGAATTTCTGCGCGAGCGCCTTGGCGCGGGCCGCGGCGGGACGCGCATCGATCTCTTCGATCAACCGCTTCAGGTTCGGGAACCGATCGTTCCACGCCTCCGCACCCGCCAGATATTGCACGAACCGGCCCCATCCCCACAGCGACATATCGACAATCGAATATGTCTCGCCAAGCATGTAGCGGCCCTTAGCGAGTTGATCCTCCACGATGATCCAATGGCGCTCGGCCTCGAACGTGTAGCGGTTGAGCGCATAATCTTTGGGTTCCGGCGCGTCGCGCAGGAAGTGGCTCGCCTGCCCGCTGTACGGCCCGATCCCGCTGGCGACGAACAGCATCCACGAGAGCATCTCGGCGTGGGCAGCGTTTTCCGGCGGCACGTAGAATTTGCCGGTCTTGCGGCCGAGATAAAGAAGTATCGCGCTGGAATCGAAGATCCTGACATCATCATCGAGAATCGCCGGCAGCTTCCCGTTCGGATTTATCGCCCGGAACTCGGGCGTGTGTTGCCCGCCCGTGCGGGCATCGACGGGGACGACCTCATAATCCAGGCCTGCCTCTTCCAGGAACAGCGCGACCTTCGCCGGGTTGGGCCCGGTATTATAATAGAATTTCAACAACGGACTCTCCCAAGTCTGACTACAGAATGATCATTCACCCTCCACGCACCACGAGCGATGTGCTGGCGGTCGCCAGGAGAGCGCCATGTTCCGAGAAGATGCGGAGCCCGCCGTGAGCGACGCCGTCGGCGATCGCGTCGATCTCGATATCGACGAGCACCCATTCGTCGTGACAAGAACCGACGAAGCGGACGGTGTTATCGAGGCTGTTGGCGCCGATCTCGAATCCGGTCGCATCACAGATGGCGACCGAGACATAGTCCGCGATGATGGCCAGCATCGGCCTGTCGAGACGATAGCCCCCGACCGGCCGGACCCACAGCGACACGCGGCCATCGCCGCGAACACCGTCCAGCAAATGCCCGTCCGGGTATCGGCCCCGTGCCAGCCGGAACTCGAACTGCGTATTGATACCCGTCTGGTAGACCCGGTGGTCGCGAACCACCGGGCACCCGCGCCAGGGCGCCGTAGCCGGTGCCGCGGTCCATTGCCCATCGTGCCTGTCGATCGACGCGCCGAGCGTGGCCTGCACGGTGATGATCCGGGTGCCGTCGGCCTCGCCGATCAGGCGGGCCTGCGTGAGCCTCCGTCCGGCCGCGCCGATCTCGGTCGTCAGCGTCAGGATCATGCCAGGCACCGCGAAACTGTGATATTGCGCATTGGCCCAGATCACGGGCTGGCCAACGCTCCGCTGCATGGCTTCGATCGCGACGCCGAGCGCTGAGCCGCCGAACAGGAAAGGCTTGCCACGGGGCCCCGCGCACAATCTGTCCTCGACCTCGAACCGCCAGCAGACGTTGGCGGCGTCCTCGGCCGAAAGCGTGACGATACCGCGGCGTTCCGTTGCAGATTCCTGGCTCATCTCACGCCAGCCCGCGATCGATCAGGCTGCGCGCCGCATCGAGAACCGCGTCTCGTGCGGAGCGCAGCGGATGGCCGAGCAAAGATTCCGCCTTTGCGCTCGAATAGGTCGTGCGCTGGCCGAGGATCGGGGCGATCTGGCGCATTTCGGGATTGGAAAACGCACCGAGGCGGATGATGAAATCGGGGATGGTGCGTTTTGGCGTCCTCGCCGCGCTGTCCCCAAGGCCCTCGCGAAGAATTCGCGCGATGTCGCTGAACCACAGAAAGTCTCCGGCGGCGATATAGCGTTGGCCCGCTGCTTCCGGCGTGATCATGGCGAGGAGATGCAACGCGGCAAGGTCGCGGACATCGACGATATTGTACCCCATGCGCGGCACCGCCGGCATCTTGCCCTTGAGCATCAGGCGGAGAAGATCGACGGACGCGGAATAGTCGCTTCCCAGCACCGGGCCCTGTATCGAAGCCGGCAGGACGGTGGTCAGTTCGAACGGCTGGTCATGGTCGCGGACGAACGCCCACGCATCCTGTTCGGCAAGAGTCTTCGCGCGCGGATAGTTGAACGCCGGCCGATCGGGGCGATCCGTCCATGTGCGCTCGTCGATGACCGCGTCGCCGGGGCGATCGGGCATTGCCGCCGCAGTCGATGAGGTTATCACGACGCGACGGACACCGGCACGCGCCGATGCCTCCAGCACACGCCGCGTTCCCGCGCGCGCCGGCGTTATCACATCGGTGCCGCGAAACTCCCCCACCGGCATCGGCGAGGCGACATGATGGACATAGGCGCAACCCGCGACCGCGGCATCCCAGCCGTCGTCGTTGAGCAGATCGGCCGCGACAAAGGACAATCGATCGCCGGCATCGACGTGTTCGGCCAGCATGGCGCGGACCTGGTTTTCCCGCGACAAGCTGCGGATCGTCGTGCGGACGCAGTAGCCCTGGCGAAGCAACTCCAGCACGACGTACCCGCCGACGAAACCCGATCCTCCCGTGACGAGTACGCTCGTGTTCGCGGCGTCCTTCATCGGCCCTTCTCCCCGCGGCAAAGACCGCTCTCGATTTATTTTACCGATCGCTATATATTGAGGGCGATGACCGTCAACATATTTATAGCGATCGATAGATAAATGCCGACAAACGCAGCCAAACGCGGCCGACCCGCCACTTTCGATCGTGCCGAGGCAGTGGAAATGGCGACGGCGCTGTTCTGGCAGCATGGTTATGACGGCACGTCGATCGCGATGCTCACGGCGGCGCTCGGCTGTACGCCGCCGACGATCTACGCCGCATTCGGATCGAAGGAGGGCCTCTACCGCGATGTCGTCGAACAATATCGACGACGAGGCCCGGCCAGCCAGGGCGAGCGGCCGGCCACACCGTCCGCCTACGCCATGGTGGAACGCTACCTCCGTGAGGTCGCGCGCCAATTCACCGATTCCAGCCACCCCAAAGGCTGTATGGTCGGAACCGGTGCGCTGCAGTGCGGCCCCGGCAGCGAAGCGATCGCGAGCTACGCCAAAACGGTACGCACCGATGGACACCGCCTGTTCGCCGCGAAGATCGAGGACGCGAAGAGTCGTGGCGAGCTTCCCGGCGAAACCGATGTGGAAGCGATCACACGTTTTTATATCGCCGTCGTGCAGGGCATGTCGGTCCAGGCCATCGACGGCGCGGATCGCGACCAGCTTGAAGCGCTGGTGGAAATCGCGCTGACCGCGTGGCCAGGCCGGCGATCATAGTGGCCGGGAAGGCAAGCGGACCTCAGCCCCGCGCCGCCCCGTTTTTGCCTGAGGCGAAATGAGTCCGCGCGCCTCCCAAGCCCGTCCAGGTGTCCGGCAACATTCGCAATTCCTCGACGGTATCGAGATCGTGCGACAGGCCGGGGCTGTGGATAAGAAACGGAGTGCCACTCGCCGCCTCAACGTGCCGCTGGAGGCTGTCTGTACCGAAATCGAAAGTGAAAGGCGCAAAGGCCACGAGCGCGACGCCGTTCGTGCCCTTTCCGTAGCGGTCAGGCGCCAACCCCAGGCCGCCGTGTTCCTCCGTACCAGCACAGAAAGCATCGACGTCATCGGGCGTGAGCAGTGGCAGATCGGCGTGGAGAAACACCTGGTTGGTGTTCGGTGCGGCGTCGCGGATGCGTTGCAATCCGCGGTTCAGCCCCTCACCATGATCGGCTTCCCATCCGACGCTTCCGTCCGGCCAGGGCGATGCCGAAAAGACGCTGACCGACGCTATCCGCGCGGCCCGGCGCAGCGTCGCGAGAACGTGCGCCGCCATCGCTTCGGCCAATGCGACGCGGGCGTCTGGCGAAAGCGCGGATGCAAGGCGCGATTTCACCGCCGGGCCGCGCTTGATCGAAACGATAGCGTGCCATTCCACGGCTAGACCGCGCTGCGCCGCCTGCCCGCGCTTTCGGCCAGCGCGAGCGTGGCACGCGCGACGCGGATGCGATCCTCAAGCGTGGTCATCATCGTATCGGTTTCGAGGATCAGCAGGCCATCCGCGGGCGCGGGATCGCCGGCATGGACGACCAGACCGTCGATCACCGCGCGGTAGTGCCGCGCTATGGCGTGGTTGTCGATCGCGAGGCCGAGTTCCGTCATCAGCTTGGCGGTCGGCCCCTTCACCGCCGCGCCGCCGACGATCGGCGAGACGGCGACGACAGGCCCCGACGCCCGTAGCAGCGCGGCGCGGATCGCGGGCACGGCGAGGATCGGATCGATGCTGAGGAAGGGATTGGACGGCGCGATCAGGATCGCGTCCGCCCCGGCGATCGCCTCGATCACGCCGGGCGCGGGAGACGCGCCGTCCGCGCCGTCGAAGCGGATCGCGTTCACCGCCGGAACGCAGCGCTCACGCACGAAATACTGCTGGAAATCGAGCGGGCCGATCGCGGTATCGAGCCGGGTACGGACGGGGTCGTCGCTCATCGGCAACACCGTCACGCCGATCGACCAGGCCTGCGCGAAGGCGCGCGTGACGACACTCAAAGAGTCGCCCGCCCGGAGCCGCATGCTGCGCAGCACGTGCAGCGCAAGATCGCCGTCGCCGAGTTGGAACCAGTCCTCGCCGCCCAGTTCGCGCAGCGCGGCCATGAAGCCCCAGCTTTCGCCCGCGCGTCCCCAGCCCTGCACGGTATTCGCCTTGCCCGACAGCGTGTAGAGCAACGTATCGATATCGGGCGATATGCTGAGCCCGAGATGCTCGAAATCGTCGCCGGTGTTGACGATCGCGACGATCTCCTCCGGCGGCATCACATTGGCGAGGCCGAGTACCAGCTTGGCACCGCCCACGCCCCCCGTCAGGACGACCACGGTCATTGGAACAGATCCTCGGCGAGCGGGCGGTTGAGGTCCGCTGCCGGCCGGCTCTCGCCCTCGAAGGGATAGTTTCGCACGATTACGGCCGGAACGCCTTCTGCGCCCTCCCCGGTTGCGAGCGCGGCGGCGCTGGCGATCAGATCGGCGATGGCCACCTGCGTCACCTCCAGCGTGCGACCGTCGCGATCCACCTCGCCGCGCCTGTCATGCAGCGCGGGCAACCCCGCCGCGCCGATGCCGACCGCGGTCACGCCCATCCGCCACGGCCGCCCGAAGCTGTCGGAGATCACGACCGCGGGCCTCGGCCCGGACATCGCCAGCGCGTCGGCGATTCCTGCCGCCGAACGATCGGGGTCTTCGGGCAGCAACAACGCACGCTCCGCGCCGCCGGGGCCGATATTGGAGCGGTCGATCCCGGCATTGGCCATCACCAGCCCGAGCCTGTGGCGCGTAATCAGCACGTGCGGCACGGCGCGCAGGATCGTTGTCGATTCACGCAGTACCAGTTCGACGAGGCGCGGATCCTTGCGCGTGATCGCGGCGAGGCGCAGCGCCTCCTCCCCCGGCGTCACCGCGTCGAGCGCGACGAAGCGCCCCTCTGCCTTGGACACGATCTTCTGCGTCACGACGAGGATATCGCCTGCGATCAGGGCCGTGCCGCTTGCTTCGATCCCCGCGAGAATGGTCGCGGCGAGATCGTCACCGGGCACCACTTCGCCGATGCCGGTCAACGGGATGATTTCGATCGCGCGGCGAGCCCGTGTCGCGCCCGCCCGTTGAAGGTTCACGTCGCGCCTCCCGCAGCGGTCTTCCGGCTGTCTCCTTGGGTCAAGCCGGTCCGCCTTGCAAGCGTACCGGCGGACGTGACCGGATCATGCGTGCGACAGCGCTGCCGCCGCCCAGCCGCCATCGACCGGCAACACCACGCCGGTGATGAACGACGCCCGTTCCGACGCGAGGAAAACGGCGGCATTGGCCAGTTCCTCCGCCTCCCCCGCGCGACCGAGCGGTATGCGGGAGATGTAGCGCGAGATATCGGCCTGTCCGCTCTCGACCAGCTTAGCCAGCATTTCGGTGCGGAACGTGCCCGGCGCGACCGCATTGACGCGGATGCCATACGGCGCCCAGTCGATCGCCAGCGCACGCAGCAGTCCGTCCACCCCCGCCTTCGACGCGCAATAGGCGGCCCGCTCGGGCAACGCATGGCTGGCGGCGATCGAGGAGAGCATGACGATGCTCGTTCCCGGCTGGAGGAACGGCCGCGCCGCCTGCGCACCGGCGAAGACGCCGCGCATGTTGACGCGCATGACCTTGTCCCAATCATCGAGCGCGTAGCTGTCCGACGGGCCCGCGATGCTGATGGCGGCGTTGAGGACGACGGCGTGGACGCCCCCGCCGATCTCCTCGGCAAGTTCGCACGCGCGCGTCATGTTGGCGGGATCGCCCGCGTCGCCGATGACGCTGCGATGCCCGCCGCCGAGCGCACCCTGTGCGGCCTCCAGCGCGTCGGCCGAAACGTCGACCCCGACCGTCAGATAGCCGTCACCGGCAAAGCGTGCTGCGATCGCGCGGCCAAGGCCCTGCGCGGCGCCGGTTATGACGACGCCCTTGCGCTGCTTTTCCGTCATCGTGTCTTTCCTCTCCGTGCGCTCACCGCAAGCCCAACCCGCGCGCGATGATCCCGCGCAGGATCTCGCGCGTACCGCCGCGCAGCGAGAACGCGGGCACGCTGGCGACGGTATAGGCCAGCAGCTTGCCGAATTCGCGCGTGGCGGGGGCGTTGGGGGCAACCGCGATCAACTGGCGGGCGATATCGGGGATTTCCTGCTCGAACAGCGCACCGAGATCCTTGACGATCGTCGCGTGAAGGCCGGCGTCCTGCTTGTTCTCCAGCATCGCCGCGACCCCGCGCGACATCCGCCGCAGCGTCATCAGATGCGCCACCAGCCGACCGACCGCCGCCTCGGCCGCATCGCCGGGCGTAGTGCCGAGCAGCCGCGTCATCTCGACCAGCAGCGCCATCGACGACAGGAACCGCTCGGGCCCGCTGCGTTCGTAGGCGAGTTCGCTCATCACCTGTTCCCAGCCGTTGCCCTCCGCACCGATCAGCGCGTCGGCAGGAACGAAGGCGTCGTCGAACACCACTTCGTTGAAATGCCGCTCTCCGGCGAGATCGGTGATCGGGCGGATATCGATCCCCGGCAGGCTGAGATCGACGAGAATCTGACTGGTGCCCTTGTGGCGATCTGCCGGCGTGCCGCTGGTGCGGCAGAACAGCAGCATGAACTGCGCATTGTGAGCGTTGGTGGTCCACAATTTGGTGCCGTTGATGCGGAAGCCGCCCTCGACCGGCTCCGCGCGGGTGCGCACCGCCGCCAGATCGGATCCGACGTCGGGCTCGCTCATGCCGATGCACGTGTACGTCTCGCCCGCGGCCATGCCGGGCAGATAGCGCTGCTTCTGCGCCTCCGTGCCGTAGCGGAGCAGCAGGGGGCCGCTCTGCCGGTCGGCGATCCAGTGCGCCGCGACGGGCGCGCCGCTGGCCAGCGTTTCCTCGACGACGACATAGCGCTCGGCATTCGACCGCGCGTGGCCGCCATATTGCGTCGGCCAGGTCATGCCGATCCAGCCGCGCGCGCCCAGCTTGCGGCTGAAGGCGGCGTCGAAGCCGTTCCAGGATTTGGCGCGCACCAGCGGCGGCACCCCGGCGAGCTCCTCCGCCAGAAAAGCGCGCACCTCGGTGCGGAGCTGCTCCGCCGCTTCCGAAAACGGCGCGGCCGGATAGGAAAGATCGGCGCTCATGCCGCCTGCTCCAGAACCGTCGGGGCGGTGATGAAGGGCCAGAAGCCATCGCCCGGCGCCGCCAGTGCGGCCTTCCCCAGGCGGCGCTGCCACACGGTTTCGCTGCCGAACTCGTCGCGCCAGCTCCACAGCGCCTTCGTGAAGAGATGCAGGCGGTGTTCTTCGGTGAAGCCGATCGCGCCGTGGACCTGATGCGCGATCGACGCGGCGATACCGGCCGCCTCCCCCACGCGGGCCTTCGCGACCGCGACGCCGAGCAGGGATGTATCGCCATCCCAGGCATCGGCCGCCAGCTCCGCCGCGGCGTTGGCGGCGGCGCATTGATCCGCCACGACCGCGAGCTGTTGCTGGATCGCCTGCAATTTGGCGATCGGCTTGCCGAACTGGATGCGCTCGCCGGCATATTGCACGGTCAATGCCAGCACCGTCTGCAACGCGCCCGCCATTTCCAGCGCCCGCATCAATGCGCCTGCGGCCTCGACGGCATCCGCATCGAACCTGGCCGGTCTCGGTGCAACCTGGTCGGCGGGGAGACGTGCGTCGATTTCGAGATCGTCGCGCGCAAGGCCGTTGCCGGCCTCGCCGGGCGTCACGGCTAGGTCGCCGACGCGGGCCGCGATGATGTGGCCGCCGCCCAACAAGGTGATCGTGCCAGCGTGGCGCGCCCAGGGCACGCCGCTCGCCCGGCCGGAAACGCGCCATCCGTCGCCTTCGCGAACGACGTGGGCATCCTCGAGCTCGGCGAACGTCGCAATCCGGTCGGCGGGCGGCAACCCGGCCGCCGCAAGCATTGCGTTGGCGAGCATCGTCTCGCCGAGCGGCACGGGCGAGCCGAACCCGCCGCCGATGCGGATCAGCCGCAGCGCATCCGCCTCGGCCAGCCCGAACCCGCCGGCCTCTTCAGGCATCAGCGCGAACGGCAGGCCGATTTCGGCGACCGCGTCCCAAACGGATTCCGGCAATTCGCCGCGCCGCGCGGCGCGCGCAGCATCGTCACCGGCTTTCTGTTCGAAAAGGCGCGTCGCGGTTTCCGTCAGGATTTCCAGGACGTCATTCATCATCGGCTCTTTCAAGCGACCGGGGCATCGCCGCCGCGCTCACTTCGGCGGCATCCGCATCGCGCCATCAATGCGGACGGTTTCGCCGTTTATCATCCCGTTTTCGAGCATGTGAGCGGCGAGTTTGCCGAATTCGGCGGGGCGGCCGAGGCGGGGCGGGAACGGAATCTTCGCGCCGAGCGATGCCTTGATCTCGTCGCCGAGGCGATCGAGGATCGGCGTGTCGAACACGCCCGGCGCGATCGAATTGACGCGGATACCGCGCGCGGCGAGATCGCGGGCCGCGACCAGCGTCATGCCGACGATCCCGGCCTTGGACGATGCATAGGGAATCTGCCCGATCTGGCCCTCGTACGCGGCGACCGACGCCGTCAGCACGATCGCGCCGCGTTCGCCGTCGACGGGTTCGTTGCGCGCCATTCGCGCCGCCGCCAGGCGCAGCACGTTGAAGCTCCCGATCAGGTTCAGCCGCACGATCGCCTCATAGGTTTCGAGCGATCCCGGCGCGCCGTCACGGTCGAGCACCCGCAGCGTCGCGCCGCGCCCCGCGCAATGCACCATGCCGCGCAGCTCGCCCAATTGCTGCGCGATATCGAGCGCAGCATCGAACTGGCCGCTGTCGGTGATATCGGCGGCGGCGAAGCGCGCATTGTCGCCGAGATCGGCCGCGACCTGTTCGCCATTCGACGACGGCAGATCGACCAGTACCACCTTGCCACCGCCCGCGACGATGCGCTCGGCAGTCGCGAGGCCGAGGCCGCCCGCGCCGCCCGTCACGACCGTGACGTTGCCCTGCAATTCCATCGCTTACTCTCCCGCGCCGTAAAGCGCGCGCGCGGCCTCTGCGCGTCGCGGCAGATGATAGTCAGGGAACGGCGTCGGATCGGGCTCGATGCCCTTCAGCAACTCGCGTGCGACGGTGATCTCGTGGACTTCGGTCGGCCCATCGGCGAGCCCGAGATAATAGGATTCGATAACCCACTGCGCGAACGGCATCTCGGTCGAAAGGCCGAGCGAGCCGTGCAGGTGCAGCGCGCGCCCGGCGATGTCGTGCATCACCTGCGGCATGGTGAATTTCACCGCGGCGATATCCTTGCGGACCTTGAAGTAATCGCCGTGCTTGTCGATCTTCCACGCCGTCTGCAGCACGAGCAGCCGGAACTGTTCGAGCTGCACCCAGGATTGCGCGATTTTCTCCTGCACGAGCTGCTTCTGCGAGAGCAGGCTGCCCTTGGTCGTGCGCGATACGGCGCGGCGCTTCATATATTCGAGCGCTTTGCGCGCCTTGGCGATGGTGCGCATCGCGTGGTGGATGCGCCCGCCGCCAAGCCGCGTCTGCGCCACCACGAAACCCTGCCCGGGCGCGCCGAGCATGTGATCGAGCGGCACGCGCACGTCGGTGTAGCGGACATAGCCATGCGTCGGATGCGAATTACCGTAACCGACGTCGCGCAGCACCTCGAGCCCCGGCGTCCCGCCCGGCACGATCAGCGTCGAGATGCTCTCGTGCGGCTTCGCATCGAATTCGCTCTTGGCCATGACGATGAAGAAATCGGCGGTGCTGGCATTGGTCGAGAACCATTTCTCGCCGTTGATGACCCAGTGATCGCCGTCACGCACCGCCGTCGTGTCGATCAACAGCGGATCGGCCCCGCCCTGCGGCTCGGTCATCGAGAAGCAGGAAACGATCTCACCATCGAGCAGCGGCTGGAGATAGCGCGCCTTCTGGTCGGGCGTGCCGAAGCGGGCGAGGATCTCGGCATTGCCGCTATCGGGTGCCTGATTGCCGAACACGATCGGCCCGAATTTGGCGGCACCGATCAGCTCGTTCATCAGCGCGAGCTTGACCTGGCCGTAGCCCGCCCCGCCCAGCTCCGGGCCGAGATGGCAGGCCCACAGCCCGCGCTTGCGAACCTCGTCCTGCAACGGGCGCACCAGCCGGATATTCTCCCGGTTCTTCACGTCGAAGGGATTGGCCAGCAGGAAATCGAGCGGCGCAACCTTCTGCTCGACGAACGCCTCGATCCAGTCGAGCTCCTGCTGGAAATCGGGATCGGTTTCGAAACTCCACGTCATCGGAGACAGTCCTTTTTCAAAATCATGCGCGGTCCAGCGTGGCGGCGGCGCGGGCGACGAGGCCCTTGGCGGAGGCGTGCAGCCGCGCCCCGACCGCCGGGTCGGCATGACCGGCGCAGGCGCGCGCGTGTGTACCTTCGAGGATGATGCCGAACTTGTAGCAGGCGAGCGCCTCGAACCAGGGCAGCGCCGCCATCGAACGGCCGGTGATCGCGGCGTAGCGTTCGATCAGCGCCTCGACCGGCGGGAAGGCGTCCCACGGTTCGACCTTGAGGCTCAGCAACCCCTCGTTGCGCGCGTTGGGCCACACCGTCACCAGCCGCGCGAGATCGAGCAGCGGATCGCCCAATGCCGCCAATTCCCAATCGAGGATCGCGGCGAGCCCGCCGGTGTCGCGGCGGAACAGCACGTTGGCGATATGATAGTCGCCATGCATCAGGCCGGCGTGACGATCCTCGGGCAGATTGGCCCGCAACCAGTCGCCGATCGCCGTAACGGGCCCGAGCGCTTCCGGCCCCGGCCAGCCCGCAAGATCGGCATAGCCCGCCAGTTGTGAGGCCCAGCGATCGACCTGCCGCTCGACGAAGCCATCGGTGGACCCGAGTGTCGCGATCGCGCCGCGATCGACCGGCACGCTCGCTAAAGCGGCGAGCCCTTCGGCAAGCGCGATCCCCATGCCGTAGCGGAACGCGGGATCGCTGCCGGCGCGCTCCGGCATCTCGCTGGTCGCGTTGAAACCATCGACCTCATCGGTGACGAGGAAAGTGCCGCCGAGGATTTCCGCGTCCTCGCACAGCCCGCGCAGGCGCGGGTGCGGCAGGTCCGTCTCCGCGAGCGCCGCAAGCACGATCGCCTCGCGGCGGATGGTCTTTTCGCTCGATGCGCGGTCGGGCGGCGGGCGGCGCAGAACGAGGTTCCGGTCGCCGGCGGTGAAGCGCAGGATCAGGTTCTGCGTGCCCCCGACCAGCGCGCGCACGTCGCGCACCGGCCCGTCGGCGATCCCGGCGTCGTTGAGCCAGGCCGCGAGACGCGCGCTATCCAGATCCTGGGACCGTCCGGCCACCAGCGACGCCGTCACTCGGGATCGCCGCCATACGGCGACCAGTTGGGCTTGCGCTTTTCGAGAAAGGCGGTGGCGCCTTCCTTCATGTCGTCTCCGAAGAAGAACGGCAGGTTGAAGAATTGCGCGGCATCGAGCGCCTGCGAGGCCGGCATGTCGGAGAGCAAAGTGAAGGCGCGGCGGCCGAGCGCGACGGCAGTCGGCGCGACCTTCTCGAAGCGGCGCGCATAATCGCCGACGATGCGCCACATATCGTCGCGGTCGGTCGCAACCTTGTTGACGAAGCCGAGGCGGTGGCCCTCCGCCGCGTCGATCGGGTCGCCGGTCAGCATCATCTCGAGCAGGATTTTGCGCGGGATGGCGCGGGCGAGATGCGCGACGATGATCATCGGAAACAGCCCGACCTTCACCTCGGGCACCGCGAATTTCGCGCCATCGACCGCGACGATGATGTCGCACATCCCCGCCAGCCCCATGCCGCCTGCGGAAGCGGGGCCGTTGACCGCCGCGATCACCGGCTTGTCGGCGGCGAGCATCAGCTTGTGCGCCTCGACGATGGCGGACGGCCAGGACCATGCCTCGACCGGGCTCATCTCACCGAAGGCCGCCATCTGCTTGAGGTCGCCGCCCGCGCAAAAGGCGTCGCCCGCGCCGCTGATCACCACCGATCGTACCGCCGGATCGGCGAAATGCGAGCGCAGGCCCGCCAGCACGCCTGCCGACGAATTCTTGTCGAGCGGATTGCGCGCGTCCGGGCGATTGAGGATGATCCGCCCGAGGCTGCCCTCGCGATCGACGATGATGTGCGGCTCGCTCACGGCTCAGTCGTGCCCGACGAGAAGCGCATCGACGGTGCGCACGCCCTTGCCGTCCTCCAGCACCAGCACCGGGTTGAGATCGCCCTCGGCGAGCCAGCCGCCTTCGCGCGCGATGAAGGTCGAGAAATCGACGACGGTCTGCGCGAAGGCATCGACATCGCCGCGCGCCGCCCCCCGGAAGCCGTCGAGCAGCGCGTAGCCGCGCAGGCTGGTGATCATCGTCTTCGCGGTGTCGAGATCGACAGGCGCAGGGCGGATCGCGACGTCCTTGAGCAATTCGGTGAAGATGCCGCCGGTGCCGACGACCACGAACGGCCCGAGCTGCGGATCGCATTTGCAGCCGAGGATCATTTCGATGCCGTCCTTGATCTGCTCCTGCACGAGCACGCCGTCGGCGGTGCCGTCCTTCAGATAGGCGGCGGCATTCGCCATGATCGTATCGAACGCCGTACCGACCGCATCGGCGTCGGCGAGGTTGAGGATCACGCCGCCAGCCTCGGTCTTGTGCGCGATGCGCTCGCTGACGACCTTCAGGACGACCGGGAAGCCCATGTCGGTCGCGGCGGAGATCGCCGCGTCGCGGCTCGCCGCGAACGCTTCTCCGGCGAGACGGATACCGGCGTCGGTCAGCATCCGCTTGGTATCGGCATCGGGCACGACACCCGCATAGCTGGCGGTGCCCGGTGCGACGACGGCAGGTGCCGCGCGGTCTTTCCGGTCCGACTGGAATGCCGACCAGCGAGCCAGCTTGGCGCAGGCACCGTAGAGGTCGTTGAGATTGTCGTACACCGGCACGCCGTGCGCCAGGTATGCGTCGGCTTCCTCGCCGGTGATCTCGCCGTCCATCGCGTAGATGGCGAGCGGCTTGGCCTGGGGCAGCTTCGAATGTTCGCCGAGCAAACCCGCCGCGACGATGCTGGCGCGCGCCGTCAGATGCTTGCGCGCGAAGACGATGGTACCGATGTCCGGCTCACCGCTGAAGCCTTCGTAGACCTGCAGCGCGAGGCCTGGGTTGACCGCGATCTCGCCGGTCAGGTCGCAGGGGTTGAAGCCTTTTCCAAACTGGAGCGCGGCGGTCAGCCGTTCTTCGGTCGCGTCGCTGATCGCGGGCACCGGCACGCCGGCTTCCGCCGCCTTGTCGGCCAGCGTCCCCGCCTGCCCGCCCGACACGGACATGATGCCGACCCCGGCGGTGTGCGGCGCGCCCTGCGTCAGGAACATCTTGGCGACCGCGACCAGTTCGCTCAATTCGCTGACGCGGATCACACCGCGCGCCGCGAACATCGCGTCGTAGAGCGCATCTGCCCCCGCCAGCGCGCCGGTGTGGGCGGCGGCGCGCTTGGCGCCTTCCTCGGAGCGGCCGACCTTGATCAGCACGATCGGTTTGCCGAGTTCGGCGGCGAGTTCCGCCACCTTCAGGAAGTCGGCCGGCTTGCGGATCGATTCGACGAACGACAGGATGATCTTGATGTTGGGATCCTGCACCATCACCGACATGTAATCGGCAAGGCCGAGATCGACCTCGTTGCCGCCGCTGACGACCATGCGGCACCCGATGCCGTGCTGCTTGAGGCGGATCATCAGCGAACTGGAGGTGGCCCCGCTCTGCGTGACGAGGCCGACCGGGCCCGGCGCCATCGCGTCGGCATAGAGCGGCTGGATCGACCCGATCGCGCCGGAGGTGAGGTTGGCGAAACCATCGGTATTCGGCCCGACGACGCGCATCCCGGCGGCGCGCGCATTCGCGACCATCTCGGCCTGGATCGCCTCGCCCTCGGGGCCCATCTCGCCGAGCCCCTGCGTCGGCAGCACGACCGCCTTGACGCCCGCCGCCGCACAGGCCGCGACCGCCTCGGGCGTACGCTCGGCATTGAGGACGACGACCGCGACATCGACCGGCTGACCGATCGCGCCGATCGAGGGGAAGCATTTCAACCCCTCGAGTTCCTGCTGCGTCGGGTTGACCGGATAGACCGCCCCCGCGAACCCCTTGGTGACGGCGAGGTGCAGCGGCCACCAGCTCAGCGCGCCGGGCCGCGACGATGCGCCGACGACGGCGATCGATTTCGGGTTGAACAGCCGGTCGACGTCCGGCTCGGAACCGAGAATATTACGCATTGCGGACTTTCTGTGCGTGGCGATCCATGAGCTTCCAGCCGAGCGCGTCGTCGGCGATCAGGATGCGCTGAAGATTGGCAGATCCTTCCCCGGTCTGCCAAAGCTTGGCGAAGTTGAGGTAGATCGAGATCGGGAGTTCGTCGGAAAAAGCATAGCCGCCGAAGATCTCGGCCGTCGCCTGCGCCGCGCGGTTGCAGACCTCGCCGACGTAATATTTGGCGATCGAGCTTTCGCGTGTGGCGATGTCGCCCGCATCGTACATCCGCGCCGCCTTGTAGACGAGTTCGGTCGCCGCGGCGACTTCGACGACCATGTCGGCGAGCTGGTGCTTGATCATCTGGAACGAACCGATCTTCTCCCCGAAGGCGGTGCGCAGATCGGCATATTCGAGCGACGCATCGAGACAGGCGCGCGTCAGGCCGAGCGACCGCGCGGCGACGGTCAGGCGGCCGAAATCCATCGCCGTCATCGCCACCTTGAAGCCCTCGCCTTCAGCGCCGAGCATGCAGGACGCCGGCACGCGCATGTCGGTGAAGGTCAGTCCGTTGGTCGGCATGAGATTGCCGAGTACGCGGCATTTCACGCGGCTGGCGGCGAAGCCCGGCGTGTCGGTCGGCACGAGGAAAGCGGAGACGCCCTTGTGCTTCGCTTTCGGATCGGTCTTGCAATAGATGATCGCCACGTCCGCCACATTGGCGTTGGTGATCCACATCTTGGTGCCGTTGATGATATAGTCGTCACCGTCGCGCACCGCCACCGTGCGCATCGCGCCGAGGAAATCGGTGCCGCCGTCGGGCTCGCTCATGCCGTTACAACCGAGGATTTCGGCCGAGATCAGCTTCGCCACGTATTTTTCGATCTGCTCCGGCGTACCCCAGTTGCGGATCGTGAGCGGCACGGTCGCCGCCTGGAGGTTCATGCCCGCCGACAGCGGCGGATAGGCATAGGCCAGTTCCTCCGACACGATCGCCAGCGCCTCGAAACCCATGCCCGAGCCGCCCATGTTCTCCGGGATCATCGTGCCATAAGCGCCAAGCTCACCGAGCTGACGATAGATTTCGCGCGGGAATTCCCCGGCCAGCTCCAGGTCGCGAATGCGCGGGCGGATCTCGTTCTTGCCGAAATCGCGCATCACGTCGCGCAGCGCCTCCAGCTCCTCGCGCGAGGCCGAGGTGGCGAGCGGCGTCATGTCATTCATCGCCCAGCTCCATGCGGAGCAGCCAGGTATACATCACCTTTCCGAGATGATCGGAGCGCAGCGACAGCGTACCGCCGCCATCGAGCGCGCCGCGGCACACGAAGTTGAGCGCACGGATGTTGGGCAGCTCGTACCGCGTCACGGTGCCCTTGATCATGTCGCCGAAATGCGCCTTCACACGCTCCGCGGTGACCTTTTCCAGGAGCACGTCCCAGGCTTCCGGGCTGCGTGCGATCACGCCCATGTTGCACACGTCGCCCTTGTCGCCGGAACGGCCGTGCGCCAGATCCCATACGCGCGTCATGCCGCGACCTCCTCGGGTTGCAGGACTTCGGTGATGGCCACCTTCTGCGTGACGAATTCACGCGGGATCAGGCAGGGCCAGATGCCGAACAATTCCTTGATCGGCGGCCGTGTGCCAATGCCCGACGCGCCGGCCGGGCCGTTGTTGTAAAGGGGCACGCTCTCGGTGAAGACCTTCCGCGCATCCTCCGCCGTGGGGCAGCGGGCGGCGAAGCGGACTACGATCTCATCAAGTTCGGTTTCATCCTCGCCCGGGTTGGCGACCAGTTCGGGGCCCCACATCGAGTTGCGGCCGATATATTCGACGCGCGTTTCCGACGCCTTGAAATCGACCTGTTTCAAGCGCTCGGCGAGGAATTCGAGGCCCGCCTTGGCCTTCTTCACCGCATCGGGCCAGGTGTAGGTGAACTGCGCCTCGCCGACGAAGCCCGCGCGGTAGCCCATGTTGACCTTCAGCGTCGCCGGTGCCGGCTTGCCCGTGACATTGCTGATCTTGACCTGATCGGGCGCGATCTGGTCGAGCTTGATCTGGCTGACGTCGGCGACGGAATCGGCGGTCAGATAATTGGCCGGGTCCATCACTTCGTAGACGAGCTGTTCGGACACGGTGCCGACCGTCACGCCGCCGCCGGTCTGCGGCGTCTTGGACAGGATCGCCTCGCCGTTCTCGAACACCGTCGTGACGGGATAGCCGAGCGACGGCAGGTTGCGCATCTCGTCCCAGCCGCCCGAATAGAGGCCGCCGGTCGCCTGCCCGCCGCATTCCACGCAGTGCGCGATGCCGGTGCCCGCGCCGAGCAGCTCCCAGTCCTCGGCACCCCAGCCCAGCTCGTAGCGCATCGGCCCGAGGTACACGGCGGCATCGGTGACGCGCCCGCAGATGACGATGTCCGCGCCATTCTCCAGCGCCTCGACGATGCCCTCGCAGCCGGTGTAGACGTTGGCCTGCGTCACGCGGTCGCGGATTTCCGCGAGCGGCTGGCCGGTGTCGGTGTTCTCCAGCGCGACGCCCTGCGCCAGCACGTCGTCGATCCGGTCCATGATGTCGTCGCCCGTCACGCAGGCGACCTTCATCCCGTAGAGGCCGAATTCCTGGCACAGCTTGACGACTTCGCGCGCGCAGGATTCGGGATTGGCCCCGCCGGCGTTGGAAATGATCTTGATGCCGCGTTCATGGCATTTGCGCAGGACGCCGCGCAGGAACGGAATGATATCGGTGGTATAGCCGAGATCGGGCCGCTTGCTCTTCTGCTTGTTGAGGATCGACATCGTCAGTTCGGCGAGGTGATCGCAGCACAGATACTGGATATCGGCACGTTCGACCATCTCGATGGCCGGCCGGATGGAATCGCCCCAGAAAGCGAGTCCGGTGCCGAGCTTGACGCTCTTCATCGCGTTGCTCCGTTCATGGAAAACAGGTGGAAAGTCATGCGGCGGCGGGGGCGGCCGGTTTCGACGCGGCCTCCGCCTTTTCGAGCAGCGGCAGCACCTTGGTGCCGAACAGCTCGACCTGCTTCATCGCCTCGGCATGGGGCAGGCCCAGCCACTGCGGCTTGAAAACGAAGCAATCCATGCCGAGCGAGGTGCGGATGCCGTCGAGCTGTTCCGCGACATCTTCCGGCGCGCCGAGGATGAAGCGCGCGTCGATATCCTCGTCCGCCTCGCTGCCGAAACCGGCATTGTCGGCATCGAGGCGATTGCCCAGGCCCCATTTGAGATAGATTTCGTAGCGCGCGGCGCTGCGCTGCTTGGCGAGTTCGCGGGCCTCGGCGCGCGAACCGGCGATGATCAGCTCACGCCGCACCGGGAAGCCGTTGTCGGGCAGGCCGTGCTTGGCGCGTTCCTCCAGGAACACCTCGCGCAGGCGCGCGAGGCCTTCGTGCGTCGGGAACGGCGGGGCGTACCAGGCATCGGCCATGCGCGCGGCGCGGCGGATCGCCTTTTCGCCCTGCCCGCCGATCCAGATCGGCGGACGCGGGCGGCGCACCGGCTGGACCGCCGCCGCATCGCCATCGACCTTGAACAGGTCGCCGTCGAACTTGATATGCTCCTTGCCCGACCAGAGCTCCTTGATGAGCTCGAGCCCTTCTTCGAAACGCTTGATCCGCGTCTCGCGCGGGATGCCGGCGGCGCGGAACTCGGCCTCGGCATAGCCCAGCCCGATGCCGAGGATCGCCTTGCCGTCGGTGCAGGCATCGAGCGTGCAGATCTGTTCGGCGAGCTCGACCGGATTCACCAGCGACATCAATACGATGCCGGTCGCGACCTCCATCTTCGGCGCGAAGCGCGACATATAGGTCAGGTACGGGACCGGCTGGTAATAGCGCAGCTCTGCACCGAGGAAGTGCTGCCCCGCGACCATGAGGCGAAAGCCGAGCTGTTCCGAGAGTTCGACCATCTCGCGATGCTGGGCAAGCTGGACTTTTGGTTCGTCGTGCCGGCCCCAGACAGCCGTCAGCAAAACACCGAATTTCACGCCCGGCCCTCCTCTCATCGTTTATCTAGAATAACTATACGCATTGTTTTGTCGCGGGCAACCGATTCCGCGTTGGAAAAGTGATGAATCAGCAAAAAATCAGACGCGCTGGATCAGCGTCGCCGTGCCGAGACCGCCGCCGCAGCACATCGTGACGATGCCGAGTTCGCGATCGGTATCCTCGAGGTAGTGGAGCAAGGTCGTCATCAGCCGCGCGCCGGTGCAACCGAGCGGATGGCCGAGCGCGATCGCGCCGCCGCGCGGATTGACGCGCTCCGGGTCGGGCGAAAATTCGCGCTCCCAGCTCAGCGGCACGGAGGCGAAGGCCTCGTTGACCTCGAACGCGCCGATATCCGCGATCGTCAGGCCGTTGCGTGCGAGCAGCTTGCGTGTCGACGGGATCGGGCCGGTCAGCATCGTCACCGGATCAACACCGACGACGACCTGATCGACGATGCGCGCGCGGGGTTTCAGCCCGAGATCCTTCGCCGCCGCGCCGCTTGCCAGCAGCAACGCGGCCGCGCCGTCCGACATCTGCGAGGAATTGCCGGCGGTGATGCGGCCGTTCTCACGGAAGGCGGGCTTCAGGCCGGCGAGGCTTTGCATCGACGTGCCGGGACGGATGCCCTGGTCCTTGTCCGCCGGGCCCTCGCCTGTCTCGACCGCGAAGATTTCGCGCGCGAATGCCCCGGACTCGGTCGCGGCGGCGGCGCGTGCGTTGGAGCGGACAGCGAAGGCGTCGAGATCGTCGCGCGTGAGGCCCCATTGATCCGCGATCAGCTCCGCGCCGACGCCCTGCGGCACCAGCGGATAGCGATCGTGAAGTTCGGGCGGGAAGGCCGCGCCGTATGCCGCCTGCGACCCTTCGTTGGCGCGGAAGCCGACGCGGCCCATATGCTCGACCCCGCCGGCCAGCACCACGTCGTTGATCCCGCCCTCGATCGTCAGCGCAGCGTAGTTGACCGCCTGCTGCCCCGATCCGCAGCGCACGTCGACGGTGGTCGCACCGGTGGTGATCGGCAGGCCCTTCATCAGCCAGGCGGTGCGGGTGATGCCGCTCGCCTGTTGGCCCACCTGATGCGCGCAACCCGCGATGACATTGTCGATGCGCGCGGCATCGATACCGGCGCGCGCGATCGCCGCGAGATAGGCGCGGCCGAGCAGATCGGCCGGATGGATATCGCGGAACATGCCCTTTTCGGCATGGCCGCGCCCGATAGGGGTGCGCACCGCCTCGACGATATAGGCGGGGTTGGCCGTCTCTCTCATGCGTATGCCTTTCGGAATTTCAGATTTTCGCGGTTTCGCCGCCGTCGATCGTGAGGACCGCGCCGGTGACGAAATCGGACAGTTCGGAAGCGAGGTAGCAGACCATGCCCGCCATCTCGGCCGGATCGGCCATGCGGCCCGCCGGGATCTTGCGGGTGCGCTTCATGCGCACCTCGGGATCGTTGACCACCGCCGCCTGCGCCTCCGTGACGAAGGCGCCGGGCGCGATCGCGTTGACCTGGACATTGTGGCGGCCCCATTCGGCGGCGAGCGCCTTGGTGAGCTGGATGATGCCGCCCTTGGACGCGGAATAGCCGACCAGCACCGCCTTGCCGCGGATGCCGGAAATGGAGGCGATGTTGATGATCTTGCCGCTCTTCTGCGCGACCATGTAGCGGCCGGCGGCCTGCGACAGGACGGCGGGGGCGATGACGTTGACCGCCATCACCTCGACGAGGCCGTCGACCGTCTGGTCGAGGAACGCGCCCGCTGGTGCGATGCCGGCGTTGTTGACGACGATGTCGATCTGCCCGAAGTGCGCGACCGTCCGGGGCGCGAGGTCCGCTACGGTGGCCATGTCGCGCATGTCGCAGACGATGGCGTGGACATCGCCGGGATATTCGGCGGCGAGCGCCTCCAGCTCGGCCTGCGAGCGGCCGGTCACGACGACCTTCACGCCCTCCGCGACGAGCGCGCGCGCGGCGGCGGCGCCGAGCCCCCGGCTTGCCCCGGTGACGATCGCGACCTTCCCATTCAGCTTGAGATCCACTGTCCGTTTCCTTGTTTCGATGAAGTGAGGCGGCTCAGACTGCCGCGCCCTGCGCGCGCCGCTCCGCGCTGAAGCCGCGGAAGGCGCACCACAAAAGCGCCAGCGCGACGATTTCGCAGGCGATCGTCACCATGCCGATCGCGGTGTTCAGCCGGTGTTCGTCGTGCAGCAGATTGTCGGTGACGAAGGGCACCAGCATGGGCCCGATGCCGACGCCGATCACGCTGACGATCACGAAATAATACGCGGCGGACAGGCCACGCAGGCGCGGCGGCGTCGCCAGCTGCAGCGACACGCCCGCCATCGGCAGCGGAACCACATAGCCGAAGGTGATGAGCGCGATACAGGCCATCGCGACCCCCGCGCCCGGCGCGAGCAGAAGCAGGGCACCGAACACGATCAGCAGCATCGGCCCGATCAGCACCGTTCGCATCGGCGCATCGAAATGCCGCTTCGCGATCAGCCGGTTGATCGCGGGCGAGCAGAGTCCCGCGAGGATGCCGATCACCAAGATGAGGATGCCGTAGATCAGCCCGACGTGCGTCGCCGACATGCCGTATTGCCGCGTGAACATCGTCGGCGCCCAGGCCGGCACGGTGTTGAGCAGGATCGACACGAACGATATGCCGAGGAAGAACATGACGAAGAAGCGCCAGCGCTTCAGCATGTAGCCCGTCCCCTCCAGGAAGCCGAAGCTGCGCATGTCGTCGTCGGCCTGGGCGAGCGCGCCGCGCACCGGTTCGGGAATGGCGAGCAGCGCGAGGATCGGCACCGCACCGAGCACGCCGACGATCGCGATCGCGACCTGCCACCCGTGCATCATGCCGATCGGCAGCAGGATCGGCTTCATCGCGCCGGTGTAGCCGATCACCGTGCCCCCCACGATCAGCGCGAGGCCGCCGCCGATATAGGGCGCGGTCAGGTAGATCGTCGTCGCGATTGGCAGCCGGCGCCTGTCGAACATCTCCGCGACGAGCGACATGCCGGAGGGAAACAGGAACGCCTCCGACGCGCCGACGATCAGCCGGGTCACGACCATCGTCTCGTAGTTGCTGGCGATGGCGGTCGCGACGGTCGCCAGGCTCCAGAGCGTTCCGGCGAACAGCAGCAGGTTGCGGCGATTGTAGCGATCGGCGCAATAGCCGGCGAACAGGCCGACGAGCACATAGGTGATCGTGAACGCCGGCCCCATCAGGAAGCCGATCTGCTTGTCCGTCACCGCGAAATCGCGCTTCATCGGATCGACCATCAGGTTGAGGATCTGCCGGTCGGTGAAGGCGAAGGCGAAGCAGGCCGTCAGGATCGCGAGCGCGAGCCAGGCCTTGGGCGCCAGATCCTGCGCGGGCGCGACCGGAGCGGCCGGCGGCACATCCTCGGGCACCGGGAAGGATGCGGATGCCGGGTGCGGGTAGCTCGCGCGCTGGTCCATTGATACTCTCCTGGTCCGCCGCGTTATTCGGGCCGGCCCGCAAGCATGCGGGTCACATCGTATGTCAGGACGATCTCGCACGCCTGATTGCGGATCACGACGGCGGACGCGACGATCGCGCGGTTCGCCTTCGCGCTCGGCTTCACGAGCGTGATCTCGACCGTCGCCCAGATCGTGTCGCCGACGCGGACCGGCTTGATCGCCTTCATCGACGCTTCGAGCAGGGCGAGGCCGGTGCCCTGGATCATCGTCTGGAACAGCAGCCCCTCGATCAGGCCGTAGGTGAGCGCGGCCGGCACCAGCCGCCCCTCGATCACGCCGCCGTGGCCGGGATCGATGAACAGTTCCTCCAGCATGCCGGTCACGCCGATGAAGCCGACCAGATCCGCTTCGGTGACGAGCCGCCGCCGCGTGCGGAAACGATCGCCGACGGCGATGTCCTGCCAGTAGAAGCCCTGCCCGAGCAGCCGTTCGCCGCCGTCCGCCGCGCCGCTCAATGTCCCGCTCCGCCGGTGATGCGGATGCCCGCGCCCGAAATCTTGTATTTGCGGTTGAGCGTGATCATCACCGAGGTGAGTGCCTCCGCCGCCGCCGAATTGGCGAGCGGCCCCGCGTGCCAGCCTTTCATGCCGGCATCGGCGACCAGCGCGATGACGGCCTCGGCGGCCTCGGCGCTGTCGGTGCTGACGAGCACGTCGCAATCCATGACGTGATCGAGATCACGCAGGTGATGTGCCGAGATGTTCTGGAACGCCGCGACCACGGTGACGTCGGGACCGAGCGCCTGCTGCAGCGCGACGACGGCGGAACCGCCCGCCGGGAGTTGCACCGTGCCGACCTTGGGCGGCGCCAGCGGCGCGGTCACGTCGATCAGGATCTTGCCGCGCAGGCTCTCGGCGGCGGCGAGCGCGGTCGCCTGCTGCACCGCATAGGGTACGGTGAGGACGACGATCTCCGCCGCGTGCGCCGCTTCGGCATTGTCGACGCCCCGGATCGTGCCGCCCGGCAGCAAGGCGGTGAGTTCTGCGGCTGCGGTTTCGGCGCGCGCGCGGTCGCGGCTGCCGATCAGCACGTCGTGCCCTGCCGCCGCCCAGCGCACGGCCAGACCGCTGCCCTCCTGCCCGGCCCCGCCGAGGATGCCGATCGTTCTTTTCTCGCTCACGCACTCACTCCATCGAAAACAGGTTGCCGCCGGCGCGGCCTGGTCAGGCGCACGGGTTCGAGCGGGGCCGCAGCCATCGCGCAGAACCGCTGCCGGGGCGGCGCATCGCCGTACAAAGTCGTCCGCAGGCGCGGGGTGCGGCCGGCGGCGGCGATCAACGCCTCCATCGCCACCGCATCCATTTCCTGCCCGTGGCTCGCGCCGGCCGCCGATGAGATGCTTTCGTTCATCAGCGTCCCGCCGAGATCGTTCGCGCCGGCGTCGAGGCACGCGCGCGCGCCGTCCGCGCCGAGCTTCACCCACGACACCTGGATGTTGGGGATGAGCGGATGCAGCACCAGCCGCGCGACGGCGTGCATCAGCACGGCCTCGCGTGCGCTCGGGCCGCGCCGGGCCTTGCCGGCGAGGAACAGCGGCGCCTCGTCATGGACGAAGGGCAAGGGCACGAATTCGGTGAAGCCGCCGGTGCGCGCCTGCAGCGCGCGGATTTCCAGCAGGTGCCGCGCCCAGTGTTCGGGGCCGTCGAGATGCCCGAACATGATCGTCGCGGTCGTGCGCAGGCCGACACGGTGCGCGGTTTCGATGACATCGAGCCAACTGCGCGTATCGAGCTTGTCGGGGCATAAAGCCGGGCGAACGCGCTCGTCGAGAATCTCGGCGGCGGTGCCGGGCAGGCTGCCGAGCCCCGCGTCGCGCAGGCTGGTGAGGAAATGCTCCACCGAAACGCCGAGCGTCGTGGCGCCGTGGACGACCTCCAGCGGCGAGAAGGCGTGGACATGCAGCCCTGGAGCCGCCGATCGTACCGTCGCGAGCAGATCGAGATAGGTCTGGCCGGTATAGGCCGGGTGAATGCCACCCTGCATGCACACTTCGCTGGCACCGCGCGCCTGGGCTTCGACCGCGCGACGCGCGACCTCGGCAAGATCGAGATCATAGGCCGGGCCGCGCAGCGAGCGGTTCCCGCGCCCCTTGGAAAAGGCGCAGAAGGTGCAGGCGTAGCGGCACATATTGGTGTAATTGATGTTGCGCGTGACGACGTAGCTGACCGCATCGCCAACGGTTCGGCGCCTAAGGTCGTCGGCGGCCTTGCAAACGTGCCCGTATTCCGCCCCGTGCGTCGCAAGCAGCATCGCGACATCGGCCTCGTCGAGCGCTTCGCCCTGTCCCGCCCGCGCGACGAGGTCGCGGATCACCGGACGGACGTTTCCGCCGGACCTCGCGGGGGGCGGGAACGGCATCGCCCGGCCGACCGCCCACTCGCCGCCCCGCGCGAGCCCGTCGCTGCCGGATAGATGGAGGACGGGCGTGCGCACCGCCGGATCGAGCCAGCGTTCGGGATTGCGGACGAAGGCCGGGTAGAGCGTCAGCCGCTCGGTCAGCACGCGGCCGGCGGCGGCGGTTTCCCGGCGCAGGAGATCGCGCTCCGGCCACGGCGCCTCGGGATTGACGTGATCGGCCGTCACCGGCGACACGCCGCCCCAATCGTCGATCCCGGCGTCGATCAGATCGCCGAGCCGGCCGGCGTTGAGGTTCGGCGGCACCTGGATCGCCATGTCCGCGCCGAACACGATGCGCGCGGCGGCGGCCGTCCAGATCAGGTCGCTTTGATCGGGTTCGGCGGCGGAGGCCATCTTCGTGCCCGGCTTCGCGCGGAAATTCTGGACGATGATTTCCTGGATGTGGCCGTGACGCTCGTGCAGCGCACGCAGGGCGAGCAACGCATCGATCCGCTCGCGCCGGGTCTCGCCGATGCCGATCAGGATGCCGCTGGTGAACGGGATCGCCAGTTCGCCCGCATCCTCGATGCAGCGCAGGCGGCGCGCGGGGAGCTTGTCGGGCGAGCCGAAATGCGGCCCGCCGCGCTCGCACAGCCGCGTCGATACGGATTCGAGCATCATGCCCTGCGATGCCGAGACCTTGCGCAACCGGGCCATCTCGTCGCGCGTCAAGACGCCGGCGTTGACGTGGGGCAGCAATCCCGTCTCGGCGATCACCGCCGCGCAGGCCGCCGCGAGATACTCCACGGTGCTGTCATACCCCATGGCGGACAGCTCGGAACGCGCCGCGGCGTACCGCGCCTCGGGCCGGTCACCGAGCGTGAACAAGGCCTCATGGCACCCCGCGTCGCGGCCGGCGCGGGCGATGGCCAAGATCTCGTCCAGCGGCAGATAGCTTCGCTCGCCGCGGCGGGGCGGGTGCGCGAAGGTGCAATAATGGCAGACGTTCCGACACAGTTGCGTGAGCGGGATGAACACTTTCGGCGAGTAGGTGTGAACCGGTGCCGAGGCACGATCGCGAATCCGGCGCGCTTCCGCTGCCAGGGTTTCCGGTGACGCCGCCAGCAACCTTTCGGCAAGCGCAGCGTGTTCCGCGGACCCCGTTGCGATCGTCGTCCGACTCGCTTGCGGATGTGTCGCAATCACCTCAATCCAGCCTCTCGTGAGATTCTATAATTATTGTTCGCATAGTTTATGGCACGGTGTCCGAACCGGCGCAACAGCCCTTCTTTCGAAAACGGCGGACGCACGGATGCGGCAGTCCCGCCGCAGGACGAAACCGGGAAGCCGCGCGAATATCGGTGTCTATTACGGCCGGCGACGGCCGTTCAGATCAATGCCATTCGACGATTTCGTCGATCAGCGCCGGGTGGCGCTGCTCCACGTAGCGCGCATATTCGACCATATGTTCGCGCATCAGGCGCTCGGCGGCGTCGGCGTCGCCGCGGGCGATCGCCTCGGCGATTGCGTGATGCGCCTCGACAACGGCTTCACGCCGCTCGGGCGGGAACAACATGCCGACGACGCGCGCGTGGAAGATATCCTCGAGGGCGTGGCTCATCAGGTTGAGGATGCGATTCCCCGACATCGATCCGACCTGCCAGTGGAAATTGGCACTCGTCTTGAGATAGGCCGCGTCGCTGCTGGTCGAGGTTTCCGCGGCGAGCAATTGCTCGACCAGTTCGGGCTCGCGACGCTCGGCCGCCATGCGTGCGATCATCGGTTCGAGCAGCAAACGCGCGTCGATCACCTCGCGGAAGGTCATCGCGCCCGCCTGGAAGAACATCGTCGCCATCCGCCCGAAATCGGTCGTCGTCGGCCCGACCACGACCGGGCCGCCGCCCGGCCCGGCCTTGATTCGGATGATGCCGTGGATCTCCAGGATCCGCAGCGCCTCACGCAGCGAACCGCGCCCGACGCCATATTCGGCGACCATCGTCGCTTCGCTCGGCAAGCGACTGCCCGGCGTCGCGCCCTCCGCACACACCTTGCGCAGAATGTCCTGCGCCAGTTCCTCGGCAACTTTCGATCCGCGCTTTATCTTCTGCACCCCTGTGTCCCTTCACGCATGTGCAGGCCGCACCTGACACGCTTTCCGCCCGCAAATCTATTATCACCGTTTGACACTATGCAACAACAAGGCTAACTATGATCATTATTCGGATTGATAAAAAACGGAGTGGATATGGCCGGCAAATATTATGAAGAGCTCGAGCCGGGCATGGTTTTCAAGCACACCACGCGGCGGACCGTGACGGAAACGGACAATCTGCTGTTCACGGTCCTTGCCAGCAACAACCAGCCGCTGCACCTCGACGTCGAGTTCGCCAAGGGAACGATCCACGGCTCGATCGCGGTCAACAGCCTGTGGACGATGTCGTTCGTCTGCGGCGTTTCGGCGGATGACACCACGTCGGGCACGACGATGGGCAACCTCGGCTATCAGGAAGTGCGCTTTCCCAAGGTTGTCCGCATCGGCGACACGCTGCACAGCGAGACGCACATCATCGAGAAGCGCGAAAGCAAGAAATATCCCAACGCGGGCATCGTGACGTTCAAGCACATCGGTTACAACCAGCACGACGAAATCGTGATGACGGCACTGCGGACGGGCATGATGATCAAGCGGCCGGTCGACGCAGCGGCGGCATAGCCGCTTCACGCACGCAGTCACCGTAATCAAGGCGCGGCAACAAGCGCCGGAAAACCCTTTGGAGAGCGCCGTGAGCGGAACCGACAGCTTCGACTATGTCCTTGTCGGCGGCGGCACTGCGGCCGGCATCCTCGCCTATCGCCTCGGCGAGGCGGGGCACAGCGTCTGCGTGCTGGAGGCCGGGCCGCCCGACCGCAACATCTACATTCACATCCCGGCGGGCTTCAGCAAGACGCTGTTCCACCCGACGCTGACCTGGCAGTTCAAGACCGACCCCGATCCGGCCACCGGCAACCGCTCCGCGCCCTACACGCAGGGCAAGACGCTGGGCGGGTCGAGCTCGCTCAACGGCATGATCTACAATCGCGGCCAGGCGGCGGACTATGACGGCTGGGCGCAGATGGGCAACCGGGGCTGGAGCTACGACGACATCCTCCCCTATTTCCGGCGCACCGAGCGGCGGGTCGCGCCCGACGTCGCACCCGATTCGCGCTATCGCGGCGATGCCGGGCGGCTGACCGTCACGACGGCACAGTGGCCCAACAAGCTCGAACCCGCCTTCATCGCATCCGCGCACAATGCCGGGCACCCGATCAACGCCGATTACAACGGCGCGAAACAGGAAGGCGTCGGCCGCTACCAGAGCGCGATCTCGAAGGGCCGCCGCCTCAGCACGGCGACGGCCTTCCTGCACCCGGCGGCGAAGAAATTCGGCGTCGATATCCGCACCGACGCGCTCGCCACGCGCATCGTTCTCGACGGCAAGCGTGCGACGGGCGTGGCCTATCGCCGCGGCGGCGTGGAAAAGACCGTGACGGCGCGGCGCGAGGTGATCGTCTGTGCGGGCGCGATCAATTCACCGAAGCTGCTGCAGCTCAGCGGCATCGGCCCGGCGGAGCTGCTGCAATCGGCGGGTGTGCCGGTGCAACACGATCTGCCCGGCGTCGGCGAGAATTTCCGCGACCATTACAGCCCGCGTATCGTCGCGCGCGCCAAGCCCGGCATCGACAGCATCAACCTGCACGTCACCGGCCTGCCGCTGCTGCGGCAGATCGCGCTGTGGGCGATGGGCCGGCCGAGCGTGCTGGCGACGAGCCCGGCGCGCATCCACCTGTTCGGCAAGAGCGATCCCGGCATGGAGCGGCCCGACTATGCGATGATGTTCGCCCCCGCGAGCTTCAAGATGGGCCTGGTCGGCGTGCTCGACGATTTCCCTGGCATGACCTGCGGCGTCTGGCAGCAGCGGCCGCAGAGCGCGGGCTATGTCCGCATCGCGTCACCCGATGTCGATGCACCACCGCACGTCAACCCGCGCTGGCTGACCGAGATCGAGGACCAGCGTGTCGTGCTCGCGGCATTGCGCGCCGCGCGGAAGATCTACGCGACCGAACCGCTCGCATCGCTGATCGACCAGGAACTGTTCCCCGGCGCGGACTATGAATCCGACGAGCAGTTGATGACTTTCGCCCGCGAAAAGGGCGCGACCAGCTATCACCTCGTCGGCACGTGCAAGATGGGGCCGGCGACCGACGCGCGCGCCGTGGTCGACCCCGAACTCCGGGTCCACGGCATGACCGGGCTGCGCGTGGTCGATTCATCGATCATGCCGATGATCCCGTCCGCCAACACCGCCGCCGCGACCATGATGATCGCGGAGAAGGCGTCCGACATGATCCTCAAAGGCTGATACCCAAGGAGAGCGACGATGGTCCTCGACGAAGACCTCTACATCCGGCTTACCGCGCGCAACGACATCGAGAATCTGATCGCGCGCTACTGCATCGCCTGCGACGACCGGCGTATCGAGGAGCTGCTCGCGATGTTCACCGAGGATGCCTATTTCGGGCATGTCGACGGCGTTCATGGCAAGAGCGGCCGTGACGGGGTGCGCGAGCATTACGAAACGTCGCTCGGCAACATGGGGCCCTCCTATCACTGGTCGCACGATCGCCTGATCGAGGTCGATCCCGAGGATGCCAACAAGGCCACCGGGACGATCCTCGCGCATTGCGAGACCAGCAATGCCGGCGTCGCCTATGTCGCCGCGATCCGCTACAACGACCGCTACCGCCGCGTCGATGGCGTGTGGAAGTTCGCCTGGCGCGGCTATCAGTTCCTCTATTTCGTGCCGGCCGAGCAATATGGCCAGGCGCTCGGCATGGAAAAGCGCGTGTGGCGTTACGGCGCGTGGCAGTTGCCCGACCTGCCCGAGCCGCTCGACAGCTGGAAGGAATTCCGCGCGAAGATCGAGAAGGCCGCGGCGTGACCTTGCAGACCGACAAGCTGTGGATCGCCGGCCAGCCGCAGACCGGCCTCGGCCCACGGCTCGAGGTCGAGAACCCGGCGACCGGAGCGGTGTTCGCGACGCTCAACGAGGCTTCGGTCGAGCAGGTCGATGCGGCGGTGCGCGCGGCGCAAGCGGCATTCGCGTCGGGCGTGTGGGACGATCCCGAATATCGCGCCGACACGCTCTTGCGGCTCGCCGATCTGATCGAGCAGCATCGGGATGCGCTCGGCGCGTTGCTGGTCGACGAGGTGGGCACGCCGGTCGATCTGGTCGGGCCGCTGCAGGTGGGCACGCCGATCAGCTTCTTCCGCTATTATGCCGGGCTCGCGCGGATCGACCGATCGATCGCGCTCGGGCCAGACGGCAATGCGGCGGCGCCCAGCGAGAGCGTCGTGCGGTTCCTGCCGGTCGGCGTGGCGGCGGCGATCACGGCCTACAATTATCCCTTGCTCCTGCTCGCCCTGAAGGTCGCGCCGGCCTTTGCCGCCGGTTGCGCGGTGGTGATCCTGTGTTCGCCGCAGACGCCGCTGGCGACGCTCGCGCTGGGCGCGCTGATGAAGGAGGCGGGCGTGCCGGACGGCATCGTCAGCGTACTGGTCGGCGGCGCGGAGATCGGCAAGGCGCTGAGCGAGCATCCCGGCATCGACAAGATCAGCTTCACCGGCTCTGTCGGCGTCGGCAGCCGCGTCATGCAGCAGGCGGGACGTGGGCTGAAGCGCGTGACGCTCGAACTCGGCGGCAAGAATGCGATGATCCTGCTGCCGGACTATGATTTCGAGCCGACCATCGCCGCCTGCCACATCCGTTACCTGCGCAATGCCGGACAGGGCTGCGCCTCGCCGACGCGAATCCTGGTGCATCGCCCGAAAATGGCGGCGTTCATTGCCGCGACGCAGCGCTATTTCGCGACGGTCAAGACCGGCGATCCGCGCACGCCGGGCACGCTGGTGGGGCCGCTGATCAGCGAGGCGCATCGGGCGCGGGTCGAGGGCGTCCTCACGCGCGCTTTGCTGGCGGGTGCGAAAATCGTCGCGGGCGGCGGGCGGCCCGATCTTCCCCAAGGCTGGTATCTGAACCCGACGCTGGTGGCGGGCGCCGACAACCATTCGGAGCTGGCGCGCGACGAGCTGTTCGCGCCGGTCGCGATGGTCATCCCCTATGACGATATCGACGAGGCCGTGGCGATGGCCAATGACAGTGACCTGGGGCTCTCCGGCTTCGTGTTCGGCCCGCACGAGGCAGCGATGGCGGTCGCGAAGCGAATCCGCACCGGCACCGTGTACGTCAACGGTGGCGGTGCGATCCGCATGGAGGCACCGATGGGCGGCTTCAAGCAGAGCGGCATCGGGCGCGAATATGGCGAATACGGCATCCGCGAATATCTCGAGCCGCAGCATATCCAGTGGTCGACCGCCTGACCTAGCCGAAATAGGTGCCGCCGTTCACGTCGATCACCGTGCCCGAAATGAAACCCGCGCCGGGCGAACACAGGAACGCCATCGTTGCGCCCATCTCGCGCGGGCGGCCGGCACGGCCCTGCGGGTAGAGCGCGGGGTCGATCCGCATGGCGGCGGCCATCGGCGTCGCGATCGAGCCGGGCGCGACCGCATTGACCAGCACGTTGTGACGGATGCCCTTCTGCGCCAGCCAGCGCGTCAGCGACTGAATGCCGCCCTTCGACGCGGCGTAATGCGGCCCGCACTTGATGCCGCCCATCCGCCCGGAAACCGATCCGGTCAGCACGATGCGCCCATGCCCGGCCGCGATCATCCCCGGCATGAAGGCGCGCGCGAGGTTGATCGGACCGCGCAGGTTGACGCCGATGACCCGGTCGAATGCGGCGTCCCAGTCCTCGCTCTCCCAGTCGTCGAGCGGGCTGATGCCGCTCGCGTCGATCAGCGCATCGACGGGACCGATCGATTCGGCCAAGGCCGTCACCGCCGCGCGGTCCGACGTATCGACCCGGTGATAGGGCATCCGCGCCGCCGCAGCGCCGATCGCCTGGCGTGCCGCATCCTCCGCAACCACGTCGGCGAGAACGATTTCCGCGCCCTGCTCGGCGCAAACCTGAACCGCCGCCGCACCGATCCCACCGCCCGCACCGGCGACGAGCATCCGGATTCCCTCCAGCCCGAATGGATTGCGCAGCGCGTGGTCGACTGTCTCAATGTCCATGTCTCATCCTAAAATATTGATTTTACGTGGTTATTATTATTCTTCCGCGAATCGGCGTTCAGGAGTGCTGTTTCGTATTGCACAAACTAGAATAACTATGCATACAGTTAGCACAGAACGAAATCATCGTCGGATTTTTGGGGAGGATAAGAATGAATCGCACACCGGTTCTGCGCGCCATTTTGCTGGTCGGTACGGCGCTCGCCGCTTGTGGTTCGAGCGCGGCCTGGGCGCAAAGTCAGCCCGATCCCGCGCCGGCTGCCGCAGCACCGGAGCCGGCCCAGTCCGGCCTCGAGGATATCATCGTCACGGGTCGCAAGCAGGCCGAAAACCTCCAGAATATTCCCGTCGCGGAAACGGTCATCTCCGCTGCGCAGTTGCAGGGCCTGGGCGTCACGTCGATCGAGAAGATGTCGAGCCTCGCGCCGCAGCTCATCATCGGCCGCTCCGGCGCGGGTAACGGTGCCAGCATCGGCCTGCGCGGCGTCAGCGTCGCCAACTCGAGCGTCAGCATCGAACAGTCGGTCGCGACCGTCATCGACGGCGTTTACTACAGCGGCGGCCGCGCGCTGAACGAAGGCCTGTTCGATCTGTCGCAGGCGGAAGTCCTGAAGGGCCCGCAGTCGCTGTTCTACGGCAAGAACACCACCGCTGGCGTTATCTCGCTGACGACCGCGATGCCGACCGCCGAATTCACAGGCATGATGAAGGCCTCGTACGAGGTCAACGCCAAGCAGCCGACGTTCGAAGGCTTCCTCTCCGGCCCGATGACGGACACGCTGAGCTTTCGCCTCGCCGGCCGCTGGAGCAAGCAGTACGGCGCGCTGTTCACCAACATCAACAGCCCGCATACCGATTTCACCTACGACAGTGCGACGGGCAAGGTGAACCCGCACCTCGTGCCGGCCGCCAACTCCGACATGCCGGGTGAGCAGACCGGCATCATTCGCGGCACCCTGCGGTGGGAGCCGACCTCGAACTTCTCGGCCACCGCGAAGCTGACGTACAATTCCTACAGCTCGAACTCGCCGAACAACAACGTCGTCATTTCCTATTGCCCGCCGACCGGCGTTCCATCGGACCCGAGCGCGCCGTGCGGCCACAATTTCGTGCTGACGCAGAATGCGGTGCCGGCCGATATCGCCGGGACCAATCGCCTGATGAACGTGCATGGCGGACAGCCGTTCGCGGATTACGAATCCTTCTCCGCGCTCGGCAACATCCAGTACAGCGCCGATCATTTCACGCTGAGCGTCACGCCCGGCTTCATCACCTGGAAGAACGCCTTCCTCGCGGACTTCGACCATGTGAACAACTACCCGCTGGTCGCCAACGCGCTGGGCGCGAAGCAGGGATCGTGGACTGCGGAAAAGACGCTCGACACCGCCTATTCGGTGGAAGCACGTTTGCAGTCGAAGCTGCCCGGCATGTTCAATTTCATGGTCGGCGGCTATTATCAGAACAACAAGCTCGACTTCGCGCAGGACACCAACGCGCCGACCGGCTTCGAGAATTCGGCCGCCGTCGATCCGACCACGCGCTTCGTGTCGGTCCGCAAGATCTCGCACACCTACGGCGAGACGATGTCGGGCTTCGCACAGGTGATGGTGGATATCACCGGCAGCCTCAACGTCACCGGCGGTGCGCGCTACACGCACGAAACCAAGTCGTCGGTGTTCAACCAGCCCTATGTCACGCCGGGCGCACAGGCGACCTATCTCATCTCGACGATCGGCGCGGACCAGACCTTCAACAACTGGTCGCCGGAAGCGACGATCACGTGGAAGCCGATCCAGGGCGTCACGACCTATGTCAGCTATCGCACCGGCTACAAATCCGGCGGCTATTCGATCAGCGGCCTCATCACCCGCAACACCAAGGTAACCGATCCGCAGTTCGCGCCGGAGGAGACCAGCGGTTTCGAGGGCGGCGTCAAGACGACGCTGTTCGACAACCAGCTGCGCGTGAACCTCGACCTGTTCACCTACGAATACAAGAATCTGCAGGTCGATTTCCTCGATTCCACGCTGATCCAGTTCTTCACGCTGAACGCCGCCGCGTTGCGGACCAAGGGTGGCGAGCTGCAGCTCGAATTCGCGCCGCACGGCGTGCCGGGTCTGCGGATGCGCGGTACGATCGGATATATCTCGGCGAAATATACCAGCTTCCCGTTCGCGCCGTGTCTGTCGGGCCAGACGGTCGCGCAAGGTTGCGTGTTCGGGGCGACGCCGACCGGAAACCGCTTCTCCCAGGATCTCACCGGGCAGAAGCCACAGCAGGCACCGGAATGGACCGGGTCGCTGGGCATCGACTATAACTGGGATCTGTCGCCCGGCTACAAACTGCTGTTCTCCGGCAACGGCCGTTACAGCAGCTCCTATTCGACCAATCCCTTCTCCGGTTCGGCGCTCGCCTACCAGTTCGACCAGCGCCCCTTCGCGACGGTCGATGCCAGCGTGCGCCTGACCGGATCGGACGATCGCTGGGAGCTGGCGGTGATCGGCAAGAACCTGAGCAACGCCTTCATCGCAACGACCGCGAGCAACGTGCCCTTCACGGTCGGTTCGGTGCGCAGCGGCGTCCTCGACCCGCGCACCGTCACGCTAGAGGCGGTGTTCAAGTTCTGATGGAGGGATCGAACGGCCGGCGACCTCAGCAATCGCCGGCCGCTTCGATCGGCAATATGCCTGCCCTCGGCAAATGTACTGCGCCGCGAAACATGGCGCAGGATGAGGTGTCAGATGAACGGGCGCAACGCCCCCGATCCATTCGCTCCGGCGACGCCGGCCAGCCGGCTGGTGCCCGGTCCTTCGCGCCAGTTTCGACGGCGTTCGATCCTGCTGGCCATTCCCGGCAGCCGGTTTCTGAAGACGGCATCGACGGTTTCTCGCTGCGGCGACTGTCCGACCTGGGCGCAACTTCCGGGTGAAGGAACCACCAGCGGCCAACGCCGCATCGACTATATCGCCAGCGACGTGCTGCCGCGACTGAAGCGTTAGAATATCGGCGGGCTCGCATCTGCCGAGACGCCGTGACGGAGAGATGCGGTCGCGCCAGAATAACGGCCTAGGCGCAGCGACCCCATCCCCGCAAATGCACGCAGCTATACGCGAATGCTATGCGATACCTGTGAATCGATCTCGAATTGCTACGGCCCAGAGGCCTAATCGGATGCCTTCGATGACGTGAGCCACGCATGTCGCGTGATCGTCAGGAGGGTTCGCAATGTCCCGATTCAAGCCGTCTTATTTCTCGAGCGCCGTATCCTCGAACGGTCTTTCCGGCGCGGCCCGGCGCGGGGGCAAGTGATGCAGGACATTTTGTGGATCGCGGCGATGCTGGCGCTGGTGCTGGCGACGCTCGCTTACGTTCGCCTGTGCGACAACGCCTGAGGAGGCCTTCGATGACGCTCGACCTTTGGCTCGCCGCGATCGCGGCGATCGGCCTTCTCGCTTATCTCGTGGCGGCGCTCGTCCGCCCCGAACGCTTCTGAAAGGGGCGGCGACATGACTGTACAGGGATGGATATTAATCCTCGTCTTTACGGGGATTTTGCTTGCGCTGACCAGGCCGGTGGGCATGTGGCTGCACGCGCTTTACGAGGGGCGGCGCACGCCGCTCCACGTCGCGCTGGGGCCGGTCGAGCGCGGTTTCTACGCGCTGTCGGGCATCGACCCGGACGAGCAGCAGAGCTGGCGCCGGTACGCGGTACACATGCTGCTGTTCAACGCCGTGCTGATGCTGCTCACCTATGCGGTGCTGCGCCTGCAGGGGGTGCTGCCGTTCAATCCGCAGGGCCTGGCCGCGCCGAGCGAGCACCTCTCGTTCAACACCGCCGTCAGCTTCACCACCAACACCAACTGGCAGAGCTATGCGGGGGAATCGACCATGTCGAACCTCAGCCAGATGCTCGCGCTGACCATCCACAATTTCCTGTCGGCGGCGACCGGCATCGCGCTCGCCTTCGCGCTGTTCCGCGGTTTCGCACGGCGGCAGAGCAAGACGATCGGCAATTTCTGGGCCGACGTGACGCGCGTGACGCTCTATCTGCTGCTGCCGCTCTGCATCGTCTATGCGATCTTCCTGATCGCGAGCGGGGTGCCGCAGACTCTGGCCGCGACGGCCGACGTCTCGACGCTCGAGGGCGTCAAGCAGACGCTCGCGCTCGGGCCGGTCGCCTCGCAGGAAGCGATCAAGATGCTCGGCACCAATGGTGGCGGCTTCTTCAACGTCAATTCGGCGCACCCCTATGAGAACCCCACGGCGCTGACCAACCTCGTGCAGATGCTGTCGATCTTCGTGATCGGCTTCGGCCTGACCTGGTGCTTCGGCAAGGCGGTCGGCAACACGCGGCAGGGCTGGGCGATCCTGGCGGCGATGGTGATCCTGTTCCTCGCGGGCACGACGGTCGCCTATTGGGCGGAAAGCGCGGGCAACCCGGTCCTCCACCAGCTCGGCGTGCCGGGTGCGAACATGGAGGGCAAGGAGGTGCGCTTCGGCGCGGCCGCCTCCGCATTGTTCGCGGTGGTGACGACGGCGGCGTCATGCGGCGCGGTCAATGCGATGCACGACAGCTTCACCGCGCTCGGCGGCCTCGTGCCGATCTTCAACATGCAGCTTGGCGAAGTCGTCGTCGGCGGCGTCGGGGCGGGTATCTACGGCTCCCTGCTGTTCGCCATCCTCGCGGTGTTCGTCGCAGGGCTGATGGTCGGCCGCACGCCGGAATATGTCGGCAAGAAGATCGAAGCCCGAGAGGTCAAACTGTCGGTGCTGGCGATCGCGGTGCTGCCGCTCATCATCCTCGGCTTCACCGCGATCAGTTCTGTGCTGCCCGCCGGCCTTGCGCTGCCGCTCAACAAGGGGCCGCACGGCTTTTCGGAGATCCTCTACACTTTCACCAGCGCGGTCGCGAACAACGGGTCGGCCTTCGCCGGGGTGAGCGCCAACACGCCGTACTATAACGGCATGATCGGCGTCGCGATGTGGATCGGCCGCTTCTTCATCATCGTGCCGATGCTCGCCATCGCGGGGAGCCTGGCCGCGAAGAAGTACACGCCGGCCGGCGCGGGATCGTTCCCCACCACCGGCGGGCTGTGGGTGGGCCTGCTCGTCGGCATCATCCTGATCCTGGGCGGCCTCACCTTCCTGCCGGGCCTCGCGCTCGGCCCCATCGCCGATCATCTCGCGATGATCCGCGGCCAACTCTTCTAAGCCCCCTCTTCTAAGCGGACTCGTCATCATGGCACGCGCAGACACCAAGTCGCTGTTCACGGCGGAACTGATTGCCCCGGCGATCGGCGACGCCTTCAAGAAACTCAATCCGGCGGAGCTGGTCCGCAACCCGGTGATGTTCACCACCGCCGTCGTCGCCACGTTGCTGACGATCCTGCTGGTGGTCGGGCACGACGGGCTGACCGTCGCCTTCAAGCTCCAGCTCGTGATCTGGCTGTGGCTGACGGTGCTGTTCGGCACCTTCGCCGAGGCACTCGCTGAGGGTCGCGGCAAAGCGCAGGCGGCGAGCCTGCGCGACACCAAGGCCGAATTGCGCGCCAAGCGCTTGCTTGGCGTCGGCGATACCTGGGAGTGGGTGCCCGCCAGCCAGCTCGAGCGCGGCGAGGTCGTGCTGGTCGAGACGGGCGACCTGATTCCCTCCGATGGCGAGGTGATCGAGGGGGTGGCGAGCGTCAACGAAGCCGCGATCACCGGCGAAAGCGCGCCCGTCATCCGCGAGGGCGGCGGCGATCGTTCGGCGGTGACGGCAGGCACGCGGGTGATCTCCGACCGGATCAAGGTGCGCGTGACGCAGGAGCCGGGCCAGGGCTTCCTCGATCGCATGATCGCGCTGGTCGAGGGGGCCGAGCGCCAGAAAACGCCGAACGAGATCGCGCTCACCATCCTGCTCGTCGGCCTGACGATCATCTTCCTGATCGCGGTCGGCACCATTCCAGGCTTCGCCAGCTATGCCGGCGGCTCGATCCCGGTCGCGATCCTCGCGGCGTTGCTCATCACGCTCATTCCGACGACCATCGCCGCGCTGCTGTCGGCGATCGGCATCGCGGGCATGGACCGGCTGGTGCGCTTCAACGTGCTGGCGAAGTCTGGCCGCGCGGTGGAGGCGGCGGGCGACATCGACGTCCTGCTGCTCGACAAGACCGGCACGATCACCATCGGCGACCGTCAGGCGAGCGAGTTCCGTGCCGTCGGCGGCGCATCGGCCGAGGAGCTGGCCGAGGCCGCGCTGCTCGCCAGCCTCGCCGACGAGACACCCGAGGGCCGCTCGATCGTGACGCTGGCGCGCGACACGTTCGGCGTGCGCACCACCGCGCTGCCCGAGGGTGCGGAGATCATCCCCTTCACCGCGCAGACGCGCATCTCGGGCGTGAAGATCGGCACCAACCTCATCCAGAAGGGTGCGGTCGATTCGGTGCTGAAGGCCAATCCGGGTGCTGGCGAAACCGCATCCGCGACCGAGCTGCGCCGCATTACCGACGAGATCGCCCGCGCCGGCGGCACGCCGCTGGCGGTCGCGGTCGACGGGCGACTGATCGGCGCGATCTTCCTGAAGGACGTCGTCAAGGCCGGTATCCGCGAACGCTTCGGCGAGCTGCGCGCGATGGGCATCCGCACGGTGATGATCACCGGCGACAACCCCCTCACCGCCGCCGCGATCGCGGCCGAGGCCGGGGTGGACGATTTCCTCGCGCAGGCGACGCCCGAGGACAAGCTCGCGCTGATCCGCAAGGAACAGGAGGGCGGCCGCCTCGTCGCGATGTGCGGCGACGGCACCAACGACGCCCCCGCGCTCGCCCAGGCCGATGTCGGCGTGGCGATGAACACCGGCACGCAGGCCGCGCGCGAGGCGGGCAACATGGTCGATCTCGACAGCGATCCGACCAAGCTGATCGAGGTCGTCGGCCTCGGCAAGCAGTTGCTGATGACGCGCGGCGCGCTCACCACCTTCTCGGTCGCCAACGACGTGGCGAAATATTTCGCGATCATCCCGGCGATGTTCATCGTGCTCTATCCGGGGCTGGCGGTGTTGAACGTGATGCACCTCGCGACGCCGCAATCGGCGATCCTGTCGGCGATCATCTTCAACGCGCTGATCATCCCGCTGCTGGTGCCGCTCGCGCTCAAGGGCGTCCGCTACACGCCGATGGGGGCGGGTCCGCTGCTCGCGCGCAACCTCGCCGTCTACGGCCTCGGCGGCCTCGTCGCGCCGTTCATCGGCATCAAGCTGATCGACCTGGTGGTGGGCGGGCTCGGCCTCGCATGATCTCTGAAAGCCCCTCCCCTTCAGGGGAGGGGTTGGGGTGGGGCCGTGCCGCGAGCGACCTCTCTGCGAGACATCCCCCACCCCCTACCCCTCCCCTGAAGGGGAGGGGCTCTAAAAGGAAAATCCATGACCCAAGACATAACCTCCGCACTCCGCCCCGCGATCGTCATGACGATCCTGTTCGCGCTCCTGCTCGGCCTCGCCTATCCGCTGGCGCTGACCGGCATCGGGCAGGCGGTGTTTCCGAAGCAGGCCAATGGCAGCCTGATCTCCGAAAAGGGCAAGGTCATCGGCTCCGACGTGGTCGGCCAGGCCTTCACCAGTGAGCGCTATTTCCACACCCGATCCTCGGCCGCCGGCAAGGGTTATGACGGCCTCGCCTCGTCGGGCTCCAACCTCGGCCCCACCGCGCAGCCGCTGGCCGACCGCGTGAAAGCCGATGTCGCCGCCGCGCACGCCTCCGCACCAGGGACAATCGTCCCCGCCGATCTGGTGACGGCCTCCGCCTCGGGGCTCGATCCCGATCTGAGCCCCGAGGCGGCTTTGTTTCAGGTGCCGCGCGTTGCTAAGGTACGGGGTCTGCCGGTCGAGAAGGTTCGTGCGCTCGTGATGAACACTATCCAGCATCCGATGCTCGGCTTTGTCGGCGAAGAGCGCGTGAACGTCCTCGCGCTCAATCGGGCACTCGACGCAGCGCGTTGAACGAGCCCGTAAAACCCTCCCCCGACGCCCTTCTGCGCCAGGCGGCGCAGGAGGGTCGCGGCAAGCTGAAGATCTTCCTCGGCGCGGCGCCGGGCGTCGGCAAGACGTTCGAGATGCTGACCGACGGCGCAGCGCGGCGGCGCGACGGCGCCGATGTCGTGATCGGCGTGGTCGAGACGCACGGGCGCGCCGAGACCGAAGCCCTCACGCGCGGGTACGAGATCGTGCCGCGCCGTGCGGTGTCCTACGAAGGCCACAGCCTTCAGGAAATGGACATCGACGCGATCCTCGAACGGCACCCGGATCTGGTGCTGGTCGACGAGCTCGCCCACACCAACGCGGCGGGCAGCCGCCATCCCAAGCGCCATCAGGATGTCGAGGAGCTGCTGGCGGCCGGAATCAACGTCTATTCGACGCTCAACATCCAGCATATCGAGAGCCTGAACGACATCGTCGCCAGCTTCACCCGCGTGCGGGTGCGCGAGACGGTGCCGGACAGCATCCTCGACATGGCGGATATCGAGGTGGTCGATATTCCGCCCGACGAACTGATCGCGCGGCTCCATGCGGGCAAGGTCTATCTGCCGCAGGAGGCGACGCGCGCGCTCGCGCATTTCTTCTCCAAGTCCAACCTGTCGGCGCTGCGCGAACTGGCGCTGCGCCGCGCCGCGCAGACGGTGGACGCGCAGATGCTCGACCATGTCCGCGCGCTCGGTCTCGGCGGCACCTGGGCGGGCAGCGAGCGCGTCGTGGTGGCGATCAGCGAACTGGCCGGCGCGGACAATCTCGTCCGCGCGGCCAAGCGCCTTGCCGATGCGCTGCGCGCGCCGTGGACGGCGGTGTTCATCGAGACGCCGCGGCTGCAGAGCTTCACGCCCGAGGAACACCGCCGGCTTGCTTTCTCGATCACTCTGGCGACTCAGCTCGGCGGCCAGATCACGACGGTCCCGTCGACCAGCGTGATCGAGGGCCTCAAGACCTTCCTGGCCGAATCGCGCGCGACGCAGCTCATCGTCGGCAAATCGCAGCGCTCGCGCTGGTTCGAGCTGCGGCACGGTTCGGTGGTCGACCGGCTGGTGCGCGAGACGCCCGCGGTCGCGGTGCATGTGCTGCCACTTGCGGCCGGCACGGAAAGGCCCGGCCCTCGCTCCGGGCCGGTGCGCGGCCAGTGGGGCGATCCGCTCGGCTATCTCTGGACCGCGCTGATGGTTGCCGCCGTCACCGGCTTCGGCAGCGCGCTGTTCCACGTCCTCGACCTCGGCAACGTGGCGTTGCTGTACCTGCTGCCGGTGATGGTCGCCGCCAGCCTGTTCGGGCTGCGAACCGGACTCTTCGCCGGTCTCGGCTCCAGCATCGCCTATAATTTCTTCTTCCTGCCGCCGACCGGATCGCTGACGATCAGCAATCCCGAGAATGTCGTATCGATCTTCGTGCTGCTCGGCGTGGCGGTGGCGACGAGCCAGCTCACCGCCCGCGTGCGCGCACAGGCCGACCTTGCGGCGGCGAGCGCGCGCGTCAATTCCGCGCTCGCCGGTTTCCTGCGCGAACTCACCGTGCTGAGCGACCGCGAGGACGTGGAGCGCATGATCTGTGCGGAGATCGCGCGGCTGTTCGGCCGTGCGACGGTCTTTCTTGCGCCGTCGGGCGTGCAGGGCCTCGTCGTCGCGGCCGCCAGTGACTCCTCGTACAAGCTCGGCACGATGGATGTCGCCGCCGCGCAATGGTCGTTCGACAACCGCACTGCTGCGGGCAAGGGATCGGAGACGCTGGCCGCGTCCGAATGGCTGTTCCACCCGCTGATCGCCGGCGACCATGCGCTCGGCGTGCTCGGCCTGTCCGACGAGGGCGCGGGCGCCGCCGTGCGCCCGGACCAGTTGCCGCTGCTGATCAACCTGATCGATCAGGCCGCGCTGGTGCTGGAGCGTTTCCGGCTCGAGGGGGAGATGCGCGACGTCGATGTGATCCGCACGCGCGACCGGCTGCGCGGGGCGCTGCTGTCCTCGGTCAGCCACGATCTGCGCACGCCGCTCACCTCGGTGATGGCGGCGGCGGACGCGCTGGAGCACGGCGCCACGCCGGAGCTGATCGCGACGATCAAGGCGGAAGCCGCGCGGCTCAACCGCTTCGTCTCCAACCTGCTCGACATGGCGCGGGTCGAGGCCGGGGCGCTGAAGCTCAACATCGATGCGATCGATCTCTCCGACGCCGTCACCAGCGCCGCGCACGACGCGCGCGCCGCATTGCAGGGCCACGACCTGCGTCTGCAGGTGCCGCCCGACCTGCCGCTGGTCCGCGCCGACCCGCAGCTTCTGCATCACTGCCTGCTCAACCTGCTCGACAATGCCGGGCGCTACGGCGATCCCGACACGCCGATCGTGGTGGAGGGCACGCACCGCTACGGCACGATCCGGCTCGCGGTGCTGGACGAAGGCCCCGGCCTGCCGCCGGGTCGCGAACAGGAGGTGTTCGAGACCTTCCGCCGGTTCGAGGGATCGGACCGCGCGGTCGGCGGGACCGGCCTCGGCCTCGCCATCGTCAAGGCATTCGCCGACGCGATGGGCATCGCCATCGAGGCCGCAAATCGCCAGGATGGCCGGGGCGCGCGCTTCGGCCTGGTCTTCCATTCCGAACTGATCGTGCGCGCCGCCGCGCCGGGAGACTGAACAGGCATGTCCGCCACCGTCCTGGTCGTCGATGACGAGCAACCGATCCGCCGCCTGCTGCGCAACACGCTGGAGCGCGCCGGATACCGCGTGGTCGAGGCGATCAACGGCAGCGAGGCGATGCTGCAATTCCGCGCCGAAGCGCCGAGCGCGGTGCTGCTCGACCTCGGCCTGCCCGACCGCGACGGGCTCGAGCTGGTGCCCTTGATGCGCAAGGAGGGGCAGACCGTCATCCTCGTCGTCTCCGCGCGCGACGCGACCGACCAGAAGGTGGCGGCGCTCGATCTCGGCGCGGACGATTACGTCACCAAGCCGTTCGACACCGAGGAACTGCTCGCGCGGCTGCGGGTGGCGCTGCGTCACCGCAGCCTGTCCTCCGCGACGCCCAAGATCATCCGCCGCGGCGACCTGGAGATCGACCTCGACGAGCGCGTCGTCCGTCGCGGGAGCGAGGAAGTGCATCTCACCCGCAAGGAGCATGACGTGCTCGCCGTCCTCGCCCGCAACATCGGGCGGGTGGTGACGCACGACCGCATCCTCGGCGCCGCGTGGAGCCGCGAGGAGGATCCGCGCATCGAATATCTGCGCATCGTCGTGCGCAACCTACGCCAGAAGCTGGAAGCGCCGGGCCCGGTCGGTTCGATCATCGCGAACGAACTCGGCGTCGGCTACCGCCTCCTTACGGACGGCTGACGACGCCGATCGGCGGCTAGAATTTCACCGCGACCTTGCCGTAATAATAGCCGCCGTTGATCCCGAATGCCGACCAGCTGTCGGTCGTCGCCACGCCGTTGCCGCCCGCCGCGATCCCCGCCGCATAGGTGACCGGATCGACGTTGCTGGGGAAGGTGTTGAACAGGTTCGTCGCGCCCACTGACACGCCCAGGTTGCGGGTGATGTCGTAGTGGATGTCGAGATCGACGATCACCTTCGCCGCCAGCACGTTCTCGATGTAGTTGCTGGTGCTGCCGCCATCGACCCACACCGACGACGCGCCGTAGAGCGTGCCGCGCAGATCGATCGCCCAGCCGTTCTTGCGGAACAGGCCGTCGAGCGACACCTTCGCGCGCGGTGCCGACGTTTCCAGATACGAAATGGCGTTGCGATCGAGATAGGCCTGGCCCGAGGCCGCGATCTGCGGCGACGGCGTGTAGACCTTCGTCAGCTTGGTCTCGTTGTAGTTGCCGGTCAGCGTCAGATCGAGCGACGCGCCGTCGAACGGCACATTGTAGCTGACGACCAGTTCCGCGCCGCGCGTGCGGCTCTCCGCCCCGTTGACGAAGGTGGTGATGCTGGTCGAGGCGACGGTGCTGTCGAGCGTGTTGCCGTTGGCGATGATCGCGTCCGTCACCGCCTGCGAGCGCGTGACGCGCACGCCGCCGATGGTCTGCAGGCCGAAGATGCTGCCGGTACTGACGATCCGGTCGCGCAGTTCGATCTGGTAGAGATCGAGCGTCGCGCTCAGCCGTGGCGCGGGCTTCACCGCGATGCCGAAGCTGAGGTTGGTGGAGTATTCGGGCTTGAGGCCGGTGAAGCCCAATAGCCGCGCCGCCGCGCTGTTGGCGGGCAGGTTCACGCCCGCCGATGTCGGGCTCACCTTGGTGGCGGAATAATATTGCTCGGCCAGCGTCGGCGCGCGGAAGCCCGTGCTGACCGTGCCGCGCAGCGCGAAGCCCGGCGTGAAATCGTAGCGCGCGGTGATCTTGCCGACCTGCGTGTTGCCGAAGTCGGTGAAATGTTCGAACCGCCCCGCGACATCGACCTGGAGTTTCTCGACCGGCTTCACCGCGAGATCGACATAGGCGGCGAGATTGCCGCGCCAATGCGTCCCCGCGTCGGTCAGCGCAAAGCCGGGATAGGCCTGCGCCCCGGTCTTGTAGATTGCCGCCGGCTCGCCTGCGCGGATGCCGTAGCTCTCGCGCCGGAATTCGCCGCCGAACGCGATGTTGAGCGGCCCCGCCAGCCCGACCTCGAGCTCTCGGTTGATGTCGAGCGTCGTGCTCCACTGGCTGCCGGTGAAATCGCCGATGCGGAACGCGGTCGGGCTGGTGCCGGTATCGGCGACGAGCGAGGTGTTGACCGAGTTGAACATCCGCATGTGATTGATGTTCTTGCCGTAAGTCGAGGCGAGATCCCAGTGCCACGCGCCCACGTCGCCGCGCACGCCGCCGGTGAAGGACAGATCGTCCTCGCCGTCGGTCAGCACCGGGCTGAAACCCTGCGGCCAGATGCTCGGCGCGATGTTGGGGAAGCGATAGTTCTGGCGCGACTGGCCGAAGCGGTGGCCGTAGCTGCCGAACGAATAGAGCTCCACCCCGCCGAGATCGATACCGGCGTTGTAGCTCAGCACCGTGATCTCGTACTTGGCGTCGCCGTAGATGTTGTTCAGCCGGGGATAGCCCGGAATCAGCGGCAGCGCGGGGTTGGCGCGGTTGGCGGCGGAGAAGAAGCGCTGATCGGCAACGCCCCGGTCGCTATAGTCGTGATAGCGATGCTCGGCGGTCAGATTGACGTAGGCGGTGTCCGATCCGAAGCCGATATTGGCCGCCCCCGCCGCCGTCTCGCCGTCGCCGGCACCGTAGGCCCCGCCGGTCGCGGTGACGATGCCGCCATGATGCGCGTCCTTGAGGATGATGTTGATGACGCCCGCGATCGCATCCGTCCCGTATTGCGCGGCGGCGCCGTCGGTCAGCACCTCGACATGATCGATCGAGGCGGTCGGGATGAAGCTCAGGTCCGCCGCCGCCGCGCCGACATAGCCGCCGGTCGCGCTGACGGTGAGATTGGAGGAGCCGTGGCGGCGCTTGCCGTTGACGAGGATCAGCGTGTGATTGGCGCTGAGGCCGCGCAGGCGCGCGGTCAGCTTGAGGTTGCTGGCGTCGCCGCCGAAGGCCTGCGCGTTGAACGAGGGCACCAACTGATTAAGCGCCTGCGCGAGATCGGGCTTTCCGGCGCGCAGGATGCTGCCGCTGTCGATCAGCTCGATCGGCGCGGCGCTGTCCGCCGCGCGGATGCCGGTGACGCGCGTGCCGGTGACGATGACGTCGGCCTCGGTCGGCGCGTCGGCGTCGGCCGAGGATGCGGGCGCGTCGGGTGCGGGCTCGGCGGCAGCGAAAGCGGGTGCTGCGAACGCGACCGAGGCAAGCAGAGCGGCGCGCAGAATGTCACGAAAAACCATCTATTCCCCCTGTGTGATCATGCAGACGCGGCCAATCGGATCGGCGCATTGTTCTTGTCTGCGGAGGAAGGACTATCGGGCCGCCGAGATCAGCGGATATTGTTTGTCGTCATCTCTTTATGACGAGGATTGATGCTATGAGCATTGATCATCGTCGCATCTTGCCCGCCGTGACGGATGTTCGCGCGGGGCATGAGTTTTGCTGAACTGTATCGCCGATATTGGCACTTATCAGTTTTCGAAATGATCCCGCGATAGAAATTCATTGGTCGCGACCACGTTTGGCGATGCAATCCCCATCGGACAGGTGGAGATTCAAATGCGTATCAAGGAACGACGATCCTCGTGGTTTGCGGGGCTCGGACTGGCGGCCCTCGCGCTGCAGGGACCGGCGAGTGCCCAGGGCCCGGCGGGCGACACCGTATCGTGGACCGCGACCGCATCGCCCGCGAAAGCCGGAGGCCGCGTGTCGATCACGCTCACCGGCACCGTGCGCGCCGGGTGGCACGTCTATGCGTTGAAGCAGTTGCAGAGCGGCCCGACGCCGCTGCGCGTCACGCTCGACGCCAATGATGTCGCCGAGGTCGCCGGCGCTCCGACGGGCAGCAAGCCGGTGGTCGCGCACGACCCCGCCTTCGGCTTCGACACGCCCTATTATACCGGCAACTTCAGCATCACCATTCCTGCGAAGCTCAATGCCAAGGCGGCGGGCGGGCGGCAGTCAGTCCCCGTCAGCGTGCGTTTCCAGACGTGCAACGGCGCGACCTGCCAGCCGCCCAGGACGGTGAAGATCGCCGCCCCGGTCCAGATCGGCGCGGGCACCTGACATGCGGGCGCGGCGTTTCCCGATCTATGCTTCCGCCGCTGCGCTCTCGCTCACGGCGGTGGGCGGGCTGATAAGCCATGTCGCGCTGGCCGCGCGCGCGCAGATCGCGGTGCGCAACCAGGGCTATGTCCCGTACAGCGACGCGCCGATCAACTACCGCACCGCCGCGCTCACCGACCCGGTCGCGCTGCTGCAGAAGCGGCTCGACGCGGGCAAGGCGAAGCTCACCTTCGATCCAGCCACCGGCTATCTGAAATCGGTGCTGAAGGCGCTCGACGTGCCGGTCGATTCCCAGACTTTGGTCTTTTCCAAGACCAGCTTCCAGTTCACCAAGATCTCCGCCGATCACCCGCGCGCCCTCTACTACAACGACGACGTCTATGTCGGCTCGGTGCATCAGGGGAAAACGGTCGAGTTGATCTCGTTCGATCCGATGCAGGGCGCGATCTTCTATCTGCTCGACGACGTGAAGGCGGAAAGGCCCGTCTTCCAGCGGGCGGAGCTCGACTGCACGCAATGCCATATCGCCTCGGGCACGCGCGGCGTGCCGGGGGTGCTGCTGCGCTCGGTCTATCCCTCGCAGACCGGCAACCTCACGCCGCGCACGCCGCAGTATATCACCGACCAGAAGAGCCCGCTCAACGAGCGTTGGGGCGGCTGGTACGTCACCGGCGCGCTTTCGAAGAGCACGATGGCGAACAAGGCGGTGACGGGCGCGCCGCTCGATTCTGCCGCGCAGGCCGCACGCGCCGCGCCGCCTTTGGGGCCGATCGAAAAGCCGTTCGACGCCGCCGCCTTCCTGCTGCCGACCAGCGATGAGGTCGCGCTGCTCGTGCTCGGCCACCAGTCGCAAATGCACAACCTCATCACGCTGACCAATTACCAGACGCGCCTCGCGCTCTACGCGCTCGACCCGAAGAAGCCGGATGCGACGCCCGCGCTGGACACGTTGCCCGAGCCGACGCAGGACCAGATCAAGCGCCCCGCCGAACAGTTGCTGCGTTACCTGCTGTTCGCGGGGGAAACTCCGCTCGGCGGGCAGGATGCGAAACAGGCGATCGCCAGTTCCGCCTTCGCGCGCGGCTTCGCGGCGCAGGGCCTGCGCGATTCGAAGAAGCGCTCGCTGCGCGACTTCGACCTGCATGACCGCATCTTCCGCTATCCATGCAGCTATCTGATCTATTCCTCGGCATTCGACGCGATCCCGGAGCCCGCCAAGGGCTATGTCTACCACCGGCTGTTGCAGGTGCTGACGGGGCAGGACCGCAGCGCGGATTTCGCCACCCTCTCCGATCCCGACCGCCAGGCGATCCTGTCGATCCTGATCGAGACCAAGCCCGGCCTGCCCGCCGAATGGCGCCGCTATGCCGAGGCCAATCACCTGCGGATCGCCGCCAATCCCCGACGCCCCAGGATCTCGTGACTGCGTAAGCGCCCCACCCGAACGATGGAGACGAATATGAAGACCTTGCTGAAAACCACCGCCCTCGCCTCGCTGCTGCTCGGCAGCAGCGCCGTGCTCGCCGCCGAGGGCAACGGCGGTACGACCACCGCCGCTACCACGACCAGCCCGGTCGCCGGCCGCTGGGACGCCGTGCTGTCGCGCGGCGGCGTCGACATCCCCTTCCGTCTCGACATCAAGGGCCAGGGCAACGCGCTGCAGGGCGTGTTCTACGATGGTTTCCAGCCCTATGACGGCACGACCAGCGCCACGTTCGAAAACGGCAAGCTGACGCTGAACGTCGAACATTACCTGACCACCATCAGCGCCGACCTGAAGGACGGCACGCTGACCGGCACCGCGATCGCGCAGAACCGCGAGTCGACCGCGCCCTACACCTTCCGCGCGGTGCGCCACGTCGAAGCGCCCGCGCCTGCGGTGAACGCGCCGTCGATCGCGGGCACCTGGATCATCCCGCTCGCCGAGCCGTCGTCGAAGGGCGAGAAGGCGTTCCGCTTCGTGGCGCAGCAGCGCGGCGGCGAAGTCGCCGGCGCGATCCTGCGCATCGACGGCGACACGGGCTCCTACACCGGCAATTTCAAGGACGGTAAATGGACGCTCAGCCATTTCGACGGCGGCCGCCCCGGCGTGATCGTCGTTACGCCGACCGCACAGGGCACGCTCGAAATCCAGCAGCAGGTCAGCCGCCCCGCCAAGGCGACCGCCAGCGAATATGGCAACGACGCGACGCCCGACGGCCGCTACGCCCCGACGCTGACGGCGTACCGCAAGGACGTGGCAAAGGCGAAGGGCCTGCCCGAACCCGACGATTTCCTGACGCATACCACCGTCAACGACCCCAACGAGGTCTTCAAGTTCAGCTTCCCGGATGCGAACGGCAAGCTCGTCTCGAACGAAGACCCGGACTTCAAGGGCAAGGTGATCGTCGCGGTCGTCACCGGCACGTGGTGCCCGAACTGCCACGACGAGGCGCAGTATCTCGTCAAGCTCGACAAGAAGTATCGCGCGCAGGGCCTGCGCATCGTGGCGCTCAACTTCGAGGAGCCCGAGCAGCAGGAGACGCTGAAGCGCCAGAAGGCCTTCATCAAGCAGTACGGCGTCGAATATCCCTACCTCCTCGCCGGATCGCCCGCCCAGATGTGGGAGAAGGTGCCGCAACTCAACCACCTCGATACCTGGCCCGCGACGGTGTTCATCGGCCGCGACGGCAAGGTGAAGGCGGTCCATTCGGGCTTCGCGTCGCCCGCCAGCGGCGAGTTCCACACGCAGCTCGAGGCGGATTTCACCTCGCGCATCGAGAAGCTGCTCGCGGAAAAGCCGGTCGTCGCCGCGACCGCGCCTTCGGTGCAGATCGCGCAGAAGTAAGCGTCTGCCGAAGGGATGCGTAACGGACTGATAACTCTTGGTGTGGCCTCCGCGATCTTCGCGATCGCGGGGGCCGGCGCGCAAGGGGGCGACACCCGCTCCAAGGGGCAGGTGCTGTTCGAGAATCGCTGCGCACGCTGCCACGGCATCGGTGGCGACGGCGGCGTCGGCCTCGCGCCGCCGCTGCCCGGCGTGATCGGCCGCAAGATCGCGAGCCGCGACGACTTTCTCTATTCGGCCGCGCTGAAGGCCAGGACCGGCGCATGGACGCCGGAACTGGTCGACCAGTATCTTGCCAACCCCCAAGCCTTCGCGCCCGGAGCGGACATGGAAGTCCCCTCCCCCGATCCGGTCGAGCGCCAGGCGATCATCCAGTATCTCACCACCCTGCCCACCACCGCGCCGCCGCGTTCCTGACGCGGCGGCGGCACCATTCAGGAGACGTGCCTTGACCTACGGAAAACTTCCCGCCGCGCTGATGCTCGGCCTGTTCGCGCTCGCCGGTAGCGCCACAGCGGCCCCGGCGGGCGATGTCGTCGCGGCGCGACAGGGGCATTACAAGGAGCTCGGCAAGGCCTTCAAGGCGATCAACGAGCAGATCAAGGCCGCCACGCCCGATCTCGCCGTGATCTCCGCCAACGCGCGCACCGTCACGCAGATCGGCCAGCAGCAGCACCGCGAGAACTGGTTCCCCAAGGGCACCGAAGCCGGCAAGGGCCTGCAGACCGCCGCCAAGCCGTCGATCTGGACCGCCGCGGCCGACTTCAAGGCCAAGCGTATCGCCTTCGCCAAAGCCACAGCAGGCTATGCAGGCATCGCCGCCAAGGGCGATATCGAAGCGATCAAGGCCGCGACCGCCGGCGTGGGCGCGAATTGCAAATCCTGCCACGAGACCTACCGCGATCAGAACAAGAGCTGACCGGAGATGAAAATGTTGCGGCGCACTGACTGTCATTGCGCCGCAACAGAAGAGTCACGCGATTGGCACGCTCCGGGCGCAGAGGCGCTCTCGTCCGTAACGGCGGACGATCTCAAAGGGGCTTATCGTGATCCGACTTTCCTGCAGTCTGCTGGCGCTCGCCGGCGCGCTCTTCTACGCCAACGCCGCGTCCGCGCAGACCGCCGCCAACGCCGCGCCCGAACCGGCCGAGAGCCCGGCCCCCGGCGCCGCCGTCGACGAAGCCGACACGATCATCGTCACCGCCAAGACGACGCGCTCGGCCACCGCCATTCCGCAGAGCGAGATCCAGAAGATCCTGCCGGGCGTCTCGCCGCTGAAGGCGATCCAGACGCTGCCGGGCGTGCTCTACATCACGGCCGATCCGTGGGGCCTCAACGAGCAGAACGCGCAGATCTTCATTCATGGGTTCGGCGGCAACCAGCTCGGCTACACGATGGACGGCATCCCGCTCGGCGACCAGAGCTACGGCAATTACAACGGCCTCTCGCCGCAGCGCGCGGTGATCTCCGAGAACGTCGGCCGCGTGGTCGTGGCGACCGGCGCGGGCGATCTTGCCACCGCGTCGAACAGCAACCTCGGCGGTACGGTCGAGACCTATTCTGCCCAGCCGCTCAAGCAGTTCGGCATCCAGGCCGCGCAGACCGTCGGCAGCTACGACACGTCGCGCACCTATGTCCGCATCGACAGCGGCGATTTCGGCGGCGGCAACTCGGGCTATATCTCGGCAACACGCCAGCGCGCCCGCGCCTGGGATTTCAACGGCAACCAGGGCGGCTATCAGGCCAATGCCAAGTTCGTCCATGAGGACCATGTCGGCAAGCTGACGTTGTTCTTCGACTATAGCGACATGGTCCAGCCGAACGAGGATTCGACGGTGTTCTTCAAGCCGTCGGCAGGCGGTACGGCGACGGCGGTGCAGCTCTACACGCCGTACACCAAGCCGTTCTTCTACCCGGCGTTCGACACCTATCGTACGAGCTATCTCAGCGCGCTCGGCAACACGCCGGCGGCCGAAGGCAGCAACTACCGCAACTATTATTCGGATGCGCAGCGTACCGATTTCCTCGGCTACGGCCGCTACGACCTGCATCTTGGCGAGCGCGCCACGTGGTCCACCACCGGCTATTTCCACCACAATGACGGCGCCGGCGTCGTCGCGGGGCCGCTCGGCCAGTCGATCACGGTCGCGCAGGCCTATCTCGATCCGAACTATGCCAACCTCGCCACCGCCTGTCGCTTCGGCGGCAATTCGAACGGCACGCTTTCGGCCGGCTGCCTCGCGCTGGCACCGGCGGCACGCGGCACCGATCCCGCCACCGCCGCTGCGGCGGGCGCCGCGCTGGTCGCGGCGACCGGCGGATCGGGCATGATCACGCGCACCACGGAATATCGCATCGATCGCTGGGGCGTGATCTCGGCGATCGACGCCCAGCTCGGCGATCACAAGATCGAATTCGGCGGCTGGTACGAGCATAACAGCACGACCCAGTGGCGCCGCTGGTACGCGGTTCCCGTCGGCAACCAGGCGTTGAGCTCACCGTACATCCGCCCGCTCGACGTGATGCAGCCGCTGTTCACCCAGTATCAGGGCGAGGCGAAGATCCAGCAGTTGCAGCTTCACCTGCAGGACACCTGGCAGGTAAACGACAAGCTGCTCGTCCAGGCCGGTTTCAAGACCAGCGCGCAATGGGCGACCGGCACTTTCCCGATCCAGCCGGCGATCGGCTCGCTCGGCGGCACCACGGCGCTGCCGCAGGGCACGATCAACACCTTCGAATGGTTCCTGCCCGCCGTCGGCGCGACCTATGACTTCAACGGCAGCGAAACCGTCTATTTCAACGTCCAGAAGAACCTGCGGCAATATTCGGCCTATCTCGCCGGCGGTGGTGGCCCCTGGTTCACGGGCAGCCAGGCGGCGTTCGACACCTTCGCCACGCAGGGCAAGCCCGAGACGAGCTGGACCTATGAAGCCGGCCTGCGCAGCCACCGCAACTTCTCCGGCGGGATCGGTTTCGACGCTCAGCTCAATTACTATCACGTCGTCTTCAACAACCGCCTGCTGGCGATCTCGACCAATCCGGGCGGCATCGCGGGCAGCGGCATCACCGGCGGCACCTCGATCCTGGTGAACGTCGGCGACGTGCATACCGACGGTGTCGACGCGGCCTTCACGGTGCGCTTCGGCCGGACGTTCTCGCTCTACAACGCGCTGTCGTACAACCTCTCGACCTATCAGAGCGACTACACCTCGTCGGCGAGCGGCATCGGGGCGGCGACCAACACCTGCATCGGCGGCTATCTCGTCGTCGGCGGCGTGGTGCCGACCTGCGGCAAGCTGCTGGCGGGCATCCCCAAGCTGCTGAACAAGACCGTCGCGACGCTGAACCTCGGCATCTTCGAGGCGCAGCTGATCGGCGATTACGTCGGCAAGCGTCCCGCCACCTTCACCAACGACGTCAGCGTACCAGACTACTTCCTCACATCGCTACGCCTCGCGGCGAAGATCCCGGACGGCGTCCTACCGCTGCGCAAGCTGGAAGTAGCGCTCAACGTCACCAACCTGACCGACGAGAAGGGCTGGTCGAGCCTGTCGGGTCCGTCGGCTACCAACAGCTACTCGGCCTATCCGATCGCGCCGCGCCAGTGGTTCCTGACCCTGTCGGCGGCGTATTGAGGACGAGACGGCGGGCCGGGAGCGTTCCCCGGCCCGCTCGTCACGGGCGGCGCTTCGACGGCGCGCCCAACATTTCGAGGAAGTTGCGGCACGGCAGCGTCGGCTCGCGGTGCCGGACCAGCCACAGCATGATCCGCGCCGTCTCGTCGGCGAGCGGCCGGAAGACGAGCCGCGCCGATTGCAGCGTGCAGAGCGACTCGACCAGCACCATCACGCCGATGCCCGCCGCCGTCAGGCCGAACAGCGTAGAGATGTCGGTCACGGACTGCGCGATGACGGGCTCGACCCCATATTCCCGCAGCAGCAGGATCAACTCTCCCGTAAAGACCGTCCGCTCGTTGGAATAGACCAGCAAGGGCTCTCCGTTCAGTTCCGCGAAACGCACCGAATCCTGCTGCGCGAAGCGGTGTTCCGGCTGGCACGCGACGAACAATCGCTCGCTCAGGAACGATTGCGCCATCAGCGCGGGCGACAGGACCGGCGCGCGCCGGCTACGCTGAAAAGCGAGATCGAGCACGTGATCCTCGATCTGCTGAAGGTGATCGGACCCGGCGATTTCCCGCAGCACGAGCGCGATGTCGGGATAGGTATCGCGGAATTCGGAAATGGCGTGCGCGATGTCGGGCACGAACGGTGCCGACGCGCTGAAGCCGATCGCGAGTTCGCCGAGTTCTCCGCGCGAGGCGCGCCGCGCCACCAGGATCGCGTCCTCGGCGGAGCGCAGCGTCGCGCGTGCCGCGTCGAGGAACAGCCGCCCCGCCGGCGTCAACGCGACACGGCGGCTGGTGCGTTCGAGCAGGCGCACGCCCAATTCGTCCTCCAGCGCGCGGATCTGCTGACTGAGCGGCGGCTGCGAAATTCCGAGATGCCCGGCCGCGCGCGCGAAATGGAGATCCTGGGCGACCTGAACGAAATATCTGAGGTGTCTCAATTCCATGATTGATATGCTGTAACTATCAATCATGCCGCAAACAATATTGGACGCGGAAGCTTGAGCGTCGCAATTGCCGCATTGCACCATGCGATCCGCCGGTGCATTCATCAGATGACCCGACGGTACAACCGCCGCGCCGTCCAGCGCCGGGAGGCAGCTTTTGATCGGTATCGTTCGTATCGCGCTCAGCCGCCCACTCACGTTCGTGGTGATGGCGATCCTGGTCGCGATCCTGGGCGTGCTGTCGGCGATCCGTACACCCGTCGATATCTTCCCCAATATCGGCGTGCCAGTGATCGCGACCGCGTGGCAATATAGCCGCCTGCCGCCGGATCAGATGAGCGGCCGCATCATCACGCCGTTCGAGCGCATCCTGTCGACCACCGTCAACGACATCGATCATATCGAGAGCCAGTCGATGCCCGGCATCGGCGTGGTGAAAATCTATTTCCATCCGGGCGTGAACATCGCCACCGCCAATGCGCAGGTGACGAGCGTTTCGCAGACCGTGCTCAAGCAGCTTCCGCCCGGCATCACGCCACCGCTGATCCTGAACTACAATGCCTCGACCGTGCCGATCCTGCAGCTCGCCCTGTCAGGCAAAGGACTGAGCGAGGGCGCCATGTTCGATCTCGCGCAGAACCAGATCCGGCCGGGCCTCGTCACCGTGCCGGGTGCGGCGATCCCCTTCCCGTCCGGCGGCAAGACACGCCAGATCCAGATCGATCTCGATCCCGAGGCGCTGCAGTCGAAGGGGCTGTCGGGGCAGGACGTGGGCAACGCCATCGCCGCGCAGAACCAGATCAACCCGGCCGGCTTCGCGAAGATCGGCGGCTTCCAATATTCGGTCGCGCTCAACAATGCGCCGGGATCGATCGAGGAACTCAACAATCTGCCGATCAAGGTCGTCAACGGCGCGACCATCTACATGCGAGACGTCGCGCACGTCCGAGACGGGTCCGCGCCGCAGACCAACGTCGTCCATGTCGACGGGTCGCGCTCGGTCCTCATCACCGTGTTGAAGAATGGCGCGACGTCCACGCTCGCAATCGTGCAGGGCATCAAGGACGCGCTGCCGCCCATTCAGGCGACGTTGCCGGCTGCGCTCAAGATCGTGCCCCTCGCCGACCAGTCGCTGTTCGTGAAGGCCGCGGTCGAAGGCGTCGTCAAGGAAGGCGCGATCGCCGCCGCGCTGACATCTCTGATGATCCTGCTGTTCCTCGGCTCCTGGCGCTCGACCGTCATCATCGCGATCTCGATCCCGCTCGCCATTCTCGCCGCGATCATCGCGCTGGCGACGACGGGCAATACGTTGAACGTGATGACGCTCGGCGGCCTCAGCCTCGCGGTCGGCATCCTCGTCGACGACGCGACGGTGACGATCGAGAACATCAACTGGCACCTCGAACAGGGCAAGCCGGTGATGCAGGCGATCCTCGACGGCGCGGCGCAGATCGTGACGCCCGCGTTCGTGTCGCTGCTGTGCATCTGCATCGTGTTCGTGCCGATGTTCTTCCTGCCCGGCGTCGCCGGTTTTCTCTTCGTGCCGCTCGCCTTGTCGGTGGTGTTCGCGATGATCGCGTCGTTCATCCTCTCGCGCACCCTGGTGCCGACGATGGCGATGTACCTGCTGAAGCCGCATGTCGCCGGCCATGACGATCATGCGGCGGGCGAGCCCGGTTCGCGCAATCCGCTGGTGCGCTTCCAGCGCGGGTTCGAGCATCGCTTCACGCAGGTTCGCGACGGCTATCTCGGCCTGCTCAAGCGTGCGCTTGCGTCGCCCCGGCCGTTCGTGATCGGCTTCCTCGCCTGCGTCGCGCTGTCGTTCCTGCTGACGCCGTTCCTCGGCCAGAACTTCTTCCCCGCGGTCGATGCCGGGCAGATGGCGCTGCACGTTCGCGCGCCGGTCGGCAGCCGCATCGAGGATACGTCGGCGCAGTTCGACCGCATCCAGCGCCGCATCCGCGCGATCGTGCCCGCGAACGAACTCGTCTCGATCGTCGACAACATCGGCCTCCCGGTCAGCGCCATCAATACGACCTACAACAACTCGGGCACGATCGGCCCGCAGGACGGCGACATCCTGATCCAGCTCGCCGAGGGCCATGCACCGACGGACAGCTATGTGAAAAAACTGCGCGAGGAATTGCCGCGCGCCTTCCCCGGCACGACCTTCTCGTTCCTGCCGGCCGATATTACCAGCCAGATCCTCAACTTCGGTGCCCCGGCGCCGATCGACGTGCAGATCGCCGGCAAGAGCGATTTGGCCAATGGCGTCTATGCGCGCGAATTGCTGCGCCGGATCCGCTCGATCCCGGGCGTGGCGGATGCGCGCGTGCAGCAATCGGCGCATTATCCGCAGCTTAACGTCGACGTCGATCGTACGCGTGCGGGGCAATACGGCCTGACCGAGCGCGACGTGACGACCAGCCTCGCCAGCTCGCTCGCCGGCACGTCGCAGACCGCGCCGGTCTTCTATCTCGATCCCAAGTCCGGCGTTTCCTATCCGGTCGTCGCGCAGACGCCCGAGCATCAGATCAGCTCGCTGAGCGATCTCGCCAACGTGCCCGTCACCGGCGCCGCCGCGGGCCGCTCGCAGATCATCGGCGGCATCGGCTCGATCGGCCGTTCGAACGCGCCCGCCGTGATCTCGCACTACAACATCGCGCCCGTGACGGACGTCTATGCGACCACCAACGGCCGCGATCTCGGCGCGGTGGCGGGCGACATCAAGAAGGTGATCGCCGACCTCAAACCGCAGGAACCGAAGGGCGCGACCGTCACGCTGCGCGGCCAGTACGAGACGATGAACACCGCCTTCTCCGGCCTCGGCTTCGGCCTGATCGCGGCGATCGTGCTGATCTACCTGCTGATCGTGGTGAACTTCCAGAGCTGGCTCGATCCGTTCGTCATCATCACCGCGCTGCCCGGCGCGATCGCCGGCATCATCTGGATGCTGTTCATCACCGGCACCACGCTGTCGGTGCCAGCCCTCACCGGCGCGATCATGTGCATGGGCGTGGCGACCGCGAACGCGATCCTCGTCGTCAGCTTCGCGCGCGAACGGCTGGCCGAACTCGGCAATGCCGTGGACGCGGCGATGGAGGCAGGCCTCGTCCGCTTCCGCCCGGTGCTGATGACCGCGCTCGCCATGATCATCGGCATGCTGCCGATGGCGATGGGCTTCGGCGAGGGCGGCGAGCAGAACGCGCCGTTGGGGCGCGCCGTGATCGGCGGATTGATCGTCGCGACCTTCGCGACGCTGATGTTCGTCCCCGTCATCTTCAGCCTCGTCCACCGCAAGGCGACCAAAGCGGCTCCGCAGGAGCCCGAACCCAATCTGCCAATCCCCAATCAAGAGGTAGCACATGCCTGACGGCACCAATCCCGACCGGGAGGGCCGCAGCCTGAAGCGCGTCGGCGTCATCGGCGGCGTGGTGGCGATCGCCATCGTCGCGACCGGCATCGCCGCACGGTCCCACTCGCAGTCGCAACTGACGACCTGGACCAAGGACCAGGCGGTGCCGACGGTAACGGTGATCCACGCCAAGCCCGCCGCCGCGACCGGCGCGCTCACCCTGCCCGCGCAGCTCGACGCGCTGCAATCCGCGCCGATCTACGCGCGCAGCAGCGGCTATATCCGCAAATGGTTCGTCGATATCGGCGACGACGTGAAGCCGGGCCAGCTGCTCGCGCTGATCGATGCGCCCGAGGTCGATCAGCAGCTCGCCGCCGCGCGCGCCGACCTGCAGACCGCGCGCGCCAACGAGAATCTTGCGGCGACGACGGCGGCGCGCTGGGAAACGATGCTCGCCAAGGATGCCGTGTCGAAGCAGGAGACCGACGAGAAGAAGGGCGATCTGGCGGCCAAGGCGGCGGTGTCCAACGCCGCGCGCGCCAACGTCTCGCGGCTGCAATATCAGCTTGGCTACACACGCCTGACCGCGCCGTTCGCGGGCGTGGTGACGACGCGATCGACCAACGTCGGCGCGCTGGTGACGGCGGGCAACGCCGCCGCGACGCCACTGTTCACCGTCTCAGACATCAGCCGCATCCGCATTTTCGTGCGCGTGCCGCAGGCCTATTCCGCGCAGGTCCATCCCGGCATGACCGTCGGGCTGGCACTGCCCGAATATCCGGGCCGCAAGTTCACCGCCGAGATGGTCCGCTCCGCCGACGCGGTCGATGTCACGTCGGGCACGGTGCTGGTGCAGTTGCAGGCCGCGAACGGCGACCGCGCGTTGAAGCCGGGTGCCTTCGCGCAGGCAACCTTCCCGATCTCGGCAGCGGGCGGCGGCGCGGTGGAGCTTCCCGCCAGCGCGATGATCATCGGCGCAGGCGGCACGCAGGTCGCGGTGCTGGGCAGCGACGGCCGCGTGCAGCTCAAGACCGTGACGATCGGCCACGATCTCGGCGAGACGGTGCAGATCAGTGCGGGGCTGTCGGCGAAAGACAACGTCATCGACAACCCGCCGGATTCGCTCCAGTCGGGCGACAAGGTGCAGGTCCGCCGTGGCTAAGAAAAGTCTGCTGCTGGGGCTGCTGCTGGGCGGATGCTCGCTCGCGCCGGCCTATCAACCGCCCGCCATGTCGGTGCCCGCCGCCTACAAGGAAGGCCCGTGGCAGCCCGCGCAGACCGCCGTCGCGGCACCCGGCAAATGGTGGCAGGCGTTCGGCGACCCCGCGCTCGATGCGCTGGAGGACAGGATAGAGGCGGGCAACCTCGATCTTGCCGCCGCCTCCGCGCGGTACGAGCAGTCTGTCGCTACGTCGCGGATCGCGCGCGCCGATCTGTTCCCGCAGGTGGGCGCGGCGGCGAGCATCGAGCGCGACCGTACCTCCGCCAACGCGCCCCGCAGCCAGGGCCACTCGGTCGAATTTACCGACAAGGTGGGCGGCGCGTCGCTCGCTTACGAGATCGATCTGTTCGGACGCATCCGCAATCAGGTCGCTTCGAGCAAGGACGCCGCGCGGGCCGCGGCGTTCGACGTCGATGGCATTCGCCTCGGCCTGCAGAGCCAGCTTGCGCAGACCTATTTCGACCTGCGCGGGCTGGATGCGCGGATCGTGCTGCTGCGGCGCACGATCGAGGCGTTCCAGCGCGCCTTCGACCTGACCGACACGCGCCACAGCGGCGGCATTTCCTCCGGCGTCGACGTCAGCCGCGCGCAGTCGCAGTTGTCGAGCGCCAAGGCCGAGCTGTCGAACACGATGATCGACCGCGCGCGCGACGAACACGCCATCGCCGTGCTGGTCGGCGCGACACCTTCGGGCTTTTCGATGCCCGTCGCCGATGCGCAGGTCCGGCCGCCGTCGGTCATCGCCGGCCTGCCCTCGACGTTGCTCGAACGCCGCCCCGATATCGCCGCGGCGGAGCGCCGCGTCGCCGCTGCCAACGCCCGCATCGGCGTCGCGCGCGCGGCATGGTTCCCGAGCATCACGCTCGGCGCAAGCGCGGGGTTCGAGACGACCGGCGCAAGCTGGCTGAGCGTGCCGAGCAGTTTCTGGGGTCTCGGCCCCTTCCAGGCCGCGCTCGCGCTGTTTGACGGCGGCAGGCGTGCGGCGGGCGTGAAGCAGGCGCGCGCGCAGTTTGACGAAGCGACCGCGAGCTATCGCCAGACCGTGCTCGTCGCCTTCCGCGAGGTCGAGGACGATCTCGCCGCACAGCGCCTGCTGGTGGCGAGCGAGACCGACCAGGCGGAGGCGGCCAAGGCGGCGGAGCGCACCCGCGACCTGGCCTTCACCCGCTACCGCGACGGCGCGGCGGATTATCTGGAGGTCGTCATCGCGCAGACGGCGGCGCTGGATGCCGAACGCGCGCTGCTAGTGCTGCGCGCGCGCCAGTTGCAGACCGCCAGCGACACGTATCGCGCTCTGGGCGGCGCAGCCGCGAGCTGATTCTCCTGCCCGTCGCGATTTTTTTCGCGCAGCGCTGACCCGTTTCCCCGCCTCCTGACGCCTTTGCTTGATGTTGGGGCGAGACGGGGGGTGGCGCATGACGATCGGGCTTTCGAGGGTCGCGGGCAAGGCGGGGCTGCTGGGGCTGGCCGCGATGCTGCCCACGACCGCGGTCCACGCGCAGGTGCCGAGCCCCGGACAGGTCGTGCCGCCAACGCTGCAGCCCGCGCCGGATCGCCCGGCCGAGCGCCCGGCCGTCACCGCACCGGCACCCGCCCCAATCGATCTGCCGGCCAATGCCGCAGCGCTCAACGTGACGCTGGGTTCGGTACGGGTCGAGGGTGGCCTGCCAGGCCTGACGGCGGAGACGAACGCGCTGACCACGCCGTTCGCCGGGCGGCGCGTGCCGGTGGCCGATGTCTATATGCTCGCCCGTCAGATCGAGGCGGCGTATGCGCGGCATGGCTATGTACTTGCGCGCGTGACGGTGCCGCCACAGCAGTTGCGCGACGGCGCGGACGTGCGGCTCGTCGTCGTGGACGGTTTCGTCGAAGCGATCGACGCCTCCGCCCTCCCCGCTTCCGTGCGCGCCCCCGTCGCGCGACGCGCGGGGCGGCTGGTCGGGCGGCGGGGATTGCGGATCGCCGAGATCGAGCGCGCGCTGCTGCTGGCGGGCGAGACGGCGGGCGTCACGCTCAGCAGTACGATCACGCCCGGCAAGCAGGACGGCGGCGCGACTTTGGTACTGAACGGTGCCCATGCGCCGGTGTCGGGGTCGCTCGCCTTCGACAACCGGCTGGGCGGCGAATATGGCCGCCGCGAACTGGTCGCGCAGCTATCGCTCAACGGCGTGCTGGGCCTGGGCGAGCGGATCTACGGCACGCTCATCTTCAACCCCGACGACGCGCCCTTCGGCAGCGGCAACCCGCGCAGCATCGCGGGCGGCGGCATCGTCCTGCCGGTCGGCGGAGCGGGCTGGCAGGTCAACCTCGAATATGTCGCGGCGCGGACGAACCCGATCCTCGGCGGGGCGGCCCCGGCGATCGGCGGGCGCTACGACCGCGCGGCGCTGAGCGTGGCATATCCCGCGATCCGCAATCGACGTGAACGGCTCGATTTCGGGTTCGGCGTGGACGCCATCACCGAGAGCAGCGAGGCCAAGGCGTTCGGCACCTTGCTGAGCAGGGACCGGCTGCGCACCGCCCACGTCGACGCAAGCTGGCGGCGGGCCTTGCCGGGCGGTGCTACGATGGGGGCGAGCGGGCAGCTCTCCGTCGGCATCGACGGGCTGGGCGCGCGCAGCCTCGCCGACGCGACGGCGAGCGGGGTGCCCCTGTCACGGCAGGGCGCGCGGCCCGATTTCGTCAAGCTCTCGGGCGGCGGCGATGTGCGCGTGCCGGTCGGCGCGACGTGGAGTCTGACCGGGACGCTGCGCTATCAGGCGTCGTTCTCCGGCGCGCTGCCGGGATCGCAGCAGTTCACGCAAGGGACGACCGACGCGGTCTCTACGCTGCCGACCGGCGCGCTGCCCGGCGACACTGGCGTTACGTTGCGCGGCGAACTCGCCGAGCGCTTCGATCTCGGACGGCTCACGCTCGCGCCTTACGTCTTTGCGGCCGGCGGCATCAGCCACCTCGCGCAGCCGACCGCGGTCGAACGGCGCGACACCAAGGCGGGCGCGGCAGGCGTCGGCGCGCGCGTGTTCGCCGGGCCGCTGCTGGCGCGCACGTCCCTCTACGCAGGCGCGGAATATGGCGGAGCCTTCGTCGCCGGGCGGCCCGACAGCGACCGCTTCACCATCGAAATAGGCCTGCGTTTCTAACCGGAAAAGACTGACGGACATGCTCAAGACTCCACGCCGGTTGCCGCTGCTCTCGGCCGCCAGCCTCGCCGCGCTCGCCATCGCCAACGCCGTGCCCGCCGCGGCGCAGTCGCTCCCCGAGGGCGGCATCGTCACCGCCGGCAGCGCGAGCATCGGCGCGCCGAACGCGGGGCAGATGACGATCACCCAGGCGAGCGACCGCGCCGTCATTCAATGGTCCGATTTCAACGTCGGACAGGGCAGCAAGGTCGTCTTCGCGCAGCCGAATGCGGGCGCGGCGACGCTCAACCGCGTCACCTCGTCCGCCACATCGACGATCGCGGGCGCGATCGAGGCGACGGGCGCGGTCTATCTTATCAACCCCAACGGCATCGCCATCACCAAGACAGGCAGTGTGAGCACGGGTGGCGGCTTCGTCGCCTCCAGCCTCGACATAGCCGATGGGGATTTCATGGGCGGGCGCAACCGTTTTGCCGCGCCGGGCAATGCCGCGGGATCGGTCAACAACAGCGGCGCGATCTCCGGCAGCGGCTTCGTCGCGCTGCTCGGCGGACTGGTGTCGAACGACGGCGTGATCAGCGTGCCCATGGGCAAGATCGCGCTGGGGTCCGGCATGGCCGCGACCATCGACCTCGACGGCGATCAGTTGCTGCAGGTCTCGCTGCCCGCCGGAACGACCGACAGCAGCGGCCGCGCGCTGGTGACGGCGGACGGCACGATCACCGCGAGCGGCGGCCGCATCGCGATCAGCGCGGCGGTGGCGCGCGACGCCGTGCGGCAGGCGATCAACCTGCCCGGCCGGATCAACGCCGACAGCGTTTCCGGCCACGACGGCGCGATATCCCTGACGGCGGCGGACGGTACGATCGCCAACGCCGGCAGCGCGACCAGCGCGGGCGGGACGATCGCGGTGGCGGGCGACGTCGTCAATCTGGGCGGGAAGATCGATGCGTCGGGCACAATTGGCGGCAGCGTGTCGCTGGCGTCGCGCGTGCTGCTGCAGAGCGGTGATATCGACGCGAGCGGCAGCGCCGGGCGCGGCGGCTCGGTCGATCTGGCGGTCAGCGGAGCGGTCATCCAGACCGCAGACAGCGCGGTGCGCGCGAACGGGACGAGCGACGGCGGCGCAGTATCACTGGTCGCAGGTGGCTCGATCTTCTCGTCGGGACACGCCGAGGCCTCGGGCGAGACGGGATCGGGCGGCAGCATCGTAGTGACCGCGCCACGCCTGGCGCTCGCCGGGGCATCGCTCACCGCATCGGGGGGGACCAACGGCGGCTTTGTCGGCATCGGCGGCGGCCCGCGCGCGCCGCAAGGGATCGCGGCGGCCGACAGCATCACGCTGGGGGGCGGCACCAGCATCACCGCGGATGGTGGCGCAACCGGCAGGGGCGGCACGATCACGCTGTGGAGCACGACCGAGACCAAGGTCGCGGCGGCGCTCTCGGCACGCGGCGGCACCGGCGGCTTCATCGACATTTCGGGCGCGGGCACGCTCGGCTATTCGGGCACCGCGACGGCCACGCTGCCTGGCGGCACGCCGGGAACGATCGTCCTCGATCCCAAGGTCATCATCATCCAGGACGCCCCGCCGCAGGGGCTGAGCTATGACCTGCTCGATCCGATGCCGGCGGCGGGAAACAGCTTCGGCCAGGCCGCGGCGCAGATCTACAGCTACGTCGCCAACGGCACCGGCGATCTGATCGTGGTGCCGGACAGCACCGCGAGCGGGATCGCCAGCAATGCGGGCGCGGTCTATGTCTTCAACATCCGCACCGGCCAGTTGGTGAGCACGATCGCCGGCAGCCACACCAATGACGGCGTCGGCAGCGACCTGAAATTCGGCAATTTCGAGCCGCGCGTCCTCGTCGGTTCGCCGGGGTGGAACGCCGGGCGCGGCGCGCTCACGCTGTTCGACCTGACCGTCCCGACCACCGTGACGGTGGATGCGTCCAACAGCCTCGTCGGCGGCACGGCGGGTGACGGGGTCGGCTCGCAGATCGGCGTCCTCGCCAATTCGCCGTACAATTTCCTGTTCGGATCGCCGAACTGGACCAACCCGGCGACCGGCGCGGCCAATGCGGGCGCGCTAACGGTCTATTCAGGGACCGGCCCGCTGACCGGAATCGTTTCCGCGACCAACAGTCTGGTGGGGTCGCACGCCAACGATTTCGTCGGCAACGGCGTTCGCGCTTTCGACGATTTCCTCGATTTCGGCTTCTTCGGTTACAAAACGAAGGACATAGGCAGCGGCGGGGCGTTCTTCGCGAACGGGAACTTCATCGTTCGCACGCCGAGCTGGAACGAGTCCGCCGGCGCGGTCACCTTTTTCGACAAGAATACGCCCACGGTGGGGACGCTGGACGCGACCAACAGCCTTGTCGGCGGACAGGCAGGCGATCAGGTCGGGTCGGTGGTGCCCGTCATCGCCGCCGACGACAGCTATTTCCTCGTCTTTTCCCCCAATTGGGCGAACGGCGCCGCGGCGAAGGCGGGCGCGGTCACGTGGATGGGATCGGCTGGCGGCACGTCGGGTATGGTCAGCGCCGCGAACAGCCTCGTCGGCAGCAGCGCCAACGACCAGGTCGGCAGCGACGGTGCCGTGCTGCTGAAGGGCAACGGCAACTACGTCGTCAAATCACGCTATTGGAACAACGGCGCGACCGGCGGCGCGCGTGCCGGTGCCGTCACCTTCGGATCGGGCGCGACGGGCGTGCGGGGCGTGGTCAGCGCCGCGAACAGCCTGGTCGGCGGCAGCACCGACGATCAGGCGTTCAACGTGCTGGCGCTGGACAACGGCAATTACGTTGTCGGCACGCCCCGCTGGCGCAATGTCGCGACCAATGCCGACTTTGCCGGCGCAGTGACGTGGGGATCGGGCACGACCGGCGTGTCGGGCCCGATCGGCGCGGCCAACAGCGTTATCGGCACGCACGGCGGCGATTATGTCGGCGGTGTCGGTGCCTATTTCCTTACCGGCGACCCCACCAAGGCGCTGTTCTATCCGGTGTCGGTGTTCCAGCTGACCGGCAGTTCCAACTATATCATCGGCTCATCCGCCTGGAACGGGGCCGCCGGCGCAGTCACCTGGGTGAACGGCGCCACAGGCAAGATGGCGGACGGCCTTGGCGCGGGCGCGGTCGGTGCGGCCAACAGCCTGGTCGGCACCAACGTGGGCGACAATGTCGGCCGGCGCTATTTCTCCAACTCGTTTGGCTATTCGCCCGGGTTTGTGACGCTGGCCGAGAATAACGAGACCGGACTGCGGCTGCTGGCCAACGGCAACTACCTGGTCGAATCCCCGAAATGGTCGAGCTTTCGCGGCGCGATCACGATCGGCAACGGCGCAACCGGGACGGCCGGGGCGGTTGGCGCGGCGAACAGCCTGGTCGGTTCCACCGCCAACGATCTGGTCGGTCAGGTCAATGATCGTACGACCACCTATGGTAAACCGGGCGTCTTCGTGTCCAAGGACGGGAACGACATCCTGATCTTCTCGCCCGAGTGGGACAACACCGCCAGCGGCGCGAGCAACGCGGGTGCGACCACTTATCTGAGCGGCATCACCGGCCGCTCCGTCACGGGTTTTGGCGCGGTCACCGCGGCGAACAGCCTTGTCGGCACGCAGTCGAACGATCTCGTCGGGCTCGGCTCGGGCGTCACCCGCGCCAACGTTTCGAACCAGAATTATCAGCTGCTCGACAATGGCAAGCTGCTGCTGCTCAATCCCTATTGGGCAAACGGATCGGCGGCCAAGGCGGGCGCGGTGACGATGCTCGATCTCCGCAATCCCGGCGCGACCGTCGGCCCGATCACCGCGCTCAACAGCCTCGTCGGAACCAGCGCGAACGATCTCGTCGGCACCTGGGCTCCACGACCGATCGGCGCGGGCTACACCGGCACGACGACGCTACCCGCCGCGCTCTATACCCTCGCATCGCCGAACTGGACCAACATCGCCGCGGGCGCGGCGAACGCCGGCGCGGTCACGATCTTCGATCCCGATCTGCCGTTGTTCGGGACGATTTCGACCGCGAACAGCCTGATCGGCACGCATGCGGGGGATCGGGTCGGCTTCGGCGCGGGCAGCTCGCTTTCCTATCAGTCCCAATTGCTGCGTCAGGATCCGACGGTCAGTTATCTGAACGACCCGACCTTCGCCAATTTCATCGTTCTCACCGCCAACTGGAACAGCGGACGCGGCGCCGTCACCACGGTCAAGGTGACCGGAAAGACGTGGACGACGATCGACGGCAATCGCGAGATCGGGATCGGCAACAGCCTGATCGGGACGACGCCCGATGTCGGCGGCAGCGGCGGCGATCATATCGGGTCGAACTACGCCTCGACCGCCTATCGCGGCACGTTCTTCATCCTCGCGCCGAGCTGGAACGGCAATCGCGGTGCCGTCGTACAGGCCGATGTGGAAACCGGCATCACCGGCCAGATTTCGGCAGCAAACGCGCTTGTCGGGACGCAGGCGGGCGACAGGGTCGGCAGCGGCGGCATCACTTCGAATTACAATTACGACACGGGCCATCCCGAGAATACGGCCTTCGCCATTTCCAGTCCGAATTGGTCGAACGGCGGCACCGCCAATGTCGGCGCAGTCACGGTCGTGAAAATGGGCGCGCCGACGATCGGCGCAGTCAGCACCGCCAACAGCCTGTACGGCGCGAGCGCGAACGACCAGATCGGTAGCGGCGGCACTACTCAGTCGGCCGAAATCTTCCTCGTCCAGAGCCCGAACTTCCAGCAGAACGGCAAGAAGGTCGGTGCCTTCACGCCGATCAACGCCGTGACCGGCGCGCCGCTCGACCTGCGCAATATGATCAGCAGCGGCAACAGCGTGTTCGGCGCGGACGGTGTGACGACGCGCATGACCGGCATCTTCTTCGAGGGCGGCACGACTGCCGACCCGGTCGCGAAAAATTCACTGTTCGCGATCAATGGCAAGGGCGTGCTGACGGTCGGCTTCACCCAGGCCCCGCAGGTGCAGACATTGCCCTTCTCGCTCGCCAACAATGCGACGATCTACCTGCCGCCGGGCGTCATCGCGGGCCTGCTGCGCGACGGCAGCAACGTGCTGTTGCAGGCGAACACCGACATTTTCGTCAACTCGAAGATCGAGACGCCCGCAGCCGCTGGCGCACCCGGATCGCTCACGCTCGGCGCGGGGCGAAGCATCCTCGTCAATGCCGACATCATCAACAAGGGCGGCAACATCAGCCTCGTCGCCAACGACACCGCCGCGAACGGCGTGGTCGATGCGCAGCGCGACGCGGGCGCGGCCGTCATCCAGATGGCGGCGGGGACGACGATCGACGCGGGCACCGCCAACGTCTCGCTCGAGATACGCGATGGAGCGGGGCGAGCGAATGTCGATGGCGGGGCGATCACGCTGCAGACGGTCAACGCGGGCAAGATTTCCGTCGTCAACGCCGGCACGAAGGGCAGCGACGCCGGTTCGATCGTCCTCGATACGGGTGCGAAGCTGACCGCGAGCGGGACGGGCGACGCGATCGTGCTGGCGGGCACGAAATTCACCAACCGCGCGGGTAGCGGCGCGCTGACGCTGAGCGGGTCCGGCGGCCGCTTCCTGGTCTATAGCGGCGACTGGGATCAGGACCAGCGCGGTGGCCTCGGCGGCGGCAACCTCTACAACCGGCGCTATGCGACGAACGCGCCCGCGACGATCACCTTCGGCGGCAACCAGTTCGTCTATGCGCGCCAGCCGCTGCTGACCGTCACGGCGCAAAGCGAGACGCGGGTCTATGGCGATGCCAATCCCGTCTTCACGGGATCGATCACCGGCCTCGTCAATGGCGACCTCGCGTCGAGCTATGCGGGGAACGCAACCTATTCGAGCGTGGGCCAGGCGGCGAATGCCGGGCAGCACGCGATCACGACGGGGCTCGGCACGCTCGCCTCGGCGATCGGTTACGGATTCGCGCTGGTCGATGCCCGGCTGACGATCGCCCCCGCAACACTGACCTACACCGCGACCCCGGCGAGCCGCGGGGCGGGCGATCCCAACCCGATCTTCTCGGGCGGGCTGAGCGGTTTCAAGCTCTCCGACACGCAAGGCTCGGCGACGACGGGGACGTTGGCCTTCACCTCGCCAGCGACGACGGCGAGCGCGGTCGGCAACTATGCGATCAACGGATCGGGCCTGAGCGCGAACAACGGCAATTATCTGTTCGCGCAGGCGGCCGCCAATGCGACCGCGCTGACGGTGACGGCGGCGGTAACGCCTACGCCCACTCCTACTCCTACTCCTACTCCCACTCCCACTCCCACTCCCACTCCGACACCTACGCCGACAGTCGCTGCGATCGATTCGGTGCGGCTGACGTTGGCGAACGACGATCGGGATGGGTCGGCCGAGACCGATCCGGTCCTCGAGGCCCCAAGGCTCGCCGTGGAGCGGTCTGCCGAAGATGCCGCGGCGGCGCTCTGCATCGTGTCAGCCGATCCCGCGCTGACGGGGTGCGTGACGCCACCCGGCGCGTCAGGCGGGCCGTAAGCCCAGCCAGACGCGCGCGATCGGCATCCGCCGCAACACCAACCGCTCGGTAAGCAGCACCGCGATCATCGCAACGCCAAGCAAGGGCAGGAACAGACCGAGCGCTATCAGCACTGCGAAGAAGCCGATCGCGACCGGCGCGCGCACCCGCGCGATCGGCGCGCCGAGCTTGCCATCCGGCCGCCTCCGCCACCACATCACCACGCTGCTGACCGAAAGCAGGATCAAGCCGAGCGCGGTCACGAGGTTGAGAAGCTGGTTGAGCCAGCCGAACAACTGCCCTTCATGCACCGCCACGCCGTAGCCGACGATACGATCGACCAGCCGCCGCTGGGCGAAGTCCTTGCGCGAGAGGATGCGCCCGGTCGCACCGTCGAGCGCCAGGTCGGTGCGTTGCGGGCGGTCGGCGGCGTCGGACTTGGCGGTCCATGGCTGGCCCATGCCGGTCGGCGGCGCGATCAGCACGGGGGCCGCGAGCGCGAGCGGGCGGACCGTCGCCACCAGCCGGTCGAGCGGCGCGTAGGAGCCCATTGGATGCGCCATCGCCATGCCGTCATGCTCGGCATGTTCGCCCATCATCATGCGCGTACCGGCGTCGGCGGCGGCGCGCGCCTTCAGTTCCTCGGCGTGGCTGGTGCTCCAGTCCTGCTTGACCGGATGGCCCTCCACGACGCCGCGCACACTCGCGAGATAGCCGCCCCAGCTCTTCGCCCACGGCAGGCCCGAGAGAAGCAGGAACAGCGCCATCGCCGACACCCAGAAGCCGGTGACGCCGTGCAGATCGCGCCAGAAGCGCCGCCCGCCGCTGCGCAGGCGCGGATAGACGACGCCCGCCATGCCACCGCCGCGGGGCCACCAGAGGAACAGCCCCGACAGGATCATCACGATCGTCCAGGAGGCGGCGAGTTCGACCGTGTACGAGCCGATCGTCCCCGCGAGCAGTTCGCCGTGCAGGCGAAAGACGACGCGCATCAGCCGGTCATCCTCGTTGACGGTCTTGAGCACCCGCAGCGTCTGCGGATCGAGATACACCCGCGTCTCGACCCCGCCCTTGCCGACGATCACCTGCGCCGCGTCGTTCGGCGCCTCCGGCAATTCGTAGCGGTGGAGGACCGAGCCCGGCACCGCTTTCACCGCCGCCGCTGCCTGTGCGGAGGGCGACGCCACCGGGCCGGTCAGCGGCAGCGCCATATACGGCCGGTCGATCCATGCCTCGACCTGCGGGCGGAACAGGTAGATCGCGCCGGTGAGCGACAGCCACAGCACGAAGGGCACGCAGAACAGCCCCGCGTAGAAATGCCAGCGCCAGACGCTCGCATAATCGGGCCAGCGGCGCGCGGTTTCGGGAACGCTCATCAGAATTTCGCCTTTACGCCGGCATAGACGGTGCGCGGTTGCCCGGCATAGATCGATCCGGTGACGTTGGAGAGCACCGACGCCGGGTTCTGCAAGCCCGTCGCCGGATCGAGGCTGTTCGCGATGACCGAGGCCGATCCCACATAGGTTACGTCGAACAGGTTCTGCACCGAGGCGTAGAGGCTGAAGCGCCGCCCCGGCGGATCGTAGTGCAGGTTGAGGTTGGTGAGCGTATAGGCGGGCATCGCCAGCAGATTGCCGTTGTCGATGAAATAGCGGTCGCGGTACGTCACCTCGACGAAGCCGCCGAGCCCACGCAGCGGCCCGGACGGCTGGTCATAGACTGCGCGCGCATTGACGAAGGTCGGGATCACGCCGGGGATGGCATTGCCGTCGCGCGAGAACACCGCCGAGGTCGCGCCCGCCGTCAGCCTTTCCGAGAAGTCTGTATAATAGTGATCGTTGTAGCTGTAGCTCGCCTCCAGCTTGGTGCCCGGCAGCGGCCGCCAGGCTAGCCCGACCTCGACGCCGCGATGGATCGAGCGCGGCACGTTCGAGGTATAGGCGAGCAGGTTCACGCCCGCCGACTGGCTGACGAGCTCGTTGCGATACCATTCGTAATAGCCGGTCACCTCGGCCTTGAGCGTATCGCCGATCGCGATCTCCGCACCGACGTCGACGCCGACGTTGGTCTGCGCATTCAGGTCGCTGTTGTTGCCGGCGACGCCTGCGGAGGTCACGAACAACTGCCCGTTCTGCGGGATGCCGTAGCCGGTGCCGATCCGCGCGTGCAGCCGCACGGCCTCGGTCGTCTGCCAGAATACAGCCGTCTCGGGCGCGACGTTCCAGAAGTCGCGGTTGGCAGGCACCAGCGCCAGCACCGGATTGGCCCCGACCGGATAGGTATAGGCGGTCTGGCGCATCTTGATCTGCGAATATTCGGCGCCGATGCCTGCGATCAGTTGCAGCTTCGGCGTGATCTGCAATTCCTCGCGCGCCCGCACCCCCAGGTTGCGGATATCGCCGAACACCGTCTGCGTCAGCGCGCCGAAGCCGTTGCGGCCGGCGGGCGTCTTGTTGAAGCTGAAGCTCTGGTTATCGAGATAATTGTAGAACAGGCCGACGAAGCTGGTCGCGTCCATCCCCGCGATTCTGCCGTGGTTCGTCACGTCCGACGTGATGTTGTAGCTGTCGAGCGTGCCCTTGAAGGGCGTCGCGCTGGTCGGCTGGTTGACGACGCGGCTGTCGAAGGTCGCCTGCGTCCGCCACGTCGTATCGCTGCCGAAATCATGCTCGTAGCGCGTGCCGACGATGGTGCGGCGGTCGTTGCGCGCGAGGTCGCCCTCGTCCGCCGTCTGCGCGATGCGCGTACCGTTGGTGCCGTTGACGAATACCGAGATCGTCCCGCATCCGGCCGCCGCCGTCGCCGCGACCGCGCAGCCCTGTTGGTACGGATTGGCGAGATACTGATTGTACGAGGATCGCACCGCGAGGCGAAACTCGCCCTCGTTGTAGATCACCTTCACCGCGACGCGGTCATGGTCGCCGAGCGCATAGGTGCCGTAGGCGTTGATCGTGCCGGTCTGGTAGCCGGTATGCCCGGTCGCGCCGTCGCCGCGCACGAAGCTGCCGAACGCGGCGTACTCGTAGCGCGGACCGGCGTGGCCGATCGTGCCGAACAGATTGACGTAGCCGTAGCTGCCGCCGTCCACGCCGAGCTCGATCCCGTCGATGTCGCGCCCGCGCCGCGTGCGGAAATTGACCGCGCCGCCGAGCGCGTAGTTGCCGTAGCGCGCCGAACTCGGCCCCCGCACCACATCCACCGCGCCGTAAGCGTGCGGATCGGTGAGGTCGAAGCGCGCGAGCCCGTCGGGCTGCGTCACCGGGAAATCGTCCTCGAACACCTGGATGTTGCGCGCGCCGAAGCCGTTGCGCGCGTTCGACCCGCGGATCGACACGCCGACGTCGCGCGGGCCGTTGCCCTGGATCACGGTGACGCCGGGGCTGAGGCGGACGATATCGGCGATCGTCGTCGCGGGCGTATTGCGGAAGGCATCGTCGCCGATCGTGGTGACGGTCTGCCCGCTGACCTGCGTGGTGAGCGACAGCGCGCGGCCGGTGACGATGACATCGCCAGGAGAGCCTTCGACGGGCTTTGCCGGGGCGGAAGCCGGCGCTTCATCGAGCGCGGCGAGTTGCGCATCGATCTCGGCGCGCTGGCGCAAGAGGTCGGCGCGGCGGGTGTCCTGCGCCGATGCGGCGGATGACAGCACGATCGCCGAGACGGCGACCGCTGAATAAATGACTTTCATGGGAAAACGTCCTGATCCGAATACCAAATGGCGGAGTCAGGCGGTGGCGGGTGGTCCCCGCAGTGGTGGCCGCAGATAAGGGGCGCGGCGCGGCGCGACCGGCTCGGGCTCGCGCCGGGCGGCGGCGAGGATGAAGGCGATCGCCAGCACCAGCAGCCCGGCATCGACCGCCGCCAGCGACGGCGCGCTCAGCCCGGCGAAGGGGCACGGCATGTCGGCCTTGGCGGGATGGTCCTTACCCGGCGTCTTCATGCCGGGCATGGCGATTTCCATCGTCTTGCCCTGAATGCCCGAACAGAGCTGCACCGTGATCGTGCCGTCCGAGACGACGGTCATATAGCCGGCCGGCACTATCGCCTTCACCAGCAGAGCAGCCGCGATCAGCGCCCAGGCGAACGCGAAATGGCGACGAATCTGGCGGCGGAGCGCTTTCACGCCGCCTCCCCTAAGACGCACACGCCGTGCTGTCGATCATCCTAATGGTCAGAATTGGGCGAGGCTGGTGGCGAGGTCGCTCTGCTTGAACGGCTTGGTGAGGCGCGGTAGGTCGGCGGGGATACCCTGCGCCTCGGCATAGCCCGAGACGACAAGCACGCGCATGTCGGGCTTCAACAGGCGCACGCGCGCGGCGAGATCGGTGCCGGTGAGGCCGGGCATCAGATGATCGGTCACGAGCAGATCGACCGGCCCCGACGTGTCGAGCAGGATCAGCGCATTCTCAGCCGAATAGGCCTCGATCACGCGGTAGCCGAGTTCGCTCAGCATGTGCGCGGTGCTGGCGCGCACGAGATCCTCGTCGTCGACCACCATCGCCGTGCCGCGGCTGACGTTTCCGAAATCCATCTCCGGCACTTCGACGGGTTGATCCGGCAAAGCCTCGGTGACGGGCAGCCACAGGCCGATCGAGGTGCCCCGCCCCACCTCGCTCTCGATCGACAGGCCGCCGCCGAGCTGCGCGGCAAGACCATGCACCATCGACAAACCAAGCCCGGTGCCCTGCCCGATCCCCTTCGTTGTGAAAAACGGTTCGACCGCCTTGGCGATCGTCTCCGCGTCCATACCGGTGCCGGTGTCGGCGACAGCGAGATGGATGTACGCACCCTCGGCGAGGCGGGCGGAGCTTTCGCCGACACCTTCCTGCGTGGCGCTGATCGTCAGCACGCCGCCGTCGGGCATCGCATCGCGCGCGTTCACGGCGAGGTTGAGCAGCGCCATCTCGATCTGATTGGCATCGGCCTTGGCGGGGGGAAGATCGTCGGCGATGGCGAGATCGAGCCGGATGCGCGGGCCGCAGGTGCTGGCGATCAAATGCGCGAGATCCGCGACGAGCTTGCCGATGTCGATCGCCGTCGCCTGCAGCGGCTGGCGACGGGCGAAGGCGAGCAGGCGCTGCACGAGCGTCCGCGCGCGGTCGGCGGATTGCACCGCGCCCTCGATCAGCTTGCGCTCGCGATCGGTGCCGACGCCGCGGCGGTAGAGCAGGTCGAGGCTGCCGACGATCGGCGTTAGCAGATTGTTGAAATCATGCGCAACGCCGCCGGTGAGCTGTCCCATCGATTCCAGCTTCTGTGACTGCCGCAGCGCCTCCTGCGCGAGTTCCAGCGCATGCGTACGCTCCTCGACACGCTCCTCCAACGTTTCGTTGAGGCGGCGCAGCCGCTCCTCGCTTTCGCGAATGGCGATTTCCATGCGTCGGCGTTCGGAGACGTCGTTGAACAGCACCGCGACCTGGTTGCTGCCTGGTTCGCCTGCCTTGAAGGCGTAAACGTCGTACCAGATATCGCCGAGCGCCTCGGCATGTTGTTCGAAGCGGACAGGCTCGCCGGTTCGGGCGATGTCGCCATAGACATCGAACCAGTGCTGCTCATGCCCCGGCACCATCGCGCGCATCGATTTGCCCACCGCTTTCTGCAAGCCGGTCTGGCGTTCGAAAGCGGGATTGGCCTCGACGAAAATATAGTCGACCGGCGTCCCGGCGACATCGAACACCATATCGATGATGCAAAAGCCTGCCTCGATCGATTCGAACAGTGAGCGATATTTGTCCGCGCCGCGGTGCAGGTCTTCGAGACGAGCGCGTGCGTCGTACTGACGGCGGCGACCGCGTAGCGCCGATTGCGCGAGACTGACCAATGTCGTCGGGTGGAACGGCCGTTCGACGAAGGTGACGTTGCCCAGCATGTCGAGGAAGCGCTTCGCCGCCGGGTTGCGCTCCAGCCCGCCGCCCTTCTGCGTCAGCAGGATGAACGGGAAGTCCGACCATTCCGGTTGGGCGCCGAGCCACTGCGCGAGCGGGTTGAGATCGGCGGTGCGCAACCCCTCTTCGGTGAGCAATGCGAAGCCCGCGCCGTTCTGCAATTCTCCGACGAAGTCGGGCAGCGAGGAACAGATCGTCGATCGTATCGCCGCCTCTTCGAGAATCGACGCCGCGATGATCGCGTCGCGACCACGGGGTGCTAGGATGATGGCGCGTTCGGAAAGATGCGGGATCACACGCGCTCGTCTTCCAGCAGCGGAGACTGGCCCGGCCCCCCGGTGAAGTTCGGCACGCCGCGCAGGACGCCCTGAAAACCCGTCAGAGGCTCGCCGAGGCGGATGCCGTAATTGCCGATCCGGTATTCGCGGATCGTGTCCTCATGCGCGCCGGTTCGCTTCTTGATGATCGAGATCGCCCGCCGCACCCGGCCGATCGCCTCGAAATAGCGCAGCAGGATCACGGTGTCGGCAAGGTATGTGACGTCGACCGGCGCCTTCATGTCGCCAACCAGACCGTGCTGCGCGACGGTGAGGAAGGTCGTGGCACCCTGGCGGTTCAGATATTGCAGCAGTTCGTGCATGTGGAGGATCAGCGCATTCTCTTCCGGCATGGCCGCCTGATATCCGTTCAGGCTGTCCACGATGATGGTGCGCACACCGTTTTGTTCGACGCAGTTGCGCACACGCTGGGAGAACTCCCCGGGCGACAATTCGGCAGCATCGACCTGTTCGACGATGAGATTGCCCGAATCCACCATCGCCTGCATGTCGATGCCAAGGCCGATGGCGCGGCTGAACAGCAGGCCCATTTCCTCGTCGAACACGAACATCGCCGCGCGTTCGCCGCGGGCGACCGCAGCTGCCACGAAAGTGAGGACGAGCAGCGATTTGCCCGTGCCGGCGGGGCCTAGCACGAGCACGCTCGACCCGCGTTCGACGCCGCCGCCGAGCAATGTGTCGAGCTCCTCGGAATCGCTCTTCAGCACGTTGCGGGCGAAATCGGTCTTGTGTTCCGCCGAGACGAGGCGCGGGAACACGCTGACGCCGCCGGTATCGATCACGAAATCGTGGAAACCCCCGCGGAAGCGCCGCCCGCGATATTTGATGACGCGCATCCGCCGCCGTTCCGGCCCGTATTCGGGCGATAGTTCCTCGAGCCGCACCACGCCGTGGGCCACGCTGTGGACGGTCTTGTCCGAAACCTCGGCGGTGAGATCGTCGAGCATCAGCACGGTCGCCTTCTGTGTCGAGAAGAAGTGCTTCAGCGCGAGAATCTGGCGTCGGTAGCGCAGCGAGCTTTGCGCGAGCAGTCGGATTTCGGACAGACTGTCGAGCACGACGCGGTCGGGCCGTACGCGCTCGAACATCTGGAAGATGCGCCGCGTCGTCTCGCCGAGTTCGAGATCGGAGGAATAAAGCAGGCTCTGCTGCTGCTCTTCGTCGAGCAGGCTCTCCGGCGGCACCAGCTCGAACAATTCGATACCGGCGAGATCCCAGCCATGGGAGGTAGCACTGTCACGCAATTCTTCTTCGGTTTCGGACAGCGTGACGTACAGGCACTTCTCGCCCTTCGCGATACCTTCCATCAGGAATTGGGTGGCGATCGTCGTCTTGCCGGTGCCGGGGCTACCCTCCAGCAGAAACACCCGACCGCGCGTCAGGCCGCCTGCCAGAATGTCGTCCAGACCCCGTACGCCCGTCCGGGCGAGATCGATCACTGCTTTCGTCACGCCTGCTTCCCGCTTCGTTGAATACACCCGGTGCATAGACCGGATTTGGTACGGTCGAGCCATACCTGCCTCAAGGTGGGGAACGGGGCGGTCGAGGCGGACGCGAACGGGATTGCGGTTTCATGTGTCCAACGGAACCGTCGGCAGCGCGCGCGGTTCCGAAGGCGGAGTCAGCCCACCTCACCGAACAACGGCAATGCGGACCGCAAGCCGCTCGCGGGTGCAAAGTTGGAGACGGTGACGCCGACGAGGCGGATGCCCTTTTCGACCGGCAGCACCGAGCGGATCAGCATCAGGCTCGCTTCGCGCAGCATCGCTTGGCCATCGACTGCGGCAGGATAGCTGCGGCTGCGGGTGATGTTCTGGAAGTCGCCGTATTTGACCTTCACCGTCACCGTGCGGCCGAATTCGCGCGTCCGCTCGCACCATGCCCACACCTGATCGGCCTGGTCGAGCACCCCCGCCTCGATCTCGGCATCGGCGGTGAGATCGCGGTCGAAGGTGGTTTCGGAGCCCGACGACTTGCGCTCCCGGTTGGGATCGACCGGCCGCTCATCCAGCCCGCGCGCGATATCGTGATACCAGTCCGCCGAACTGCCGAAATGCTGCTGCAGGAACGCGAGCGATTTCGCGCGCAGATCCGCGCCCGTCTCGATGCCGAGCCGCTTCATTTTCGCCGCCGTCACCGGGCCGACGCCGTGGAAGCGCGCGACCGGCAGCGTCTCCACCCACGCCTCGCCCATGTCGGGCGTGACGGCGAACTGCCCGTTGGGCTTGCGCTGATCCGAGGCGAGTTTGGCGAGGAACTTGTTGTACGAAATGCCGGCCGACGCGGTGAGGCCGGTTTCCGCAAGGATGCGCGCGCGGATTTCCTTCGCGGTCGCCCAAGCTGTCGCGATGCCGCGTCGGTTGGCGGTGACGTCGAGATAAGCCTCGTCTAGCGAGAGCGGCTGGATGAGATCGGTATAGTCGGCAAAGATCGCGTGAATCTGCCGCGAGACCGCCTTGTAGACATCGAAGCGCGGCGGCACGAAGATCAGGTCCGGGCAGCGCCGCAGCGCCGTCACCGATGGCAGGGCCGAGCGCACGCCGAACCCACGCGCCTCATAGCTTGCCGCCGCCACGACGCCGCGTGCGGCCGCATGACCGACCGCGACGGGCTTGCCGCGCAGCGCAGGGTCGTCGCGCTGCTCCACCGACGCATAGAAAGCGTCCATGTCGACATGGATGATTTTCCGGTCGGCCATCGCAGAACGATATTAGGCGTGCCCGAACAGAATGGGAACGGGAAATGAAAAAGGGCCGGCGAACCGGCCCCTTCTCGTATCAGCCCTTGAGGGCCGCTTCGGTCTTCGCCTTGAGCTTCTCGGCGTCGCCCTTGGCTTCCTGAATATCGCCCTCGGCCTTCAGCTTGGGATTGTCGGTGGCGTCGCCAATGGCGCGCTTTGCCTTTCCGACAGTCTCGTCGAGGATGCCCTTGGCGCGGTCGGTGAGTTCGCTCATCGTCTGTCTCCTTGTTCGAAATGGACTTGAAAATCATAACGCTGCGAAACGACACTCGTTCCGCATCGCAACATCAGAGCTTGTCCTTGATCGCCTTGATCTTGGTCAGATGCGTGTCGACCTTAGGCGCGATCTCGCCGGCCACGGTCTTGAGCGTCGTTACCTCGCCATGCTCGGCGAAGTCCTTCATCAGCGACAGCGCGGTCTCGTGCGCGGAAACCTGCTGAGCTGCATATTCCTTGTCGAAATCCGCTCCGCTGAGCTTGTCGAGCTTGGCGATTTCGCCCTGTTGTGCGGCGGTGAGTGCGGGATCGGGCGTGAGCGCCGGCTTGGTCTCGGCCGCAGCCGCCTTGATCTTGGCCGTCGAGCCGGTGTGATCCGCGATCATCATGGTCGCGAACGCTTTGAGGTCCGCCGATGCAGCCTTGTCCTTGGCAAGCTTGGCTGAAGCGATCTCGAAGGCGTCGCTCTTGGCAGCCTTGTCGATGAACTCCTGCGCGGTCGGCGTCGGCGTCACGGCGTCGGCGATATGATCCGCCGTGTTCGAAACCGCGTTGCCGGCGTCGTCGGCGAAATTGACGGTGCCGTTCTGGATCGAGGACGCGGCCTGCTCGCTCTTGGCGCAGCCCATCAGGGCGAGACCGGAGGCGACCACGATGGCCGTAATCGATGTGCGCATTATCTCTCTCCGCTTGTTGTCGTGCCGCACGAACGGTTCCCGTGGCGGAGAGTTGCGCACAGCCTGCACCACCTTGTTCTGGATCAAGATATTTCGGCGGAACGCCTTGCTTCGTATCGGGTTGAATCCGCGACAAAACAGGAGGCGAGGATGACGAAATCGCTCAAGAAGGGCGACGCGGTGAGCTGGAAGAGCCACGGCGGCGAGGCGCACGGCAAGGTCGTGAAAAAGGTGACCAGCCCGATGACGATCAAGGGCCACAAGGTCGCCGCGTCGAAGGACAACCCAGAATATCTGGTCGAAACCGAAGAGGGCAAGCGCGCGGCGCACAAGCCCGGAGCGCTGAGCCGGGACTGAACCGCTGCGGTGAGGCTGAACCAGATCGATCCGGGAGCGTTTCGTTCTGCATGATTTTTGACGATTTCCTGCGCGGCCGCCGCCGCGATCGCCTATCCTCCGCCGATCTCGAGATACTGGAAGCGGCAGCGAGCGACCTGCGCACGTTGCCTGCGCGACGGACGATCATCACGCGCGGACAAGCGGTACGGCACAGCACCTATCTGATCGATGGGTTTATGTGCCGGTACATGGACGACCGCGAGGGCGAGCGGCAGTTGGTGGCGGTGCATGTGCCCGGCGATTTCGTCGACCTCCACGCCTATCCGCTGGAGACGCTCGACCATGATGTTGCGACGCTGACCGAGTGCCGCGTGGCGCTCGTCCCGCATGACAAGCTCGACGCGATCCTGGCCACGCAGGCCAATCTCGCCAAACTGCTGTGGTTCAGCACGTTGCTCGACGCGGCCATCCACCGCGAGTGGATCTTCCGGCTCGGGCGGCTGAGCGCGGCGGCGCGGGTCGCGCATTTCTTCTGCGAGATGGAGGCGAAGCTCCGGGTGATCGGGCGCAGCGACGGCAAGGCGTTCGACCTGCCGCTCACCCAGGCCGATCTCGGCGAGATCTGCGGCATCACCGCGGTCCATCTCAACCGCATGTTGCGCGACCTGAAGGAGCGCGGGCTGATGGCGTTCCGGGGTGGTCGCGTGACGATCCAGGATCTGCCCGGGCTGGCACGCTTCAGCGAGTTCGACCCGGGCTACCTCTTCGTCGATCAGCCGGGCAGCGTCACCTCGCCCTGATCCTCGCCATCCCAATAGTGCAGCCGGTCGGCATGGACCCTGATGAGCGCGAGGCCGGGCGTGTCGATGCCCTGTTTGAACCAGCGATCGAGATCGCTGTTCCAATGCGCCTCGAACAGGCCCTTGTCGCGCAGCACCTCGGCCCGCCCTTCCGCCGCGATGAACATCGGCGGCTTGCCAAGCAGGCTGACATTGCCGTGCAGCGTGAGGCCGACATTGGGATTGCTCTCGATATCGGTGACGGTCTTGGTGTCGTCGAGCGCGAAGAACCAGCTATCGCCGTCATAATCGACGTCGCGGTTGTTGCTCATCGGCCGCGACGCGAGCCCGCCGTCGGGCGACTGCGTGGTCAGCATCGTGAAGTCGATGTCGCGCATGACTTCGGCGAGGTCGCTCAATTTCTTGGTCATTTCTCTCTCCCGGTCGATGCCTATCAAAGCACCGGGAGCGGGTTCGTTCCGCGTTCGAAGGTAACGAAGTTCCCGCATCTCGGGGGCGAAAATGCGACGAACCGAGTGGCCGTTCGGCGCTTGCGAGGCGGCGAGATCATGCGGGCGCAGGCACGGCATGCACGAGAAATACCAAAACGGCAGCCTGTAGGACAGACCCCTTTCGGATCAGCGCGCGGCGGCGGCCATTTCGGCGTTACGCCGTGCGGACGCCGCGAGCGTTTCGCGGAGCAGCACCTTCAGCGCGTCGCCTTCGTCGAGCACGTTAAGCCCCTCGCGCGTCGAGCCGCCGGGGCTGGCAACGCGGTCCGCCAGCGTGGCGGGGCTCTCCGGCGAGGCGGCGGCCATGATGCCCGACCCCTCGACAGTCGCGCGCGCCAGGCGCACGGCTTGATCGGCGGGCAGGCCGAGCGCCGTGCCCGCCTCTGCCAGCGCCTCGACGAAACGGAAGACGAAGCCGGGGCCACAGCCCGACAGCGCGGTGACGGCATCGAACAGCGCCTCGTCGCCGATCCATTCGACCAGCCCGAGCGGCCGCATCAGCCCCTCGGCGGCGGCGCGCGCCTCCGCATCGTCAGTAGCGGCATGAAGCGCGACGACGCCCTTGCCGATCGCGACGGGCAGATTGGGCATGGCGCGCACGATCGCCTGCGCGGGAAAGCGCGCGGCAAGCGACGCTTCCTCGACGCCGGCGAGGATCGACACCAGCAGGCGGGGCGCGAGGCCGGGCGCGGCGGCGGCGAACGTATCGAGCGTCTGCGGCTTGATGGCGAGGACAAGCGTGTCGGGCGTTTCGCCCGCAGGCAGCGCGGCGAGGTGGCGGACGTCCCCTGGCAGTTCGGGCGAGCCGGGATCGATGACGGTGATGCTGTCGGGTGTGATGCCACTGCCGATCCACCCGCGCAGCATCGCACCGCCCATGTTGCCGGCCCCGGCCAGCCAGATGCGGCCGGGGAGTGTGGGGGTCTCAGATGCCATCGGGGCCTCGCGCTGATCTCCCCTCCCTGGAAGGGAGGGTCGGGGTGGGTTGGTGTGGGGCCAGGCGTCCCATTCCCTCGCGGGCCGACCCACCCCGGCCCCTCCCTTTCAGGGAGAGGGGAAGCAGGTATCGACCGAGCCTACGCTTCGCCCTGCGTTTCGGTCATGGCGGCGGCGAGGGCTTCCTTGGGGGTCTTGCCGCCCCACAGGACGAACTGGAACACCGGGTAGAAGCGCTCGCACTCGTCGATCGCCGATTCCACCAGCAGCTCGGCGGCGGACAGCGAGAGCGTGCCGCCCTCCCCGTCGATCATCGCGGCGTGGCGGTACAGCAGGATCGAGGAGGACGACCAGATCTCGAAATGTCCGACCCAGAGCTGTTCATTGATCAGCCCGATCGTTTCGTAGATCGCCTGTTTGCGATCGTCGGTTACGCGGATGTCCGGGAAGGCGAGGAACTGGATGACGCTGTCCTCGTCACGCCACAGCGCGCGCAGCTCGTACTGCGTCCAGCTGCCCTTGACCTTGGCGATGACCTCGTCGTCCTGACGCTCGTAATCCCAGCCATGCGCCGAGAAATAGCTCTCGAGCATGTCGATCGGCGCCGCGTCGTCACGTTCATAATCGGCTTCGTCGAGCATCACGCGCCTTTACCCCTTGCCGCGCCTGTTCTCAAGCAGGGGGCCGCGACGGCGCTGTGGATAAGCGCCCGGTTCAGGATTGCGACCCCAGCCTGGATTCGAGCATGTCGAGGCGGGCACGCAGCGTCTCGTTCTCGTCGCGCGCGGCCGCGGCCATCGCCTTGACCGCGTCGAATTCCTCGCGGCTGACGAAATCGAGCCCGCCGATCCATTCCTTAGCCTTGGCGCGTGCGCCCGCTTCCGCCTCGCGGCCGACGCCGGCGAGCGTGCCCGCGGCACTGTTCATGAATTTGGCGAAATCGTCGAAGATCTTGTTTTCGGCCTGCATGGCGGCGTCCGTCCTGAAAAGAGGTGTTATAGTTCGATAACTTGGGTGCTGCCGGACGACGGCGCAAGAGTTTCGGCGTTCGGGTTCAGCGCGAGGATCTGGTACGTCAGGATGCCGGCGAACACGACCCAGGCGAGATAGGGCACCATCAGCCAGGCGGCCTGGCTGCGGATGCGCCCGAACAGGATGGTCGTCGCGAGCGCCGCCACGAACATCGCCACCAGCACGATCAGTGCCGCGCCGACCTGATGCATGCCGAAGAACAACGGCGACCAGACGAGATTGACGACGAGCTGCACCACGAACAGCCCGATCGCGAGACCGCGCAGCCGCGATCCGCGCGCGTGGATGATCATCGCCAGCGCGAGGCCCATGAGGATGTAGAGGATCGTCCAGGCGACCGGGAACACCCAGTCGGGCGGGGTCGCGGCGGGCTTTGCCAGCATCATGTACCAGCGGTTCTGGCTGCCTGCGGGCGCGATCTTCGCCGAAAGGAAACCGAGCAGCAGGATGAACGGCACGGTGACGACCGCCCATCGCAGGAACGCCAGCCTCAACTGCCCCTTCGACGCGATCTCGCTCAACGGTTTTCGTCCTTCTTGCGTGCCCGGCGTTTCAATAGCCAAGCGCCAGCGAAAACTCGAACGAATTTGTTGCGCCGCAGAAAGGAAACCGTCTCAATCCGGGTAAGTCGCGGCGATAAGGAATTCGACGTTACCCTCCGGCCCGGTGATCGGGCTTTCGACGACGCCTGCGACGCGCCAGCCCTTGCCGGTCAACCACTCGGCGACCTCGGCGCAGACGCGCGCGTGGACGGCCCCGTCGCGCACTACTCCGCCCTTGCCGACCTCGCCGCGACCCGCCTCGAACTGCGGCTTGATGAGTGCGAGCAGGCGCGCGCCGGGCCGCGCGAAACCGAGCGGCACGTCGAGCACCTTGGCGAGGCCGATGAAGCTCGCGTCGCAGACGATCAGGTCGATGGGCTCCGGGATGTGCGCGGGCGTGAGGATCCGCGCGCTGGTCTTTTCGTGGACGATGACGCGCGGATCCTCGCGCAGTTTCCACGCGAGCTGGTTGGTGCCGCTGTCGACCGCGTAGACGCGGGCGGCACCGTTTTGCAGCAGCACGTCGGTGAAGCCGCCGGTCGAGGAGCCGACGTCGATCGCCACCGCGCCGGTGACGTCCCAACCGAAATGCTCGAGCGCATGGGCGAGTTTGATGCCGCCGCGCGAGACCCAGGGATGATCGCGCCCGCGCACGTCGAGCAGCACGTCGTCGGCCACTGCCTGCCCCGGCTTGTCGATCTTCTTCGTGCCGGCGAACACGAGCCCCGCCATGATCAGCGCCTGCGCGCGGCTGCGGCTTTCGACGAGGCCGCGATCCACCAGCAACTGATCGGCTCTAAGCTTCGGCATGGCGCTTCCTACACGCCCGAGTCGGGATCGAAAAGCGCGCAGGCGGCGTTCATCTGGCAGTCAGGAAGCGTGTTTTCGCCGGTGAAGCGAGGCGCGTTTTCAGGCTGGCGCAGCGGGCCTTCATTCTGGCGCAGACGCTATTGCCGAGTAGATTGGTAGGAATATCTTGCAGGCAGGGAAACGTGGTCGATCGGCGCCCCCTAGATCGCTCGGGCGGCCACGTTTCCTTGACCCTGAGGAGAGACACGATGGGTAGCAGCTTTTCGCATTTCGATCCGGTTCAGCCGACGATCCTGACCGTGCCCGGCCTCGGCGGTTCGGGCCCGACGCACTGGCAGAGCCTGTGGGAAAGCTCTCGCCCCGATACGGTGCGCGTCGAGCTCGGCATGTGGAACACGCCGCACCGCAACGCCTGGGTGACGAAGCTGGACCAGGCGATCCGCAGCGCTCAGGCACCGGTGATCCTTGCCGCGCACAGCCTCGGCTGTCTCGCGGTGGCATGGTGGGCGGAGCTGACGCGCCAGCCCTACGGCTGGCCAGTCGCAGGCGCGCTGCTGGTGGCACCGGCCGACGTCGACCGTCACGGCGCGCAGGATACGATCAAGGCGCTGGCACCTGCGCCCAAGACGCCGCTGCCCTTCCCCTCGATCGTGGTGGCGAGCAGCGACGATCCGTGGATCGACATCGAGCGCGCGCACAGTCTCGCCGTGTCGTGGGGCAGCCATTTCGTCGATGCAGGGCCGCAGGGGCACCTCAACGCGGCGAGCGGCATCGGCTGGTGGAGCGAGGGGCAGGAATTGCTCGACCGCGTCGTCCACGCCGCCGCCGACCGCAGCGGGAAGCCGCGCGCGGCGAGCGAGGCGCGATCGATCCTGGCGGTGAACGCGACCGACGCGGCGCAGAGCCACTATCTCGGCGAACGGGCGCTCTAGGCCTCAGTCCAGGTAGAGATAGCCCGCGTCGAATTCGGCGAAACGCTTCAGCGCGGTCCAGTCGAGTATCTCGGCGATGCCCGCGCGAAACTCGACGAGCCCCTGTTCGCGCAACTGACGCAGCATGCGGTTGCAATGCACCGCCGTCAGCCCGGTCGCGTCGGCGAGATCGATCTGCGTGATCGGCAGATCGAAGCGCAGTCCGTTCGCCATCCCGACCCGCTCCAGGCGCAGGTACATCTCACAGAAGAGATGCGCGAGCCGCACCGCCGCCGAACGCGCACCGACCGAGACGATCCACTCGCGGTTGATCGCCGCGTCGATCAGCGTCGATCGCCATAACAGCTCGGTCAACGTCGCCGATTCGTCGGCCAGCGCGCGGATCGCCGGATGCGGGAAAAGCGCCACCTTCACCGGCGTGATCGCGGCGACATTGTGTTCGAGCTTCTTGAGCGGATAGCTGTGCAGGTCGATGAAATCGCCCGGAACATGCAGCGCGAGGATCTGGCGACGGCCTTCGGGCGTGTCTTTGAAGCGTTCGACGAACCCTTCGAGCAGCAAGGTACACTGCGTCAGCGGTTCCTGCTGGCGCACGATGATGCGCTTCGCGGCGAAATCGGCGGTGCGCGACACCGCGCTTTCGAGCGCGCCGATCTGCGCGGGATTGAGGATCGGCGTGCGATGCGCCTGCAGGAAAAGCTTGGTGTACATGACAGGTGCCCCCCAGCACCGGAACGCGCGACTACTCCGCACGTTATGCCCTACTAGAGGTGCAGTCCATGCCGAACAAACCCTATGACGAAGCGACCAAGGCGACCGCAGAGCAAGGGGAAGTCATGCTCGACGGACCCGATGGTCTCGCCGTGTCGCTGACACCCGAAGCGGCGAGCCGCTCCGCGCACGCGATCCGCACCGCCGCCGACGAAGCGACGCTTCAGCGTGAAGCCCGGACAAAGGCGCTAGCGGCCGGCGAACATGAAGGCAGCGGCACCGACTAGGCACAGGAACGCGCCCGCGTGCCGCCAGCCGAGCGGCTCGCCCAGCACGACGACCGCGAACACGCCGAACACCAGCAGCGTGATGACCTCCTGCGTTACCTTGAGCTGGCCACCGCTCCAGCCGCTGGCGTAGCCGATGCGATTGGCGGGCACGGCCAGGCAATATTCGAACAGGGCGATGCCCCAGCTTATCAGGATGACGAGCAGGATGGGCTTCGCCATCCCGCCCTTCAGATGCCAATACCATGCGATCGTCATGAAGACGTTCGATGCGACCAGCAGCGCGATCGTCGGCATTCCCCTCCCCTTCGACCCCTTAGTGCGACGGTGCGGGTTTGAGCGCGATCTGCTGGATATGCCAGCGCTTCTGCTCCGTGGTTGCGCCATCGACTTCGGATCGGCGCAGCGTGACGGTGCCGATCAGATAGGCGGGCTTGCCGGTCGCCGCGATGCGTCCGTAGGGCTGGACGGGGATCGTGACATAGAGGCTGCCGGCCGCGCCCTCGATCTCGCCGGGCGCGCCGACGTTGCCGTGATATTCGCTGTAGCGGCCGAAGCTGGCGGCGAAGGCGGCAGGCGTCATGCGCGAGGCCATGCCGCTGTCGGCCCATAGCGACCAGGCCGCCTTGTACTTCTTCTCGCCTAGCAGCGCATAGTAACGCTGGACGACATCGGCGGCACCCTGCGCGCTCTCGGGTGTGAAAGGCGCTTCCGATATCGGCGTGCGATCGTCCGCGAGGCCGCCGGGCGTGCCGGGCGCGGGCGGCGACAGCGGCTCGGTCACGCCGGGCGGCACGGTCGCGTCGGCGGCGTTGGCAACGGGCAGGACGTCGGGATCGCCCGGAGGCGCGGCGACATTGACGATGTCGACGGCATTGTCGGGCTGATAGGCATTGATGCTGCCCTCGGCCTGACGCGCGGCCTCATCGATATCGACGGTGTTGTTGGCGACCTCGTTTTGCGGCGGTACGCAGCCGGCGGCGAGGAGCAGCGGCAGAAAGGCGATCGAACGCACGGGAATAGCCTTTTGTCGTGGCCTTCCTGAACGCGGTCAGCGCGCGGTCGTTCCTTCCGTCACGAACCGTTCGTTGCCGACGAAGCCGAGCTTGGTGATACCGGCCTGCTTGATAGTCGCGAGGATGTGATCGAACCGGTCGTAGGTCGCCTCGCCGTCGGCGGCGATCTCGAGCTGAACATTGTCCTCGCGCCGCATCGCCGCGAGCCGGGCGGGGAGCGCCGCGTCGGCGAGCGCCGCCGCGTCCCACGTCAGCGCGCCGTCGCGGGCAATGGCGATGCGGTGGACGGTTGGCGGGGTCGTGACCGGAGGATCGCCGGGGCCGTTCAGGTCGACCGGCACCTTGTGCGTCACCATCGGAATGGTGAGGATCAGCATGACGATCAGCACGAGCAGGACATCGATCAGCGGGGTGATGTTGAGCGCGGAGAGCGGCTGCGGATCATGGATGCGCGGCGGCATGAACGGGTTGGAGCGGGTCGGTGCGCGTGCGGGCATCTGGGCTCTCCTCGGGCTTTTGTATGATGTAACGTATCATACCTGGGGAGCGGCGCAAGCTGCATACTATAACCTCCTCCCGCTTTCGCGGGAGGAGGTTGGAGGACGGTCTTATTTCTCGGCGGTAGAAGGAAAAAAGAAGAAAAAGACGAAGAAGACCCTCCCCTGCCCCTCCCGCGAAGGCGGGAGGGGATAAGTCTATAGGTTTAAGGCTTCAGCGCGGCATCGTCTGCGTCGTCGATATCGTTGTCATCGACATCGTCTTTTTCGAAGTCTTCCTGCAGATCGTCCTCGTCGTCGTCGGCATCATCGGGATCGTCGTCATCGGCTTCCTCGCCGACTTCGTCGCTCTCCATGACGAGATCGTCCTCGTCGTCGTCATCGTCCTCGCCGATGTCGGGATCGAGATCGGTGATGATCGTGCCGTCGCCGGGGCCACCGCCGGTCGCTTCCAGGATCTCGGCGCGCTGGCTCTCGTCATAGCCTTCCTCGTCGTACCCGTCGTCGCCCGTGCCGTCGCCGGGGATCTTGTAACCGCCGATGCTCATCGTCGCTCTCCCGTCCCGCGAGATGCGGGTTTCAGGAGCGAACATCGCACGCGGAAGTCTGTTCCCGCGCGCTCGCGAAAATGGCTCAGCTCGGGTGGAACAGCCGTCCGCGTTCGACGATCGCGGCGATGCCGATCGCGAGCAGCGCCGCGACGAGGAAAGCGATATGGATCGGCCGGGTCGTGCCATCGAACTGGCTGGTCACGGCGGTGCCGATGACGCTGCCTGCCGTGATCGCCAAGAAGCCCTGCAGGCTGGAGGCGGTGCCGGCGATGTCGCCCATATTTTCCATCGCCATCGCCGACATATTCGACGTGGCGACGCCAAAGCCGGCCATCACCAGCACCTGCAACGCCACGAACAGCGCAAGCGACTCGTGCCCCGATACCGACGACAGCGCCAGACCCGCCCCCGCCGCCACGATGATGACGAGAATCGCCGCCTGGGAAATGCGCCGCATGCCGAGGCGCATCACGATCCGCGCGCTCAGCAGGTTCGCGACCGCCATGCCGCCGGCCGCCATCGCGAACACCGCGCCGAGCAGATCGGGCCGGTGGAACACATCCGACATGATCGGCTGGATCGACGTGATGTAGGAGAACAGCGCCCCCTGCAGAATGGTCGCGGCGATGGTGTAGCCGAGCGACGAGCGATCGGTGACCGTTCGCCGCCAGCCGCGCATCACTTCGCCCATCGACAGCGGCCGCCGATTTTCCGGCGCCAGCGTTTCGGGCATGCGGAACCAGAACCAGCAGAGAATGAGCGCGGAGGCGGCCGCGATCGCCTCGAAGATCAGCCGCCAGGAGCCCGCCAGCAGGATCGCCTGGCCGATGCTCGGCGCGATCACCGGCGCGGCCATGAACACCATGAAGGCGAGACTCGTCACCTGCGCCATCGCGCGGCCGGAGAAGCAGTCGCGCACGATCGCCACCGTCACCACGCGCGCCGAGGCGACGCACAGTCCGCCAAGGAAGCGCGCGGCGAGCAGGAGCGGAAAGCTCGACGCCAGCCCCGCCAGCAGGCTCATGGCGACATAACCCGCCAGGCCGATGCCGAGCACGCGCTTGCGCCCGAACCTGTCGGTCAGCGGGCCCTGGAACGGCTGGCCGATGCCGAAGCCCATCACGAAGACGGTGATGATGAGCGAACGGTCGGCGATATCGGGTGCGCCAAGCCGCTGGCCCATATCGGGAAGCGCAGGCAGCATCGAATCGATGCCGAGCGCGCCGAGCGACATGAGCGCGGCGACGAGCGCGACGAATTCGATGAAGGGAATCGGCGCGGTGTTCTCGGCGCGGACGGGCGATTCTGCGGACATGCGCCGGCCATGCCCGAGCGGGCGCGAGAGGTCACGGCGAAATTGCTGCGATGCGAAACGCGCAGCCGTCCCGGCAAAGGCCTGTTAGCGCGCGCGTGATGCGGCTATGTTCCGGCGGAGATTCCTCCCCACGGACGATGCCTGATGCTCGATACTGCCCTTGTCGAAGTTCCGCCGCTTTCCCTTGCCGATGCCGCCGCCGACTCCGACGGTTTCGCCGCCGCTTTGGGCGGATCGTTCGAGCGGTTCGGCTTTGCGGTGATCTCCGATCACGGCATCCCCGCCGATCTCGTCGCGCAGGGCTGGGCGCAGACGAAACTGCTGTTCGAGCTGAGCGAGGCAGAGAAACGCGCGTATTTCACCAGGGAAGGCGGCGGGCAGCGCGGCTATACCCCGTTCAAGACCGAGATCGCCAAGGGTGCGTCGCAGGTCGATCTCAAGGAATTCTGGCACGTCGGGCGCGACCTGACGCCCGGCCATCCCCTGTCGGACAGGATGCCGGGCAACCTCTGGCCGTCCGAAGTGCCCGGTTTCGAACCGGTGTTCCGGCAGCTCTATGCGGCGTTCGAGGCGGCGGGGAACCGCATCCTCGCCTCGATCGCGCGGCACCTCGGCTTGGCACCCGATTATTTCGAGGCGGTGGTCGAGGACGGCAATTCGATCCTGCGGCTGCTGCACTATCCGCCGATTCCGGCCGATGCCGAGGGCGTTCGCGCGGGCGCGCATGAGGACATCAACCTCATCACCTTGCTGCTCGGCGCGGAGGAGGCTGGGTTGGAGTTGCTCGACAAGGACGGCCGCTGGCTGCCGATCAAGCCGCCCGAGGGTGCGCTCGTCGTCAATGTCGGTGACATGCTGCAGCGGCTGACCAACAATGTGCTCCCCTCCACCACGCACCGCGTCGTCAATCCGCCGCCCGAACGGCGCGGCGTCTCGCGCTATTCGATGCCGTTCTTCCTGCATCCCAATCCCGATTTCCTGATCGAGACGCTGCCGGGTTGCGTGTCGGCGGCGAACCCGAACCGCTATCCGGTGCCGATCACCGCGCACGATTATCTGCACGAGCGACTGGTCGAGATCGGGTTGGTGAAGAAGTAACGGCTTGTCCGCGCGCGGAGGCTTTGTCTAAAGCGCCCAACCTCTCCCGTTCGGGCTGAGCTTGTCGAAGCCCTGCCCTTCCTTCCGCGCAGAAGAAGTGCAGCCCTTCGACAAGCTCAGGGCGAACGGTGGTTTTGGACCGGCAGAAAGTAGACCCATGACCAAACCTCTCCGCATCGCGCTCGCAGGCCTCGGCACGGTCGGGGGCGGCGTGATCCGGCTGCTCGACGAGAACGGCGCGCTGATCGCACGGCGCGCGGGGCGGCCGATCGAGATCGTCGCGGTCTCCGCGCGCGACCGCAGCAAGGACCGCGGCGTCGACATCTCCCGCTTCGCGTGGGTCGACGACACAACCGCGCTGGCGGGGCTCGACGTCGACGTGGTGGTCGAGCTGGTCGGCGGATCGGACGGCCCCGCCCTCACGCTCGCGCGCACGACGCTGGCGGCGGGCAAGGGCTTCGTCACCGCCAACAAGGCGATGATCGCGCATCATGGGCTGGAGCTGTCGCGCGCGGCGGAAGCGTCGGGCGCGGCGCTGAAGTTCGAGGCGGCGGTGGCGGGCGGCGTGCCGGTCATCAAGGGCCTGCGCGAAGGGGCTGCTGCCAACGCGATCGACCGTGTCTACGGCATCCTTAACGGCACCTGCAATTTCATCCTGTCGAAGATGGAAGCCGAGGGGCGCGACTTCGCCGACGTGCTCGCCGAGGCGCAGGCGCTGGGTTATGCCGAGGCCGACCCGACCTTCGACATCGACGGCGTCGACGCCGCGCACAAGCTCGCCATCCTCGCCTCGATCGCGTTCGGCACGCAGCCCGCGTTCGGCGACGTTGCGGCGAGCGGCATCCGCCACGTGCTGGCGACCGACATCGCCGAGGCCGAGGCGCTGGGCTATCGCATCCGCCTGCTCGGGCTGGCCGATCACGGCGCGGGCGGGCTGTTCCAGCGCGTGCATCCGCATCTCGTGGCCGTAAGCCACCCGCTCGCGCATGTGACCGGCGCGACCAACGCGGTGGTGGCGGAGGGCAATTACGTCGGCCGCCTGCTGTTCCAGGGCGCGGGCGCGGGCGACGGCCCGACCGCGAGCGCCGTGGTCGCCGACCTGATCGATATCGCGCGCGGCGAGTTCGGCCCCGCTTTCGCCATGCCCGCCGACGCGCTGGCCGCCGAAGCACCCGCCGATCCCGGCGAGCGGCGCGGCCGTGCCTATGTGCGCTTCGCGGTGGCCGACAAGGTCGGCGTGCTGGCCGAAATCGCCGCCGCCATGCGCGACGCGGGCGTCTCGATCGAAAGCCTGATCCAGCGCGGATCGAGCGGCGACGACGGCGTGGGGGGCAGCGTGTTCGTCGTGATCGTGACGCACGAGGGCCCGGAACGCGCAGTCGCGCAGGCGCTGGAGCGGCTGCGCGGATCGCAGAGCCTCACCGGCCAGCCGTTGTGGATGCATATCCTCGGCTAAGGCGCGATCGGGCGTTCCCCGCCGGCGCGGAGGCCGCCTGCTGTGCTGACGGTCGCGCCGACCATGCCGCACCCTGTCAGGAACAGGCGCTTTTCCTGGCAATTCGTGGTGCGCGCGAGCAGGCGTTCGCGTTCGAGCGGCACCACGTCCTTCTCCGGGTCGCGCTCGATCAGCGGCACGCGGTAGCGATCGGCGGCGCGGCGGCCGCAGACGGTGACTTCGTCGCCGCTCGGCTGGTTGCAGTGCGGCCCGGCGCGCGTCAGGGCCTGATATGTCGTGAGCCCGCTACCGGGGAGATCGGCCAGCATCAGCAGCAGGAAGCCCGGCATCGCATCCGCCCTTCGCGAGAGTCGCAAGCATCATCCCGCCGCCACGCTTGCGCGTCAACGCGTATCGGAGAGCTTCACCAGACTGTCGAAGATCGCCTCGTGCAGCGGCGCGACGAACGCGCAACCGTAGAGATCCTTGCGGTTCCACTTCACCGTCGCCTCCAGCCCGCTGAGGCCGGGGATGACCAGATAGACCTTCGAATCCGGCGCGAGACGGTGGACCGTCTCGATCTGGAAGCCGGTGCGCGACAGATCGGTGACATCGATCGTCATCTTGTTGGTGCCGGCGCGCACCTGCGCACGGATCGTCACGCCGACGCGGTTCGCCGCGCGGCCTTCCGGCGCTTCTGGATCGGACATGCTCATTTGCGACCTTAATTTAAAGCAGTCTCAACGTCTTGGACGAATACGTTAATTTGTGCGCTGCGCAACCCCCAGACGCGGGATCTCGATGGCCGGGCAGCGATCCATAACCACTTTCAGGCCCGCAGCCTCGGCGCGCGCGGCGGCTTCTGCATTGATCACGCCGAGCTGCATCCAGATCGCCTTCGCGCCCGCAGCAATCGCCTGATCGACAGCCTCGCCCGCCGCCGCCGAATTGCGGAAGATATCGACGAGGTCGATCGGATCGCCGAGTTGCGACAAATCGCGGAACACGAATTCACCGTGGATATGCTCGCCGGTGATCTGCGGATTGACCGGAATCACGCGGTAGCCGTGATCCTGCAGCGCCTTCATCACGCCGTAGGACGGGCGATTGGGCCGGTCGGACGCGCCGACCAGCGCGATCGTGCGCGTTTCTTCGAGCAGGGTCTTGATGCCCGCGTCATCGGTGATCGGCACTTCATCCTCCGTCGTTGATCCAGCGGAGAACCGCGTCGCCTATCGCGGTGAACGCAGCCGCCTCGGGCAGGTTCCCCGACGCGGGCGGCTGCCCGGCATCGGACGCCGTGCGGATGGCGATGTCGAGCGGAATGCGACCGAGGAACGGGATTTCGAGATCGGCCGCCGCAGCTTCCGCCCCGCCCTTGCCGAACGGATCGGACACTTCGCCGCAATGCGGGCAGGCATAGCCGGCCATGTTCTCGACCAGGCCGATGATCGGGATGCCAGCCTTCTTGAACAGATCGATCGCGCGGCGCGCATCGATCAGCGCGAGATCCTGCGGGGTGGAGACGATCACCGCGCCCGCCGGGCGGTGCTTCTGGATCATGGTGAGCTGCACGTCGCCGGTGCCGGGCGGCAGATCGAGCACGAGCGTATCGGCATCGCCCCAGTTCGCGTCCATCATCTGGCCGAGCGCGCCCGCCGCCATCGGCCCACGCCACGCGATCGCCTGATCGGGCGCGACGAGCATCCCCATCGACAGCAAGGGCACGCCGAACGGAGTCGCGACGGGTTGCAGCACCTTTTCCTTCGCGGTCGGCTGACTGCCCTCGACGCCGAGCAGTTTGGGCTGCGAAGGGCCGTAGATGTCGGCATCGACCAGCCCGACGCGCCGGCCGCCTGCTTTCAAGGCGACGGCGAGATTGGCGGAGACGGTCGACTTGCCGACGCCGCCCTTGCCCGAGGCGACCGCGATCGACAGCCGCCGGGTGCGCTGGCTGGTGAGCGCGATCCGCACGCTTGCGATTCCCGGCACGGCCAGCGCGGCGGCGCGCACCCGCGCCTCGAAAGCTTTGTGTTCGGCGGCTTCGATGCCGGTCACGTCTAGGATGATGCTGGCGCGATCGCCCTCGATCCGCGCGGTCGCGCGGCCTTGGGATATTGTGGCGAGGGCGGCTTCGAGCGGAGTGGAATCAGTCATCGCGGGGCAGATAAGGCCGATAAGGGCGCTTGCCACTGTTTTTCGTGGGAACGGCTGCCTATAGATGAGCCATGACGATTTTCTCGGGCTGGCCGCGGCGCCTCGCTATTTTCAATGCGGACAACAAGGGACCGTGGGGCGGTGGCTCCGGCGGTGAAGGCGGCGGCAGCGACAATGGGGGCAGCGGGGACGGCCCGCGCAATCCCTGGGCCCCGCAACCCGGCAATCGTTCCAAGGTGCCCGGCCCGAGCGCGCTCGACGAGTTCATCAAGCGCGCGCGCGGCGGTGGATCGGGCGGCGGCGGTGGCGGCGGTCGTCCGCGCATCCCCGGCACGCCGAGCCCGAACGTGCTGTGGGCGATCGGCGCGGCGCTGATCGTGGCAGCGTGGTTCGGCTTCACCAGCATCCACCCGATCGGCCCGCAGCAACGCGGCGTCGTGACGTTCCTCGGCCGGTATTCCGGCACGCTGGAGCCGGGTATCCGTCTCACCCTGCCAGCGCCTTTCAACGCCGTGCAGGTGCTCGACGTGCGCGAGATCAAGACCGACACCTTCCCGGAGAATGGCGGCGAGAACCTGATGCTGACCGGTGATCAGAATCTGGTCGACGTCGATTATTCGGTGCGCTGGGACATCAGCAATCCGCAGGACTTCGCCTTCCAGATCGCCGATCCGAAAGCGACGTTGCGCGCCACCGCCGAAAGCGCGATGCGCGCGGTGATGGCGACCGCCTCGCTCGACCAGGCGATCGGATCGGGCCGCGACGCGATGGAGGTGAAGGTCCAGCAGAACATGCAGACGATCCTCAACAGCTATAACGCCGGCATCCGCATCCAGGGCGTCGCCATCCGCGGGGCGCAGCCGCCGGCGCAGGTCGTCGATTCGTTCAAGAAGGTCTCCGCCGCGCAGCAGGAGGCGGTCGGCAACGTCAACAAGGCGCGCGGCTATGCCCAGCAGATCCTCGCGCAGGCGCAGGGCCAGGCGACGGCGTTCGACGTGATCTACGCCCAGTACAAGCTCGCCCCCGAAGTGACGCGCAAGCGCATGTATTACGAGACGATGGAACAGGTGATGGCCGGCAGCGACAAGACCATCATCGCCGCACCCGGCGTCAATTCCTACCTGCCGCTGCCCGGCGGAATGCGTCGCCTGCCCGAACCGCAGACGCCCGCGCCGCAGGCCACCGCGCCGCAGAGCGCGCCGCAGACGGGAGCCGGCCAGTGAACGCCGCGACGCTCCGCAACCCGATCGCCATCGCCATCGCCGTGCTGCTGGCGCTGATCCTGCTCGCCAGCACCGTCGCGATCGTGCCCGAGACCAAGCAGGCGGTGATCCTGCGCTTCGAACAGCCGGTCGGCAGCGCGATCAACCGCTGGAAGCCGAACGAGGTGTTCGGCCGCTCCGGCGCCGGCGTGACGTGGCGCATCCCGCTGATCGATCGCATCGTATGGGTCGACAAGCGCGTGCTCGACGTCGAGCTGGACAAGCAGCCGGTGCTGTCGACCGACCAGTTGCGGCTCGAGGTGGACGCCTATGCGCGCTTCCGCATCGTCGATCCGCTGAAGGCCGTCGTCTCGACCGGCAGCACGTCGGTGACGGAGCAGCGCGTGATCGACCAGCTCCAGCCGCTGTTCAGCTCCGCCTTGCGCAACGAGCTCGGCAAACGTCCGTTTGCGGCGCTGCTCAGCCCGGAGCGCGGGCAGGTGATGGACAATATCCAGATTGGCCTGCAGCATCTCGCCTCGCAATACGGCGTGCAGATCGTCGACGTGCGCATCAAACATGCCGGCCTGCCCGACGGCACGCCGTTGCAGAGTGCGCTCGACCGGATGAAGACCGCGCGCGACCAGGAAGCGCTGACGATCCGCGCCAAGGGCGAGCAGGCCGCACAGATCATCCGCGCCGAGGCCGACGCCAAGGCCGCACAGATCTATGCCGAGAGCTTCAACAAGGATCCCGATTTCTACGATTTCTACCGGGCGATGCAGTCCTATCGCTACACGTTCAGCGATCAGGTGAAGGGCCAGACCTCTCTGGTTCTGTCGCCCGACAATGCCTATCTGAAGGAATTCCAGGGACGGCGCTGAGTTGACGTTTGCAATTGCGACCTTTCAGGTCATTCATATTCAATTGCCGTTCAGCAACCGTCGGTAGAGTTTCAGCGTTGCCTTCCTTCGGCACACGAGAGGAAAAGACCCCAGTGCGATACGCCTACGCCATTACCGCAGCCATTCTGCTGAGCGGCACCGCCGCCGCCGTTGCCCTCGAACCGCCGATGCAGACCGCCCAGAACGAACCGGGCGTAATTGCCGCAGCCGCACCCAAGGCCGGCGCGCCGATGAGCTTCGCCGACATGGTCGCGCGTCTGCAGCCCGCCGTCGTCAACATCTCGACGACGCAGCACATCAAGGTGGAGCAGCAGCCCAATCCGTTCGCGGGCACGCCATTCGGCGATCTGTTCGGCCAGATGAACCGCGGCCAGGGCGGCAACAACGCCCCCACCACGCGCGAGGCGACCTCGCTTGGTTCGGGCTTCATCGTGTCGGCGGACGGCTATATCGTCACCAACAACCATGTCGTCGCGCCGGGCGCGAAGGGCGCCACGGTCGATACGATCACCGTCACGCTGATCGACCGCAAGGAATATGTTGCCAAGCTCGTCGGCCGCGATCCCACGTCTGACCTCGCGCTGCTCAAGATCGAGGGCAAGAGCCTGCCGTTCGTGAAGTTCGGCGATTCGGACAAGGCGCGCGTCGGCGACTGGATCGTCGCGATCGGCAACCCGTTCGGCATCGGCTCGACCGTGACCGCCGGCATCGTCTCGGCGCTGCACCGCGTGACCGGCGGCGGCGCATATGACCGCTTCATCCAGACCGACGCCGCGATCAACCAGGGCAATTCGGGCGGGCCGATGTTCGACCTGAACGGCAATGTGATCGGCATCAACTCGCAGATCTTCGCCGGCCAGTCGGGCGGCAATATCGGCATCGGCTTCGCCATCCCGGCGGAGGACGCCAAACCCGTCATCGACAAGCTGATGAAGGGCACAAAGATCGCGCGCGGCTATCTCGGCGTCGGCCCGCAGCCGATCGACGACGATCTCGCCGCATCGTTCGGCCTGCCCAAGAATCACGGCGAAATCCTGCGCTCGATCGAGCCGGGCGAGGCCGCCGCCAAGGCCGGGCTCAAGGTCGGCGACGTCGTCACTTCGGTCGGCGGCAAGGAAGTGTCGCCCGATCAATCGCTCAGCTACCTCGTCGCCAACGTGACGCCGGGCACCAAGGTGGATCTCGGCGTGATCCGCCAGGGCAAGCCGATCACGGTCGCCGCGGTTATCGGCACGCGCCCGTCCGAGGACGTGCTCGCCGCCAAGGTGAGCGGCGACGGCGATGACGACGGCCTGCCGGACGAGGGCGACGCCCAGACCACCGGCAAGGCGTCCGCCAACGCGCTCGGCCTGACGGTGCAGACGCTGACCCCGCAGATCGCGCGCAGCCTCAATATCGATTCGTCGGTATCGGGCGTGGTGATCGCCACTACCGATCCCTCGACCGATGCTGGCCAGAAGCTGAAGCGTGGCGACGTCATCGTATCCGCGAACGGCGTCTCGACGACGACCCCGGCGGCACTGGCGGCGGTCGTGGCACAGGCGAAGGCGGCGGGCCGCGACCAGGTCGCGCTGTATCTGCAGCGCGGGCGCAACCCGGCGATCTTCGTCGGGATCAAGCTCAAGAAGTAACTTGGCTTGTCTTGGCCTCCTCCCGCCTTCGCGGGAGGTTGGAGGAGCGCCTTCTTCTTTTCGACGCGCGGGAAGAAGAAGACCCTCACCGGCTGCGACCAGGCCCGCATGAAGAGTGCGGACCAAGTCTCCGTTGCCTCTCCCGCGAAAGCGGGAGAGGGTAAACGGCCCCTTCCCCCTCGCCCGAATCCGCGCGATAGCTTTCCGCACCTAAGCGGGGAGCGAACATGGCGGACGGCAGCATCTTCATCGGCGCAGGAAGCGGCGGCACCGACCCCCAGCAGCTCGAACTCAAGCGCGCCAACCGCCACGGCCTGATCGCGGGCGCGACCGGCACCGGCAAGACCGTCACCATCCAGGGCATTATCGAGGGGTTTTCGGCGGCCGGCGTGCCGTGCTTCGTAGCGGACGTGAAGGGCGACCTCTCCGGCCTCGCGATGGCCGGATCGCCGCAGGCCAAGACGCACGAGATCTTCGCCGCGCGCGCCAAGGACATCGGCGACGACACATGGGCCTATGCCGACAATCCGGTGCAATTCTGGGATCTCTACGGCGAACAGGGCCACCCCATCCGCACCACCGTGTCGGAGATGGGCCCGCTTCTCCTCTCGCGGCTGATGGACCTCAACGAGGTGCAGGAGGGCGTGATGACGATCGCCTTCCATGTCGCCGACAAGGAGGGTTTGCTGCTGCTCGACCTCGACGATCTCCAGTCGATGCTGAGCTATTGCGCCGAACAGGCCGACACGCTGACGACGACGTACGGCAACGTCTCCAAGCAATCGATCGGCACGATCCAGCGCTCGCTGCTGCAGCTCCGCTCGCAAGGCGGCGAGCATTTCTTCGGCGAGCCGGCGCTGACGCTCGGCGATTTCATCGGCCTGGACGATAAAGGCCGCGGCATCGTCAACATCCTCGCCGCCGACAAACTGATGCAGAGCCCCAAGCTCTATTCGACCTTCCTGCTGTGGCTGCTGTCGGAACTGTTCGAATCGCTCCCCGAGGTTGGCGATCCCGACAAGCCCAAGCTGTGCTTCTTCTTCGATGAGGCGCATTTGCTGTTCAACGATATCCCCAAAGCATTGGAGGAGAAGATCGAGCAGGTCGTGCGCCTTATCCGCTCCAAGGGCGTCGGCATCTATTTCATCACGCAGAATCCGATCGACATTCCCGATACTGTCGCCGGCCAGCTCAACAACCGCGTCCAGCACAAGCTCAACGCCTTCACCCCGCGCGACCAGCAGGCCGTGAAGGCGGCCGCCACCACCTTCCGCGCCAACAAGGACGTCGATGTCGCCACCGTCATCACCGAACTGAAGGTCGGCGAGGCGTTGGTGTCGCTGCTGCAGCCGGACGGAGCGCCCTCGCCCGTCCAGCGCACGCTGATCAAGCCGCCCGCCTCGCGCGTGGGCCCGATCACGCCGCAGGAGCGCGCCGTGATGATCCAGACCGACGCGATCGGCGCGAAATACGACACTTTGGTCGATCGCGAATCATGCGAGGAAATCCTCGCCGCCAAGTCGCAGGAGGCGAGCGCCGCCGCTGCCGAGGCCGCCGCGAAGGACGCCGCCGACAAGGCCGCCGCCGCGCAGGCCAAGGACGATGCGCGCGCCGCCAAGGAGGCCGAGCGCGCCAGGATCGCCGCCGACCGCGCCGCCGCGCAGGCTGCCGCCGCCGAGGCGCGCGCGGCCGCGAACAGCCCGTGGAACAAGATCGCCACCTCCGCCGCGCGCACCGCCACCTCCACGATCACGCGGCAGGTCGCCAACGAGGTCGCCAAGCAGGTGTTCGGCACCGGATCACGGCGCGGTTCGAGCAGCGGCGGCGGCGGCCTTGTCGGCGGCATCTTGCGCGGGGTGCTGGGCGGGCTCTTCAAGGGGCGTTGAGATGCGCGCCGCTGCGACGCTGGCGATGATGGCTTTTGCTACAGGGGCTTGCACGCCTCGCGACAAAGACGGCTACCCTCCCTTTGCTCGTAAGGTGCTCGACCAGACGATACAGGATCCGAAAGAATTGCGTGGCGGTGGTTCTTTTGAGGTCACCCCGGCGACCGTATTCTGCACCTATCGGCCCGGGTTCGGGATGGATTTAGACACTTGGTTCGGGAAAGGCCTTCCAACCGGCACATTCGGACCGCAGACGACTCCGAACTGTAGAGTCGGCAACAAGAATAATCCCGTTTTCGCCCGCAGCCAGACGATCGCAAATCGCAATGGCAAGGCTATCAAGGTCGCGTTTACGATATGGCAGGGCGCCGCGGCGATAACCGGCGTTGCCGAACAATCAACGGGAGTATCGGGCGCGCAGTTACGCGAGTTACGCAGCAACGTTACCCTTCATTTTTCGCAGCATATAGATCCCAATTCGGGATCCCCGCCGCAATGATCTACAGGGATTATCTATGACTCCCAGCCCCTTCCCCCACGACATCTTCACCGAGCCGTCGGATGTCGACCCCGATACGCTCGCCAATCTCGGGCCGTTGGCGCGGCTCGCGGGGCGGTGGGAGGCGCACAAGGGCGTCGATCTCAACCCCAAGGCCGATGGGCCCGAGCGGCGCGAGTTCATCGAGAAGGTGTCGTTCGATGCGATCGACCCGCAGGCCAACGGGCCGCAATTGCTCTACGGCCTACGCTATCACATCCACATCACGACGCGGGAGGAGGACATCACCTTCCACGACCAGATCGGATACTGGCTGTGGGAGCCGAAGACCGGCATGATTCTGCAGACGCTGGCGATCCCGCGCGGTCAGGTCGCGCTGGCGAGCGGAACGGCCAAGCCTGGCGATGACACACTGAGCGTGAGCGCCACGCGCGGGGAGACGCAATATGGCATCTGCTCGACGGCGTTCCTCGAATACGGTTTTCGCACCGACAGCTACCGGCTCGACGTCGCCTTCCACGGCGACGATGCCTGGACCTACGACGCGCGCACGATGCTGATGATGCCCGGCCGCACCGAACCGTTCGAGCATCACGACACCAACACGCTCCACCGGACCGCTTCGGGCAAGCCCAATCCGTTGAAGGCGATCCTCGATAGGCGCGCGGCGAAGGCCTAGGCGGCATCCTCCAGCGCGGGCGCGGTGACCATCTCCCGCACCCGCGCCGCCTCCTCCGCGGTCGAGGGGTTGTAGATCACCATGTAGAGATCGGGCCGGCCCTCGACCGCAAAGGACGAATATTCGAAGGTGATCGGCCCCAGCACGGGATGGCGGAGGTGCTTGTCGCCCTCGCCGCTCGCCTGCACGTCATTGGCCTGCCACAGCCGCGCGAAGTCGGGGCTCATGCGGCACAATTCCTCGACCAGGTCGCCGACCTGCGAGGCCGCGCCGGCGCGGGCGGCATCGGCGCGGAACGAGGCGACGACGTGTTGCGCGACGTTCTCCCAATTGCCCTGCAACCGCTGAACCTGCTGGTTGCCGAAGATCATGCGCAGGATGTTGCGTTCTCCTGGCGGCAGCCTTGCATAATCGGTCAGCACCATCGCCGCCGCGCGGTTCCACGCGACCACGTCCCATGTCGCCGTGCGCACGAGCGCCGGGCTGACTTCCAGCGCGTCGAGGATATGCTGCAATCGCGGCGTGATCGCGTCGGGGGCATGATATCGCACCTCCGGCGGACGCCCGAGCGCCAGCAGATAGAGATGCTCGCGTTCCACGTCGGTGAGCAGCAGCGCCCGCGCGATACGATCGAGCACGTCGGCAGAAGGTGCGCCGCCGCGCCCCTGTTCCAGCCAGGTGTACCAGGTCGCGCTGATGTTGGCGCGCTGCGCGACCTCTTCGCGGCGCAAACCCGGCGTGCGCCGCCGCGTGCCGGAAATACCGAAATCTGCGGGATCGAGGCGCGCGCGGCGATCCTTGAGATACGTGCTGAACAATGCGGGGTCTGCAGCGGATTGCGGCATGCTATTAGCCTTTATACCAGGATAAGATCACTACTTTAACAGGATAGCATCCGCCCCGATCTGTGTCTCTCCATCAAGAGGAACAGACACATGCGCGTTTTCGTCACCGGCGCGACCGGTTTCATCGGCACCGCCGTCGTCAAGGAACTGATCGACGCGGGCCATCAGGTTCTCGGCCTCACCCGCTCCGAGCAAGGTGCCGTCGCACTCACCGCCGCGGGTGCGGAGCCGCACCGTGGTTCGCTGGAGGATCTCGATAGCCTCGCCAGTGGCGCAGCGGCATCGGACGGCGTGATCCACCTCGCTTTCAATCACGATTTCACCAACTGGCAGGCGCATTCGGAGCATGACCGCACCGTCATCGCGACGCTGGGCGCGGCGTTGGCCGGTTCCGACCGGCTATTGATCGTCACCTCGGGCACGGCTGCCGCGATCACGCCAGGACGTCCGACGACCGAGCAGGACGCGCCCAACTCGCCGATCCCGCGCGTTGCGACCGAAGAGGCGGCAGACGCGGTGACGTCCAAGGGCGGCCGCGTCGTCGTGATGCGGCTGCCGCAGGTTCATGATCCGCTCAAGCAGGGCCTGATCACGCCGCTGATCGAGATCGCCCGCGCGAAAGGCGTGTCGGCCTATGTCGGCGACGGCGCCAATCGCTGGCCGGCGGGCCATGTCGATGACGTGGCGCGACTGTACCGGCTCGCGCTGGAGAAGAATGTCGCAGGCGTCCGCTACAATGCGGTCGCCGAGGAGGGCGTGGCGTTGCGCGAGATCGCCGAAGTGATCGGGCGCGGCCTGAACATTCCGGTCGTCAGCAAGACGCCGGAGGAAGCAGCCGAGCATTTCGGGTGGCTAGGTGCGCTGGCCGGCGTCGACATTCCCGCGACAAGCGCACTGACGCGCGAGCAGCTCGGCTGGACCCCCATCGGCCCGACGATGATTGCGGACCTGAGCAAGCTGGCGTTCGTCTAGAGCCAGCGCACGAGGGGCGATCGGCGCGGCCCGGCCGGGGCTATTCCGCCGCCATCGCCCCCATCGTGACATAGTCGGTCTTGCCCGTTCCCAGCACCGGCAGCGTATCGAGCACGCGAATGTCGCGCGGGATCGCGAGTTCGGCGATGCCGTTGGCGCGGCCCCAGGCCTGGAGGTCGGCGGCCTTGGCGTCCTTCTTCGTCGTGAATAAGACAAGCTGCTCGCCCTTCTTGGCATCGGGGCGCGTCACCACGGCATGCTCCGCCTCCGGCCACACGGCCGCCGCGTAACCCTCGACGGCGGGCAGCGAGACCATCTCGCCGCCGATCTTGGCGAAGCGTTTCGCGCGGCCGCGGATCGTCACGAAGCCTGCATTGTCGATCGTGACGATATCGCCGGTGTCGTGCCACCCGCCCTCGGGCGGTTGCAGTACGCCCGGCTGGTCGGCCTTCATGTATCCGGCCATCACGTTCGGCCCCTTGATCGAGAGCTTGCCACCCTCGGTGATGCCCGGCACCGCGTCGAGCTTGCTCTCGATGCCCGGCAGCAAACGGCCGACGCTGCCGCTCTGGAAGTGCATCGGCGTGTTGACGGCGATCACCGGCCCGGCCTCGGTCGCGCCGTATCCTTCGAAGATGCGCAGGCCGAACTTCTCCATCCAGCTCTTGCGCGTCTCGTCACGCACGCGCTCGGCACCCGCGAAGACGTAGCGCACCGAATAGAAGTCGTAGTTGTGCGCCATGCGCGCATAGCCGGCGAGGAAGGTGTCAGTGCCGAACAGGATCGTCGCGTTGCTGTCATAGGCCAGCGCGGGGACGATGCGGTAATGGAGCGGGTTCGGGTAGAGCAAAGTCTTCACGCCCGAGAAGATCGGCAGGAGCGTGCCGCCGGTCAGCCCGAAGCTGTGGAACACCGGCAGGGCGTTGAGCACCATGTCTGAGCCGTTGAAATCGATCCGCGCCGAGAGCTGGAGACAGTTCGCCAGCAGGTTGCGGTGCGTGAGCACGACACCCTTGGGCAACCCCTCCGACCCCGAGGTGAACAGGATCACCGCCGCGCTGTCCGGCGCGATCTTCCGCCGCCGATGTGCGCCATGCGCGAAACGCGAGGCGATCAGCGCGCGCAGTTTCGCGCCGGTTCCGATCGCGCCGGAGATATCCTCTAGGTAACGGACCGTGATCCCCTCGCCCTCCAGCCCCGCGATCACCGCCTCCAGCTTGCCCTGCGTGACGAAGGCGCGCGCGGTCAGCACTGTCCTCACCTCCGCCGCCGTGCAGGCCGCCTTCAGGTTGGCGAGGCCTGCCGTATAGTTGAGCATCGCCGGCACGCGCCCCGTCGCCTGCAGGCCGAAGAAGGTGACGACCACCGCCGACACGTTGGGCAGCAGCACCCCGACCGCCTCGCCCGGTTTCGTCATCGGCTCCAGCGCACGGCCGAGTGCGATGCTCGCCGTAATGAGGCGCGAGTAGGTCAGCGGTTCGCGCTTGACGTCCTCGACCACCGCCTTCTTCGCACCGCCGAGATATTTGGCGTCGAGCAAAGCCTCGAACAAAGTGCGGTTGGTGTCGGAGGTGGCGAAGATCATCCCGCTCATCTCGTCATAAAGGCGGCGGCCGGCGGCGGCGCGGCGTTGACGCGCGGTCATCTCGCCCTCGACGTGGAAGCGGCGCGGCGGCAGCACGGTCAGCGTGATCTTGGGGAACATGCGCGTCCGCACTTTGCCGCGCAGGTACGAGAAGGGCGTGAGCTGCGCGCCGTCGATGCGCACCGGCACGATCGGCGCATCGGCCTTGTCGGCGACCATGCCGGGGCCGTCGAACACCTTCATCAGCGCACCCGTCACGGTGATGCGGCCTTCGGGGAAGATCACGAGCGTGTTGCCCTCCTTCACCGCGCGCACCATCGCCTTGGCCGACATCGGGTTGGTGGGATCGACCGGGAAGGCGTGGAACAGCTTCAGCGCGGGCTTCATCCACCAGCGCTGCGTGACGGCAGTGTGGACCGCGAACACCGGCTTGCCGGGCAGGAACACCGCCAGCAGCAGGCCGTCGAGCCAGGAGACGTGGTTGACGACCACCACGGCGCGCTCGCCGGGCTTGGGCATGTTCTCCGTCCCCTCGACCTCGACGCGGTAGAGGAGCTTGAGGAACCCGCGCACCAGCGACTTGATGACCGTCTCCGGCAGCAGCCAGCACGAGATGAGCGCGACCGCGAGCGTCGCGAAGCCGAGCGCGCCGATCGATCCGGGCACCGTTGTTCCCGCCCGTGCGAGCAAGATCATCACACCGAGCAGCACGACCGAGACGACGCCGTTCATCACGTTGTTCGCCGAGATTACCCGCGAGCGTTCGGCCGGGGCGGTGAAGGTCGAGATGATCGCGTAGAGCGGCACGACGAACATGCCGCCGCCAAACGCAGTTACCGTCAGCGCGATCATCACATGCCAACCCTGCGGATCGGCGAGAAACTGATGAATGTTCATCGTGGCCGGCGTCGCGAAGGTGTTGGTGGCGATCCACAGGTCGATCAGCCCGGCCGCCATCAACAGCGCCGAGACCGGGACATAGCGCGCCGAGACTTCGCCCTTGAGCAGCCGGTTGACCGCGAGGCTGCCAATGCCGATCGCGACCGAAAAGATGACGAGGAAGAGATCGACCACGTAAGCGTCGCCGTGGATCTGGTCCTTGACCAACACCGGCACGTCCTGCGCGACGAGCCCGCCGACCGCAAAGAACCAGCTGATGCCGAGCACCGCCAGCCAGATGCCCCGACCCTTGGTGGCAGTGCGCAGGATATCCCAGGTGCCGCGGACGATGTTGTAGTCGATCGCGTGGTTCGCGCCCGAAGGCGGCGCAGCCGGGATCGCCAGCGCGGAGGCCCAGCCCACAACGGCGCAGCCCATCGCGATGCTCGCCGCGAGCCACGGCTCGATATTGCTGGCGAGCAGTTGCCCGGCGAGGATGGCGAGGAAGGTGCCGGCCTCGATCAGGCCGGTGCCGCCCATCATCTCATGCTCGCCAAGGTGTTGCGGCAGGATCGAATATTTGACCGGGCCGAAGAAGGTCGAATGCACGCCCAGCAGCAGCAGCGCGGCGAGCAGCAGCCACATATTGCTCAGCCAGAAGCCGGTCAGCGCCACGGCCATGATACCGATCTCGGCCGCCTTGATGATGCGGATCAGCCGCCCCTTGTCGATCGCATCGGCGATCTGCCCGGCGAGCGCGGAGAAGAGGAAATAAGGCAGCATGAACAGCCCAAGCGCAACCTCCGGCAGGATGCGTGGATCGATCGGCGAGGCGCGACCAAGACCATAGGTCGCGAGGAAGATCATCCCGAAGCGGATGACGTTGTCGTTGAACGCGCCAAAGAACTGCACGACGAACAGCGGGCCGTAGCGGCGCTTGGCGAGCAACGAGAAATCGGGTGCCGACATCAGGGGTCTTCCTCTTCGAGTCGAGCGTGGATCGCACAGAACTGAGCACTGTTCAATATAATAATTAGACAGCGTTCAATTTTAACCGTAACAGGCCGGAATGGGCCGCCGATCCGATCATAATCGCACAGAGCTTGAAGAACTCATACTTCACGCAGGCCAAGCGCTGATGGCTGAGGGCGGTTTCGCCGCCTTCTCCGCGCGCGAGGTGGCGAAACGGATCGGCTATTCGATCGGCACGATCTACAACGTGTTCGGCAGCCTCGACCGGCTGGTGCTGGCGATCAACAGCCGTACCTTTGGACTTTGGGCAGACGCGATGCGCGATCATCTGGCGGTGGCGGGCGAGGACCGGATCGCCGCGCTGGTCGACGCCTATTTCGACTTCGCGGAAGGCCATCCGCATCTGTGGATGGCGATCTACGATCATCGCCCGCCCGCCGAGACGCCGCTGCCCGAGGATTATCTGCCGCGCCGTGCCGCGCTGCTCGGGCTGGTCGAGAGCGAGATCGCGCGCGCGGTGCCGGGGGCCGACGCCGCCGCGCTCGCCCGCTCGCTGGTGGCGACCGTCCACGGCCACTGCGCCTTCGCGCTCGGCGGCACCTTCGCGCTGCTCGGCGAGCGCGACCCGCGCGGCGCGGCGCTGGCGCGCGTGCGCGAGACGCTTAGCGCAAACGCTCCGCGTGCCAGCGGAGGTGATCGGCCATGAAGGTCGAGATGAAATAATAGCTGTGGTCGTAGCCCGGCTGCATCCTGAGCGTCAGGTCGATGCCCGCCGCCTTGCACGCCTCGGCCAGCAGCGGTGCCTTAAGATTCTCGTCGAGAAACTCGTCGGCGTCGCCCTGATCGACCAGCACCTGCGTGCCGAAGCGCTTGCCGTCCTCGATCAGTGCGACCGAATCATGCGCGCGCCACGCGGCTTCGTCATCGCCGAGATAGCCGCGCAGCGCCTTGCGGCCGAAGGGCACCTGGCTCGGCGCGGCGATGGGGGCGAAGGCGCTGACCGCCTTGAAGCGATCCGGCAGCGTCAGCGCGATGGTGAGCGCGCCATGGCCGCCCATCGAATGGCCCATGATCGACTGGCGCGCCATATCGGCCGGGAAGTTCGCCGCGATCACATCGGGCAGTTCACCGGTGACGTAGCTCCACATCCGGTAATTGGCGGACCACGGCGCCTCGGTCGCGTCGAGATAGAAGCCCGCGCCGAAACCGAAATCGAACGCGCCGTTCGGATCGCCGGGCACGCCCTCGCCGCGCGGACTGGTGTCGCACACCACGAAGATCAGGCCGAGTTCGGCGCAGGTCCGCCGGTATTCGGCCTTTTCGGTCGCGTTGGCATGGGTGCAGGTAAGGCCCGACAGGTACCAGACGACCGGCGCTATCGCCCCCGGCGCGAGCGGCGGAACGAAGACCGAGAAGGTCATCCGCGATGCCGTGGTGGAGGAAGCGTGGCGATAGACGCCCTGCACACCCCCATGCGATTTCCAGCGGCTGACCGTCTCGATCATGGCGTTAGCGCTCCTCAGCTACCGGCGGGAAGGAAATGCAGCGCGCACAGCTTGTTGCCGGCCGGATCGCGCAGATAGGCCAGATACATCGGCCGGTCGGTGCCCGCACCGCGCACACCGGGAGGATCCTCGCACGACTTGCCGCCCGCCGCGACGCCGGCGGCGTGCCACGCCTCGACCTCGTCCGGCGACTTCATCGAGAAACCGATCGTGCCGCCATTGGCGTGCGTCGCCGGCTCGCCGTCGATCGGCGTGGTGACGAGGAAGTTCACGGCTCCGTCGGTGTAGAAAACGCGCGTCGGCGAAATCCGCGCGCCCGGCCGCATGCCGATCGCGCCGAGCGTGGCGTCGTAGAAGGTCTTTGCAGTGTCGAGATCATCGGCCCCGACCATCATGTGACTGAACATGCTTTTCTCCCCTAGATTGAACTCAGTACACCACCACCGACCGGATACTCTCACCCGCGTGCATCAGGTCGAAGCCCTTGTTGATCTCTTCGAGCGAGAGGACGTGGGTGATCATCGGATCGATCTCGATCTTGCCGTTCATATACCAGTCGACGATCTTCGGCACGTCCGTCCGTCCCTTCGCGCCGCCGAACGCGGTGCCGCGCCAGTTGCGGCCGGTGACGAGCTGGAAGGGCCGCGTGCTGATCTCCTTGCCCGCCTCGGCCACGCCGATGATGATCGACGTGCCCCAGCCGCGGTGGCAGGCCTCGAGCGCGGTACGCATCACCTCGGTATTGCCGGTGCAGTCGAACGTATAGTCCGCGCCGCCATCGGTCAGCGCCAGCACGGCGGCGACGGTATCCTCGCGCGACTGGCCGCGCGCGTCGATGAAGTCGGTCATGCCGAAGCGGCGGCCCCATTCCTCGCGGTCGGGATTGATGTCGACGCCGATGATCTTGTTCGCGCCCGCCATCCGCGCGCCCTGCAGCACGTTGAGGCCGATGCCGCCGAGGCCGAACACGACGATATTGTCGCCGACCTGCACCCTGGCGGTGTTGACCACCGCGCCGACGCCGGTCGTCACGCCGCAGCCGACGTAGCAGCTCGTCTTGAACGGCGCGTCCTCGCGGATTTTCGCGACCGCGATCTCGGGCAGGACGGTGAAGTTCGAGAAGGTCGAACAGCCCATGTAGTGGAAGATCGGCTGGCCCTTGTAGCTGAAGCGCGTGGTGCCGTCGGGCATCAGCCCCTTGCCCTGCGTCGCGCGGATCGCGGTGCAGAGGTTGGTCTTGCCGCTGAGGCACGAATTACACTGGCGGCATTCGGGGGTGTAGAGCGGGATGACGTGATCGCCGGGTTTCACCGAGGTGACGCCCGCGCCGACCTCGCGGACGATGCCCGCGCCTTCGTGACCCAGCACACTGGGGAACAGCCCCTCGCTGTCGAGGCCGTCGAGCGTGTAGGCATCAGTGTGGCAGATGCCTGTCGCCATGATCTCGACCAGCACTTCGCCCGCCTTGGGCCCGTCGAGGTCGAGCTCGACGATTTCGAGCGGCTGCTTCGCCTCGAACGCAACGGCGGCGCGGGTTTTCATCAGGGCTCCTCACGGACTCTTCGGTGGCTTGAGTTCCTACCGCGTCGGCGCGCAAATGCTAGAGGCGCGGGGCGGTGGCACCCAGAGTGATAGCTTGCTTGACAGATTGACACCTGAATCGAAAATGTAAGGCGAGATCGTTTCCAAAATTGCACCAATCGGGCGCAAGTCGGGTGAGCACGCGGAAACGGGTAACGCACCTCCGGGGGCCCGACGATGGGAAAGAGCGGCGACGAGGATAACCGATGTGCAGCGTGTAGGACAGCGTAGCCATTCGCCGTCCCGGATTTAACCGGAACGGCTTTCCATCGGCGTTCAGAAGAAAAGGGAACCCCGGCCAAAGCCTGTCCTGAGCGCCTGCCTTGCAGGCAGTCGAAGGGGCCGGGGTGAGTACGGTAAATGGCCGCGCGTTACGCCCGCGCGCCCTCTACCACGCCCTTCGAATTGTAGCGCAGCGCCGCCAGCACGGTCTCGACGATGGCGTCCGCATCCAGCTTGGCCTCGGCATATTGCACCTCGGGCTTGTCCTGGTCCTGGAAGGTGTCCGGCAGGCGCAGCGTGCGCAGCTTGAGGCCGCCGTCGATGAGCCCCGCGTCCGACGCGAAGGTCAGCACGTGCGCGCCGAGGCCGCCGACGGCACCCTCCTCGATCGTCACCGCGACTTCGTGCGTGGTCAGCAGCTTGCGGATCAGCGCTTCGTCGAGCGGCTTGGCAAAGCGCAGATCGGCGACGGTGGTCGACAGGCCGCGCGCCTCGAGCGCCTCGGCCGCCTTGAGCGACTCGCCGAGGCGGGTGCCGAGCGACAGGATCGCAACCTTGTGCCCTTCGCGCACGATGCGACCCTTGCCGATTTCGAGCAGTTCGGGGACTGCCGGAATCTCGACGCCGGTGCCGTTGCCGCGCGGATAGCGTACCGCGATCGGCCCGCTGTCGTGCGCCGCCGCCGTGTGGACCATGTGCGTCAGCTCCGCCTCGTCGGCAGGCGCCATCACGACGAAGTTCGGCAGCGTGGCGAGATAGGCCACGTCGAAAGACCCGGCATGCGTCGCGCCGTCGGCACCGACGAGCCCTGCGCGGTCGATCGCGAAGCGCACCGGCAGGTTCTGGATCGCGACGTCGTGGACGACCTGATCGTAGGCGCGCTGCAGGAAGGTCGAATAGATCGCGCAGAACGGCCGCATCCCCTGCGCGGCCAGACCGGCGGCGAAGGTGACGGCGTGCTGTTCGGCAATGCCGACGTCGAAGGTGCGGTCGGGGAAAGCGGCCGCGAACTTGTCGAGGCCGGTGCCCGAGGGCATCGCCGCCGTGATCGCGACGATCGTCGGATCGGTCTCGGCTTCCTTGATGAGCTGAGCCGCAAAGACGTTCTGGTACGCGGGCGGGCCGGGAGGCGCCTTGGCCTGCGCGCCGGTGATGACGTCGAAACGCTGCACACCGTGATATTTGTCCGCCGCCGCCTCGGCCGGGGCATAGCCCTTGCCCTTCTGCGTCACGACATGGACGAGGCAGGGCCCCTCCGCCGCGTCGCGCACGTTCTCGAGCACCGGGATGAGCTGGTCGAGGTTGTGACCATCGACCGGGCCGACGTAGTAGAAGCCGAGCTCCTCGAACAACGTGCCGCCCATCGCCATGCCGCGCGCGAATTCGTCGGTCTTGCGCAGCGACGAGGCGATCGGCTTGGGCAGCTTCTTCGCGACGCGCTTGGCGAGATCGCGCAGGCCCAGGAACTCCTTGCTGGAAACCAGCCGCGCCAGATAGGCCGAGAGCCCGCCGACCGGCGGCGCGATTGACATATCGTTGTCGTTCAGGATCACGACGAGGCGGTTGCCGGCGGCCTCCGCGTTGTTCATCGCCTCATAGGCCATGCCCGCGCTCATCGCTCCGTCGCCGATCACGGCGATGCCCTTGCCGGGCTTGCCGGCGATCTTGTTGGCAATGGCGAAGCCGAGCGATGCGGAGATCGACGTCGAGCTGTGCGCCGCGCCGAACGGATCGTATTCGCTCTCGCTGCGCTTGGTGAAGCCCGACAGCCCGCCGCCCATACGCAGCGTGCGGATGCGGTCGCGCCGCCCGGTCAGGATCTTGTGCGGATAGCATTGATGCCCGACGTCCCACACCAGCCGGTCGGCCGGGGTGTCGAAGACATAATGGATCGCCACGGTCAGCTCGACCACGCCGAGCCCCGAACCGAGATGGCCGCCGGTCACGCCGACAGCGGAAATGGTTTCCTGCCGAAGTTCGTCGGCAAGCTGGCGGAGATCGGCAACATCGATCTTGCGGAGGTCTGCCGGTGTATCGACCGTGTCGAGCAGCGGCGTCGTGGAAGCGTCAACCATCGGCCGTACTTAGTGAAGCCGGGGGGGATTGTCGATTATAACCATCGTCATCTCGGTCACTTGACGGCTCCTGCGTTGCAAAACCACAACGTCTGCATCTGGGGTCTGCACTAGAGCGCGCGAATGGGGACTGGAATGGGGCAGCATGATGACCGGGCTTAGGCACCGTATTGCGACGGTCGAGGATATTCCCGCCATCGCCGCGCTGATGGACCGCGCCATCGCCGCCTTGCAGGGCGATTTCCTGACGCCCGAGCAGGTTGCGGCGAGTCGGCTGAGCATGGGGCTCGATACGCAGTTGATCGCCGACGGCACCTATTTCCTGGTGGAGGAGGACGGCGTGCCGGCGGGCTGTGGCGGCTGGAGCTTCCGCGCGACGCTCTATGGCGGGAATCACAGTGCGGAACTGCGCAACGACCGCGAGCTCGATCCCGCGACGGAGCCGGCGCGCATCCGGGCGATGTACACCGATCCGGCCTTCGTGCGGCGCGGGATCGGGCGGATGATCCTGGGGCTGTGCGAGGATGCGGCGCGGGCTGCGGGGTTCCGCCGGCTGGAGATGATGGCGACGCTGGCGGGCGAGCCGCTGTACCTGGCGGCGGGCTATCTGCCGATCGAACGGGTGATGAAGATGTCGAGCGAGGGCCCCGCCGTGCCGGGGGTGCGGATGGGGAAGGATATCATTTGAACCCCCTCCCCTTCAGGGGAGGGGTTGGGGTGGGGCCGAGTCTCACCGAGGGTCCGCTCTGCGAGACCTCCCCCCACCCCCTGCCCCTCCCCTGAAGGGGAGGGGTGACTTTGCTTACGCCGCCTCGTTCGAATCGCAGTCGGCGCATTTGCCGCGGACTTCGATCACCGGGCGCACCGGCGAGAAGCCGGCGTGCTCCGCCGCCGAGCGCACGCTCTTGGTGATGCGGTCGTCGTCGAGATGGACCGTCTGACCGCAGTCGTCGCACACCAGGAAGATACAGTCGTGCAGGCAATCGGGATGGGCGTTGGCGATATAGGCGTTCGAGCTTTCGACCCGGCGCGCGAGGTTCGCGCCGACGAACAGATCGAGGATGCGGTACACGCTGTTGGCGGCGACGCGGCGGCCTTCGGATTTCGAGACGGCTTCGGCGATGTCATAGGCCGAGGCGGGCTTGTCGAACCCGGCCAGTGCCGAGAAGATCTGCGCGCGCATCACCGTCCACTGCTCGCCCGATTTCTCGAGCGTCTCCTGCGCGGCGCGGGCGAGATCGAGCCCTTGCGGTTCGTGATGATGATGGTGAGCGGACATGCGTTCAAGGTAGGCGCTCGGCGCCCTTCCGGCAAGCGCGGCTAGTTGGCGGCGCGGCGGTTGAGATCGTGGCCGAGCGCGAGGATCGCGACGCCGATCAACGTCCACACTGTCTCTCCGCCGCCGCCGTCGTGCGGGAGCGACAGCGCGCCGCCCATGATACCGAGCCCGAACGATCCCACCGCGGCGGGCAGCATGTAGCCGTGGCTGATCGCGCCGCGCCCGAGCGCGATGATGCCGAGCAGGATCGCGATCGACAGGCCGATTTCGTGGAACAGCGGATTGAGCAGCAACCCGCCCGCCGATGCCGCGACCGCGAAGAACACCGAGCTGGCGACGCAGTGTACCACGCACAGCCCCGACAGGCCGATCGCGAAACCATCGAATCGCGACTCGATCCACCGGAAGGCGGAAATGTGGGCATAAGCGCTCATTGCCGGACCCATGTGGCACGGCCCGCGCAAAGTTACAACATATCATCGTGAGATTATTGGCGCGGTAAAAAGACCAGACCGGCGCAACCCCTGAGGGTCACACCGGCCTGGCCCCACCACCGGAAACGGGGGTGCCCCGATCGGCTGGCGTCAATATACGGCGTCCGTAACGCACGTTTGGGCATGACGACTTGATCGCGGCGCACAAACTCGGCGAATCGATGGATTCGGGCGACGACTGAACAATCGACGGCGCGCGCGCGGGGCGCTAGGCGGGAAATATGTTGCAAGCGCGTCCTCCGGCCCGTCCCCCTGCGGCCATCATCCAGTGGCTCTGGCTCGTCGCGGCGATGGTCGTGCTGATCGTCGTCGTCGGCGGCGTGACGCGGCTGACCGAATCGGGGCTGTCGATCACGCAGTGGAAGCCGATCACCGGCATCTTGCCCCCGCTCACCGAGACGCAGTGGCAGGCGGAGTTCGCCAATTACCGCCAGATCCCGCAATATGAGGCGATCCATCACGGCATGACGCTCGCCGGGTTCAAGGGCATCTTCTTCTGGGAATATCTCCACCGCCTGCTCGGGCGGCTGATCGGCACGGTGTTTGCGGTGCCGCTGATCTATTTCGCGGTGCGGCGGCAGATTCCGCGCGGCTATTTCTGGCGGCTGGTGGCGTTGCTCGCGCTCGGCGGGCTGCAGGGCGCGTTCGGCTGGTTGATGGTGCGATCGGGCCTGTCGGACCGCACCGAGGTCGCGCCGCTGTGGCTGGCCGCGCATCTGATGACGGCGCTGTTCACGCTGGCGGGGCTGGTGTGGACCGCGCTCGATCTGTCCACGCTGCGGCGGGACACGCGGGCGATGCCGGCGCGGTTGGGGCTGATCGGCGTGGTCGTCGGTGCGGTGCTGGCGGTGCAGTTGTTCTATGGCGCGCTGATGGCGGGGCTGCGCGCGGGGCTGGTCGCGCGCGACTGGCCGCTGATGAACGGGCGCTTCTTCCCGACCGAGGTGCTGGGCTCGCGGCCGTTCGCGCAGTTGCTGATCGACGATCCCGGCCTCGTCCACTTCATCCACCGCTGGTGGGCGTGGGTGACGGTCGCCGCGCTGATCGTGCTGGCGCGGCGCGTGAAGCCGGTGAACCGCCGCGCAGCGGTTGCCATCCACATCACCTTCGGGACGCAGATCCTGCTCGGCATCGCCACCGTGATGACCGGCGTCGATATCGCACTGGCGGCGCTCCACCAGCTCGTCGGCGCGCTGATCGTCGTCAGCGTGACCTGGGGCGTACATTCGATCGGGAAAACACGGCGATGAGCGCGATTGCGGCGCTGATGATCGCGGCGGCCCCGGCGGTCGCGACCGCGACGTTCCACCCGGTCGAGGGCGTCACCTATATCGCCGACACGGTGGTGACGCGCATCGACGACGGCGTGACGCGGCGTTTCCACACCGCGCGCCACATCGTTTTCCGGCGCGATGGCGACGGCTATCTGGTCGAGGCCGTGCTGCAAAAGGCGGACCAGCAGGCGCCGGGCGCGGGCCAGGCCTTCACGAAGGGCAATGACGCGCTGACCGGGCGCACGGTCCGCTATCGTGTCGATGCGAGCGGCGCGGTCACGGCGATCGAGGATATCGACACGCTGATCGAGCTGATCGCGGAGCAGATCGAAAAGTCCGCACCCGATCCGGCGCGCGGCGCGATGTTCGCCAGGCCGCTGCGCACCGCGGGGCCGGAGCAGCGCCGCGCGATGCTCGCCTCGTTTATCGCGCCCTTGATCGGGGCTGCGGACGCCCACCGCGCCGAGGGCCGTCGTCCGGTCACCCTGCCCCCGCAGCCGCCGATGCCTGTGGGAAGCGGCCTGCCCGGCGAGGAAGTGGTCACGCGCGACCGCGCCGGCATCCTATCGATCGAGACGCGCGCGTCGGGGCCGATCACCGGCCCGGCCGACATCCCCGGCGGCAGCACGGCGACGGGCAGCATCACCCTCACCCTCCTCCGCCGAATCGATCCGGCAACCGGCCTGCTGGTCGAAAGCCGTTCCGAAACGACGACCGTCACCGCCGGCCCGGGTGCGGCGCGCACCGGAAAATCGGAGACGTTGATCACGTTCCGCCCGGCGGTTTCGCGCTAAGGTATCCTGATACCCGTCACGAAACCCGCACAAAGCCTTGACTTCCACGCGCGCCTGAAACATTAGGCCGCCATCGGTGCCGCCCCTGATCGGGCGGCGCTTTTCGTTTTGAACAAAGAGGTCATGGCTCCATGAAGGCGCTCCTGAAGACCACCAAGCCGGCCACGCCGGCGACCGTGGAAAAGAAATGGCTGATCGTCGACGCAGAGGGTCTCGTCGTGGGCCGCATGGCCTCGATCATCGCCAACATCCTGCGCGGCAAGCACAAGCCGAGCTTCACCCCGCACGTCGATTGCGGTGACAATGTCATCATCATCAACGCGGACAAGGTGCGCTTCACGGGCAACAAGCTCAAGGACAAGGTCTATTACAAGCACACCGGCTATGCCGGCGGCATCAAGGGGATCACGGCGGGCAAGGTGCTCGAAGGCCGCTTCCCCGAGCGCGTGATCGAAAAGGCCATCGAGCGGATGATCCCGCGCGGCCCGCTCGGCCGTCAGCAGCTGCGCAACTTGCGCGTCTTCGCCGGCACCGAGCATCCGCACGAAGCGCAGAACCCCGAGGTTCTCGACATCGCCAGCATGAACCGCAAGAACAAGGTGGGCGCATAATGTCCGACAATCGCCAGTCGCTTTCCGACCTCGCGTCGCTGACCAGCCAGCCCGCGCCGCAGGCCGCAACCCCGCAGGCGCCCGTCCCCGGTGCCGAGCCGGTCCAGGCACCGACTTACGAGCCCACCCCGCTGCGCGCGCAGGAGCTCGACAAGTTCGGCCGCGCTTATGCCACCGGCCGCCGCAAGGACGCCGTCGCGCGCGTCTGGCTGAAGCCGGGCACGGGCAAGATCACCATCAACGGCCGCGATCAGGTCGTCTATTTCGCGCGTCCGACGCTGCGCCTCGTCATCAACCAGGTGTTCGGTATCACCGAGCGTACCGGCCAGTATGACGTCGTCTGCACCGTCAAGGGCGGCGGCCTCTCGGGCCAGGCGGGCGCAGTAAAGCACGGCATCAGCCAGGCGATCACCAAATACGAGCCGGTCCTGCGCGGCGCGGTGAAGGCGGCGGGCTTCCTGACCCGCGACAGCCGCACCGTCGAGCGCAAGAAGTACGGCCGCGCGAAGGCACGTCGTTCGTTCCAGTTCTCGAAGCGTTAAGCGAGCTTCGGATAGCCAAGGCTATCCGAAGACTCGTAGCGCCGGCCGGCGGAGGCACAGCCTTCGTCCGACGTCACGGATTTACTCCGTGACGGCTTCCCTTCCGGGAAGGACGGCACCGAAACACTCTCTCCCGAGAGTCAGGGCGGCCCCGAAACGGGTCGCCCTTCTTCGTTACTGGATAAAGCCAGCGACGCCGGTAACCAATGCCGTTCACCTGCTCTTATCGCGCGCACCATAGTCCCTGTGGATGCACTCCGCGCAGCCATCGCCCGAGACCCTATCGCGACCGGAACGCCGCGAGCGGCGGCTCGCCAATCGCGCCGTCGCGGTGCTGCGCGTCGCGCGGCTGATCACCGAGCAAGGCGACCAGCTTTGCGTCGTGCGCAACGTCTCGCCGACGGGCGTGATGGTCGATACCGCGCAGCCGCCCGCACCGGGCGATGCGATCTGGCTGGAATTCTCGACGACGGTGAAGGTGCGCGGCATCGTGCGCTGGGTGGTCGACTATCGTTTCGGCGTGGAATTCGATGCGGCGACCGATATCCTGAAAGCGCTAGACCAACCGATAGGGCGGCTGCGGCGGCAACGCTCGCGCGCGCCGCGCTTCGTGCGTGACGGCAAGGTGCAGATCGGCGGAACGGCGCGCCCGGCCGAGGGCACGATCCTCAACATCTCGCTCGGCGGCGTGCGCGCGGCGGTCGGCCAGACCGATCTGACGCCGGGGATGCGGGTGACGTTGACCATCCCGGGCCTTGCCAAGCACGACGGGCAGGTGCGCTGGATCCGGTCGGGCATCGTCGGCATCTGGTTCAACCGGCCGCTCCATTTCAGCGATCTCGCCTTGTGGCTGACCGGAGCGGCAGCGGACTGACCCGGCTGTCGCAACCCTGAGAGATCGGTTAATCGACGGCGATGCAGGATCTGACCGACCGCATCATCGCCTTCGTCGAGAGTGTCGGCATTGCCGTGCGCGAAGGGCCGATCGCCGGCGAGACTTTCATGCCCGGAATGGCGGTGCGCGGCGGTACGCTGGCGATCGACCGCGAGACGCTGCGCTGGCCCGGCGACCTGCTGCACGAGGCCGGGCATATCGCCGTCACCGACCCGGCACTGCGCGCGGGCACCACCGCCGTGTCGACCGATCCCAGCGAAGAGATGGCGGCGATCGCCTGGTCCTATGCCGCGGCGCGCGCGATGGCACTCGACCCGGCGCTGGTCTTTCATGACGGCGGCTACAAGGGCGGCGGCGGGTGGATCGCCGATGCCTTTGCGAGCGGGGGCACCATCGGCGTGCCGATGCTGGTGTGGTACGGCATGACCACGAACGACGCCTTCCCCGCGATGAAGCGCTGGCTGCGATGACCGGGACGCCGCGCAGATCGATCGCCGCGCGGATCGGCGTGACCTTGCTCAATCTGATCGCGCCCGGGCTCGGGCTGTTGCGCGTGGCGGGATTGCGCGCGGCGGCGGGGTATCTCGCCGCGCCGACGCTGCTCCTGCTGGCGCTGGCGGGTTTCGGCTGGATCGCGCCGACACCGGGCTTCGCCGCCTTCGCTACCGTCGTGCTGGCGACGATGGCGGCATTGATCGCGCTGATGATCGTGGCGATGGTGCGGACCTGGCGGGCGAGCCGCCAGCGAGCGCCGGTGAAGGGCTGGTCGCGCTGGTATGGAATCGTCGCGGCGTCGATCGTCGCCGGGGTGGCGGCCAACGCCGCCGCCGAGGCGTGCCACGCGCTCTACAAGCCCTATTACATTCCGTCCGAGGCGATGCTGCCGACCCTTGCCGACAAGGAGACCTTCCTCACCGACATGCGCGGCGGGCGGCATCCGGCGCGCGGCGATATCGTCCTGTTCGACATGCCCGAGCTTCACACCGTCTATATCAAGCGCGTCGTGGCGCTTCCGGGCGACCGGGTCGCGCTGGTGGGGGGCGTGCCCGTCATCAACGGGCGCAAGGCGCGGCAAGTGCCGGTTGGCGGGCGAACGTACCGCGAGACCTTGCCGGGCGAGGCAGGATCGCATGCGGTGCTCGATCTCGGCCCTTCCGATCTCGACGACATGGCCGAACGGGTCGTCCCGCCCGGGCAGCTCTTCGTGCTGGGCGACAATCGCGACCGATCGGCCGACAGCCGCGTGCCGCGCAGCGAGTTCGGGACGGGATGGGTGCCGGTGCGCGACGTCGTCGGCGTGCCGCTGTTCACCTATTGGAACACCGACCTCAGCCGGATCGGCCGCAAGCTGACGCCCTAGGCCGCCTGTTCCACCGGCAGCTTCTGGTCGGGTTCGGGCGCGGCGGTGCGCACCTTCACCACGAAGCCGCTCTCGCCGATCTGGATCTCGTTGAACGACGGCGGCGAGACGCGCACGCGCTCCGACAGCGTGCCCGCGCCGATCAGGCGGATCGTGTGGCCGTCGACCTGATGCGCGATGTCGAAGGGATCGTGGACGTGGCCGGTCAACACCGCCGCCACGCCCGCCCGCGCGAGCGCGATCAGCGCCTCGCCGCCGTGGCGCGTCTGCGAGGACATGCGGGTGTGCGGCTCGATCAGCGGGTGGTGGCACGCAACGAACACGCGCTTGCCCGCCGGTGCCGCCGCGACCAGCGCCAGCGTCTTGGCAAGCTCGCCGTCCGAGACATAACCCTTCGACCAGTTGAGCCGCCACTGGAAGCGCGCCGTCGTCACCATCGGCACGATGACGACGCCGGGCAGTTCGAGCGGCTTCTCGACCATCTGCTCGAGCGCGACGAAGCGGCGATAGGGCCGCGCGAAGCGCTCGTAGAGGTTGAAATAGGGGAGATCGTGGTTTCCGACCTCAACCGTGACCGGCACATCGAGGCTCTGCAGCCATGCGAGCGCCGCCGCGAACTCGCGCCGCCGCGCGCGCGACGTGAGATCGCCCGTCATAACCACCGCGTCGGGGCGTTCGTATTGCACCAACGCATCGAACCACGCGATCGCGTCGCGGTCCTCGCGGCCGAAATGCACATCGCTGACGTGGAAGAGGCGGATCATGCAGGCGGAAACGTGCGGAGGAACATTTCGTTCGTCTGCCCGCCCGAAATCACTGTCAGCGGATCGAGCATCACCGGTTCGCCATCGAACAGCGCGAGCACGGGCTTGCGCCCGCCCACATTGAAGCGCTCCGTGAACACCTGCGTCACCGCGCGCGAGGCGACCCAGTCGCCGCTCACCCAATCCCAGCCGAGGGCTGCGATCGCACGGAAATCGCGCGCGTCGACTGCCGCCACGTCGAGGTGATCGTGCCCCGGCCGGACGAACACCGCCTGAGCACGGTGAGTCAGGCCCGGCACGCCGATCAGCTTGATGCCGCGCGAGAAGGTCCGCCGCCAGGCGTGGCTGATGGCGCGCCCGAGCCCGCGGAACGTGCCCTTGCGCACCAGCTCGCGGGCGTGGACCCAGGCGGTCGCGGGGCCGAGGATGAGGCCGACGAGCGCGCGGTGCTTTCCCGCCTCCACATAGGGTAGCGAGACGATCTCGCCGTTCTCGTAGGCGGCGTGGATGATCGCAGCGGGATCGGCATTGCCGTGCAGGCTCTTGGCGAGCAGGTTCATCGTGCCGCCGGGCAGGATGAGGATCTTGCCCTGCCATTTCGCCAGCGCGCAGACCGCCGCGTTGATCGTGCCGTCGCCCGCGAACAGCGCGACGGTATCGGCGCCGGCATCGTCGAGTTCCTCCCCGGTCGGCAAATCCTGATCGGGGAAGGATGTGCGCCCGGCGATCGCGAGGCCGCGTTCGGCGAAGACCGCGCAAATCGCTTCCGCCTTGGCATCGGTCGCGGTGCCCGAGGCCGTATTCGTGATGAACCAGATTTTCTGCATCGCACCCTAACGCGGGTGTGCGGCGATTGTTTCGGGAGCGGAGTGATTGCCATGCTCAAATAGCCCCTCCCCTTCAGGGGAGGGGTTGGGGTGGGGAAGGCCGCGAGGACTGGTCTCTGTGAGACCCGCCCCACCCCCTACCCCTCCCCTGAAGGGGAGGGGCTTGGAAGGCGTGTCGCTTCGTGTCACCAAGCGCCATGCAGACTTCTTCTCGACCCATCGCCGAACTCACCGCGCGCGGCATTCTGCTCGGCGGCGTCATCACGCTCTTCTTCACGGCGGCCAACGTGTATCTCGGGCTGAAGGTCGGGCTGACCTTCGCGACGTCGATCCCGGCCGCGGTCATCTCGATGGCGATCCTGCGGCTGCTGCCGGGCGGATCGATCCTGGAGAACAACATCGTCCAGACGATCGCGAGCGCGGCGGGCACGCTATCGGCGATCATCTTCGTGCTGCCGGGCCTCGTCATGATCGGCTGGTGGCAGGGCTTTCCGTATATCCAGACGGCGATGATCACCGCGACCGGCGGCATCCTCGGCGTGATGTTCTCGGTGCCGCTGCGGCGGGCGCTCGTCGTCGAGACCGACCTGCCCTACCCGGAAGGCGTCGCCGCCGCCGAGGTGCTGGAGATCGGCGCGGGCTCGCGCGCCGGAGCCGGTGAAGAGGGGGGCGACGACGAGAGCGCGCGCGGGCTGAAGGTACTGGTCGTCAACAGCGCGGCCTCGGCGGGCTTCGCGGTCGCCACGCAGACCAAGATCATCACCGACACCGCCGCGACCTCGTTCCGCGTCGGCAGCGGCGCGACTTCGGTGTCGAGCAGCCTGAGCTTCGCGCTGCTCGGCGTCGGGCACCTCGTCGGCATTTCGGTCGGCGCGGCGATGGCGCTGGGGCTGGTGATCGGCTGGTTCGGGCTGACCCCGTTCCTCACCGCCGCCAACCCGATCCCCGGCGACATCGCCGGCTGGGTCAGCACGATCTGGAAGAGCGACGTGCGCTTCTTCGGCGCGGGCGTGATCGGCATCTCGGCGGTGTGGACCCTGCTGAAGATCGCGGGGCCGGTGATCGGCGGCGTCCGCTCCGCGCTGGCCGCCAGCGCCAAGCGCCATGCGGGCGAGACGCTCGCGCTGGAGGAACAGGATCTGCCGATCACATGGGTTGCAGGCGTCGCGGTGCTGACGCTGATCCCGATCGTGTGGCTGCTGTGGGACGTGCTGGCGGGCGGCGCGCTCGTCGGATCGGCCTTCGCGCTGATCGCGGGGGCGCTGGTGTTCATCGTCGTCGCGGGGATGCTGATCGCGGCCGTCACCGGCTATATGGCGGGCCTGATCGGCGCGTCGAACTCGCCGGTTTCGGGCATCGGCATCCTCTCGGTGCTGGGGTCGGCGCTGATGCTGGTCGGGCTGTTCGGCCAGCATCCGGGCGCGAACACGACGCAGGCGCTGATCGCCTATTCGCTGATCGTGACGGGTATCGTCTTCGGCGTCGCGACGATCTCCAACGACAATCTGCAGGATCTCAAGACCGGGCAGCTGGTCGGCGCGACGCCGTGGAAGCAGCAGGTCGCGCTGGTGATCGGCGTGGGCTTCGGATCGCTGATCATCCCGCCGGTGCTGAACGTGCTCAACACCGGCATCGGCTTCGCGGGGGCGCCGGGCGCGGGGCCGAACGCGCTGGCGGCACCGCAGGCCGGGCTGATCTCGGCGCTGGCGAAGGGCGTGCTGTCGGGCGACGCCAACTGGACGATGCTGTTCTGGGGCGCGATCGCGGGCGTGGCGCTGATCGTGCTGGACGAGGTGCTGGGGATGCTCAAGACGCTGCGGCTTCCTCCGTTGGGTGTCGCGCTCGGCATCTACCTGCCGATGGCGGTGATCCTGCCGACGGTGATCGGATCGGTGGTCGGCTGGTTCTACGACCGCTGGGCGCGTGGGAGCGCCAACCCCGAGGTGGCGGAGCGCATGGGCACGCTGACCGCGACGGGCCTGATCGTCGGCGAGAGCCTGTGGGGCGTGGCCTTCGCGTTCATCGTCTATCTGTCGGGCAGCGACGCGCCGATGGCGCTGGTTGGGCCGGACTTCGCGACCGTGGCGCTGGTGGCGGGGACGTTGGCGTTCATCGCGCTGACGGCGTACCTGTACCGGCGGACGATGGCGGCGGTGCGGTGAGCTTGCCGCCTGAGAGTTATACCTCGCTTGACAGATTGACGCCTGAATCGAAACTGTAAGGCGCGATCGTTTCCGAAATTGCGCCGATCGGGCGCGGAAGGACGTGCCGCGGAAGTGGCGTTTCCCCAAGAGCAGACGATGTGAAAGAGCGACGGCCACTGTCGCAGATCGGTGCCGTGTAGGACAGCGATGTCAGGAGTTTTTGGTGGCGGACATCGCGCCATGCCTCAAAGGGAAGGTCGGGGAGCTACGATTTGTTTGCGCAGGTCGCGATCCCTGGCTCGACCAAGACCGCGACCATACCGATAGCGCACAGCGCCGTAAGCAATAACGACGCGACGTAGGCGACCTGCTTGAAACGGGCGCCTGATGGTCGTCCCGAAGGAATGGATTTCAGCGCGAGGACGAATGCGGCGCTCGCAATCGGCAACGCCACGATCAGAAATCCAATTTCCGGATAATCTTCGGTTCGACACCCCCTTATTTCAAAGGCATGGTTGGTAACCCCAAAATACGCCGCCACCACGAGACACATCAGACTCGCCGCGACCGGCAAAAGAGATCGGATCGATAGCAAGACTATCTCCACAGACCGGCAGGCAGGATCACCGAACGAAAGACAAGGCGCATATTCCCATCGGTCACCCGTGATCGGCGTCTCGGCACGTTGGGGCGGTGATGCCATTCGCGACACCGTCGGCAAAGCCGTCGGCCAGTTTCGGACACCATCAAACCCCGTTCGTCCTGAGGAGAGACCGAGTAGCCGTAGGCGTATCGAGGGCTCGTATCGAAGGGTCGTGGGGCTCACTGTCCTTCGATTCGCGCCTTCGACTTCGCTCAGTCGCTACTCAGGACGAACGGTGGTGGGGATTACATGGAATCCAGCAGACTCTTGATCGGAATGAACGCGAACGCCACCGAGCTGTCCGCCACGCCGTAAGGCACGAACAGCTTGTCGCCGTGGCGCAGCGCGCCGCAGGAATAGACGACGTTGGGCACATAGCCCTCGCGGTCCTGGTCCGCCGCGGCCAAGATCGGCTCGCGCGTGCGGCCGAGGACGATCGACGGATCGTCCTTGTCGAGCAGCACCGCGCCGATCGAATATTTGCGCATCGCGCCGACGCCGTGCGTCAGCAGCAGCCAGCCTTCGTCGATCTCGATCGGCGGACCGCAATTGCCGATCTGCACCAGCTCCCACGGATAATGCGGGCCGAGCAGCTTCTGCCCCTCGTCCCAATGCGTCAGCGTGTCCGATTTGATGAGGAACAGGTTCTCGCCGTCCTGCCGCCCGATCATCATATATTGCCCGCCGACCTTGCGCGGGAACAGGCCCATGCCCTTGTTGCGCGCGGCCGAGCCGGTCATCGGCACGAGATCGAAGGCGCGGAAATCGCGCGTCCGCAGCAGCTCCGACTGGATCGTCGCGCCGTTATAGGCGGTGTAGGTGCCGAGCCATTCCCAACTGCCGTCGTCATGCTGGAAGTGGACGAGGCGCATGTCCTCCAGCCCCTTCGACTGCGCATCGGTGATCGGGAAGATCACCGTGCCCGAGAGCGTGGAATCGCGGTGGCGGTAGACGGTGACGGGGCCGGTCGGGATCTTCAACTCGTCGGCACCGATCAGATCGGTCGCGGTCGCGAAGGGCGGCTCGGGCGCGAGCTTCAGCTCGTTGTTGTCGGTGATGATGCCCTCGCGGAAGGCGACCGAGGAGATGTGCCCCTCACCCACCGCACGCAGCGACATCAGGATGCGCTGCGAGCCCGGCGGCATGCCCGACTGATCGAAATGCGGCACGCAGCTCGGGTTCATCAGCGCGGCGGCGGCATAGCTGTATTCGTGGCAGAAATACGCGCCGATGAGCTGGCGCTTCTCGTCACCGATCTCGGTGCCGTCGAGGCCGAGCATCTGCTCGATCTCGTCATAGCGCGTCATGAACACGCGGCGCGTCTGCCAGTGGCGCGCCTCGAAATCCTTGAGGACGATCTCCAGCTCGGCGCGGGTGCGCACGGCATCGAGCTGCATCACCTCGGCGACGATACGTTCGGTGCGACCATTGCCCTTGCCGTTGGCTGCCCAACCGAGGTGAAACGGGCGGACCACCACGCGGGAAGGATCGGCATGCAGCCGCAGCGCATGGTGAAACAGCTCAATCATCGACCGCCCCGCAATCGTCTCTTACTTCCGAATGCGGCGTCGCAAGCGAGGCTATGCGACGGCGCGATCCGGTCCTGCCACGCTTTCCGCCTGCTTTGAAAGCCCCGAAATCGCGCAAGACGCAAGCTGGAGCGCCAAAATCGACTCGGCACCCTGATTCCGGTTGAGCCCGGTCGGCATCAGGCCGTCGAAACAGCCGCCATCCTGGACGGTCGCCAGCGGCAGATCGAGATCGTTGAGGCCGAGATACCAGCGATAGGCCTTCAGCGCCTCGTCGATCCAGCGCGCGTCGCCGGTCGCCTCGTGCGCGGCCTCGCACGCCTCGATCGTCGCCTGCGCCTCGAGCGGCTGCTGGTCGAAGGGCAGCGGATCCTGATACGGCCGGCCGAAACTCTCGGTGCCGACCGCGCGGAAGCGGCCCTCGGGCGAGGTCTGCTTGCCGATGATCCAGTCGAGCGTCGCGGTGCCGCAGGCGACCAGGTCGTCGCGGCGCAGCGCCTTGCCGGCGCGGATCAGGGCCTCGGGAAGGCGCGCGTTGTCATAGGCCAGCACGATCTCGAACCATTCCCATTCGGGGCGGCGGTTCTCGTCGAGCAGCGACTGCAATTCCGCCGAGAAGCGCACGAGGATACTGCGCGCGAGGGCATGGCCGGGGTGCGCCTCCAGCATCGCGGTCGCGCCGAGCATCGCGAAGGCGTGGCTGCGCGGGGAGCCGAGCTCGAAGGCGAGGCTCGCCGTCGTGTCGAACATATTGACCGCCCAGTCGCGGTGCTTCGCGACCTTCGCATCGCGCGCCGTCACGCCGAGCGCCCAGAGCGCGCGGCCGTTCGAATCCTCGGACCCGCAATCCTCGCACCAGGTGCGATCGAAGTTCATGAAATTGCGGAAACGGCGCTGATCCGGGTTCCACGCATATTGCACGAAGCTCTCGTAGACGGTCATCCACTTGTCGCGGGCCTCTTCGTCGAGATCCTTCATCTTGCAGACGAGCATCAGCGCTCGGGCATTGTCATCGATGCAATAGCCGTGGCGGCGATCGGGCACCGAATAGATCGAATGCTGGAGCATG
>NZ_JAUQSZ010000009.1 GCF_030580995.1 Sphingomonas immobilis
GAGCACCTCCGCGCACGCCGCCGCCGCGCCGGGGCCGGAAGCGCCGGCCCGCGGGGTTGCGTCCTCCCCGCTGGCGCCCTCCGAGGGCGGCGGCGTCACGTGCCGTCCCCCGGCGCATCCCAGCGCCCGAGCAAGGCGATGGCCGCGGCGTGGGGATCGGATGGCGCGGGGGGCGGACCCGGTTCGGCGGGTTCGGGCGCGTCCGGTTCGTCGCCTTCGGGCTGCACGCCATCATCCCGCCAGGCGGGCCAGACCTCGCCCCGCGCTAGCGCCTCCCGTTTCAGGCGCGCGGCGAGCACGTCGAGCTTGTGCTTGAGCGTTTCGCGCAGCGCATCGAGCGACACGGTCGACTGGCACCGCGGGCATATGCCTGCCGGCTTGCGCGCGCGCTTCACCACACGCTCCGGCGCGCGTGAGGACCGACGCCGAGCGCGCGTTCCCAGGCATGGATGTTGGCGAGATGCTCGGACGCGATTTCAGGGATGGTGCCGATGAGGCGGGCGTCGACGAGCGCCTGCCAATTGTCGCGCGCCTCCTGCTCCGGGCCGGTATAGGCGTTGTCGACGATGCCGGTGCGGCGGGAGAGCGGGTGTGGCCGCTCGGGCGTTGGGATGTGGTCTGGCATGACATGCTCCTTTCGTTTATAAGAACGAAAAGGGTACATATGCCAGATCGGGGGCTGTAGGACAGAGCGCTGTGCGAGAGATTAGCGTTGGCTAATCGCGAGCCCGGCAAAGCCGGAGGCGCGCCCGGCCGGCGGCGCTACAGCGCCGTCCGACGACGCGGCTTTGCCGCGGCGGGCTGATGCGGACGGTGCCCGCCGAGAGCGTCAGGGATATTGCTGCCGCGCGTGCAGCACCGCGACCACCTCGATCGCCGCCTCCCCGACGCGGTAGACGAGGATGTAGTTGGGATGGACGATCGCCTCACGCGTGCCGGGCACGCGGCCGGGGCGGTGGATATAGGGGTGATCGGGCAGGCGTTCGGCGGTGTGCTGGATCAGCGCGTTGATGCGCTCCGAGGCCGATACGTTGCGTTCGGCGATATAGTCGAGGATGCCGAGCAAATCCTCCGTCGCCTCATCCGTCCACTCGACGAAAAGCGTCACTTGTTCTTATGCTTGTCGATCACCGCCTGCGCCATCGCCATTGCCCGATCGTGAGGGATACGCGGCTTGGTGGACGCCAGCGATTTCTCGACCTTGGCGCGGAACCACGCATCATACGCCTCGGCTTCCTCGGTCGAGGCGAATTCGGACTCGATTGGGGTGAGCTTGGTCATTGGCGAAGTTCTAACAGCTTTTCCTGCCGGATATAGAGTCCACATTGCGCTCGACGGTATTGATCGCCGTACTTAGTCTATTCCACCCATTCAGTTTGCTTGCTACTTGGCCAATATGGTCAGTTGGGTGTCACCAAAATTTTCAAAAAACCGCGTCAATCGCGCTGGCCGTGCCATCGGCGAGGGAAACCCAACACCAGAAGACATTGAAGTCATGGAAAACTGGCGCGCGTCGCACGCCTACGTTTTGAATACGTTCCAAGCTACTCTTAGGAATAGATCAAGAGAAACAACAGCTGTAGTCGGTACGAGACTGAAACGACGCGCAACTATCGAGAATAAAGTTCGCAGATTTCCAGACATGCAACTAGCTAGGATGCACGACATTGCGGGATGTCGGATTATTTTCGATACAGTTGAGCAACTTTTGGCGTTCAGAAATGATCTTCATCATGCGAGATTCAACCATAGAAGAAGGGGAGCTGACAACGAAGAGCGCTGGAATTACCTTGTTAACCCGAAACCAGATGGCTGTCGCGGTATACACGAAGTCTATGAATATGATGTGAGGTCTGAAGGCGGAAAAACTTGGAACGGGCTAAATGTTGAAATACAATTTCGAACCTTTGCTCAGCACGCCTGGTCAACAGCCGTAGAAGTTGCGGGCCTTCTTACACTCAACAAACCAAAATTTGGTCAGGGTAGTCCTGAACTCATTGAACAATTTCAGCTTGCCAGCGAATTAATCGCGCGATATTTTGAAGGAAGCACATCCTGCTTCCCAAGTCTTTCTATAGCCGAACTAAAAGATCGCTTTAACAAATGCGAGTTCCAGACTCGGATTATTGAATTATTCCGTCGTGTAAATACTAAAGTGGTCGATATTGATTTCCGGAAAAATAATGTTCTCGTTTTCCCTTATGTAAAGGTAGAGGACGAAAATATGAGCGACCTTGAAGTATATTCGTTTGACAATGTTTTTAGGGCAATTGAGCGATACAACGCATTAGAGGAACGCATGTCCAATACGGCCGACGTCGTACTCGTTCGCGCGGATTCTTTTGACAATATGAGGGTAACATTCCGAAATTACTTTGCGGACACAACAGATTTTGTTGATATGGTCAATAAGGCATTGGAAGCATGATATAATCGATCATATGCTTATTTGGGTGCATTGTTTTCCCCAACATCCTTGCAGATACGCCCCGTAAAGTTCGCCGAGACTCACCACCACGCTGTTATCGTCATTCGGCTGCCTCGGCGGCGCGTGTCAAAAGCGGCTTGAGGTATTTCCCGGTGAACGATCGCGGTTCTTTGGCGACCTTTTCCGGGGTGCCCTCAGCGATGATTTCGCCGCCTTTGACACCCCCCTCCGGGCCTAGGTCGATCACCCAGTCCGCCGTTTTGATCACGTCCAGGTTATGCTCAATGACGACGACCGAATTGCCCTGTTCAACCAGCGCGTGGAGCACTTCGAGCAGTTTGCGGACGTCCTCGAAGTGCAGGCCGGTCGTGGGTTCGTCGAGGATGTAGAGCGTCTGGCCGGTCGCGCGGCGGGAGAGTTCCTTCGCCAGTTTCACGCGCTGCGCCTCGCCGCCCGAGAGCGTCGTCGCCTGCTGGCCGACCTTGACGTAGCCGAGGCCGACTTCCGCCAGCATCGCCATCTTGTCGCGGATGGGCGGGACGGCCTTGAAGAATTCGACCGCATCCTCGACCGTCATGTCGAGCACGTCGGCGATGCTGAGACCCTTGAACTTCACCTCCAGCGTCTCGCGATTGTAGCGCGCGCCGTGGCAGACGTCGCACGTGACGTAGACGTCGGGGAGGAAGTGCATCTCGATCTTGAGCAGGCCGTCGCCCTGGCACGCCTCGCAGCGGCCGCCCTTGACGTTGAACGAGAAGCGCCCGGGCTTGTAGCCGCGCGCCTGCGCCTCCGGCAGGCCGGCGAACCAGTCGCGGATCTGGGTGAAGGCGCCGGTGTAGGTGGCGGGGTTGCTGCGCGGGGTGCGGCCGATCGGCGACTGATCGATGTCGATGACCTTGTCGAGATACTGGAGCCCGGTGACCTTCTCGTGCTTGCCGGCCAGCACGCGCGCGCCGTTGAGCGTGCGCGCGGCGGCGGCGTAGAGCGTGTCGATGGTGAAGCTCGACTTGCCCGAGCCCGACACGCCGGTGATGCAGGTGAAGGTGCCGAGCGGGATGCTGGCCGTCACGTTGCGCAGATTGTTGGCGGTGGCGCCGTGGACGGTGAGCTTCTTGCCGTTGCCCTTGCGGCGTTTGGCGGGGACGGGAACCTCGCGGCGGCCCGAGAGGTAATCGGCGGTGATGCTGTTCGGGTTGGCGAGCACCTCCGCGAACGTGCCCTGCGCCACGACGCTGCCGCCGTGGACGCCGGCGCCCGGCCCCATGTCAATGACGTAGTCGGCGGTGCGGATCGCATCCTCGTCATGCTCGACCACCAGCACGGTGTTGCCGAGATCGCGCAAGCGGCGCAGCGTCGCGAGCAGCATGTCGTTGTCGCGCTGGTGGAGGCCGATGCTCGGCTCATCCAAAACGTACAAAACGCCCGACAGTCCCGAACCTATCTGGCTCGCGAGGCGGATGCGCTGGCTCTCGCCGCCCGAGAGCGTGCCCGAGGTGCGATCGAGGTTGAGATAATCGAGCCCGACGTTGTTGAGGAAGCCGAGCCGTTCGAGGATCTCCTTGAGGATGCGTTCGGCGATGGCGCGCTGCTGGTCGGTGAGTTCCTCCGGGATGGCAGTGAACCAGGCGAGCGCGTCGACCACCGACAGGCGCGTGACCGACGAGATGTCGCGCATGCCGATCTTGACGGCCAGCGCCTCGGGCTTGAGGCGTGCGCCGTGGCAGACCTCGCAGGGCGCGCTGCTCTGGTACTTGGAGAGCTCCTCGCGCATCCACGCGCTTTCGGTGGAGAGCATGCGGCGGTTGAGGTTGCCGATGACGCCCTCGAACGGCTTCTTCACGTCGTAGGACTTGCGGCCGTCGACGAAGGTGAGCGTGACGGGCTTGCCGCCGGTGCCGTGGAGGATGACGAGCTTCACCTCGCCGGGCAGGTCCGCCCAGGGCGTGTCGAGGCTGAAGCCGAATTCGCGCGCGAGGCTGCCCAGCACCTGCATGTAATAGGGCGAAGGCGGGTTGGATTTCGCCCAGGGGACGACGGCGCCCTTCTTGATCGAGAGCGCGTGGTTGGGGACGACGAGTTCCTCGTCGAACAGCAGTTTCTCGCCGAGCCCGTCGCAGGCCGGGCACGCGCCCTGCGGGGCGTTGAAGGAGAAGAGGCGCGGCTCGATCTCGGCGATGGTGAAGCCGCTGACCGGGCAGGCGAATTTTTCGGAAAAGACGATGCGGTTGGCGGGGATGCCGGTGCCCTTCATCTTGCCCCCCTCCCGCTCGCGGGAGGGGCTGGGGGAGGGCATGTTGCCTTCCGCCACGAACTCTTGCGGTGCTTCGCGGACAGCCCCTCCCCCGACCCCTCCCGCAAGCGGGAGGGGAGAAACAGTGGCATCGACCAGATCGACGTACGCCAGCCCTTCCGCCAGCTTCAGCGCGGTCTCGAAACTGTCGGCGAGGCGCGTCGCGGCGTCGGGGCCGACGACCATGCGATCGACCACCACCTCGATGTCGTGCTTGAGCTTCTTGTCGAGCGCGGGGGCTTCCTCGATCTCGTGCAGCTCGCCGTCGATGCGGACGCGCGTGAAGCCGGCCTTCTGCCACTCAGCGAGTTCCTTGCGATACTCGCCCTTGCGGCCGCGCACGACGGGGGCGAGCAGGTAGAGCCGCGTGCCCTCGGGCAGCGCCATCACGCGGTCGACCATCTGCGACACGGTCTGCGCGGCGATCGGCAGGCCGGTGGCGGGCGAATAGGGAATGCCGACGCGCGCCCACAGCAGGCGCATGTAATCGTAGATCTCGGTCACGGTCGCGACCGTCGAGCGCGGGTTGCGCGAGGTCGTCTTCTGCTCGATCGAAATGGCGGGCGAGAGACCCTCGATGTGATCGACATCGGGCTTCTGCATCATCTCCAGGAACTGGCGCGCATAGGCCGAGAGGCTCTCGACATAGCGGCGCTGACCCTCGGCATAGATGGTGTCGAACGCGAGGCTCGACTTGCCCGACCCCGACAGCCCGGTGATGACCGTGAGCGTGTCGCGGGGGATATCCACGCTCACGTCCTTGAGGTTGTGCTCGCGCGCGCCGCGCACGCTTATGTGAGTCAGCATTCGGAACACCGATGCTTCTGAATATGAGTCAGCATAGCCGAAGGTTCTATTTCTGTTCCGGGAGGATTGCCAGAGGAAGAAATAGGAAGCGGGCGGGAAAAGCGCCACCCCGACCGATCATCGAACGGAAAGCGGGCGATCGGGCGAGCAACTTCTATATCGACATAGCGTAAGGCCGCCCCTTGCGGGGCGGCCCATGGATCAGCGGCACGAAACCTTATCGCCCGATGTCAGGCGTCCGCGCCGACATAGCGCGACCATTCCTCCTGATACCGCTGCGTAATCATTGCTTGATCCGCCGCCGGTGCCTTTTCCGACAACTCGATGAACCATGTCCCTTCTTCCTGGTACATATGGTGCGCGACCGCGCCGCGGATGTGCTCGAGCTTGTCGTCAAAATCCTGGCTGATCGGATCGAGCTTTTCGAGCATGGCCATCTGCATCTTCACCATAACCTGCTCGTTATACCCCAGCGTGGCATGACCCTTCTCGCCCGCCTCGCCGAGGCCGGGGTAGACCACAGCTTCCTCGGCGATCGCATGACCCGTCAGGATCACGCCAAGATGCTTGAGCGCGGCGGTACGCGAAGCTGCGTCACGCGCGGCCTTGGTCGCGGCGAATGCATCCTCCAGCAGCAGATGATGATCCAGGATCATGGCGAACCAGCCGCCCGGTACCGCAACGGCTTGTGCATTGGCGCGCGCTTCCAGCCGTGCCTCGTTGCTCTCTGGAGGTGTGACGGCGGCGATCACTTGGTCAAGCACGGACATGGAGGTTCTCCTGTTGGTGAAAAAAGCTGTGTTTTTTCAAACAGTAGAACCATCGCTACGCATGCAATGTTCCCGCCGCCAAGGCGTCGCGACGGATATATTTCGCTAACCCTCAGCAAGACCGAGACCCTCGCGACAATCATTCGCGCCAGTGCTTCACCCGCTCCGTGTTGAGTAGAGGTTCATTCAACGACAAGCCCGCAGGCAACGTCCGAACCCGCCTAACCCTTTGCCGCGACCGGCGTCGGGGCGGGCACCGCGCGCGTCGCGCCGGGCACTTCGGGCGTGACCGGCACCAGCTCGTAGACGTCGAGCAGCGCGCCCTTGCCGGCGCGGGCGAGGGTGAGGCGCCAGCGGAAGGCATCGACACGTTCGATCACGCCGGCGAGATCGGCGGCGGCATCGGTGCCGTAGGCGGGCGGCGTGTCGGCGGCGGCGGCGCGCTGCGCGCCGAGGAAGATCAGGCGGTGATCGCCGTCCGGGTGGAGCCAGCCGCCGGGCAGGTTGCTGCCGGTCTGCTTGGTCAGCGCGATGCCCTTGGCGTCGCCCGTCACCACGCAGAAATCGGGCTTGAAGCCGATAAGGCCGCCGCGCGCGTCGAAGCGCAGCAGGCGGCAGCGGTACGGGCCGGGCGGGAGCGCGGGCAGATCCTTTGCCGCCGCCGGATCGAGCAGCGCGCCTTCGGTGGCGAGCGTGGCGCGCGCGCCCTTCTTCAGACCAGCGATGGCATGGGTCCAGACACCGGGCAGCGCGCCGATCCGTGCCAGATCGACATCGGTCGCGACCGCCTTCCACGCGGGGACCGGCGCGACCTCTACGACCGCGCTCGCGGCCGCCGATTTCGGATGACCGCCCCCCGCCGTGCAGGCGGCGAGCGCGGACAAGAGGATAAGCGCAAGCGCCATGCGACGCATGTGGATTCCTTCCCGGTTCTGCGAAACTCCCGGCCGCAGTTCAGGCCTGCCGCCGTTAACGAATTGCTAAGCTCTCATGGTTAAGAAAGGGTTAACGAGAAAGAAACGGCGCGGGAGTTGCGCCCCCTTTCCCAACCTCCGGTGAACGATGCGCCCAGATGCGGTTCCGCGGCGTTGTGCGAGCTTCGGGGATCGTTTCGGCGACCCAAGGAGCACGACGATGGCCAATATGAGAGGATTTTCGCTGACCGCGAGCGCGCTGGCGCTGGCCGTCATGATCGGCGGCTGCGGGCAGCAGGGCACGCAGGACCAGCAAGCGTTGCTGGCGAATAGCACCAGCGCGGCGGCCCTGCCGCCGTTGCCCGATGTGCAGCCGCTGGCGGCAGGCCCGGCGACGCCGGTGCGCTATGCCCCCGGTGCGGCCGCGCTGCCGCGCGTGCGCCCGCTCGGCTACGCCACCGCGCCAGACGACGAGCGCTATGCGTGGATCGACCGCGCCGACCGGATCAGCGACACGATCGGCGACGCGCCGCCCGATTATTACTTCGACTATGACGAGGGGGTCGAGCCGTGGGGCTGGGAGACGGCGGGCGGATACCGCACCTATGCCGAGCCGATCGACGGCGGATATCGCTATTATTACTATGATCCGGGTGCGGATGCGCCGTACCTGGTGCGCGATCCCTCCTATTCCTACGGCTATCGCGATGGGCGGATCGTGACGGTCTACGATCGCGGCGGGCGCGCGTTGTCGGCCTATGAGGCGTCGCGGCGGGCGGACGAGGCCTCGCGCTATTATGCGCGGGCGCGGGCGCTGCGGCAGGCCTCCGATACGCGCGCGCGGCGCGGCGTGGTGGCGGCGCAATGGGCGGCGCGACGCGCGACGGTTGCGGCCGGACGCGCCGAATGGGACCGCGCGCGGGCGGACGATGCCGCGTGGCGCGCCTATCGCAGCCGCAACGAGGGTGCCGTCGACCAGCGGCGCTTCGCCGAGGAGCGTCAGGCGCGGGCGGGTGCGGCGCAGCGCTTCGCGACGTGGCAGGGCGAAGGCTTCCGCGGGCAAGCGCCGCGGCTCTATGCCGAGCGCGCGGCACAGATGCAGGCGCAGCGCCAGCAGCAGGCGGGCCAGCAACAGGCGCAACGCCAGCAAGCCGAGGCCGCGGCGCGCCAACAGGCCGACCGCCAGCGCTTCCAGCAGCAGCAGGCAGCCGGGCGCGATCCGCGCGAGCAGCAGCGCGCGGCAGCGGAGCAGCAGCGCAACCAGCAGATGCAGGCGCAACAGCGCCAACAGGCCGGGTTCGCGGCGCGGCAACAGCAGCAGGCGGCACAACGCCAGCAGGCCGATGCCGCGCGGGCCCGTCCGCCGATCCAGCAGCGGCCACAACAAGCCCCACCGCAGCAAGCGCCACAACGCTTTGCCGAGCGGCAACAGGCGCGCCAACAGGCGCAGCAGGTGGGGCAGCAGCGCGGCGACCAGCGCCGGGCGATGTTCGCGCAGCGCCAGCAACAGCAGGCGGCGCGGATGCAGGCTCAGGCTCAGCGGCCACAAGCTCCACAGCCGCAAGCGCAGCGCCGCTTCGAGGGACCGCGCCCGCAACCGCGTTTCGACGCACCACGGCCGCAGCCCAGGGTCGAAGCGCCGCGTCCCCAACCGAGGATGGAGGCCCCTCGCCCGCAGCCGCGCATGGAAGCGCCGCGCCCGCAGCCGAGGATGGAGGCACCCCGGCCGCAGCCGCGCATGGAGGCCCCACGCCCCCAGCCACAGATGCAGGCCCCCCGCCCGATGCCGCAGCCGCAGGCCCCGCATATCGGTGGCGGGGATCGCGGCGGCGGCGGGCGGCGCGACCGCTAGGACTGCCCCGACTCCGGCATCTCCCGTATTGCCTCCGTGGCGGCGCGGCATAAGGTGGCGGCGTCACTACCGGGGGGAGTTTCACCGATGCGTTCGCTTTTCATCGCCGCCACCGCGCTTGCGTTGGCCGCCGGCCCTGCACAGGCGCAGGAGATCGTCCGCAAGGGTGCGGCCTCCGCCGCGATCTCGACCAGCGTGGCATTGCCGGCGGGATCGACGCTGGTCTATGTCAGCGGCCTCACGCCCGATCCCATCCCCGGCATGGCGGAGAACGATCCGTCGCGCTTCGGCGACACCGAGACGCAGACGCGCTCCGTGCTCAAGAAGATCAACGATGCGCTGGCCGAACACGGCATGGGTCCGGGCGATGTGGTGATGATGCGCGTGCTGCTGGTCGGCGTGCCGGGACCGGGCGGCGGCAAGATGGATTTCGCAGGGATGATGAAGGCCTATCGCCAGGTCTACGGCACGCCGCAGCAGCCGAAAAAGCCCGCGCGGATCACCTCGCAGGTGGTGGCGCTCGCCAATCCGGCTTTCCTCGTCGAGATCGAGGCGACCGCCGCCAAGGCCCCGGCCAGGCCCGCCAGGAAGTAAGTGTGGCGCGCGCGCAACAGCGCGTGACATTTGCGCGAACATTGCAGGGCCGCAACACGGCGGATAAGTCCCTGCGATAGCCATGCGCCATGCAACCCGCCCTTTCCGTGGATCTTGAGACCCGCCTGCTGATCGTCGACGACGATCCCGGCATCCGCGACCTGACCGCGTCGTTCCTGACCGATCACGGCTATATCGTCGACGTCGCCGCCAACGGGCCCGCGATGCGCGCCGCGCTGACGCGGGCGCAATACGATCTCGTCGTGCTCGACGTGATGATGCCGGGCGAGGACGGGCTGACGATCCTGCGCTCGCTCGACCGCGCGACGATGCCCGCCATCATCATCATGTCGGTGATCGGCGAGGAGATCGACCGGATCATCGGGCTGGAGCTGGGCGCGGACGATTACATCGCCAAGCCCGCCTCCCCGCGCGAGCTGCTGGCGCGGATCCGCTCGGTGCTGCGGCGCGGGCGCGGCGTGGCGGCAGTGGCGCCCGCGCGGCCCTCGCTGCGCTTCGCGGGGTGGCGGCTCGACCCGGTCGCGCGCGAGCTGATCGACCCCGAAGAGACCGTCATCAACCTGTCGGACGGCGAGTTCCGGTTGCTGCTCGCGCTGGTCGAGCGGCCGCGGCGGACGCTGACGCGCGACCAGTTGCTCGATCTGTCGCGCGGCGAGAATACCGAGCATTTCGACCGCGCGATCGACGTGCAGGTGAGCCGGCTGCGACGAAAACTGTCGCGCTCGGGCGGCGAGGAGCTGATCCGCACGATCCGCAACGAAGGCTATCTGTTCACCGCCGACGTGACGCGTGGCTGACATGCCCGCCACGGCCGGGGGCCGCTCGATCGCCGTCGCGATCTTCGCGCTCGTCGCGGGCACGGTGCTGCTCGCGACGATCGGATTCTTCGCGATCACCTTCATCGGGCCACCGCCGCGCACCGCGCCCGCGCTGACGTGGCGGGTGGCGGAAGCGCTCAAGACCGGCACTCAGCCGCGCGGGCCGGCCTTTGGCTTCGGGCCGGGTTTCGATGCGGCGGGGAAGCCGGGGGGCCCCCCGCCGTATGCGCGCGCCCCACAGGGGCCGGGGATGCAGGGGCCGGGCCCTAATCCCTGGCGGCGCGCGACGGTGAATTTCGTCATCCTCAATGCCGCGCAGCCGCCCGCGCAGCCCAAGGGCTGGCACGCCGATCCGGCCCGGACGGCGCAGATCGCGAGCGTGCTGGGCGTGCCCGCCGACCGCGTGCGGCTGTGGACCGCCGAGGAGCGCCAGCCCTTCCCGGACGTGATCCTGGGCGCGTTCACCGCCGCCGCGCCAGTGGGCAGCGGGTGGCGGACGGTGAGCGTCGCTCCGGGACCGTGGCTGACCCAGTGGCATCTGGTGACGCTGGCGGCGATGCTCGGCATCCTCGCGCTGCTGGTGACGCCGGCGTGGCTAATCGCGCGCGCCATCTCGCGCCCCTTGCGCAGGCTGGCGGCGGCGGCGAGCGCGGCGCATGCCGGGGCCCCGCTGCCGGCGCTTCCCGCAAGCGGACCGCGCGAGGTGGTCGAGTTGACCGGCGCGGTCGCCTCGATGCACGCGCGTCTGGAGCGCCACGCGGCGGCGCGGACCGAGATGCTGGCGGCGATCGCGCACGATCTCGGCACGCCGCTGTCGCGCCTCGCCTTCCGCGTCGAGAGCCTGCCCGCCGAAGCGCGCGACCGCGCCGCCGAGGATATCGCCGAGATGCGCGGCATGATCGGCGCGGTGTTAAGCCTCGCGCGTGACGAGGCGAAGGAGAAGGCGAGCGCGCGCGTCGATCTCGAAAGCCTGCTCGACGCGCTGGTCGAGGATGCCGCCGCAACCGGCGCGGAAGCCGCGCTGACGCCCGGCGCGCGCGCGATCGTGCGCGGCGACCCCGGCGCTTTGCGGCGGCTGTTCCAGAACCTGATCGACAATGCGCTGCGCTACGGCGGCGAGGCGCGCATCACCTGGTACGTGTCCGGGCGGCTGGTGACGGTGACGATCGACGATGCCGGGCCGGGCATCGACGCCGCGCTCGCCGAGCGCCTGTTCGAGCCGTTCGTGCGCGGCGACCCCTCGCGCAACCGCGAGACGGGCGGCAGCGGGCTCGGCCTGTCGATCGTGCGCTCGATCGCGGTGGCGCACGGCGGCAGCGTGAGCCTCGGCAATCGCACCGACGGGCCCGGCGCGCGCGCGACCGTCACGCTGCCGACGGTGAAATAATCTGAAATAATCGCGCGACACGGCGAAATCCGCGCGCGCGGTTTCGCGGCCATAGCGGCCCTATCGATTTCGAGGGGACGTATATGACGCAGCACCACGGGCACAGTCTGGCCGAAGACCTTCAGGTGATGGAGGCGATGATCGCGCGGCGGCGCGCGCTGAAATGGCTGGCGGGCGCGGGCACCGCCGGCATCATCGCCGGGTGCAGCGGCGGCGGATCGAGCTCCGGCACGACCGTCGTCAGCACCGGCGCCACCGCCACGCCGACGCCGACTGCATCCGCGACGGCGACGCCAACGCCGACCACGACCGCCACCAGCGGCTCCTGCATCGCCGACCCGACCGAGACCGCCGGGCCCTATCCCGGCGACGGCACCAACACCGCGAGCGGATCGACCTCCAACGTGCTGACCGTATCGGGCATCGTGCGCAGCGATATCCGCGCGAGCTTCATCAGCTCGACCAACACGGCGGCAGGCGTGAAGGTGGTCATCACGCTGACCTTGGTGAACGTGAACTCGGCCTGCGCGCCCCTGTCGGGCTATGCGATCTACCTCTGGCATTGCAACGCGGCGGGCAATTACTCGCTCTATACGGCGGCGGCGGAAAGCTATCTGCGCGGGGTGCAGGTGACCGATGCGAACGGGCAGGTGACGTTCACGACGATCTTCCCCGGCTGCTACGACGGGCGCTATCCGCACATGCATTTCGAGGTGTTCTCGTCGCTGTCGAACGCGACGAGCGGGCGCTATTCGGTGCTGACCTCGCAGCTCGCGATGCCGGCGGCGGCGTGCAATGCGGTCTATGCCGACACCACGACCTATGCGGGCAGCGCGACGCGCTACGCGAGCGTATCGACCGGCAGCGACGGCGTGTTCGGCGACAATACGAGCGCGCAGATCGCGGCGATGACGCCTGCCTTCACCGGTAGCGCGAGCGCGGGCTATACGGCGGCGGCGACCATAGGCATCGCGAGATGACCTAAATCCTCCCACTGGCGGGGGAGGATTTAAGGTTTACCGCTCGCCGCGATACGGCAGCGCGATGCCCCAGCGGATCGCCGCCGCGCGGAGAGCGAAGCCGGTGACCGCCGCGATCCCGGCGGCCACGGTCTGCGGAACGCCGCCGGTGACGAGCGCGACGAACAGCCCGGCGGCGACGCCCGCGACCGTCACGTAGAGCTCGGCGCGCAGCAGGATCGACGGCTGCCCGGCCAGCACATCGCGGATGATGCCGCCGACGCAGGCGGTGATGACGCCCATCAGCGCGGCGGGCACGGCGGGGATCTCGAAATCGAGCGCCTTGGCCGCGCCGAACACCGCGTAGGCCGCCAGCCCGACCGCATCGAGCCACGCCAGCGCGCTCCCCTGCCACCAGCGCCCCGGCGTCACCCACACCAGCACCGCCATCACCAGACAGACGAGCGCCACGTAGGGATCATGCATCCAGAACACCGGCGCACCGATCAGCAGATCGCGCACGGAGCCACCGCCGACACCCGTCACCAGCGCGAAGAAGGCGGCGGTGACGACGTCGCCCCGGCGCGTGGCGGCGAGCGCCCCGGTGATCGCGAAGATCGCGATGCCGAGCAGATCGAGCCACGGCAGGATCGAGCCGAACTGCCAGTGGAGGAGGTGGGGGAGATGCGGGAGGTGCGGCATGGGGCTGGGTTTAGCGGAATGGGGGCGGTGTGTCTGGTGTCGGGTGGGACGCCCCCTAATTCGGCATTTCCGGCAATGCGATCTTTTGAAGCTTCCGTTTCATTTCCCACGCTTCTTCCACGGCAAGTTTTCGTGGGACAGAAAAGAGGAGGCTTGTAGACCGTGGATAAGAGCCATCTATCAAAGAAATGCCCCAAATACCGTCGTTTTCCTCGTCTACCGCGACGCAGAGGCACGGATGATAAAACACATCCTCGTATAAATCGCCCGGAACAAAGCTCGCGGCGGACGGGGATGCGGGCAGTTCGGGAGTATCAGCCATGCCGCTTGAGTAAGCAGAAAGTCGCCCTTTCGCCACTAGGCGACATCCGCCATCCCTATCGCAACCGTCACCCCGGCCTTGTGCCGGGGTCCATCGGGCGGCAGGCGATCCGCCTGAGCCTCTTGCCGTAGCGCTCGCGGAACCTTGGACCCCGGCACGAGGCCGGGGTGACGGGAGGAGTGTTAGTGGCGCGCCGCATAAGCGAGGACGGCGCGCACGTCGTCCTCAGTAACGTAGGGAAAGTCGGCGGCGATCTCGCCCGGGGTCGCACCGCCGGCGAGCATTTCCAGCACATCCGTCACGCGCACGCGCGTACCGACGACGGTCGCGCGTCCGCCGCAGATGCCGGGATCGATGGCGATGCGAGGGAAGCCTGTGAGTTGCATCGTGGAAGAATGTCGCAACTCGGAGATTTTCGCAATGTGTAGCCGCCAGCCGCGGGCAAAGCCCGCCCCGTCGGACAGCGCTCCCGCGCCGCCGGCCGGGCAAGCCTGCGCGGCTCGCCGCGCATACACATTTAGCCGCAGGCTAAATGTGTATCGGCTTGCCTCTTACGCCCATAGCCGCCTCTTTAATCGCCTCGCTGTGCGTCGGGTGGGCGTGGCAGGTGTAGGCGATGTCCTCGCTCGTCGCGCCGAATTCCATTGCCTGCGCGGCCTGGGCGATCATCGTACCGGCGACGCTGGCGATCACCCACACGCCGAGCACGCGGTCGCTCTTGGCGTCGGCGATCACCTTCACGAAGCCGTCAGGCTCGTGATTGGTCTTGGCGCGCGAATTGGCGAGCATCGGGAACTTGCCGACCTTGATCTCGCCCTTCTCCTTCGCCGCCTCTTCGGTGAGGCCGACACCGGCGATCTCGGGCCAAGTGTAGACGACCGACGGGATGACGTCGTGGTTCACGATGCCCGTCTGCCCGGCGATGTTCTCGGCGACCGCGATGCCCTCGTCCTCGGCCTTGTGCGCGAGCATCGGGCCGGGGACGACGTCGCCGATCGCCCAGATGTTCGGCACGCTGGTCTTGAAGTCGTGATCGATCTCGATCTGGCCGCGCGCGTTCGGCGCGATGCCGACCTTGTCGAGGCCGAGGCCATCGGTGTTGGGACGGCGGCCGATCGACACGAGCACGGCATCCGCCTCGATCGTCTCGGCCGAACCACCGGCGGCGGGCTCGACGGTGAGCGTCGCCTTGTCGCCCTTGACGATGACGCCCGTCACCTTGGTCGAGAGCTTGAACTCGATGCCCTGCTTCTTGAAGATCTTGTTGGCTTCCTTGCGGACGTCGCCGTCGAAGCCCGGCAGGATCTGGTCGAGGAATTCGACGCACGTCACCTTCGCGCCGAGGCGGCGCCAGACCGAGCCGAGCTCGAGCCCGATCACGCCGCCGCCGATCACGACGAGATGCGCGGGCACCTTCGCCAGTTCGAGCGCGCCAGTCGAATCGACGACGACCTTCTGGTCGATCGTCACGCCCGGCAGCGGCGTGACCGACGAGCCGGTGGCGATGACGATATCCTTGGCGGTGTAGCTCTTGTCGCCGACCGCGACGGTGTTCTTGTCGACGAAGGAGCCGGTGCCCTTGAGCCACTCGATCTTGTTCTTCTTGAACAGGAAGGCGATGCCGCCGGTGAGCTGCTTGACCGCGTCGAGCCGCTGGCCGTGCATCGTCGGCAGATCGAGCTCGGGCGTGACCTTGATGCCCATCTTCGCCATCGCGCCATTGGCGGCGGCGTCGAAATATTCCGACGCGTGCAGCATCGCTTTCGACGGTATGCAGCCGACGTTGAGGCAGGTGCCGCCGAGCGTCTCGCGGCTTTCGACGCAGGCGGTGCGAAGCCCGAGCTGCGCGGCGCGGATCGCGGCCACGTACCCGCCGGGGCCGGAGCCGATCACGATAACGTCGAAGTCGTAGTCTGCCATTTTCTAGCGCCTCGTTAGCTCCCGCGAAGGCGGGAACCCAGTCTGGGTCCCCGCCTTCGTGGGGACACAAGGGATATGTGGTTAGAGGTCGATCAGGATACGAGTCGGATCCTCGATCGCGTTCTTGAGCGCGACCAGGAACGTCACCGCCTCACGGCCGTCGATCAGGCGGTGGTCGTAGCTGAGCGCGAGGTACATCATCGGGCGGATCACGATCTGACCGTCCACCACCACCGCACGGTCCTCGATGCGGTGCAGGCCCAGCACCGCCGACTGCGGCGGGTTGATGATCGGGGTCGACATCAGCGAGCCGAACACGCCGCCGTTGGAGATGGTGAAGGTGCCGCCCTTCATCTCCTCCATCTTCAGCGTGCCGTCCTTGGCGCGCTTGCCGAAATCGCCGATCGTCTTTTCGATCTGCGCGACGGTCATCTTGTCGGCGTCGCGGATGACGGGGACGACGAGGCCGCCCGGGCCCGACACCGCGACCGAGATGTCGGCGTAATCGTGATAGACGATCTCGTCGCCGTCGATGCTGGCGTTGACGCTGGGGATGTCCTTCAGCGCCATGCACGCGGCCTTGGCGAAGAAGCCCATGAAGCCGAGACGGACGCCGTGCTTCTTCTCGAACAGATCCTTGTACTTGGCGCGGGCCTCGATCACCGCCGTCATGTCGACGTCGTTGAAGGTGGTGAGCATCGCCGCGGTGTTCTGCGCATCCTTGAGGCGCTTGGCGATGGTCTGGCGCAGGCGCGTCATGCGGACGCGCTCCTCGGTGCGGCTGGTGGCGGCGGCGACCGACGGGGCGACGGCGGGCGTCTCGCTCGGTGCAGGCGCAGCGGCCGGGGCCGAGGCGGCGGAGAGCACGTCGTCCTTGGTGAGGCGGCCGTCCTTGCCGGTGCCCTTGAGCGTGGAAGGATCGACGCCGGTTTCGAGTACGGCGCGGCGTACCGAGGGCGAGAGGGCTGCGGGCGTGTCGGACGATGCAGCCGGGGCCTGCTGGCCGGCGGTAGCGGCTGGCGCGGACGCGGCGGCGGGTGCGGCCTTGCCGTCGCCCGCATCGATCGTCGCGATCATCGCGCCGACCAGCACGGTGTCGCCGACCTTGACCGCCTGCTGACCCATCACGCCCGCGACCGGCGAGGGCACCTCGACCGAGACCTTGTCGGTCTCGAGGCTGGCGATCGGCTCATCCTGCTTCACGGGATCGCCGGGCTGCTTGAGCCATTCGCCCAGCGTCGCCTCGGTGATCGATTCGCCCAGCACGGGGACTTTGACTTCGGTTGCCATGATCTCGCTTTCTTAAAGTCAGGCGTTGGCCCGGCCGGGCTTCGGGGCCTTGGTGTCGCGGGTGCGGCGGATTTCCTCACGGACGCTGTGGCCGAGCGCGTCGGCGATCAGCGCGCCCTGTTCCGCCTGGTGGCGCTTCATCAGGCCGGTGGCGGGCGATGCGGCGGCGGCACGGCCGGCGTATTTGGCGCGCGCCACCTTGCTGCCGGCGGCGGTCAGGCTTTCCTCGATGAAGGGCTCGACGAACGACCAGTAACCGTTGTTCTTCGGCTCTTCCTGCGCCCACACGACCGTTTCCAGGTTCGTCAGCTTCTCCAGCCGCGCGGTGAGCGGCTCGCCGGGGAAGGGATAGAGCTGCTCGATGCGGACGATCGCGGTGTTCTTGTCGCCGTGCGCGTCGCGCGCCTCGATCAGATCGTACGCAACCTTGCCGGTGCAGAGCACGAGGCGCTTCACGTCTTTGTCGGCCGGAGCCGACGGATCGGAGAGGATGCGCATGAAGTGGCTGTCGCCCTGGAAATCCTTGGCGCTCGACACCGCGAGCTTGTGGCGCAGCAGCGACTTGGGCGTGAAGATGATCAGCGGCTTGCGGAAGCTGCGGTGCATCTGACGGCGCAGCAGGTGGAAGAAGTTCGCCGGAGTCGTGCAATTGGCGACCTGCATATTGTCCTGCGCGCAGAGCTGCAGGAAGCGCTCGGGACGCGCCGAGCTATGCTCCGGCCCCTGCCCTTCGTAGCCGTGCGGCAGCATCATCACGAGACCGTTGGCGCGCAGCCACTTGGCCTCTCCGCTTGCGATGAACTGGTCGATCATGATCTGCGCGCCGTTCATGAAGTCGCCGAACTGCGCCTCCCACAGCACGAGCGTCTTGGGATCGGCGAGCGCATAGCCGTATTCGAAGCCGAGCACGCCGTATTCGCTGAGCGGCGAGTCGAGCACTTCGAAATTGCCATGCTCGATCGTAGAGAGCGGGCGGTATTTGTGTTCGTCGGTCTGGTCGATCCATACCGCATGACGCTGCGAGAAAGTGCCGCGGCCCGAGTCCTGACCGGACAGGCGCACGCCATAGCCTTCCGACAGCAGCGAGCCGAACGCCAGCGCCTCGCCGGTCGCCCAGTCGAAATTGGCGCCCGACTTGAACATCTCGCGCTTGGCATCGAGCACACGGCCGAGCGTCTTGTGGATCGTCAGCCCTTCCGGGATCGTCGTCAGCGTGCGGCCGAGCGAATCGAACAGCTTCTTGTCGATGCCGGTCTCGACGCTGCGGCGCGCGGTCTCGGCGTCGGCGGGGGCATGGAGGCCCGACCAGCGGCCGGCGAACCAGTCGGCGCGGTTGGGCTTGTAGCTCGCGCCCGCTTCGAACTCGCCTTCGAGCAGCGTGGTGAACTGCGTGACATTGTCGTCGATCCAGGCCTGATCGACCACCTTCTGCTCGATCAGGCGCGCCCCGTAGACCTCGCTGACCGGCGGATGCTGGCGGATCCGCTGGTACATCAGCGGCTGGGTGAAGCCCGGCTCGTCGCCCTCGTTATGGCCGAAGCGGCGATAGCACCACATATCGATCACGACGTCGCGGTGGAAGCGCTGGCGGAACTCGATCGCCATCTTGCAGGCGAAGGTGACGGCCTCGGGATCGTCGCCGTTGACGTGGAAGATCGGCGCCTGAACGCCCTTGGCGACATCCGACGGATAGGGCGAGGAGCGCGCGAATTGCGGGCTCGTCGTGAAGCCGATCTGGTTGTTGATGATGAAGTGCAGGCAGCCGCCGGTATTGTAGCCGCGGATGCCCGAGAAGCCGAGGCATTCCCACACGATGCCCTGCCCCGCGAACGCGGCGTCGCCGTGGATCAGCACGGGCAGCGAGGCGGCATGTTCGGTAAGATCGCCCGCGATCGTCTGGATCGCGCGGACCTTGCCGAGCACGACCGGATCCTCCGCCTCGAGATGCGAAGGATTGGCGACCAGCGACATATGGACGTTGATCCCGTCGAACTCGCGGTCGGTCGAGGTGCCGAGATGGTATTTGACGTCGCCCGAACCCGCGACGTCATCGGGATTGTCCGAACCGCCACCGAATTCGTGGAAGATGATGCGGTAGGGCTTCGCCATCACGTTGGTGAGGACGTTGAGGCGGCCGCGATGCGCCATGCCGAACACGATCTCGCGCACGCCCAGCGCACCGCCGTATTTGATGACGCTTTCGAGCGCGGGGATCATCGATTCGCCGCCGTCGAGACCGAAGCGCTTGGTGCCGACGAACTTCTTGCCGCAGAATTTCTCCCACTGCTCGGCCTCGATCACCTTGTTGAGGATCGCCTTCTTGCCGAGCGGGCTGAAGTCGATCGCCTTGTCCTTGCCCTCCATGCGGTCCTGCAGGAAGCGGCGCTCCTCGACATCGGCGATGTGCATATATTCGAGGCCGACATTGCCGCAGTAGTTCGCGCGCAGGATCGCCACGACCTCTTGCACGCTCGCCCATTGCAGGCCGAGCGTACCGCCGAGATAGACCGGACGGTCGAGATCCGCGCCGGAGAAACCGTGATATTCGGGCGTGAGATCCGCCGGCAGATCGCGCTTCATCAGACCGAGCGGATCGATCGACGCGGCGAGGTGGCCGCGCACCCGGTAGGTGCGAATCAAGAGCTGCATGCGGATCGCGTCGGCGGCGGCGCGCGTGACGTCGACCTGCGGCGCGGCCTCGGCGGGGACGGGCGCAGGCTTCGCGCCGCCCTTTGCGGGCTTGGGCGCGGGCTCCATCTGCGTGGGATCAAGCGCGGCGGTCAGATCATCGGTCGAGGTCAGCGGCCAGCTGGCCTGTTCCCAGCTGGGGCCCTGCGGCGCACTGTCGAGGCCTTCGAACAGGCCGCGCCACGCCGGCTCGACGCTGTCGGGCGAGGTCTTGTAGCGCGCGTAGAGCGACTCGATGAAAGCGGGGCTGACCCCACTGGCGATATCGCCGAAATCCTGGCCTTCGAAGCCCATCGGACTGTCCTTCGTCGCCCCGGCGGAGGCCGGGGCCGTTGCGTGTGGCTCGAAACGCCTGCCACGCTCCCCAACGCAGCGGCCCCGGCCTCCGCCGGGGCGACGTCAATTAGCCCTTCAGCACCTCGAGCAGGGTCTCGCCGAGCAGCGAGGGGCTGGCCGAAACCTTGATGCCCGCCGCTTCCATCGCCGCGATCTTGCTCTCGGCGTCGCCCTTGCCGCCCGACACGATCGCGCCGGCATGGCCCATGCGGCGGCCCGGAGGCGCCGTGCGGCCCGCGATGAAGCCGGCCATCGGCTTCTTGCGGCCCTTCTTCGCCTCGTCGATCAGGAACTGCGCGGCCTGCTCCTCGGCGTCGCCGCCGATCTCGCCGATCATGATGATCGACTTGGTAGCGTCGTCGGCCAGGAACAGTTCGAGCACGTCGATGAAGTTCGTGCCGTTGACGGGATCGCCGCCGATGCCGACCGCGGTGGTCTGACCGAGCCCGGCGTTGGTCGTCTGGAACACGGCTTCATAGGTAAGCGTGCCCGAGCGGCTTACAACGCCGACCGACCCTTCCGAGAAGATGTTGCCGGGCATGATGCCGATCTTGCACTGATTCGGCGTCAGCACGCCGGGGCAGTTCGGACCGATGAGGCGCGACTTGGAGCCCGACAGCGCGCGCTTGACCTTGACCATGTCGAGCACTGGAATACCCTCGGTGATGGCGACGATCAGCTCGATCTCGGCATCGATCGCCTCGAGGATCGAATCGGCCGCGAAGGGGGGCGGCACGTACACGACCGACGCGGTCGCGCCGGTGGCGTGCTTGGCTTCCTCCACGGTGTTGAACACCGGCAGGTCGAGGTGCGTGGTGCCGCCCTTGCCCGGCGTCACGCCGCCGACCATCTGCGTGCCGTAGGCGAGCGCGGTCTGCGTATGGAAGCTGCCGGTTTCCCCGGTCATGCCCTGGGTGATGACCTTGGTGTTCTTGTCGACGAGGATGCTCATGCGTCGCTTTCCTTGTGAGAGAGAATGAGCGACGCGGGCCCCGCGCCGCCGACAGTCAGATCAGGCCAGCGAGCCGTCGATCGCCTTGCACGCCACCAGCAGTTCCTTGACCGCATCGACCGAGACGTCGAGGTTCTTCTTGGCCTCGTCGCTGAGCGCGATTTCGACGATCTGCTCGACGCCGCCGGCACCGATCACGACGGGAACACCCACGTAGAGGTTATCGACGCCATACTGGCCGGTGAGGTGAACCGCCGCCGGCAGGACGCGCTTCTCGTCACCGAGATAGGCCTGCGCCATCGCGATCGCGGACGTTGCGGGCGCATAATAGGCCGAGCCGGTCTTGAGCAGCGCGACGATCTCGCCGCCGCCGCCGCGCGTGCGCTGGATGATCGCGTCGATCTTCTCCTGCGTCGAGCGGCCCTGCTTGATGAGATCGGGAACCGGGATGCCCGACACGGTCGAATATTCGATCACCGGCACCATCGTGTCGCCGTGGCCACCGAGCACGAAGCTGGTGACGTCCTTGATCGAGACCTGGAACTCCTCGGCGAGGAAGGCCGAAAAGCGCGACGAATCGAGCACGCCCGCCATGCCGACGACCTTCTGGTGCGGAAGGCCGGAGAATTCGCGCAGCGCCCAGACCATCGCGTCGAGCGGGTTGGTGATGCAGATCACGAAGGCGTCGGGCGCGTTGGCGGCGATGCCCTCGCCAACGGCCTTCATCACCTTGAGGTTGATGCCGAGCAGATCGTCGCGGCTCATGCCCGGCTTGCGGGCGACGCCGGCGGTGACGATGATGACGTCCGCGCCCGCGATGTCGGCGTAATCGTTGGTGCCCTTGACGTCGACGTCGAAGCCCTCGACCGGGGCGCACTGGCGAAGATCGAGCGCCTTGCCCTGCGGCACGCCCTCGACCACGTCGAACAGAACGACGTCGCCGAGCGACTTCAATGCTGCAAGATGGGCGAGCGTGCCGCCAATATTGCCGGCGCCAATGAGCGCGATCTTCTTGCGGGCCATTCTCGTCCTTCCCCGATCGATGGCCGTCCGTGCGCGGCCTGATGCCTAGTAACGCGGCGCGGCTTAGGCGGGTTTTGGCGGCAGGGCAACCACTAAAGGACTACAAATCCACGATCTTATTGCAACTCATTCGCACATGCATTAATCAGGCAGCGAGCGCCTTCGGAGCGCGTCGCGGAAACGCCCATTTTACAGTCCGCAAGCGCAAGGCGGGGCGCTCCACCGCGGCGTACATCGCCGCCGCCACGGCGATGACCGCGGCGTATTTAAGCGCCAGCACGAGCAGCGGCGATCCGATCGCGGGCGCGAGTCCCTCCACCACGCGCGCGACGCTCGCGTGCCAGATGTAGAGCGAATAGGCGATAACGCCGAGCCTGGCGAGGCCGCATGCCGGCCATTCCAGCAACCTCGGGATGCGCGCAGAATAGAGCGCGAGGATCAGCGCCGCCGCGGCCGGATAGGCGATCACGAAGCCGAGACCGGGACGCCAGCCGTCGTCGCCGATCGTCACCAGCACTGCGAAGCCCGCCGCCGCCACGCCGCCGAACAGCCACCGCCGTTCTGTCAGCGCCGCGAACAGTGCTGGCCGGTACAGCCGCACCGCCGCGAGCAGCACGCCCATCGTCAGCGCGTCGATCCGGTACTGCGTCTGCCATTGCAGATGGAGGTGCGTCTCACCCGCGATCAACGCCCCCGTGCGCAGCGCGAGGCAGGCGATCATCACCGCCATCAGCGCGGCGATCACGCGCGTGCCGCCCCGTCGCGCCAGCCAGGGAAGCGCGAACGCTGCGGCGAGGTAGAAATGCTCCTCGACCGCGAGCGACCAGAGGTGACTCGGCGCTGTCGTGCCGTAGTTCTGCAGGTGGAACAGCACCGGCATCACCATCGGCCATGCCTGCGCTCCGCCGATCAGCAGCAAGGCGGCGAGATAGGCGTAAAGCGGCGGCAACAGCCGGAGCGCGCGCCGCGAGAAGAACCGACCGAGCCGCAGCCCCTCCGGCCGCGCGGCCTCCTCCAGCACCATGCCGCCGACGAGGAAGCCGCTGAGCACGAAGAACAGATCGACCCCGCACCAGCCCGCCCGCGCCACCGGGCGCAGCGCGTCGATCGCGGCGACGCCGGTCGCGGCATCGAGGTGGAAGGCGATGACGAGCAGGATCGCGATGCCCCGCACGACATCGAGCGTCTGCCGCCTGTTTCCCTGCCCGCCGGTCATTCCGGCCTCATGCACCGGTGCGGGTTAAGGAGGGTTTTAGGCAGGCGTGAAGCCGAGCGCCGCCGCCCGGCCATGCGTGCGATGGACAGCATCTTTGCTTTATCCTGCGATTTCGCGTATCACCCCGCCTGCTTACGTCGCCTGCGACGGATATCGGGCCGATCTTGGTCCCCCTTTGTCCCTTTCTAGCCTCTCCGAGCCGGTTCGCGCGAATGTTCGTGCGGGCTCGTCTTCTCTATCCGACAAGGGATATCGATATGATCACCGGAACCGTGAAATTCTTCAATGCCGACAAGGGTTATGGCTTCATCGCGCCGGAAAGCGGCGGCGACGACGCCTTCGTCCACATCTCCGCCGTCGAGCGCGCGGGCATGAGCACGCTCGATAAGGATCAGCGCGTCTCCTACGAGCTCGAGAAGGACCAGCGCGGGAAGACCTCCGCGGTCAACCTCCAGAGCGCCTGACCAGATTACGGGCACCCGCGGACTGCGCGGGTGCCCGTTTTCATGCCTGCCAAAGATCGAAGGGAAATATCATGGGCCAGCTTCGCACTGCCAACAATCGCCGTAACCGGGCACTCGTCCGCGCTCTCGCCGCCGCCAAGCCGGTCGCCCCCAAGCCGCCGGTGGCCAAGCCCGCCCAGGCCTGAGGCTCACGCCCCCGCCGAACCGTGCCCCTGCGCAAGGTATTCGTCGGACTGCATTTCCTCCAGCCGGCTGACGGTACGGTCGAATTCGAAACGGCCGTCGCCTTTTTCGTAGAGCTGATCGGGCTCGGCATCGGCCGAGGCGAGCAGCTTGACCTTGTGTTCGTAGAGCGCGTCGATCAGCGACACGAAGCGCGCCGCCTCGTTGCGGTTCTCCGGGCCGAGCCTGGGGATGCCGACGACAAACACCGTGTGGAAATGCCGCGCGATGGCCAGATAGTCGGGCGTGCCGCGCGCCTCCGCGCACAGCCGCTTGAACGAGAACACGCCGACCCCCTTCACGCTCTTGGGCACGTGCAGCGTGCGACCGCCCTCGACCGGCAGTTCCTCGGACGGCACGCGCGCGCGGTCCTCGACCGGGAAGTCGGTGAGGCGGAAGAAATCGCCCGACAGCAATTCGGTCGCCTTGGGGCCGTTGGGCACCAGCCAGGTGTCGATCTTGCCGAGCCGGTCGCGGCGGTAATCCACCGGGCCATCGAGCGTCAGAACGTCGAGTTTCGCTTCGATCAGGTCGATGAAGGGCAGGAAATGCTCGCGGTTGAGCCCGTCCTTGTAGAGATCGCGCGGGCGCCGGTTGGAGGTGGTGACGACCGTCACGCCTTCGCTGAGCAATTGCGTGAACAGCCGCGAGAGGATCATCGCATCCGGGCTGTTGGTCACCATGATCTCGTCGAAGGCGAGCAGCCGCGTCTCCTCGGCGATGGCGCGCGCAGCGGGGACGATCGGGTCGCCGACCTCCTTTTTCCGTTCGGCGGCGATGCGGCGATGCACCTCCAGCATGAATTCGCCGAAGTGGACACGGCGTTTGCGCTCGATCTGCACCGAGGCGAAGAACAGGTCCATCAGCATCGATTTGCCGCGCCCCACCCCGCCCCAGATGTAGAGCCCGCGCGGTAGCTCGGGCTTGCGGCCGAGCAGCTTCCACAGCGTCGATCCGCGCGACGGCACCGCCTCCAGCGCCTTGGCAAGCGCGTTCAAGCGGGCGGCGACATTCGCCTGTTCCGGATCGGGCTTGAGCTCGCCCGCGGCGATGAGCGCGTCGTAGCGAGCGAGAACGCCGGTCATTTGGGCGGCGACGGTTTGCGCAGCGTCGCGATGAAGCTGGCGACCGGCGGCACGCCTTCCTGCACGATCAGCCCGCGCACGAACAGCAGGCGGCCCGTTTCCCGCACCAGTTCGACGCGCGCATCGATCGGGCGATCAAGCGTCGCGCCGCCGGAAAACTGCGTGGTCAGATCGACCGTGACACCGCCGGCCGCACCATTGGCACCCAGCGCGTGCGCGCCGGCAAATACCGCCATGTCGATAAAGGCGAGGATCGTGCCGCCGTGCAGATTGCCGAGGCCGTTGGCCTGCCCGGCGCGCGGCTCCATCCGCACGATCGCCGTTCCACCCTCCACGCACACGAAGAACGGATCGTACTGGGCGTTCAACAGCGTCCGGTCGACGACCGCCCACTGTTTCCAACCGGGCCGGTCGGGATCGTCGGTGTAAGTGACGAGGGAATTGTCCACGCGGGCGATGCCTTACAGGACGCGCTCGGCTTCCATCTTCTTGATCTCGGCGATCGCCTTGGCGGGGTTGAGACCCTTGGGGCAGACGTTCGCGCAGTTCATGATCGTATGGCAGCGATAGAGGCGGAACGGATCCTCGAGCTCGTCGAGCCGCTCGCCGGTCATCTCGTCGCGGCTGTCGGCAAGCCAGCGATAGGCCTGCAACAGGATCGCGGGGCCGAGGAACTTGTCGCTGTTCCACCAATAGCTCGGGCACGAGGTCGAGCAGCAGGCGCACAGGATGCACTCGTACAGGCCGTCGAGCTTCTCGCGGTCCTCGGGCGACTGCAGACGCTCCTTGCCGGGGTTGGGCGTGACGGTCTGCAACCACGGCTTGATCGACGAATATTGCGCGTAGAAGTGCGTGAAATCGGGGACGAGATCCTTGATCACTTCCATGTGCGGCAGCGGCGTGATGCGGATGTCGCCGCGAATGTCCTCGATCGCCGTCGTGCAGGCGAGGCCGTTCTTGCCGTCCATGTTCATCGCGCACGATCCGCAGATGCCCTCGCGGCAGGAGCGACGGAAGGTGAGCGTCGAATCCTGCTCCGACTTCATCTTGATCAGCGCATCGAGCACCATCGGGCCGCACGTGTCGAGATCGATCTCGAACGTGTCGTAATGCGGGTTCTGCCCCGCGTCGGGATCGTAGCGGTAGATCTTGAACTTCTTGACGCGCTTCGCCTCGGCAGCCGCCTTGTGAACTTTGCCGGTGTTCTTGGGCTTGCTGTTCGCGGGGAGGAAGAATTCGGCCATTTCGCGTCGGTATCCCGTGGCTGGCGAGCGGCGAGGCGCTCAGGTCTTGTCCCAGCCGTTACACAAGCCGGGGCCGAGCCGCAAACCTTTGATGTGCATCTGCGAACGAAGCGTTTCGGCGAAGCGCCTTGATCGCCCCGGCTGCGGCCCCATCTGCCCCAGACCAAACAGGAGGCACATTTCCATGACCGGCAGACTCGAAGGCAAGAAGGCGATCGTCACCGGCGGATCGCGCGGCATCGGCGCCGCCATCGCCAAGCGGCTGGCGGCGGAAGGCGCGGATGTCGCCATCACCTATGCCGGCAACGAGGAAGCGTCGAAGCAGACCGTCGCCGCGATCGGCGCGGCCGGGCGCACCGGGTATGCCGTTCAGGCCGATGCCGGCGACGCCGCCGAACAGGCAACCGCGATCGGCGCGGCGATCGACAAGCTCGGCGGCCTCGACATCCTTGTCCACAATGCCGGCGTGTTCGCGATCAACCGCGTCGATCAGGACGATGGCAGTTTCGACCGTTTGTTCGCAGTCAACGTCGCGGGCGTGCAGGCCGGCACCGCGGCCGCCGCGCCGCGCATTGCGGATGGCGGGCGGATCATCATCATCGGCAGCGTCAATGCGCACCATTCGATCGGCCCGGGCCTCGCGCCCTATGGCGCTTCGAAAGCGGCCGTTGCCGGTCTCGCACGCGGCTGGGCGCGCGATCTCGCCGCGCGGGGCATCCTCGTCAACGTCGTCCAGCCCGGCCCGATCGATACCGACATGAACCCGGCGGACGGCGCGATGGCGGTCGGCTTCCAGAAGATGATCCCGCTGGGCCGTTATGGAAAGCCGGATGAGATCGCCGCCCTCGCGGCATTCCTGGCGAGCGACGAATCGTCGTTCATCACCGGCACCACGATCGACATCGACGGCGGCCTGTCGAGCTGACGCGAAAACACCCCGGCGCGAGCCGGGGTGTTTCTCGTCGGACGAATCGCGGTCAGGCGATCTTGCGCCCGCCCCAGTCGAGGCTGCGCGTGAGGTACATCACCGCCGCCAACGCCGCGAATAGCAGCAGCGACCCGATCAGCAGCGAGTATGCTTCGAGGCTGAGCAGCACGTACAACACCCCGTAGAGCGCAGTCAGCAAAGCGGCGATGAAGCCCGCGCGCAGCCGGCTGCCCAGCACCGCCGACGAATAAGCGGTCAGCAGCCCGATGGTCGCCCCCGCCGCGATGACATAGGCGAGCATGAAGCCGACCACTTCGGCGAACGCCAGCAGCATCACGAAGAACAGCACCAGCCCCGCGCCGACCAGCCCGAGCTCGATCGGCGAGACGCGCGCGCCGCCGATCAGATCGAACATCAGGAAGGCCATGAAGGTGAAGCCGATGAACAGGAAACCATATTTCACCGAACGGTTGACCTGATCGTAGACGTCGACCGGCGTGACGAGGTTGACGCGCGCCTGGAATACGCCGGGCATCTCCCCGCCGGTGATCTGCGCGGGCTCGGTATCCCCGGTCGAGACGAGCGCACGGCCGAGCGCGAGGTTGCCGACGCGCCACTCGGCATTGAACCCGTCCTTCCCCTCGGCATGCTTCGCGGGCAGCAGATCACCCTGATAGCTCGGGTTCGGCCAGGCCGAACGCACCTTCCAGGTCGTGTCCCCGCCCTGCGGCGCGAGCGCGAGGCTGCCGTTGCCGCGCACCTGATAATCGTAGGCGACGGTGAACGGCTGCGCCGCGAGCATGCTTGCGTCGAGCGTCGTGTAGAAGCCCGATCCCCCGGTTTCGCGCGGGCCCTTGCCGGGCTGGAGATCGAGCGGCTTGCCGTCGAGCTTCACCGCGGGCGGCGCGCCGAACAGCCCGCGCGCGTCGCTGACGCCGAAGCGCAACTCCGCGCGGTCGAGCGCCAGCGCCTCGCGCGTCACGCCGTAGCGCGACAGGTCGGCGGGCAGGCTGAAGCGTGCGGTGCCGGTGTTGCGCGCCTCGTACACCACGACCTCGTAGATCGAGCGGTGGCGCGTGTCGGGCTTCACCTCCGAGGTGATCTCGGCGGTATCGGGCGTCAGCGACAGCGCGCGCCAGACGGTGCCTGTCTTAGTCACCTGCTTGCCGCCCTCGCTCACCGTCTCGGTCGTCTGCGCGAGATAGGGGATCACGAGCAGCGGCCCCGCCACCACCTGCGGGCCGCCCCAGCCCTCCGCGATCGAACTCTGCGCGGTCTTGGACTGGTTCTGCCGATCGTAGACGAGCAGATAGACGGTGAAGAGCGGCACCGCGAGCATCGCCGCTATGAGCATCGCGAACAGCATCTTGGTGGCGGGGGTACGATCCGCGCGGGGCCCAGGGACGGGCGGCGCGGGATCGTGCGGAATGTCGGACATGACCTTGGCTCCTGTTGCGGAGCCTTTCCCTTATGCAGGCGCGGGGCCATGCGCCAAAGTCGTTATGGTCGGGAAGCCGTGCAGAGGATGTGCAGGCCGCCCGCGCCGCCGCTCAGTGCTGGACGACCTGATCGAGCAGGCTGATCGACGGGCGACCGACAGGCGCGGTCGCCGCCTTGGGCATCCGCGCCTCTAGCGGGGTCAGCCACGCGGCCGCGCGCGACCCGATCACGATCTGCGGGTTGGACGGATCGAGCTTGCCCTTGGCTTCCCAGCCCGCGATCAGCCCCTTCGCCTCGCGCGCGGCGGCCTCCAGCGGCTGGGATTTGCGCAGCGCGGTGTTGATCAGCGCATCGCCGAAGAAGGTCCAGTCGCCGTCGGAGAAGCAGCCGAAGCTCGGCCGCTCCGAAGAGGCGGCGGTCAGCAGCACGCTGTCGTCGCTGCCGATCATCGGCACGAACACGCCCGAGAAACAGGCGCTGATCATGACGATGCGCCGCTTTAGCCCGAGCGCGTCGAGCATCGCCCACAGCCGTCCGGGGGAGATCGTGCCGGTGCCCTCGTTGCCGTCGTTATAGGCGATGCCGTAGGGTGCGCCGTGGCTGGTCGTGTAGAGGACGAGCACGTCCTCATTCTTGTCCATCGTTTCCGCAATGCGCGCGAGGGCGGCTGCGATATTGTCGGGCGATCCGCGTGGCAGGTCGCTCTCGGCAGTGCCGTCGCTGCCGGCGAGGACGATGGTACGCCCGGCCGCGTCGTAACGGCGCGACAGCACCTTGCCCGCCTCGCGCGCCTCGCGACCGAACACCGGATCGCTGTCGAGCCCGACCGCAAGGACGTAGGCGTCGACCACACCCTTGCGCTGCGGCGTCACGCCGGCAAGCGCGTGCTCGAGGCGGCGGTGCTCCGCGAGTACCCAGGCGGGGCCGCGGTCGCGTTCGAACTGGAAGCCCTGCGCCGCGTAATAGGTATATTCGGTCTCGTCGCGGCCGATCGCCGGGGCGGGGGCATCGTGGCGCGGGGCGCGGTATTGCGCCTGAAGGCCGGCGGCGGCGAGCACCAGCGCGGGGACGGCCCACGCGAAACGCAACATCTTCATTCGCCCGGCGCGCCCTTCGATCCTGTCGAACGATCCTCACGCCGGAGCGCGGGCGAAGTCAATATCGGCAGGGGGCTCCGCGTCAAACGCGCGCTTGCGCGGCCGCCATCATCCCGTTTTCGATCGCCGCCAGCATCCGCTCGAACGTGTCGTCGTCGGCGATCATCGACTTGGGGATCGAGAGCTTCCCGTCCTGGTGATGGATGTGGAAGAAGTGATATTTGCCCTGCTGTACCATCGCGACATGCGTGATCGACGTGTAGCGCACCGTCACCGTCTTCGACGACATCGCCCCTGCCGGCGCGGTGATTCCGGCCTTGCCGACCACCACTTCGCGCGGGTCCGAAAAGGCGAGTTGCACGCCGTAGGCGCCGTAGCACGCGGCCAGCGCGAAGAATCCGACGAGGCACCAGTAGAAGACCGTCGCGCCGTCGCGATCGAAACGGATGAGGTGATAGAGGACCAGCCCGCGATCGTTGGTCTGCGCGATCCACACCATGCCCACCGCCATCAGCGTGAAGAACCCGGCCGCGAGCAACGATGCGCCGATCTTCGGGCGATAGTCGAAACGCTGCCCGCCGCTCTCCGCGCGGGCGGGTGCCGGCTGCACGGGCGCGAGGCCTCGCTGCGCCGCTGGCGCTTCCCCGACGATGCCGCGCTTTCCGAATGTCCCTGCCATGCGATGCTCCCATTCTCGCAGGGGAACCTTTTAGGACGCAGCGGTTAAGGGAGGGTTGCGGCCGCGATCATCGCGCCGCGGGCAAAGCCCGCGTCGTCGGCCACTGCTGGAGCAGCGCCGGTCGGTCGCGCCTTGAGGCTTGGCCGAACTGCGTTCGGCCTTGCCCGGCGCGACTAGTACACCCGCTTCTTCGGCTTGATGTACTCGGCGTCGTCGGTGAGCGTGTAATCGTGGACCGGGCGATAATCGAGCGTCACCTTGCCGCCCGAACCGCCCCAGCCGTCGAACCACGATACGGTGTGCTTCATCCAGTTGGCGTCGTCGCGATCGGGGAAATCCTCGTGCGCGTGGGCACCGCGCGATTCCTTGCGCGCTTCGGCGCCGGTGATCGTGCAGATCGCCTGGCTCATTAGATTGTCGAGCTCAAGCGTCTCGACCAGATCGGTGTTCCAGATCAGCGAGCGGTCGGTGACGTGGACGTCCTGCAGGCGCTTGTTGACCTCCTGCATCTTGGCGACGCCCTCGGTCAGCAGCGCGCTGTCGCGGAACACCGCGGCGTGCTTCTGCATCGTGCGCTGCATTTCGAGGCGGATTTCCGACGTCGGCGAGCCGCCGCTCGCGTTGCGGAACTTGTCGAGGCGGGCGAGCGCGAGATCGGCCGAATCCTTGGGCAGCGGCTGGTGCGCGCCGTTGGGGGTCAGCGTTTCCTTGAGGTGCAGGCCCGTAGCGCGGCCGAACACGACGAGATCGATCAGCGAGTTCGAGCCGAGCCGGTTGGCGCCGTGGACCGAGACGCACGCCGCCTCGCCGACGGCGAACAGGCCGGGGACGGGAACCTCGGGATCGTCGCCGACCTTGGTGACGACCTGGCCGTGGTAGTTACACGGCACGCCGCCCATGTTGTAGTGGACGGTCGGCGTGACCGGCAGCGGCTGGCGCGTGAGATCGACGCCGGCGAAGATCTTGCCGCTCTCGGTAATGCCTGGGAGCCGCTCGGCCAGCACCTTGGGATCGATGTGATCGAGGTGCAGGAAGATATGGTCCTTGTGCTCGCCGACGCCGCGTCCCTCGCGCATTTCCAGCGCCATCGAGCGCGAGACGACGTCGCGCGAGGCAAGGTCTTTCGCGGACGGGGCATAACGCTCCATGAAGCGCTCGCCCTCGGAATTGGTGAGATAGCCGCCCTCACCGCGCGCGCCCTCTGTGATGAGCACGCCTGCGCCGTAGATGCCGGTCGGGTGGAACTGCACGAACTCGAGATCCTGCAGCGGGAGCCCCGCGCGCAGCACCATGCCGCCGCCGTCGCCGGTGCAGGTATGCGCCGAGGTCGCCGAGAAATAGCAGCGGCCGTAGCCGCCCGTCGCCAGCACGACGGCATGGCTGCGGAAGCGGTGGATCGATCCGTCGGCCATGCACAGGGCGATCACGCCGCGGCACACCTTGCCGCTCGGCGTGTCTTCCATGATAAGGTCGAGCGCGAAATATTCGATATAGAAGTCGGCGTCGTACTTCAGGCTCTGCTGATAGAGTGCGTGAAGCATCGCGTGGCCGGTGCGGTCGGCGGCGGCGCAGGTGCGCTGCACGGGAGGCCCCTCGCCCATGTTCTGCATGTGGCCGCCGAACGGGCGCTGGTAGATCGTGCCGTTCTCGTTGCGGCTGAACGGCACACCCGCGTGTTCGAGCTCGTAGACGGCGGCGGGCGCCTCGCGCACCATATATTCGATCGCGTCCTGGTCGCCGAGCCAGTCCGATCCCTTGACGGTATCGTACATATGCCACGTCCAGTGATCGGGCGTGTTGTTGCCGAGACTGGCGGCGATGCCGCCCTGCGCGGCGACGGTGTGGCTGCGCGTCGGGAACACCTTGGTGATGCACGCGGTCTTGAGGCCGGCTTCGGCCGAACCCATCGTCGCACGCAGGCCCGATCCGCCCGCGCCGACCACGACGGTATCATAGCTGTGGTCGATGATCTTGTAGGCGTCAGACATCAGACGTGCGCTCCGGCGGTGAAGGCGACCTTGAGGATCGAGAAGACCGCGATCGCGGCGGTCGCGATCACGAAGAAATTGAGCGCGAAGATCGCGGCGACCTTGCTCTCGTGATGCAGATAGTCCTCGATCACAACCTGCAGGCCGAGGCGGAAGTGCCAGAAGACCGAAAGGATCAGCAGCAGCATCGGGATCGCGACCCAGGCCGAGGACAGCCAGACCTTTACCGTGTCGTAATCATAGGCCGACAGCCGCGCGATCGCGATGACGAACCACACCATCAGGAACAGGTTGGCGGCCGCCGTTACGCGCTGCTGCCACCAGTGATGCGCGCCTTCCTTGGCGCTGCCGAGACCACGGACGCGGCCGAGTTCGGTGCCCTGACCCATGTTACTTAACCCCCAGCAGATAGGCCCAGAAGGCGGCGGTTGCGATGATCGAGAAGGCGAAGGTCGCCATCGATCCGCGCCGGTTGCCCTTCAGTTCGTAGCCCGCGCCCGTATCGAGCACGAAATGGCGGATGCCGGAGGCGAGATGCTGGAAGAAGCTGAGCGTCAGCCCGACGCCGAACAGATAGCCAAGCGCCCCGCCAAGCCATTCGCCGAACACGAAGTGGAAGGTCGCGTAGCTCCTCTCGCCGCCCGCGATCGCCGCCAGCCACCAGACCAGCACCACGGTGCCGACCGTCGCCATGCCGTCGCCCGTCACGCGGTGGAGGATCGAGACCGTCATGTGCGGTCCCCATTTCCAGATGCTCAGGTGCGGGCTGAGCGGGCGTGCGATCGGGCGTTGGGTTGCCAAGACGAGTGTCCTCTTGCGGGCTGTGGCGCCGTATTAGTCACCGCACCCGCCGATGCAAGCGTGCCGCGCATGAAGATGCTGCATTAGCGAGGTTCCTAACCCGGCCTTAACCATCAGCGATTAGGACTGGCCATCGGACCGCGGGCATCAATCCCGTTCGCGTACATGATGGAGTTGTCAGTTTGAACCCCAACGATCTGCCCGCACCCGGCGCGACCGCCGCTGCCTTCGATCTCCAGTCGCGGCTGCGCGCTTTTGATCTGAACGGTACGTTGCTGGCCACCAGCCGGGAGATCTGGCCGCTGATCGAGCCGGAAATCCGCTCCGTTTCCGAGGGGTATTGGCGCCAGTGGCAGGCCTGTTTTGATGACGGACGGACCTGGGGCGGATCTGCCGAGACCGAACGCATGATCGAAATCGGTTGCGCCTTCCTGCGCGACCGCTTCCTCGACACCGCCGGTCGCGCCTGGATCGAATCGATCGAACGCTCGGTCGCGGCGGCGTATGCCGCAAACGTCCAGCCGATGGCGCTGCGCTCGATGATCTGCGCCAGCGACCAGGTCGCACTCGAAGTTTTGATCCGCCGCGTGCCGCCGACCGATCCGCGGTTGCCAGCGATGGTCGATGCGCTGATGCGCCTTTCGGCGCTGGAAAGCGACATCACCGGATCGATCTACCGCTCCTATGAGGCGCATGCTGTCCAGGTATCGCGTGATCGCCTCGCCTCGCAATTCCGCGAGAGCATCGCCCACGTCGTCGAAGGCGCGACCGAGGACAGCTCCGCGCTGCGCAACCAGTCGGTCCGCACCTCCGCTTCTGCGCGCGGGATGCTGGGCAAGACGAGCGAAGTCGCCGCCGCCGCAGAGCAATCGGCGATGGCGATGCGCGAAGCTGCGCAGACCGCAGCCGGCCTTATCCGCGCGATCGAGGACGCCCGCACCGAAGTCGAGGCCGCAGCCGAGATCGCCACGCGTGCCTCGACCCAGGCCGGGCAGGCCGTCGGCATGTCGGAAATGCTCTCCGATCACGCCAAGTCGATCGAATCGATCCTCGGCCTCATTCGCGACATCGCCGGGCAGACCAATCTGCTCGCCCTCAACGCCACGATCGAGGCGGCCCGCGCGGGCGACGCCGGTCGCGGCTTCGCAGTCGTCGCGCAGGAAGTGAAGAGCCTCGCCAACCAGACCGCACGCGCCACCGACGACATCGCCGCCAAGATCGCCGCGATCCAGTCCGCCACGCGCTCCACCGTCGACACCAATGCCGGCATCAAGGCGACCGTCACCGAGGTTCAGGAAAGCGCCAACCGCATCCGCTACGCCATGGAAGCCCAGGCCCAGACCGTCACCGCCATCACCGCCGCCGTCGATGAAACCGCGCTCGCCGCCGACTCGATGTCGCACACCATCGCGACCATCCGCGAGGACACCGAAAACGTCGCCTCCGAAATCGACCGCGTCGGTCTCGGCTTCGACTCGCTCGATGGCAAATTGGGAACTCTGAAGAACAGCACGAGCGACTTCGTCAGCAAGGTCGCCGCGTAAAATAAGATCCTGAGAGGATGAATGATGGATTCGGCAGAATCGAAAGTGTGGAGCGGTGCGTCCCGGCCTATGGCCGATCGCATTCGCGAATATGATTGGGATGGCGCGATCCGATCCTCGTCGGCCGCAATCGGTATGTTGCTCGATTCGGAATACACGAATATCAGCGTCGCCTTCTGGCGGCATTATCTGGCGTTGCCTGAAAACGAGCGCTTCCGCGCATATTATTCCGGTCAGCGCTATGACGAGCAAATCGTCGAGACCGCGCACTTCATGCGGCAAAAGTTCGCGACACCGTTCGACGACGCGTGGATGCGGACGAGCATGCACTATGCCGAACTGACATACCGCGCCGGCCTCCCGTTGCGCACGATCCTGGCCAGCCAGGCCTATGCGCAAAGCACGATCCTGCAGATTATCGAAAAGAACCATCGCGGCGACGCCGGGGAGAAATTTCGGATTTTCGACGTCATCAACAGGCTTGCGATGATCGAGGCCGACATACTGGCGTCGCACCTCGGCGTGATCGACGGGCAGCGCGAGCGCAAGATCCGCCGCGAACAGTCGGAACGGTTCAACGATCAGATCGGCCGCTCGATCGAACAGGCCGCGTCGCTCGGCGCGCGCATTCGTCATCAGGCAAACGGCGCCTCCGCTTCTGCACGCGGGATGCTGGGCAAGACGAGCGAAGTCGCCGCCGCCGCCGAGCAATCGGCGATGGCGATGCGCGAAGCCGCGCAGACCGCAGCCGGCCTTATCCGCGCGATCGAGGACGCCCGCACCGAAGTCGAGGCCGCAGCCGAGATCGCCACGCGTGCCTCGACCCAGGCCGGGCAGGCCGTCGGCATGTCGGAAATGCTCTCCGATCACGCCAAGTCGATCGAATCGATCCTCGGCCTCATTCGCGACATCGCCGGGCAGACCAATCTGCTCGCCCTCAACGCCACGATCGAGGCGGCCCGCGCGGGCGACGCCGGTCGCGGCTTCGCAGTCGTCGCGCAGGAAGTGAAGAGCCTCGCCAACCAGACCGCACGCGCCACCGACGACATCGCCGCCAAGATCGCCGCGATCCAGTCCGCCACGCGCTCCACCGTCGACACCAATGCCGGCATCAAGGCGACCGTCACCGAAGTGCAGGAATCGGCCAACCGCATCCGCTACGCCATGGAAGCCCAGGCCCAGACCGTCACCGCCATCACCGCCGCCGTCGATGAAACCGCGCTCGCCGCCGACTCGATGTCGCACACCATCGCAACCATCCGCGAAGGCACGGAAAACATCGCTCTGGAAATCGATCAGCTCGAAAACGAGTTCGGCGAGATCGACCAGCAGCTCGGCGGGCTGAAGGGTGCCGCGACCAGCTTCTCGACCAGCGTCGCGGCGTAAACCTCCGACCGTACGTGCCGGCACGCCTGCCGGTGAGTCGACTTGGGTCGAAACCGCGTTAGACAGCGCGCATGACCAATATCCTCCTCACAGGATCGTCGCGCGGCATCGGCGCGGCCATCGCCGCCGCGCTCGACCTGCCGGGCGTCGCACTGGCGCGGCAGGCAACCGCCAGCTTCATCGCCGCCGATTTCGCCGATCCGGCCGCCCCCAAGACCATGTGGGAGCAGGCGGTCGCGCAGCTCGGCAGCGTCGACGTCCTCATCAACAATGCCGGGGTGTTCGAGGCGAATCCGCTCGACGCCGCCCATGACGACTGGGTCGCGGGCTGGGAACGGACGATGCGGATCAACCTCACTGCTTCCGCCGAGCTCTGTCGCTTCGCCGTGCGCCACTGGCAGGAGGCGGGCAAACCGGGCCGCATCGTCAACGTCGCCAGCCGCGCCGCCTATCGCGGCGACAGCCCGGCGCACTGGCATTATGCCGCCTCCAAGGCCGGCATGGTGGCGATGACCAAGACGATCGCGAGAGGCTATGCGGCGCAGAACATCCTCGCCTTCGCGGTCTGCCCCGGCTTCACCATGACGGGCATGGCCGAGGACTACCTCGCCAGCCGCGGCGGCGACAAGCTGCTCGCCGACATCCCGCTCGGCAAGGTCGCCGACCCGGAGGAAATCGCGACGACCGTCAAGTTCCTCGCGCTCGACGCCCCGCCCTCGATGACCGGCGCAGTGATCGACGTGAACGGGGCGAGCTATGTCCGCTGACGCTACGGAAAGCTGGAAGCTCACCCTTCCCTGCACGCGCGATGAGGCGGAGGCGATCGACGTTTCGGAAGGGCTGGAGGGGATCGCCGGGTCGCCCGTCATCATCACCTCGGAGGAGATAGAGGACGATCCCGATAGCTGGCGGCTCGACGCCTTCTTCAGCGGCAAGCCGGGCAAGGCCGCCGTCGCAGCCGTACGCGCGCTCGCGCCGAGTTCGGCGGGGGTGAAGGCCACGCCCGAGCGCGTGCCAGACGAGGACTGGATCACGCTGTCGCAGGCCGGGATCGAGCCGGTCCACGCCGCGCGCTTCTACGTCCACACCAGCGGCAACAAGGGCGACGTGCCGCCCGGCGCCAAGGCCTTCCAGATCGAGGCGAGCCGCGCGTTCGGCACCGGGCACCACCAGACCACGACCGGCTGCCTGATCGCGCTCGATGCGCTGAAGGTGAACGGCAAGCGTTTCCGCAACATCGTCGATATCGGCACCGGCACCGGGCTGCTCGCCTTCGCGGCGCTGCATCTGTGGCCGCGCGCGCACGCTACCGCGTCAGACATCGATGCCGCCGCCGTCGACGTGACGCGCGAGAATGCGGCCGTAAACGGCGTGCCGCTCGGTGCGGGCCCGGGCACGCTCGCGCTGGCCGCCGCGCCGGGGCTGGAGCATCCGCTGTTGATCGGCCGCGCGCCCTATGATTTGATCGTCGCCAATATCCTCGCCGGGCCGCTGATCGGGCTTGCCCCGACGATCGCGATGGCGCTGGCCGAGGGCGGGACGCTGGTGGTGGCGGGCCTGCTCGACTGGCAGGCCGACGCCGTCACCGCCGCGTACAGGCGGCAGGGGCTGGTGCCGTCGGGCCGGACGCAGATCGGCGACTGGCCGACACTCACTTTCCGCAAGCGCGCCCGCTACGGCGCGGCGCGCACGACGCGGCTCGGGCCGGGCGGCGCGAACGACGCGCCCGGCTTCGGGAGCTGGTGAGCCGCTCGCCCGCGAATGCCAGCGCGCCGCCCGCGAGATACGCGGCGAAATCCTGCGGATCGAAGCCGGTGCCGAGCACGCAGCGCGCCACCGCGCTCCACTCCAGCCCGAGCAGACGGACGAGGTGGAAATACTGGCTGACCTCGACCGCGAAGGCGATCGCCACCGCCGCCAGCACCGCGGGCGTCACGCCGAGCCGGATACACGCACGGATCGCAAGATAGACCAGCACCACCGCGAGGCTGTCGCCGAGATAGGGGCGCACGAAGCCGTCATCGACGAACAGGGCGATCGCAACCTCGATCGCGAACACCAGCAGCGCAGCCGCCGCATAGAAGGGCCGGAAGATCATGCACCCATGTCGCACGATCCTGTCCAGCGATGATGCAGACGCCGCGCGGTTGCGGTGCAGTCAGGCCGGTGCCTTTTCTCGCGCATAGGCCTGCGTGCCGCGCGTGACGACGTCGTCGCCGTCCACGATTTCGCCGACCGGAATATCGGGCCCGCGCCGGATCGCACGGTAGAGCGGAGCGAAATCGGTCTGCGTCGTCGCGCGGAGCAGTTCCTCGAAGCTCGGGATGACGAAGTAATTCTGCTGGAAATCGTCGATCCGGTATTCGGTGCGCATCACGCGCTCCAGGTCGAAGGCGATGCGGTTGGGGCTGTCGCTGTCGAGCGCGAACTGGCTCTCGGCATAGCTCGACACGATGCCCGAGCCGTAGATGCGCAATTCCCCGCCCTCGCGCACCAGCCCGAATTCGACCGTGTACCAATAGAGCCGCGCGAGATACTTCAGCGCATCGAGCCCGCCCGCGCGCTGCCCACCGATGCCGTATGCCATCAGATAATCCGCGAACACGGGGTCGGCGAGCATCGGCACATGGCCGAACACGTCGTGAAAGACGTCGGGCTCCTGCAGGTAATCGAGCTGGTCGGCGCGGCGGATGAAATTGCCCGCGACGAAGCGGCGGTTCGCCATGTGATCGAAGAACACCGCGTCGGGCACCAGCCCGGGCACCGCGACCACACGCCAGCCGGTCAGCGCCTCCAGCCGGTCGGACAATTCCTCGAAATCGGGGATGCCGGGCTTGGAGAGCTTGAGCACGTCGAGCCCACGCAGATACGCCTCGGACGCGCGGCCCGGCAACAGCGCCGCCTGCCGCGCGAACAACGTATCCCACACGGCATGGTCCCCGGCGGAAAAATGCTGCCAGTTCTGCGGCACCGTCCAGTCGGCGGCAGCGCCCTCGGGCGGGGAAAAGTCGGGCGTGGCGTTCATCGTCATCAAGGCATAACATAGGGCCTGGTCTCAGGAAAACGAGCTTGGCACGACGCGGACTGCGGGGAATCGGCTGGCTGGCGGCGGCGTTGTTTCTGCTCGTCCTGGCCTACGCTGCGGCAGGCATGGTCGGCGGGGCGATCCCCGCGAACGCCGGCTGGCGCGCACCGCCTGAAGGCGTGCGCATCGCCGTCTCCAGCAACGGCGTGCATACGGGGCTGATCGTGCCGGTCGCGGCGGCGGGGGTCGACTGGCGCGATCTCGTTCGGCCGGAGGATATCGCCGATCCGCGTTATGCGGCGCTCGATTCGCTCGAGATCGGCTGGGGTGAGCGCACCTTCTATCTCGAGACCGCGACCTGGGCCGATGCGAAGCCGCTCACCATCCTGTCCGCCGCGATCGGCAGCAGGCGGACGGTGATGCATGTCGATCACCTCCGCTTCCCCGCCGCAAGTGACGACGTGCGCCATATCACGCTGCGGCCCGAGGAATATCGCCGCCTCGCCGCCTTCGTCCGCGCAAGTTTCGGCCAGTCCGCGCCGGGCACGCGGGGGTGGCACCGCACCGGCTATTTCAAGAACGACGCTTTCTATGAGGCCAATGGCACCTATAGTGCATTATATACATGCAACACCTGGACAGGTGATGCGTTGAAACATGCAGGCGTGCGCGTCGGTGCGTGGACGCCCTTTCCGGCGACGGTGCTAGGATGGTTCAGATGACGGCCCTTTCCCCTCCCTCGAAATGGCTTTGGGCCGCGGAGTTTCCGCGCGGATTGTTCGGCCTCGCGGAGTTCGCCGCCTCCCAGACGCGGCTGCGCGCCGCCCCGCGCGGCGACGGGCGGCCGGTGATGATCCTACCCGGCCTGATGACGACCGACCGCTCCAACACGTTCCTGCGCCAGTATCTGACGCGGCTAGGCTATCGCGTCGAGGGCTGGGGCCTCGGCCGCAATATCGGCGCGCGCGTGGTGGGCGGCGATGCGGAGCGGCTGATGGCCCGCATCCGCGAGGTCCACGAGCGTACTGGCGAGCCGGTCACTTTGATCGGCGTCAGCCTCGGCGGGATCATGGCGCGCATCGCCGCGCACCGCCTGCCCGGCGTGGTGCGCGAGGTCATCACGGTAAGCGCGCCCTACGCCGGATCGCCGCGCGCGACCAATGTGTGGCGCAGCTTCGAATTCTTCACCGGCGAGAAGATCGACGACGCCAAGGTGCAAGGTCAGGCCGCACTCGCCGCGATGCCACTGCCCGTCCCCGAAACGGCGATCTGGAGCCGCAGCGACGGTCTGGTCAATGGCACGATCTGCCGCGCGTCCGGGGCGCGAGCGATCGAGGTGAGGAGCAGCCATGTCGGCGTACAATGGCGGCGCGACGTGATGCTGGCGATCGCCGGCGTGCTCGGCGAGCGCTAGGCTCCCTCGCGGCCGTCGAACGCCGTCCGCGACCGCTCCATCGTGTCGCGGTTCTCCGTCACCCAACGGCCCAGCGCCATCACCGGCACCCGCAGCGATTGCCCGAGCGGGGTCAGCGCATAGTCGACGCGCGGCGGGATCGTTGGGAAGACGGTGCGCGTGACCAGCCCGTCGCGCTCGAGGTTGCGCAACGTCAGCGTCAACATACGTTGAGAAATGCCATCGACCAGACGCTTGATCTCGTTGAAGCGGCGCGGCCCCGCCGACAACAACATCACGATCAGGATCGTCCACTTGTCGCCGATCCGGGCCAGCAACGGCGTGACCGAGCGGCAGCCGGCGGTGATCTCATGCGGCGACATCTGGGTCACATCGATGTGACTGGGTGACAAAAGTGTGCCTCCTTGTGGGCGCTAGCGAAGGTATCATATCCCGCCCCGGTTACTCTTTTATACCGGAAGGCGAGCAAATGAAACTCCTCCACATCGATTCGAGCATCACCGGCGAGACTTCGGTCAGCCGCTCGCTGACCGCCGCCATCGTCGCGAAGCTGGCGGCCGCGCATTCCGGCACCGAGATCACCCGCCGCGACGTGACGGCGACGCCCCTGCCGCATCTCGATCTCGCCGCCATGCCCGGCGGCGGCGGCGATGCCGCGAGCGCCAGCACTGCGATCCTCGAGGAGTTTCTCGCCGCCGACGTCGTGGTGATCGGCGCGCCGATGTACAATTTCACCATTCCGAGCCAGCTCAAGGCGTGGATCGACCGCATCATCGTCGCGGGCCGCACCTTCCGCCACAATGCCGACGGCAGCGTCGAGGGTCTCATCCCCGGCAAGCGCGTGATCGTCGCCATCTCGCGCGGCAATTTCTACGGCGTGGGCGCGCCCGGCGAGCGGCTGGAGCATCTCGAAACCTATCTCGCGGCGCTGTTCGGCTTCATCGGCGTGACGCCGGAGTTCGTGATCGCGGAAGGCGTGGGCGCCGGGCCCGATCACCGCGCCGCAGCGCTCGACCATGCAGATCAGACGATCACGGCGCTCGCCGCCTGACGAGGGGGCCTAGCGCCCGGCGTAGCGGTCGCAATCCTCGCGGCCATCGCGGCGGCAGTCCTTGTAGGCTTGCCGCCGCGCCTTCGCGTCGCGTTCTTCCTGCTTGCGAACTTTCCGCCCGTAATTGCGGTCTGCCTCGGACTGGCTCGTCGTCGTCCAATCGACCGTCTTGCTGGCAACCTTGACCGGGGCGGTGGCGACCGTCGCGACGGTACGCAGACAGCCGCCCGCCAGCAGCGGCAGGAGGGCGGCGATCAGGATCTTACGCATGCCGGATACTCTTGTTACTGCGCGGCGGCGGCCTTGCGCGCCGCGACCCCGATATCGGGGAAGTCGGTGAAGAAGCCGTCGAGCCCAAGCTGCAGATATAGCACGATTTCGTCCTGGAGACGACCGTGATCGCTTGGCTTGGGCATCACCACGAAACCCGGTGTGACCTGCTGCACCTTGGTGTGGAAGCTCGGGATCAGGAAGTAATTTTCGGCGCGGAAGGTCCAGGGGTGAACGCGCAGGCCCGCCGCATGGGCATCCTGCACCAGCGTCGAGGGCGGTGCATCGCCCTTCTTGATCATGTCGAGGCCCGGCCCGATCCCATAGGCATAAGCCGCAATCTGCTTGAGGCCCGCAGGCGTCGCCATTTCGGCATAGCTCGGCGCCGCGTTGTCGGCGGGGCCGCCCTCTGGCGCCATCAACTGGATCAGGCGCAGGCCGGTCAGCTTGCGCAGCGCCTTCAAATTGTTGACCTCGAACGACTGGATGAACACCGGGTCGCCCGGCTTGCTCCACCCCGCCGCCTTCAACTGCGCGGCGAGCTTCTTCTCCATCGGCAGGCCGATCGACGCGAAATAGCTCGGGTGCTTGGTCTCGGGATAGATGCCGATCGTGCGCCCCATTTCCTCGGTGGCGCGCTTGGCGAGCGCGATCACCTCGGCGAGCGTCGGCACCTCGAACTTGCCGTCATATTTCGCATTGTCGGGCCGCAACTGCGGCAGGCGCTCCTTCGCGCGCAGCGTCTTCAACTCGGCAAGCGTGAAATCCTCGGTGAACCAGCCCTCGTGCCGCTCGCCGTCGATCGTCTTTACCGCCTTGCGCACGGCGAACTCCGGGTGCGCGGCAACGTCGGTCGTGCCGGTGATGTCGTTCTCGTGGCGGGCGACGAACACATTGTCCTTGGTCAGCACCAGATCGGGCTCGATGAAATCAGCGCCCTGCGCGATCGCCAGCTCATAGGACGCAAGCGTATGTTCGGGGCGATAGCCGCTCGCGCCGCGATGGCCGATCACGATCGGCGGCGTCTTGGGATCGAAGCGAGGCACTGGAGATTCCTGCCCCAAAGCCGCGACCGGCACCAGCAGCAGCATGGCCGCCATCAACATGCGTCTCATCATCGCTATCCTCACTACGGAAAAATCGCGATGCAGCAGGAACATGACAGATTGACGATCATCGCTCGCCGATTTGCCACCAGTAGGAGCCATGCTACCTCTCTTCCGGCACAAGAAAGAGGCGAGAACCGTGGCAGACAATGATTCGGTGCTCGCCGCCGCGAAAGCATGGGCGGGCGCGCCGATGGCGATCGCCACCGTCGTTTCGACCTGGGGATCTGCACCGCGCCCGCGCGGCAGTCACATGCTTGTCCACGCCGACGGCCGCTTCGAAGGATCGGTATCGGGCGGCTGCGTCGAGAGCGACATCCTCGCCACCGCCGCCGATGTGATCGCGGGCGCACCCTTCCAGCTCAAAAATTACGGCGTCGCCGATGCCGCAGCGTGGGAAGTCGGCCTGCCGTGCGGGGGGCAGATCGACGTGCTCGTCCAGCCGGTCGGCGCAGCGGGCTTCGACCCCGAACTGTTCGACCGCATCGCCGAGGCGCGCGCGGAAGGCCGGGCCGTCACGGTCAGCACCGATCTCGAGACCGGCCATTCCACCTTGCGCCAGTTGGAGGGTGCGGCTTTCGTCAACCGCTACGATCCACCGCGCCGCTTGTTGATCGTCGGCGCAGTGCAGATCGCGCAGACGCTGGCGGAGCTGGCACGCGCGATGGGCATCGACACGGTGGTGATCGACCCGCGCGCACGCTTTCTGACGGAGGAGCGTTTCCCCGGCGTTACGCTCGACGATCGCTGGCCCGACGAGGCGGTGGCAGCCTATGCGCCCGGCCCGGCGACGGCGGTGGTGACGCTCAGCCACGACACCAAGATCGACGATCCCGCATTGATCGCCGCGCTCGCTGCGCCGACCCGCTACGTCGGCGCGCTCGGCTCGCGAAAAAGCCATGCCGCGCGGCGGGAGCGTCTGGCGGCGGCGGGCGTTCCTGCTTCCGACTTGGATCGCATCGACGCGCCCGTCGGGCTCGATATCGGCGCGATCGGCCCGGCGGAGATCGCGCTTTCGATCGCCGCCGCCTTGGTGGGAGCCTTCAATGATCACGCCTGACGAACTGAAACCCGAACGGACCGCGCTCGTACTGCTGGCGGCGGGCAAATCCGAGCGCTTCGGGCTGTCCGACAAGCTAAACGCCTCCTTCCTCGGCCATCCGCTCGGCTATCACGTCGTCACCGCGCTCACCGCGGTGCCGTTCCAGGCGCGCATCGCGGTGTGCGACGGCGGCGAGCTCGATTACGGCGCACGCGGCTACACCGTCGTCATCAATGAAAAACCGGACGAGGGCATGGCCAGTTCAGTCCGCCTCGGCGTGAAGGCTGCGCGTGAGGCCGGGTGCGATGCGGTGCTGATCGCCCTCGCCGACATGCCGCGCGTCACGGCGACGCAGATCTACCGCCTGTTCGACGTCAGCCACGGCGACGAAACCGTGGCCGCATCCAGCGACGGCCTCTCGCCCAAGCCCCCGGTGCTGTTCGGCAAGGCGCAGTTCGACCTGCTCGAAGCGCTCGAAGGCGACGAGGGCGCACGCAAGCTCGTCAGCGGCGGGCGCCATGTGGTGACGATGGCCGACGAGCTGGTCGATGTCGATACCGAGGAAGAGCTCGAATACCTCCAGAGAAAGTTCGGTCATGGGAGACACTAGGATGGCGCGCGCGGCTGTGATCGAGCGGACGGGCGGCCCCGAAGTGATCGAGTGGCGCGACGTGACGTTGCCCGATCCCAAGCCGGGCGAGGTGCGGATGCGCAACGAGGCTGTGGGCCTCAACTTCATCGACATCTACCACCGCACGGGACTCTACCCGGTTTCGCTGCCCGGCGGGCTTGGCGGAGAGGCGGCGGGGGTGATCGAAGCGGTTGGCGAAGGCGTCGAAGGGTTCGCGCCCGGAGACCGGGTCGCGACGCTGGGGCCGACGCTGGGCGCGTACGCGACCGCGCGCAATGTGCCCGCGCGCGAGCTGTTTCGGCTGCCCGACGCGGTCGATGCGCAAACCGCCGCCGCGCTGCTGCTCAAGGGCTGCACCACCGAGTATCTGGTCGAGCGGCTGGCGAAGGTCGAGGCCGGGCAGACCGCGCTCGTCCATGCTGGTGCTGGCGGTGTCGGACAGCTTCTCGTCGGCTGGCTCAAGGCGATCGGCGCGACGGTGATCGCAACCGTCGGCAGCGCCGACAAGGCCGAAACGGCGAAGCGCGCCGGCGCGGATCACGTCATCCTCTACAAGCAGAACGATGTGGCGAAGGCGGTGCGCGCGATCGTGCCGGAAGGCGTCGCCGTCAGCTTCGACGGGGTCGGCAAGGATAGCTGGGAGGCATCGCTCGGCTCCGTCAAGCGACGCGGGCTGATCGCCAGCTACGGCAACGCCAGCGGCGCGGTCGATGCCGTCAATCTCGGCGTCCTGTCGAAGAACGGGTCGCTGTTCGTCACGCGGCCGACGCTGTTCGATTACTATGTGACGCCTGAGGAGCGCGCCGCGGGCCTGGCGCGCGTGTTCGCCATGCTCGAACAGGGCGCGATCGCCGCCAATATCGGCCAGACCTTCGCACTGGAAGACGTGGCGGATGCGCACCGTGCTCTGGCAGCGGGCGAGACCCAGGGCGCGACGGTGTTGCTGCCCTAATGCGTTTCATAACGTGGGGCGGTGCCCCGCTGACGCCACCCGCGCAAGAAAAAGGGGCCCGGCATGCCGGACCCCAGTTTCTTGTTTCTTCCAGGGAGCTACCCGGAAAAACCACGTGCGCCGCACTCCAAAAGGAGGCGGGATAATCCTGCGGCACCCGGCGCGGCCAGAGGCACGCGCAAGCGCCGCAAGTGGATTACATCGCGTTCGCGGTCTCGTTGGTCACCGTGATGTTCGACTCATCAACCGTGGTCAGGTTGCCCTCGTCGACCGTCGTTTCGTTGGTCACGATCGTGGTTTCGTTGGTGGTTTCGGTCTTGGGCGTGCAAGCAGCCGCACCCAGAGCAGCAGCGGCGATCAGCGACATCGTGACGATCTTCTTCATGGACGTATCTCCCATCGGTTGGTCAGGCCTTTGCCCGGGTCACCCAATTGCAACCCCTCCCCGGCCCTGAATGTCCGAAGGCCTTATTAGAGAATGCAGAGGCAAATGGTAGGGGAATTGTTCATTTCGCATGTCGATTCCGAAATGAATGCGATTTTGCGATCGGGGCCGGGTTAACGCGGCTGCCGCTCGGGAGCGGGCGCATCTTGCCAACCGCCACCTAACGCTTTGAAAAGACTGATCTGTGCATCCGAAACGGCGGCATCGGACGCCGCCAGCGCGGCGCGGGCCGAGGCGCGATCACGTTCCGCATCGATCAGCAAAAGAAAGCTGTCCGCGCCGTAATCGAAGCGCAAACGCGACAATTTTGCCGCCGCATCGCTCGACGCCACGCCGCGGCGCAGCGCAGCGTTGCGGTCGAGTTCGCCAGCGTACCGCGCCAGCGCCTGCTCGACTTCCTTGAGCGCGGTCAGCACCGCGCCGTCGAACGTGGCGAGGCTGGCGTCGGCACCGGCGCGCGCCTGCCGCAGCTGCGCCCGCGCAACCGTCTGATTGGGGAAGCTCCAGGAGATGAGCGGCCCGAGTGAGAAGGAAAGTGCATTGGCGCTGGTCGCCTGCGACAGGCTCGTCCCCGCGACCGACACATTCCCGGCGAGCGTGATCTTGGGATAGAGCGCCGCGATCGCCACGCCGACGCGCGCGGTATCGGCGGCGAGCTTGCGCTCGGCCGCGCGCACGTCGGGGCGGCGCGACAACAGCGCGGCACCGTCGCCGACCGGCAGCACGGCATCGACGCGCGGCGGCGTCGCGCAGCGATCGGCGTCGGCGTCAATCTGTTCCGGCGGCAGGCCGGTGAGCGTCGCCAGCGCATAGAGCGAGGCGCGACGCTCGGCCTCGAAGGTCGGGATCGTCGCCTGCGTCTGCGCAAGCAGCACGTCGGCACGCTCGACATCGCGGCGCGTGCCCCGCCCGGCGGTGAACAATGTGTTGGTCAGATTCAGCGTCTGTTGCTGGAGCTTGACCGTATCCGCCGCGACGGCGCGCTGCGCGGCGTTGCCGCAAGCGGCGGCATAAGCTCGCGCGGTTTCCGCAGCGACCGAAACGCGCGCCGCATCGAGCTGCGCTGCTGCCGCCTCGGTATCACCGCGCGCCGCCTCGATCGCGCGGGTGACCCCGCCGAACAGATCGACTTCATAGGAGGCATCGAACCCGCCCGAGAAGAGATCGGTCTCGAAAGGCTGCGTCGATGCGCCGCCCGCCCCGATACCGCCAGCGCCGAGCGCCGCGCCCGTGCCGAAGCGGCGGCGGGCGTAAGAGGCGCTGATGTCCGTGCTCGGCAGGCGCGCGCCCTTTTGTTCCGAAAGGACCGCGCGCGCGCGCACCAGATTGGCGGCGGCAACCCGGATATCGGTATTGTGCTTCAGCGCGGCGCCGACGAGCCGGTCTACGACGGGATCGTCGTAGAGCCGCCACCAGCGATCGGGCAGCGCCGTCGTGCTGGCGGCGGCGGGCGCCTTGGGCACTTCCGAGAACGATCCGGTCGAAACCGGCGGATCGGCCGGCCGCGTGTAGTTGGGGCCGACGACGCACGCCGACAGCGCCAGCGCGGGCAGGAGGGTCAATGCCCGCTTCATGCCGGGTCTCCCTCGGGTGCAGGCAGGGCCTTGGGCTCCGCCTCGTCCTTCTTGCGGCGCGGCACCTTCGACGACACCCAGTCGCCCAGCTTGCGGCTGATGATGTAGAAGCTCGGCGTGAACAACAGGCCGAAGGTCGTCACGCCGATCATGCCGAAGAACACCGCGACGCCCAGTGCGCGCCGCATCTCGGCACCCGGCCCCGATCCGATCACCAGCGGCAGCACGCCGAGGATGAACGCGATCGAGGTCATCACGATCGGCCGCAGCCGCTGTTCGGCGGCGTGGATCGCGGCATCATGCATGTTCATGCCGGCGTCTTCGTTCTGCTTGGCGAATTCCACGATCAGGATGGCGTTTTTGGCGGCGAGGCCGATCAGCACGACGAGGCCGATCTGCGTCAGGATGTTGTTGTCCATCCCCATCAGATTGACGCCGAGGATCGCCGCGAGCAGGCACATCGGCACGATAAGGATCACGGCGAAGGGCAATACCAGGCTCTCGTAATTCGCAGCGAGCAGCAGGAAGACGAACAGCACGGCAAGCCCGAAGACCAGTGCGCCGGTGTTGCCAGCCTGCTGCTGCTGGAAGGCCAGCTCAGTCCATTCGTAGGACATTCCCTTGGGCAACGTCTGCTCGGCGAGCGCCGCCATCGTCGTCAGCGACTGGCCGCTGGAGAAACCGCGCACCGTATCGCCCTGCAGTTCCGCAGACGGATAGAGGTTGTAGCGCACGACACGGTAGGGGCCGCTGTCGTTCTTGAGCGTCATCACCGCGTCCATCGGCACCATCTGCCCCCCGGCAGAGCGGGTTCGCAGGTGGCCGACGTCAGAAATCTGATCGCGATACGGCGCGTCGGCCTGCGCCGTGACGCGGTAGGTCCGGCCGAGGAAGTTGAAGTCGTTGATGTAGGTCGAGCCCAGATACGTACCGAGCGTCGAGAAGACATTCTCGACCGGGACGCCGAGCTGCTCCGCGCGTTCGCGATCGATGTCGGCGGTCAACCGCGGCGTGCGCGTGTTGAAGGTCGTGAAGGCGGATGTGATGCCTTCCGCCTTGTTGGCCTTCATCATCATCGCGAAAGCCGCGCCTTCGAGTGCCTTGTAGCCGAGGTTGTTGCGATCCTCGATCAGCATCTTCCAGCCGCCGCCGGTGCCGATCCCGCGCACGGGCGGCGGCGGCACGACGAGCAGGTTGCCGGCACCGATCGGCCCGAAGGCCTTGCGCAATTCGACGGCGATCTCGTCGGCGCTCTTGCGATCCTCGAACGGCTTGAGCGTGACGAACATCGCCGCGGCATTGGGTGCGGTCGAGAAGGTGGCGCCGTCGAGACCTGCGAACGCGACGGTCTCGAGCGTGCCGGCGTTATGCAGCGCGACGTCGGACGCGCGCTTCAACACCTCTGTCGTGCGCTGGAGCGAGGCGCCCGGCGGCAACTGGATCACCGCGATCAGATAGCCCTGGTCCTGCGCGGGAATGAAGCCGGTCGGCGTCGCGGTGAAGCGCCAGCCCGCCAGCCCGATCAGGCAGGCATAGACGACACCGATCAGCACCAGCGCGCGTACGGCACGCGCCGTGTAGCGGCCGAAGGTCTTGCCGAGCTTTTCAAAGCCGTGATTGAACCAGCGGGCGAAACGCGCCGGCCAGCCGAGCGGGCCCCGGCGCGGTTCGGTTTCTCCCTTCGGCCTCAGGATCAGCGCCGCGATCGCCGGCGACAGGGTCAGCGACACGAAGGCCGAGATGATCGTCGCGGACACGATCGTCAGCGCGAACTGCTTGTAGAATTCGCCCGAAATGCCGGGGATGAAAGATGTCGGGATGAACACGCCCGCCAGCACCAGCGCGATCGCGATCAGCGCGCCCGACACCTCGTCCATCGTCTCGTGCGCCGCCTCGCGCGGGGCAAGGCCCTTCTCCTCCATCAGCCGCTCGATATTCTCGACCACGACGATCGCGTCGTCGACGACGATGCCGATCGCCAGCACCAGCCCGAACAGCGACAGGTTGTTAAGGCTGAAACCGAATGCGGCGAGCATCGCCAGCGAGCCGATCAACGCGATCGGGATGGCGATGATCGGGATCAGCGCCGCGCGCCAGCTCTGCAGGAACAGCAGGACGACGAGCGCGACCAGCACCACGGCTTCGAACAGCGTGTGATACACGGCGTCGATCGAGGCGGAGATATATTCGGTCGGATTGTAGGGGATCGTATAGCGCATCCCCTGCGGGAAGCTCTTGCCCGCCGCCGCGATCTCCTTCTGCACCGCCTCGGCGGTGGTCAGCGCGTTGGACCCCGGAAGCTGGGTGACGCCCAGACCCGTCATCGGCTTGCCGCCGAGCATGCCGTTGATCGTGTAATCCTGCGAGCCGAGCTCGATCCGTGCGATATCACGCAGTCGCGTCAGTCGGCCCGACGTGTCGCGCTTGACGATGATCTCGCCGAACTGGTCGGTGGTGGTCAGCCGTCCCTCGGTCTGGATGCCGAGCTGGAACGCGGTGCCGCCCTGGTTGAACGGCGGCTGCCCGACCGATCCGACGGCGACCTGCGCATTCTGCGCGCGGATGGCGGCGACGATCTCGTCGACGGTCAGATCGCGCGAGGCGGCGCGATCGGGATCGATCCAAACGCGCATGTTGTAGTCGCGCGTGCCGAACGCGCGCACGCCGCCCACGCCGGGAATGCGCAGCAGGCGATCGATCACCTGCGTCTTGGCGTAATTGGAGACATATTGCTCCGACAGCGAACCGTCGGGCGAGGTGAGCGCGATCACCATCAGGATGTCGGGGGAGTTCTTCAATACCGTCACGCCGATCTGGCGGACCTGATCGGGCAGGCGCGGCTCGGCCGTCGCCACGCGGTTCTGCACCAGCACCTGCGCCTGATCGACATTGACGCCCGGCTTGAAGGTGACGGTGATGGTGATGCTGCCGTCGCCGGTGTTCGACGAGGACATGTAGATCATGTTCTCGACGCCGTTGATCGATTCTTCGAGCGGCGCGGCCACGGTTTCCGCCAGGGTCTCGGCGGTGGCGCCCGGATAGGTCGCGCTGACGACGACGGTCGGCGGCGCGATCTCGGGATATTGGGCGACCGGCAGGCCGGGATAGGCGACGATGCCGAACACCACGATCAGGACGGACAGCACCGCCGCGAAGATCGGCCGATCGATGAAAAAATGCGGAAAGCGCACGGGATCAGTTCGCCGATGCGTCGGATGGCGGCGGTGCCGTCTCCGGCGTGGATTGCGGTGCCGTGTCGGCCGCTCGCGGTTTCAACTTGATGAGGTTGGCCTTCACTTGCGCACCCGGCTGAAGATTTGTGATCCCGTCGATGGCGACGTGATCGGTCGGCGCGAGTCCGGTCTTTACGACGCGCAAGCCCTCGACCTGCGGGCCGGTCTCAACCGGGCGGGGCACGATCTTGCCGTCCTTGCCGACGATATAGATGAGTTTGCGCGCCTGATCGGTGATCACCGCCTCATCCGGGACCAGCATCGCCTTGTAATGGCCGGAGCCGAGCAGCCGCGCCCGACCGAACAGACCCGGCGTCAGGAAGCCATCGGGATTGTCGATCACGGCGTGCGCACGGATCGTGCCCGAATTGGTATCGATCGTATTGTCGAGGAACTGCATCCGCCCGTGCCAGCGGAAGCCCTTTTCGTCGGCAAGCTGGACCTCGACCGGATTGGGCGTGTTGCGCGACGATCCGCGCTCGCCGGCTTTCGCCTGCCGCAGATATTTGAGGTAGAAACTCTCGGCGCCTTCGAACGAGAACCAGATCGGATTGGTCGACACGACGCGCGTCAGCGACGTCTGCGCCTCGGTCGCGAAATTGCCGATGCTCACCCGGCGGTCGGAGACGAGGCCGGTGATCGGCGAGCGCACCGTCGTGAATTCGATATTCAACCGCGCGTTGCGCGCGTTCGCCTGCGCCGCCGCGAGATCGGCGGCGGCGGTGCGCACGGCCGCCTGCTTGGTCTCATATTCTTCCTTGCTGATCGCCTGCGCCGCGAGCAGCTTGTCGGCGCGCACCAGTTCGGAGCGGGCGTTGATCAGCGTCGCATTCGCCTTCGCCGCCTGTGCGACGGCCTGACCCAGCGCGGCCTGGTACGGCCGGGGATCGATGATGAAGAGCGGTTGGCCCGTCTTCACCCGCTGCCCGTTGGCAAACAGGATCTTCGTGATCGTGCCGGAGACGCGCGGCTTCAGGTCAACGTCCTGGATAGCCTCGAAACGGCCGACATATTCGTCCCAGTCGATGACATCGCGCTGCAATGGCATCGCCACCGTCACCTGCGGCAGCGGCGGTGGAGGAGGCGCACCCTTGCCACAGCTTGCCAGCGCCAGCACGCCAATCATTGCCAGTCCGCCTGCCAGCCTGGCCGGAGCTGCGCTCATAGATATTTTCCTTAGCGGATGATGCGCCCCGATTGCGACGGTTCATGCCGCAATGCAAGGTAGGATGCGGCCCTTTGTCATCAACCAATTGTAATTGCATGGTATTTTTTAGGACGTTACCCCTGATACAAACCATTTAGACGATCACCATAGACGTCGCGCAGAACGTGACGCCGGATTTTAAGCGAGGGCGTCATCTGGCTGTTCTCGATCGTGAATGGTTCGTCGGCGAGGATGAAGCGCCGAACGCGCTCGATCACCGAGAGTTCCCTGTTCACGCGCTCGACCGCGTGACCGATTGCCGTACGATATTCGCTGTTGCCGTTGAGTCGCGCGAGATCGCACGAATCGCCGTTCATCGCACACCAATGCTGCGTCCAGTCGGGATCGGGCACGATCAGCGCCACCATGTACGGCCGCCGGTCGCCGAAGATCATCGCCTGCGCGATCTCGGGTTGGAGCGTCAGCATCCCCTCGACCCGCTGCGGCGCGACATTGTCGCCCTTGTCGTTGACGATGATGTCCTTCTTGCGGTCGGTGATGCGGATGCGGCCCTTCGCATCAAACTCGCCGATGTCGCCGGTGTGGAGCCAGCCGTCGACCAGCACGCGCGCCGTCTCCGCCTCGTTGCGCCAGTATCCGTGCATGACAAGCTCGCCGCGCACCAGGATCTCGCCGTCGGCGGCGATCTTCACCTCGGTATCGGGCAGCGGCGGCCCGACGCTGTCCATGCGGATGCCCGCCTTCGGCCGATTGCACGATATGACCGGCGCGGCCTCGGTCTGGCCGTAGCCCTGCAGGAAGGTGAGGCCCAGCGCCTCGAAGAACACGCCGACCTCGGGCGTCAGCGGCGCGCCGCCCGAGACCATCGCCTTGATCCGCCCGCCGAACCGCTTGGCGATCTTGGGTTTCAGGAGCGTGTTGACGACAAGCTGCATCGGCGCATCGACCACGGTCGATTTGCCCTGGTATCGCTTCATGCCGATCGCCTGCGCGCGGTCGAGCAGGTAATTGGGGATGTTGCCCTGCTTCTCGATCGCTTTAGTGATGCGCGTGCGCAGCACTTCGAACAGGCGCGGCACCACCACCATGAAGGTCGGCCGCACCTCCTCGATATTGGCGGCGAGCTTCTCCAGCCCTTCCGCATAATAGATCTGCGCGCCGAGCCCGACCGGCAGATGCTGCCCGGCGCTATGCTCATAAGCGTGGCTCAGCGGCAGGAAGGACAGGAACACCTCGTCCTCCCAGCCGAAATCCTCCGAGATGATGAGCGATGCGCCCGCGACATTGTGCAGGATCGCGCCGTGATGCTGCATCACCCCGCGCGGCGCACCGCCGGTGCCGCTGGTGTAGATGATGCAGGCGGTGTCCTCGCGCTTCGCCGGGCAGGCGGCGAGCGCCGCCGGCTCGCCGGCGTGCGTATCGATCAAGGTTTGCCAGTGATGGACCGAGAGCAGATCGGTCTGCACCGCGCGCAATTCCTCGATACCGATCACCGCCTTGACCGAATTGGCACGTATCGCGGCGGGCATCAGCGTCGCGGCGAGCTTCCTGGTCGAGACGATGATCGCACGCGCGCCCGAATTCTCGATCACGTGCGTATGGTCGCGCTCGGTATTGGTGACATAGGCCGGCACGGTGATGCCGCCCGCCGCCATGATCGCAAGATCGGCGATGCACCATTCAGGCCGGTTCTCCGACACCAGCATCACGCGGTCGCCCGGTTCGACGCCGATATCCTTCAACGCCGCCGCCAGGTTCGCGACCCGCCGCGCCGCTTCACGCCAGCTTGTCGGCGTCCAGATGCCGTCCTGCTTGTGCCACAGGAACGGGGCGTCGCCTTTCTCGGCAACGCGCGTCGCGAACATGGCGACCAGATTGGCGAAATGCTCCAGCCTACGCATCGTCTCTCCCGGCCGCCCCATTCATGCAGGGCGGTTTCCTGATCCTACTCCGATGGCCGGTCCGGCACCACCGCCGCCGGTACGGGCTTCACGATCCGGCCGTCCGCGCCGATCGACACGCCTTCGCTGCGCGGATCGGCCGCACCCACCCATTTGCCGCCAACCCGCTCGATCGCATTGGCCTTCACGCCGAGTGGGACGACCGCAACCTTGTCGCCGAGCGCCTTCATCGCCGGTGCCAGCGCCTCGATCGACGTGCCCTTCTCGACCGCGACCACCTGCCCCGGCGCGAAGACGAGCCCCATTCCGATTGCATCCTGCGCGCTCATCTTGAAATCGATCACGCCCATGATCGCCTTCGCCACCTGCGCGATGATCGTGGAGCCCCCCGCCGCGCCGACGGCGAGCCGCACCTTGCCGCTCGCGTCGTAGACGATGGTCGGCGACATGGAACTGCGTGGGCGCTTGCCGCCCTCGACCCGGTTGGCGACGAAATTGCCGTCCTTGACCGGCTGGAGATCGAAATCGGTCAGTTCGTTGTTGAGGAAGATGCCGTTGACGGTCGACCCCGAGCCGAACACGCTTTCGACCGTCACCGTCGCCTGCGCGACATTGCCCCAGCGGTCGACCACCGCCATGTCGGTGGTGCCATGCTCGGGCCCCGGCTCGGCGCGCACAGGCGCGGGGGCACCGGCGGGCTGTCCGGGCAAGGCGACGTCGAGCGCCGTCGTCTCGGAAATCAGGGCGGAGCGGCTCGCGATATAGGCGGGGTCGGTCAGGCCTTGTACCGGCACCTGCACGAAGCCCGGATCGCCGAGCCACGCATCGCGGTCGGCATAGGCCAGGCGCGAGCTTTCCGCGAAGAGGTGCCAGGCGACGGGCGAATCCTTGCCGAGCTTGCCCATGTCGAAGCGTTCAAGCTGCTTAAGGATCATCAGCACGATGATCCCCCCCGACGCGGGCGGGCCCATGCCGCAGATCTTGTACGTCCGGTACGTGCCGCACACCGGCCCGGCATCGCGCACCTTGTAATCGGCGAGGTCGGCCGCGGTCATCTTCGACGGGTTGCGCGTGGCGGTGTTGACGGTGTCGACCAGCGCCTGCGCGTTCGGGCCGCTGTAAAAGGCTGTCGCGCCTTTCGCGGCGATCGCGCCGAGCAAAGCGGCCTGTTGCGGGTTCTTGAGCAGCGTACCGACCGGCTTCGCACTACCATCGGCATTGTAGAGGTACGCGGCCGGCCAGCCCTGCAGGAACCCCTGCGGCATTTTCGAGGTGAAATTGTAGAAGCGCGGGGAAATCTTCCACCCATCGCGCGCCAGCCGGATCGCGGGCTGGAAAAGCTGTGCCCAGGCGAGCTTGCCGTGCCGTGCGTGCGCGCGCTCCATCAGCCGCACCTCGCCCGGCACGCCCACGCTGCGCCCGCCCGGTACGGCGGCGGAGTGCGAGAGCGGCTGGCCGTCGGGCCCGAAGAACCAGCGCATGTCGGCCGCCTTCGGCGCAGCCTCGCGCGCGTCATAGGTCGAGACCTTGCCAGTCTTCGCGTCGTGATAGACCATGAAGCCGCCGCCGCCGAGGCCGGAATGGCCGGGCTCGACCACGCCGAGCGCCGCCATCATCGCCACCGCCGCATCGGCCGCGGTGCCGCCTTTCCTCAGCGTCTCCATTCCCGCTTGCGCGGCACGCGGATCGGCGGCGGAGACCATCTGCGCCGGAAGGGCTGCGGGGGAGAGGAGGAGGGCGAGCGCGGGGAGGAGCTTCTTCATGTCCACGCGAGGGTAACGGTCTTTACCGAAGGGGCAAGCGCGGAGCGCCTCAGCACCCCGTCCCCACCGCCTCACCCACACTCGCAAAGCCGTCGCGTGCGAGCAGCGCGGCAAGCTCGCGGTTGAGCCGCGCGGCCAGACCCGGCCCCTGATAGACGAGCGCGGTGTAGAGCTGGACGAGGCTCGCCCCGCTGAGGATGCGGCGATACGCCTCCGCCGCGCCGCCTATGCCGCCCGCCGAGATCAGCGGCAGCGCCCCGCCGGTGGCCTTGCGGAAATCCCCCAGCCGCGTGCGTGCAAGCTGCGCCAGCGGCAGGCCCGACAGCCCGCCGGTTTCGCCCGCGTTCTTGGACAGCAGGCCGAACGGTCGCTCCACCGTCGTGTTGTTGACGATCAACGCATCGATGCGATTGTCGATCGCGGCCCTGGCGATATCGTCGATGGCGGCGAGATCGAGATCGGGCGCGACCTTCAGGAACAGCGGCTTGTCGCCCGCCGCGCGCGCCGCCGCCAGCAATTCCGCCAGCGCCGCGCCGTGCTGCAGGTCGCGCAAACCCGGCGTGTTGGGGGAGCTGATGTTGATCGTCACGTAATCCGCGACCGCCGCCGCCTTGGCCACGCCGCTCACATAATCGGCGATGCGATCGGTCGCGTCCTTGTTCGCGCCGACGTTGATGCCGAGCACGCCCGCGCGTTTGGCGGCCGCCGCACGCGGCAGCGCCGCATCGATCCCGCCGTTGTTGAAGCCCATGCGGTTGATAACCGCCTGATCCTCGACCAGCCGGAACAGCCGTGGCTTCGGGTTGCCCGCCTGCGGCAACGGGGTCAGCGTGCCGATCTCGACGCTGCCGAAGCCCAATGCAAAGAAGCCGTCAATCGCGCGCCCGTCCTTGTCGACGCCCGCCGCCAGCCCGACCGGACTCGCGAAATCGATGCCCGCGACCGTGTTGCGCAACCGCGCGTCCGGCGTCGCGGCGGCGAGCGGCGTGCCTGCCTTCGCCCACAGCGCGAGCGCATCTATGGTGAGCGTATGCGCGCGCTCGCCATCGAGCAGGAACAGGGCGGGGCGCACGGGAAAAGCCATCGCCGCCTGATGGCACCGCGCCGCGCGCGGGTCAAAATCGGCTTTCCGAAAATTGCGCGAAAATGCGAAAAAACCGCTTCCGCGTCGCTTCCATCCAATACGCCCCCGCACGATTCTGGTGAAGAGGGGCCGCGACCCAAGGGGTTCTCGGACCGGGAACCCTAGAACTATTGGCCCGGACGGTTTCCACCGTCCGGGCCACTTTTCTTTGGGGTGCGTTCGCGCTAACCGCCTGTTTTCTGAAAACACGTTCGAGAAAACAGGGGTCGCAGCGTGTCGGATGTAGAGCTGGACTATGCAGTCCCGGCGGCGGATGTCGCCGATTACGTGACATTGTTCTACGATTTCCGCGCCGATGTCGCGGTTTTCGAGGATACCGAGCGCGCCGATCACGCGCAGTTGCGCTTTCGCTTGCTGCCCGGCACCGCCGAATATCGTTTCCCCGACGGGTCGAAGCAGAAAGCGGGCGAGGTCCATCTGATCGGCCCGACCAGCGGCGCGATGAAGGTGCGCGCGCCGGGCCCGGTCGTGGTGTTCGGCATGGGTCTGACGCCCGCGGGCTGGGCGGCGATGGTCGGCGACGACGCCTCGGCGATGATGAACCGCGTGATCGATGCGTCCAGCCTGTTCGGCGCGCCGCTGCTGCGCAAGGCCATCGCCGACCTGCGCCATGCCCCCGATGCCGAGACGCGCGTCGCGGTGGCGGAACGGCTGGTGCGCGAACTGGTGCGCACCGGCGACGCGGGCGCGCGGCGCTTCGTGCGGCAGGTCGATGCGTGGCTGGCCGAGAGCCCCTCGCCCGAGATGGACGATCTCGTCGCCGAATCCGGGCTGTCGCGGCGGCAGGTCGAGCGCAAGTGCAAGGCGCTGTACGGCGTGCCGCCCAAGCTGCTCGCGCGCAAATACCGCGCGCTCCGCGCGGCGGTGGCCTTGCTGGCGACCGACGAACCGCTCGACGACCTGATGGAGCGCGGCTTCTACGACCAGTCGCACCTCATCCGCGAGATCAAGCATTTCACCGGCCTCACCCCGGGCCAGATGAAGGCCGAACCGACGATGCTCTCGCGCCTCACGATCACGCAGAGGTCCGCGCTCGGCGACCGGGTAAGCCCGCTGATCAGCGGCACTTAGTCTCGAACCTGTTCTCCCGCGAAAGCGGGAGTCGAGAGTCACGAACGCGACGCTACTTGGCGCTGGACTCCCGCTTTCGCGGAAGAACAAGGTGTTGACCTGACGCGTGTCAAAGCCCACATGCGCAATCGGATCGATTCCGTCCGATTTGAGAACCATTCGCAACTATGCGTCTTTCGAGCCTTGCCGATTATGCCGTCGTGATGATGTCGGCCGCCGCGCGCCATTGCGGCGTGAGCGGGCGGTTGAACGCGACGCTGCTCGCGAACGAGACCAGCCTCCCGCTGCCGACGGTGCAGAAACTGGTCAGCAAGCTCTCGGCCGCCGGCCTCATCGAATCGACGCGCGGCACCGGCGGCGGCTTCCGCCTCTCGCGTCCGCCCGCCTCGATCACGCTGGCCGACATCGTCGAGGCGATCGAGGGCCCGATCGCGATGACCGCATGCGTCGAGGCCGGCGCGCACGACTGCGCGATCGAGGGCGACTGCAAGGTCAAGCCGCACTGGAACGCCGTCAACGGCGCGGTGCGTGGCGCGCTGGCGGGGGTATCGCTGGCCTCGCTTTCCACCGTTCGCCCTGAGCCTGTCGAAGGGCTGCCCTTCTCTGCAGTCGTTGAAAAGAAGGACAGGGCTTCGACAAGCTCAGCCCGAACGGAAATGAAGGTTTCGCTCTGATGGCCACCAAGAACGCCGATGCGCTCGCCGCCGCCAACAAGGCGTATGAATGGGGCTTCAGCTCGGACATCGAGCAGGAGTTCGCGCCCAAGGGCCTCTCCGAGGACACCGTCCGCTTCATCTCCGCCAAGAAGAACGAGCCGGAATGGATGCTCGACTGGCGGCTCAAGGCCTATCGCCACTGGCTGACGATGGAGAGCCCCGACTGGGCCAAGCTGGAGATCGATCCGATCGATTACCAGGACGCCTATTATTACGCCGAGCCCAAGGCCAAGCCCAAGCTCGGCAGCCTCGATGAGGTCGATCCCGAGATCCTCAAGGTCTACGAAAAGCTCGGCATCCCGATCGAGGAGCAGAAGATGCTCGCGGGCGTCGAGGGCGCGCGCAAGATCGCCGTCGACGCCGTGTTCGATTCGGTCAGCGTCGCCACCACCTTCCGCAAGGAGCTGGAAGCCGCCGGCGTCATCTTCCGCTCGATCAGCGAGGCGATCCGCGAATACCCGGAGCTGGTGAAGAAGTGGCTCGGCAAGGTCGTGCCGATGCACGACAATTATTTCGCCGCGCTCAACTGCGCGGTCTTTTCGGACGGCACCTTCGTCTACATTCCCGAGGGCGTGCGCTGCCCGATGGAGCTGAGCACCTATTTCCGCATCAATGCCGAGAATACCGGCCAGTTCGAACGCACGCTGATCGTCGCCGACAAGGGCGCGTATGTCTCTTACCTCGAAGGCTGCACCGCGCCGATGCGCGACGAGAACCAGCTGCACGCCGCCGTGGTCGAGCTGGTCGCATTGGACGATGCCGAGATCAAATATTCGACCGTGCAGAACTGGTATCCCGGCGACGCCGACGGCAAGGGCGGCATCTACAATTTCGTCACCAAGCGCGCGCTCTGCCAGGGCCGCAACAGCAAGGTGAGCTGGACGCAGGTCGAGACCGGCAGTGCGATCACCTGGAAATACCCGAGCTGCGTGCTGAACGGCGAGAACAGCGTCGGCGAATTCTATTCGGTCGCCGTCACCAACAACCGCCAGCAGGCCGATACCGGCACCAAGATGATCCACAACGGCAAGGGCAGCCGCTCGACGATCGTGTCGAAGGGCATCTCCGCCGGCCGGTCGAACAACACCTATCGCGGGCTGGTGCGCGTGGCGGCGGGCGCGGAAGGGGTGCGCAACTTCACCCAATGCGATTCGCTGCTGCTGGGCAGCGAATGCGGAGCGCACACCGTGCCCTATATCGAGGTCCGCAACCCGAGCGCGCAGATCGAGCATGAGGCGACCACCTCGAAGATCTCCGACGACCAGCTTTTCTACGCGATGCAACGGGGCCTCGATCAGGAAGCGGCGGTGGCGCTGATCGTCAACGGTTTCGCCAAGGAAGTGCTGCAACAACTGCCGATGGAATTCGCTGTCGAGGCACAGAAGCTGCTGGGGATCAGCCTCGAGGGGAGCGTGGGGTGAGCCGCGCCCTCACTCCCTTCCGTCATGCTGGACTCGTTTCAGCATCCATCGCGCCGCAAATCCGGTCTACGCAAGTGGAGAGGTGGACCCTGAAACAAGTTCAGGGTGACGGCGTGTTTGGGGTGAGCGCGACATGATCCTCCTGCCCCTCCTCCTCGCCGGGCAGGCCGCCGAGACGCCGCCAGACGTCGTCGTGATGCACGACAAGCTCCGCAAGCTGCGCGTCAGCACGCAGCTCGACGCGCGCGGCCGGGTTCATGCCTGCGCCATCACCGTATCGAGCGGCGACCGCATGATCGACGAACGCGCCTGCCTCGCCACCCGCGACTGCGTGGCGGCCGGCAACCGCGACGGCGAGACGCTGGCGAACTGTGTCGATGCGAAGCTGGTGGCGTTCGTCCGCTCGGGGATGAGCGGATGAGCGCGTCACTTAACGAGTTTGAGGGCTGGTTCTTGATCCCAACTATACTGTCGGGATTCATGACTACATTTTTGCTAGCATTTAAATTCGTAAATGCAAAATTGGCGTACGTAACCGGGTTTCTTTGCGGATTTTTTTCGGCGCTTGTTGGGATTGTTGTTTTGTTCTCATCAAACTTCGCCAATCTCGATTATGATCTGTTTATATTTCCTTTTCGCATCGTTCAATGCGGAGCCTTAGGAGTTGGGACCGGCTTGTTCGCGGCATTCTGCACCAAAGCAATTTGTGATCTTTAAGTGAAAAGACAATTTGATGCTCCAAATCCATAACCTCCACGCCGAGATCGACGGCAAGCCGATCCTCAAGGGCCTCACCCTCACCGTGAATGCGGGCGAGGTCCACGCCATCATGGGGCCGAACGGCGCGGGTAAGTCGACGCTTGGCTATGTCCTCGGTGGTCGCCCCGGCTACGAAGTCACCGAAGGCGAAGTCACCTTCGACGGCATCGATTTGCTCACCCTCGCCCCGCACGAGCGCGCCGCGGCGGGGCTGTTCCTCGGCTTCCAGTATCCGGTCGAGATTCCCGGCGTTTCCAACGTGCAGTTCCTGCGCGAGGCGCTCAACGCGCAGCGCAAGGGCCGCGGCGAGGCCCCGCTTTCCGGTGGCGATTTCCTCAAGGTCGCGCGCGCGCAGGCCGCCGCGATCGGTATGGATGCCGAGATGCTCAAGCGCCCCGTCAACGTCGGCTTCTCGGGCGGCGAGAAGAAGCGCAACGAGATGGTGCAGATGGGCATCCTGAGCCCCAAGTTCGCGATCCTCGACGAGACCGACTCCGGCCTCGACATCGACGCGCTGCGCGCCGTCGGCGACGGCATCAACCGCATCATGCGCGCGAGCGACAAGGGCGTGCTGCTGATCACGCATTACCAGCGGCTGCTCGACTACGTGAAGCCCGACGTCGTCCACGTCCTCGCGGGCGGGCGCATCGTCAAGACCGGCGGGCCCGAACTGGCGCTGGAGCTCGAAGCGGCCGGCTATGCCGAGGTGGTGGCATGACGAGCGCCACCCTCTCTTCCCGTCATGCTGAACTTGTTTCAGCATCCATCGTGCCGCAATTCCCGTCCGTGCCCGTGGAGGGATGGACCCTGAAACGAGTTCAGGGTGACGGAGCTTTTTGTGGCTGACCTCGCGACTCTCCCTACCCGCCGCGACGAGGCGTGGCGGTACTCCGACCTGGAGGCCGTCGCCTCGGTCTGGCCACTCCCCGCGCCCGAACTGATCGAGGTCGCGGCCGGCGAGAGCGTCGCGCGCGTCATCGTGCAGGATGCGCCCGCCACCGGCACCGCGATCCGCGCCTACCGCGTCGTCCTCCACGCCGGCGCGACCGCGACCTTCCATGTGCTCAACACCGGCGGGAAACTCGGCCGGGTCGAGATCGACGTTACCTGCCACGACGGCGCGCATTTCGAGCTTGGCGCGGCGATGCTCGGCACCGGCGACCAGACGCTCGAGATCGTCACCACGCTCAATCACATCGAACCCAACGCCACCTCGAACCAGATCGTCCGCTCGGTGCTGGGCGGGCGCGCGACGGGCAGCTATCTTGGCAAGGTCGCCGTCGCGCGCGACGCGCAAAAGACCGACGCCAGCCAGTCGGTGAAGGCGATGCTGCTCGATCGCACCGCGACCGCCAACGCCAAGCCCGAGCTGGAAATCTACGCCGACGACGTGAAGTGCGCGCACGGCGCGACCGTCGGCGAGCTGGACAAGACCGCGCTTTTCTATCTCCAGAGCCGCGGCCTCCCCCCCGCCGAGGCCAAGACGCTGCTGCTGCGCGCCTTCGTCGGATCGGTGTTCGACGGCATAGCCGATGCGGACGAGCGCGAGGCCGTCGAAGCCGCGGCGCAGGCCGCGCTGGAGCGGATGCTGTGAGGGCAATGCGCAACCTGCTCCCCTCCCTGGAAGGGAGGAAGAAGGCATGAGCACGATATCCGACACCCGCCCGCTCGACCGGCTCGCCGATTTCCCGGCCATCCGCGACGGCTGGGCCTATCTCGACACCGCCGCCACCGCGCAGAAGCCGATAGCCGTGATCGACGCCATCGCGCGCGGATACGACACCACCTACGCCACCGTGCATCGCGGCGTGTATCAGCGCAGCGCCGACATGACGCTTGCGTTCGAGGCGGGCCGCAAGCGCGTGGCGCGCTTCCTCAATGCCGACGAGACCGAAGTGGTTTTCGTGCGCGGCGCGACCGAGGCGATCAATCTCGTCGCGCAGTGCTGGGCGCAAGAACAGCTCAAGCCCGGCGACCGCATCCTGCTCTCGCAGCTCGAGCATCACAGCAATATCGTGCCGTGGCAGATGGCGGCGGAAAAGACCGGCGCGGCGATCGACGTGGTGCCGCTCACGCCCGATCACCGCATCGATCTCGACGCGATGGCGGCGATGATCACCCCCGCGCACAAGCTCGTCGCGCTCGGCCATGTCTCGAACGTGCTTGGCTCGGTGCTCGACGCGAAGCGCGCGACCGAAATCGCCCATTCGGTCGGCGCGAAGATCCTGCTCGACGGCTGCCAGGCGGTGCCGCGCCTGCCCGTCGACGTGGCGGAGATCGGCTGCGATTTCTACGTCTTCTCGGGCCACAAGCTCTACGGCCCGACCGGCATCGGCGTGCTGTGGGGCCGCGCCGAATTGCTGGCGGCAATGCCCCCGTATCAGGGCGGCGGATCGATGATCGACCGCGTTACCTTCGCCAAGACCACCTACGCTCCCCCGCCCGGCCGCTTCGAAGCAGGGACGCCGCATATCGTCGGCGTGCTCGGGCTGCACGCCGCGATCGATTATGTCGACGCCATCGGGCTGGAGGCGATCCACACGCACGAGACGGAGCTCGTCGCACAGACGCGCGCGGCGCTGCGCGGCATCAACTCGGTCACGCTCTACGGGCCGGAGGATGCGGCCGGCATCGTCTCTTTCAGCATCCAGGGGGTGCATCCGCACGACATCGGCACCATCTTGGACGAGGGGCATGTCGCCATCCGCGCCGGGCATCATTGCGCGCAGCCGCTGATGGACAGCCTTGGCATACCCGCGACGGCGCGGGCCAGTTTCGGGGTTTATAACGGCCCGCAGGATATCGAGGCGCTGGTGCGCGGGATCGAACGAGTAACGAGGATCTTCGGATGAACGAGGAAAGCAGGATCGCGGTGGAAGAAGTCGAATCGGTCGATGCGCCGCCCAAGGCGCGCGTGGAGTCCGCCGATACCGGCCCGGCGCCCGGCACGCTCGCCGAGAAGCTGGTGCGCAAGCGCGACTATCTCGAGGGCTTTCTGGCGCAAAAGCCCGAGGGCGGCGCATCGGGCGAGCCCGGCGGCGAACTCTACGAGGCCGTCATCGCCGCGCTGAAGGAAATCTACGACCCGGAAATCCCGGTCAACATCTACGATCTCGGCCTGATCTACGGCGTCGAAGTGACGACGGAGGGCCACGCCGCCGTAACCATGACGCTGACGACGCCGCACTGCCCGGTCGCGGAGTCGATGCCCGGCGAGGTCGAAATGCGCGTATCCTCGGTCCCCGGCATCGCCACCGCCGACGTCAACCTCGTGTGGGAACCCGCCTGGGATCCGCAAAAGATGAGTGACGATGCGAAATTAGAATTGGGGATGCTGTGATGGCCACGATCACCCGCCAGCGGCCCGCCGCGCTCAACCTGACGCCTTCCGCAGAAGCGCGCATCACCGCGTTGATGGCCAAGGCCCCGGAAGGGTCGATCGGCGTCAAGCTCTCGACCCCCAAGCGCGGCTGCTCGGGCCTCGCCTATTCGGTAGATTACGTGAGCGAGGCCAAGCCTTTCGACGAGCGCATCGACACGCCCGGCGGCACCCTGTTCGTCGACGGCGGCTCGATCATGTATCTCGTCGGCAGCACGATGAACTGGGTCGAGGACGATTTCGCGGCAGGCTTCGTGTTCGAGAATCCCAACGCCAAGGGCGCCTGCGGGTGCGGGGAAAGCTTCACGGTCTAGTCGCCGCACCGGAGCCGCCGAGTTGCTGCGGCACGCGGTCGCCCCAAAACGCAGCGGCCCCGGCCTGCGCCCGGGCGACGTAACTCGATCTACTTCGCCGGAGCCGCCTTCGGCACCACCTGCAGCGTCCAGTCCTTGTCGGGGCGCAGATACCGCGCCGCCGTCGCCTGCACGTCCGCCGCCGTCATGCGCGTGAGCGTGCCGTAGAGCCCGGCCAGCGCATCGATGCGGCGCGGGTCGTAGGACGCGCCGGTCAGTTGCAGCATCCAGAACTGGTTGCCGGTCGATTGCCGCAGGATCGATTGCTGCATCGGCCCGAGCGTCCGCTTGAGCTCGTCGTCGCTCACCGGATTGGCGACGAGATCGGCGGCGATCTCGCGGCTGAGCTTGAAGAACAGCGGGATGTTGTTCGGCGCGACCTGGCCGATCGCGACCATCCGCCCGCCGCCGGGCAGGCCGGCGGGCCAGCTGCTCGACACGTTCGGGCTGTAGCTCGCGCCCGCTTCGGAACGGAGCTTGTCGAACAGCCGGTCGCTAAAGATCGCCGCCAGCACGTCGAGCCGCCGCGCGTCGGCGATCTCGTCGAGCCCACCGCCGGTCGGCCAGGCGATCACCGCCGCCGCCTGGTTCTCCGGCCCGTCGTGCGTGCGCGTGACGGGGGTGGTGTTGTGTGCGGGGAAGCGCACCGGCGGCGTGATCTCGGCGATCGCCGGCCGCGGCTTCAGCGCGCCGAAGGTCTTGCCGACCGCGAGCACCGCATCCTCGGGTGTGACGTCGCCGAACACCTGCACCTCGATGGGGCCGGTCTTCATCAACGGTTCCCACAGCGCGCGGAACGCCTCGGGCGTCGTACCCGAAATCTGCTCGCGGCTGGGCGTGCCCCAGCGCTGGTCGCCGTCACGCAGCAGCCGTTCGAGGTCGCGGCTCAGCACGCCGTCTGGCGAGGAATCGTACCCGGCATAGCCCGCCAGCGCGACGCTCTTGCCCCGCGCGAGCGGGTTCGGATCCCAGCCCGGCGTGTTGAGCTCGCTCGCCAGCAGCTTCAACTGGTCGTTGAAATCGGCAGGCGACGTCTGGCCGGAAAGCGAGAAAGCGTCGTCCTCGATATCGAAATCGAGTCCCATGCGCCGCCCCGCCGTCAGCGCGTCGAGATCGCCCTGACCGAGCTTGCCGATGCCGCCCTGGACGAGCGCGAGCTCGGCCGCCCAGGCCGGGGTCGGCTTGTCGGCGGGCAACGCAGCGTAGCCACCACCGAAACGTACGCGGACGTAGATGCGATTGTCCTCCGCCTTGGTCGAATAGACCATCAGGCGCACGCCGTTGGTGAATTCGCCCTGGCTGAGGTTCATGTCGGGGCCGAAGCGATTGATCTTCTCGAGCGGCGCCTTCAGCGCACCGGGCTTGCCGAGCGGCGGCAGCTTCGAGAAGGAGATGTTGGCCTGCGCACGGCGCTTGCCCGCCAGGCCCGACACATCGGCCGACAAGGCGGTGGCGAGCTTCGCGGCGGCGCCGTCCTCGGGCACCTGCAGCGAAATCAGCGCGCGCTGCGCCGTGCCCTCGAACACCTTCTTGGTCGAGGCGAGGATGCGCGCGGGCGTGAACATCTTCTTGGCGCGCGCGTCCTGGAACACCTTCTGGATGGTCGAGGGCGCGGTGGTGGTCTCGCGGATGTCGACCGCCTGCACCATGTCGTCGGCTTCCTTTGAGCCGGCCTCGGCGCGCGCGGTTTCCACGAGGGTGCGGAACGTCACCTCGGTATCGGCGAGCTCGCGATCGATCTCGGCCTGCGTCGCGGGATGGACCTGCGCGTCGGCGATCACGGCGCGGACATCGCGCAGCGCCGGTTCCCAATCGTTGCCGACCGGCAGGATCGTCACCAGAGTGACGTTGGCCGAGCGCGAGGGATCGTCGAGCGCGGCCTGTGCCGCGATGAAGCTGCCGCCGGTGCGCGCGCGCGTTTCCAGCCGGCGGTTGATCACGGCGAGCGCGACCTGATCGACCAGCCGGTTCTGGTTGAAGACCACCGTATCGTCATTGTATTTCCACGGCCGCACCACGGCGAAGGCGATGCGCGTCGGCAGGCCGGGCTCGGTGATCGCACCGGTGGCGGGCTGCTTGGCGTCGGGCGTGCCGAAATCGGGATCGGCGGGCGCGGGTCCGGTGCCCTTCCACGTACCGAAATACTTCGCGATCAGCGGCTCGATCATCGCCGGATCGAAATCACCGGCGATCGAGACGAGCGTGCGTTCCGGGCGATACCAGCGATCGTGGAAGGCGCGCACCGTCTCGGGCGTCGCCGCCTCCAGCGTCTTGATATTGCCGATCGGCGAGCGGTCGGCGAGCGGTTGCCCTGCGAACAGCGCCCCGTTGATCGCGTTCATGAAACGCACCTGCGGCCCCGGCTGCTCGCGCTGCTCGGCCAGCACGGCGGGGCGCTCGCCGGTCAGCGCCGCCTGCGTGATGTTGGGCTGGGAGACCATGCCCGACATGATCTTGATGCTCTGGTCGATGCCCTCGGGCGTCGCGGCGGGCAGATCGAGCTTGTAGACCGTCTGCGTCGTCGTGGTCTGCGCGTTGGTGTCCGATCCGAAGGTCGTGCCCATGCGCTGCCAGATGCGCTTGGCCTCGCCGTCAGGCACGTAGACCGAGCCGCGGAAGGAAAGATGCTCGATCAGATGCGCGAAGCCGCGCTCGCTGTCCTGCTCGTAGAGCGAACCCGCGTCGATGCGCACGCGGATCGAGATCTGGCCGGGCGGCACGCCGTTCTTGCGCACGGCATAGCGCAGGCCGTTCTTGAGCGTACCGAAATGCCACGCCGGATCGGGCGTGATGTCGCTGCCCTTGTAGAGCCAGGGGTCGCGGTTCGCGATCGCGCTGTCGTCCTGCCCCGCCTGCGAAAGCGAGGGGGCGATCAGCAGGGTTGCAGCCAGAATGACCTTGAGGGGGGCGAAGCGCGTCGCGCGCGAAAGAAGATGCATGGCAGGCAACGTAGCGACCTTCCCGCGCCGCCGCCAGCCGCGATCACGCCGCAGCAGGGTGGCTCTCGTTTACGCCGGGAAACCATTCGTTTCCGCAATCGCCTTGATCCCGCCCGCGCGCCGGGCCACATGGGGCCCATGCTGATCGAGACCGAAACGACGCCCAACCCGGTGACCCTGAAGTTCCTGCCCGGCCGCGCCGTGATGGATGCGGGGACGCGCGATTTCGCGACGCCGGAAGAGGCCGAGGCCTCGCCGCTCGCCGAGGCGCTGTTCGGCCTCGGCGATGTGACCGGCGTGTTCTTCGGTCGCGATTTCGTGTCGGTCACCGCCGGGCCGGGCGTCGAATGGTCTGGCCTGAAACCGGATGTGCTGGCGCTGCTGCTCGATCATTTCAGCGCGAACATGCCGCTGTTCCGCGCCGCCGGTAACGGCATCGCCGTGCCCGCCGAGGACGATTTCGCCGAAAACCCGGAGGACGCCGACATCGTCGCGCAGATCAAGGATCTGATCGAGACGCGCGTTCGCCCGGCGGTCGCCAACGATGGCGGCGACATCATCTATCGCGGTTTCGACAAGGGCAAGGTGTTCCTGCAGATGCAGGGCGCGTGTTCCGGCTGCCCGTCGTCTTCGGCGACGCTGAAGAACGGCATCGAGCAACTGCTGAAATATTACGTGCCCGAAGTCACCGAGGTCCGCGCGGTCTGATCTCCGCGCCGTTCTTCCAAACCCAGACAAGGAACCTGCGCATGGCAAAGCTGGCCGATGATGTGCTCGACACGATCTTTCGCAAGGGGCGCACCTACAACGGCTTCACCGACGCGCCCTTCACCGCCGCCGATGCCGATTCGATCTGGGAGCTGATGAAGTTCGGCCCGACCTCGGCCAATCTGCTGCCGGCGCGTCTCGTCTGGTGCTTCAGTCAGGAATCGAAGGAGAAGCTCGCCGCACTGTCGAGCGGCACCAACGGCGAGAAGATCGTGAAGGCGCCCGCCACCGTAATCATCGGCATGGACACCAATTTCCATGAACAGGCGCCGATCCTGTTTCCGCACGCACCCGGCGTGAAGGACTGGTTTCCCGATCCGGCCGCGCGCGAGATCATGGCGTTGCGCAATTCGTCGCTGCAGGGCGGCTATTTCATCCTAGCCGCGCGCGCGCTCGGTTTCGATACCGGGCCGATGTCGGGATTCGACAATGCCGCCGTTGATGCCGCCTTCTTCGCCGATACGCCGGCGGTAAAGTCGAACTTCATCTCGACGATCGGCGTCGGCGATCCTTCGACGATCTTCGAGCGCCTGCCGCGCCCGCCGTTCGAGACGTTTAACACGATCGTCTGAGGTCTTGCGCACGCTGGTGATCGAAACCGCGACCGCCGCCTGTTCGGTCGCGTTGCTGGAAGACGGCGCGGTCATCGCGGCGCTGCATGAGGTGGTCGGGCGCGGCCACGCCGAACGCCTGCTGCCGATGATCGCCGAACTGCCCGGCGGCGGCCGCGCGGCGCATATCCTCGTCGATTGCGGACCGGGCAGCTTCACCGGCGTGCGCGTCGGCATCGCTGCCGCACGCGGCCTCGCGCTCGGCTGGCGCGCGCAGGCGACGGGATATTCCTCGCTCGCGCTGATCGCCGCCGCCGCCTTCGCCGCCGGTCCCAGCCCCAATCCAAGCCTGCCCTCGCTTGCGGTCGTAATCGAAGGCGGGCATGGCGAGGTCTTTATGCAAGCCTTCGACGCTCCGCTCGCGCCCACGTCCGCCCTCGCCTCGCTGCGGCCCGAGGTTGCGCTCGCCGCATTGCGGGGCCGCCCGGCGATCGGCAACGGCGTGCGCCTGCTGCGCGCGATCGATCCCGAAGTCGCTTCGATCGAAGCACTGCCCCGCGCCGCCGACGCGGTGCTGCTCCCCGCCGCTTTCACCGTCCTGCCGCCGCGCCCGATCTACGGCCGTGCGCCCGACGCGAAAGTGCCCGGCACCGGGTCGATCGGGGCGTGAGCACGATCCTCAACGTCGTCGATCTGCGAAGCGGTGCCGCCGCCGATCTCGGTATTGTCGATACCATCATGCAGTCCGCCTTCGACACGCGCTTCGGCGAGGCGTGGACGCGCACCCAGTGCCTCGGCATCCTCGCCATGCCCGGCGTGTGGCTGACCATCGCGGCGGCAAACGGGGAGGATGCGGGCTTCGCCTTGTCCCGGATCATCGCCGACGAGGCCGAGCTTCTGCTGCTCGCCACCACGCCCGCCGCGCGCCGCCGCGGCATCGGCGCAGCATTGTTGCGATCCGTTATCACCGACGCGAAGGGTCGCGGCGCCCGGACAATCCATCTCGAGGTTCGGGAAAACAATGGTGCGATAAAGCTTTATCAAAGCGCAGGCTTCACGAAGGTTGGGGAACGGCGCCAATACTATCGCGGATCGAACGGCCAGACTTTCGACGCATTTACCTTCCGGCGCGAATTAGCCTGAACGCTTGTTCATGGACTAATTTGTTGCTTGCGAAACTTTCTCCGAAGGTGGATATGGCAAGCAACGGTTACGCCTAAAAGTAGCCGGGAATGGGTCGAAAGGACAATAATGGATACTACGCTCGAATTGCAGGAAACCCTGATCACGTTGACCGCGGATATTGTTGCGGCGCATGTCAGCAACAATAGTGTGGCCGTGTCGGACCTTCCGGTCCTCATCGCCAACGTGCATGGTGCGCTTACGGGTCTTGGCGGTGCCGCACCCGCACCCGAAGTGAAGCAGGAACCGGCGGTTTCGGTGCGCTCGTCGATCAAGCCCGACTACATCGTCTGTCTCGAAGACGGCAAGAAGCTGAAGATGCTCAAGCGTCACCTGATGACGCACTATCAGATGACGCCGGAACAGTATCGGGCCAAGTGGAACCTCCCCGCCGACTATCCGATGGTCGCGCCGAGCTATGCCGAGCAGCGTCGCACGCTCGCCAAGAAGATCGGCCTCGGCACCAAGCGCCGCAAGACCGCGACGCGCTGAGCCAACCAGATCGGCGGCGCGTGAGAAATCCGCGCCGCCGCTCTTTATCCTGTCGCGCAGACGCCCTACACTAGGCGCATGGCGCGCAAGATCGACATCGAATCCCTTTGCAATGAAAAGGGCCTCCGTATCACCGAACAGCGCCGCGTCATCGCGCGCGTGCTTTCGGAAGCCGAGGATCATCCCGACGTCGAGCGCGTCTATGAACGCGCCTCCGCAATCGATCCGGGCATCTCGATCGCCACCGTTTACCGCACGGTGCGGCTGTTCGAAGAGGCCGGGATCCTCGATCGTCACGATTTCGGCGATGGCCGCTCGCGCTACGAGCCCGCGCCCGAGGCGCATCACGATCACCTGATCGAGGTCGAGACCGGCCGCGTGATCGAATTCGTCGATCCCGAGCTCGAGCAGTTGCAGAAGGCGATCGCGGAACGTCTGGGTTTCCGCCTCGTCGATCACCGTATGGAGCTGTACGGCGTCGCCATCGACCGCAAGAACTGAGGCGGCGGCGGGCCGCCCGCAGCCGATCACGCCGCTGGGCTGGTGCCGGATAGCTCTGCGCGTGTCCGGCCTTCTGCTTGCGTTGGTGCTGACGGTCCCGCTGCATTATCTCTGGCGGCTGTTCCGCCTCACGTCGCCCTGGCCCAAACTGTTCCTGGGGGCTGCCGCGCGCATCGTCGGCGCGCGTGTCGAGCGGATCGGCGTGCCGTTGAAGCGCGATGTCTTCTACATCGCCAACCACCTGAGCTGGATCGATATTCTCGCCATCGCCGGACAGAGCGGCACCGCCTTCGTCGCCAAGGAGGAGATCCGCGCCTCGCCGGTGGTCGGCTGGCTGGCGACGCTCAACCGCACGGTGTTCGTGAAGCGCGAGAACCGCCTCGGCGTCGCCGAACAGATCAACGAACTGCGCGATGCGCTGGCGGAAAACTGGTCGGTCACGGTTTTCCCGGAAGGCACGACGACCGACGGCCAGTCGCTGCTCCCCTTCAAGACGCCGATGCTGCGCGTGCTGGAGCCACCGCCGCCCGGCGTAATGGTGCAGCCGGTGCTGCTCGATTACGGCGACATGGGCGAGGAGATCGGCTGGATCGGCGAGGAAGCGGGCATCGACAATGCCGGCCGCATCCTCTCGCGCCGCGGCAGCTTCCCGGTGCGCGTGCATTTCCTGGAGCCGTTCCACCCGCGCGACTTCCCCGGCCGCAAGGCGATCGCCGCCGAAAGCCGGCGGCGGATAGAGGAGGCTTTGGTCACGGTGCTCGGCCACCCCTTGCGCGACTTCGCCTATGCGGTCGGCGCGGTGCGCTATGCGGCGAAACCGCAGCCACTGGCGGATTCGGGCCAATCGGACTAAGGGCGCGGCGATGAAATCCGCTCCCAAGACATTCCACGTCAAGTCGTTCGGCTGCCAGATGAACGTCTATGACGGCGATCGCATGGCCGAATTGATGAGCGCTGAAGGGCTCGTCGCGACCGACGATGCCCATGCCGCCGATCTCGTCGTGCTCAACACCTGTCACATTCGCGAGAAGGCGACCGAGAAGGTCTATTCGGACATCGGCCGCATCCGCAAGGAAGCGGGGAAGCGCGGCGGCGATCCGATGATCGCGGTGGCAGGCTGCGTCGCGCAGGCCGAAGGTGTGGAGATCGTGCGGCGCGCGAAGGTCGATGTCGTGGTCGGCCCGCAGGCGTATCACAACCTTCCCGGCCTCGTCGCCAGGGCCGCCACGGGCACGTCCGCGCTCGACACCGACATGCCGGTCGATCTCAAGTTCGGCCATCTGCCCGCGCGCCGCCGCGTCTCACCCAGCACTTTCCTGACGGTGCAGGAAGGCTGCGACAAATTCTGCACTTATTGTGTCGTGCCTTATACGCGCGGCGCCGAAGTCTCGCGCGGGCGCGCGCAGATCGTCGACGAGGCGAAGGCGCTGGTCGATGCCGGCGCGCGCGAACTCACGTTGCTCGGCCAGAACGTCAATGCGTGGGAGGATGATGGCAAGGGTCTGCACGACCTGATCGCCGACCTCGCCGATATCCCCGCCCTCGCCCGCATCCGCTACACGACGAGCCATCCCAACGACATGGCCCAGGGCCTGATCGAGGCGCACCGCGATATATCGAAGTTGATGCCCTTCCTGCACCTCCCCGTGCAATCGGGCAGCGACCGCGTCCTCAAGGCGATGAACCGCAGCCACAGCCGCGACAGCTACCTCCGCCTGCTCGACCGCGTCCGCGCGGTGCGGCCCGACATCGCGCTGTCGGGCGATTTCATCGTCGGCTTCCCCGGCGAGACCGAACAGGATTTCGCCGAGACGCTCAGCCTGGTCGATGCGGTCGGTTACGCGCAGGCGTTCAGCTTCAAATATTCGCCGCGCCCCGGCACCCCCGCCGCGAGCATGACCGATCAGATCGCGCCCGAGGTGATGGACGAGCGCCTCCAGCGCCTGCAGGAAGCGCTCAACCGCGATCAGGCCGCCTTCAACGCCGCCACCGTCGGGCGGACGTGCGATGTGCTGATCGAGCGCAAGGGCAAGCTGCCCGGCCAGTTCCTCGGCAAGAGCCCGTGGCTCCATTCGGTGCATATCGTCGGCGATCTCGCGATCGGCGATCTCGTGTCGGTCGAGATCACGGCGGCCGGGCCCAATTCGGTCACCGGCGTGCCCAAAAGCGGCCATGAGCCGCTGCGAGAGAGCGCGCATGAACGTAACCGCGCCGCCGCGTAACGGAACCGAGATCGTGCTCCCGGATCCCCTCGACGAACACCGCCCGGTGAAGTGGAAGCGCAATCCGATCGGCCTCTGGATCTATGCCGGCATGGGTGCGGTGCGGATCATCCTCTCGGGGCTCTCGATCCTCATCATCCGGCGCTGACGAAAAAGATTTCGCGCCCCCTGTCGCTGCGCCGCGCGATCTGCCAAACTCCCGGGCGGATGCAGCGCAACCGCCTTCTTCCGCGATTTCCTCCGGCGCCCGCTCGCCGTGACGGGCCCCGGCGTTCGCTGCACCCTTCCGTCCTCCGTAGCGAAGGAATTGCATGAGCCGTAAGCCCGTCCCCGCCCAGGCCGGTGAGCGCAGCCGCGCCGAGGTCGTGTTCGAACGCCCGCAGCTGATGGCGCAGCTGTTCGGCGAGTTCGACCAGAACCTGCTGCTGCTCGAGAACCGGCTCGGCGTGTATATCACCGCGCGCGGCAACCGCGTCGGGCTGGAGGGACGCGCCGAATCGGTAGCGGCTGCGCGCGACGTGCTGACCGGGCTCTACAACCGCATCATGCGCGGCGAGGTGGTCGATCAGGGGCTGGTCGAGGCGGTGATCGCAATGTCGGCCGAACCGACGCTCACCGGCATCATCAGCGCGGAGGCGAGCGCCCCGCCGCAGATCATGATTCGCACGCGCAAGAAAACGATCGTGCCGAGGACGGTGGCGCAGGCGCATTATATGCGTGAGCTGCTCAATCACGATATCATCTTTGCGCTGGGGCCGGCGGGGACGGGCAAGACCTATATCGCCGTCGCGCAGGCGGTCGCGCAGCTCATCACCGGCAGCATCCAGCGGCTGATCCTGTCGCGGCCGGCGGTGGAGGCGGGCGAGAAGCTCGGCTTCCTGCCCGGCGACATGAAGGAGAAGGTCGATCCGTATCTGCGCCCGCTCTACGACGCGCTGAACGACTGCCTGCCCGCCGAGCAGGTCGAGCGCCGCATCGCGTCGGGCGAGATCGAGATCGCGCCGATCGCCTTCATGCGCGGCCGCACGCTGGCCGACGCCTTCATCATCCTCGACGAGGCGCAGAACACCACGCCCGCGCAGATGAAGATGTTCCTCACCCGCTTCGGCGAGAACAGCCGCATGGTGATCTGCGGCGACCCCAAGCAGACCGACCTGCCCGGCGGCATGGGCGCGAGCGGCCTGAACGACGCGGTCGGCCGGCTGGAAGGCGTCGAGGGCCTTTCGATCTGCCGCTTCGGCAGCGGCGACGTGGTGCGCCACCCGATCGTCGGGCGCATCGTCGAGGCGTATGAGGGTACGGATGCTTGAGATCGCCCTGTCGCGCGAGGACGTCTGGCCCGATCTCGACTGGGATGCGCTCGCCTTGCGCGCCGCCACCGCCGCCATCACGCGCACGCCGCAGGGCGAGATCCTGCGTGCCGCCGCGCTGTTCGAAGTGTCGGTGCGGCTCACCACCGACGACGAGGTGCAGGTGCTCAACCGGCAGTATCGCCAGAAGGACAAGCCGACCAACGTCCTCAGCTTCCCGATGGTGCAGGCCGATCTGCTCGACACGATCGGGCAGAACAGCGACGACGGCGAGGTGCTGCTCGGCGATATCGTCCTCGCCCACGGCGTCTGCGAACGCGAGGCGGTGGAGCGCGGCATCGCGATTACCGATCACGCCACGCATTTGATCGTGCATGGCGTGCTGCATTTGCTAGGCTATGATCATATGGCCGACGGCGAAGCCGAGGCGATGGAGGCGATCGAGACCGATACGCTGACCTCGCTGGGGCTCGCCGACCCGTATCTTATTCGAGAGGACTGAAACCGCCATTATGCCCGAGGGCCCCAGTAGCAGCGCGACGACGGCGCATTCTACCACCACCGGCAGCCATTCCGCCGACGCCCAGGAGGGCGGGATATGGCGCAACCTGAAGGCGATGATCTTCGGCGATCCCGGCGACGAATCGCTCCGCGCGCAGCTCGAGGAAGTGATCGACGCGCATGAGGACGATCCCGCCCCCGACGCCAAGGGCGACCTTTCCCAGCTCGAGCGTCAGATGGTGCGCAACCTCCTGCATTTCGGCGAGCGCGACGCGGGCGACGTGGGCGTGCCGCGCGCCGACATCGTCGCGGTGGAGGAAGCGACGAGCTTCGCCGACCTCGTGCAACTCTTCGCCGACGCGGGGCACAGCCGCATCCCGGTCTACAAGGAGAAGCTCGATACGATCATCGGCATGGTCCACATCAAGGACGTGTTCAACATCCTCGCGACCGGCGCGCCGCACCCGGACAGCATCGCCGGGCTGATCCGCGAGCCGCTCTACGTGCCGATGTCGCGCGGGGCGCTCGATCTGCTGGCGGACATGCGCACGAAGCGCGTCCACCTCGCCGTGGTGCTCGACGAATATTTCGGCACCGAGGGGCTCGTTACGATCGAGGATCTGATCGAGGAGATCGTCGGCGATATCGAGGACGAGCATGACGACGCGCCCGAGGCGCTGATCGTGCCGATCGATGGCGGCGGCTGGCAGGTCGACGCGCGTGCGGAGCTGGAAGATGTCGGCGAGGTGATCGACCCGCGCCTGGCCGAAGTCGACGGCGACATCGACACGATCGGCGGCCTGGCGGCGGTGCTGGCGGGGCACGTCCCCGAAGTCGGCGAGTGTATCGCCCACCCCAGCGGCTGGACGATCGAGATCGCCGCCGCCGATACGCGCCGCGTGCTGGCGCTGCGGCTGCATCCTCCCAGGCCGGAGCCGGAGGAATAAGCGTCATTCCGGTGCGGCGTCACCGTTGACGAGCGCCGCCACCCGCAGGCGGGGGAACACCGCCTCCAGCGGTTTGGTGTCGGGCAGGACATAGACGTACCCGCCCCTGCGCTGGAACAGCGGCCGCAGTTTCGTGCCGTAGAACACCTTGGGCACGTTGATGCAGCCGAAGGTGATGCGATTGTCGTCGGGCGTCGGCGACAGCATTCGTTCGCGGCGGCGGTCCTTCTTCTTACTGTCTGGCGGAATCGGGTGGAGCGCCACCGACGTGGCGTAGTCGACCCAGAGGATCCGTTCCTTGCCGAAGGCCAGGCCGAACTTGGCAAGGAAGCGGCCAGCCGGCGTGGTCTTTTCGGCCGGGCCGATCTCGGCGAGCTTCTTGCTGCCGATGCCGGGGCTGGCATCGTCGCCCACGGCGACGCCGATCAGCACCGGCACGACGGCGATCGGTTTCGCCTTCGCGTCGAACAGGAAGAGAGCGGCGTTCTTCTTGTCGACGATGGCATAGGGCAAGGCGCGATTGTCCCCCGATGCCGCGACCCAATCGGCGACGCGCAGCGCCTCCGCCGAAGGGAGGATCGCGGTGCCGTCGCGCGCCGCCGCGACCGGCGCGGGTTTCGGGGACGTAGTGCGCGGACGCTCCGCAGCCGGAGTGGCCAGCGCGAGGCCGGCGAGCGCCAGCAGGACATGGATCATCGGATCGGACGCTCAACAAGCAACGGCCGCCGCGGGATGCGACGGCCGTTGCGGCATATCACCCTGGATTCAGGACGGAATGGGGATTCAGGACGGAATGGCCGTGCGCGATCAATTGCGCGGGCGCTTCCGGCGCGATTCCTGCGCCGCCAGCCGCTGCTCCACGCCGTCCACACGACCGTTGAGCTGATCGAGCCGCTGGTTGCTGTTCTGCAACTGACCCGATGCGGCCTGCGCCTCCGCCAGCGCCTGCTTCGCGGTGCCGTCCGTCACCTGCAACCGCTGTTCCAGCGCATCGACGCGCTGGCTCACCGGAGCGATCTGTTCCCGCACATAGGATTTGGAGGCGCAGCCGCCGAGGCCGACGGCGCCCGCGAGAATCACAAGGGCGGGCGCAAATTTTACGGATGGCGACATCGCGTTTCTTCCTATCGTTAAGCAACTGCGCGGAAACGAAGCCGAGCGTCGCGGCACCGACAATCCGATTCTGTCCGGTCGTGCATCTTCCCGGATCAGCCGATGCCGTTTCGGGCCGCCCGCCGGGGTCAGCGCGCGCCGGATCGCCGCTTTGCGTCGGGGGAGAAAGGATCCCTGGGAATACCCTCCTCCCGGACCTTTCCGGCAGTGGGTCCGGGCTGGCGCATGGCGAGGCAGCGGCGCAATTCGGCCATCGCCGCGCCGCTGCCGTCGAGGTTCAGCCGCTCGACCGGGATGTCGCCGCGATCGACGCGCAGAAAGGTGGAAGCGGCGAAATAGACGGGAAACTTCGCCTCGAAATTCGTGACGAACCCCTGCTTGCCGTCCGACACGATGCCGATCGCGAAGTGCTTTGCATAGCCGCCGCGCGAGAGGCGGAAATCGAGCTTGAGCCGGTCACGCGACGCGATCGACCAGTTGGCATTGAGCAGGGTCAGATGATTGGTGCCGTCGGTATCGATGCCGAACAGCAATGTGGTGCCGCCGGGGCGCTGATAGGTTCTGGAGAGGAAGCAGCCGTTGCCGTCCGCGCTCGCGGCGACGGTCCAGTCGCCGACCTCGCGCGCCGGATAGCGTTGCGCGGCGGCGGGCGCGCCCGCGAACAGCACGGCGGCGAGGGCGAAAGCGGCGGGCAGTTTGGGAACAGGCATCGGCATCGGTCGACAACGATCCTGACGTGTACGGGTGCCATGCGCAACGCTCCCGTCGTCAATCAGCCAATCGATCACTATCGGCGATTTAATGTGTTTTCCCGATTGAACGGGAGGTGGCATCCCGCGTTCCACGACCAAACAGGCGTGGGAGAGTGCCATGAACAGCGAAACGAAATGTCCGGTAGGCTTCGGCAAGAATGGGGGTTTCGGCAAGAAGGGCCCCAGCAACAAGGAATGGTGGCCGAATGCGCTGAGCCTCGAAAGCCTCAACCAGCATAACCCGCGCTCCAACCCGCTCGGCGATTTCGACTATGCCGAGGCGTTCAAGGGCCTCGATCTCGACGCCGTCATCGCCGATCTCCACGCGCTGATGACCGATTCGCAGGAGTGGTGGCCCGCCGATTTCGGCCATTACGGCGGCCTGTTCATCCGGCTCGCCTGGCATAGCGCGGGCACGTACCGCGTATCGGACGGGCGCGGCGGCGCCGGTGGCGGCCAGCAGCGGTTCGCCCCGCTCAATAGCTGGCCGGACAATGCCAGCCTCGACAAGGCGCGCCGCCTGTTGTGGCCGATCAAGCAGAAATACGGCCGCGCGCTGAGCTGGGCCGATCTGTTCGTGCTGGTCGGCAACGTCGCGCTCGAATCGATGGGCTTCAAGACTTTCGGCTTCGCGGGCGGCCGCGCCGACACGTGGGAGCCCGAGGAGCTGTTCTGGGGCCCCGAAGGATCGTGGCTGGGCGACGAGCGCTACAGCGGCGAACGCCAGCTCGCCGAGCCGCTCGGCGCGGTGCAGATGGGGCTCATCTACGTCAATCCCGAGGGCCCCGGCGGCAATTCCGACCCCGCCGCGTCGGCGCGCGACATCCGCGAGACCTTCGCGCGCATGGCGATGGATGACGAGGAAACCGTCGCGCTGATCGCGGGCGGGCACACTTTCGGCAAGACGCACGGCGCGGGCGACCCGAGCTTCATCGGCGTCGAGCCCGAGGGGGCGGATATCGAGAACCAGGGCCTCGGCTGGAGCAGCAAGTACGAGACCGGCGTCGGCGCGCACGCCATCACCTCGGGCCTCGAAGTGATCTGGAGCCAGACCCCTACGCAATGGTCGAATCACTTCTTCGACAATCTGTTCAAGTTCGAATGGGAATTGGGCACGAGCCCGGCCGGTGCGCACCAGTGGTTCGCCAAGGATGCGCCCGAGAGCATCCCCGATCCCTTCGATCCGGCGAAGAAGCGCCGCCCGACGATGCTGACCTCCGACCTCGCGCTGCGCGTGGACCCGGCGTACGAGGCGATCTCGCGGCGGTTCTACGAGAACCCTGACCAGTTCGCCGATGCCTTCGCCCGCGCGTGGTTCAAGCTGACGCACCGCGACATGGGGCCGATCGCGCGGTATCTCGGCCCGCTCGTGCCGCAGGAAGCACTGATCTGGCAGGACCGCGTGCCGGCGGGTCCGCAGCTCGGCGATGGCGACGTGGCGGCGTTGAAGGCGAAGATCCTGGAGACGGGCCTCGGCGTGCCGCAGCTCGTCTCGGCGGCCTGGGCCTCGGCCGCGACCTTCCGCGGATCGGACAAGCGTGGTGGTGCGAACGGCGCGCGCGTGCGGCTGGAACCGCAGAAGCACTGGGAGGCGAACGATCCGGCACAGCTTGGCGAGGTGCTGTCGAAGCTGGGCGAGGTGCAGGCCGCGTTCGGCAAGCCGGTCAGCATCGCCGATCTGATCGTGATCGGGGGTGCTGCGGCGGTGGAGAAGGCGGCGAAGGATGCGGGCGTCGACGTCACCGTCCCGGTCACCACCGGCCGCGGCGACGCGACGCAGGAGGCGACCGACGTCCACAGCTTCGCGCCGCTGGAGCCGCGATCGGACGGCTTCCGCAATTATCGCAACGCCGACAGCGCGCACTTCATGTCGCCCGAGGAATCGCTGGTCGACAAGGCGCAACTGCTGCGCCTCAGCGGTCCCGAAATGACCGCGCTGGTCGGTGGCCTGCGCGTGCTCGGCGCCAATTCGGGCGGGTCGCGGCACGGCGTGTTCACCGACCGGGTGGGGCAATTGACGACCGATTTCTTCGTCAATCTGCTCGACATGGCGACGCAGTGGCAGGCGACCGGCGACGAGAACGCCTTCCAGGGCGTCGACCGCAAGACCGGCGCGGCGAAATGGACGGCGACGCGGGTGGACCTGATCTTCGGGTCGAACTCGCAACTGCGCGCGCTGGCGGAGGCGTTCGCGACCGCCGATGCGCAGCCCGCCTTCGTCGCGGCGTTCGTCGCCGCGTGGACGAAGGTGATGGACAACGACCGCTACGACCTCGGCTGAGGGCGTTTACGATCGCGACGGGGCCGCCGGCAGCGATGCCGGCGGTCTTTTCGTGTTCGGATGATACAGAATAACCTTTCGCTCGACCGCCCGCGCCCCTACCTTGGCGGGCATGCGCAAACACATCCTCATCGTCCTCGGCATCTTCATCGTCGCCGGCGCGGCTTTCTATTACTGGGCGAGCCGGCCCGATATCGCCAAGCTCCCCGCCGATGCGGTGACGGGCAAGCGGCCGAAGATCACGCAGGCGCGCTACCAGAATTTCCCGACGATCGGCATCGCCAAGCCGGTCGGCTGGGGCGGTGCGAAGCCGACCGCGGCGGCGGGGTTGCAGGTCAACGCCTTCGCCAGCGGGCTCGATCACCCGCGCTGGATCTACCGCCTGCCCAATGGTGACGTGCTGGTCGCGGAGACCAACTCGCCGCCGCGCCAGGTGCGCGGCGTGACCGACTGGGTGATGGGCCTGTTCCTCAGTCAGGCGGGCGCGAACACGCCCTCCGCCAACCGCATCACCCTGCTGCGCGATGCCGACGGTGACGGCGTGGCGGAAACGAAAACGGTGCTGATCGGCGGGCTCAACTCGCCGCTCGGCATGGCGCTGACGGGGGGCTATCTCTACATCGCCAACACCGATGCGCTGGTGCGCGTGCCCTTCACGCCCGGCCAGACGAAGATCACCGCCAGGCCCGAGACCGTCGTCACCTATCCCGGCGGCGGCAATCACTGGGGGCGCGGCCTGCTGGCGGCCCCCGACGGCAGTTCGCTCTACGTCTCGGTCGGGTCGTCGTCGAACATCGCGGAAGGCGAGATCGAGCCCGACGCGACGATCCCGGAGGAAAAGAACCGCGCCAACATCCTGCAGGTCGATTCCGTCCACAAGGCGGCGCGCGTCTATGCCGGCGGTCTGCGCAATCCGCAGGGGCTCGCCTTCAATCCGCAGTCGGGCGGGCTGTGGACCGTCGTCAACGAGCGCGACATGATGGGTTCCGATCTCGCGCCCGATTACATGACGCAGATCGAGCTCGGCGATCACTTCGGCTGGCCCTGGTATTATTGGGGCGGCTATCCCGATGCGCGCGTGAAGCCCCAGAACCCCGCGCTGCAGGAATATGCGAAGCGGCCGGACTATGCGCTCGGCGCGCATGTCGCCGCGCTCGGCCTCGCCTTCGCGAACGATGCGAAGCTCGGGCCGAATTTCGCCAACGGCGCCTTCGTCGGTGAGCATGGCTCGTGGAACCGCAAGCCGCTGACCGGCTACAAGGTCGTCTATATCCCCTTCGCCGCCGACGGTTTCCCGGTGAAGGGCGCACGGCCCGTCGATCTGCTCACCGGTTTCCTCGACGCGAACGGCCAGGCGCGCGGGCGGCCGGTCGGCGTCGCGACGGACAAGACCGGCGGGCTGCTCGTCGCGGACGACGTCGGCAACGTGATCTGGCGGGTCAGCGCGAAATAGGTCGATCCGCTCACGTGGACAGACCCTCGACATGAGACGGGCCGCGGCGATCCCCCGATCGCCGCGGCCCGTATTGGAACTGCTTTTCCCCCCGGAAACAGCAGCTCCGCCCCTACGCTTGTACACCCAGGCCGCTATTACCCGTCCCGTATCGGCACGGGCAATTGCGTATAAACCCTTAGTTTACGTTACAACCGAAACTACCCATAGCGGGTACATGGCCGAAGCGGACGTTTCCGGCCATGAGTGAGGTGTCATGGCCAGTGTTGTCGTAACGAACCAAGAAAAGATGATCGAGAACTGGCGCGTCGTAATGACCGCTTTGTGCAACCAGTTCCTGACGATGCATACGACTGTTGCGGAGAAAGTCGATCTCGGCCCCACCGAGATGCTGATTTATCTGACGGTGACTGTCGCCAATGTGCAGCGCCTTATGCGCCAGCGTGCGATCCCGCCCGAATATTGCGGCGGCACCACCCCGTTGCCGCGCGAATGGGTCGTGCCGATCTCGCGCAACGCCATCGCGTCGGCCAGCCGGCTGCCGCGCGAGACGGTGCGCCGCCACATCGGCAAGATGATCGCGCGCGGCCTGCTGGTGGAGGATGCGCGCGGCGGCGTTACCCCGCCGCCGGATATCGTCCACGTCGACCGCTACGAGTTGATGGTCGAGGCGCTGATGACCGATTTCGCACGCACGACCGAGACGATGCTGCGCACCGGGGTGATCTCGATCCGCCAGGAATAAGCGTCATTCGTCGACCGTCAGCACTTCGATCGCGACGCTGACCGGATCACCGCGCCGCACCGCCGCGATGGTGAGATCGGCGACCAAGGTCCGCCGCACCGGCAATTCCGCCTCGGGCAGCGCGGCGAGCCATGCATCCAGCGCGTCGCCCGGCCGCGCCTGCAGCGTGAGCGCGTGACGCGCGCCCGCGAAGGTCGCACTCGCCCAGCGGTCCCAGGCCGCCTCCGTGACGGTGATCGCAACGCCATTGCGCGCGGCATGGGCGACGATCGCACGTTCGAGCAGGGTGCCCGCATCCGGCCCGCGGCTCATCGCGCGTCGCCTTCGGCCAGGAACGATTCGATTCGCGCAACCATGCGCGCGCCGGGTTCGCGCCCGTTGCGAAGATCGTGGACGAGGCGCGGATCGCGCACCGCCAGCCGCCCGAATCTGGTCGGCGTCATGTTCCTGGCCTTCAGAAACCGATCGATTTTTCCCAAAGTCGTCACCGCAATCTCCCTCGCCGACTCGATATGTTCTTTTTTTGTTCTCCGATTTCCAACTTGTCTAGGAAATTTCCTAGGCCTAGAGTGCGGCAATGGATCAGGCGCGCGAGACTCTGGCGACGCTGATCGCCGAAAGCGGGCAAAGCTACGGCGCGCTGTCGCGGATGCTCCGCCGCAACGAGGCGTATCTGCAGCAATATGTGCGGCGCGGGACGCCCCGCATCCTTGCCGAGCGCGACCGGCGCTTGCTGGCGGCGTTCTTCCGCGTCGAGGAAAGCGTGCTGGGCGGGCCGCCGTCCAGTGCGCCCGCGCGAATCGCCGTGCGTCGTCTCGACATCCACGCCTCTGCCGGTCCCGGTGCGCTGGCCGATGACGATCTGCGCACCGGATCCGCCCATTTCGACGCCGGGCTGCTCGCGCGGCTAGGTGTCCAGCCCGGTGCGGCGGCGGAAATTCGCGCGTCGGGCGAATCGATGGCACCGCTGATCCAGGACGGCGACCTGATGCTGGTCGACGAACGCGATCGCCGCGTCGGCACTGCCTCGGGCGTTTACGTGCTGCGGCTGGACGGCGCGCTGATGGTCAAGCGCCTGTCGCGCGACGGCCCCCTCATCCGCATCCAAAGCGACAATCCCGCCGCGCCGCCGATCGCACCGCGCGACCTGCGCGAGATGGAGGTGATCGGCCGCGTCGTCTGGCTGTCGCGGTCGCTGCGTTAATTCCGGCGGTCGAGCAGCCAGATCGCGATCGCCATGCCGATGCCGGCACCAAGGCCGATGAGGAAGCCCTTGGTCGGCTCGCCCTGAAACAGGCCGATAATCGCGCCCGCGATCGATCCGATCGCGATCAGGAAGCCGCCTGCCGCGGGTGATTTTGTCTTGCCTGCCATCGTTGCGGCTCTGCCATGTCCCGATCGAGGACGCCAGCGTCCCATGCCGGCACGCCCGGCACGCCGCTTGCCGCGACGTTTACCACTGCGACGCGCGGGCGCTGGCGGTTCCGCCGATCTGGCACGGCGCTTGTTACTGCGCGGGAACCTATCGGCCCCCGGGAGAATCCACAGAATGTCGCACATGCCCTGGCTCGCCGACGTTTCGCAGTACAATGACGCGGCGCAGTTGATCGCGACGTTCGGCGACGATGCAGGTTTCGAGGCGGCCGCGCGCGCCGACCGCAGCCGCGATCTCGGCAATCACATCCATTTCTGCCGCTGGCGCCAGATCGAGCGGCTGATCGTGCTGCTCTCGGTCGAGCAGGCGGTTGGAACGGTGCATTGATCTAACGCTGTCACTGGCGCGGACGCCGCGCTAGGACGCCTTCATGTCTTTGAGGTTCGGGCTGCGGAGCGCGGTGTGCGGCGCCACCGCCGGGTTGCTGGTTTCCGCCTGCCCGGCCGCCCGCGCGCAACAGACGCCGCCTCCCGAACCCGTGCTCGATCCGAACAGCCCGATGGCGCCGCTGCCCGATCTCGGCGTCGCCTGGCCCGAGCTCGGCCCGCAGAGCCCCGAGGACGCGAAGGCAACCGAGACCGTCCACGGCGATGCGCGCTATTCGTACCGGATCGAGGGGATCGACGCGATCCCCTCGCCGCTGCTGCGCACGCGCTTCGACCAGCTCTCGACGCTCGCGGCCAACGACGGGCAGGCGGCCAATGCCGCCCAGCTCGATCGCCGCGCGCGCGAGGACGCGGGCCTGCTTGCCAGCCTGCTGCGCGCCGAGGGCTATTACGATGCGCGCGTCACCAGCCGCGTCGAGCCGGCGGACGGCCGCCCGGTCGTCGTGATCGCTGCCGAGCCGGGCAGCCTGTACACCTTCGGCGGCGTCGCCGTGACCGGGCTCGATACCACGGGCGACAAGGCCGCCGCCTTGCGCGAGGCGTTCGGCGTGAAGGAAGGCGATCCCGTCAACGCCGACAAGATCGCGGCCGGCGAGGCGAATTTGCGCACGCTGATCGGCAATCGCGGCTTCCCCTTCGCCGTCGTCGGCGAACCCTCGGTCGTCGTCGATCACGCCGCCCATACCGCGACGCTCGCCATGACGGTCGCGCCCGGCACCGAGCGCAAATTCGGCAAGATCACCGCGCCCGACAACAAGGTGTTCGGCGCGAAGCACGTCCAGGAGATCGCGCGCTTCCGCCCTGGAGACCCGTACAGCACCACCGCCATTGCCGACCTGCGCCGCGCGCTGATCCAGACCGGCCTCGTCTCCAGCGTCGACATCAAGCCGGTCGATGCGCCCGATCCTAACGTGGTGGATATCGCCGTCGCGCTCGAACCCGCGCCGCCGCATACGATCGCGGGCGAGCTCGGCTACGGCACCGGCGAAGGCGCGCGCGCGGAGGTGAGCTGGACGCACCGCAACCTCTGGGCTCCCGAGGGCGCGCTCACCTTGCGCGGGGTCGCGGGCACGCAGGAACAGCTCGCCGCGATCACCTATCGCCGCAACAATTTCCACGGCCGCGACCGCGTGCTGACCTTCCAGGCGACCGCCTCCAACCTCAACCGCCCGGCTTACCGGGCAAAGACGGTGTCGCTGTCCGGCAGTCTGGAGCGGCAGACCAACATCTTCTTCCAGAAGAAATGGACCTGGTCGCTCGGGGCCGAGCTCACCGCCTCCGACGAGCGCGACGTGATCGAGACGACCGGACTGCCGCGCCGCCAGACTTACTTCGTCGGCGCGCTGCCGACGACGCTCAGCTACGACGGGTCGGACGATCTGCTCAATCCGAGCAAGGGCTTCCGCCTCGCCGGGCGGCTTTCCCCCGAAGTGTCGCTGGAAGGCAAGGCGTTCGGCTATGCCCGCGTCCAGTTCGACGCGAGCGCCTACCGCCCGGTAACGCCGCGCGTCGTCGTGGCGGGGCGCATCCGGCTCGGCACGATCGTGGGCGCGCCGCGCGACGCGATCGCGCCGTCGCGGCGCTTCTACGCGGGCGGCGGCGCGTCGGTACGCGGCTACGGCTATCAGGATATCGGCCCGCGCGACCCGAACAACGATCCGATCGGCGGGCGCAGCCTGAGCGAGTTTTCGCTCGAGGCGCGGGTGAAGGTGTTCGGCAGCTTCGGCATCGTGCCGTTCTTCGACGGCGGCAACATCTACACCAGCGCGCTGCCCAAATTCACCGGCTTCCGCTACGGCACCGGCATCGGCGTGCGCTATTATTCGAACTTCGGGCCGATCCGCATCGACGTCGGCACGCCGGTGAACCCGCAGACCGGCGATCCGCGCGTCGCCGTCTATGTCTCGCTGGGCCAGGCGTTTTGAGCGAGGACGCGGCCCCCGCGCCGAAGCGGACGGGCGGCTGGGCGCGCCGCATCCTCACGCTCGTCGCGCTGTTGCTCGCGCTCGTCACGCTCGGCGTGGTGACGCTCGATTCGGATATCGGCCACCGCTGGGTCGCCGACCGCATCGCCGCTTTGCGCCCCGCCAATGGCCTGCGCTACAGCGTCGGGCGGATCGACGGCTCGCTGTTCTCGAAGGCGGTGATCGTCGATCTCCGCATCAGCGACCCGCAGGGGCTCGTCCTTGCCGTTCCCCGCGCCGATCTCGACTGGTCGCCGCTCGCCTGGCTCGGCAACCGCCTCGATATCGAGAGCCTCGTCGCCCCGCAGGCGAGCCTCGTGCGCGTGCCGACATTGGTGCCCTCGGCCAGGAAGGGCCCGATCCTGCCGGGCTTCGACATCCGCATCGGTGCCTTGCGCATCGACCGCCTCACCGTCGCGCGGCGGATCACCGGCACCGCGCGGCGCGGGCGGGTGGCGGTGAAGGCCGATATCCGCGGGGGCCGGGCACGCATCGACCTCGACGCGCTTATCGCGGGCAGCGACACGGTGAAGCTCAAGCTCGACGCAGAACCCGACCACGACCGTTTCGACCTCGACCTGACGGCACGCGGGACGGCGCGCGGCCTGCTCGCCCACACGATCGGCGTGCCGCAGCCCGTCGCGGTGGACATTCACGGCGATGGCACGTGGCGCAAGTGGCGCGGCAAGGCGCTCGCCGATATCGGCACGACCCGCCTCGCCGACCTCGCGCTCGGCAACGATGCGGGCGCGTACACGCTGGCGGGCACGCTCACCCCCTCCCCCATCGCGCGCGGCAAGCTGCAGCGGCTGACCGCGCCGCACGTCCGCGTCGATGGCCGCGCCAGGCTCGCCGACCGGCGGCTGACCGGCACGCTCAATCTGCGCTCGGCGGCGATGGCGGTCGAGAGCGAGGGCGTGATCGATCTCGCCAGCAGCGCCTTCGAGTCCGTGCGCCTGCGCGCGCGGCTGCTGCAACCGCCCGCGCTGTTTCCCAACATGACCGGGCGCAATATCGAGCTGCGCGCGATCCTCGACGGCGCGTTCGGCAGCGCCGCCTTCGACTATCGCCTGACGGCCGATCGCTTCGCCTTCGACCAGACCGGGTTCGAGGGCGTGCGCGCCGCCGGCAAGGGCCATTTCTCGAAGGCGCCCGTCCTGCTCCCCGTCCGCCTCTCGGCGCAGCGCGTGACCGGGGTGGGCGACGTGGCGGGCGGCATCCTGCGCAACCTCACACTCGAAGGGCTGCTGCGCGTCACGCCCAAGCTCGTCACCGGCGACGACCTCCGCCTCTCGTCGGACAAGCTCAAGGGCCGCTTCACGCTGATCCTCGATCTCACCAACGGCCATTACGAAGTCGGCATCAACGGCGGCCTCGCGCGCTATCTCATCCCCGGCCTCGGCGTCGTCGATGTCACGTCGAACCTGAAGGTCGTGCCCGGCGCGGGCGGCCAGGGCACGCGCGTGATCGGCCAAGGCACCGCGACGATGGTGCGGCTCGACAACGCGTTCTTCCGGTCGCTGACCGGCGGCCTGCCGAAGATCACGACGGGGCTGGAGCGCACGCCCGACGGCATCCTGCATCTCACCAATCTCGTGCTGACTTCGCCGCAACTGCGCCTCGCCGGCAACGGCATCCGGCGGCGCGACGGGACGTTCCATTTCGAGGGCAGCGGAAAGCAGGCGACCTACGGCCCGCTTACGCTGAAGCTCGACGGCAAGATCGACCGGCCGACGCTCGATCTCGTCTTTGCGTCGCCCAACGCGGCGCTCGGCCTGTCGGCCGTGACCGCGCATCTCGATCCGACCGCGACCGGATTCGCCTTCACCGCGAAGGGCGGATCGCGGCTCGGGCCGTTCGGCGGCGAGGGCGCGATCCTGCTGCCCAAGGGCGGCGGCGCGACCATCGCCATCGCCCGGCTAGACGTCAGCGGCACGCAGGCGAAGGGCGATCTCGCGGTCGTGCCCGGCGGCTTCGACGGCCGCCTCGCGCTGGCGGGCGGCGGCATCTCGGGCGAATTGCTGTTCAAGCCCGCCGGCGAGCACCAGCGCATCGAGGCGCACCTCGACGCGGCGGCCGCGAAGCTCGCGAACGCGGTGACGCTGCGGCGCGGACATCTCGACGCGGTCCTGCTGCTCGACCCCGAGGGCACCAGCATCGAGGCGACCGCGACCGGCAACGGTTTGCGGCGCGGCGCACTGGTGATCGGGCGCTTCGCCGCGCACGCCGCGCTGAAGGGCGGCAGCGGCGAGGTGCGGCTCGCGGTCTCGGGCCAGCGCGGCCGCGCGTTCGACATCCAGAGCGTCATCGCCGTCACGCCCGACCGCTACAGCCTCACCGCGCAAGGCACGCTCGACCGCAAGCCGCTGCAATTCGTCACGCCCGCCGTCTTTACCCGCGACGGCGACGGCTGGCGGCTCGCGCCCGCCAAGCTCCGCTTCTCGGGCGGCGAGGCGGACCTGTCGGGGCGCTTCACCGGCAGCTCCAGCGCGATCGACGCGACGCTGTCGAAGCTGCCGCTGGCGATCCTCGATATCGGCTATCCGGGGCTCGGACTCGGCGGCAACGCCTCGGGCACGCTCTCGTACAGCCAGTCGGCGGGCGCGGCACCGACCGGCAAGATCGACATGACGGTGCGCGGCCTTACCCGCTCGGGCCTCGTCCTGTCGTCGCGCCCGGTCGATGTCGGCATCGCCGCGATCCTGTCGCCCGACAAGGTCGCCGCGCGCGCGGTCGCGGCGTCGGGCGGCAAGACCGTCGGGCGGGCGCAGATGCAGCTCACTTTGCCCGGCGGCAGCGACCTCGCCGCGCGCGTCGCCAATGCGCCGATGTTCGCGCAGCTCCGCTACGACGGCCCCGCCGACACGCTCTGGCGGCTGACCGGCATCGAATTGTTCGACCTGAGCGGCCCGGTGGCGATCGGCGCGGACGTCGGCGGGCGGCTCGCCGATCCGCAGATCCGCGGCGTCGTGCAGGCCAATGGCGCCAAGATCGAGAGCGCGACGACAGGCACCGTCCTCACCAACGTCATGGCGAGCGGGCGCTTCAACGGTTCGCGGCTGGTGCTCGACAAGATCGCGGCGGACGCGGGCAAGGGCGGCCGCGTCACCGGCGCGGGCAGCTTCGATCTCGCCGCCGCCAACGGCTTCGGCATCGACCTGTCGGTGCAGGCGCAGAACGCGCTGCTCATCAACCGCGACGATATCGCCGCGACCGTCACCGGGCCCTTGAGCTTCAAGTCGGACGGCGCGGGCGGCGTGATCGCCGGCGACGTCACGCTCACCAAGAGCAGCTACCGGCTCGGCCAGGCGAGTGCCGCCACCGCCGTCCCGCGCCTCAACCTGCGCGAGATCAACCTGCCCGGCGGCGGCGAGGAGGACGATGCGCCGCGCAAGCCCTGGCGGCTGGCGGTGCATGCCAAGGCCCCCAACAACCTCACCGTCACCGGCCTCGGCCTGCGCAGCGAATGGTCGGCGGACCTCACCATCGGCGGCGCGCCCGACAATCCCGCCATCTCCGGCCGCGCCGATCTGGTGCAGGGCGATTACGTGTTCGCGGGCCGCTCGTTCGAGCTGGAGCGCGGCAAGATCCTGTTCTCGGGCGAGGTGCCCGCCAACCCGTCGCTCGATATCGCCGCCAATGCCGATGCGAGCGGGCTCAGCGCGACGATCCGCGTCACCGGCCCCGCGCTGAAGCCGGAAATCTCCTTCGCCAGCGTGCCCGCGCTGCCGCAGGACGAACTGCTGTCACGCCTGCTGTTCGGCACCTCGATCACCAGCCTGTCCGCGCCCGAGGCGCTGCAGCTCGCCGCCGCCGTCGCGGCGCTGCAGGACGGCAAGGGCGGGCTCGATCCGATCAACGCCGTGCGCCGCGTGACCGGTCTCGACCGGCTGCGCGTCCTCCCCGCCGATCCGCAGACAGGTGCCGGCACCTCGGTCGCGGCGGGCAAATACATCACGCGGCGGCTGTTCGCGGAGATCATCACCGACGGTCAGGGCTATTCGGCGACGCAGGCCGAATTCCGCGTCACGCGCTGGCTGTCGATCCTCTCCAGCGTCTCGACCATCGGCCGCCAGAGCGCCAACGTGCGTGTCTCCAAAGACTATTAACTGAACGCCTGCGTCGCGTAGCGCACGTAGACGAACAGGGCGATCGCCAGCACGAAGGTGGCGATGATCGCGATCCGGCTGCGCCGCCCGGTAATGACCTGCAACGCCCCGCTCAGCGTCGCGAACAGCCCGAAGGTCATCACCGCCGCGAACAGATACAAAGCGGTGCGCGCCTGTTCGGGCGTGCCGGTGAAGCCGCTCGATCCGCCGGTATTGGGATGCATCAGCATCGGCAGCAGCGCGATCGTCACCGTGCCCATCAGACCGAGCAGGAAGACACCGCACGCCAGCGAAGTGCCGCCGAGGATGCGGATCGTCCGCGACGACATCATCTTCTTGCCGCACGTCGGGCAGGTCTTCACCTGGCCCTCGACCACCGTGTTGCAGGCGAAGGATTTGCAGTTGCTGGTGGCGGGCATCAGGCGGCCTTCAACGCGGCGACGGGATAGCGGAAGGTCTGCCCCGCCGGCACCGCCGCCAGCAGCACGAGCTTGTCCTGCGTCAGCCCGAACACCTCCCATTGCGGCGCGCCGAGGCCGGGGGGATAATCGGGATGCGCGGGCTTGATCGTCGTCGAGATACCCTCGGGCGTGTTGCTGTGGCCGCGGTACATGAACTGGGCGGCGGTGGGCAGCGGGCGCACCGCATAGACCGCCGCGCCATTGAGCAGCTTGCTGCCGCTGCGCAGGCCGACGATATTCTCCATCTCGGCGGGCGTGCGGCCGATGATGAACTTGTACGACGTGCAATAGCCGATCGCCCGCCCGCCGGATGGCGCCATGTCGATCGGCATCACCTTGACGAGCGCATCCATGCCGCCCGCCGACCACATCTGGATGAGCCCGGCCTTCACCCGCGCTTCGTCGAGTTGCATGTGATTCCCCCGCCACTGTCGCCCTGCCGTATAAACGGCAACGCCGGTTCAGCGATAGGGGCCCTTGTACGGCCGCAGCCCCGGCGTCGCGGCGGCGGGACTGCCGTCGCGCAGCATTGCGGCATCGGCGGTCAGCGGGATGGTGCGCGCCATCTGCGACAACACCTGCTTCGCCAGCGCCGCATCGCCGAAGCGCGCGACGAAGATCTGCCCCTCGACATGGAAGGCGAGCGCCATGCCGCCGCCCCACATCTTGCGCGCGTCGATCTGGCTGATCTCCTCGAAGCGCACGTGCGTCGTGCCGATCACGCGGATGCGGAACCCCTCGGGCAGCACCGCGAAGCTCGGGTTGAGGCTGTTGCGCGAGCGGCCGCCGAACAGCACCGCGCTATGCCAGTACGTGCCGCGCACCGGAATGTCCGTCGCGGCCGCATCGCCGCCCATCGCGAAGCCGCGCTCGCGGCTGCGCTGCGCCGCCGAGCGGGCGCGCAGGACGAGCATCGTCAGGATCGTCACCAGGATCGCGACGCCGACAACCGCGTTGATCAGGACCGGCGTCGACACCTATTCGTGCCGCAATGCGTCGATGGGATTGAGCGCCGCCGCACGCCGCGCCGGGAAATAGCCGAACACCACGCCGATCACCGCCGATATGACGAAGGCCACGATGTTGATCTGCGGTTCGAACATCCAGTCGACCTTCATCACGCCGACCAGCCCCAGCACCGCCAGCTGCGCCACGACGAGCCCGATCAGCCCGCCGAGACACGACAGCGCTATCGCCTCCACCAGGAATTGCAACAGCACCTCGCGCGCGACCGCGCCGATCGCGAGGCGGATGCCGATCTCGCGCGTGCGCTCCGTCACCGACACCAGCATGATGTTCATGATGCCGATGCCGCCGACGATCAGGCTGATCGCCGCCACCGCCGTGACGATGCCGGTCAGCAAGGTGGTCGAGGAGGTCAGCGTGTCGCTGATCTGCTTGGTGTCGAAGATGTTGAAATCGTCGGTCTTGGTGCCGGTGATCTTGCGCCGCTCGCGCAGCAGATCCTCGATCGAGCTTTGTACGGCGGAGGTCTGATAGGCGTCGTCCACGCCGACCAGCATCAGCCGCACGTCGGTCGATCCGGTGAAGCGGCGCTGCACGGCCTTCAGCGGCATGATGACGACATCGTCCTGATCGCCGCCGAACCCCGCCTGCCCGCGCGTGCTCAGCACGCCGATCACGTCGCACGAGATATTGCCGATCCGCATCCGCGTGCCGACCGCCTCGCCCTTGGGGTAGAGGTTGGTCTTGACGGTGTTGCCGAGGATGCAGACCGCCTTGCCCGCCGCTTCCTCCGGCCCGGTGAAATAGCGCCCTTCGGCGAGCGGCCAAGGCTGGACCTGGAAATAATCGCCGGTGGTGCCGTTGATCGTCGTCGACCAGTTGGCGCCCTCGTAGATCGCCGTCGCGGTCGACTGCGCCTGCGCCGCGACCGCCTTCACGCCGGCGATCTGCTCGCGGATGGCGATGACATCCTCGCGCTTGAAATCGGGCGGACGCGGGCCGCCGCCGCCGCGCCCGAAGCCCTGGCCGGGGCGGACCTGCAGGATGTTGGTGCCGAGCGACGCGATCGATTTCTGCACGGCGGCGGTGGTCGCCTTGCCGAGCGTCACCATCGTCACCACCGCCGCCACGCCGATGATGATGCCGAGCGTCGTGAGGAACGACCGCAGCTTGTGCCGCGCGATCGACCGCAGCGCGAGGACGAGGGTTGTTCCGAACATGTTACTTAAGCCCCTCCCCTTCAGGGGAGGGGTTGGGGTGGGGCCGTGCCGCGAGCGCAGTCTCGGTGAGACTTCCCCCACCCCCTGCCCCTCCCCTGAAGGGGAGGGGTTTGGTGTTGGCTTGCACGCTCACGCCACCGCCTCGCCCTGCCTGTGCTGCTTCTCGATCCGTTCGACCAGCCCGTCCTTGAAATGCACGACCGTCCTCGCGAAGGCCGCCATGTCGGGCTCGTGCGTCACCATCAGCACGGTGATGCCGCTGTCGCGGTTGAGGCCCGAGAGCAGCTCCATGATCTCGATCGAGCGCTCCGAATCGAGATTGCCGGTCGGTTCGTCGGCCAGCAGCACGTCGGGGTTGGTGACGATGGCGCGCGCGATCGCCACGCGCTGCTGCTGCCCGCCCGACAATTCCGCCGGCGTATGGTCCCACCAGTTCGCGAGGCCCACCTTGTCGAGCGCGGCCATCGCCGTGTCGTGCCGCGCCTTCTTGGCATCGCCGCGATACAGCAGCGGCAGCTCGACATTCTCCAGCGCGGAGGTGCGCGCGAGCAGGTTGAAGCCCTGGAACACGAAGCCGAGATATTTCCGCCGCAGCAACGCGCGCTGGTCGCGGTCGAGCGTCTCGACATGATGGCCGCGAAACTCGAACGTCCCGCCGGTCGGCACGTCGAGACAGCCGAGGATGTTCATCGTCGTCGACTTGCCGCCGCCCGACGGGCCCATCACCGCGACGAAATCGCCCGCGTCGATATCGAGATCGACGCCCTTCAGCGCCTGGAACGCGGTCGCGCCCTCGCCGTAGGTCTTGGTGACGCCGCGCAGGCGGATGATCGTGCCGTTACTGGCCACCGCCGCCGCCTTGCTGCGACCGCCGCCGCTGGCCGCCGCCCGATCCGCCGGTCGCGCCGTTGGCGAGTTGGCCGGTGATCACCTCCATGCCGGGCTTGAGATCGCCGCCGATCACCTCGGTCTGCGATCCGTTGGTCTCGCCGGTGATGATCTGCACCGCGGTCGGCGTGCCGTCGTCGCCCTTGACGTAGACGGTCTGCGATCCGCCGCGCTTGACCGCGTCGCCATTGGCGCCACCGCCCCGCCCGCCCCGGCGCGGACGCGGCATCAGCGCCCCGGCGATGCCGCTGCTCGAGGACGAGGCACCGCCCGCCGCCGCCGGCTTGAAGCGCAGCGCCGCGTTGGGAATCAGCAGCACGTTCTGCTTGGCGGAGGTCGTGATGTCGGCGGTCGCGGTCATGCCAGGCCGCAATTGCTGGTCGGCATTGGAGACGGCGAGCGTCGCCGCGTACGACACCACCTGCCCCGTCGTGCTGGTCGTCGTCGTGGTGGTCGAACTGCTCGACTGCGCCGACAGGTTCGATCCGAGATCGACGCGCGTGATCGTCGCCGGGAAGGTCTTGCCGGGGAAGGCATCGACGGTGAAGGCGGCCTTCTGCCCCTGCTTCACCTGCCCGACATCGGCCTCGTCGATCGCGACCTCCAGCTTCATCGTCGTCAGATCCTCGGCGATGACGAACAGCGTCGGCGTGTTGAACGATGCCGCCACGGTCGCGCCCGGTTCGATCTGCCGCGCCAGCACCACGCCGTTGACGGGCGAGCGGATCACCGCCTTGGTCAACTGCGTCTTGTTGGAGGAGAGCGTCGCCTCGGCCGAGACGACATTGGCCTGCGCGGCGCGGACGTTGGCGACGGCGCGGTTCTTGTCGGCGATCGCCTGATCCATCTCGGTCTTGGCCGGCACGCGCCCGCCCGACAGCCGGCTCACCTCCTGATAGCGCGCCAGCGTCGCGTTCGACTGGTCGAGCGTCGCCTGATTCTGTGCGACGGTCGCCTTGGCGGCGTTGAGCGCGGCGGCGCTCTGGTTGACGCTGTCCTGGAAGCGCGAGGGGTCGATCAGCGCGAGCGGCTGCCCCGCCGTCACGCGGTCGTTGACATCGACCACCACCTTGGTGACGAGGCCCGAGAGTTCCGATCCGACATCGACCTGATTGGTCGGCGCGAGCTTGCCCGTCGCCGACACCGTCACCGCCAGCGCACCGCGCTCGACCGCCACGGTCGCATATTCGGTCTTGGTCCCGCCGAACACGCAGCTCCGCACGAGCAACAGCAGCAGGATCACGCCGATCGCGACCGCCACCCACTTCACGTAACGCCGCCACGCCGGCACCGGCTTCGTGCCGAGGAAATCGTCGAGGTCGGAACGCCCGGATTCGGAAGATTGGTCGGTCATGGCTTTTCCTGCGGCGGGATCGTCGTCGGGTCGGTGGCGGGATTCCAGCCGCCGCCGAGCGCGAGGTAGAGCTGGACGAGCGCCTGCGCCTGATCGCCCTGCGCCTGCGAGAGGTTGTTGCGCGCGTTCAGCAGGCTGGTCTCGGCGGTGTTGAGCGTGGTGAAATCGGTGAGGCCCGCGCGGTACTGGCTGCGCGAGAGGATCGCGAAGCTGCTCGCGGCGTCGAACGCGGTCCTGAACTCGGCCCCCCGCCGCTGCGCCGCGTCGAGCGCGACGATGGCGTTCTCGACATCCTCCAGTCCCGTCAGCACGGTCGACTTGTACGCCGCGAACGATCCCTGCGCCGCCGCCTCGTTGGCGCGGACCTGCGCGCGCAGCCGCCCGCCGTCGAAGATCGTCTGCGTGAGGCCCGCGAACAGGCTGCCCGAAATCAGCTCGAACAGATTGCCGACCTTCGCCGCGTTGCTGGTGATGTTGCCGCTGATGGCGAGCGCGGGATAGAGCTGCGCCTTGGCCACGCCGATCTGCGCGGTGGCGGCGGCGAGGTTGCGCTCCGCCGCGCGCACGTCGGGGCGCTGGCGCAGCGTGTCGGCGGGGATACCGACCGCGAGGTCCGACGGCCCCTTCGGGATTGGCCGCACCGCCTCCAGCTCGCCTTTCAGCGCTCCCGGAGCCTGCCCGGTCAGCACGCCGAGCCGCGAGACGGCGGAATTGTAGTTCTGCTCGATCGTCGGCACCGAGGCCGCCGTCGTCGCCCGCTGCGTGCGCGCCTGTTCCTGGTCGAGCGACGAGACCAGCCCGGCCTGTACGCGGAAACCCACGATCTCGAGATTGTCGTCCTGGATCTTCAGCGACTCCCGCGCATTGGCGAGCTGCGCCTGATAGAGCCGCGCCAGCATGTAGTTGCGCGCGACCTCCGCCTCGGTCGAGATCAATACGCTGGCGTAGTCATAGCCCGACGCCTCGAACTGCGCCTTCGATCCCTCGATCTGCCGCCGCACGCCGCCGAAGATATCGGCTTGGTACGATACGTTGAGCCCGACCGAGAAATTGTCGCGCGATCCGGCCGAATTGTTCAACACCGTACCGTCGGGCAGCGTCACCGTCGTGTTGCCGCCGGCGATCGACTGCTGCCGGTTGTAGCCCGCCGATCCGCCGAGCGTCGGGAACAGCTCGCTGCGCGACTGCACCAGCGCCTCGCGCGCCTGCCGCAACCGCGCCACCGCCTGCGCCACGTCGAGATTGCTGGCGCGCGCCTGTTCCTCGATCTTCGTCAGCAGCGGATCGTCGAACCGCTGCCACCAGGCGGTGATATCCTCGGGCGTGCCGACTGGCGTCTTGACCGAGTAACCCTCGGGCACGCCGAGCGCCGCGGGCGCCGCCGGGCGATAGTCCGGCCCGACCGCACAGCCCGCGGTCGCGAGCAGCATCATGACAACGGCGGTGTGTTTCCCGAACATGTCACCTGAAATGGACATGCGGCCGGTTCGGGTCCACCGAAATATTGTCGCGAAATGTCGCCGGCACCGTATCGTCGCCCCGGCGGAGGCCGGGGCCGCTGCGATATCTGGCACGACGATCGCCACGAACATCGCGGCCCCGGCCTCCGCCGGGGCGACGAGGTGGGATCAATGCGCCTCCTTCGGCGTCTCCATGATCTCGGTCAGCACGCCGCCCATGTCCTTGGGGTGGACGAAGAACACGAGCGTCCCGTGCGCGCCGATGCGCGGTTCGCCGAGCACGCGCGCGCCCTTGCCCTCGAACCACGCCTTCGCCTCATGGATTTCGGGCACTTCGTAGCAGACGTGGTGCTGCCCGCCCGCCGGGTTCTTGGCGATGAAGCCGTGGATCGGCGACGCCTCGCCCAGCGGCTCGATCAGCTCGATCTGCGCGTTGGGCGTATCGACGAAGCACACCCTCACGCCCTGCGGCGGCAGGTCGAAGGGCTCCCCGATCCTGGTCGCGCCGAGCACGTCGCGGTACAGCGCGATCGACGTTTCGATGGAAGGCGTCGCGACGCCGATATGGTTCAGTCTTCCGAGCTTCATGTAAGTACCTCTACTGGTCTGGATCGACGGGTTTTTCCGGCGGTGGCGGCGGTGCCACGGGCATCTGGCCAAAGACATAGCCGCACGCATCGAGCACCTGGCGGATCACCGTCTCGCTGCCCGGCCCCGCAAACGTGGCGTCGATCGGCACGTTGTCGGTGCCGATCGCGCGGACCTTGATCGCCTTGGCATGCGCGATCGCCACCGTCAGCGTCGTCACCACCGCATCGTTGGCGATATAGGCGCCGCCGCCGGGGAACTCCCAGTTGGTGCCGAGCGCCTGCCCGTCATCGGGCGTGATCGTCACCGGGCGCGGGCTGGCCTTGGCGAAGGGCGGCTTCGGAATGAACTGCACCGACGCCGCCTTGATGTCGGGCTTGGGCAGGTCGCAGCGCACGACGAGCCGAGACTTGCCGTCGGCGGCATGGACGGAGGTGGAGACCGAGCCGAGCTTCGTCGCCGGATCGATCTTCACGACCGGTGCCCAGTCCGGCGTCGCGGGCGGCGCGGCCGGCGCGGGGGCCGCTGTCGCCGTAGCGGCCTGAAGCAACATCAAGAGCACCATGATTCCCCCTCCCGCATCCCCGAACGGTCCCGGAGGATTGGCAAATGCGGGGCCGCGTTACAAGCGCAACCGCATGCGCACCTTGCGCACTTGCCACCGCGCGCTATCCCCCGGCAAAAGGCGCGCCGGGAGAAGACGATGGCCGATCAAGACCTGTACCCGGTTCCAGCCGAATGGGCTGCGCGCGCGCGCGTCGATGCCGCCGGGTATGATAAGCTCTACGGCCGCAGCCTCGCCGATCCCGGCACCTTCTGGCTCGAACAGGCACGCCGGCTCGACTGGATCAAGCGGCCGGAGATCGCCGGCGACTGGTCGTTCGAGGCGCATGATTTCCACATCCGCTGGTTCAGCGACGGCAAGCTCAACGTCTCCGCCAATTGCCTCGACCGCCACCTCGCCAAGCGCGGCGACCAGATCGCGCTGATCTGGGAACCCGACGATCCCAGGGCCGAACCGCGCCGCTTCACCTACCGCGAGCTCCACGCCGAGGTCTGCCGCTTCGCCAATGTGCTGAAGGCGCAGGGCGTCGCCAAGGGCGACCGCGTCACCATCTACCTGCCGATGATCCCCGAGGCCGCCTTCGCGCTCCTCGCCTGCGCGCGGATCGGCGCGATCCATTCGGTCGTGTTCGGCGGTTTCTCGCCCGAGGCGCTGGCGGGCCGGATCGAGGATTGCGGATCGAAGATCGTCGTCACCTGCGACGAGGGCCGCCGCGGCGGAAAGAAGGTGCCGCTCAAGGCCAATGTCGACGCATCCGCCGCCCACGCGCCCGGCCTCGCCACCGTTGTCGTCGTCAGATCGACCGGCGGCGACGTCACGATGCAGCCGGGCCGCGACGTGTGGTATCACGAAGCGGCGGAAGGGCTCCCCGCCACCTGCCCGCCCGAGCCGATGGGCGCGGAAGATCCGCTCTTCATCCTCTATACCTCGGGCTCGACCGGAAAGCCCAAGGGCGTCCTTCACAGCTCTGGCGGCTATCTCCTCTGGGCGAGCCTGACGCACGAACTCGCCTTCGATTACCGCGCCGGGAACGTCTGGTGGTGCGCCGCCGACGTCGGCTGGGTGACGGGCCACACCTATATCCTCTACGGCCCGCTCGCGAACGGCGCGACGACCTTGATGTACGAGGGCCTGCCCAACTGGCCCGACGCCAGCCGCATCTGGCAGGTGTGCGACCGCCACCAGGTCCACACCGTCTACACCGCGCCGACCGCGCTGCGCGCGCTGATGAAGGACGGCGACGATTTCGTGAAGGCGACCAGCCGCGCGTCGCTGAAACTGCTCGGCACCGTCGGCGAGCCGATCAATCCCGAGGCATGGCGCTGGTATCACGACGTCGTCGGCGAAGGCCGCTGCCCGGTCATCGACACCTGGTGGCAGACCGAGACCGGCGGCGCGATGATCGCGCCGATGCCGGGCGCGACCGATCTCAAGCCCGGCTCCGCCACCAAGCCGATGCCCGGCGTCGATCTCCAGTTGGTCGATGCCGAAGGCCAGGTGCTGACCGGCGCGGCCGAGGGCAACCTCGCCATCACGCGCAGCTGGCCGGGGCAGATGCGCACCGTCTGGGGCGATCACGAACGCTTCTTCCAGACCTATTTCTCGACGTATCCGGGCAAATATTTCACCGGCGACGGCTGCCGCCGCGACGCGGACGGCTATTACTGGATCACCGGCCGCGTCGACGATGTCATCAACGTGAGCGGCCACCGCATGGGCACCGCCGAGGTCGAGAGCGCGCTCGTCCTGCATCCCAAGGTGGCGGAGGCCGCCGTCGTCGGCATGCCGCACGACATCAAGGGCCAGGGCATCTACGCCTATGTGACGCTCAACGCGGGCGAGACCGCGTCGGACGAGCTGCGCGCCGAGCTGGTAAAATGGGTCCGCACCGAAATCGGCCCGATCGCCGCGCCCGACAAGCTCCAGTTCGCCCCCGGCCTGCCCAAGACGCGCAGCGGCAAGATCATGCGCCGCATCCTGCGCAAGATCGCGGAGGGCGACGTGTCGAGCCTTGGGGATACCTCGACGCTGGCGGACCCGGCGGTGGTGGACGATCTGGTGGCGAACCGGGTCGAAGCGGGGTGAAGGCGCGCGCGCCGCGCGCCGGTGCGCGAAAGCGCATCAACCCGCACGGCCGGCGGGTCGGGTAACACCCGAACCCGGCCGACGGCTTTGCGGGCGGCGGGCGTAGCGGGGGACGGCTTTCGACCCGTTGCGGATAGCGCCGAACGGCGTCTTCCGACCATTTGCGAGCCAAGTTTCTTCTCCCCTCCCGCCTTCGCGGGAGGGGCTGGGGGAGGGTCTTCTTCTTTCTACGGTTGCAAAAAGAAGACCCTCACCGACTACGACTAGGCCCGCATGAAGAATGCGGACCAAGTCTCCGTTGCCTCTCCCGCGAACGCGGGAGAGGATGAGTGAAGTCGCCTCTCCACCCAATCCCGGACATTCCCGCTGTCCTACACGCCGCCGTTCTGCAACACTCGCCACCGCTCTTTCCCATCGTCGGCTCGTCTCTCGACGACGCGCTCCCGCCTGCGCGAAAAACAGGCGGACCAGTGTGACCCTAGTGTGACTTTCCGTGCCCGATCGGCGCGGCCGCGACCCCGCGCAATCCCCATTGCCGCCCCTGCGGCTCACCGCTACAAAGCGGCAATACACCGTATTTTTCCGAGGGGATTTCATGCGCCTGTCCACTTTGCTTCGTACGTCCGCGATCCTTGCGCTCGTTGCCGCCGCCCCGCTCGTCGCCAAAAACGCCGCGCCCGACGCGACGACCGCCAAGGCGAAGTACGGCAGCTTCGGCATCGATCTCACCGCCAAGGATCCGTCGCTGAAGCCGGGTGACGATTTCTGGGCCTATGCCAATGGCGGCTGGGACAAGCGCACGCAGATCCCCGCCGACAAGGCCGGCGTGGGCTATGGCAACATCCTCAGCGACGAGGCCGAGGCGAACGTCCGCCTGATCCTCGACGACATGGCCGCCAACCCCGCGAAATACGGCACGACCGGCAAGCAGGTCGGCGATTTCTACGCAAGCTGGATGGACGAGGCCGGCATCGAGGCAAAGGGCACCGCCCCGCTCAAGCCCTATCTCGCCAGGATCGCGGGCGTGAAGGACAAGGCCGGGCTGCAGGTGCTGTTCGCGACCGTCGGCTACGCCTCGCCGGTCGAGATCGGCGTCATCCCCGATCTCGCCGATCCGACGCACTATGTCGCCGCCGCCGGCCAGGGCGGGCTGGGCATGCCGCGCGATTATTATCTGCTGCCGGGTGAGAAGTACGACGCCTTCCGCAAGGCCTACCGCGCCTACATCCAGCACGTTCAGGAACTGGCCGGCATCGCCGACGCCTCGGCCAAGGCCGATGCCATCATGGCACTCGAAACCGCGATGGCGAAGGATCAGTGGACGCCCGAGCAGAGCCGCGACATCGCCGCGATCAACGATCCCGAGGATCTCGCCGGGTTGAAGGCGAAGGCGCCCGATTTCGACTGGAAGCTGCTGCTCGACACCGCCGGCGTCAACGGACCGCGCAAGGTGCTGATGACGCAGAACACCGCGCTGACGGCGATGGGCAAGATCTTCACCGCGACGCCGCTTTCGACCTGGAAGGATTACGTCGCCTTCCACTTCGTCAGCGATCACGCCAACGTCCTGCCCAAGGCGTTCGACGACGCGCGCTTCGATTTCTATTCGAAGACGCTGTCGGGCGTGCAGGTCCAGCGCGACCGCTGGAAGCGCGGCATCCAGCTCACCAACGGCGCGCTCGGCGAAGCGGTCGGCCAGCTCTACGTCGATCGCTATTACCCCGCCGACAGCCAGGCGAAGATGACAGAGCTGATCGAGAACCTGCGCGCCGCCTATCAGGAGCGTATCTCGGGCTCGACCTGGATGGATGATGCGACGAAGAAGGCGGCGCTCGTCAAGCTCGCCGCGTTCGAGCCGCGCATCGGCCATCCCGACAAATATATCGATTACAGCAGCTTCAAGGTCGTGCGCGGCGATCTGCTCGGCAACACGATGCGCGCGGGCGAGTTCCAGCACGCGCTCGAGCTGTCGCGCTTCCCCAAGCCGGTCGATCGCACCCTGTGGGATATGACGCCGCAGACGGTGAACGCCTATTACAACCCGCTCGCCAACCAGATCACCTTCCCAGCCGCGATCCTGCAGCCGCCCTATTTCGATCCGAACGCCGATGCGGCGGTCAATTACGGCGCGATCGGCGCGATCATCGGCCACGAGATGGGTCACGGCTTCGACGATCAGGGGTCGCAGTTCGGCCCGACCGGCAAGGTCGAGAACTGGTGGACCGACACCGCCAAGACCAGGTTCAAGGCGCGCACCGGCGCTCTTTCCGCGCAGTACGACGCCTATGAGCCGATCCCCGGCACGCACATCAAGGGCGCGCTCACGCTCGGTGAGAATATCGGCGATCTCGGCGGGATCGAGGCGGCCTATTCCGCCTTCCAGCGCTACCAGAAGCAGCACGGCAAGTCGGCGGTGGTCGGCGGGCTGACCGGCGACCAGCGCTTCTTCCTGTCCTTCGCGCAGGCGTGGCAGTCGAAGCGGCGCGAGGGCGCGGCGCGGCAGGCGCTCCTCACCGATCCGCACAGCCCGCCCTATTTCCGCGTGAACGGCATCGTCCGCAACGTCGACGCCTGGTACGCCGCGTTCGACGTGAAGCCCGGCGACAAGCTGTACCTGCCGCCCGAGCAGCGCGTGCATATCTGGTAAGGCCCGAGCGAGGCGGTCAGCGGAGCTGACTGCCGGTTCGCGCAAGCGAACGCGAACGGCCGGCCGGCGCGGGCAAGCCCGCGTCCGACGGGGCGGGATTCACTCCCGCCCCGGCCCGCCAAACCGCTTAAGCCAATCTGAATCCCGCCCTACGCAATAACCCGACCGTAGTTTCCCGCGGGTGCGCGCCGCGAAATCCTGGCGTAAATCCATCCTTGAAGTGCTGCGCATTCCTGCGACGCACGTCTGGGGCAATGCGTGAACGGCAAGATCCGGGTTCTGGTGGTCGACGATTCGCTGACGATGCAGAAGGCGCTCGGCATGGTCTTTGCGCGCGAACAGGACATGGACGTGATCGGCTATGCCGCATCGGGCGAAGAGGCCGAGCGCATGATCGACCGGCTCCGCCCCGAAGTCGTGACGATCGACATCGGCCTGCCCGGCCTCGACGGCCTCGGCCTGCTCGATCACCTCCGTCAGGGCCACTGCCGCTCGCGCACCGTCGTGCTGTCGAGCACGGTGACCGCCGCCAACGATGCTGTCCGGCGCGGCGCCTTCGGCTTTTTCGACAAGCGCCGCGTGCTGAGCGACGCGGGCGAACTCATCGACCTCGTCCGCCACGCCGCCGGCGGCTACAAACTGGCGAGCTGAGGTCAGGCATCGAAGGCTGAGCGCTCATCCATTGCGGAATGAAGCACGCGTAGCACGCGGACCAGATCACCTTCGATCTCGTAATATATGCGACGGCGGCGATGCGTCAGCTTGCGGACACCCGGCAGGATTTTGCTGAGCGGAGCACCGATTTCGGGATGCGCGATCAACCGCGCAAAACTGCCTTCGAAGCTGGAAAAATAGTCGCGCGCCGCATGCTCGCCGAAGGCGAGCGCCGTGAACGCGACAATGTCTTCGAGATCATCTTCGGCCGCCGCCGTACGCTCAAGCCGCATTGCGCCGGCGCAGACCGTCAGCCAGAATTTCTTCCATCGTTCGCGTGCCCGGCCCGGAGGCGCGACCATATTCCAACGCCTCGCGCAGTTGCGCGTCCTTTTCGCGCATTTCCAGATCGCGCCGCACTAACTCGCGCAGATAGTCGCTGGCGCTGGAATACGTGCCGGCGGCGACAGTGTCGTCGATCCAAGACTTCAGCCCGTTGGGCAGCGAAAAGTTGATCTGTGCCATGCGGAGTTACATACATATCCGCACGGATTCGCACAACATCACTTCAGCAGCACCAGCTCCTCCGCCATCGTCGGATGCAGCGCCACGGTCTCGTCGAAAGCGTCCTTGGTCAGCCCCGCCTTCACCGCGATCGCCGCCGCCTGCAGGATTTCCGGCACGTCCGGGCCGATCATGTGCAGACCGAGGATCTGCCCGGTGTCGCCGTTACACACCATCTTGTAGAGCGCGCGCTCGTTGCGGCCCGCCAGCACGTTTTTCATCGGCCGGAAATCCGACGTGTAGACCTTCACCGTCCCGTATTTGTTCTTGGCCGCGCTCTCGGTCAGGCCGACGCCCGCGATCGGCGGGTGGCTGAACACCGCCGCCGGGATGTTTTCATAATCGACCCGCGTGGGCTTGCCGCCGAACACCGAGTCCGCAAACGCCTGCCCCTCGCGGATCGCGACGGGAGTGAGCTGCACGCGGTTGGTGACATCGCCGACCGCGTAGATCGATTCGCACGACGTCCGATTGTCGTCGTCGACCGGGATTGCGCCCTTCTCGTCCACGACGATGCCGGCATTCTCCAGCCCGAGTCCCTTGGTATTGGGGTCGCGACCGGTCGCGAACATCACGCAATCGGTCTCGATCGGATCATGGCCCGTCATCTTGACGAGCAGGCTGCCGTCGGCCTGCTTCTCGATCCCCTGGAACGCCGCGTGGAAGCGGAACTGCAGCCCCTTCATCATCGAGATCTGCAACAGCCGGTCGCGGATCTGCTCGTCATAGCCGCGCAGGATCACGTCGGTGCGGTTGATGAGCGTTACCTGCGCGCCGAACTGATGGAAGATGCCGGCAAACTCGTTGGCGATATAGCCCGCGCCCGCAATAACGATGCGCTTCGGCACGGCGTCGAGGTGAAACGCCTCGTTCGAGGTGATGCCGAGCTCGTGCCCCGGACATTCCGGCACGGCGGGAGTCGCGCCGGTCGCGATCAGGATCTTGCCCGCACTCACTTCCCGCCCGTCACCGAGTTTCAGCGTGTGCGGCCCAGTAATGACGGCACGGTCGTGGAGGATCTCGACCTTGTTGTTCTCCAGCGTCGACGTGTACGCCTGGTTGATCCGGTCGACCTCCTCGAAGACGTTGGCGGTCAGCACCTTCCAGTCGAAATCGCAGTCGGGCACGTTCCAGCCGAAGCGCCGCGCATCGGCCAGATCCTCGGCGAAATGCGCGCCGTAGATCAGCAGCTTCTTGGGCACGCAGCCGCGGATGACGCAGGTGCCGCCGACGCGGTGCTCCTCTGCCACTGCTACCTTCGCCCCGTGCGCCGCCGCCACCCGCGACGCGCGCGTGCCGCCGGAACCCGCGCCGATGACGAAGAGGTCGTAGTCGTATTTTTCAGTCATTCACGAAACTCCGTGGCGCTTACCAAACCCATTCCGTTCGTGCTGAGCGAAGTCGAAGCACGTGCCCGGAACACGCCCTTCGACTTCGCTCAGGGCGAACGGAGCGGGAAAACCCTGTCTTTACCCAAACGCCCGCTTGATGAGGTCGGTGGTGGAGACGTCGAATTCCTGCCCGCCCTTGTCCGCCGCCTTGGCCATTTCCTTGCCCAGCTCAACCCCGAACTGGTCGAACGAGTTGATCCCCAGCAGCACGCCGTTCACGAACACGCGGTGCTCGTAGAAGGCGATCAGCGCCCCTAGAGTGCGCGCATCGAGCGTGTCGAGCAGGATCGTCGAGCTCGGGCGGTCGCCCGAATAGCTGCGTGCGAGATCGTCGTTCGCCCGCCCCGCCATCAGCGCCGCACCCTGCGCGAAGGCATTGAGCAGCAACTGCCGGTGATGATCCTCGCTCTGCGTATCGCCGGGCTCGATCACCGCGATGAACTCTACGGGAACGAGGTGCGTGCCCTGATGGAGCAGCTGGAAAACGGCGTGCTGCGCGTCCGTGCCGACGCCGCCCCAGGTGATCGCCGCACTCGGCCGGTCGAGCTTCTGGCCGTCGATCGTCGTACCCTTGCCGTTCGATTCCATCTCGAGCTGCTGGAGGTACGACGGCAGCAGCCGCAGCCGCTCGTCATAGGCGAAGGTCGCGCGCGTCTCGCAGTGGCGGACCTGCGCGTAATAGAGGTCGGCGAACGCCGCCAGCGCCGGCGCGTTCTCTGCCAGAGCCGTCAGGCGGAAGTGCCGGTCCATCTCGGCCGCGCCCTCCAGCAGTTCGGAAAACTCGTCCCAGCCCACCGCCAACGCCGCCGGAAAGCCGATCGAACACCACAAGGAATAGCGCCCGCCGACCGACTCCGCGAACGGCAGCACGCGCGTCTCGTCGACGCCCCATTCCACCGCCTTGTCCGGGTCCGCGGTCAGCGCGACGACGCGGCCGTAGACGTCCTCGACGCCGGCCTCGGTCATCCACTGCAGCACGCTCTCGGCGTTGAGCATCGTCTCCTTGGTGGTGAAGGTCTTGGAGGCGACGACCAGCAAGGTCGCGGCCGGGTCGCACACCGCGAACGCCTCCTCCAGCGCCTCGCCGTCGACGTTGGAGACGATATGCACCTCGTAGCGCCCGGCATCGCGGCCGAGCGCATCGACCAGCAGATCGGGCCCGAGCGCCGATCCGCCGATGCCGACATGGATCACCGACTCGATATCGCCGAGCGCACCCTGCTCGATCGCATCGATCAGCGCGCGCATCCGCGCGTGCAGCGCCTGCGCCTTGGCGACGTCCTCCTCGCTGCCCTCGCCGCGCTCGGCGGTGTGGGTGACGGGGCGCCCTTCCGTGGTGTTGATGACCTTGCCCGAGAACAGAGCCTCGCGCTTGCCCGCCAGATCCTGCGCCTTGGCGAGCGCCTCGAACGCGGCGACGGCATCCTTGGTCAGATGCGTCTTCGACCAGTCGAAATGCAGCCCCGCGACATCGGCGCTGAACGTCGCCAGTCGCGCATCGTCGGCGGCGAACAGATCGGTGAGCTTTTTGGCGGGCAGGGCTTCGATCGCGGTCCAGTCGGCAGGCATGGGGGAGTACCTCGGATGTTGTTCGCGTATTGGCGACTTGGGAGGGGGGACGCCTGACATCGCCCTAACGTTCCCCGGTTACAACCGCCAGCTTGACGGCCCGCTTGACGACAGGGCGGGGCACGATCAAACCGCCCGCGATGACCGACACCGAAATCCCTGCCGAAAGCCTTCCGAAAAAGGCGAAAAAGCCGGTCTCCGAAACGCGCGAGACGATCGTCTTCCTGCTCAAGCTGTCGATCGTCGTGTTGATCTTCCGCAGCTTCATCTTCTCGCCCTTCTCGATCCCCAGCGAATCAATGATGCCGCGCCTGCTGATCGGCGACTATCTCTTCATCTCGAAATGGAATTACGGCTATTCGAAGCATTCGCTGCCGTTCAGCATCCCGCTGATCCCCGGCCGCATCTTCGCCCGCAACCCGGAGCGCGGCGACGTGGTGGTGTTCAAGGCACCGCCCGGCAACGATCAGGATTACATCAAGCGCGTCATCGGCCTGCCCGGCGACAAGATCCAGATGGTCCACGGCCAGGTGATCCTCAACGGCAAGGCCGTGCCGAAGCAGCGTGTCGCCGACTTCACGCTGCCGCTCACCCCTAACTACGACGCGCGCGCCTGCCCCAGCGAGTTCCAGGACGTCGACGCGAAAGGCGGGGCGATCTGCCGCTACCCGCGCTTCCGCGAGACGCTGCCGAACGGCCGCAGCTACGACGTGCTCGATCGTGGCGAGATGCCCGACCGCGACGAAACCGGTGTCTACGACGTGCCCGCCGGCCATGTCTTCCTGATGGGCGACAACCGCGACAACAGCGGCGACAGCCGCTTCCCCGCCGAGGAGAACGGCCCGATCGGTATGGTTCCGCTCGAAAATCTCGAGGGCAAGGCGGTGGTCGGTTTCTGGTCGACCGACGGTTCGGCGAGCTGGTTCCTGCCCTGGACGTGGTTCACCGCCGCGCGCTGGAGCCGGATCGGCCAGGGCTTCTGATGACCGACGCCCCCCTCGCCGCCTGGATCGCGGCGAGCCTCGGCTACGCGCCCGCCGATCTCGCGCCCTACGACCGCGCGCTGACGCACGGCAGCCAGGCCTCCGACAATTACGAGCGGCTCGAATTCCTCGGCGACCGCGTGCTCGGCCTCGTCATGGCGGAATGGCTGTTCGAACTGTTCCCGAACGAGGCCGAAGGCGCGCTGTCGAAGCGCCAGCACATGCTCGTCTCGGGCGCGACCTGCGCCGACGTCGCGCGCAGCCTAGGCGTGCCCGCGCATCTCCGCCTCGGCAAGCAGGCACGCGATGCGGGCGCGAGCGACAGCGACAATGTGCTCGGCGACGTGATGGAGGCGCTGATCGGCGCGCTCTACCTCGACGGCGGCCTCGCCCCCGCGCGCGCCGCGATCCGCAAGGGCTGGGGCCAGCGCGTGACCGAACAGCGCAAGGCGCCGCAGCATCCCAAATCCGAATTGCTAGAATGGGCCGCCGCCAACCGCCGCAAGCCGCCCGCCTACACCATCCTCGACCGCTCCGGCCCCGATCACGCCCCCCGCTTCACGATCCGCGTCGCGCTCGGCGACTATGCGGAAGCGAGCGCGGAGGGAGCCTCCAAACAGGAAGCGGAAACGGCGGCGGCGGCGGCGTTGCTGGCGAAGGTAAAGGCATGAACCCCCACCCCGTTCGTGCTGAGCGCAGTCGAAGCACGTGCCACACGCGCTCCGCTCCGGTACACGCCCTTCGACTTCGCTCAGGACGAACGGAAGAAGAAATGAAAGCATGAACCAACATTGCGGCCTCGTCGCCGTCCTCGGCGCGCCGAATGCCGGCAAGTCCACGCTCGTCAATGCGCTCGTCGGGCAGAAGGTGGCGATCGTCAGCCCCAAGGCGCAGACCACGCGCACCCGCCTGCTCGGCGTCGCCATCGAGGGCGAGGCGCAGATCCTGCTGGTCGACACGCCCGGCATCTTCGAGCCCAAGCGCCGGCTCGACCGTGCGATGGTGAGCGCGGCGTGGGGCGGCACCGAAGGCGCCGACATCCTCGCTTTGGTGGTCGATGCCAAGGGGGGCCTGCGCGAGAAGGTCACCGAAATCGCCGAGAGCATCGCGACCCGGCCCGAGCCCAAATACCTCATCCTCAACAAGGTCGATCTCGCCGACAAGGCGAAGCTGCTGCTCCACGCCGAGCGCCTGAACGGCCTCGCCCCCTTCGCCGAGACCTTCTTTGTCAGCGCGCAGACCGGCGACGGCCTGCCCGAGCTCAAAAGCCATTTCGCGAAGGCGATGCCCGAAGGCCCCTGGCACTATCCCGAGGATCAGGTCTCCGATGCGACCGAACGCGCGCTCGCCGCCGAGGTGACGCGCGAACAGCTCTACCTCCAGCTCCACGCCGAACTCCCCTACGCCTCCGCCGTCGAGACCGAGAAATACGAGGAGCGCGAGGACGGATCGGTCGAGATCCACCAGCAGATCATGGTCGAGCGCCCGACGCAGCGCGCCATCGTCCTCGGCAAGGGCGGCGCGCGCATCAAGGAGATCGGCGCCCGCGCCCGCGCCGAACTCGCCGAGATCACCGGCCGCCCGGTCCACCTCTATTTGCACGTGAAGGTCCGCCCCGGCTGGGACGACGAACGCGACGTCTACCGCGAGATCGGGCTCGACTGGGTCGATTGAGGCTTGTCTCCAGCGCGCGCCCGGCTGCGCATTGCGCACGCACGCCGGGCTCGACTGACACTGCGAACGCCCTAGAGGGAAGGATGTGACCGTCCTCTCCGCCGTCCTGCCCGTTTTCCTCACCATCGCCGCCGGCTGGCTGTTCGGGCGCATCCGCAAGATCGACGGAGGCGGCGTCGCCCTGCTCAACGCCTATGTCGTCTGGGTCGCGCTCCCCGCCCTGCTGTTCGATTTCATCGCCGAGGCCGATTGGGCGGTGCTCGGCCAGGGCCGTTTCGCGCTCGTGTTCTTCGGCGGCATCGCGATCACCTTCCTCGCGACGATGCTGCTGCCGGCGCGGGCCGGCGACGGGCGAGGCCTCGCCGACCGCTCGATCCAGTCGCTCGCCGCGAGCTATGCCAACACCGCGTACATGGGCATTCCCCTGCTCGGCACGCTGTTCGGCGCGGCGGGCACGGCGGCGGCGGTACTCGCCTCGATCCTGACGGTGTGCCTGATCTTCGCCTTCTCGATCGCCCTGGTCGAGACCGACGTGCGGCGCGGCAGCGGCTTTGCGGCCACGCTGCTGCGCGTCGGCGCGGGCGTGCTGCGCAATCCCATCGTCCTGTCGCCGCTCGCCGGGCTCGCGTGGAACCTCACCGGCCTCGCCATGCCCCACGCCGCGCAGAGCTTCCTCAAGCTGCTCGGCGGCTCGGCGACGCCGGTCGCGCTGGTGACGATCGGCATGTTCCTCGCGATCCCGCGCCCCGCCGTGCCGAAGCTGCCGCTCGCGCTCACCGCCATCGCCAAGCTCGCGCTGCAGCCGCTCGCTACCGCTGCGCTGCTGATGCTGATCCCGCTGCCGAAGCCCTGGGCGGCGGCCGCGCTGCTGCTCGCGGCGCTGCCGACCGGCACCGGCCCGTTCATGGTCGCGCAGCTCTATGGCCGAGACATGGCGCTCACCGCGCGCACGATCCTCATCACGACGATCCTGTCGGTCGCGACCGTCTCGGGGCTAGCCTTCCTGCTAATCTAGCACCGCATCGACCCACGCCGGCACCAGCACGCTCGCCGGGCCCAGCCGCGTCTCGGCGAAATAGGCGCTCCCCGCCGACGCCTCGAGGTTGAGCTCGAGCGTATCCGCCCCGTGATAGCGCGCGCCCTGCACGAACCCCGCCGCCGGATAGACCGCGCCCGAGGTGCCCACCGACACGAACAGATCGGCCTCCCCCAGCGCGCGCTCGATCCGCTCCATCTGATACGGCATCTCGCCGAAGAACACGATGTCGGGCCGCATCTCGGGCGACATGCACGTCCCGCACACGCTGCCCGGCGGCAGCGGCCCCGCCCATTCGACGCGCTCCCCGCACCCCGCGCACAGCGCCGAGAGCAATTCGCCGTGCATGTGCAGCACGCGGTTCGCCCCGGCCCGCTCGTGCAGGTCGTCGACATTCTGCGTGACGATCAACAGCTCGCCGCGCCACTCGCGGTCGAGCCGCGCCAGCGCGAGATGCGCCGCGTTGGGCTCCACCGTCGCGAGCGCCGCCCGTCGCGCATCATAGAAACGGTGTACCAGCTCGGCATCGGCAGCCAGCGCCTCGGGCGTGCAGACATCCTCGACGCGGTGCCCTTCCCACAATCCGCCCGGCCCGCGGAAGGTCGCGAGCCCGCTCTCGGCGGAGATCCCTGCGCCGGTGAGGATGACGATGTTGCAGGGGGCGGGCATGAGACAGGCTTAACCGATGCCCGCCGCCTCCGCCATGGGCGGTTACTGTCCTACAGTCCGCATTTCCGTCATGGACGCCCGATGCGCCGCCGCAACCACCCTGCCACGATCCTCCCGACTGCCGCGATTTCCCCGGCGAGGAATGCGAACAAGCGGGGACGTAGCGTAAATTTCGTAAACTTTCGCGCGCGTGCTTCCGCCGGCCCCGCGCCCGAAAAAAGCGCGCCGCCCCTGTCCCGCCGCGCCGCTTTCTGCCATGCGCGCTCCCGCAAACCGGCGGGAGTGGTGAAGCGATGACGGCGATCGGAATCCTGGGCAGCGCGGGCAAGATGGGGCAGGCGATCGCCGGCGTCGTCGCCGATCTCGGCGGCACGGTGGCGGGCGGCATCGACGCGGGCGGCGATCCCCACGCGCTCGCCGCCGCGTCGGACGTGCTGGTCGATTTCTCGACGCCCGGCGCGCTCGCCGCCAACCTCGCCGCCGCACGCGACACCGGCACGCCGATCCTGATCGGCACGACCGGCCTCGCGCCTTCGCACCTTGCGCTCGTGCGCGATGCGGCGGCCGAGATCGCGGTGCTGCAGACGGGCAACGTCTCGCTCGGCGTCACCTTGCTCGCCAAGCTCGTACAGGAAGCGGCGGAGCGGCTCGGCCCCGAATGGGATATCGAGATCCTCGAAATGCATCATCGCCACAAGGTTGACGCGCCCTCGGGCACCGCGCTGCTGCTCGGCGAGGCGGCGGCCGCTGGGCGCGGCACGACACTGGCCGAGGCCAAGGTCGCCGACCGCGCGGGCCTCACCGGCGCGCGTTCGGAGGGGACGATCGGCATGGCTTCGATGCGCGGCGGATCGGTGGCGGGCGATCACCTCGTCGTGTTCGCCAGCGAGGGCGAGCGCGTCGAGATCGGCCACCGCGCCGAGAATCGCGCGATCTTCGCGCGCGGCGCGGTGACGGCGGCGCTGTGGCTCGCAGGCAAGCCCGCCGGCAGCTACTCGATGGCGGAGGTGCTGGGCGTTTGAAGAAGGCCGATGTCGTAGAGTTCTACAGCCGGCTTGCCGCCGACAATCCGCACCCGGAAACGGAGCTGGAGGCGGGCAATCCCTTCCAGCTCGTCGTCGCGGTCGCGCTGTCGGCGCAGGCGACCGACATCGGCGTCAACAAGGCGACGCGGGCGCTGTTCGCGGAGGTAAAGACGCCGCAGCAGATGGTCGCGCTCGGCGAGGATGGGCTGAAGGCGCACATCAAGACGATCGGCCTGTTCAACACCAAGGCCAAGAACGTCATCGCCCTGTCCGAGAAACTGATCACCGATTTCGGCGGCGAAGTTCCGGCCGACCGCGACGCGCTCGAGACGCTCCCCGGCGTCGGCCGCAAGACCGCCAACGTGGTGATGAACGTGGCCTTCGGCGCGGAGACCTTTGCCGTCGACACGCACATCTTCCGCGTCGGCAACCGCACCGGCCTGGCGCGCGGCAAGACCCCGCTGGCGGTGGAGCTCAAGCTCGACAAGGCGACGCCCCAGCCCTTCCGCCTGCACGCCCACCACTGGCTGATCCTCCACGGCCGCTACGTCTGCAAGGCCAGGAAGCCCGAATGCTGGCGCTGCATCGTCGCCGATCTCTGCGCCTACAAGCCCAAGACCCCGCCGCCGAAGACGCCCGCCAACTAACGGCTGGCGAAACCCCGGCGGCTTTGCTACGCGCTCGTCCCCAGGCACCCGTAGCTCAGCTGGATAGAGCGCTGCCCTCCGAAGGCAGAGGCCACTGGTTCGAATCCAGTCGGGTGCACCAGCTCAAACGCTCGCCTGAGATGGCGCTTCACCGCACGCAGCATCGCGAACGGTCCCGCTGCGATATCGCTGCCGTTCCTTTACCCTTACCGTCCGCGATGTGGACGGTCTTGCGTCCCGGCTCGCAAGCCAGACCGGCATCGTGCGTATCGTCCACGGACGAGAACTCGGACGCTTCCACACTCAGGAATGCCGAGGCTCCCACATGCCATCTGGAGGGCACAACGTGACGATCACTATCTTCGGCAGCATAGGGTCGCGCGCATCGCGGTGTTTGTGGACAATCGAGGAAACCGGCCAGCCCTATCAATGGGTGCCGATCAGCACCCTCGACGGGGCCAATCGATCGTCCGAATATCTCGCCATCAATCCTTCCGGCAAAATCCCCGCGATGACCGACGATGCCGTCGTCATGACCGAATCGACCGCGATCAACCTCTATATCGCGCAGCATTACGGGCAGGCCTCGCTATGGCCCGACGATCGGGCAGTCCAGGCCAGGATCCTGCAATGGACCTTCTGGTCGGCGACCGAGATCGAATATTATATCGGCGCGATCTTCCCGCATCTCGTGATGAAATCGGAGGAACAGCGGGATCAGGCTTTCGTCGATCGGCTGCTGGGCGAGATGATGCCGAAATTCGGCGAGCTCGAACGGGCGCTCGCCGGTCAGGAGTATGTGCTCGGCGACTTCACGCTCGCCGACATCAACCTAGTCGTCCAGACGCTGACCATTACCGATCGCTTCGGCCTGACGCTCGATGAATTGCCGAACATCAAAGCGTGGACCGAACGGTGCCGCAATCGCCCCGCACGGCGCAAGGTCGACGCTTTGGCTGCGGCCGCCCGAAAATAGCCTTGCCTCTCGCGTCGTGGCCGATTTCACCGGCAAGACGGTCATCACCGCGCCGCTTGAGCCGATCCTTGCGCCGATGTGACGAGCTGTCCGGTAACCGCACGACCGGCCGGAAACGCAACGCATCTCGACATTTGCTCATTCGATCGCGGTCGATCTGCGGTTTAGCCCGGATCGATCCACCCTGTCGGAGCTGTTGACCATGAACGCCCTCCTGCAAACCGAGAATACCGCGCAGATCGCTCGCGTGACAGCGGGATGGAAGAAGGCGGGGCTGCCGTTGGCCGCAGTCCGCCGCTACTGGCGTGACGTTCACAGCCCCGCGATCGCGCGCCGCGCCGGCATCTGGGATTATCGTCACTTCCAGTATGATCCAGTTCGCGCCGATCTTTTCGCGCCGCTCGACGGCATCCTCCTCGCCTGCCCGCAGGACGAGCAGTTGATGTGGACATCGGACGTTCGCTACGCCGACGAAGCCGCGCTCGATGCGTTCGGCGCATCGCCCGGGCCGGAGGCGAAAGCACTGATTCTCGGCGATATCGACCTGATCGTCGATCAATCGACCACCTACAAGGCCGTCGGCGCCAACGCTCGAACCTTTCGGGACGATACGGGCGAAGCGACACCCCAGGGCACACCGCTGCATCCCACCTACGAAATCTTCGTGCGCCAGCGCGGCGACGAGGCGTCTTTCCGGGCAACGATGACTAGGCTGGCCGAGGCCTGGGCCGCCGCGCCCGGCGTCATGCGGGTGCGCCTCAGCCTTCTCGACGCACCCGACATGGAAGCCGAGCGTGCCGCCGGCTATCCCATCAAGACGCATCCGGTCGAACGCCAGTATCAGGCGTGGATTGACCTGACGCTGCAGAATGATGCCGCGGCGCGGCCGTTGCTCGGCGCAGTCCCGGATCTCGCCGAGCATGTGAGCACCGTCCACGCCTATCCGGTGACGACCTTGTGTACGTTCAACTACGCCGGCAGGCCAACGCTGGCGGGGCTGCGGGGTTTTCCCGCCTATGAGGCGCTGACGGCACTCGGCGGCTTGCACCAGGCCGAGCCGGCGCTGTTGGAATGGATGTACGGTGATGTCGCGGTGGGCGTGACGCTGGACCCGAACGCATGACGGTCGCACAGCGGCTCGCCGCGTTCATCGTCTCGCAGCGCAACGCCGGTCTGCCCGCAGAGGTGATCCACGAGGCCAAGCGGCTTTTCCTGAATCAGCTCAAGGCCAGCGTCGGTGCGACCACGCACCCCGCGATCGGCATTCTCGCCGATTGGGCAACGGCGGACACGCAGGGCCGCGGCGGCGCGCACATATTGTGGTCGGGCGTTGAGACGACGCCGCAGCAGGCCGCGATCGTCAATGGGGCGCTCTATGAGGTTCTAGACTTTCATGACACTTTTATTCCCTGCTTCATGCACGCTGTATCCGGGGTTCTCCCGGCGGTCGCAGCCGTTGCGGAGCAGCGCGGCGCGTCCGGCGCGGACCTGCTGAATGCGCTGGCGATCGGGCTGGAGGTCGAGCTCGCGGTCGCGACGATTTTGATGCCCAGCGCCTATTATCGCGGCGCGGTGCCGGCGGGCCTGACCGGCGGTGTCGGTGCCGCTGCGGCGTGCTGCGCGCTGCTCCGCATCGATGCGGAGCGGACCACGCATGCCCTGGGCGCGGCGATGTGTACCGCGTTCGGGCTCTATGCGTCGGTCGGCAGCATGACCCTGTCCTATATCACCGGCGCGACCGCCCGCTCGGGCGTCGCCGCCTTCGAACTGGCCGAACGCGGGTTCACCGCGCCCGCAACCGCGTTCGAGGGGGACCGCGGAATGTTCCAGGCGCATTGCGACGAGGACCGGGCCAAGATCGAGACCGTGCTCGCCACGCTCGGCCGGGAATGGCGGATCTTCGGGCAGACGTACAAGGTGGTGCCGACCGAGACGATCACGCACGGGCCGGTCGAATGTGCGCTGGCGATCCTGCCCCGCGCCGCAGGCCGCATCGTCGATCGCATGACGTTCCGGGTGAACCCGCTGGTGCAGTCGATCGCCGACGAACGCCGTGCGCGGTTCGGCGCACCGTCGAGCGAGAGCGAGGCGTGTTTCGACCTGCGGCATTGCGTCGCGGCGGCATGGCTGCGGGGCCATTTCACCACCGCCGAAACCGCGCCCGCCTGCTACACCGATCCTGCCGTCCTGGCCTTGCGCGACCGCATCGACCTGATTGCCGATGACAGCCGCAAGACGTTCGAGGGTTGCTCGCTCGAAGTGACCTTCACCGATGGCTCTTACGAGGCGCACAACGTCGATTTCTTCCTCGGCACGCCGGGCGCGCGCGTGCCCGACCAGATGCTGGTCGACCTGCTCGCGCAATATGGCCGCGGCGTGATCCCGGATGGCCGGGCGGAAGAGATCGCCGCCGCCATCTGGACGCTCGACGAGGCGCCGAGCCTCGCCCCGCTCTTCGCGCTGTTACGCACCACCTGACTGGAGACTGATCCCATGACCATCGTTACCCTGCCCGGCGGTGAGACGATCTGGTACAAGACGACCGGCACGGGCCGACCGCTCCTTCAGATCCACGGCTCTGCATTCGGGCACAAAAATTTCGCGGCGATGACCCCGCTGATGGCGGAGCATTTCCAGACGATCGACTTCGATCTCCCGGGCTATGGCGAAAGTCGCGGCGCACCTCGCCCCGGCGGCATGGAAGGCCTGGCAGAGGTCGTCTACGAATTCATCGTCGCCGCCGGCTTCGAGAAGGTTTCGATCCACGGCACGTCGTTTGGGGCGATGATCGGCCTCACGCTCGCGGCGCGGCACCCCGAGGTGGTCGATCGGCTGATTCTATCCTGCTTCATGGCGCGCTATGATCTGGCCGCGCGTCTGATGCGATCGACGTGGAAACAGGCGGCGCGCGATTCGGGCATGCGCGCGGTCAGCGATCTCACGTCTGTCGCCGGTTTCGCGCGCAGCTATTACGAACGCCCCGAGGCGGACGCCCAACTCGACGCGATGCGCGAGGCTTTTTCCAAGACCGATCCAGCCGCCTTCATCGCAGGCACCGAGACGATCGAGCGTACCGACCTGGCCGATTGCGTAGCGAAGATCGTAGCACCCACGCTGATGATCGCCGGCGCCGAGGACAATATGACCCCGTTCCGTCCCGGTGAGTCGGGCCTCGGCATGTCGAAGATCGCCGAGATGATCCCCGGTGTCGAATGCCACGTCATCCAGGATTGCGGGCATTATCTCGTGCTGGAGCAGCCGGAGCTGGCGCGGGACTTCATCACCGCGTTCATGGCACGCTGAACAAGGCAGCCGGAGCGCACCGGACGGGTGCGCTCCGGCGCGCGTTTCACACCGTCAGAAAATCAGCGATGACGGTGAAGATGCGCTGCCGCGGATGCTGGAGATGCGCATAGTCGCCGCCGCCCGGCACGATCACCAGCGCCTTGTCCTCCAGCGGGAGCTTGCGGAAGAAGTCTTCCCGAACCGCGCCGCCCTGCATGTAATCCTGCTTGGCCGCCGCATGGCCGTACAGCATCAGCGTCGGATTGCGGAGCGCGGTCGCATCGACCTGTACCGATCCGCGCTCGTTCTCCACGCGGATGCCGTTCGGTGCCTTCAGCTCGCCGTCCTCGGCCTGGCGGGCCAGCGCCTCGCGCGCGGCGAGTTCGGTGAACTCGTCTTCGAGCTTGTTGAAGAAATAGTCGTAGGTGTTCAGCCACCACGGCGAATCCTCCGTGAAGGGAATCGTATTCCCCCCGCCCAGCGCCGCATCCATCAGCACCAGCCGCCCGACCCGCTCGGGATGGCGCGCGGCGAAATGGCCGACGATCCGCCCGCCCCACGACCAGCCGAGCAGATGCGGTTGCGCAAACCCCTGATCCTTCGCCCAATCGAACACCGCCGTCAGATCCTCGATCGCCTGCTCGGTGCCGACATCGAGCGGATCGTGCGACAGGCCGGACTTGCGATAGCCGCGCACCGCAAAGGTCACGACCGCGAAGCCGCGCGCGACCAGGGCATCCATCATCGAATGATCCGACCGGCCGTCGAACTGAAAATCATAGCCGAGCTGCCCCGACAGGTTGGCCCCCTGACACAGGATCACCAGCGGCCGCCCGGCCTCCAGGTTCTTGTGCCGCACGTCGATCTTTCCTGCAGGCCCGTCTATGAAGATATCCACGCAATCGCTCCCTGTTTCGAAACGATCACGCTAGGTTGCGGCGGGCAGGAAAAAAGCGACTGTCACGCATAGCATCTTGCGTGTCGCGCCAAGCGCGGCGGATTGCGCTTGGCGCAACCCGGTGGACCGCAAGCGCGATTGCCGCCGCCTGCCGCAGCCTTAGCATGAAGCCGTTATCCAACGATCAGGGACCGCCATGCCGGAACCAGTCTATACGCTGTATCAGTTCCCCGGCTGCCCGTTCTCGGAGCGTGTGGAGATCCTGCTTTCGCTGAAAGGCCTGGAGAATATCTGCCGCGACGTGGAGATCGACCTTTCCAAGCCCCGGCCGGACTGGCTGCTTGCCAAGACCGGAGGCACGACCGCGCTTCCGGCGCTCGACATGCCGCACGGCACGCTGAAGGAAAGCGCGGTCATCCTGCGCTTCTTCGAGCAGACCTTTCCCGAACCGCCCGTTGCCCGCGCCGACCCGTATGAACACGGCGTGGAGTCGATCATCGCCGCGCTCGACGGCGCATTGTCCGGCGCGGCCTATGCGTTGCTGCGGAACCGCGACCGGGCACAGGACGGCCATCTGCGGTTGGCCGTGGACGGGCAGTTCGCCCGCATCGACGCGGCCCTGCGCCACTATGCCACGCACGGCGATTTCGTGTTCGATCGCTTCGGCTGGGCGGAGACGGTTTTCACGCCCGTGTTCAAACGGTTGTGGTTCCTGGAATATTATTGCGACTACACCATTCCGGCCGAACTGGCGCGGGTGGCGGCCTGGCGTGCGGCCTGTCTGGAACACCCCGCCGCACAGGCAAGGAGCCGTGAGGAAATCCTGAAGCTCTATTATGATTATTCGCGCGGCGCGGGCGGCGGTGCGCTGGTCGAAGGCCGCGAGGTTTCCAGCTTCACGCTCGATCCCCACTGGTCCACCCGCCCGATGCCGCCGCGCGACAAATGGGCACCGGCGGCCAGCGATCGTGCGCTTGGGCTATTGGCCTGACGTGTCGGCGGCCGGCGCGCTGCTGCGCGGCGTGAGGGTGCGCGCCTTGCGCACGGGCGGCGTCTTGCCCAGCGCCGCGCGAAAACGGTCGAGCAGGAATTGCGCTTGCGGCGTCAACACGCCGTGCCGCCGGTGGAAAAAGCCGATCTGCGAATCCTCGACCGGCGTTTCGCAATTGAGCTGGACGATGAACCCGTCGCGGACATCGCGCGCCGCCGCCTCGGCCGGCAGGATCGTCACCGCATCGCTGTCGCGAAGACAGCTGCGGATCAGATGAAGCGAATCGGTGGTCAGCGACTGGCTCGGCGCCATCAGGCCGCGCCGCGCGAAAAAGGCGGCGAATGCCCGCTGGACCGCGCTGCTCGTCAGCATCATCCAGTCTGCCTCTGCGAGATCGGTGACCGACACCGATTCCTTTTCGGTCAACGGGTGCCCGACCCGGACGAAAACCTTGGACTGATGCGCGCGCAACCGCTCCACCACGACGCCATCGTCCTGCATCAGCGATCCGATGATGCCGAAGCCGAAGTCGATCGCCTCGGTGTTGATCATCGTCACCAGTTCGAGGAACCCGCCGGTCAGCACCTTGAGCCGCAAGGCCGGGCGCTCGCGCCGCACCGCGCTCAGGATTTCCGGCACGACGTAATTCGCGTAATTCTGCGTCACGCCGATGGTGACATGACCGAAGCGCGCCTCTTCGATCGCCCGCAATTCCTCGATCGAGCGCTGCACCTCGTTCAGGATCACCTGCGCACGGCGCAACACGCTCAGGCCGTAGACCGTCGGCTCCACGCCCTTCGGTTTGCGATCGAGCAGCGGAACGCCGAGCCGGTCCTCCAGGCTCTTGATGCTGCGACTGAGGCCGGATTGGGAAATGCAGCTTTCTTCGGCCGCCTTGAGCAGATTGCCGTGCGTTACGGCGGCCATGAGGTGTCGAAGCTGCTGAATTTCCATTGCGTGCCCTTCGCGACCATTCACTCCCAACAAAGGCGACTTGTCAAACTTTTCCGCAAGGCGAGGATCGCTCGCTTGCCGTCCGGTCATAGGACGATGCGGAAAACCACAATTCTGCATCTGCCGAAACTCTCTAGGATGGGCCGATTGCGGAGCCCTTATGTCGATACAAAATCTGCTGATCCCCGGCCCTGATGGCGACCTGTCGGTTCGGGTCAAAGCGCCGTCGCGCGCAAGCGCGGGGGCGGTAGTCCTGGTCCAGGGTTCCAATCTTACCGGCCAGTCGATGTTCGACTTCAGCTTTCCCGGCGGTGACGATTATTCGCTGATGGACCAGATCGTCGCGCTGGGCTTCACCGCGGTCACATTCGCGATTCGCGGGTACGGTGCCTCCACACTCTCGGGCGATCCCTTCGGCGTCACCACCGAAGCGGCGATCGAAGACCTTGCCGCGGTGATGGCGTGGACGATCGGCCAAGGCCATCATCGCCCGCATCTGCTCGGCTTCTCCTGGGGCGGCCGCATCGCCGGCCGCTATGTCGAAACGCATGGCGACACAGTCGATCGGCTGATCCTGTACGATCCCGCGCGCGGCGGCGGCAATGTCGTCTTGCCGGCGCCGGGGCCCGGCGACGGATGGTGGATCAATTCACCGGACTTCTATCTCGAAAAATTCGAGCCGCAGCACACGGCCGCGGATTTGCGGGCGGCACTGGCGACGCATGTCGTCGCGCATGACGCACGCGCGCCCAACGGCATCCGGCTGGAAAACGCCACGCCGGTCACCGCCATCCGGCCCGGGGAAATCCGGCGTCCCACGCTGCTGGTCTACGGAATCGACGCGGCCAAGGCGAGTTACATGCAGGGCGGCGTATCGCGCGCCGATTTCTTCGAGCAACTCGCCACGGACGACAAGAGCTTCGTGATCCTGCCCGGCGGCGGCGATTTCCTGCATTTCCAGCACGGACGGCACCGGCTGTTCCAGACGATCGCGGATTTCCTGGCGGCACCCGGTGCCTGATTCACCCCCGGCGATCGACGATGCCGCGATCGCGGCATGGGCCTGTGCGATCGGGCTGGAGACGGCGATGCGGGAACGCCCCCAGGAGATTCACGACGCGGCGCGTGCTGCGCTGACGCTGGGCGCGTCGCTCGCGCGGCTCGAGGCGGCGATGGCCGAGCCCCCGCCGCCCCTCGCGCCATGAGCGACCCCTGCTGGCTCGGGGTGGCCGGGCTTGCGAAAGCCTATCGCACGGGCAGCCTGCGTCCCACCGATCTGACCGAGGCGCTGATCGCCCGGATCGACCGCCTCGAACCCGCGCTTCACGCTTTCATAGCGCTCGATCGCGAGGCCCTGCGCGCCGACGCGCGCGCCGCCGACGCCGTGTTCGCGCACAATGGCGATCCCGCGCCGCTGACCGGCATTCCGATCGGCATCAAGGACGTGATCGACGTGGCGGGTTTTACCACGACCTGTCATTCCGCGATCCTCGAACATGCGCCACCTGCCACGCTCGACGCGGCCGTCGTCACGCATTTGCGCAGGGCCGGCGCGACCATCGCCGGCAAGCTCGCCACGCATGAATTCGCGATCGGCGGACCGGCGTTCGACCTTCCCTTTCCGCCCGCGCGCAACCCCTGGAACGTCGCCCATCACCCCGGCGGTTCCTCGTCGGGCGCCGGCACCGCGGTCGCGGGCGGGCTGTTGCCGGGCGCGATCGGGACGGATACGGCCGGGTCGGTTCGCAACCCGGCGAGCGCGTGCGGAATCGTCGGTCTCAAGCCCACCCGCGGCGTTGTGCCGACCAAGGGGGTTTTCCCGCTTGCGCCCAGTCTCGATCATGTCGGCCCGCTGGCGCGCTGCGTCGACGACGTCGCTCTGTTGTTCGCGGCGATGACGGCGCAGAAGATACGATCGGGCATGCCCGGCAAGATCGAGGACGTTCGCATCGGTGTGGTCCGCCATTTCCACGAGCGCGACATGCCCTGCGACGACGCCGTGGCGGCTGCGTTCGAAGCGGCGGTGTCGGTACTGGCCAGGCTGGGCGCCAGGATCGTTCCGATCGACCTCGCGCCGCTGAACGATTTTGCAGACGTGACACGCGCCGTCATGCAGGCGGAAGGTTTCGCCGTTCACCGTGCCTGGATGCGGGCGCGGCCGGGCGACTATTGCGCGATCACGCGCCGCACGTTGCTGCCGGGCGCGTTTCTGTCCGCCGATGCGCTCGCCACGGCGCTGCGGCTGCGGGCCGCCTTGTTCGCCAATGTCGAGGATACCTTCGCCGGCGTCGATATCCTGCTCACCGCCAGCAGCATGACGCCAGCATGCCGGATCGACGATCCAGCGGAAATTGCGCGAACCTACATGCGGAACGCGCGCGCGCCGTTCAATCTGACCGGCCACCCGGCTCTGGCGATGATGGCGGGCCTCTCGCCGGACGGTCTGCCGCTGTCGATCCAGTTTGCTGCGCGCCGGCACCAGGAAGCGCTGCTGCTGAACGTCGCGGCCGCCTATGAGCAGGCGATGGGTGGGCCGCGGCGACCGCCGATTTGATGCCAAGGATTGCAGATTCGGCATGACTCGTTGCCGTTACGGCGATGGACAGGACGCGACGCGCAGCGTCTGAGACACTATGAGTCAGGAGAACAGCGTGAACGATATCGAGGGTGAGAGCTTTCCGGAGATCCGTGAGGCCGTCCGCCGTCTTTGTGCCGGCTTTCCCGGCAGCTACTGGCAGGCGCTGGACCGCGAGCGCGCATATCCGACCGCATTCGTACAGGCGCTGACCGAGGCGGGCTTTCTCTCGGTGCTGATCCCGGAAGAATATGGCGGATCCGGGCTCGGCTTGCGCGCCGCGACCGCGATTCTCGAAGAGGTTCATCGTTCGGGCTGCAACGGCGGCGCATGCCATGCGCAGATGTACACGATGGGCACTGTACTGAAGCACGGATCGGCGGCGCAGAAGGAGAAATACCTGCCCCAGGTCGCCAGCGGCGCGCTGAGGCTCCAGGCGTTCGGCGTGACCGAGCCGACCAGCGGCACCGACACCACCCGAATCCGCACGTTCGCGCGGCGTGACGGCGACGACTACGTGATCAACGGCCAGAAGATCTGGATCAGCCGCGCCGAGCATAGCGACCTGATGGTGCTGCTGGTTCGCACCACCGCGCGCGAGGATTGCGCCAAATCGTCCGACGGGATCAGCGTGCTGCTCGTCGATATGCGCGCCGCGGCCGGCAACGGCCTGACGATCCGGCCGATCCGCACGATGCTCAACCATGCGACGACCGAGCTGTTCTTCGACGATCTGCGCGTGCCGGCGGAAAATCTCATCGGCGAAGAGGGCAAGGGCTTCCGTTATATCCTCTCGGGCATGAATGCCGAACGCATCCTGATCGCCAGCGAATGTATCGGCGACGGGCGCTTCTTCATCGACCGGGCGAGCGCCTATGCCAAGGAACGCAATGTCTTCGGCCGTGCGATCGGCGAGAATCAGGGTATCCAGTTCCCGATCGCGCGCGCGCACGTGCAATTGTCCGCCGCCGCGCTGATGGTCGATCGCGCCGCCGCGATGTACGAGGCGGAGCAACCCTGCGGCACGGAGGCGAACATGGCGAAGATGCTGGCATCCGAGGCAAGCTGGTACGCCGCCGATATGTGTGTGCAGACGCACGGCGGCTTCGGTTTCGCCGAGGAATATGACATCGAGCGCAAGTTCCGCGAGACGCGGCTCTATCAGGTCGCGCCGATCTCGACCAACCTGATCCTCAGCCATGTCGCAACGCACGCGCTTGGCCTGCCGAAGAGCTTTTGATGGCCGCTCTGGACGGATTGCTGGTGGTGGCGCTGGAACAGGCAGTCGCAGCGCCGCTCTGCACCGCACGCCTGGCGGAGGCCGGTGCGCGCGTCATCAAGATCGAACGCGCAGAAGGCGATTTCGCGCGCGGTTACGATTCGGTCGCGCACGGCGAGAGTGCCTATTTCGCCTGGCTGAACCGCGGCAAGGAATCGCTCGTCCTCGATATCAAGCAGGCCGGTGATGCGGCCCTGCTGGACCGTCTGCTGGCCCGCGCCGACGTGTTCGTGCAGAATCTGGCGCCCGGCGCCACCGCGCGAGCAGGCATAGGGTCTGCGGCGTTGCGCGAACGCCATCCCCGGCTCATCACGGTCGATATTTCGGGCTATGGTGAAATCGGTCCTGCCGCGGCGATGAAGGCCTATGATTTCCTCATCCAGTGCGAAGCGGGGCTTGCGGCCATTACCGGATCACCCGAGGCGCCGGGCCGCGTCGGCGTGTCGGTGGCGGATATCGGATGCGGGATGAACGCCCATGCCGCGGTGCTCCAGGCGCTGTTCGAGCGCGAGCGGACCGGGCGTGGCCGCGGGATCGCCGTCTCCTTGTTCGATACGCTGGCCGACTGGATGACGGTGCCGCTGCTCCACCATGATTATGGCGGCCGCGCGCCGGCCCGCGCCGGGCTCGCGCACCCGTCGATCGCTCCTTATGGGGCCTTTCCGACCAACGACGGTCCCCAGATCGTGATCGCGATCCAGAACGAGCGCGAATGGGCGGTGCTGTGCGAGCGCGTGCTGGACAATCCCGGACTTGCCGCGGACGCGCGCTTCAACGGAAACAGCCAGCGTTGTGCGCATCGCGAGGCGCTCGATACGCTGATCGCCGCGACATTCGCGCAACGGTCGCATGCCGATCTGGTCGCCGTGCTTACGACAGCCAACATCGCGTTTGCATCGGTCAACGAAGTTGCCGATCTGTCGCGGCATCCGCAATTGCGCCGCATCGAGGCGGACAGCCCGACGGGCGCGGTGTCGCTGCCTGCCTCGCCCGTGCAGTGGGACGGCGCAGCACCGGGCACCGGCGCGATTCCGGCGATCGACGCGCACGGATCCGCCATTCGCGCGGAATTCGCATGATCCACCGGCCGTCGCGACGATCGCGACGGCGACCTTCCAACACAAGGAGCCACCATGCCCGCTTATGTCATCTTCACGCGCGAAAGCACCATCGATCAGTCCGAACTCGATATCTATGCGTCGATGGTGCCGGCCGCCCGCGTCGGCCACGAGATGACGGCGCGGGTTCGCTACGGCGCGTTCGAAATGCTTGAAGGCGATCCGATAGAGGGCTGCGTCGTTATCGAATTTCCCACGATGGACGCCGCACGCAACTGGTATCACAGCCCAGCCTATCAGGAAGCCGCGCAGCATCGCTTCGCCGGCTCGCGCTACCGCGCCTTCCTGATACAGGGCGTCGAGTAACTAGCCGCGCGGGATCGCGTCGATCTTGCGGCGGGCGGCGCGATCGTAGCATCGCGCGATCCACGCATCGAGCCGCGGCCAAGCCGACAAGTCGACCTTCATCGCGTTGCGAAACAGTGCGAGCGGCGCGGCGAGGTTGATATCGGCGACGGTGAAATCCCCGAGCAGATAGTCGTGCCCCGCCAGGGCCGTGTCCAGCAACGCGAACAGCGGCTGCACCGCCGTCAGCTTCGCATCGATCGCGGCCGGATCGCGCTCGGACGCGGGCGTCAGCACCAGCAGCTTGAACAGCGGCAGGATGTGCGGCTCCATCTCGGTTGCGAGCCACATCGTCCATTGCAGCACACGCGCCTGGCGCGCGGGTTCGGCCGGCCACAGCGATCCCGTTCCGTAGGTCTGCGCCATATACAGGTTCATCGCGAGCGATTCGCTCATCACGACGTCGCCGTCCGTCAGTGCCGGAAGCTTTCCCGATGGGTTGATCGCCAGATAGGCCGGATCGCGCGTGCTGCCGTCCTTGGTGGAGAGCGGTTTCCAGTCGTAGACGACGCCCAGTTCCTCGGCCGCCCACAGGCAACGCGACGCGCGCGTGTTAATCGAACCGTAGATCGTCAACGTCATGGCAGTCTCCGCTTGGGCGAGAGCCATGCATCGGGCGGGACCACGGTACGAGCTACCGCGTGACATACGACGTCCACATATCGAACGCATGCCGCTACGCGGAGGGCGAAAGCTGCGCGCCCGGATACGGTCGCGTCATGGAAAAACGTACTCCAGGCGCCCCATATGATGTCCTGATACTTGGTGCCGGACTGGGCGGGATCGGCATGGCGTCGCGCCTCAAGGCCGCCGGCATCGGCAATTTCGTGGTGATCGAGAAAGCCGATAGCCCCGGCGGAACGTGGCGCGACAACATTTATCCCGGGGCCGCCTGCGACACCGAATCCCACCTCTATTGCTACAGTTTCAGCCTGCATCTCGGCGTCAGCCGCCTGTACGCGCGCCAGCCGGAACTGCTCGGTTACGCCCGCCGGTTGGTCGAGGAACATGACCTCGCGCCGCACATCCGCTACAACGCGGAGATCGTCTCGGCGGAGTGGGACGACGATGCGGGCCAGTGGAGGATCGGTCTCGCCTCGGGCGAAGAGCTGCGGGCCCGCAGCTTCGTACCGGCCTGGGGCCAGCTCAACCGCCCGGCGCTGCCGGAAATCCCCGGACGCGACGATTTCGCCGGCCAGGCGTTCCATTCGGCGCGCTGGCCGGATGCGCTCGACCTGACGGGCAGGCGCGTCGCCAGCATCGGCAACGCCGCCAGCGCGATCCAGTACATCCCCGAAGTTGCAGGGACTGCAGCCGCGCTGACCGTTTTCCAGCGCAGCCCCAACTGGATCGTGCCGCGCGGCGATCGCCCTTATGACGCGACCGAGCTGGCGGCTTATCAGGCCGACCCGGATCGGTTCCGCACGAGCCAGGCCGAACTGTTCGCCTGGCGGGAGACGACCTTCCTGCGGATGCGTGAGGGCAGCGACGAGGCGCAGGAGATCGAACGCCAGGCGCGCGCGCATCTGGAGGCGCAGGTGCCCGACGCGGCGCTCCGCGCGAAACTGACGCCGGACTTTCCGCTCGGGTGCAAGCGCGTGCTGCGCTCCGACGACTATTTCCCGGCGCTGATGCGCGACACCGTCGCCCTGGTGACGGACCCGATTGCGCGGATCGTGCCCGAGGGCATCGTGACCACCGATGGAACGCTGCACCCCGCCGACGTCCTGATCTTCGGCACCGGATTCGAGACGCAGTCCTTCCAGGGGCCGGTGGAGGTTCGTGGTATCGGCGGACGCAGCCTGCGCGACGATTGGGCCGGCGGTGCGCGCGCCTATCTCGGCCTCACCGCGCCGCATTTCCCCAATATGTTCCTGATCTACGGCCCCAACACCAATCTGGGCCACAATTCGATCCTGTCGATGTTCGAGATCCAGTTCGACTATATCGTCGCGGCGGCACGGACCTTGATCGATACGCCTGCCCTCTCGCTCGACGTGCGCTCGGCGGTGGCGGAGCAGTTCGATGTCGGCTTGCAGGCCGAAATGTCGGGGTCGGCATGGGCCGGCAGTTGCACGAGCTGGTACAAGAATGCGGCCGGGCGGGTGGTCAACAACTGGTCCGGCCCGGTCGAGGCGTATCGCGCCGCCGCCCGTTTCGAGCCGGGCGATTACATCCACCGTTTCGCAAAGGCATGAAGGCCGGGCCGCTCGATCCGCAAGCGGCAGCGCTTTTCGCCGCCGGTGCCGCCGCAGGGCGCCAACCCGTCGAAGCCCTGAGCGTCGCCGACGCGCGGGCCGGCTACGCCGCCGGCCGCGACACCGTGCAGCTTTCGCGTATCGCGGTCGCGCAGGTCGAGGACATCACGCTCGGCGGCCGGCCGGCGCGGCGCTACCGTCCGAATGCGCCCGAGCCTGGCACGATCCTGTTCCTCCACGGTGGCGGATGGGTGATCGGCGACCTTGAAACACACGACGGGATTTGCCGCCATCTCGCGGTTGCCGCACGTGTCGAGGTGATCGCGCTGGACTATCGACTGGCGCCAGAACACCGCTTCCCCGCCGCCTTCGACGACGCGCTCGCGGCGGCGCTCGCCATCGGGGAGACGGCGGGACGCTTTGCGATTGCGGGCGACAGCGCCGGCGCGGCGCTGGCGATGGCCGGCGCGGTCGCCCTGCGCGATCGCGGGGCGCGGCTGCCCGCGGCACTCGCGCTCTTCTATCCGGTTGCCGACATTGCCGCCGAAGCCGCGTCCTACGCCGAGGTCACGGGCGTCCCGCTTACGGCGGCGACCATGCGCTGGTTCTGGAATCACTATGCGCCGGTGATGGCCGACCGCCAGCACTGGTCGGCGTCGCCGCTGCGTGCGGAGTCCTTGGCGGGCCTGCCGCCGGTATTCGTCACGATCGCCGGGCATGATCCGCTTCGCGATGAAGGTCTGGCGTTGGCCGACCGGCTGGCGCGAGAGGGCGTCACGGTCGAGCGGCGGCACCTGCCCGGGCAGGCGCACGGCTATCTGACGCTGGGGCGGGTGATCGACGAGGCGGGCCTGTCGCTGACCGCCGCCGGTGCCTTCCTCAACCGGCAGCTTGCAGCAGCCTGATCGCTTCGTCCTCGCCGATCACCTCGGCATATTTCGCCTGCAGATCGAACAGGCTCGCCTCATGCGGCCCGGCGGCACGATCCCCGCAGGCTTCGCGCACGACGAACGGCGCGAAACCATGCTGCAGGGCATCGAGCGCGCTGGCGCGCACGCAACCCGATGTCGAAAATCCGGTCAGCATCACGGTATCGATGCCCATCGCGTGGAGTGTCGAGGCCAGCGCGGTGCCGAAAAAGGCGGAGGCATATTGTTTCGAAACGACGATTTCACTCGGCAGGGGCTGAAGCGTCGGTGGAAACGCGCCCAGCGGTGAGCCCGCATGATATGCCTGCAGCGCCGGCACCTTGCGATAGAACATCCCGCCGTCGAGCCCGCTCGCGTGGTAGACGACATTGGTGAACAGCGCCGGCACACCGGCCGCCCGCGCCGCGGCGAGAAGGCGCTGGTTGGCGGCGAGCGCATCCTCGACCCCGGCATAGAGCGGCGATGCCGGATCGAGATACGCCATCACCACGTCGACGATCACCAGGGCCGGGCGCTTTCCGAAAGGCAACGCTCCGTTGAAACCGGCGCGCGCATAATCGTCTTCCAGGTCCATTCCGCCAACTCCAAGCCAAGGCGCGGGAATATTCCTGCTATCGGTGGCCGGCGAACCGGGCGACACGCCAATGCCCACTATGCGAACGCATTCTGCCCGAACCCGAGCCGGGACAGAGCGATCGACCGCATACTGGTCGGTAGAAAACGGTCATTCAGACAAGCGCTACATCGCCGATAGCTTTTGCAGTGCAACGAAAATTTACGGTCTTGGCGATTTTGGGAAAAGGGGGAACGGCAATGTTTCGCATCCTGGCATGGGCCATGACGGCGCTGGCAGCGCTCGTCAGTCAAACGGCATACGCGCAAGCGCGTGCGGACGGCCCCGGCAATGCGGCGACCGCGACCGCGATCAGCCAGGCGGCGGATGCCTGCCGCAGCCTCGAAGGCGGCCGCTTCACCCAGATGCCGAGCGCGCCGACCTGGGTCGTCAAGGCGACCTTCAACGCCGCCAAGGACGGACGCGCCGCCTTTTGCGCGATCGAAGGCTATGTGAACCCGACGGTGAATTTCGGCCTGTACCTGCCGGTCGGCAACTGGAACGGCCGCTTCCTGATGCGCGGATGCGGCGGCAGCTGCGGCTCGGTCCAGACCGAACTGGCCTGCGGCGATCACCAGCGCGCGGGTTATGCCTGCGTGTTCACCGACATGGGCCACCGCTCGACGCTCAGCGACAATAACTGGACCGCGAACAACCTGCAGGGGCTGGTCGATTTCGGGTATCGCTCGACTCACGTCACGGTGTTGGCGGGCAAGGCGATCGCCAAGGCGTTTTACGCCAGCGACCCGATGAAATCCTATTATTTCGCCTGCTCGACCGGCGGACGCCAGGGCATGGTCGAGGTCCAGCGTTTCCCCGAGGATTTCGACGGCGTTGTCGCGATGGCACCCGCGAGCATGGGTCCGTACGGAAGTGGCGGCCTGGCCGGCATTACCGCCCTGATGAACCTCAACCGCGACGCCGCCGGCAACCAGATCCTTCCCAACCGCAAGGCGCTGCTCGTCCATCGCGCCGTCGTGAAAGACTGCGATTTGAACGACGGGGTCAAAGACGGCCTGATCGGCGATCCGCGCCGGTGCGGCTTCAAACCCGAAGACCTGCGCTGCAAGACGACCGACACCAGCAACTGCCTGACCGACGCGCAAGTCGGCGTGGTCAACGCCTTCTACGCCCGGCGCGGCGCGTCGAAGGGGTCGGAGTTCAACTGGATCGGCGCATTCATCGCCAACGCCCGTCTGCCCGGCGAACCGGCTGCGGCGCTGCCCGATCTGGCGCAGGGGCGCGGCGATCCCGCCATCGTCGATTCGCTCAACAACCCCAGCTACCCCGATCTTCGCCCGTTCGAGGCGCATGGCGGCAAGCTCATCATGGTACACGGTTGGGACGACCCCTCGGTGATGCCGCCGCCCACGATCGACTATTACGAGACGATGACCCGCACGATGGGCGGCCCCGTGCCGACGCGCCAATTCGCGCGGCTGTTCATGATCCCCGGCATGGATCACTGCTCCGGCGGATCGGGCGCCTACGCGATCGACTATATGACGGCGATCACCGACTGGGTCGAGCATGACAAGGCGCCCGATGCGCTCAAGGGTATCCATCCGAAGCCCGGCGCACCGCTTGATTTCTTCAGTGTCCGGCTCCCGCAGCTCGATCCGAAATGGATTGCCTTCAGCCGCACGCACCCTGCCTATCCGGCGACCGGAAAGGGCGGCGACGTGCCGCCGGTCGTACCGGCCGGTTCGCTCTCGCAAGAGCTCGGCGATGCCGTCGAACGGGCGGACCGCGAAGCCACCGCGGCCTTCTTCCCGCGGCGCAACGTGATGAACGCGATCTCGCAAGCGATGTGGCAGACCTTCTACCACCACGACGCGACGCTCGCCGAGCAGGAGGCGGCGCTCGCCACCGTCAAGGCATCACGCCCGCTGACCCCCGTCGCCACCGAGGCGGTCGAACGGATGAAGGCCGAACTCGCGCTAAACTAGGCTGCTCCTGCCGCCACCCTTTCGACAAGGAAACAGCATGTTCATCTCTCTCTTGGCCACCGCGGCCGCCGTCGCCTGCCCTGCCCCGCACGCCTTTGCGAACACCGCGCCCGACGAACTCAAGGGCTATCGCATCGTCGTTGCGGCAGACGGCAATTCCGCCGTCGAGGCGGCGACGCTGCCGGCCAAACATTATCCCTTCCCCGGTAGCGACAAGGTGATGTCGGTGATCGACCTCGCGCCGTCTCCCGCCAAGGCGGCAAAGCTCGTCATCGGTGCGGCCGATCTCGTCATTCCCGCCAAGGCATCCCCGTCCAAGGAGATGATCCTGGTGATCGAGGGATCGTCGCGCATCGAAACGCCGCATGGCACCGCCGACCTGTCGCCCGGCATGTTCGTGATCTTCGAGGATATCGGCGCCAAGATCGGGCATGGCGGCAGGATCGGCCCGTGCGGCTATGTCGGCCTCGCCATGTCCCCGCCGTGACGGCGCGCGCGGCTGACCCGCGACGCATAGGCGCATGACCTTTGAGCCAGTTCCGTCACGCCGGCGCTCTGCTAGCCTGTCACATCAATGACATCATCCGGCGATGATGTCTTGTTCCCTCGAAAAGGTGCCCGGAAGATGGACGCATCATTGCAGCAAAGGCGCCTAGGCCCGATCCTCTTGGCCCCGGGCATTACACGCGCCCAGATCTTCATCTTCTTCTTCGTGATCTGCACCGCGAGCATCTCCGAACGCTTCGTCGGGCTGTTGCAGCCCTTGTTCCTTACCCAGCAGCTCCACATCCCGACCGCGCATCAGGGCGAACTGACCGGCCTGCTGGAAAGCGCGAAACAGACGGCGATCCTGCTGCTGATCGGCGTCGCCGGCGCACTCGCCGACCGGATCGGGCGGCGTACGGTGCTGATGATAGCGGTGCTGGGCTTCGGACTATGCTTCCTGGTCTATCCGTTCGTTGCCGCGGTGTGGGCGCTGTTCATCATCCGCTTCATCTGGGGCGGTGCCTTCGCCTGCTGGACGGCGGGTGCCGCGACCAAGATGATGGATTATCCCGACAATGCCTCTCGCGGGAAATTCATCAGCCTGATGTTTGTCGTGCAGATCGGCTTCGGCGCGATCTTCCTCGCCTTTGTCGGATCGAAACTGCTCGGCTGGTTCAAGGCATGGGGCTTCGACGCCGACGAGACGGTGCGCTACGGCTTCTGGTCGATGGCGGCGATCGCGTTGTCGGGCGCGCTGGTCGCCTATCTGTTCCTGCAACGCGATGCCGTGGTGCCCGAAGGTGGACGCAAGCCCGGCTTCGTCGCCGGCTTCAAGGCGCTGTTCGGCAGCATCGGCGAAGTGTTCGCCCACGCTCGCACCAATCCGCGCTTCGCGCTTACCTTGCTGATCGGCCTGGTCATCCGCACCGATACGGTGGTGATCTATGCGTTCCTGACGCTCTGGGTCGTCAGTGCGGCGCGCCAGGCCGGTATCGATGCGGTGGCCGCCACGGCGACCGCAGGCACGTTGCTCGCCATCCTCAGCGCCGCGCAGTTCATCACCCCGCCGATCTTCGGCTATCTCGCCGATCGCTTCAACCGCGTCGGTTTGCTGTTGTTCGCGCTGTTGCTGACGACCATCGCCTTCCTGTCGTTCGGGCTGGTACACGATGTGTTCGGCACGATGATGATCGTGGCGGTCGTTTTGGTCGGGCTGGCGGAGGGCGCGCAGATCATCGCCGCGCAGTCGCTGTTCGGGCAGGAAGCGCCGGATCACATCCGCGGCGCGGCGACCGGGGTGTTCACCTTTCTCGGCAATATCAGCGTGCTGATCATCAACGTGCTGGGCGGCTATCTGTTCGACAAGGTCGATTTCCGCGCTCCGTTCCTGATGGAGGGCGTGCTCCACCTCGTGTTCTTCATCCTGGCGGTGGTGATCGCAGGCTATCAGGTCCGTCAGGCCCGCTCGCCGTCCGCCGCCTGATCCGGCACCCCCCGAACAGAAAAGGCGCCCCATCCGGCCGGATGGGGCGCCTTTTTTGCGCGCAGGCTCGTGAATCAGATCATTCCCACACGGGCTTGATCACGTCACCGGCAAAGCGGTTGGGAAAGATCTGCTTGAAACGCTGCCAGGCCCCCGGATTCAGGATCGCGTCGGCCGGCGCCTTCGCCATCGTTCCACGCACGATCGCCTTGCCACCGCGGGCGGTCTCCTCGTCGAGACCGAGCCATGCCGGCGGCGAGGCGAGTTCGAACGTGTAGGCACCCTTGCCCTCCGGCGAGACCTGCGCCGCATCGTCGAGGTCGGCACGCCGGCCGTACATGGTCAGCACGGTGCGCGCGGGAGCTGCGTCGATCGAATCGGGATCGGGCAGGGAACCGTCGGGCAACGGGAATCCGCGACGCTTGACCTCCTCCTGGTCGATCCGCAGCATGCCGTCCTGCTCGGTCAGCGTCACTGCGAGCCGATCGACCTTGGCGGCGTGCTGCACCAGCGTGACGTCGACGCCGGTGTCGGTCGCGGTGACGGTGTAGGTCGCCGGGCCTTCTTCGAAACTGCGCGGCGCCTTCACGGTCCTGCCGGTGATCGGGTTGAGCCACTGGTCGATGATCTCGCCCGTCACCGGATCGCGGAAATAGCCGATCTCCCACCATTTGATCGTACAGGAATCCTCTGACAGCGTGGCGGTGCGATAGAGCATGATCGTCTCCGCCTGCACCACCGCCTGCTCCGGCCGGCCCGGCAGCTGCAGATAGACCTGGCCGAAATACCACCAGGCGACGTCTTCGTCCCGGGTCGAGGTGAACAGCTTGCGAAAGTCGCGATAGGGTTGAGGTGCCATTCGATCAGAACTCCGACATGAGACGGCCGAAGCCGTCGAATTGATCCAAGAATCCGTTGGCCCGCAATGCGTGCCAATAGGTGGCGGTGTTGATCGCGACGACGGGCTTGCCGAGCCACTTCTCCGCCTCGGCGGCGAGGCGGACCATCGACAGATTGGTGCCCACCTGCGCGATCGCGTCGATATCCGGGCCGTCGAGCGCTTTCAGCGCCTCGATCAGCGTCGCCTCGCTCACACGCGCGATGTTGGTCCAGCTCGTGCAGCGCAGCGGTATGTCGCGGACCACCTCCAGCCCGTAATCGCCCATGAAGCGCTTCACATTGGCATTGGCGGTCTCATAGTAAGGCGACAGCACCGCGATCCGCCGGGCACCCATCGCCTGCAGCGCCTGCGCCGTGGCGATCGATCCGACACTGATATCGAGCCCGGTGATCGCGTTGACGTCGCGAATGAACGCATCGCACCCGTCGCGTCCGCCGACAAAGCTGATCGCCGACACGCCGAGCACGAGATAATCGGGCCGGCACGTCACCGCGGTGCGCAGCGCCTCGGCCATCCCGGCGGAAATCTTGGCGGCCCCGTCCTGAAACGCGGCGTCGGACAGCGCGGCGGGATCTTCGACATAGATGTCGCGGTAGGCGTTGGTCACGCCGCGGGGGCGGAACAGCTCCATGTCGGGCTGCACGATCGTGTTGGTCGACGGTCCGATCACCGCGAAGACGCGGCGGTGGCCGAGCGCATCGGGATCGTCGCGCAACGAGGGCGGGTTGAGGCTATAGTCTCTCACTGGATCGCCGCCGCCTGTTCCAGGCTGGTGAACATCGCCTGGCTCAGCAGGAATGCGCGCCTTGCCTCGCGGTCCTTCGACAAATCCGCCATCTTTTCCCGGCGCTGGTCGCGTGCGGCCCCCCAGCCGCTCCGCATCATCGCCATGTTCGCGATCGACTGCGCCTGGATGAAATCGTGCGTCATCTGCCGGCGCTGCCGGTCGAACAGCTCGACGAGCCGGGCGTCGCCGCCCTCGCGCAGGATCGCGACCAGCTTCTGACCCAGATTGATCCCGTCGTGGATGCCGCTGTTCATGCCGAAGCCGCCCATCGGGCTGTTGAGATGCGCGGCGTCGCCGACCAGCGCCACCCGCCCGGCAACGAAACGATCGGCGACGCGCTGATGCAGCCGGTAGATCGTGCGGTGATGCGTCGTGACCGGTGCGTCATGGCCAAGGATACGCCGGAACACCGCGTCCTTGCGCGTATCCGACAGCAATGTCTGATCATCCTCGTCCTCGCGGACAGGCAACATCACGCGCCAGACCGAGGGCACACGGAGCAGCACCAGCCATTCGTCCGGGTCGGAGACGTAGTTGACGTGGCACAGCCCGTCGAACGCCTCCTCGATCGGATATTGCGTCGACAGGCAGAGATATTTCTCGCCGTAGGTAAATCCGTCGAAGCCGAGCGCCATCAGCTTGCGAACCAGGCTGCCCGCGCCATCCGCGCCGATCACGTAGCGCGCGCGGTAGCATTCGACGTCACGCGACGTCTCCACATACGCGCTGACGCCGCCGTCGTGCTCGCCCAGCCAGATCAGCCGCTGGCCATAGCGCAACTGGACGCTGGCTTCCCCGCCGAGCTGATCGACGACATCTTCGGCGAGCTTGTGCTGTTCGCACTGCACCCGGAACGGAAAGCGCGTGCGATCCGCGAGCTCGCTCATGTCGAACGAGAAGGTTTCGCCCGATTGCCGGTCGCGAAACTGGTATTCGGGCGCGCGCAAGCCGTAATTGAGCACGACATTCGCGGCGCCGAGCGCGTCGAGCATCTCGATGGTGGGCGCGTGGACGGTCGATGCGCGCAGATCGCTGGCCGGCGCCGGCAGCGCCTCGATCCCGGCGACGGTGATGCCGTGCCGCGCCAGATAGAGCGCCGTCGTCGCGCCAACCGGCCCCAATCCGACGACCAGCACCTCAACGTCGTGGGTTATCACGCAAGCGGCTCCCTTCGAACCAGATCGTCGCGCCAGACCGGTGGGATCGTCACCGCGGCAGGATCACCGGGAGGATATGATGTTTGGAAGGGCGCTGAACGGCGGATGCACCGGCGTCCACTAAGTGGACGCATGGCACCGGATCACGCTGCGCAGACGTTTGCGTTCGATATGTGAACGGGGTGGGGATCACCGGCGACTGGGTGCGGGCCGCGGGTTTACCAGCGTCCCGACATCAGCGGAGATGACATGATGACCCAGCGATTTACCACTGCGGAGCTCGCCGAGATGCGGGCCTTCTATGAGAAGCATGGCGCGCTCCACATCCCTGGCCTGATCGATCCGGCCAAGGCGCAGGAGATCCTCGACTTCGCCGATCAGATGGCGGCGCAGGCGGACGAGCCGATACCGGCAGGCTCGCCGGTGTCCTATGGCCGCGGTGTCGGCCGCATGACGATCCGCTATCTGTGGAAGGACAAGCCGCTCATCAACGAGTTCCTGCTCGACGGCGATCTCGGCCGTACCGTCGCCGGCATCATCGGCGCCAAGCAATTGCGGTTCTGGTTCGATCTGACGTTCATGCACAATGGCGCCAACGACGGCGGTGCGGGCGAAGGCACCGCCTGGCATCATGACATCGCCGCCTTCGGCTTCAAGGGCGACCAATTGCCATCGCTGTGGATGGCTCTGACCAGCGCGACCCTCGACAACAGCCGCCTCGAATTCATCGACGGCAGCCACAAGACGGTTCCAGGCTATTACCGCCCGCCGACCACCAACCCGACGGCTTGGGACGGCTATCTGGAAATCCCGGATTTCGACGCGAAGCTCGCCAGCGGCGAGGAGAAGATTCTCGGCTGGGATTGTGCGCCGGGAGACGCGCTGCTCATCCACCCATACACGATTCACGGCGCGCGCGGGAATGCGGGCGGCAAGACCGGCGGACGCCGCGTCGCGATCACGACGCGGTGGCTCGGCGACGACGTGCGCTGGCTTCCCACGAACGGCCAGTCGCCGACGTTGCCGGGGCTGAAGGAATCGAACCTCGCCGTCGGTGGCCGTCCCGACGGCGAGTGGTTCCCGCTCGTGCATGACGAAACCGCGCCGGCACTTTCCGCCGCCGCCTGACCGGCCCACCCGGCAACATCCGCCGCCGCGCCGACGCGGCGCGGCGGCGGATGCTTGACACGGTTCGGGTCGATGCGATTACCGTCAAGGATGGAACGCGACGAGTGGCAGCCTTGAGCGGCGAATTGCAGACGTTGAAACGGGGGCTGGAGGCGCTCGCTTTCATCAACCGCAATGGCCCGACCAATCTCGCGACACTGACGCGGCATCTCGAACTCCCGCGCCCCAACACCTATCGCCTGCTGCAGACGCTCGTCGCGGAAGGTTATTGCGCGCGCATCCCGCATTCGCGTTTCTATGTCGTCGCGCCGCGCGTGCATCGGCTGTCGCACGGCCTGCAACGCGACGAGATGCTGACGACCGTCGCGCTGCCGATCGTCGAGGCGCTGGGCAAGGAGATCGAATGGCCGGTCGGCCTTGCCACGCCAGACGGCAGCGAGATGGTCGTCCGCCTCGCGACGGACATCTCGACCCCGCTTGCACTCATCAAGGCGCGGCCGGGGCTGCGTTCGCCGATGCTGATGACGACCACCGGCATCCTGTATCTGGCATCGCTGCCCGCCGATGCGCGCAAGGATCTGCTCGACGCCATGCAGGTCTCCGGCGTGATGGACCGGGTGTATTCGAGCCGAATGTTGCTCGATCTCGACCTCGAAAGCGCGCGCGACAACGGCTATCTCGTGAAGGATGCCCAGTTTGCGGAGGGCAGCATGGGCGTGCCGATCCTGGTCGAAGGACGTTTCGTCGGCGGCCTGATGATGAAATATATCCGCGCCGGGATGCCGCGGCAGCAAGCGATCGATGCTTTCCTGCCCAAGCTCCGGCGAACCGCGGAGGCCATCGCGGCGCGGTTCGCGGCGACGGCCGACTGGGTCAGCACGATGCGCACCGACGACATGCCGGACTGACCGGTCGAGCGTCCACTATGCGGCCATGCCGGCGCGATGATTTGCCGCGGGCCGCACCACGGCACATTTTCGCTGGCAATACCGCGATGCGGACGCACGTCAGCGCCGCCGTGTGACCTCCCGGCCAAGGACATCACCGTGAACATTGCCACTCGCCTCGCGCCCGACCGCCGCCTCGTCACCAGCTTCATCGACGGTGCGGCCGCCGCCACCGGTCCGGGCACGTTGATCGAGGTGATCGACCCGGCGACCGAACAGGTCGTCGGCGAATTGCGCGAGGCGGATGCCGGCGAAGTCGGCCAGGCGGTTGCCGCCGCGCGCCGCGCCTTCGATACCGGCCCCTGGCCCCGCATGTCGAGCGACGAGCGCAAGGCGATCCTGTACCGCATTCGCGACGTCATTCTCCAGCATCGCGACGAGCTGCTCGCGCTCGAGGTGATGAACACCGGGCTGCCGGTCGCGTCGGTCGCCTGGCAGGTCAGCCGCGCCGCCGCGAATTTCGAGATGTTCGCCGATGTCGCCTCGACCCTCGCGGGGCAGACCTTCACGCAGGATCCGCGCTACCTCACCTACGTCACACGCGAACCGAAGGGCGTCGCGGCGCTGATCGCGCCCTGGAACGCGCCGCTCGCACTCGCCTCGATGCGCATCGCGACGTGCATCGCATTCGGCAATACCTGCGTCCTGAAGCCGAGCGAATACACGCCGCATTCGATCCTGCGGATGGTCGAGCTGTGCCATGTCGCCGGGCTGCCGAACGGCGTGCTCAACCTCGTCAACGGCCGCGGGCATGTGACGGGCGAAAGCCTCGTCTCGCATCCCGGCATCGACATGGTCGGGTTCACCGGCGGCTCCGAGACCGGCCGGTCGATCATGGCCGCCGCGGGCCGCAACCTGAAGCCCTGCATCCTCGAACTCGGCGGCAAATCCGCCAGTATCGTCTTCGATTCGGCCGATCTCGACCAGGCGATCGACGGGACGCTGATGGGCATCTTCTCGAACAACGGGCAGCAATGCCTCGCCGGTTCGCGCATCCTGATCCAGCGCAGCGTCGCGGATCGCTATATCGACGCCTTCACCAGGCGGGCGCGGGCGATCAGGATCGGCAATCCCCTCGATCCGAATACCGAAATGGGCCCGCTCGCATTCCGCCGCCATATGGAACGGGTGCTGTCGTTCGCCGACATCGCGCGCGCCGAGGGCGGAGAAATCCTGACCGGCGGCAAGCGCGCGGAGGGCTTCGACGCGGGCTATTATGTCGAGCCGACCATCGTGCTCGCCAAGGACAATGAAGCGCGCGTCTGCCAGGAGGAGATTTTCGGGCCCTTCGCCTCGCTCGTTCTGTTCGACGATCCGGAGGAGGCGGTGGCGATCGCAAATGCCTCGGCGTTCGGGCTGGTGTCCTACGTCTGGTCGAACGACCTTGCCGTGACGATGAAGGCCAGCCGCGACATCCGCGCCGGGACGATCTGGGTCAACACGCCGATGATGCGCGAATTGCGCGCGCCGTTCGGCGGCTACAAGGAAAGCGGCATCGGCCGCGACGGCATGTCCAGCAGCGCGGACTTCTTCACCGAGCTCAAGACCACCAGCATTCCCTATGGCCGGATCGCGATACCGCGGATCGGCCTCGGCGGCTGATCGATGGCCGGCACGCTCTACGACAAGCTGTGGGACGCCCATGTCGTCGAATCGAGCGCGGACGGGCAGGCGCTGATCTATATCGACCGGCACCTGCTGCACGAGGTGAGCACCCCGCAATCCTTCGTCGCGCTGCGCGAATCCGGCCACGTCGTGCATCGCCCGGAGACGAACCTCGCGGTCGCCGATCATGCGGTTCCCACGCACGGCCGCGGCCAGCCTGTCGCCGATGCGCAGGCCCGCGCGCAGATCGCGCTGCTGGAGGAGAATTGCCGCGCCTTCGGTATCGACTATCTGCCGCTCGCCGGGCCGGACCAGGGGATCGTCCACGTCATCGGCCCCGAGCAGGGCTTCACCCTGCCCGGCGTCACTCTGGTCTGCGGCGACAGCCATAGCGCGACGCACGGGGCGTTCGGCGCGCTCGCCTTCGGCATCGGCGCGAGCGAGTGCGGCACGGTGATGGCGGCGCAGGCGTTGTGGCAACGCCGCGCCAAGACCATGCGCGTCCGCGTCGATGGAGCGCTGCCCGATGCCGTTTCCGCCAAGGATCTCATGCTCGCCCTGATCGGCCGGACCGGGGCCGGCGGTGCCGTCGGACATGCGGTGGAATATACCGGCCCGGCGATCCGCGCGATGTCGATGGAGGCACGGATGACCTTGTGCAACATGACGATCGAAGCCGGATCGCGCACCGGCCTGGTCGCGCCCGACGCCACGACGTTCGCCTATCTCGCCGGGCGGCCGCGCGCGCCGCAAGGCGCGATGTGGGACCGCGCAGTCGCATATTGGCGCACGCTCGCCAGTGATGCCGACGCGGTATTCGACCAGGAAATCGTGATCGACGCGGGCACGTTGGTGCCGCAGGTGAGTTTCGGCACGAGCCCCGATCAGGTTCTGCCGATCGACGGCATCGTGCCCGATCCCGCCGCGATCGCCGATCCCGGCCAGCGCCGCCGACTCGCCGCCGCGCTCGACTATATGGGATTGACGCCGGGCGAGCGCGCCGATGCCATCGAGATCGACCATGTCTTCATCGGCAGCTGCACCAACGGGCGGATCGAGGATCTGCGCGCCGCCGCCGCCATAGCCCTGCGCGGGCATGTTCACGACCGCGTCCGGGCGATGGTGGTGCCGGGGTCGATGGCGGTAAAGCGCATGGCCGAGGCAGAGGGCCTCGATCATATCTTCCGGGCCGCAGGCTTCGAATGGCGCGAGCCCGGCTGCTCGCTGTGCGTTGCGATGAACGACGATCGCCTGCCGCCCGGCGCGCGCTGCGCGTCCACTTCAAATCGCAATTTCGAAGGCCGTCAGGGCGTCGGCGCGCGCACGCATCTCGTCAGCCCCGCGATGGCGGCGGCGGCGGCGATAGCGGGCCGGCTGACCGACGTCCGCGCGGTCTGACGATGCGCGCCTTCACCGCCCTCACCGATCGTGTCCTGTCGCTGCCGTTCGACGAGATCGATACCGATATCATCTTCCCCGCGCGTTTTCTGCTGGTCACCGAGAAGCGCGGGCTTGGCCGCTACGCCTTTGCCGACCGGCGCGGCACAGCAGGGTTTCCTGTCGGCCTGGACGACACGCAGACGCCCGCGATTCTCGTCACTGGTGCCAATTTCGGCTGCGGATCGAGCCGGGAGCAGGCGCCGTGGGCACTTGCCGATCTCGGCATCCGCGCCGTGATCGCCCCCAGCCTCGGCGAGATTTTCCGAACCAACTGCACGCGCAATGGCATCGTGCCCGTCCTCCTCCCGGCCGATACCGTCTCCGCCCTCCACGGCGCGGCGGAGCTCACGGTGGATCTGGTGTTGCAGACCGTCCGCATGTCGGACGGTCGCGGCATCGGTTTCGACATCGCCGCAGCGGAGCGCGAGGCACTGCTGAACGGGTGGGACGAAACCGCCCGCATCATGGCGCTCTCCAGCGCCGCCATCACCCGTTTCGAAGCCGGCCAGCGAGAGCGCCAACCCTGGCTTTGGAGCGCCTGACACCGAGGACAATCATGCTCGACTCCCGCCTGCGCGACCGACTAGCCTCCGGCGACTTCTTCGTCGTTCCCGGCATCCACGACATGATCGCTGCGGTCGTCGCGGACCGCGTCGGCTTCGACATCGTCTATGGTTCGGGCTATTGGCTCACCGCCTCGGCATCCGGCCTTCCCGACGCGGGCATCGCGACCTACACCCAGATGCTCGACCGGATGACGACGCTCAAGCGCACCAGTTCGGCCGCGCTGATTGCGGACGCCGATACCGGCTTCGGCGGTCTGCTGAACGTCCATCACACCGTCAAAGGCTATGAGGCTGCAGGCGTTTCGGCGATTCAGATCGAGGATCAGGAATTCCCGAAGAAATGCGGCCACACCCCGTTCAAGCGCCTGGTGCCGATCGAGGACATGGTCGAGAAGATCAAGGTCGCGGTCGATGCGCGTGAGGACATGCTCGTCATCGCCCGCACCGATGCGCGCCAGTCCGAGGGGCTCGACGGCACGCTGCGCCGGCTCGAAGCCTATGCCAAGGCCGGTGCCGACATTCTGTTCCCGGAAGCGCTGACCAGCGAGGAGGAGATGCGCCAGGCGTGCCTCGCCTTCGAACAGCCGGTGATGGCGAACATGGCCAACGGCGGGCTCACCCCGGTCTTGAAGGGCGATGTGCTCGCCGATATCGGCTATGCCTTCGCGATCTATCCGTCGCTCACCAGCCTGATCGCCGCATCGGCGATGGAAACCGCGCTGATCCGTCTGCGCGACGAAGGCGACGGCGAACCCGCCGATCTGCCCATGTTCGACTTCAAGACTTTCTGCGAGATGATAGGTTTCGCGGATGTCTGGGCGTTTGAGAAGAAATGGGCGAAATGATCATGCTGAACCTGTCCGATCCGTCGCTGCTGCGCACGCAATGTCTGATCGGCGGGACATGGTGCGATGCCGACAGCGGCGCGACGATCGCGGTGACCGACCCCGCGACCGGCGCGGTGATCGGCACCGTGCCCGACATGGGCCGCGCCGAAACCGCCCGCGCGATCGCCGCCGCTGATGGTGCGTTTCGCGATTGGAGCGGGCGCATCGCCAGCGACCGCGCCACGATCCTGCGCCGCCTGTTCGATCTGATGATCGCCAACCGCGAGGATCTGGCGCGGATTATGACCGCCGAACAGGGCAAGCCGCTGGCCGAGGCGCGCGGCGAGATCGGCTATGCCGCGAGTTTCATCGAATGGTTCGCCGAAGAGGCCAAGCGGGTCTACGGCGACATCATTCCCGAAAATGCCCCCGGCCGCCGGATCCTCGTCCGCAAGCAGCCGATCGGCGTCTTTGCGGCCATCACGCCGTGGAACTTCCCGGCTGCGATGATAACGCGCAAGGCTGGCCCCGGCTGGGCGGCCGGCTGCACCGGCGTGATCCGCCCGGCGAGCCAGACGCCGTTCTCCGCGCTGGCGCTGGGCGTTCTGGCCGAGCGCGCGGGCATGCCGCCAGGCGTCTGCAACATCGTCACGGGTCGCGCCACGGCGATCGGCGCGGAACTCACCGAAAGCCGCACGGTCCGCAAGCTGAGCTTCACCGGATCGACCGAGGTCGGCGCAAAACTGCTCGCGCAGTGTGCGCCGACGATCAAGAAAACCTCGATGGAGCTGGGCGGCAACGCCCCCTTCATCGTGTTCGACGACGCCGATCTCGAGGCGGCGGTCGACGGCGCGGTCGCCGCCAAGTTCCGCAACGCCGGCCAGACCTGCGTCTGCGCCAACCGACTGCTCGTCCAGTCCGGCATCCATGACCGCTTCGTCGCCGCGCTGGCGGCAAAGGTGCGCGGGTTCAAGGTCGGCGACGGCCGCGACGATGGCGTGACGCAGGGCCCGCTGATCGACGGCGCCGCGGTCGCCAAGGCGAATGCCCATGTCACGGATGCGCTGGCGAAAGGCGCAAAGCTGATCGAGGGCGGCACGCCGCACCCGCTGGGTGGCCATTTCTTCACGCCGACCGTGCTCGCCGACGTGCCGCTCAGCGCCGATTGCTTCCGCGAAGAGACGTTTGGGCCTGTCGCCCCCGTGTTTCGCTTCGAAACCGAAGACGACGCGATCGCAATGGCCAACGACACCGAGTTCGGCCTCGCCTCCTACCTCTATACTCGCGACCTGGCGCGCGCCTTCCGCGTTTCCGAAGCGCTCGAATACGGCATCGTCGGCATCAACGAGGGCCTGATCTCGACGGAGGTCGCACCGTTCGGCGGCGTCAAGGCATCGGGCCTCGGCCGCGAAGGGTCCAAATACGGCATCGAGGATTATCTTGAACTCAAATACGTCGGCATCGGCGGCATCGCCGCATGACGAATGCCCGTATTCCCGGAGAGTGACATGCGTTTTACCTATGGCCCCAAGCTGATCGTCGGCGCCGGCAGCGCCGATGAGATGGACGCCCTGCTGCCTGCGGGTGCCGTGCTGTTCGTGACCGATGCCGGCGTGCGCGGCCTGGGCCTTGCCGACAGCGCGATCGCCGCGCTTGAAGCGGCAGGCCGCACAGTCCTGGTGTTCGACGCGGTCGAGGCCGATCCGTCCGCGACGACGGTGGAGGCGGCCACCGCCGCCGGACGGTCGGCGGGCGCGGTCGCCGTGATCGGTTTCGGCGGCGGCAGTCCGATGGATGTTGCCAAGATTGCCGCCTATCTGCTCGGCTCGGGCGACGGGCTCGATACGATCTACGGGGTCGATCAGGCGCGCGGCGCGCGGCTGCCGCTGGTCCTGGTGCCGACCACCGCCGGCACCGGATCGGAGGCGACGCCGGTCGCGATCGTCACGGTCGGCGGCGCGGAGAAAAAGGGCGTGGTCGCACCGGCCCTCTATGCCGACTACGCGATCCTGGATGCGGCACTGACGGCGGGTCTCCCCGCGCATGTCACCGCCGCGACCGGCATCGACGCGATGGTCCACGCGATCGAGGCCTATACTTCGGCCCGGCTCAAGAATCCGCTGTCGGACATGCTGGCGCGCGAGGCGCTCGGCCTGATCGCGGCGAACCTGCGCCGCGTGATCGCGCAGGGTGACGATCTCGCGGCGCGCGAGGCGATGCTGCTCGGCGCGCATCTGGCCGGCATCGCCTTCGCCAACGCGCCGGTCGCGGGCGTCCACGCGCTCGCCTATCCGCTGGGCGGCCATTTCCACGTGCCGCACGGCCTGTCGAACGCGCTGATGCTGCCGCACGTCCTGCGCCACAATATGGCGGCGGCGATGCCGCTATACGCCGAGCTCGGCGCGATCATCGATCCCGCACTGGCGCCGCTTGGCGATCAGGCCCGCGCGCAGGGGCTGGTGGAGGCGGTGACGGCGCTTGCGCTGGACTGCGGCCTGCCTGACCGGCTGCGCGCCGTCGGCGTGACGGAGGATCATCTCGATCTCCTCTCCGGCGAAGCGATGAAGCAGCAGCGGCTGCTCATCAACAATCCCTGCCCGATTGACGAGGAGGACGCGCGGCGGCTCTACGCCGCCGCGCTGTAATACGCTCACGCCGTCACGAAACGCTCGATGACATCGACGTATTCCGCGGCGCGGCCGGTGCGGGACAGGTCGTGAATGGGGTGGACTCCGGGAAAGGCATGCCGCGCCGCGCCGGGCAGCGCAGCGGTGAAATGATGATAGGTGCCGCGATTCCAGTCGGTTTCGCTGGTCAGCAACAGGACCGGCAGGTCGCCGATCGCCGCCAGCTTTTCCTCGATCGGAAAGCCGGTCAGCGCGTCCATCGTGCTCGGCCCGAACGCAAACACCTCGAGCAACGCGAGATAGGCGTGGCGATATCGCGCGTCGGGCACGGCCGGCAATGCGAAATCCGGGTTCAGCATGTGCGCGAGATGGTGGAAATGCTTCCAGTGATCGACCGCGTGACTGCCGTCCTCCCGCCACGGAACCGGCGGCGTGATGCCCTTCTCGATCAACGCCGCGCGTTCGTCAGGCGTCCGGTACGGCGTTCCGTCGAGGACGAGACGCCGTACCGCCGGTGACCGCCGCGCCGCCAGTTCGATCCCCGTCAGGCCGGCGAAATGCCCGGTGACGAGCGTGGTTTCCGCGATTCCCAGCGCGGCCATCGCCTGTTCGGTCGCGTCCGCGAATCGCTCGACCGGCCAGAGGCCATAGCGCTTGTCGGAGCGGCCATATCCCATCAGATCGATCGCGAGCGCCCGGTATCCGCGCGCGGCGAGCAGTTCGAGTGCCTCGCCGACCAGCGCACTGCCGAACGACGTCACGCTCAGCAGGGTGATCGCCGCACCGCCCCCGTCGGCCTGCTGGACATAGATGTCGCCGTGCTCGGTTTCGGCGAACGATTTCGATATGCGGTGGGCCACGACTTTCTCCCCGGGGTTGTGCGCCCGGCTTAAGGGTGCCCCGGAGACAATCGAGCCGTAGCTGTCAGACGTTCGGTCTGTGGACACTCTCGCCTTCGGCGAGCGTGCGGGAGGTCGCATTGCGTAAAGCGCAATGCCGCTCAACCAAATTGCACTAATTCCGCCCGTTTCTGTCCGTAAACTCAACGCTGTCGACGTACGGATCGAGCCAAGCGGCCTTTAGGCCCCTTTGGTTGCAGGATGATGACGGGCAAAGGCCCGCGTTCCCTTTCCAGACGACGGTTACGGATCAAGCGGGCCCGGCACGCCGGAGATCAGCAGAACGTACGCAGGGTAACTTTTCAGCAATCGAAAATGCCGACAAAGGGGCCAGATTAGATGTCGAATTTCACAACTACACCGCGCGGGGCGAAGGCCGCCCTCATGCGATCGGCGGTTTCGCTCGCGGCGCTTGCCGCCTCGGCCACGCCCGCCTTCGCGATGGACGCGCCCGCCGCCACGGCGGCGATCGAAGCGCCAGAAGCCCCCGCCGCCGACCAGGCCGAGTCGCAAGTCCCGGGCGACATCGTCGTTACGGCGCGGCGCAAGGAAGAATCGCTGCAGGAAGTCCCGCTCGCGATCAGCGCGATCACCGGCGAACAGCTCAGGGCCGCGGGCGTGCGCAACATCCGTGACATCGCGTACCTGACGCCGGGCGTGACGATCAACAGCGGCGGCGCGGAATATACGACGCAGCCGATCATCCGCGGTGTCGTCGGTCTCGGCGGCAATTCGGGCGTCGTGTCGTTCATCGATGCGGTGCCGCTGCCAGGTGCGGCGTCGGTCAACGTTTCGATGCTCGACATCTCGCGGGTCGAGATCGTGAAAGGCCCTGTCGCGGCCCTTTACGGTCAGAACGCTTACTCCGGCGTCATCAACTACGTCACCCGCGTGCCGGGCAACACGTTCTCGCTCGATGCCGAAGCGACCGCCGCATCCGGCGACCTTTACCAGTTCAAGGGCTTCGTCAACGTGCCCGTGGTCAGCGATCTGCTGGCGGTGAGCGTCGCCGGCAACTACGAGAATTACGGCGGCGGCTTCCGGGACTCGGTGAACGGCAACAAGACCGGCGGGTATGAGAAGAAAGACGTGCGCGCCTCGGTGAACTTCACGCCGACGGATCGCCTTTCGATCGCCGGCAGCTTCTACTACGGCAACGACGTTTTCGACGTGACCCCGCTCGTCTACGCGACGAACAATTGCGGCGCCCTGTCGACCAACGTCAACACGCGCGGCCAGTTCACCAATTATTGCGGCTCGCTCAACTTCAACCCGCTGGAAGTGGCCAGCATCCCCAAGAATGCCGGCGTCGCGGGCAATCAGCGCGAAGTGTTCCTCGGCAACGTCCGCGCGCACTACGACATCGGCTACGGCGACATCGGCTTGCTCGTCGGATATCAGAAGAGCGATACGCACCGCTTCAACGATTTCACCGGCACGCGCAGCGGCATCCCGTTCGTCGGGTCCGATGGCCGTACCTACAATCTGCTCGAATATTTCGGGTCGGACAACAACGACAAGGGCTGGAACGCGGAGCTGCGGTACACCTCGCCGCAGAACAAGCCGCTGCGCTTCGCCTTCGGTGGTTTCTACCAGGCCAATGACAGCTATTCGAACACGATCATCAGTGTCGACGGTACGCCGCTTCCCACCGGCGTGACGTTGGTCGATCCGACCGCGCTTCGCTATCTGACGGTAAACGGCGCACCCGCCAACGCCGCCGCCACGGCCAGCTTTTCGACCACCAAGAGCTATTCGGGATTCATCAGCGCGGACTATGATCCGTTTGCCGGCATGACGCTGTCGGGCGAGTATCGCCGCGGACACGCGACGGTCGATGCGTACAACACGAGCGGACTGACCAATCCCATCGTCACGCTGGCGCCGTACACGTTCAGCTACGACACCGACTCCTACCGGTTGTCCGCGAAGTACAAGATCACGCCGCACATCATGGTCTACGCAAGCTATGGGCAGGGCGTGAAGCCGGCCGGCGTCAATCCGCGCGCCACGATCGCTTCGGAGCGCTATTACGGCGCGGAGACGAGCAAGACCTACGAACTCGGGTTCAAGTCCTCGTTCTGGAACAATCGCGTTCAGGTCAACGCAGCCATCTTCCAGATCGACTCGACGAACTTCCAGATCAACGGCCCGTCGGACGATCCCACCAATGCCGGCCTCGTCATCAAGAACTTCGGCGGCGCGCGCAATCGCGGCTTCGAATTCGAGACGAGCTTCCGTCCCAATCGCTTTTTCGGCCTGCACTACGGTATCGCCTATGTCGATCCGAAGTTCAGCGCGGGAACGCTCGACTTCTCGTTCGGCACGATCTGCGCGACGACGCCCTATTGCGACCAGAGCCGCGTCGTTCGTGTGACCACGGCCTCCGGCGCCACCAGGCTCGCGCTTAATCTGGCGGGCCTGCAGCTTCCGCGGGTCAGCAAGCTGACGGCAAGCGGCGGTGTGGACTTCAACGGCGACGTGACCGACACGATTTCCTGGTTCGGCCGTGCCGACGTTCGCTACGAATCGAAGCAATATGCCCAGCAGGACGACAACGCATATTATGGTGAGCGTATCGGCGTGAACCTGCGTGCCGGCATCAAGACCGAAAAGTACAGCATCACCGCCTATGTCGACAATCTCACCAACAACCAGACGCCGGAACAGGTGCTCAAGCTGACCCGGCTCAACGATTTCCAGGGCAATCTTTCGGGGTATCTTCCGCTGCCCCGCACGTACGGCGTAACGGTTTCCGCCAGCTTCTGACCGAGCTTCACCGGTCCTGAAGGGGGAGCCCGGCGTATCGCCGGGCTCCCTTTTCTGTGTCTTGCGCCGGGCCCCGGCACGAAAATCCCGCGCCCCGGTCTGGCGATCGGACCGGGGCGCGGGCGATGTCGTTCAGAAAGAAAGCGCGGGGTCGATCGCCCCGCCGCGTGTCAGTCGCGCGGCCCCAGGTTGATGCTGATCGCCTTGGTCTTGAGATAGGGCAACAACCCTTCTTCGCCGAATTCGCGGCCCCACCCCGATTCACGATTTCCACCGAACGGCGTCTCCGGGCTGACCGCCGCATGGACGTTGATGCCGACCTGGCCGCTGTCGACCTGGCGCGCAACGCGCAGGGCGCGGGTGATGTCGTTGGTCCATACCGAGCCCGAAAGGCCATAGGTCGTCGAATTGACGTCCCGCAGCATCGCCGCCTCGTCGTCGAAGCGGATCGCGGTCAGCACGGGTCCGAAAATCTCCTCCTGGGCAATCCGCATGTCGGCGGTGGCGTCCGCAAAGACGATCGGCCGCACGAAGTTTCCGGCGCCTTCCCACGGCACGAAACCGTTGCGGTTGGCGACGCGCGCGCCTTCGGCGATGCCGGTGCGAATATAATCCTCGACGCGCGCGCGCTGCCGCGCCGAAATCAGCGGGCCGAGGAAGATGCCCGGCTCGAGCGAATCGCCGATGGTCAGCGCATCGGCATGATCCGCGACGCGCTGCACCAGCTCGTCATAGATGTCCGCATGGGCGAACAGCCGCGTCGCCGCCATGCAAGCCTGCCCGCTCGCGACGAAGCACGCCAGCGCCGTCGCGGGCACGAGCGCGTCGAGATCGGCGTCGGGAAAGACGATGATCGGCGATTTTCCGCCGAGTTCCAGCGTCACCTTCTTGAGATTCCCCGCCGCCGCCTGCACGATCGACCGCCCCGCGACGGGGGAGCCGGTGAAGCTGATCTTGTCGACGCCGGGATGGCGCGCCATCGCCGCGCCCGTTTCGTGGCCGAGCCCGTGAAGGATGTTGAGGACGCCGGGAGGGCCGCCCGCTTCCAGGAAGAAGCGGCCGAAGAACTCGCCCGTCAGCGGCGCGAGCTCGGCCGTCTTGAGCACCACGGTGCAACCGGTCGCGAGCGCCGGCCCGAGTTTGAGCCCCATCATGCCCGCCGGCGCATTCCACGGCACGATCGCGGCGACCACGCCGATCGGCTCGCGCAGGGTCGATACCATGAACTGCGTGTTCGCCCGCGCGCCACCAAGGCTGGGCAGGAAACTGTCGCCGGCGATCTTGGTCGCCCAGCCTGCATAATAGCGGATGATCTCGCACGCCAGCACCCGCACGATGCCGGTACAGGCCGCCAGCGACTGGCCGTTGTCATAGGCCATCGCCTCGGCGATCTCCTCGGCATTGGCGTCGAGCAGGTCGGCGAAGCGGAACAGGATCCCGGCACGCTCGCGCCCGCTCATCCGCCCCCATGGACCGTTCAGCGCGACGCGCGCCGCGGCGACCGCCCTGTCCACATCCTCGTCGGACGCCGCATCGACGGTAGTGAGATGTTCGTTGCGCGACGGATTCTCGACCGCGATCGGTTCGGCTCTGCCCTCGACCCATTCGCCCCCGATCAGCAGCCGGTGCGGCGCATCGAAAAAGGCCTGGGCGCGGGGCGTGGGCTGGATGAGAGCCGACATCTTGATCTCCATTCGTCAGGTTGCCAGCGCACGGCGCACCGCGAGCGAACGCGATGGTGCTGGAATACGGTATCGACGCATTGCGACGCCTCCATGCGAGTGGCGATGCCCGGCTGTCCACATAGCGCACACTTTCCGGGCAAGACTCGCCGCTTCGGCCGCTACGACACCCATGGTCGCCCCACATACGCGCCACTCGATCATCGGCGTTATGGCGTGGATGCCCGCCTAGCCCGAGAGCTGGTCGCGAAAGCGCGGATGGGCGATGGCGGTCAGCGCTTCGGCCCGTTCGCGGATCGACTTGCCCCGCAGGTCTGCCGCGCCGAATTCGGTGACGACGACGTGGATATCGTTGCGCGGCGTCGTCACCGGCCCGCTCAGCGTGCGCACGATGCGCGATACCGTGCCGCCCGCGGCGGTCGAATGACAGGCGATGATCGATTTTCCGCCCGGCGCTGCGGAGGCACCGCGCACGAAATCGAGCTGGCCGCCCGCCGCGCTATATTGGCGTCCGTTCATCACCTCAGAATTGCAGGCGCCCTGCAGGTCGATTTCCAGCGTGGCGTTGACGGAAACCATGTTCGCATTGCGCGCGATCACCGCCGGATCGTTCACATAACTGACCGGATGGCCCTCGATATCGGGATGGTCGCCGATGAAATCGTAGAACGGCGCGTCCCCCATCGCGAAGGTGAAGACGGTCTTGCCGGGGTGAAGGGTCTTGCGGCTGTTGTCGACGACGCCGGATTTCATCAGCGCGGCGAGGCCCGGCGTCATCAATTCGGTGTGGATGCCGAGATGGCGATGATTGCGCAGCGCCGCGCACACCGCTTCCGGCACGGCGCCGATTCCCATCTGGAGGCAGGCACCGTCATCGATCAGGCCGGCGATGATCGCGGCGATCGCGTCATCCTCGGGGCGGCGAACCGTCGATGGGATCTCGACCAGCGGACGGTCGTGTTCGACGATGGCCGTCACCGCCGAAAGCGGGATCGTGCTCACGCCGCGCGTGCGCGGCATGTGGCGGTTGACCTCGACGATGACGCGCTGGCAGCGCCGCGCCGCCGCATGGGCATAATCGATATTGGTGCCGAGGCTGAATTCCCCGTTCGCGTCCATCGGCGCGACCTGCGTGACGAGCGTGTCCACGCCGATCTCGTCGCACAGCATCTTCGGCGCACGGCTGAAGGCGACGGGGAGGATATCGACCGAAGACGCGCCGAGCTTCGCGGCCTCGACGTCGAGCGCGCGCTCGACCGAACTGTGGAACAGGCTCATCGGGCGCAGACGGCCGTTCAGCTCGCGACGCAGCACGCTCTGCCCGGCGGTCGCCGTCGACAGCAGGTAATAGAGGCTGGCCCCCTCGATCTCTCCCCGCGCGGCGCGGGCGGCCAGTGCCTCGAGCAGCGCGGGCGGCTGCGCGACGCCCAGCGCCATGCAGATGCGCGCGCCGTCGGGGATGAGGGCGGCGGCGGCGTCCGCCGTCATCACGCGGTCGCGGTACGCCTGGAGGTCGATCGTCACGGCCGCCCTCCCGAGACCGCGTCGTCGGCCAGGCTTTCACGGATCGCCTTCTTGTCGATCTTGCCGAGCGCCGTGCGTGGCAGGGCATCGACGCAGATCACCGCATCGGCAAGCGCGAGGCGGCTGATCCGCCTGTCCGATACGGCGGCGGCCAGGGTCTCGCGCACGGCCTCGAACGTGAGCGCGCAGATCCACTCGCCCCAGGTCTCGATAACGTCCTTGAGCCGATCGCGGATGCGGATCGCGCCGTCGCGCGCGATCGTCGCCATCGTCGGCGAACCGGGCGCACCGTATCGTTTCTTCATCATCCATGTGCATATCGCCGCATCGATACGTCCAGCAAGCGATTAGCCACGGTCGGCCAGTGGCGATGCGGGGCGGATCGACCGAATTACGGCCCGCGATCGGGGATGTTGAGGTCCACCGCCAGCCCGCCCAGATCACCTTGACGCAGGGTCAGCGTGCCGCCGTGCAGCTCGGCCAGCTCACGGGCGATCGCGATCCCGAAACCGTAACCCGTCGCGCGTTCGTCGAGGCGACGCGCCACGTTCAGGTCCGAAATGCGATCCGGCGGCAGACCTGGCCCGTCGTCGTCGATCTCGATGCGTATCATGCGATCGACGGCCCTGGCTTTCACGCGCACGGTCCTCTTCGCGTGTTGCCAGGCGTTGTCGAGGATGTTGCCGAGCATCTCGTCGAGATCCTGCGCGTCGCATTGCACACCGATCGTCGCATCGACCGCGATCAGCGGCACGATCGCGCGATCGGCGTGGATACGCGACAGCGCGGCGGCCAGATCGTGAAGGCGCGGCGCGAGCAACTGCCGCCCCGCCATGATCCCGGCTTCGGCAGCGCGCGCGCGGCTCAGGTGATGGCGTATCTGCCCTTCCATACGCTCGACCTGAGCGCGCAAACGCCCTTCGCCGGCGGCGTCGAACCGGGCGAGATCGAGCTTGAGCGTCGCAAGGGGGGTTTTCAGGCCGTGGGCGAGATTGGCGACATGCCCGCGCGCGCGCTCCAGCGCCTGTTCGTTGGCGTCGATCAATGCGTTGAGTTCTTCGACCAGCGGCAGCAGTTCCGTCGGTTCGTCCGCGCGGATATGGCGGATACGCCCGGCACGGACGTCGATCACGCGCTGACGCAACGCCACGAGGGGTCGCAGGCCGATGCGGAGCTGAACGATCAGCGCCAGCGCGAGAAACCCGGCCAGCAGGATCACGGAAAGCAGAAGCGGCAACATCGCCGCGCGCAGCGGACGGTCGACGATCGCGCGCGGGCCCGCCGCCAGCACGATCGCGTCGCCGCGCAGGGTGGGGAGCGTGGCGATCCGGTAATGGATCGCGCGGCCCTCCGTATCGACGCCCTCCAGCGGATGCGGACGTTGCCGGATGCGGCCATGCCTTTCATCGCCGCGCCCGAACGGGCTCCAGTCCCGCCCGCGCGGCAGGGGAAGATCCCCGCCCCGCAACGAGGCCGAGCGCAACGTGCCGGCGGGACCGATAACCTCCCATGCCCAGCCCGAACCCGGTTGATCGAACGGCGGCAGATCGATCGCCTTGGCGGCATCCAGCCTGCCGTCCGCCTCGACGGCGCGTGCGACGATGGCGATCTGCGCGTCGAGCCGGTCGTCGAGGCCGGCCATGACGAAGCGTTCGAGCACGTGACCGATCGCAAAGGCGGCGAGCAGCAGCGCCACCGCGATCGTCACGGCCGCCGTCACGAGCAGGCGGCCCGACAGCGATCTGGGCAGGAGGCGCATCAGCCTCCGTCCGTCACGCGGTAGCCGAGCCCGCGCACCGTCTCGATCAAGGTCGTGCCGATCTTGCGCCGCAGCCGCCCGATGATCACCTCGAGCGAGTTGGAATCGACATCGGCATCGCCCTCATAGACCCGTTCGAGCAGGTCGAGCCGTTCGATCACGGCGTTCTTGCGCAGCATCAGCGCCGACAGCACGCGCCACTCGAACGCCGTGAGCTTCAGGGGAAGGCCGTCCAGCTCGAACTGGCCGGTCGCGCTGTCGAAGGCGAGCGGCCCGCACCGGATCACGCTCGCGGCATGTCCGGCCGCACGGCGGACGAGCGCGCGCAATCGCATCACCAGTTCCTCCACGCGGAACGGCTTGACGAGGTAGTCGTCCGCACCGGCCTTGAAGCCCAGCACCTTGTCCGACCAGCCGTCTCGCGCGGTGAGGATCAGGACGGGCAATGTCCGTCCCGCCGCGCGCCAATCGGCGAGGACCGACAGGCCGTCGCGTTTCGGAAGGCCGAGATCGAGCACGGCGACGTCATACGCCTCGGTCGCGCCGAAATGGCCGCCGTCCTCGCCATTGGCGGCGATATCGACCGCGAACGCCTCGGCACGCAAAGCGCGCGCGATCGCCTCCGCCAGCGCCTCGTCATCTTCCACCAGCAATACGCGCATCGCCGTCCTTCTCTCCCGCTTGCGCTACCCCGCAGGGTTAAACCGAAACTGAACAACGCGGTTCAGCCAGCATCCGCCCCCGCCCGGTACAAGCGACCCATCAACCGCTGAAGGAACCTGAAATGTCCGATATCGAAACCTCGTCGCTGCGCCGCCGCCTCAAACTCGGGGCGGCTGCCATCGCATTGCTCGTGATCGGGGGAGGTGCGGGTGCCTTTGCGGGCCACGCCTTCCACCCCGCCATCGCAATGGCGCCGATTCACGCAACCGCAATCAAGGGCCTGACCGACGGTTCCGGTATCGTCACGGTCAAAGGCCGCGTTGCCGAGCGGTACGGAAACCAGTTCGTACTGGATGACGGCACCGGCAAGACCCTGATCGACGCCGGTCCGGCCGGAGAGGATAGTTCCCTCGCGCCCGCAGGTTCGATCGTCAGCGTACAGGGCCGGTTCGAACATGGAGGATTGCGGCCGTCGTTTCTGGTCGACCCGGCCGGAAAGGTGATCGAGGTCGGTCATCGTGGACCTGGACGCCACGATCATCGCGGCCACGGCCCCCGCGACCTTGCCGGGGACGACGGCGATGGTCCCGATCGCGCTCCCCCGCCGCCCGCGCCCGGCGCGGCACCCCAGCCGACTACGCCATCGGTGCCAAACACGAAGCAATAAGGTCTGCCGGCGGCGACAAGCGATCCCGGCAACGCTGTTCAGCGCCCCCCGCCGCCCCTAGAGCGGATTCGCAAATGGGAGGCCGCGTTGGGGTTGGACGAAAAGACATTCTGGCGCGTCGCCAAGGCCGGCCGGATGAGCGTGATCGTCGATGCCGACGACTATTTCAGCAACGCCAGGCGAGCGATGCTGAAGGCGAAGCGGCGCATCATGCTGATCGGCTGGGACTTCGACGCGCGCATCGCGCTCGTCAACAAGGGGCGCGGCAAGGGCGAGCCCGCCGCCGTCGGCGACTTCATCTACTGGCTGGTCGAGCGCAACCCGGAGCTTGAAGTGTACCTGCTGCGCTGGGACGTCGGCGCGATCAAGACGGTGCTGCGCGGCTCCAACCTGCGCACGCTGTTCCGCTGGATGCGCCATCCCCGCATCCACACCAAGCTCGACGGCTTTCATCCGACCGGCGGATCGCATCACCAGAAGATCGTGGTGATCGACGATTGCCTCGCCTTTTGCGGCGGCATCGACATGACGAGCGAGCGCTGGGACACGCGGAAGCATCGCGATGGGGAAACTCGCCGCGTCCTGCCGAACGGAAAGCCCTACAAGCCCTGGCACGATGCGACGACGGCGCTGGAGGGGCCTGTCGCAGCCGCGCTCGGTGAGCTGGCGCGCGACCGGTGGGAGCGGGCGGGCGGCGGTATCATCGCGCCCGTCGCGGGCAAGACGGAGTGCTGGCCCGACAAGCTCGTGCCCGATTTCCGGGACGTCGCCGTCGGCATCGCCCGCACCCGCCCCGACATGCCGGACTGTCCCGAGGTGCGCGAGATCGAGGCGCTATTCGTCGAACAGATCGGTGCGGCCAGAGCGAGCATCTACGCAGAGAGCCAGTATTTCGCGTCGCGCCGCATCGCCGAGGCAATCGCCACGCGGCTGGCCGAAGCGGACGGGCCGGAGATCGTAATCGTCAATCCACTGACCGCGCAGGGCTGGCTGGAGCCGGTGGCGATGGATACGGCACGCGCGCGGCTCGTGACGGCGCTGCGGCAGCGTGACGTGCATGATCGCCTGCGACTCTATCATCCCTTCACCGCGAAGGGTGAGCCGATCTACGTCCATGCCAAGGTGATGATCGTCGACGGCCGCACGCTGCGCATCGGGTCCGCCAACATGAACAACCGGTCGATGGGCCTCGATACCGAATGCGACGTGACGATCGACGCGGGCCCGAGGGGCATGAAGGCCGTCCGCGCCATTCGCGACGGGCTGATCGCCGAACATCTCGGCACGACGCCCGAGCGCGTCGCGAGCGAGATCGACCGGCGCGGATCGATCATCGCCACGATCGAGGCGCTGCGCGGCAAGGGCCGTTCGCTGCGGCCGTTCGAGATCCCCGACCTGAACGCGGTGGAGACCTGGCTCGCCGACAACGAGGTGCTCGATCCCGAAAGCCCGTCGGAAATGTTCGAGGCCACCACCAAACGCGGCCTCTTCCGCCGCCTGCGGCATCCGCTCGGCTGAAGATCGAGCGCCCTGAACAAAAGCCGGATCGTTCGTAAAAATCTGCCCTATATTGTGAACATGGCCGATACCCCTCTCCCCGCTGCGCCGTTCGGCGCTTTCGCTCCCGCCATCCGGGCGCCGTCGCCATTGCGGCAGGCGATCACCGCCGCCTCTCGCCGCGACGAGGCCGGGGCGATTGCGCCGCTGATCGCGGCGGCGAGCCTCGACGAGGAGACCGCCGCTGCCGTGCGCGAGACGGCACGGGCGCTGGTGACGCGGTTGCGCGCCACGCACCGGGGCACGGGCGTCGAGGGCCTCGTCCACGAATATTCGCTGTCGAGCGAGGAGGGCGTGGCGCTGATGTGCCTCGCCGAGGCGTTGCTCCGCATTCCCGACGACGACACGCGCGACGCGCTGATCCGCGACAAGATCGCCGACGGCGACTGGGGCTCGCATCTCGGCGGCGGCAAGTCGCTGTTCGTCAATGCCGCCACCTGGGGTCTGGTGGTGACGGGCAAGCTCGTCGGCAGCGTCGACGATCGCGGGCTCGGCGCGGCGCTGGCGCGGCTGGTCGCGCGCGCGGGCGAGCCGGTGATCCGGCGCGGCGTCGATCTCGCAATGCGGATGATGGGCGAGCAGTTCGTCACCGGCGAGACAATCGCCGAGGCGTTGAAGCGCGCGCGCGAGCGCGAGGCGAAAGGCTTTCGCTACAGCTACGACATGCTCGGCGAGGCGGCGACAACGGCTGCGGACGCGACGCGCTATCTCGCCGACTACGAGAATGCCATCCACGCGATCGGCAAGGCATCGGCGGGGCGCGGCATCTATGCGGGGCCGGGCATCTCGATCAAACTCTCGGCGCTCCACCCGCGCTACAGCCGCGCGCAGGCGGACCGCGTGATGCGCGAATTGCTGCCGCGCGTGAAGGCGCTCGCAATGCTGTCGAAGGGCTATGACATCGGCATCAACATCGATGCGGAAGAAGCCGACCGGCTCGAACTTTCGCTCGATCTGCTGGAGAGCCTCGCGCTCGATCCCGAACTGGCGGGATGGGACGGGCTCGGCTTCGTCGTGCAGGGCTATGGCAAGCGGTGCCCGTTCGTGATCGACTGGATCGTCGATCTCGCGCGGCGCAGCGAGCGGCGGATCATGGTGCGGCTGGTCAAGGGCGCCTATTGGGATGCCGAGATCAAGCGCGCGCAGGTCGACGGGCTCGCGGATTTCCCGGTCTATACGCGGAAAGTCCATACCGACGTCGCGTATATCGCCTGCGCGCGGAAGCTGCTGGCGGCACCCGAGGCGGTTTTCCCGCAGTTCGCGACGCACAATGCGCAGACTCTGGCGACGATCTACCGGCTTGCGGGGCCGGACTTCGCGGTCGGTAAGTACGAATTCCAGTGCCTGCACGGCATGGGCGAGCCGCTCTATGAACAAGTTGTCGGCAAGGCCGGGCTCGACCGGCCGTGCCGTATCTATGCGCCGGTCGGCACGCACGAGACGTTGCTCGCCTATCTGGTGCGGCGCCTGCTGGAGAACGGCGCGAACTCCTCGTTCGTCAACCGGATCGCCGATCCGGCGGTGTCGATCGACGAGATGATCGCTGATCCGGTCGAGGTGGTGCGGGCGATGCCGCATCCCGGCGCGCGGCACGACCAGATCGCGCTGCCCGCCGGCCTCTATCCCGATCGCGCCAATTCGGCGGGCATCGACCTCAGCGACGAAAGCGCGCTGGCCGCGCTCGATACGGCCTTGCGCGAGAGCGCCGCGACCGTTTGGCACGCCGGTGGCGAGGGGCAGAGCCGCCCGGTCCTCAACCCGGCGGACCATGCCGATGTGGTCGGCACCGTGACGGAACCCACCGCCGACGATGCGACCGCCGCCGTCGCGCGTGCCGCCGCCTCGCGCTGGGGCGAGACGCTGGTCGGGGAGCGCGCCGCCATGCTGGAGCGCGCGGCCGACGCCATGCAGGCGCGCATGCCGGTGCTGATCGGGCTCGCCGTGCGCGAGGCGGGCAAATCGGTGCCCAACGCCATCGCCGAGGTGCGCGAGGCGATCGACTTCCTTCGCTACTACGCCGCGCAGGCGCGCAACACCTTCGGCGCGGCGCAAGCGCCGCTCGGGCCGATCGTGTGCATCAGCCCTTGGAACTTCCCGCTCGCGATCTTCACCGGGCAGGTCGCCGCCGCGCTGGTCGCGGGCAATCCCGTCCTCGCCAAGCCCGCCGAGGAGACGCCGCTGATCGCCGCCGAGTGCGTGTGGTTGTTGCATGAGGCGGGCGTACCGGCCGACGCGCTGCAGTTCCTGCCCGGCGACGGTGCGATCGGCGCGGCGCTCGTCGGTGCGGCGGAGACAGCAGGCGTGATGTTCACCGGATCGACCGAGGTCGCGCGGCTGATCCAGCGCCAGCTCGCCACGCGCCTCTCTCCCGCCGGCAAGCCGATCCCGCTGATCGCCGAAACGGGTGGCCAGAACGCCATGATCGTCGACAGCTCCGCGCTCGCCGAACAGGTGGTGGCGGACGTCATCGCCTCCGCCTTCGACAGCGCCGGCCAGCGATGCTCCGCGCTGCGCGTGCTGTGTCTGCAGGAAGAGATCGCCGACCGCACGCTGACGATGCTTAAGGGCGCGCTCAAGGAACTCAGCATCGGCCGTACCGACCGGCTCGCGGTCGATATCGGCCCGGTCATCACCGCCGAGGCCAAGGCCAATATCGAGGGGCACATCGAGGGCATGCGCGCGCGCGGCCGCCGCGTCGAGCAGCAGGAGCTGCCGCCCGAGACGCGCGCGGGCACCTTCGTCGCGCCGACGATCATTGAGCTGGAGGACATCGCCGACCTGACGCGCGAGGTGTTCGGGCCGGTGCTGCACGTCATCCGCTTCCGCCGCGACCGGATGAACGCGCTGATCGATGCGATCAACGCGACCGGATACGGCCTCACCTTCGGGCTGCACACGCGGCTCGACGAGACGGTCGCCCACGTTACGGCGCGGGTGAAGGCCGGGAACCTCTACATCAACCGTAACGTCATCGGCGCGATCGTCGGCGTGCAGCCGTTCGGCGGGCGCGGGCTTTCGGGCACCGGGCCGAAGGCGGGCGGGCCGCTCTATCTCGGGCGGCTGGCGAGCGCGCCGCCGCCGTTCGGCCCTCGCGCACGCTACCTCGACACGCCACTGCACGATTTTGCCGACTGGCTGGAAGCGACGGGCGCGGTCGACTGTGCGGCGGCCGCGCGCCGCTACGGCGAGGCATCGGCGTTGGGGGCGGAAATCGCGCTGCCCGGCCCGGTCGGCGAGCGCAATCTCTACGCGCTGCACGCGCGCGGCCGCATCCTGATGCGCCCGGCGACCACGGAGGGGCTCCACGCGCAGATGGCGGCGGTGCTGGCGACTGGCAATAGCGGGACACTGGAGGGCATGGCGCTGCCCGAGGGTATGCCGCCGAGTGTCGCGGCGCGCTTCGCGCCCGATGCCCGCACACCCTTCGCGGCGGCGCTGGTCGAGGGCAATGCCGCGCGCGTCGCGGCTATGGCGGAGACGGTCGCGGCGTTGCCCGGCGCGATCGTGTCGGTCCACGCCGCCGATCCCGCGCAGCCGCTCGCATATTCGGTCGATCTGCTGCTCGAGGAGGTATCGACCTCGATCAACACCACGGCGGCGGGCGGCAATGCCAGCCTGATGATGATCGGCTGACGCCCGATCAGCCGCGCTTGCGCCAGGTGAAGATCGACGACATCGCGTAGTTCCACACCGTCGTCACCGCGATTCCGGCAAGTGCCGCGGCGGCGATGTAATTGTGGCGCTGGTACAGCCAGCGCGCGATGCCGACATTGGCGAGGAAACCCACGCCACAGACGATGTTGAAGGTCAGCCAGCCCCAGGCGAGCCGCGCACCCGTCAGCCGCTGGTCGCGGTAGGTGAGGTAATTGTTGAGGAAGAAGTTGCTCGACGTCGCGGTCAGCGCCGCCACGCCTTGCGCAATCGCGAACCAGCGTTCCTCCTGAACATTGCCGTAGAGCGCCAGCAGCACCTGCAGCACCAGCGTCAGCACCAGGAAATGCACGACCACGCCTGATCCGCCGACGATCGCGAAGCCGATGAAGCGCACCGGGATGATGTGCCCAAACGCCTTGTCGAGCAGGAGCTGGAGATATTCCCACAGCACGAGCCCGTCGAGCTTGCTCTCGCCGTGCTGGCGGGCGCGGAAGGTGAAAGGCACCTCGGCGACGCGCAAGGGCGTCGGCGAGGATGCGGCGATGTCGAGCAGGATCTTGAAGCCGACCGAGGACAGACCCGGCAGTGCCGCCATGAAGGCGGAGCGCGTGAGCATGAAGAAGCCGCTCATCGGATCGCCGATGGCGGTGCGCGTCAGGCGGTTCGCGAGGGCAGTGGCGAAGCGGCTCATCGCCGCGCGGCGCTTGTCCCAATCGCCGACGCCGCCGCCTTCGACGTAACGGCTGCCGACGACGAGATCGACGTCGCCGGCGATGATGCGGCGGAACATGGCGACCAGCACCGCCTCGTCATGTTGCATGTCGCCGTCCATCACCGCGACGAAGGGTGCGGCGGTGGCGAGGATGCCCTCGACACAGGCCGAGGCGAGCCCGCGCCGGCCGTAGCGATGCAGCACGCGCACGCGCGGATCGGCGAGCGCGAGGGTGCGCGCTTCTTCCGCGGTCCCGTCGGGCGAATGATCGTCGACGAACACGATCTCCCAGCGGATATCGCCGAGCGCCCGCTCGACCGCCGCGACGATGAGCGGCACGTTGCGCACCTCGTTATATGTCGGGACGACAATCGCGAGTTCGGCGGGAAGGGCGTCGGGCCGCGGCATCGCTCGTGCATAGGAAGCCGCACCGGACGCGGCAAATCATTCGTGCGGCGGCGAGGCCCCGCCCGCTAAATCGCTTGCGATTGCGCACGCGCGCTGGCATCGGCCCCTTCGCGGGCGATTAGCTCAGTTGGTAGAGCGTCTCGTTTACACCGAGAATGTCGGCGGTTCGAGCCCGTCATCGCCCACCATTCCCGCTTTGCAAGGGTCGCCAGCGGGCATCATATGATTGCACCCGCCGCAGAAACACGCCACTTTCACTCCGTCAGGGCTTCTCAAGGCCCATCACCCAAGATGCCCCCGGTTGGGGGCAGTCTGGGGACACTCAACCGGAAGAAGGGGGCATTGTGGCACTCACCGATACACAGGCCCGCAAGGCCGAGACGCGAGAGAAGGATTACAAGCTCGCCGATTCCGGCGGGCTCTACCTATTTGTCACCTCTCGCGGCTTCAAATCGTGGCGGCTCAAGTACCGCTTTGGCGGCAAGGAGAAGAGGCTGATCTTCGGCCCCTACCCTGAGGTTTCGCTCGCCAAGGCACGCGAGGCGCGGGATCGCGCTCGTATTCTGCTGCGCGATCACCGCGATCCTGCTCTTGAAGAGCGGAAGCGCAAGATGGCCGCACACGCCGCTGCCGGTGCTACGTTCGAGCGGGTGGCGAAGGAGTGGCACGATGCGCAGAAGCCTCGGTGGTCACCTCTTCAGGCGAAGAAGGTCATTCAGGCGTTCGAGCGCGATGTGTTCAAGGAAATCGGGGCGCTCCCGCTACTCGACATCGACGGGCCGATGATCCTCAAGATGCTGCGAAAGGTCGAGGCGCGTGGCGCGATCGACACGGCCAAGCGCATCCGCCAGCACGTCTCAGGCGTGTTCGGCTACGGCATCGCCGAAGGGCTGGTTGCCGCAGATCCGGCGGCGACGATTGGCCGCGCGCTGAAACCAATCGGAAAGAAGGGCAAGCAGCCAGCGGTGCGCACACTGGAGGCGGCTCGGCAGCTTCTCAAGGATATGGACGTTACGACCGCCGGGCCCCTAACGAAGCTGGCCTCGCGACTGCTCGCGTTGACGTTGGTACGCCCCGGCATCGTGCGGGCGGCGCGGTGGAGCGAGTTCGAGGGAATTGACTGGTCCGATCCCGACGCGCCATCGCCGGACGCCATCTGGCGCGTCCCGGCCGAGCGAATGAAGCTCGAACTGGAAAACAAAGATGACGAGGCGTTTGAACATATCGTGCCGCTGCAGCCGCAAGCGATCTCGGTGCTTCACGCGGTCCGGCGGCTGACCGGCCGCATCGATTACCTGTTCCCCAGCATCCGGTCGACGGCGAAGCCGATGTCGGAAAATACGATCGGCTACATGTACGCCCGCAACGGCTATAGCGGCCGGCACGTGCCGCACGGCTGGCGCGCGACTTTTTCCACCCTGATGAATGAGATCGCGGTCAACGAGCAGCGGCCGGACGATCGCGCGCAGATCGACGCGATGCTCGCCCACAAACCGAAGGGCCTCTCGGGCTCTGAGATGGCCTATAATCGGGCGAAGCATATGGGCCGACGCCGCGAATTAGCAAACGAGTGGGCGAATATTCTGACCGCTGACCTGGCCCCGCCGAGCGATCTGCTAAGCGGGCAGACGCGCTAGCTGGTAGCCAGCCAATAGAGCGGTCAGGCACGGTCGTGAATGTCCGCTGGGGGTGGGAAGCGGACAATCTGCTTCTATGAGTCCACGATTTAAGTTGTCCATCACACCGTGGGGCATTGGTCGGTCGCTCATCAGGCGGCGATGGTGAAGTTCGACACCAAAGTGACGAGCCGCGATGTTTCGTCCGAAAAGTCATGTAGGGACTGGGTCGCGTCCTCGACCAATTGGAAGTTTAGCTCCGTCATCCGATCGACCTCCGCGATCGCGGTATTTACTTCGCTCAGCGCACGCGACTGATCTCTCGTTGTCGTAATGATTTGGCGCGCGCCCTCGCTCACCACCATGAAGCGATCGACAATCACTTGCAGCGCCTGCCCGGTCTCGGTTACGAGCCCAACGCCCTCTCGAATGTTGATTTCGGACGCAGCGGTAAGACGGCGAATTTCGGCGGCAGCGTCACTCGACTGCTTTGCGAGCGTGCGGACTTCCGATGCGACAACGGCGAAACCACGACCCTGTTCGCCGGCGCGTGCGGCTTCAACGGCGGCGTTGAGCGATAGTAGGTTGGTCTGAGCGGCGATCTGGTCAATCAGGCCGCTGAACCCGGCGATGCGTCGCGACGCCTCCTCGATCACCGCCATCTTCGCGCTGGCGCGGCGCACGACGTCGCCCGAGTCGTGAGCGCTGGCGCGTGCCTCTTCAATAACGATCTCGGTCGTCGACGCAGCATCTGCGGTCTGCTTGACCGTTTCCGTGATGTCCGCCAACCGTTCGGCTGCGTGGCGGAGGTTCTGCATCTGCCGCGAGGTTCGCTGCGACAATTGGTCTGACCCCGCCCGCATCGTGGTAACCCCGCACTCCAGCCCCACCGTATGCCGTGCGACTTTGGCAACAGCTTCGCGAAGTTGCTCAACGGTGGCGTTGAAGTCGCCGCGCAGTTCCTCGTAGTCGGAGGCGAACGGCGTATCGAGACAAATCGTGAGGTTACCCCAAGCAAGAGCGTTCAGCGCACGGGCAAGTTCGCCTACCACCAGATCTTGTGCGGCGGCGCGGACGGCCAGTTCCGCGTCATGGGCCCGGCGCTCACGTGCGATCCGTTCGCGGTGCTTGGCGTCGTCATGCTCGAGCCGCAATTTCTCAAGCGCTGCTGCTTGGAAGATTGCTACCGCACCGGCCATCTGGCCGACTTCGTCGTCGCGGCCTTTTGCCGGAATTGTGACGCCGAGATTACCGTCGGCAATGGCGAGCATCGCCGTGGTCATCGACCGTACCGGTCGGGTAACCGAACCGATAATGACAGCGCAGGCTGCAATGCAGAACACGGTGACGAGACCTGCGGCGATAAGCGTTAGCCGGCCAGTCTGCGCGACCGCGGCGTCGCCGCGAACATCCCACTCGCCGCTCCACGCGTCGATATGTTTGCGCACAGATTCGTAAAGCGCGTCATCGGCGTCACTTTCCCCAGGGTCACCGCTCTCAAGTTCGACCACGTTACGGCGTTCGACATTTGCGTAGCGATCAAACAACGGCAACAGATCGGGCCGGTCCTTGGAGAGGAGGGCGTGCCCCTCGGCTGCCAACTGGGAAATGCTAGTTATCTTGTTGGTCAGACGGCGCGATTTTTCGGCGGGCGCGAGATGGAGATCGTCAAGATTCTCGGCATGGAGCGCTGCGATATGAATTTGGTCTAACGCGCTCAGCGCTTTGTCGGAGGTGGTGTTGATCCGCTCATAGGCTGCGAGCTGACGGGTCTGCAGGAAGGTCGCGCCGGCGATCAGGAGTGTCACCATGATCATCGCGCTGACGCTCAGGATGACTTTCTCAGCGAGATTTAGGGGGCGCATTTTCGGAAAACGCAGGTGCGAGCCGCACTGTACTTTGCGACCAAGCCAATGAATCGACGCGCGGGTTTTGCCCGACGACGATGCGTCTGGCTGATCGACTGTCCAGAATGAGGAGAAAACTGCGGTCATGTGATTGCGGTCCGCTGAAGGGTCGATGCGGTACAGCGCTTCGCTTGCTACAAACTCGTAAAGGACTAGGGGATCAGGAGGGCGGATTAGACCAAGGTCTAACGCGGCAATGAATCATCTACTGAATTTCCGGAAAGCAAGGCCGCCGGAATGTCTGCTGTGGGTCGGGGGCGGAAGTCCGCTGGGGGTGGGAAGCGGACGTTGGCTGCATGACCGGGATTAGGTGGAAAGCAGACCTTGGCGGTATGGCGAGACTTGGGTGGAGTGCCGACAGGCAGCTCTCAGGAGGCAGATCGGGATAGCTGCCATCCTTGGTGTAGTGCTACGTTTGTTCATAGTCCAAATTGGAGCACACAGGATGGGTCTTTCCCGGTCGAGGAACATCAGCCAAACGATAACTCGCTCGATCGAGTGGTTGGCTATCCTGAGCGGCCTCCTTGGAATATGCTCGTTCGCAAGCTTGATCACGTACATCACGTCGCCGGATCTTCAGATGGAGGAGTCTGGCGCGGTGGCGCCGATAGGACAACTGCTCCTGACCGCCCAGTTTTTGTGTTCCGCCGCCCAGGTCTTTCTGATGATTCCCGTTGCGATTTGTTTTTATCGCTGGGACCAACGGCGGTTGCCCGGCGTGGGTCGGAATTTGGTGGCCCGACATTGGACGATGCTGGGGGTTGTTGCTTTGGGCGCTGTGGGTGTTCTTCGTTTGATAGCTATGATCGACGTCGCCATCTCCGACATAGTCTTCATGCTTCCGATGGGCCTGGTCGGCGCATGGCTCATAGCTATCAACTGGGCGAACCCAATGGCATTGCCCAAGTGGTTGAGAATTTGGGGTACTGTCGCGGGCGTCGGTTTGGTTGGCGTGGGACTAAACTTCATTTTTAACGGAGGCCTTGCCGTCTTTACCGAAGGCCCGATGGCATATGGGAACAACGTGCAATTTCATATCGGTTTGGGATTGTTCGGATTTCCCGGATTTGTTCTATTCGCAACTTGGTCGGTCCTGCTCGGTTTGCGGCTGTTAACATTGTCACGTGGACAGACACATTGATCACTGTGCGCGAGGGGCCAGTTTCGGGATCTCCCGCCGATCTACCCTAGACCGACTTTGGGGCGATAGCTGCTAATTCGTGATCGCCGCCGATGTCCGCTATGGGTCGTTAGCGGACATCGGGAACGGCCTGTGCTGCATCCTCCCACCCCATCGGATTCGCGACCCAGCGGCCAACATCACTCTCGTACCAGGCGACCACGTTGGCGCTGAGCTGGACTTTTGGCGGAAACTCCCCGCCTTTCATTTTTCGATAGATGGTCGCCGTCGATAGGCCGGTGCGTCTTCGAACCTCGGGCAGCCGGACCAGGCTATCACGGTTCCGGTCAACTGGCATCGCCCGCCTCCCCTGTCACTTGCAGCTTCACTCGCGCGACCTCCTGAAGGATCACAAACGAGCTTTCGGGAAACAGGCCGAGCAGGCGCTTCGCTTCGGTCTCTGCGGCTTCGAATGAACTATGGCGAAACTTTGGGTTCCCGCCCCCGCCCGGCGTGCCCTTACGCAGCCGCGCACCAGCGCGCCGCCAGACGAGATAGCTGCCGCTAAACGACTTCGTGTCCGGCGCGTACGCCCTCTGCTGCTCTCGCACCCAGCGTGCGTGCGCCTCGAACACTCCGGCGCTGTCGCCTTCCGTCGGCACCTTGGGCGCCGGCGCGGTGACGAATTCTGCGTCAGTCATTTCGTGCTCCGTTGAGATATTCATGGGGACATTGGTCATGCCGCGTACACCTTGTCGACAAAGCCGCGGCCGCGAACGACGGTGGAGTTGACCCACGTCACGCGGTCGCCGCTGAGGCGGCGGATATGGCCGCGCCGGAGATGGGAGCGAGGCCCGGATCGATCGCCAGCCCCGCCACCGGTGCCGGGCATATCGCCGCCGCCGTTGAGCTCGAGCACATGGAAGCCCTTGAGCGGCAGTTTGCCCGCCTTGAGCCGCTGCCGATTGAGATTCTTCGGCGGTGGCACTTCGCGCGTCGCAACGTTTTTACAGGCCAGCGCGTAGCAGAGGTCGAGGTATGCGTTTGCCTCGTCCATGACATCGCCGCCGGCTGCAACCAGCAGCGCGTCGAAGCCACCGACCAGCGGGGCCATCATTGCGAATTGCTCTGGTGCCAGCAGCAGAGGCGTAGTCTCTGGCTGCCGCGCGTCCACGTGCGCCTTGGGCAGACGCCCCGACCGGAGCATCTCTTCGCGGAAATGGTTGTCAGGTGGGCGGGACCAGACCGTGTCGTAAGCAATGTGCGCAGCGATCGTCACCGGGATCCATGAGGCTCGATCGTCAAACCAGCAAATCGATGCCACGACGACGCCCTCGCCGAGGCGGGGTGGCAGCATCGGGCGCAGCTCCGGCGGGAAATCGTCCGTATATTCCCACGCTAGCGCAATGCGCCGGGTCGAGCGCGCTTGGGTGTAGACCGAATCCCCCCACTCGCTCTCCGCCGCAAGGTATTCGAGCGCGACCACCGGGAAAGGTGGCCGAAAGACACTCGCGGCCACCTCCGGTCTCGGTTTCGAACGGTCGAGAAGTTGCCCACCGTCCTGCAAGACAAAGACCTGCGCCTCGCGCAGCTTTGCCGCTAGATACCGCATGCCAGCCGCCATCATGGGCATGCCAGGACAGTCGTATGAGAGCAGCGCCTCGATCGCCTTGGGCGTGTAGTTGAGCGCCTGCGTCATGCGACAGCACTCAGCTTCACGACATTGTCGGGCGCGATCTCTTCGCCACCACCGCCGCCGTCATGACCTGGATAGACCTCCTCCCACTCGCCGCACACGCGGCTGGCATGGACCTCGGGGAACATGCTGACCGGGAACCACTTCGTCTCGGCCAGCACCGGCGGATAAAGCTGGCACGCGCCGACGTTCGGATCTTCGCGCCGGTTGCGGGTGCCGGTAGCCAGCGGTGGCGATGCGCGATGCCAGTGGCGGCAAATCTCGCAGCGGGGCGGGATTTCGTCTGCGGTCAGCATGTCGGCTTCTCCGGCCGGGTGCTGGCGTACTCGCCGCACCAGTCGTTGCAGAAGGTCACGGGCACTAGCCCGGCCCAATAGAGCGAAATGTTGTCAGCCGGATCCTCGGGGTCGTATTGCTGGCCGAAGCTCGGCGTACCGACGGAAATGCTGGCCATGTGATCGCTGATCTTTGGGGGATAGCGCCGGCAGCGACCGTAGGAATGTGGCTCGTCGTCGAACTCCGCCGACTTGATATCGACCTGCCAGAAACGGCAGCGGTTGCATTGGTCCGTCATGCTGGGTCTCCCGCCTGCAGGGCGGACAAGAGCTCGCGCTTCACTTGATCAAGGTGGTCTCGGTCCAGTCCGCACGCGCAGACATCGTATTGATCGTCGATCGCCTTGAGCTTGAGTGCGGCGTGTTTGGCATGCGTCACCGGCATGGCGATCATCGCGTCGAATGCCGCGTCCGTCGCCTCGATGATCGCTTCAAGGGCTGGCTCGGCAACCGCCTCTTCTTCGAGCGTCGCGCCGGGCGAGAACGCCTGCTCAGCCTGCCGGCATCGTTCAAACTCAGCGAGCGCTGCGTCGAACTCGGGCGCTGGTGGCTGCGGGGCTTCAATGTCAGCGAGCAATGCGTCCCACCACACGTCGCTGACATCGCAGTCCCGCTCTCGGATCAGCCGAATTTTAAGCGCCACGCTGGCGCGGTCAGGCGCAGGCGTGACGATCAACCCGTCCATCGCGACACAGTAAGCGTCGACGGCAGCGTCCTCGTCTGGCGCGCCCAGCGGCAGGCCGTCCGAATACGCGCGCTTCCGCTGATAGTCTGCGAGCGCCTCGTGCCACGCCGCGCTCATGCGGCTTGCTCCCGGCGATAGCTGGGATCGACCGCCTGCCGCGCGGAGACTGATGCCGCCTCAACGCTGCCGAGAGCCAGGAAATTCTGCGCCTCGGCCACGACCTGTGCGCAGAACCCCTCCGCTGGCTCGAAGCCCTCAATCACGGTCTGCGCAACATGGACGAGTCGGGCGACGACGTCGTCCGGGCACGCCGCGGGAGTGTTCACCAGCTGACGTTCGAGGATCCCGAGGCGAGCATAGATTGCCTCTCGGTCGGTTCCTTCGTTGTCGTCGTCGTTGAGAAACGCGAGATGCTTATTGCGCTCGTCGAGCCAAGTCCGATGCTGGCCCGCGGCCGGCTCCAGCGCATCGAGCGCCTCGATTGCCGACCATATGATCCGGTCGATCATGTCGGCACGATCAACCTTTTCGCGCTGACCGGGCACGCTGCCGCCGAGCGCGAGAGCCATCAGCCAAGGTTCGGCGGCGTTGGTCCAGAGCGCAAGGCGAAGCTGCGCGGCGACGCCTGCCGGCGTATTCGCACGAGCGTTGATCACCACATCGCAGGCGCTTTTGGAGCCCGGCGTAGCTTGGCGCCCATCATGATCCGCCCACAGTATTTCGGAATAGCTGCGCCAGGCATCGAGCAACGCGGCGTCAGGATTGATCGGCGTGATCATTCTGCCTGCTCCTGAATGAAGAGTGACATCGCAACGAGGCTCGCAACGCCGTCCAAGGCGGAGGAGATGAAGTCCTCATTGAGGGTCGAAAGGTCGCTCCCGGCGCCCTTGCGGTTCAACGTCGAGCTGTCGGTCCATGCGGTCGACAACACCTTCAGGATGCCGTGCGCCTCGGTCAGCAAGCCCTGTGCGGCATCAACGTCCGCCATAAACGGCTTGTATCCGTCGACCGTGAAGCGATTTAAGATGCGGCTGGTCGCCGCTCGGTCGGCTTCAAGCGCCGCGAAGTCTGCCGCGGCGCTCACGACTGGGTGCTCCGAAGGTCGGCGTATGCCTTTTCCGTCGTTGCACCGATCACGGCGGAAAGCTCGTCAAGCTTCTCGCCTGCGAGGATGTAGATCATCCAGGCATTGTAGAGACGGTTCCGAACCCCCTCTGGGATGGCGTCATCTTCGAGAAACTCGCCGAAGTCGGCGGTGTTGCTCTTGAACAGCGCGTCGAGCCGTTCGATCGAGCAGCCAATGTCGTCAAGGGCGCCGGTCACGCTGTTAATGGTCGGAACGGAATGGACAATGGCTTCGGTCGGAGCCGTCCGGGCCAGCAGCGAGGCGGAGGCTCCCGCGAGGTTGGTCCGTTCGGTGACGACACGGGGCGCGGACGCGCCCCTTCCTTCACGCGTCGACGACGCGCGCTGTTCTTCGGCGGCCATGAGCCTACCTCCCTGCAAGAGTGGAGCAGGTGGATCGGCGGAGGCTGGCCCCTATCGCTGGTGGCCGAGCGCGACTTTCCTATCCCTGCGCATCGGCGTCTGCGGCCCAAGGGCGCTCAACCGATGCGCAAAACATAGTTAACTATTGGTTTAGGTCAACAGAAAACTATTGATCCGTCGAAACGGCTACGCCTTCCGACCGATCCAGACGACGCGCCCGACCAGGTTGAGCTCATCTTCCGCTGCGGTAATGGGCGGAATTGCGGGGTTGTCTGAAAGGAGATGAAACTGGCCAGATGGCAGTCGCCGGACACGCTTGATCATGCCCAGCTCGCCATAAGTTAAGGCCCAAATTCTGTCTTGCTGCGTCAGCCGCCGCTGTCCTCGGTCCACTATCAGCGTGTCGTTATCGAGCAGCGTCGGCATCATCGAATCCCCGATACCGCGCGCCACGAACAGCATCTGAGGCGGTGACCGGGTAATCGCGATCAGCCAACGGGGATCAAATATCGCCTGATTTTCGTCCGATACGTCCTCTATGAATGTGCCGCCGCCCATCCCGTAGCCGATATCGATTTCGGTCAGCTGCACGAAATCGATATCGCCCATAGTGATCGGACGACCCGGCTCTACGTCTTCTCCGAGTAGCCAAGCGACACTCACGCCGAGCGTTCGTGCGATGTCGGGCAGCCATTTCGATCGCGAAGTTTTTCCATTGATAATCTGTTGGATCGCGCTCTGGCTGATCCCGACCTCTTGGGCGAGGCGGTTCTGACTGTAGCCACGGTTGCGCATGGCTTCGGCAAGGCGTTCGATTAGCATGTAAGCCATCTATCGCACCGCCAACAAGATTTCTATTGGAAGAATGCTACGCAGTGTTCTAAAAGGAGACTATGGAAATCGCATTGTCGCCTGAGGCCCTCGGCTTAGAACTCGCTCTTCGCGCCGTCGACGGCAATCAGACAAAGCTCGCTGAGATTTGCGGCTGCACTCAGGGTGCAATCTGGCAGATGAAGAACAAGCCGCAGCCGGCGCTGTCTGTAAAATACGTGTTGCGGGTAGAGGCGGCGTTGCAGATTCCGCGTCATCTACTCCGCCCCGATTACTATCCTGCTCCAGTCGCCGCCAACGCGCCCGAGCTGATCGCCCAGGCGGGCTGAGCCGGTGGCGGGGGCGCGCCGGGCATCCGGTGGCGGGCGGAGGGGTGGCCTCGATCCGGCGGAATTCCGGCGTCTGGTTGATGATGCAAAGGCGCGCCACAACCTCTCTGACATCGCGGGCCGCTATACGAAGCTGACGAACCGCGGGCGCGCCGAGAAGGCTGGCCTTTGCCCGTTCCACGACGAGAAGTCCCCATCGTTCGAGGTGAACGACGCCAAGGGCACCTATTATTGCCACGGCTGCGGCACGTCCGGCGACGCGATGTCGTTCCTGATGCGCAAGGCGGGGCTGACGTTCGCCGATGCCTATCGGGCGCTAGCTGGCGACGACTTCCCGGTCGTTTCCGAGGAAGAGCGCGCCAGACGGAAAGCCGAGGACGCCGCTATGCTGGCGTATCGGCTGGAAGTGGCGCGCGAAGTGTGGGCCAAATCCGTGCCCGCCGCCGGCACGCCTGCCGAGGTCTATGCCCGGTCGCGCGGCATCACGCGCCCGCTGCCCGACACGGCGCGTTTCGTGATGGCGCCCAGGTGGCGAAATCCCGAAACCGGCGAGGTCGGCCGCGACCATCCTGCTCTCGCCTGCGCCTTGCTGGACGCCGACGGAGCAGTTGTCGGCGTCCAGTGCGTATTCCTCGCAGCCGGTGGTCGGCGCAAATACGAGCGCACCTATGACGATGGCACGAAGGCCAAAGCGAAGCTGAGCTTCGGCGTCATCGTAGGATCGGCGTTTCGGGCCAGCGGAACAGCGTTCTACGGCGATGCGATCGACAATGACCCGGCCCGCGAGATCGTCGTTTGCGAGGGCCCCGAAGACGGCCTGACGCTGGCGCAGGAAATGCCGACGCGATCGATCTGGGTGGCGTGCGGCACGGCGCTAATGCCGCGCCTCGTCCTGCCGCCGGCGATCCGCTCAATAGTGCTGGCTGGGGACAACAATTCCGCAGGTCGTACCGCGGTCGAAGAGGCCCGTTCCGCCTTTGTGGAACAAGGGCTCGCCGTTTCAACCATGTATCCCGAGACGGGGTTCAAGGACTGGAACGATCAGCTGCGGGGCATCCGCGCATGAGCGGCATGTTCGATGATCGGTACGAAGAGGCGGCGCGGGAAGTGTCAGTGCCTCAACCGCTCGGCATTCAGGCAGTCGTCACCGACGCGACCGAGTTCCCGATCGCAGCGCTCAGTGCCACGCTCGGCAAGGCCATCCTCGCGATATCCGAAATGGCGCAGGTGCCGGTTTCGCTCGCGGCCCAGTCGGTGCTTGCGGCGGCGGCGCTCGCGGCACAGCCCTATATCAACGTCGAGACGATCACTGGCCAGTCGCGGCCCGTGTCGCTGTTCTTCTTCACGATCGCGGCGTCGGGCGATCGGAAGTCCACCTCGGACCAGTTCGCGATCGATCCGGTGAAGCGCCGCGAGGAGTTGCTCGCCGTGGACTACCAGCGAGCCAGTCTCTCATACTCGATCGCTGAGGCCGCCTATAAGGCCGCGACGCAGAAGGCGAAGGCCGGGGCCAATAAGACGCGCGACGATATCCGGAAGTGTCTTGAGGATTGCGGGACTCCGCCCCAGCCGCCGGTACAGCCGTTGCTTACGGCGGACGAGCCGACCGGGCCCGGCCTGCAGCGCCTGTTTGCAGAAGCCATGCCGGCGCTTGGCCTGTTTTCCGATGAGGGCGCAACCTTCCTCGGCGGCTGGTCGATGCAGGAAGAGAACCAAGCCGCCACCGGCGGCATGTTGTCGAAGCTTTGGGACGGGTCACCGATCAAGCGCATCCGCGCCGACAAGGAAAACGCTACCACGATCCTGTACGGTCGTCGCCTGAGCCTCCACCTGATGGTGCAGCCCGACATCGCGAACAGCCTGCTCGGCAACAAGGCAGTGCGCAATCAAGGGCTGCTGAGCCGTATCCTTGTCGCGGCGCCGAAGAGCCTAAAGGGCTCGCGCTTCTGGAAGGAGCCCAGTGACGACGCGAGGGCAAACCTCGATCGTTATCAAAAGAAGCTGGCGCTCCATCTTGAGCGACCGTTTGCGTACCGTGAGGAAACCAGTCGCGCGCTCGACCTGGATCTGATCGTGCTGCAGCCTGAGGCACGCACCAAACTCATCGCCTTCAGCGACCACTGCGAAAAGCTCCTTGGACCCGGCGGCAAATACGAGCAGATCGCCGATTTCGCGTCAAAGATGACCGAGAATGCGACGCGACTGGCTGCGGTGATCGCGTGGTTCGAGAGCAGCAGCACGTTGCTGCGCGAAGGGCTCAGCGAGCGCGCCGTGAACGCGGGGATCGCCCTGGTCGAATTCTACGCAGAGGAGGCTGCGCGTCTCTACGGCACGCCAGCGCTCGACGATGATGACGCCAACGCTGCAACCCTAATCGAATGGGTTCGAAAGCGCGAGTTCACGGCGATCGGGCTGCGGTTCCTCAATCGGCGAGGCCCAACGCAGGTGCGTAGCGCGTCAGTGCTGAAGCGTGCCATCCAGATCCTTGTCGAGCACGGCCACCTCGTCGCGATCAAGGGCGGTGCGACTTTGGAGCTTGAGGGCGGCCCCAAGTTCTATGCCGAGGCCTTCACCGTCGTCCCGGTTGACGTCGCATGAGCAGCGACCTGTTCAGCGCCAGTTTCGTCTGGGACGAAGAGCCAAGTGTCGCAGACGATGCGACACCGCTTGCGACACCGGAAAAGCCCGGAATTGCGCCGTTCTACGAAAACTCCGCCGACGGTGTCGCAAGTGTCGCAAGTGTCGCAAAATCCGGTTCGGCGTCCGTGAGTCCGCAAGTGTCGCACGGTTCAGTCGCAGAATTTGCGACACCGGATGCGACACCGGAAACGGCTGTTTTCGTAGGTGCCGCTCCCCGATACGACCCGAGTGTCGCACCTGTCGCAAGTGTCGCAGGCTGGTTCGACGCGGTCGAGATTTTGCGACAGTCGCAGGATCGCCCGTACCTCTATCACGGCGACTGGCGATACATGGCGCGAGACGCGCTTAAATTCGTTCGTGCTTGGGGAGAGGTAGCGCTGGCGGCCGGATGGTCGACGTTGGACGTGTTCGGGATAGAGCCCGACCCGTCTGCGCGTCGGCTCGATCGGATCGGCCTTGTGCCCCTGCTCGGCGGCCGGGAAGTCGCCGCGATCGACGACGTCGCGGCCTGGATCGGCTCAGGCCGCGACGCCACGCGCTTCGACCGACGACTGCGCGCCAGTGGTGCGGTGCCCGTTTGGTACTTGGTGAGGGAGGGTCGGCAGTGATGCCGGGCGTCGCCGCTAGCCTGAGGGGTTGGTTAGGGGAGCGCGCTTGCAGCGCTACCCCTAAACCCGGCCCCGCGTCAACAGGCTTCAGTTTTAGAGAATGGTCGGTCGGTTTTGACGATGGGAAGGGATGGGCTGTCGATGTCGTGCGTTGATAAAATGGATGGTGAGGCGAGCGCATTGCGTCGCTGGTGCATCTTGCGCACGTCCGGCGGCAAGACCTTGGCGCTGGCGAGGTCGTTGTCGGCGGGCGGCATCGAGGCGTGGACGCCGACCCGTACCGTGAAGCGCCCGAAAGGACCAAAGCGCGTTAAGCCGGGCACGCGCCGTCCGATGGTTGAGATCGAGATGCCGATCCTGCCAACCTTCGTCTTTGCCCGCGAAGCGCACGTTGAGACGCTGGCCGCTCTCGCGACGGATGAGCGCAGCAGACATCCCGCATTCTCGGTATTCACTCATGCCGGGCGCGCGCCGCTCATCGGCGAGCGGTCAATCACGGGTCTGCGCGAAGCAGAGCGCGTTGCCGCCGAGCTGATCGCCGTGGCGCGGGAGCACGAAACGAAGGAGGAGCAGCGCCGCGCCCGCGCCGCGTTGCTGCGCACCGAACGTGAGAGGCGCAAGGCGTTAAGGACCGAGCGAAGAGAGTTCACAATCGGGCAACGGGTGACCGTGCCGGATGCGCGAGCGCTGTCCGGTATGACGGGGATCGTTCAGGCGTCGGACGGGACATCGGCATTGGTCGCGTTCGGTGGCTCGCTGACGATGACGATCGAGGCTTGGCGTTTGCTTCCGAATGATCTACAGGCTGGATAGTCCCGGAAGGGGGATACTGTCGCCATAGCGACCACTCGGCCTGTTGATCTGGAGCTTCGTTCTCCTGCGACCGCCGCCCTAGACGTTGGAGCGCACGCTCCAGCGATGTCCGAAGGCATGGTGCAATTGCCGATAGCTTGAAGCTCTGCCCGCGCTGGAGGCGGGGGGGACGTGCGCGGGCAGAGCGAGCAAAGGTCATACACCCGACCTGCCGCCCTTTCTGCGCGCCTTTGGTTAAATCTTCGTCACTGGAGCAGCGATGCCCGAGCCGTCGCACATCGCTAACGCCCGCGCGCTTGAGCAACTGGCTGGCGATCTGCACAACCTAGCGGCCGACGTGTTGGAGCCGTCGCGTTGCGTTGCCCGATCCGATGCACTGACGGCTGAAGGCGAGCGCATCGCTGGTGCGGTGCGCGCTGTGTTCCGGGGTTTCGGTCGATGACAGACGAAGAGCTTCTCTACGGCGATGGGGTCTCGCACTATTGCGGCCTGTTGTGTGATCGGCATCACGGGGCACCGATCCCGCCTTCGACCATGACGAGGCAGCGGCGCAGGGCTGAGGCCCGGCAGGCGACCAAGGCCGCTCGATGACCGAGCGCATCCGTGGCCGAGCAGGCCAAGTCGCACGCAAGCGCCGCCTCGCCCGCACCAACGGCCTGTGCGAGCACTGCGACAAGGCCGGGCGCGTGGCGATGGCAACAGACGTCAACCACATCGTACCCCTCGCGCATGGCGGCGACGATGTTGATGAGAACACCGAGAACCTGTGCGGGCCATGCCACCTCAGGGTCACCGCCAAGCAGTTCGGGCATGCCGATCCTATCAAGGGGCGAGGCATAGCTCGCAATGGTCGGCCGACGAGCCGAGACCACCCGTGGAACAGGGCCTAGCATCCGGGCAACACACCCCACCCCCCGGTCAAAAGTCCCGCCTCGCTGGGGTCGGACACCGGACGGCCCCTCCGTACGCACCGAGAACAGTATTTGAGGGGGGAGGGTTTCGGCCCGGTCGTCCCGGAGGCTTCCATGGCCGACGTCATTACGATCGAAGGCGGCGACGGCGTCCCGCCCGAGCCGAACTGGCGGTCCATATTCGGCCGCGCTGCTGACCGCGAGGCGGCTTCGGCGTACTGGAAGAGCATTATCAGCGAATTGCGCTCGGCAGAAAAACTGGCCGTCGCGAACGCTCATTCGATCAAGCGGCTCGTCGTCGCCTATGTCACTTTCGATCTCAGCGCCCGCGAGGTTCTGAAGACGGGCCCGGTGATGAAGGCGAAGAAGACCGGCGTCCCAACCTACAATCCGTGGTGGACCACGATGTCCAACGCATCCAGTCAGGCGCAAGCCCTCGAAAAGGAACTGTGCATCACGCCTCGCGAGCGCGCGAACGGCGGAACGGTAGCGAAAAAGGAGCGTCGCCCGGCGGGCGGCGGCTACCTGAAGAACCGTGGCTAACCGCTTCCTCGCGGAGCCCGATCCTACAACGGCTTGGGCGAAGGCGGCGGTCGACGGCAAGCTTTTTACCTGCGGCGAGCTGGTCCGGTATGCGGCGGAGCGCCACCTTCGCGATATACGCGACGGAGAGCGGCGCGGTATCTACTGGCGGCCCGACGCGGCGGCGCATTTCCTGAACTTTCTACCGTCTGTGTTTCAGGTGACCGACGGACCCGCCGAGGGTGAGCCGTTCTATCCGCTCGAATATCACACCTTCGTCGGCGGGAACCTCTTCGGCTGGCGCACCGCGACGAACCGCTGGCGTTACCGCACAGGCTGGCTGGAAACCGGCAAAGGGCAGGCAAAGTCGCCGCTGATGGGCGCGATCGGCGTCTACATCATGGGCTGGTGCGATATTCCACGCGCGCAGTGCTATGCCATCGGTGAGGACAAGGCGACCGCCAATGTCATGTTTCGTGACGCGGTCGCAATGTGCCGCGCCGATGTCCCCGGCGGCGAGGACGGTGAAAGTCTAGAGGGCCTCGGCGAGGTCATCATCCGCGGCGAGCTGGAGAACGCTTGGAAGATCGAGCATCCAGACAGCGGCTCGTTCTTTATGCCGATCGCCAGCGGCGAGTCGCAGTCGGGCCCTCGCCCCTCGCTGGTGGCAGCGGACGAGATTCACGAGCTTAAGTCGGAGGCCGCGCTGCTGACGTGGAAAGCGGCGATCGACAAGGTCGCCGGCAACGCATTGATGCTGTTGGGCACGAACACGCCCGCCCGGTCGTCGCAGCACGTCGGCACATCGTATTCCGACACCTATCAATCGATCGTGAAGGGCGATGCGAAAGACGACACGGCGTTCGCCTTCATCGCCCGCATCGACAAAGGTGATCGCGAGACCATCTTCGAGAACGAGCGAGCCTGGCAGAAGTCGCTGCCTGCGCTCGGCGAGACGTTCCCGATCGAGAACATCCGGGAGACGGTCAATTCCGCGAAGCTGCGGCCGTCCACGAAGTCGAGCGTCAAGCGGCTCTATTTCGGCATCGATAGCGCCGCGGCCGACTTCTGGATCAGCGAGGAAAAGTGGTCGGCTGTGCAGGGCGTGGTGGATTCCCGTGCGATGCGGGGCCGCAAATCTTGGCTCTCGCTCGATCTTTCGCAAAAGAACGACCTCACCGCGCTGTCCCAAGCTTGGGAGCTTCCCGACGATCTGGTTGCGGTAAAGACCTGGTATTGGACCACGCTGGAGGGCCTGGAAGAGCGCGCCGACAATGACAAGGCGCCCTATCTCGATTGGGTCGAGGATAACTATCTGACCGCGACGCCGGGCGCGACGATCGATTACACCTTCGTCGCGGTGCAGGTGAAACAGCAAGTCACCGAACACGACGTCGAGGCGCTGGTGGTCGATCCAGCCTTCCTGACCTCTTTCACCGACGCCTGTGATCAGGTCGGGCTCGACTGGTGGCTGTGGGAAGGGCCGGGAAAGCCGGAGGGGCGCGGACTCAAGATCGTCAAGCACGCGCAAGGTCAGCGCATCATGTTCGAGGATCGGCAGCTTTGCATGCCGCACTCGATCACCCGGACCGAAGACCACATTCTCGATGGCAAGCTGATAGTCGACGATTCGCCCGTCACCTATTCGTGCGCCGCAAATGCCGTGCTCGAAGCGGATGGCATGGGCAACCGCATGTTCAATAAGAGAAAATCGCGCGGGCGGATTGATGGCATGGTGACGATCGCGATGGCCGTCGGCGCCGCGACCGCCGCAGAAAAGCCGAAGAAGAAATCGGTCTACGCCTCGCGCGGCGTGCGGCGGGTCTAGGAGGGCGCATGGCACTATCGCCCGACGATTATCGCCGCGCGGCTGGCGGCCGGCGCTCGCATGCGCCGCGCGCCACGGTGGGCCCGCCGACATTGGCAGGTCCGGTCCTGGCTTACACGGGGTACGATCTATCCGACCCCGCGCTGCTCGAAATGATGCGCGGCGATGGCGGAAGAACGGGCGTTGCCGGCGTCGCGATCAACGAACGACGGGCGTTGCGCAACAGCACGTTCTTCCGGGCCATGTCGCTCCAGTGCGGATCGATGGGGATGTTGCCGCTGCATCTGCGCAAGCGAGATGGCCGCAACACGGAAAAGGCGACGGACCACCCGCTCTACAATGTGCTCCTGCGCAAGCCGAATGACTTTCAGACGGCCAGCCGGTTCAAGTCGTACATGCAACTGTGCGCGCTGCTCGACGGAAACGCTTATGCGCTGAAAGTGAGATCGCGCGGCGCGGTGCGGCAGCTGATTCCGTTGCCGCGGCGCCGGGTGAAGCCCCGGCTGACAGACACCTACGATCTGGTGTTCGATTATGACCGCCCGCAGGGCGGCCAGGCCGTCCTTTCGGCTGACGACGTCTTTCACTTCGGCACGCCCCTGACGCTCGACGGCATCAACGGCATTTCCCTGCTCGATATCGCCGCTGACACGCTCGGTTTGTCGCTGGTTGCGCAACAAGCCGCCGGTCGCTTGCTGACGAAAGGATCGATGGCGCGCGGCGCGCTGGAAACGGCCGACACTCTCGGCGACGAAGCGTACGACCACCTGAAGGCGAGCCTCCGCGAGAACTACGCTGGCTCGGGTGCTGAAGACGACTGGATGATCCTTGAGGAGGGTCTGACCGCGAAGCCGTTCGGCAGCAATGCGCGTGATGCACAGCTTGTCGAGATCATGAAGCGTGAAGCCGAAGAGGTTGCACGATTCACCGGCGTTCCCCGGCCCCTGCTCATGTTCGACGAGACGAGCTGGGGCAGCGGCATCGAGCAGCTGTCGCTGTTCTTCATCACCTACTGCCTGATGCCGTGGTTCGTGATCTGGGAAGAGGCGATCTGGACCTGGCTGCTGACGCCCGCCGAGCAGCAGACGCTCTACGCAAAATTCAACGAAGGCGCTTTGCTGCGCGGTTCGATGAAGGATCAGGCCGAGTTTCTGAAGGCCGCGCTCGGCCCGAACGCCGCCTATCTCACCCCAAACGAAGCGCGAGACTTCATGGACCGGAACCCGCTGCCCGATGGCGACGACCTGCCCCGCCCCGGCACGACCGCGGCGACGATGATGCAAGAGGAAAAGCCAGATGCTGCGTAGCGGTCTCTTCGCGGTGCGCGCCGCGCGCCCACCGGAAATGCCCGACCTCGGCGCTGGCAACGATTGGCAGTTTGAGACGCAGGCGCTCGATCCCGGCTTCGCAGCTTTCGAGGTGAAGGCGCTCGCGTCGGACAAGCCGACCATCTCGATTTTCGATCGGATCGGAGCGGACTACGACGGCAATGGTGTGACCGCCACACGAGTTGCGGGCGCGCTGCGGTCAATCGGCAATCGCGCGGCCACCGTCGAGATCAACTCGCCGGGCGGCAACTATTTCGAGGGCGTCGCCATCTATAACCTGCTTCGGCGTCACCCAGCGGCGATCGACGTGCAGATCCTTGGCATAGCGGCTTCGGCGGCGTCCATCATCGCCATGGCGGGCGACACGATCGCTATTGCCCACAATGCCGAGATAATGATCCACCAGGCGCAGGGCGTGTTCTTCGGCAATGCCGACGACATGGAAGCCGCCATCCCAGTCCTGCGCAAGCTGGATGGCGCTATGGTCGACGTTTATGCGGCCCGGACCGGCAAGCCCGGCGACGAGTTGCTCCAGATGATGCGCGCCGAAACCTACATCGGCGGTCGCGATGCAGTGGCAGCCGGCTTCGCCGACACGCTGATGGAGCGTGACGCCGAGATGCCGGTCTATGCCTCGGCTGACGCCCCGACCGACAAGGCGTCCCTCGATAAGTTTCTCGCGACGAAGGGAGTGCCGCGGTCCGAGCGGCGCGAGCTTTACCGCGCGATGGGGATCACCACGCCGCGCGCTGCGGATCCCGACCCTGCCACGCCTCGCGCTGGCGATGAACCGGAGGCGCTCGCGCGCCTTCTTCAGGCCATGTCGGCCTAACCCCACAGAAGGAAACCACCCATGTTCATGCAGAACACCGTGCGGACGGCTGGTCCGCGCGCTCGGGGTCTCATCGCCGTGCGCGCCGAGGCTCCTGGCACTATCGATGCACTGGCGCGCGGCTTCGAGGCGTTCAAGGAGACGCACGCCCGCCAGATCGAGGAAATGAAAAAGGGCCTCGAAGACGTTGTCACCGCCGAGAAGCTGGAGGCCATCAACGCGGCGCTCACCGAGCTTCAGACGGCCGTCGACGATCAGGCGAAAATCCAGGCGGCCGCCAAGCTCGGCAACGGCGGTGTGATCGGCGATATTCAGGCCGACCCCGAGTATACCGCAGCGTTCAAGGCGCACATGCGCAAGGGCGATAAGGCGCCGGCCGAGATCGTCGCGGCGATGTCGAAAGGCACCGATGCCGACGGCGGCTATCTCGCTCCGATCGAGTGGGATCGCACCATCGGCGAAAAGCTGAAGCGCATCAGCCCGATGCGTCAGGAATCGCGCGTCATCACCATCAGCGTCGCCGGCTTCCGCAAGTATTTCGGCGACCGCAACGTGGGCTCGGGCTGGGTTGGCGAGACGGCCACCCGCGCCGCTACCACGACGCCGCAGATCGGCACGCTCGATTTCATCCCCGGCGAGCTGTACGCGAACCCGGCGATCACGCAGCAGCTGCTCGACGACGCCGCGGTCGATCTCGAGCAGTGGCTCGGCAGCGAGGTCGATACCGAGTTCAACCGTCAGGAGGGCATCGCCTTCCTTTCGGGCGACGGCGTCAACAAGCCGTATGGCGTGCTGACCTATGTCACAGGCGCTGCGAACGCAGCGCGGCACCCTTACGGCGCGATCAAGGCCATGCCCTCGGGCTCGGCGGCGGCGCTGACCGGCGACGGTCTGCTCGACGTCATGTACGACCTGCCGAGCGAGTTCGCCGCGAACGCGAAATGGCACCTCAACCGCTTGACCATCGGCGGCATCCGCAAGCTGAAGGACGGCCAGGGCAACTATCTCTGGCAGCCGAGCTACGCGTCGGGAACGCCGCAGACGCTCGCAGGGGCGCCGGTGGTCGAGTACCCCGACATGCCGCTGGTCACTGCGAACGCCATCGCGGCGCTGTTCGGCGACATGGAGGCGACCTATCTCGTCATCGACCGTGTCGGCATCCGCATCCTGCGCGATCCCTTCACGAACAAGCCGTTCGTCCACTTCTACACGACGAAGCGTGTCGGCGGCGGCGTGCATAACCCCGAGCCGATGCGCGCGTTGAAGGTCGCCGCTGCCTGATGAGCGATCCGAGCCGACTATGTCGGCTCGGACGTCTCGCCCCCGTCACGAGGAACCTACCATGACCGACAAACCGAACACCAAGGCCACTCAGGCTAAGCCCGCCGAGGTTCTCGCTGCCTCGATCTCCACTTCGGGCGCGCTCGATAATTCGGGCGCGGCAGACATCACGCCGGCCGCCGAGTTTTCCCCGTCCGGCGCGCCGCGCCAGGTGACCGAAATCGACATCGATCATCCCGCCGTCGATAACGATCCGCGCGCCGGTACCACGAACAACCAGAACCGTATCGACTTCAACGATCCGACCATTTCGGGCCAAGAAGCCGTTGAAAAGGCGCTCGCGGCCAATCAGGCCAAGTAACCCCCTCCCAAGCCGCCTCTACCCTCGGGCGGTTACCTCGGGCCGCGCTTTCGGGCGCGGCCCACTTTTCGCGGAGGCGCGCTTAGATGACCCTCCCCGTCTCGATCGAAGAGGCACGCGCTCAGCTTCAACTGGGCGGCGACACCTCGCACGATACCGAAGTTTCCGGCTTCATCGCCGACGCGGCCGCCTGGGTCGCGAAATACACTGGCCACCGACTTGAAGCGGCCGACGTCACCGAGACCTTCGACGGCTTCGGACGGCTCGAACTGCGGGCATGGCCGATTTTTTCCGAGGCGATCCCGGCTGTCGCTTACGCCGATGTATCCGGGACGCCGGTCGGCGTGACGGGCGCCCGCATTGATGTAAGCGCGCGCCCCGCGCGCGTTCTTGCGGCACTCGGGGCGCGCTGGCCCACTGTTTCATCGGGTACGCTGACGACCGTCACCGTCCGCGCAGGATATGCGGCTCCGGGCGATGTGCCCCGTAACTTCAAGCGCGCGATGCTCATCCTCATCAGCGCCTATGACGCAGATCGCGAAGGCGGCGACGTGTTCGCGAAAGCTGAGGCCGCCGCAAAGAGCCTTTGCCGTGATTACAGGCTTCGCCGCCTGTGAGCATTGGCGAGGGCCGATCCAGCCGCTTCCGCGATCGCGTCACGATCCAGGAAGCGAATACGATCGACAATGGCCGTGGCGGTCGCAAAGTGCCGCCTGGCGAAGACCCATGGCGCGACCTCGCCACCGATGTCGCCTGCGAGGTTCTGCCACTGCGCGGCGGCGAGGCGCTGAGCTTGGGCGTGCAGCGGGCGACACAGCTTTATCGTGTCACGATGCGCCCGAGGAGCCTCACGCCAGCACACCGCCTGCTTTGGAACGGCGTGCCGCTCAATATCCGCACGGCTCCGCCGCCGCAGCGCGGCGCCGACCTCGTGATGACATGCGAAAGCGGGGCAACAGGCTGATGGCGCGATCCAAGTTGCCTGGAATAGCTCGATTTCGTCGTCTTCTTCGTCGCCTGCCGGACGAGACGCGCGGCGAACTGGTGGTTGAGCTCAGCGTCACGGGCCGTCAGATTGCACAGGCGATGCGCGCGAAAGCTCCGCACAAGACGGGCGCGCTGCGGTCGGGCATTTCCGAGAAGGTGCTGCCCCGCTCGCTTCGTCTTCAGGTCGGCCTGCTCGGCACGCGCAGCGGTCGGTCGAGCCTGTTCTACGGTCGCATTCAGGATCTCGGGCGTCGCGCGCAGGTCGTACTGGTGCAGCGCCGGCGCAGGGTATCGTTCGAGGCTGGTGGTCGAAAGCTGAACGCGCTGCTGACGTCGCGCGGCCGCAAGCGTGCGGAGGATGTCGTCGCAACCTACCGCATGAAGGTAAAAGCGATGCAGCCGAAGCGGTTCATCACCGGGCGCTATCCTGATCTGCGCAGCACGCTCAACGCCAACCTGCGCGGCATTTTCGGCCGCGCGCTCGGCCGCATTGCCGGAGGCGCGAATGAGTAAGGCAAAATCGATAGTCGAGGCCGTCACGTTCGACGCCCTTGAAGCCGTGATTACCGGTGCGACGGTCTATCAGGATGCTCCCGAGAATGCACCGGGCAACCTCGTCATACTCGGCGATATGAAGAGCGTCCGGCTCGCGACGAAGGGCACAGACGCCGATCGTCGCGTTTCGATCAGCATCGTCAGCATTGTCGAGGCCGAGGAGCGCGCGCCGCTGCTCGCGCTGCAAGAACAGATCGACGACGCTCTCGACGGCCTCAGTTTCGAGCGGGACGGCTGGACGCTCGCATTCGAGTTCGAGGATGACGACGCGGTCCTCGCCGAGGACGGTTCGACCTACAACGGCATCAGCAGCTACAGCGTGCTCGCGCTCGCTCCCTGACGCTCCACCGACAGTTTTACCAACCCCGCCGCGCCTCGCCAGCGCGGCTTTTCACATGGGAGAAGCACGATGGCGAAGAAACTCGGCAATAACTACCGGCTGTTCGTCCAGTCGGCGACCCCGGATACTTTCAATCAGCCCGCAGGTCAGGGCAACTTGTCCATCCAGCGCGGCAAGAACTTCTCGTCGAACGCGACCAAGGATCAGGGCGGCGTCGACACGCAGCAGCCGGGCCTGCGTACGATCTCGCTCAAGCAGGATCTGATCCCGGATCTGCCGGACGCCAACGGCTACACCCGCATGGAGACGCTCGACCAGTCGAACGCGACGGAGAAATACCAGATCCGCAAGAGCCCGTTCGCCGTCGGCGATGTCGTGTTCGAGTGCCTGATGTACACCTCGCTCGACAATCAGGATTTCAACCAGGGCGAAAGCGTCAAGGTCGGCGTGACCCTCGCGCCGGCCGCGCAGCCGACCGTCGATGCCCTCACGTAAGGAAAAGGCGATGATCCGCATTAACGGAACAGACCTGAAAACGTCGCGTCCGTCGAACCTCGATGAGCAGCTGATCGCTGCTACCGGCTGCTCATCGAGCGAAATCGGCACGGTATTGGCGGGCGGCCCCGATCTCGCTGCTCGGGCGCTCCGCCCTTTCATCGACCCGGAGACGCTGCCCGGCGGTCAGCTGGCGGCGGCTATCGCTGCCGATGGCGATGCGTTGCTCGCGATCCGTAAGCTGTACGACGACGCACCCGCGTCGAAGGCGGAGGGCAAATAATGGCGAAGGCAGCTTCCAAGCCAGCCGCGCCGATCGTGGAGGATCGCGGCGAATTCTCGCTGGTGCTGGATGGCGCTACCTACGGGCTGCGCCCGTCGTACGAGGCGATCGAAGCCGTCGAGGCGGCCACCGGGCAGGGCCTGATCGATCTCGCGCGCGCCGGCCTCGCCGCAAAGCTGTCCCTCGCCGTTACTTCGCAGGTTGCGACGGAGTTCATCCGGGCGTGGGGCCGGGCCAATGGCGACAAGGGCGCATCTGGGGCCAATGCGCCGCGGATCGCGAAGCTGATCCTGAACAGCGACGGCGGCTTCCACGCCGCTCTGCAGACCCTGTCCGGCGTCCTTTCGCTCGCAGTTACGGGCGGCTTCGACGCTGAGGGGGAAATGAAGCCGTCGACGACGCCGAATCCGGCGAAGGAAGCCCGCGTCGACGGCTGATGGGTGCGGCGGCCGCCATGTTGGGTTGGCGGCCGCAGGAGTTCTGGGGCAGCACACCGTCTGAATTCTGGGCCGCTGCTCGCGCGTACGAACGCATGCATTGCGTGCGCGATGAACAGTGATAGGCTTGTCCGATGAAAGTCGCGCTCGCATTGTTTCTCGGATTCGCCTTGGCGGGATGTGGCTCGATTGGCGTGTCTAACGCCAAAGATCGTGTTCGCACCGCCCGAGCCAGCGGAGACCGAGACGCGGTTTGCAGCGCCGAAACGGCGCTTGCTCAGGCGTATCTCGACGCAGGCGATTCTGAAAACTATCGCCTGCAGGCCGCTATGGCGCGTTTGGCGTGCATGGCCGCCTAGACCGCAGCCACTTGTCGGCTGAGTGCCTTGGGCTTGGATCAAGCGCCGATCGTCACAAGCAGCGTTAGCCTGATAGAGGAGGTCGCATGGCCGACCAAACCGAGCGCCTGCTCCTGCAGGTCGATGCGGCGACCGAGTTGCTGCGTCGGCATCTCGCCGAAGGCGAACAGCCGCTTGACCGTTTCGAGAAGCGTGTCGGAAAGATGGCGGAAAACGTCGATCGCTCGATCGGCGATATGGGCAAGCGGTTCGGCGCGTTCAGCGCGCTTGCCGAGGATGCCGCCACGCGGGCGCAGAAGTCGTTCGAGGACAGCTTCACGCAGGTGCAGCGCATCGCTGCGACCGCGATCAAGGGCCCAAACATCAACGGTAGCATCAATCTCGGCGCCGATGATATTCGCGCTGGCGCGGCGGCGGCCCAAGATCAGGCGCGCGCCTTCGCATTGATCGGCGAGGCCGCGCAACGTGCGGCAACCGAGGTCGGTGACACCAGCGAGGCGACCCGCCTGTTCATCGCGGCCACCACCGCCTCGCGGATCGAAGCCGAACAGAAGGCAGCCGCATTGCTCTCGGAGGCTGGCGCGCTGGAGCGAGTAGAGATCGAGCTTCGCCAGAGCGCGGAAGCGGTCGACCTGTTCGTCGGTAAGCATCAGCAAATTGCCATCGCGGCAGAACAGGACAAGCTGCTAGCGTTGTCGGCAACAGAAGCTGCGGCCGCGCAGCGTGCCCTTGCCGCCTCTGCCGATGTGCTTCGCGCGCAGATCGACCCGATGTTCATCGCGCAGCAGCGTTTCGACCAGGAACTGACGCGCGCCGACGTGCTGCTGAACGCCGGCACGATCAGCCAGCGCGAACATGCACAGGCAATCCAGTTCGCTCGCGAAGCACTCTACGCGCACGCGCTGGCTGTGGGCGGATCGACAGCGTCGCAGGGCCGCCTGACGGTTTCCACCGGCCAGCAAAAAGCCGCGATGCAGCAGCTTTCCTACCAGATCAGCGACGTCTCGACGTCGTTCGCCGGCGGCATCAATCCGATGGTGATCTTCGCGCAGCAGGGCAGCCAGGTCATCCAGGCGCTGACGCTGATGAAGGGAGAGGCTGGCGGCCTGATCGGTTTCCTCGGCGGGCCTTGGGGAGCGGCGATTTTGGGTGCCGTCAGCGTGCTCGGCGTCCTGATCGACAAGCAGTTGACGGCGGCTGCGGCAGAGGATGCTCATAGCAAGGCGGCGGACCTGCTCGCGGCCGCGATGAAGCGGCTGTCGGACGCTGCTGCGGATCAAAACCACAAGACCGAACAGGGTATTCGGCTCGATATTCAGGCCGCTCAAACCGCGCGCGCTCGCGCCGTTGAAGAGCTTCGTTTGGCGAAGGCAAAGCTCGGTGCTGCTCAGGCAACTGAGCAGATTCCCGGCGGCACTGTCCCCGGCGCGGCGATACCTGGTCGAGGTGTGGGGACTCTAGGCGTCCAAATCACATCGCTAGACGCGCAAATTGCAGCTGCCACGAAAGATATTCGAGTTGGTCAGGTCCAGCTATCGCTGCGCCGTCTCGAAGCATCGATGGACGCCGGTACGGCAGCTACTCGCCGTTACGAAAACACGATCGACCGCCTTAGCCGCCGGCGCGAAAGCGGCGAAATCTCGCAGGAATCTTTCAACCAGCTCAGCAGGATCGCCGCCGAGCGTCGAGACCGCGTTCAGGAGGCGGCAAAAACTGTAGGCGATCCGACCGCGGCTATTTCCCAGCGGCGGCAGCAGATTGCGGATCTGGAGAAGCTCAAGGTCACCGCGAGCGGTAAAGACCTTGAAGGCATCAAGCGGCAAATCGCTCTCCGCGAAAAGCAAATTCGCTACTTGGAGCAGGGCGTAGGCGTCGGATCGGCGGTCGCCGCGACGCAGGGCGGTGGCGGCAGCGGCAAGCGCGGGCCATCCACCGAAACCTTGGCCAAGCGGGCCGAGGCCGCGAGGGTCAAGCTGCTCAACGACGACACAGCCTATGCTGACGAAGAGCGACAGGCGCGGCATCGTCTGCTCGACGCAATGAAAAAGACCGCAGCGACTGAGGAGCAGCGCGACGCGCTCGTTCGCGAAGACATCAATGCGGAAGCCGACGCGCAGGCTCGTAAGATCGCCAACCAACGATCCGCGGGCAAGATCAATGCGGCGGAGGAAAAGAACCTCAACGACCTGAACGAGCGTAACCGCACGCAGCGTCTGCTGAACGTGACGCTGGATCGCGCACGGGCAAAGGTCAGCGCGCAGTTCGAGGCCGACCAGTCCGATTTACAGTCTCGGCTCGCGGTCCTCCGCATCCGGCAGGATATGGCCCTCACCGAAGGCGAGCGCAGGCGCATCGGGAGCGAGATCCTCGCGATCGAGCAGGAATTGCGGCGCAAGGCTCTCGAGAACCTGCGCGACACATCGGACGATCCGAACAAAGTGCAACTGGCCAAGGATGCGCTCGGACGCCTGCCCACGCAAGAGGCGGCTGAGCGCGATCAACAGGCGCAGCGCACGTCCGACCCGCTCGATCAATACCGGCAACGGCTTGAGGGCACAGTAGGCAGCGCCGACGCGCTCAAGACAACGCTTGAAAGCATCGAGGTCCGAGGCCTCGATCGCGCGACAGATGATCTCGCCGGTGCCGTGACGCAGGCGCTGAAACTCAAGGGCATTGCGGGCGACATTGTGCAGGAGTTCTTGAAGATCGCCTTCCAGAAGGCACTGTTCGCGCTCTTTCCGTTTGCGCAGGGCACGGTCCCCGGCTTCGCGACGGGTCGCATTCCCGGATATGCCGACGGCGTCATTCGCGGTCCTGGAACCGGCCTGTCCGACAGCATCCTCGCGTTGATGGAAGGCAAGGGCCTTATCCGTGTCAGCAACGGCGAGTCGATCCTCACGGCGGCGGCGACCCGCGCTAACGGCCCGTGGCTCAAGGCGATGAACCGGGGCCTCAAGCTGCCGTCGTTCGCCACTGGCTCTGTGCCGGTGCTTCGATACCCCACGCTCCGCGTTTCGGGCCCGAGCGGCGGCCAGCAGGGGATGCGCGAAATGCTCTACGTGCAGGTCGACAAGTCGGAACTGTTCGATGTCCACGTGCAGCGCGCCTCGGCCCCGCTCGCGCAGCGCGCCGCCATCGCCGGCAGCCAGTTGGCGCAAAACGATATCGCCGAGCAGCGAATGCAGGCGATCCCGCTGTGATCTCCGGGCCGATCCTGCTTCCCGACACGCCGGGTTTGAAGACGGACCGACCCGCCATGATGGATTTCGGCGGCACGCTGACACCGCCGCTTGGCGGGCCGGTGCAGCGGCTTCTCCGCCTCGGCACGCGGCATTCGCTGACCTTCGTAATGCCGCAGATGGAAACCGAGCCGCACGGCCGGATCTGGTCGGCAAAGCTCCGCATGGCGAAGCTCTATGGCGTGCTGCTGCCGTTCGGGCAGGACGGGTTCAACATCGGGGCTCCGGGGGCGCCGGTTGTCGATGGGGCTGGCCAGTCGGGCTCGACGATCCTGTTGAAAGGCTTCACGCCGAACTACACGGTCATGTTCGGGCAGGCCTTCAGCCTTGTCCACAACGGCAAGCGGTATCTGCATTTCGCGGCGGCGCAGGGGCAGGTCGGTGGCGACGGCAAGGTCACGCTCGACATCTTTCCCATGCTGCGCGTCTTGCCCGCCAACAATGCCGTATGCGAATTTGGCAAGCCGATGATTGAGGGCTCGCTGTCCGGCAACGAGGTCGCCTGGGACCGGCTCACGATGCCGTGGAGCGACTTCGGCACCATCACGGTATCCGAGGACGAATAATGTCCGAGCTGGATGCGCTGCTCAGCGACGCCTTGCGCGCCGCGCGCCCGGTCCTGTTCGGGTCGGTCGAGATCAACCTGCCCGGCCATGATCTGCTGCTGCTCGACGGCTCTGCGGAATTGATGGTCGACGGGCGCAAGTTCGTCGGTCGCGATCCTGCCTACGGGGTGCTCGACAGCATCAAGGGCCTTTCGGACAGCATGGACGATCAGGCCCCGATGCTCACCATCGGCCTGATCGCGGCGAACACGACCGCTCTTGCGACCCTGATCGATCCAGCGGTGCAGGGTTCGCCAACCAAGGTTTCGATGGGCTGCGTCGATATGGCGACCGGCCTGTCGGTCGGGACGCCGTACCTGCTCTTTTCGGGCGAGTTGGACGTGCCGACGGTCAGCTGGAACGACCATGACCGCCGCCTCGAATACAAGGCGATTTCGATCGTCGACCGTCTCTTCACCGTTGAAGAAGGGCGGCGTCTGTCGAACGCCTTTCACCAGTACGTGTGGCCCGGCGAGCTTGGCTGCGCCTTCGTCACCAATGTCGAGACTTGGGTGCCGTGGGGCCAGAAGCTCAACACGGCCAGCGTCGAGACCCGCACCAACCTGCCCGGCTATGGCAACATAACGACGGCGCGCACATGACCTCAGCCCCGCACCCGCTCGTCAAGCGCGCTGAGGCAGCGCAGGCGACGGTCGATCGATTTCTCAACCAGCCCTTCGCGCTCGGTAAGCGCGATTGCGCGCAGATGCTGCTCTTCCATCTCCGCAGCATGGGCCACGTCGTGAAACTGGCGGGCGTCGGTGATTACAAGACGGTCCTCGGTGGCAAGCGGGCGCTACGTCGGCTTGGGTTCGCTTCGCTGACGGAAGCGATGGATTCGCGTTTCCCGCGCATCACGCCGGCTGCGGCGATCGTCGGCGACGTCATCGCGCTCGCATCCGGTGAGGCGCTCGATGCGCTGGCTATCGCGGTCGGCAATGGCCGGGCGCTCGGCTATCACGAAAATGCGGAGGGCGCCGTCATCATCCAGCCGCGCCAAACCGACACCGCCTGGCGCGTCGATCCATGAAGATCCTGAAGTTCGTCGCCGATATCGTCGTCATCGCCGTCGGCGTCGTTACCGGTACGCTTCCGCTGGTGCTCGTCGGTGCCGCGATGCTCGCCGGCGACGTCTCAGGCCCGAAGCAATCCCAGGGCGGCTCGCAAACGAAGTGGAAGGCGGACCCTTATGCGGGCCTCCCCTATGTGATCGGCCGCACGCTGGTCGCCGGCAACATCATCTATCGTCGCGGCCACGGCCAAAACAACGTCTACGAGACCTTCGTCACGGTTCAGAGCATCGGACAGATCCAGTCGATCGACACGACGTTCATGAACAAGACGACGACGACGTTCAACGGCGCGGGAAACGCCAACGGCACCTATTCGGGCCTGGTCTATCAGCGCACGCAGCTGGGCGCTCTGCCGGAAGCATCGGCGTTTTCGCCGCCGATCGGCTCACCGCCCGGCTGGACCAGCGCCCACAAGCTCTCAGGCCTCGCGGCCGTGATGAACACGTTCGTCTATAATTCGCAGGACGAGAACGGGCTGACGAGCGAGCCTTCACCCTCGTGGATCATTCACGGGGTCAAGGTATACGATCCGCGCCTCGACAGCACGTACCCCGGCGGATCGGGAAGCTGCCGAGCGCGAAACGAAGCCACCTATGTCTATTCCGAGGATCCGCACCTTCACGGGCTGACGTGGATCATCGGGCGTTGGCAGAACGGTAAGCGGGTGGCCGGCATTGGTGCCGATCTGACGTCGGTCGACGTCGCTGCCTATGTCGAGGGCGCGAACCTGAACGACGCGCGCGGCTGGAAGGTCGGCGGGCAGGTTTACACCCGGCCGGACACGTCGTGGAACACGCTCAAGGCCATCCTGCAGGCCGGCGCGGCGCGGCCGGTGATGATCGGCGGCATGATTTCATGCGTGAACCATGCCCCTCGCGTTAGCCTGGCGACGATCGGACCGGGCGATATCGCGGGCGCCTGCACGTTTTCTGGCACTCAGCCGCGCCGCAAGCGCCCGAACGGCATCATCCCGTCCTACCGTTCCGAAGAGCACGACTGGGAGATGGTGCCCGCCGACATCGTGCAGGTTGCGGATTACGTCGCCCTCGATGGTGACGAGCGCACGAAAGACGTCGCATATCCGCTCGTACAAGAGGTCAACCAGGTCGCGCAGCTGGCGGCCTATGACATCTGCGACGGCCGAGAGGCCGGGCCCGGAACGGTGCCGCTTAAGCCGTGGTGGCTGAATTATCGGGTCGGCGACTGTGTGACCTTCGCACCCGAGCCCGGCTTCAGCACGAAGGTGTTGATCACCGGCCGCGAGATCAATCCGCAGTCGGGCGTCGTCACCTATACCCTGATGACCGAAACGGACTCGAAGCACCCCTTCGCTCTCGGGCTGACCGGCACGCCGCCGCCGACCGCGTCGATCACCTATTCGACGGACGTCGATCCGCCGCCCAGTGCCGACTGGAATCCGGTGGGCGCGACGCTTACCGACAACGGCGTGTCGATCCCGGCGATCGTCATCACCGGCGCGGTGAGCAACCCGAGCGCCGAGGCTGCCGAGTTTCAGTTTCGCGTGCACGGCGTCTCAACGTGGACGAATGCGGGCCTGGAGCCGCCGACCGTTGTCCGCAAGGAGATCACCGGCCTGACGCCTCTGACGCTGTACGATATCCGCGTGCGCTACAGCGTGCGCGGCGTGCCCGGCGGCTGGACGGAATATCCCTCGATCGCCGCAGGCGCTTTCTCGGCGGGCGCATCGCGCGGCGCGTACCGGCTGATCGGCCAGAGCATCGACTATCCGCTGACGAGCAACGACACGACGATCACGATCGCGACGTTCGACGGGCTGCTCGACGATGGCACGACGATCGCATTCCCGGCCGGCTCGATCGGCAGCCTGACGGGGAGCACGAACTACGGCGTGTTCTGGAGCATCTCGGGCTCCGCCTATTCGGTCGAGGCCGATCCCGCGCTGACGTCGCTTGCCGATCCGGACCTGGTGTTCCTCGGCTGGATGGTGACGTCGACCGGGGGCACGTTCCCGACCGCGCCCACGCCGCCCGGCGGGTTCGGCGGCAACGGCACGCGTCCGAAGAACGAGTTCGCCTGATGTCCGACCCGATGCCCATCCCGGCCACGCGCCGGCTCAACGTCTCGGTGCAGCCCGGCAGCACGCCGGGGATGATGGCGTTCGTGATCTCGACGCTGTCGACCGGCTTCGCGGCCTCGGCGGCGCGCTTCCTCTGGCGCGGTTCGATGTCGGGTGACGACCTTTCGATCCCGTTCGTCAGCGACCCTTCGCTGGTGAAGGGACCGAAAGGCGACAAGGGTGACAGTGTCAAAGGCGACCGGGGCGACGCGGGCGCGCCGGGAGCAACGCTGATCGGAACAACGACGATCTCGCAGACGGTTACGCTCGTTGCCCTGTCGCTCGGCGTCCATGAGTTCACGGTGACGCGCGCAGGCGTGGCCGTCGGCGACAATATCCTTCTCTTCCCCGCCAGCGCTCTTCCGGCTGGATATGCCATCCACGGGGCGGTGGTGACCGCAGCGAATACCCTGAAAGTGACGATGACGACGCCGCTGCTGGCGATCGGCACCGCAATCTCGATCCCCTGCCGCGTGATGCGGATCGGCTGACCCCTCAGGCACTGGAGTTACAATGGCAGGACCGACCACGCCCGGGCGGGTGAACTGGCGCGTCAATCGCTGGGTGCCCTTCGTCGATACGATCGCCGTTCGCGGCATTGATCTGTCGGCCGGACCCTTTCTGATGCAGGTCAGGCTTTTTCGCGACGCACCGGGGGCGCCGCTGCTCAATCTGGTGGCGGCCGCTGCCAATGCAGAGGGCATTTCCGCTTCGGTAGCGACAAGCGGCGGCGTGCCGACGACCACGATCCAGATCAGGGTCAACGAAACGACTATCGAAGGCCTGCTTCCCTATCCGGGCAACGGCGTCCAGCCTGGCGCGGACGTGCCGCTCGTCTGGGACATGCTGATCGGAAGCGGCGCGACGAAGTCCCGCTGGTTCGAGGGCAGCTTCACGATCATTCCGGGAGTGACGCAGGCATGACCGCGACGTTCGAATATCTGGCCAGCGAGCAGGTGATCTTCCAGATCGATGGTGCCGATTTGCTGGCGCCGCTGGTCGAGCGCGCGGAGGCGGCTGCGGCCTCTGCTGAGGACGCTGTCGACGATGCCACCGCGCAGGCAGGGATCGCGGCAGCCGCCGCTGCGACTGCCGCGCAATCCGGCATTGCGCTCAAGGGCGATATTCTCGCCGATGGCGCCAACCACCCGAACTATTCGGCGATGGGTAGCTGGCCCGCGCAAAACCGAGACGGCACCTATACGGCTACCGGCGCCGCGGGCGGGGGCATGTCGCGGACCTATGCAGCCACGGGCTTGCTGGCAGCGGGTAACGCCGTTGCGCTCTCGGCGAAGATCAAAACCGGAGCTTTTGCCGCCGGTCGACCGCAAATCACGTTTCAGCCGAGCGGGACGATCGCCGTCTGCGCGGCTCCCGACGCGAACGGTGTTGCGCGCACGGTTGCTACGACCATCCCGGGCGGCACCACTTCGATCGTCGTCAATGCCCCGTCAAATGCCAATGGCGATAAGATGTGGATCGCCCTTGTCCCCAGCGCGATCTCGCAGGGCGCGGAACAGTACGCGACTGGCAGTGCGTCGGTGTTCACGACCGCCGCGCCGCAGGTCGGCGCGCAGATGCGGGTCGTAGCGCGCGGGCAATCGGTGCAGGTCATCCACGACATGAACGGCACCGCCGCGATGTTCGAGGTGGCGTTGCTGTCGCGCGGCGTCACGCCGTTTTCGGCAACGCTGGTGGCCGCGAAGATGGTCGAGGAAGCCATTCGCAGTGCGGGCCTTCTGTCGAGGCTCGATTATTTCAACATGTTCTGGGGTGCGGACGACTGGCTCGCCCTGCGGACCCCGTTTCTGTCCAAGGGCTATCTCGACCTCGATAACGTCCGGACGGCATTACTGGGCTCGGCGAGCGAGGCGGCGGGATTACCGGCAGGACTCAACGCGAATTTCGACACCGGCATCATTCCAGGCATGCTCGGAGAGACGCAGTTCGGGTTCGGCGGCGTCGTTTATGGGATGAACGATCAGGCGACGGACATTGCGTTTCCCGTATGGGGCGAGCCCATCACAGGCCAGTTGGGTTTCTATCCGCGTTACGTGAACCTGCATATCTTCGACCGCGGCAACGGCGGCGGAACCGGGCGCGTGCAGGTCAGCGCCGCTGGCGGCAGCTATGCGGCCACGACGTACACGACCAAGGGTCCGCTCGGCTTCCTATCCGATCGCGGTGGCGTAGGGCGCATATTCAAGGCGGGCGTCGAGCTCGGCAACGATGTGCGCGGTCCAGCCGGGACTGAAGCGGCGTGGAACAATCCGCTTGTCATCAACCCGCAGTATCTCGGCGTCGGCGGCATCGCGTTCGGTCACGGCTTCAATCCGGGCGACATCGCGACGCTCGGATACATCATGCACGATGCGCGCAAGATGATCGGCAGCGCCGTGACCAACGTGGAGGGGCTCTACTGATGGTCGGCGATTACGGATATCGCGAGGTCTTCGACCCCGCCAGCTTCAGCGAAAACGGTCGCGCGTCGGTGTTCACGGCTGTGGGTGGCGCGGCGGGTGCTGGCGGGTTTTGGAACCTTGGACCCGGCGCGCGTCGCACTTGGACCGGATCGACCCGGCGCGCGCGCCTGCTCGTCTATTCGACCGGGCTCGTTCGTCAGCCAGGCTTGCGCATCACGAACAATGCCGGGACGGTGCAGCGCGATGTCGTCAGCAGCGATGTCCCGGTCACGAACGGCTATTCGTGGTGCTATTTCGACCGCCTTCCGAAAGATCCGGCGGGCGCTTCGAAGATAGAGCTGTTCGTCGGCGGCCAGCACGCGCTTTCGGCGGGCGGCCCCGCGCAGGGGACATTCCCGGTCGCGATCGAGTTCGACGGCAAGGTGACGCCGGTCGCGCCGGTTACTACGGGAAATCATCTCGTGCTGATCGCCGATAGCATTCCGGTCGGCGGCAATGCCGTGATCGAAAGTCAGCTCGGCTTTGCCGGGTTGATGCGCCGCCCGGTCGCGCTGGGCGGTTACAACGGCCGGGTTACGCTTGTCGGACACGGCTATGCGATGATCCGCGACGACATGAACGGCGCGCCCGCGCAAGCCGCGTTCGCAGCATTCATCAATTCGCTCGGGCCCACAAAGATCGGCGTCGGTCGCATCGTCAACGACTGGTTGGCTGGCGGTGGAACCGCAGCGGCGACGCAAGCTATGCTCGCTGGATTCCTGAACGCGCTCAGCTCCACGGCGTCGGCGGCAGTGCCGGTGATCCTGCAGTCACCGTGGCTGACCGGCGTGCGCGAAGGCACAGGCGCGAGCGGCGACAACATGGATGCGTACCGCGCCGCTATCGCCAATTGCGTGACGGGCGGTTCGGCGGGCGTCACCAAGACGGGCGTGACGCATCTCGTCGGGAAGACTGTCCATACCACGGCCGACATCGCGCCCGACGGCATTCACCTTCTCGGCCTTGGCGGACACCCGAAGGCACAGACAGCATGGCAGGCGGTGGCTTAGCATGAAACCCTTCAGCATCATCCTCACGGGGCCGGCCAACTCGGGCAAGACCGAGAACGCCGAGGCCATCAAAAAGCACTACGGCATGTCGCGCATCGTCGATGATTGGGACGGTGAGACGACGCTGAAGCACGGCACGCTCGCCATCACGCGCGACGCTCGCGAGGATTGGGTGCGCGATCCGGACTATCATCCCGTCCATATCAACCGGGCGCTGGAGGATCTCGCGTCGACCCGCGCCGCGACGGCAACATCGTGAGGCGCGCGTGCTAATCGTCCGCTTCCGCCAGACCTTCCGCGAGCGCGCGAGCGAGTGGGTCGTTTCCTTCATCCTGTGCTTCTGGGGTTTCACGGTCCTGCAGTCGGTCGGGCTGTTTGATCGCCCGTTCTATGCGCCGCTGTCACACGCCGCGCCGCAGAGCGTCTGGGGGTGGGGTGCCTTCATGATCGGCCTGCTGCGGCTGGTCGTGCTGTTCATCAACGGGGCTTGGTGGCGCACGCCGATGTTCCGCCAGATCGGCGCGGGCTTCGGCATGATGGTCTGGATCATGCTGATGATGGGCGCGCTATCGATCGAATGGCGTTCGCCTGCGATCGCGGCCTACCTCGGCCTGTTTGCTCTCGACGCTCTCAATCTAAGCTTCGCCTCCCGCGACGCTGCAAATTCCACGCGCGGGAGCCGGGCACATGGCAGCGACTGACGAAGCGCCGGTCTGGCTTCAGCAGATCATCGGGGTGGCTGCGTTCCTCGGCACGGCCGGAACCGCAATCTGGGCTGGTCGCAAGAGCAAGAAGGAAGAACCTGTAGCCGGATCCGCGACTGTCGTCGCCGCGAGCTTTGTCGGCGGCCGGCAGATGGACGACGTCGTGACGGCGATCACCGGATTGCACGGCACGCTGATCGAGGTTTGCGATCACCTCGAGAAGATCAACGAGCGGGCGCAGAAGGAAGAGTTCAAGCACGAGGTGGTGAGCGACCTCGTAGCGCTGGCGGCCGAGCGCGGCGCGGCCTCGCCCGAACTGCTCGCGATGCTGAAGCAACTGAAAGCCTGACACATGGACATCGCCGATCTGCAGACGCGCCTCGGCGCGCATGGATACCCCGTGCCCGTCGACGGGCGGTACGGGCCGCTGACGCGCGCGACGGTGCTTGCGGCCATGACGGACCCGCCCGACAGGCTGGTGACGGCATCGAACGTGAAGGCGCTGGCGGAAAGCTGGGCGGTCGATCCGGCAGCGGTGTGGGCGATCCGCGACGTGGAGGCGACCGGCAAGCCGTTCGTCGAGGGCCGCCCGACGATCTTGTTCGAACCACACCGGTTCAGCCGGGCAACGGGGCGGCGCTTCGACGCGGACTATCCGAAGATCAGTTACCGCGTGTGGGACCGATCCAAATATCCCGCGACGCAGCGCGCGCGGTGGGACCAGCCGCTCGACGCGGTGAGGCTCGACGTCGATGCCGCGTTCGCATCAGCCAGTTACGGCGCGTTCCAGGTGCTGGGCGAGAATTTCGCGGCATGCGGCGAGGCGGACAGCTTCGCGTTCGCACTGTCGGAAGCGCAGGGCGAGGACGCGCAGCTGAAGCATTTCGGGCGGTTCGTCGAGCAGGCCGGACTGGTGCCCGCGCTGCGCCGGCTGGACTGGGCGGCGTTCGCGCGCGGCTACAACGGCAGCGCCTATTTCGTGAACCGGTATGACGAGCGGCTGGCCACTGCCTTCCGCGAAAGGAGGAAGGCATGAGCGAGACACCCGACACTGGCACGATCGCACCGATCGCGCAGGCGGAGACGGTAAACGTCTCGGCGGGGTCGCAGGGCGACGTTCATCCGGCGTATGTCTGGATCATCGGCGGTTTCACGATTGCGGTGCTGATCGGCTTCGGCCTCGTCACCTGGGCGGTGCTGAAAGGCGACGTCGGCGCGGGGATCGATGCCGCCACCAAGGGCTCGATCATCCAGACGTGGAACAACCTCGCGGTCGGGGCCTCGGCCGTGTGGACCGGCACGAAGCTGGTCGACGCGATCGCGAAGCGGCGGACCTCGTGATGGGCGGGTTCGTGCTGAAGGACTTCCTCACGAAATGGTGGCCGGTGCTGGCGGGCGGCGCGATCGTCGCCGTGCTGCTGACGCTTGCGTTCTGTTCCGGCCAGCAGGCGGGCACATCCGGCGCGGTCGTGAAAGAGCAGGGGCGCACGATCGAGACGCAGCGGCAGGTGGGCGATGCCAACACCAACGCCTCGGCCGCGCGCGTCGGCGATGCCGTCAAAACCGAACAGCAGAAACAGGAACTTCACGATGCGGTTGAGAACGCCACTGATCCCGATGATGCTCGCCGTCGTCTTGGGTGCGCCGTCATGCGGCAGCAGGGTCGAGACACGGCTGGCATTTCCGCCTGCCGCTGATCTGAAGGCCGAGGCCGAGCCGCCCTATCCCGAGGCGGCGCTGCAGCCCGGCAAGGCGGGCGCGGAGGCGGAACGCGCCTGGTGGAGCGAGGTGCTGATCTGGGGGCGGATGCATCACGACCGCGTCGCGCGGATCTGTGCGTGGGCGCGCGATCTGAAGATGCCCGTCGAGCCCGGCCAGTGCGGCGACTGACCTAAGTTTTTTCCGAAACTCAACGAAGGAGACGAATATGAACCTGCTTTGGCGGCGGGCGCTCCAACGCGCCCTCTTGATGCTGATGATCCTGTCGATCATCACGCCGGCGTCGGCACAAAATCCGAACATCACCGGCCGCCCGCTCGCCGCCCCCACGAAGGGCACGGAGTGGGTAGATTTCCGGCAGGATGGCCAGCCCGTCACTGCCCCGGTCGCGACCGTCATCAGCGGAGTGAACGCCGCTGCGGGCGTCACGCCGTCGCGGTCGTACCTGCGCCACGTTGCGAACAACGTGTTCCAGAACACGGCGATCAGCACGACGCTGCGGCAGGTGATGATCAAGACCTCGCACGTCGCGCGCGGTGACATCACTGCGATCGCGCTGCTCGAGGCGAATTTCTACATCAACAACCCGGCCTTCGCCGAGACGGGATCGGGCTCGCCGCTGACCGTCCACGCTTCGATCGAATATCCGAAGAACACCTTCACGGAGCTCAAGTGGAGCGGCAACGCCAACGGCACCGTCGCCGATGGCCTGATCGGGCAGAGCGACTTCCTGACCATCGCGATCCCTGACGGCGCGGTGTTCGGCGTGCGGCGCCTGATCACCTCGACTACCGGCATCATGTTCAAGGGTGCCTATTTCGCCGCGCAGAACACGTTCGGCGAGGGTGCGGTCGGCTCGACCACCACCACGCCCGATCTCGTGATGGGCGGCACGATCGACGACAGCACGCCGAGCCCGTCGATCTCGCATCCCTACGGCTTGGTGGGCTTCACCAAGAAGCCGGTCGTTCAGGCGGTTGGCGACAGCATCGCAGCGGGTGCGCAGGATTCGGTGCGCACGGCGTCGGGCGACTACGGCTTCATCGCTCAGGCGCTCGGCGCGGCCAACATCCCCTTCATCAACACCGGCGTCGCCAGCGACCAGGCGCAGAATTACGTCAAGTCGCACATCGGTCGCGCCGCTGCTTCGCGGTACGCCACCGACATCATCATCCAGTACGGCGTCAACGACTTCAACGCTGGCCGAACCGCGGCGCAGCTCGCCACCGACATCTCGACGATCGCGAGCTATTTCTATGATCGCCGGGTGTGGCTCACCACGATCACGCCGCGCGCGACGAGTACGGACACCTTCGCCACGCTCGCCAACCAGACGACGCATTCGAGCAACGCGCAGCGCGTCATCTACAACAATATGGTGCGCAACGGGCAGATCCCCGGCGTGGCCGGCTATTTCGAAGTGGCCGACCAGGTCGAGAGCGCGCGCGACAGCGGCCTGTGGAAGGTGAACGGCGCGGCCGGGTACTTCACTGCAGACGGCATCCATCCGTCGACGGCGGCGTCGCTGGCGGCTGCAACGGCGATCCAGACGAGCCGGTTTACGGTGAGCGTGGCCGCGAACGACAATCACGGTGGCGCGCAGGTGGCCGCGCTGCGGGCGCTCACGTCCGTGGGTGGTGGCCGCTCGTGGGTGGCCGCGAACGATGTCTGCGAGGTAAAGCGACCGCTCCGTCTCCCGCTCTGCGGCTGAAGGCTGGCCAGGGGGGCGGTTGTTTGCTCGAAACGAAGCGGCCGCCCCTGTCGTATGGAGACCAAGCTTTCGACGTTCTCTTCTTTTCCATCCTCTTGAATAATTCTGGATGTAGGCGACAGTGCCGTCGTGGAAACGGATCAAGTAATTTCCGAGGCGGGGCTTCGTCGCCGAATCGAAAGCAAGCGAGCGGTGGCAATGGCGATGGTCGGTGATCGGGAACACTGCCGTGAAGCCTGGGTGGCTGCGGGATTTGCTGTCGAGTTGGCGGTTAAGGCATTGATCGTTAGACAGCGACAGTTGGGCTTTTTCCCTAGTAAGGATGCGGCTCCCGAACTTCACATTCATAATTTGCGGCGCTTGATGATAGAATATGCGGGGCTAAACTTGGCGCAGGCACCTGCTTCGTCGCGGGCGTCAATACGGCAGGCTCTGGATTGGGAACGTCGGCACGACTATTTCGAGGCGCCGATGTCCCGTAAAGCCGCCCGCTCGATGGTTGACGCGGCGTTCGGTGAGAATGGAGTGGTGCAATGGCTCAACTCGCTCTAGAACCTACCTTAGACGAAGCGCGGATCGACTCAGGCCGACGCTTCTATAGCGCCATTACTGAGTTGGGCATTCAGCCTGATTTCTTGTGCTGGATGCTGTTCCAAGATGATTTGCAGCTAGTAATGGTGACATCGCTAGTCGATCGCGTCGGGTCTCTCCAAATTTATGAAATGCTGTTTAAAGCACAGGATGCTGGGCTGATTCCAGAAGACTTCAATTTATGGGAAGTTTCACTTTATAGCCAGCATTCCGAGATTGGAGTTGATTTACCCCGTCAGCTTAATCGAATTGGCAGAGAGGGCTTTGTCACGTTTGGTGAAGGGATGCAGGACATCGCGGTCGAGAGGACAATGTTTTTGTCTGGTGAACTTGACCCTGCTGCCATCGCGGGCCTCGGCGTGTATTCGGTTGCTGCAACGAAATTTAACGCAACTGAAGACCTCCGTCGATGGAAGTTTGCTGAACGAAAAATCATGAGCAGGGCGGCGTAAGAGCAACAGCGCAAAATCACTTGCCCCGCGTTCCATTTTCGTTCTCATCTGCGCGGCCATGCTGAACCCGCGCTCTCCAGCCCGCAACAGCGGCGATATCCCGCTCGACGAAGCGGTCGGCTACGCGACGCACGTCAGGATCAAGTGCAGCCCGGCCTCGTGTTTCGAACTATGCGGGCGGTCGGTGGTCTGGCTGACGTCCGATCTGTACGCGAAGCTGCCGAAGTGTCGGACCATCGGCGAATTCAAGGAGCGGCTGTATTGCAGCCGGTGCAAGCATCGCGGCTGGGTGACGATCGAGGCGGCCGGGCGGGACTAGCGCAAAGCCGCTTAGCACGTCCCGGCGACCTTCTAAGAAATCGGGGATTTCTTTACACGAGCTATGTCCCCCGGATCCCGGCGGACATAGCCCTCCTATTCTACGCGGCGGCAAGCGCCGCGCGCGCTGCGTCAGCGATGAACCGCGAGCGATTGCGTGCGACCTTATCGATCCGCGCCAACAGCGCCTCTTCTAAGGTGATCTGAACGCGCACCGATTTACCGGGGCGCTCGCCCCGAACGAGGATCCGGCACACCTCGACGCTGCCCTCGGCGGCTTCAATCCCATCGATCGCCGAAGGTGCGGGAATAGGATCGCCGTAATCGGCCATCACCTTGAGATGCCCGACCAGCGCCTCTTCCGCGCCCATCGCCGCCTCCGTTACGGTGCGTCCAGCCGACACGCACCCAGGTAGATCGGGGAAATATACCCCGAAGCTGTCGATACCGGCTTCGACGATCGCCGGGTAATATACAGTCGCCATATCGAGCCCTCCTTGGCTTTGGTGGGTGCCCCTCAAGGGAGGGGCACCCCGGTTTGTTTTGAAATGCTGCGTAGCGTGCCTATCGATAAGTCTGCTTTGGGGTGAGGGACGGTGGCGGTGCCGGGCTTGGTGGGGTGGCGAAAGTGCTTGTGGCTCCCACTCTGCCGGACCTCGAACCACCCATCTGCCTCGATCCGCTTTATGACTTCCCTGCTTCGCATTGTCCCTCGCTCCTTATGTGTATCTTATACACAGTGACGCGCGGGTGCGCAAGCAATAGTACACATTATCTACACATAAAAGCTGACTAGAGCCAACGTCTTTGAAGGCGGGAAGTCAGCGCCGAACACGTCCGCCGGCGAAGGCCGAGCGGGGGTGCCGTGTGTCACCACGGCAACCGACGGGCCACAGACCCGCCACGCGCAGCTGGCCTAGCTGCAACGCCCCGCACCCGCGCAACGGGCGGGGCCATCTGGACCCCACAAACCTATGATTTCCCTAACGACCCCTGTCGGGCCGGTGAGCCCGGCTGCGCCCTATCTTGGCGGCAAGCGCAATCTCTCCCGCCGCCTCGTTGCCCTGATCGCGACGATTCCTCACGATACCTACGTCGAGCCGTTCGTCGGCATGGGCGGCGTCTTTCTCCGACGCGCGGCGAAGCCCCGCGCCGAGGTGATCAACGACCTATCGATGGATGTCGCCACGCTCTTCCGCATCCTGCAACGCCACTATCAGGCGTTCATGGATCTGCTGAAATGGCAGATCACCAGCCGTGCCGAATTTGAGCGGCTGGTGGCGGTGGACCCTGCGACGCTGACCGACCTAGAGCGCGCCGCGCGCTTCCTGTATCTCCAGCGCACCGCGTTCGGCGGGAAGGTCGTCGGTCGCAGCTTCGGCGTCGATCGGCGCTCGCCCGGCCGCTTCGACGTGACGAAGCTGGTGCCGCTGCTCGAGGAAATCCACGAGCGCCTCGCTGGCGTCGTAATCGAGCGCCTGCCCTATGCGGACGTAATCCGGCGCTACGATGGCCCGGACACGCTGTTCTACCTCGATCCGCCGTACTGGGGATGCGAGGCTGATTACGGGGCAGGGTTTGCGCGTGCCGACTTCGAGCAGTTGTCCGATATCCTCGGACAACTGAAAGGCCGCTTCGTGCTGTCGATCAACGCGGCCGACGGCGCGCGAGAGGTGTTCGGGCGCTTCGCGATCGAGGAGGTAGAGACGACCTACACGATCTCCACCGCTGCGACCGGCGGCGGAAAGCGGGTCAGGGAGTTGATCGTCACGGGGCCGGGATGAGGCTCAGTGACGTGCCTGCATCGTCTTGACGGCTGTCGCGGCGAACTGGCGAAATACGTGCCGCCAATATTCGCTGGCCTGATCCCAAGGGCTTTCGTCCAGCGTGCCGACGCTCTGGTATTTCCATAGCTCGGCCGCCAGCTCCTCGACCAAGGCGTCAACGTCGTTGGCGCTGCATAGGCGGCACCGTCCGCCCTGCGCGTGAGCGTCAGGCTGCGGCGTCTGCATCACGTGCTTCGCCGAACTCAAACGGATCGACGCGGAAATAGGCGGCAAGCAAGTCCCGGTCCTTCCGTTCAAGCCGCTCAGGCGCGCCATCGCGCACGAAGGTGGCGAGATAGCCGTCCCGGCGCCGCAGCATCCGCGACAGCGAGGCAAGCGAGGCGTCCTTATCTCTGCTCGCGAGATCATCCAGGCGCGAACGAGCATCGGCCGGCGAAACCGGCGCAGGCACACGGAACCGATGAAAAATCCCCATCAGGACGCCGCCCAATCCGTCTCAGCATCATCGACCGCAGCAAACACGTCGCCATCGGCCTGCTGACCGCGTAGATGCTTGCGCACCGCTTCGGGATCCCCATCCTTGGGGAATGTGCGATCGGCCCGCGCCGCATTCGCCAGATCGTCGATCCAGTCGCCCCGATCGCGCTGCGAGAGCAGCCAGCGGCCAAATGGCTCGGCTTTCTGCATATACCTTGCCCGCTGCTCGACCATGATGCACTCCCTTGCCCGAATCGGCGCTGGCGCTAATATAGCGTTCCACGTTTGTTCTCACAATCGGGGGTGCCGTGGACGATCGCGAATTAAGCCTGGCAGTGGTGGGGCTCGACCACGCCAATTCGGATAAGAGCCGCAGCAACCGTCGGTTCGAGGTGGCGTTGTGCGCGCCGGGCGACCCGGTGGAATTGCGCCGGGAACCGAAGAACAAAGCCGACCGCAACGCGGTGGCAGTGTTCAGCGAACGCGGCATTCAACTGGGGTATCTGACGGCTGAGCGCGCCCCGTGGATCGGCGGCAAGCTAGCGGCTGGCGAAGAGGTCAGCGCGGTCTTCCAGGAACGATTGGCTGCCGTCGCCGTGATCCGCGTGCGCTTCGGCGGCGCTGCTCCGACTCTGCCCCCTCCGCGTGCAGTGCCCGTCTACAGCCACGATTTCACACCGGATCCTGACGGACCGGAGTGGGGTGCCTGATTAAATGCGGGGTCTTGTTTCAAAGTGGTGCAAAGTGCGGGGGCACCACTGGGGGCAGTTTTATTCTAAACGGCACGATGAGGCACGCAAAACTGCCATAAATAGCGGTTAGTTCGGTAGGGTCATCGCCCACCACCGCGACGCGATCGAGACAAATCAGCGAATGCTGATTTGCACGATCGCTAGCGCGGCCAGCGCTGCGAAGCGCGCCACAAGGCGCGGCTTTGCCGCGACTGACGGCGCACCTCACGCGATCCTGAGCCCTGCGCGCTTCACGGCGCCGGAGTAACGGCGCATCCCCTCCAGCGCGGTGGGGGACAGGCCCATGAAGGCGCGGCGGCGGTCGAACGGATCGGGGTGGCGGATCAGGAGCCCGGCCTCGGTCATCTTGGCGATCCAACGCAAGGCGGTTGTCGGCGCGACGGCGGCGGCTATGCACAGGCTCGACACCGACACCTGCGCACGTTCGAGTTCGGCGGCGAACAGATCGAGCAGGATATCCCAGGCGGGATCCTCGAACAGGCCGCTTTCGAAGTACTGATCGCGCAGGCGGCGCGCGCGGATCGCGGCGCGTACCTCGCGCGCGGTGACGGCGGGGAGCGGATCGTCGGTCGATACGGCGGCGGCCTCTCGCTTGCGATCGGACGGTGCCTCACGAGTTGGGGGCGTGGCGTCTTCGCGCGAAAGCCGGGCAAGCGTCTCGGCAATGCGGGCGATCTCGTCATTGAGGCGCTGCAAACGCGAGGTATCGGCATCGCGCGACGCTTCTTGGAGGACGTGCGATCCGGCGCGGAGCAGCGTGAGGCTGAGCGCCGCGACGAGATCGAGCTGCGAGGGTGCGCAGAGCAGATCGACGTCCGGGCCGAACAGATTCGCGACGACGATGTCGATCTGCGCCTGCTCGAATGCCACAATGATCCGGGTATCGTGGGCGTGCGCTACGGCCAGGATATGCGGCAGCGCCAGCGCCAGTACGGTATCGTCGGTGCCTACACAGTCGACCGCGAGGACAGACAATGGGCCCGGCGTGCGCAACCGCTCTGCGACTTCATTCCAGCTAGCGCTGGCTGCCAGGCGGCCGCCGGCGGCGAGCACGGCGGCTTCCATTTTTGTCGCGCCGCCACCAGCTATGACGAGAGCGCTGGGCTGATCCCGGTTCAGCGCCGCGCCGCCCCAGCCATCGCGTTCGATCATACCCGCGCCCTTCCCCAAAGACAGTGCGCGAATTACGCATTAATCCGAAACGGACGGAACCGGCATTTCTTCCGATTTGGTCGGGTCGTGCGAAAGATCACTCCATTTTGGAGGGATCAGTCGAGCGACTTGACGATCTCTTCCACCATCTTCTTGGCGTCGGCGAGCAGCATCATGGTATTGTCCATGTAAAAGACGTCGTTGTCGACGCCCGCATAGCCGACGCCGCCCATCGATCGCTTGATGAACAGCACGGTCTTGGCCTTTTCGACGTCGAACACCGGCATGCCGTAGATCGGCGAGCCCTTGTCGGTCTTGGCGGCGGGGTTCACGACGTCGTTCGCGCCGATGATGAAGGCGACGTCGGTCTGCGCGAATTCGGAGTTGATATCCTCCAGTTCGAACACTTCGTCATAGGGTACGTTGGCCTCGGCGAGCAGGACGTTCATGTGCCCCGGCATACGCCCCGCGACCGGGTGGATCGCGTATTTCACGCGGACGCCGTGCTCCTTCAGCTTGTCGGCCATCTCGCGCAGCACGTGCTGCGCCTGCGCCACCGCCATGCCGTAGCCGGGGACGATGATGACCTGCTCGGCCTGCTGCATCAGGAACGCCGCGTCCTCGGCCGAGCCGCGCTTCCACGGGCGCTGCTCCTTGGCGGCACCACCGCCGCTCGTGTCCGCCGCCGCGCCGAAGCCGCCGGCGATGACGCTGATGAAGCTGCGGTTCATCGCCTTGCACATGATGTACGACAGGATCGCACCCGACGAGCCGACCAGCGCGCCGGTGATGATCATCGCCGAATTGTGCAGCGTGAAGCCCATCGCCGCCGCCGCCCAGCCCGAATAGCTGTTGAGCATCGACACGACGACCGGCATGTCCGCGCCGCCGATCGGGATGATCAGCAGGAAGCCGATCACGAAGCTGAGCGCGGTGATCGTCCAGAAGATCCATGGGCTCTGGTCCTGCGTGAAATAGGCGATCAGGCCGAGGATGCCCGCCAGCACGCCGAGGTTGATGACGTGGCGGCCCGGCAGCATGATCGGCGCGCCGCCCATGTTGCCGTTCAATTTCAGGAAGGCGATAACCGAACCCGAGAAGGTGATCGCGCCGATCGCGACGCCGAGGCCCATTTCGATGCGGCTTTGCGGATAGATCGCCCAGAACGGCTGGCCAATCATCGGGATCACCTGATCGGCGATGCCGAACGCCTGCGGATTGAGGAATGCAGCCGCCGCGACCAGCACCGCCGCAAGGCCGACCAGCGAGTGGAAGGCGGCGACAAGCTGCGGCATGTCGGTCATCGCGATCTTCCGCGCGGTGACCACGCCGATGACCGCGCCGATGGCGATCGCCCCGAGGATTTCGATCAGGGCGAGGGTGTCGAGATGCAAGGCACCAAACTGCTCGCAAAGCGCAACGCCGTTGGCAGGTTGGGGACAGGCGACAGCCAGCACCGGCGCATGCGTAATCAGCGTCGTCACCACCGCGATGGTCATGCCGATGATGCCCATGCGGTTGCCGCGCTGCGACGTCGACGGGCTCGACAGCCCGCGCAGCGCGAGGATGAAGCACACGCCCGCCACGAGATAGGCGAGTGCCGCCCAGGGATTGACCGTTACGTGTTCCATTCGCCTAACCCTACCCCGTCCCCAATTCCGTCATGCCAGCGAAAGCTGGCATCTCCCCGTGGCGGGCGCTGCGCCCTGCCTCCGCGAGACCCCGGCTTTCGCCGGGGTGACGGGCGTGTTGCTGTGTCGCTCAGTGCTTCGCCGCCGCCGGCCGGTCCTTCTTCTTGTACATCGCCAGCATCCGCGCGGTGACGGCGAAACCGCCGAAGATGTTGACGCTCGCCAGCACCACCGCGAGCAGACCCAGCCACTTCGAGATCGCCCCGCCCGCGCCCAGCCCGGCGGCGGCCGCCGCGATCAGCGCGCCGACGATGATCACCGACGAGATCGCGTTGGTCACCGCCATCAGCGGCGTGTGCAAAGCGGGCGTGACCGACCAGACGACGTAATAGCCCACGAAACAGGCCATCACGAAGATCGACAGGATGCTGATGAAATCCATGATCTACTCCTTCGGCGCGGCTGGCGCGGCCAGCGTCTCTGCGACCAGCTTGCGGAAATCACCGAGGTTGACGCGGTATACGCTCGTTATCGAGAAACAGCTGCCCGGCATCCCGCTCGCGGGCTGTTTGGGCGGTGAGAACGCCTTCTTGCCATAACGCTCGATCAGCTTGCGCCGCAGGTCCGCGAGTTCGGCATCGAGATCGCCGCTGCCGCAGTTCAGCTCATGCGCGCGCTGCTGGAAAGCCAGCATGCGATAAAAACTGAATTGCAGGCCGGGCGGCGGCGCCGGCAGCGACGCCGCTCCCGCGATCATGGCGGCGGCGATCAGGCTCACCCGAGCAACCGCGCGTTGACGATCTTGCCGCCCTGCGTCAGCCGGATCGCATCGCCGATTTCCTCGTCGAGCACCGGCGCGTTCTTTTCCTTGTCCCAGAAGGCGCTGAGGAAATTGAACAGATTGCGGCTGAACAGCGCGCTCGCATCGGCGGCCATCGTGCCGGCCATGTTCTTCGCACCGATCACCTTGACGCCGTGGATCACCACCGTCTCGCCGGCGACCGCACCCTCGACGTTGCCGCCGCTTTCCGCCGCGAGGTCGACGATCACGCTGCCGGTGCGCATCGTCGCGATCTGCGCGTCGGAGATCAGGCGCGGGGCTGCGCGACCGGGGATCAGCGCCGTCGTGATGACGATGTCCTGCTTGGCGATGTGGCCGGAGACCAGCTCGGCCTGCGCCTTCTGATATTCCTCGGACATTTCGGTGGCATAGCCGCCCGAACCCTCGCCCTCGATGCCCTTCACGTTCTCCACGAAGATCGGCTTGGCGCCGAGCGACTGGATCTGCTCCTTGGTGGCGGAGCGCACGTCGGTCGCCGAGACCTGCGCGCCCATGCGCCGCGCGGTCGCGATCGCCTGCAAGCCCGCGACGCCGACGCCCATGACGAAGCACTTGGCGGCGGAGACGGTGCCCGCCGCCGTCATCATCATCGGGAACACGCGGCCATATTCGGAAGCCGCGAGGATCGCCGCCTTGTAGCCGGCGAGGTTCGACTGCGAGGAGAGGATGTCCATCGACTGTGCGCGCGTGATGCGCGGCATGAATTCCATCGCCAGCGCCTCGAGCCCGGCGGCGGCATAGGCGTCGATACGCGCGCGTTCGGTAAAGGGGCTCAGGCTGGCAACGACCAGTGCGCCGGGAGCAACCCCGCCGAGACTCGCCGGATCGGGGCCCTGAATGCCCAGGACAATGCCGGCGCCCGCGAGCGTTTCAGCCCGGGCACCGACGGTCGCGCCGGCGGCGGCATAATCCGCATCGGCGATCGAGGCGTTCAGCCCCGCGCCCGATTCGACCGCGACGCTCGCGCCGAGGGCGACGAACTTCTTGACCGTCTCAGCGGTCGCAGCGACACGGGGCTCGCCTGCGGCGAGCTCCTTCACGACAGCGATTTTCACCGATGTGGCTTACTTGCTAACAGGCGCGAGCGCGAAATAGATCAGCAGCAGAACGAGCACGAAGATGACCGCGCCGCCACATTGCAGCAGGCCGAGAACCCGGTGGTAGGTCGCTTCGTGGACCTTGATATCGCCGTCGTCGGCCATGTGCGCACTCCCCAGATGCTTGAATTTATATGCCGCTTAGCCGCTGCGGGCCCGTCCCTCAAGTCCCGGTTCGGGGCGTTTAAGGCGGCTTTCACATCTCATTGCTACAGCGTTGCCGGATTAGGGACACAAATCGAGGTAGCTGGATGACGCGCAACGGGCAACGCCTGCTGATGCTGATCGACGACGAACCGGCGCAGCGCAGGCTGGTCGCGGCGATCGCGGCCAGGCGTGGCTGGCGCGCGATTTTCGCGAATGACGGCGAGATGGCAATCGCGATTCTGGGCACGCAGGACGGGATGCAGCTCGATGCGATTCTGCTCGATCACTGGGCACCCGACAGCGATCCGACCGCGCTGATCGAGGAATTGCGCAGCCGCCGCCCGGCGCTGCCGCTGCTGCTGCTCACCGCCAACGGGTCGGTCGCGCAGGCGGTGAACGCGATGCGCGCGGGCGCCACCGATTTCCTCACCAAGCCGCTCGCCGCCGACCGGCTGCTCGGCGCGCTCGACGCCGCCGTCGCCGGCAAGACCGCGGGCGAGCTGCGCCCGCTGACCGAGAAGATCCCGCAGCTGCTCGCCTTCGACGAGATCGTCGGCTCCGCGCCCGATTTCCGCGCCGCGCTCGCCATCGCGGCGAAAGCGGCACGCGCGCGCGTCTCGGTGCTGCTCGAAGGCGAAAGCGGCGTCGGCAAGGAAGTAATCGCCGCCGCGATCCACGCCGCTTCGCCGCGCGCGAAAAAGCCGATGATCGCGGTCAATTGCGGCGCGATCCCCGCCAACCTCGTCGAGAGCGAGCTGTTCGGCCACGAAAAGGGCGCCTTCACCGGCGCGTTCGAGCGCAAGATCGGCCGCTTCCAGGAGGCCGACGGCGGCACGATCTTCCTCGACGAAGTCGGCGAGATGCCGCTCGAGGCGCAGGTGAAGCTGCTGCGCGTGCTGCAGAACGGCGATATCCAGCCGATCGGCGCGCGTCACAGCCGCGAGGTCGATATCCGCGTGATCGCCGCGACCAACAAGAAGCTGATTGAGGAAGTAGAGGCCGGGCGCTTCCGCGAGGATCTCTATTACCGCCTCAACGTCGTGCAGGTGACGATCCCGCCCTTGCGCGAGCGGACCGGCGACATTCCGGCGCTGGCCCGCCACCTGCTCGCGCGGATCGCGACGCAGCCCGGCCTGCGGCCGCTGGGCGTGACCGACGATGCGCTCGCCCTGCTCGGCAAGTACGACTGGCCGGGCAATGTCCGCCAGTTGCAGAACGCCCTGTTCCGTGCGGCCGTGCTGTGCGACGGCGCGGCGCTGACCGCCGAGGATTTCCCGCAGATCGCGGCGCTGGGCGCGCAGAAGCACAGCCTGCCCGCCGGCCCCGCGCCGATGGCGACCTCGGGCGGCGTCACCCTGTTCCGCGCCGACGGCAATCTACGCGCGCTGGAGGAGATCGAGGCCGACGTCATCCGCCTCGCCATCGGCCACTACCGTGGGCGGATGACTGAGGTCGCGCGGCGACTGGGGATCGGGCGCTCGACCTTGTACCGCAAGCTCGGCGAGCTGGGGATCGATAACGCGGCGTGATGGAGGGGCGTGTGAGCAGTCGGATGCTCGGGCGCTGGGCGGGCGATGCGGCGATCGCGTTCGCGGCGACCCTGCCGGCCTATCTGCTCGCCACCTGGTGCGTCGGCGCGCAGTATTTCGCGCACGCCAACAGCGACCAGATAGGCTGGGCAATCATCCTGTGGCCCCTGTTCTTCGTGCCGCCGCTGCTGCCGTGGCTCGCCGCCGCAATGCCCGTCGCGGTCGCCGTCGGCGTGCCGTCGGCCGGGTGGCGCGTCGGCTTCGGCATCGCCACGTTCCTCGCCCTGATCGGCCCGTGGCAGCGGCTGGCCGGGCCGCAGGCGGATCGCTACGGCAACGTTAGCGAGACGCTGCCGATGGGAACGTTGTCGCCGACGCTGTTCGCAGCCGCCATCTGCCTGCTGGCGGGCGGAATGGCGATCGTCCTCCACACCACGCGGGCGTCCGCCCCTCACGGCGCCGCCAGCCGGTAGCCGACGCCCTTTTCCGTCAGCAACATCGGCTTGCCGAAACCCCGGTCCAGCTTCGCGCGCAGGCGGGAGACGTGGGCGGCGATGACGTTGGTGCCGGGGTCGTAGCGCAGTTTCCACACCTCGCTGCGCAAGGCGTCGCGCGACACGACGGCACCAGCGTGGCAGGCGAGATAGAGCAGCAGCGCATATTCGCGCGGCAGCAGCGCGAGCGGGCGGCCCTCGCGCGTGGCGACATGCTCGACACGGTTGATGGCGAGCGGGCCGACGTGGAGCGCCGCCGGTTCGCCGCAGCGGCGCAACAGGGCCGCGAGCCGCGCGGCGATCAGCGCGCTGCCCGCCGCCGCCTGCAC